>DASQGJ010000001.1:0-10251 GCA_035632675.1 Candidatus Dormiibacterota bacterium
AATCGCACGCACCACAGAAAGGGAAGAAAACTCAGGTAGTTAACTGTACCGCGTCGGGGGTGGGCGCGAAGGACAGTCAGTACATAGCCCTTAGTAACATAAGAGGCGATGCCCAAAAAACGCAGGGCGGCTCCTTGAGCCGCCCTCGTAAGTGCTTGTATCGGAAGAAGATCTACTTCTTTGGCGTCGCCTTTTTCTTGTTGCCAAAGCTGGTCTCTACCGAGCTTCCAATGCTGGTCAGCATCTGCTTGGCCGCATCCGCGTAGGTTCCAGTTGGCTGCAGTTCCAGATATTTCTGGAATGCCTCAGCGGTTCCCGGAGGCGCAATCATCTTGTCGCCCTGCAGCGTGGCCTTGCCGATCAGGTTCACGCCTTTCCAGTAGTAGGCTTCGGCGCGATTGGGATCGGCGGCGATCACCTTGTCGAAAGCGACCAGCGCCTCATCCACCCGGCCGGCATTGGTGTACACCGCTCCGATATTGAAGTACGACTGGCCGGCGGCGGTGGGGTCAATCTGTGCTGCCTGCTCGTAGTTCTTCACCGCTTCGTCGGTCTTCCTCGCCTTGTTCAGTGCATCAGCGAGGTTGTTGTAGTACGCGGCCAGGTTCTTGGCCGCATTGGGATCCTTGTCGTTGGTTGTGGCCTGCTTGAGTTGCACCGCTTTCTGATAGGACTCGACGGCGGAGTCCAGCCGTTTCTGCTTTTCCGCCGGATCGGTCTGCTTCGGGGCCGACAGGCGGTAGTAGTCCCCCAGCTTGAACCAGATCAAGTCGCGGCTGGGGTCCATCTGGTTGGCGTCGTTCATCGCCGCGATGGCGGTATCGTAGTCGCCGGCGTCGGCGGCGGCCTTGGCTGCGTTCAATTTGTCGTTCAGGGCTTTGACGGTATTGGTTTCTTTGGCCTGCTTGGCCTGGGCCTCCTGCATCTGCTTCAACTGCTCGGGAGTCAGTCCCTGGCCCTTGGCGGCGTTTTCCTGTTCTTTCTTGACGTCAAAATCGAGGGAGTTCTCGTCGAGTTGGACCTGAAAGCCGTTTACGTGGTCCATCTCCTTAGCAGCCTTCATATCGTCCTGGGTCTTGTAGAGCGTGACGTTGTACTTGCCGGGCGAAATGCCCAGCGAGAAATACTGGCCTTTCTTGTTGGTCTTGAGCGGATATTTCTGGCCATTGTCCGTGTTGGCCCAGACCACATATCCGTCGACGATGGGATTACCCTGCGCGTCTTTGCAAACGCCTTTGACTGAGCCTGAAGCCTGGGCGAAGGCTGGAGGCACACACAGCCCGATCGCCAGTATTACGAATAGAAAAATTGCGAAACGCTTTTTCATTTTGCCTCCCGGCCGAACTATTATTTTGATCGCCAACAATCAGAAATCAACCATCAACAAAATTCTCATTTCGCCGCATACGGAATCGGATCCTTCGCTCCCGTCGCCTCGAATGCACGCAGGCGCAAGGCGCAGCTGTCGCATACACCGCACGCCTGATCCTCGCGGCTGTAACATGACCAAGTTAAATCGAAGGGCGCACCCAGTTCAAGGCCACAGCGCACAATCTCGGCTTTTCGCATCGCGATGAGCGGAGTGACGATTTCGATGTTGCCATCCTTTGTGCCGGTTTTTATGACTTCGTTGAATGCCTTGTAATAGGCGGGCCTGCAGTCGGGATATCCGGAACTGTCGGGCTCAACCGCCCCGATGTAGATTTTATTCGCGCCCAGCACCTCTGCCCAACTGACAGCTACCGCCAGGAAATGGGCGTTGCGGAAGGGTACATAGGTGACGGGAACGTCGTGCCCGATCGCCTCGGCATCCGGCACCGGGATGGACGGGTCAGTGAGAGCGGACCCCCCGATGGCCCGCAGAGAATCGTTGCGCAGCATCAGCCGGTCATGAATTTTCAGGCGCTGGCAAATCGCGAGGAATGACTGGCGCTCGCGCTCCTCAGTCCGCTGGCCATAGCTGATGTGAAGGGCGGCCGCTTCATGATCGCGCGTCGCCAGCGCAGCACACACGCAGGAATCCATACCTCCACTCAGGAGCACGACCGCACGGGCTTTTGTCGATTCCTTCATCTGTCGAAGCACCGTCGATTGCTGAATGTTTCACAACCAACATTCATTAATCCCTACACTCCTTTCATCGAAGGGTTCCAGATGAACTTGTGCAATTGCAGGTTCAATCTGGCGGGGATATTGTCGGCGGTCATCCATTCAGCGAGATCCTGAGGATCGAGAAGGCAATGCGAGCTGTCGCGAGCACCGGCAGCATCTTTGCGGAATGCGGGCGAAAAAAGAATCGCATGGACCCGTTTCGGGAGTTTGTGCCGCGCGATAAAATCGCACGCAAAATCGTAGTCGGCACGGCTGCTCAAAACGAACTTCACTTCGTCGTGAAGGGTCAGGACTTCGAGGTTGTCATGGCAAAACGTGCCTCCCTCACCTGAGTCCGGGCACTTCACGTCGACGATCTTGATGACTCCGCCGGGAACGCGATCGAGAGGGCGCTCACCGCTGGTCTCCAGAAGAACGGTATATCCATCCCCCAGCAAGCGCTGCATGAGTTGCCCCACTTCCCGCTCCTGCAACATCGGCTCACCCCCGGTGATCTCGACGAGTCCGCCGTCCGGGCTCAGGCGCAGGACTTCGCTCATCACTTCTTCGACCGCCATCTTGCGCCCACCTTGGAACGTGTACTCGCTGTCGCACCAGGTGCATCGCAGATTGCATCCAGTCAGGCGCACGAAGACGCAGGCCAAACCCGCATGGGTGGACTCGCCTTGGATGGACTTGTATATCTCCGTGATCTGCATAGCAGTGCAGCGGTCTCGGCTGTGCGGTTTACTCTGAGTATTTTGCGGTTGTCGTGTCTGTCTCGAAGACAGTCACATCTTTGACCCGCACGCGGCCCTTGGTCACCGTTTGCAAACGAGCGTTCGATTCCTCGAAAAAATATTTTGCCAGGTTTTCGGCGGACGGATTGATCACGGTGAAGGGCTCAATCTCATTGATCATCTGGTGATCGAGGCGCTCAATGACGTGCTTCATGACCTCGCGCAAGTCTTTGAAATCGAGCAGAAGACCGGCTTTGTCTAATTCACCACCCGCCAGCGTGACTCGTATTTTGTAATTGTGGCCGTGCGGGTTTTCGCACTTCCCCTTGTAGTTGCGCAGGTAGTGCCCCGCGGCGAAAGAATCTTCGACGGTGACTTCGAACATGGTCCCCCGGCAAGCCGGGAAATATGGCACCGGCTGCGCCCTTCAGCAAGCTCCTATTTTACAGCCTGGACCGCACAGTGGTCAGGTTCCCATCCCGAAGAACCCTTCCACGGCTCGCAAATCGGTCGTCTTCCTGTAGTTTGGCAGGCTGTCGACGAAGACACGCCCATACTGCTTCTTCAGGATGCGGTTGTCGAGCAAAACGAGCAATCCGCGATCGTGCAGAGAACGGATGAGCCTTCCGAACCCCTGTTTCAGGGTGATCACGGCGGCAGGCACCTGATACTGGAAGAAAGCGTTCCCGCCGTCGGCGTCGATGGCCTTCACTCGGGCCGCGACCACGGGATCGCTGGGCACCGCAAATGGCAACCGGTCAATAATCACGCAGCTTAACTGCTCGCCTTGCACGTCCACGCCCTGCCAGAAGGACGAGGTGGCAAACAGGACGGCGTTCGGCGTCAGGCGGAACTCCTCGAGCAGCGCGCTTTGGGGGGCATCTCCCTGCCGCAGCATCGGAAACTCGACCGCCCCGAGCAGCCGCTGGTAAATGTCGTTCATCTGCGCGTAGCTGGTAAAGAGCACGAAGGCTCGCCCGCGCGTGATCTCAAGCAGCTTGCGAATGCGCTCCGCCGCCTCGGCCGTAAATTGCGGCGTGCGTGGATCGGGAAGATCGGGCGGCACATATAGCAGCGCCTGGCTCTGGTAGTCGAAGTGCGATGGCAGAATCAGTTCGCGTGTGTGCTCCAGGCCCAGCCGCTTGCGGATGTAGTCGAAGGTTCCGTCGACAGCGAGCGTGGCCGATGTCAGCACGGCGCACTCCAGTTTGGACCAGAGGCACTCCCGCAAGATTGGACCCACATCGATCGGTGTAGCCTGCAAAAAGACATGCTGGCGCCCCTGGGGGGCCTCTATCCCTTTCTCCGCGTCTCGGTGTCTCCGCTGAGAAAATGATCTCCCTCTGCGCTCAATCCAGAACACCGTGTTTCGATCCTCTGACTCGAGTGTGTAGCCCAGTTGCACTTGAATCTCTTGCGCCCGTCGAACAAAGTTAAACACTTCTTCCGGCTTCTGCGGCAGTGCGTCCAGTTCACCTGCCAGTCGCGTCAAGGCGTGATTCAGGGCGACGAACTCGTCCCCATTTTCCTCAAGAAACTCTCGGCGCGTGTCGAAAGCGAAACGCCCGTCTCCGGCAGGGAGTACGGAGAAGAACAGTTGCGACCGATCGCGCAGGCTGCCGAGCGCGCCCGAAATCGACGCGGAGAGCATGCGGTTATGCTGCATCGAGTTCTCAACGTCGCGCGTTAGTTCCTCGATGCGCAGATTGCTCACCGAGATGCCGAAGTAGTTCGCGGCTACGTCTTCCAGTTCGTGCGCTTCATCGAAAATGATGGCCGCTGCCTCCGGCAGAATTCCCGCATCCGGCGCGCCATCGGCTTGCAACTTAATGGCGAGATCGGCGAAGAACAAGTGATGATTGACGATGATGATGTCGCTCTCCATCGCCTGGCGGCGCATTTCCGTGATGAAGCAGCGCTCGAACTGGCTGCACTTCTGCCCGGTGCAGGCGTCGGCGCGGGCGTCGAGCTTGTGCCAGAGCAGGCTAGCTTCGGGGAGTTCGGCGAGTTCGGCGCGGTCGCCGGTTCCCGTCGCTTTCTCCCACGCGGCGATCGCCTGGTACTGCTCGATCTCCTGCAATCCGCTGAGCACCGGCTGATCGGTCAGATCGTAGAGTTTCTTGCGGCACAAATAGTTGTTCCGGCCCTTCATGTAGCAGACGGACAGACGACCGGCGCCATGACCTGGCCGGACAGCCGAGGCGGCTGTCCCCACGTGATCTCCGTAGAGCGCCTGCTCGAGAAACGGGACGTCCTTGTAGAAAAGCTGCTCCTGCAGATTCTTCGTGCCCGTCGAGATGATGACGCGCTTGCCCGAACGAATGACAGGCAGCAGGTAGGCCAGCGTTTTGCCGGTGCCAGTGCCGGCCTCCACGATCACATGGCGTCTTTCTTCCAGCGCTTGTTCGACGGCCTGGGCCATTTGGAGCTGGCCGCGACGGAATTCATAGGCAGGATGCGTGCGTGACAGCACGCCTCCAGGCCCGAAGAACTGGTGCAGCGAACCATCCTGGCCGCTGGGCGCAGGGCGGTTGGGAGCTGCGGAGGACACGGGCTGGGAGGGCGAGGGCACGGAAGTCTCTATAATAGCGATTCCGGACATTCCCCCGTTAGTCAAGCCGGGCCTTCGACAGAGAACGACCGCCAACGCGGATGGAACGTGACAACATTTGAGCAGGCCTACCTACAAATCGAGTGAATCTTCTTCCGCGAGCACCGTCGTAACTCCTACAATCGCCATCGTCGGGCGTCCCAACGTCGGCAAGTCCACGCTGTTCAATCGCATCGTGGGCTCGCGGCGCGCGATCGTCGGAGATGAGCCGGGAATCACTCGCGACCGTCTCTATGGAGACGCGGAGTGGGGCGGGCGGCGAATGCGTGTGGTCGACACCGGTGGCATCCTGCCGGAAGAAAAAGATTTCATCCCGGCGGAGATTTATCGCCAGGCGAGGGTTGCGCTCGACGAAGCTGCTGCCATCATCATGGTCATCGACGGGCGCACCGAACTGGCCGGGCCCGACCTCGAACTCGTACGCCTGCTGCGTAAGGCCAACCGGCCACTCTTCGTGGCCGTCAATAAAGTCGATACGGAGAAGCAATCGTCGCTTGTTGACGACTTCCACCGTCTCGGCGTGAAGCAAATGTTTCCGATTTCGGCCGAGCACGGGCGCGGGATTGACGATTTGCTCGACGCGGTGATTGAGACACTGCCAAGAACCATCACCACAGAGGGCACAGAGAGCACAGAGAGCACAGAGGAAGAACCAGCGATCAAAGGGGAAGAGGCATCAACCGACGAGCAGCGACCGCCGAATGAAGTCAAAGTCGCGATCATCGGGCACCCCAACGTGGGCAAGTCGACCCTGCTGAATTGTTTGACTGCCTCGGACCGGGCCATCGTTTCGCCCATTCCCGGAACCACGCGCGATGCGGTCGATGAAATTGTCGAGCACAATGGTCGCCGCTTCCGCTTCATCGACACAGCCGGTATCCGCCGCAAAGGCAAGACTCACCTGATGGCCGAGAAGCTTTCGGTCGTGATGGCACGTAAACATCTGGAAGGAGCCGATATTGCGCTGTTGGTGATCGATGCCACCGAGGGCGTCAGCCAACTCGACGCGTCGATCGCCGGATACGCGCACGAGAGCGGACGATCGATGATCATCGTGGTCAACAAGTGGGACCTTATGATCAGCGGCCAGCAGAAGTCGGGCAGACCCACCAAATCCGAGCGTATGCGCGAGAGCAAGCGTCCCGGAGACCGCGAGGCCTACGAAGAACGACTGCGCTACGAACTGAAATTCCTGAGTTACGCTCCAGTCATCTTCATTTCGGCTCAGACGGGCAAGGAGACCGAGAAGATATTTCCCCTTCTCGAAGAAGTTGCCACGGAGCGCCGCAAACGTGTTACCACGTCAGAAATGAACCGTTTCCTCGAACACGTCGATTTTGAGCGAGCGTCCGTGCCGATGCGCCAGCGCGTGAAGATTCTCTACATGACGCAGGCGTCAGTCGCCCCACCAACGTTCGTGCTGTTCACCAACCGCGCCGTCAAGCTGCACTTCGCCTATCAGCGATTCCTGGAAAATCAGATTCGAAAGGCCTTCGGATTCGTGGGCACACCGATCTGGATCAAGAACAAAGCGCGAAACTCGTAATCCTCAATCTTCCGCCGCCCGTTGTTCCTTCGTCATCAGTCCCACCTTCTGAACGCCCGCGTGGTGCGCCAGATCGATCACATCCGCGACATATTGAAAATCCACGTCGGCATCACCGCGCACGAACGCTATTTTCTCCACCCGCGTCAGATAGATTCGCGTCAGGCGTTCTTCCAGATCCGGCCAGAGCACGGCCTCCTGATTGATTTTGACCGAAGGTGCCTGATCCTTAGCCGTCCACACAACCTCGATCACAACCGTGCGCGGCTGCGGCGCCGACGGAGTATCCTTCGCGTTCGGCTGCGGAATCTGCGCCTTCTCGCCATACTCGGGATCCATCGATACAACCAGCATGAACATGATGATCAGCGTCAGCAGCACGTCGATCAGTGGGGTCACGTTAATTTGTGGACCGCGCGCACCCCCGCCTGCCATTGAGAAAGCCATTGAGATTGCTCCTCTCGTGCACGCGCGTGTCTGCAACATCAGACACCTCATTCGTGGCCAGAGTTCCCGCTGTCCGCCAGGCCGAGGAGTGCAGCGATAGAGAACATGGTTGCCGGCTGTGGTTGCCGGCGGTTGCGTCCTCCCGGCACAACCATGCATCATGGACATTCTCGGTCGCATGCGGAACCGCGGCCTGGCCTCACACCCATGCCCCGTTCATTACGACTGACACTCTTCCTCTTCGTCGTCGCCGCCCTCACCTCGTTCGCTAGCGCACAGGACAACTACGAGATTCAGGTCTACGGGATGGAAACGGTTCCTGCGCAGTCAACCATGGTCGAGATTCACTCCAACTTCACGGTAGATGGCAGCAAGACGGTGCGGGACGGAATGCTTCCCACGAACCACGCCGAACACGAAACCCTCGAGATCACGCAGGGGATCAACGAGTGGTCGGAAGTTGGCTTCTACGTTTTTTCCAGCATTCAATCCGAGGGCGGATGGCAGTGGGTGGGCGATCACATTCGCCCACGGGTGCGCGTTCCGGAGAAATGGCGCTGGCCGGTTGGAGTAAGCCTTTCGACGGAGATCGGCTACCAGCGCGCCGCATTCTCGCCCGACACCTGGACCTGGGAGATTCGGCCGATTCTTGATAAGAAAATCGGTCCATGGTACTTGAGCTTCAATCCTGCCCTCGACCGGTCGTTTCACGGCCCCGGCGTGAACCAGGGAGTGGCATTCTCGCCCAACGTGAAGGTCAGCTACGACTTCACCAAACGGATCGCGGGCGGCCTGGAGTACTACGGGGCGTACGGGTCGCTGTCTGGGTTCGACGCTCTGAAGGATCAGCAGCAGCAATTCTTCCCGACAATTGATATCGATTTGGGGCCGCAGTGGGAGTTCAACTTCGGCGTCGGTATTGGCACGACGCGTTCAACAGATCACCTGATCGTGAAATGCATCGTTGGCCGACGCTTCTCATGGCCGCACGGGAAGACCGCAAAGCTCAAGCCCGGCCAGCAGTGATGTGGGATTCATCTCACCCGGCAGGTTGCGGCGCGGGCGACGGCGGCAAGTCCTGCGGAGGCGAGCCGGTCGTCGACCCTGGAGGAGGCGGATACAGTGCGAGACTCAAAGCGCGATACCGCGGCGCGAAGAAGTACAGGGAGTACGCAGGGAAGAAGACGGTGGCGGGCACCGAGACGAGAGCGATAACGTAGAGGAAGACGGCCAGCAGTATGCAGCCGCCCACGATCGCCCCGGTGATCGTGAAAACATTCCACGTCATGCCCGTCGTCTTTCCCGCCACCGCGGCGGCGATTGCCACACCGATGGCCGGTACCGCGATGATCAGGCCGAGGAGCAGTGACGCGATACCAATCGCGATGCCAGCGCCAATGGCCAACACGATCTTCATACCCACGTAAATCGCGTAGCCCTGCTTTTCTGTTTGCAACATTGGCCACAGCCGCCGCCAGCCTTCGATCGCACCAATCCCTTCGAGGGCCATTTGCGGCACAACGAAGTCCTTGGTGAGCACGTGAACCACCGCGGCCGCGACCAGGAAAATAACCAGCAGACAAAACACAACCATTCCGCCCAGGACCAAAGCCAGTAAATGTTCGCTGGGTGCGCTAAACCATCCCACGGAATAGGCAAGGGCTGCCGGAACTCCAAGCAGCACCGCCATTCCTGCGAGCATCACCAGCATGTACCCAAGCTGCCAGAGAAAGAATTTCCACCCTGGGTCTTGCCGACGCGCCCAGCCCGCACGGATGTGGCATTCCCTGGTCAGCACGCTGTCAAACAGAATGAAACGCATCACGCTGCTGATGTAGGTCATTACCACCGCGAAAGTAAGTCCCGCGACAATCAAAACCACAATCACCGCGCCGAGAATTGCGGGGTCAATCTTCGGCAAGCGCGCGGCCAGCAGATTACGCGAGGATCCACTGTCTCGCGGAATATTGAAGTTGGTGGGAAAGTTAAAGCTCCCGCCCGATCCCATCTCTCCGGCGAGTAAGCCGACAATCGCCAGTCGAGTCCATTGCCAGAAGCGAAACGGTTGCAGTAGCTGCCGCTTGGTGTGTTGAAAGGCAAGGGTGATCGTATCCACTGCTGAGATCGGCAAAATTCACCTCGGCCCGAACCGCTCACGAGCAAGGTACTGCGAACGGCGGCTCCGGGCAAATCAATTTCTGTGAAGAGTTAGATTGGCTGATGGCTTTCGCTCTTGCGAGCAGAATGCGTGTCGACGCGGCGGTAGTCGCAACATTCACTCGTAGCGCAAGGCTTCCACGGGATCAAGCTTCGAAGCTCTCAGGGCGGGGACCAGACCGCTGATGACTCCCACGAACAACAGCGCCGCGGTGGAAAGCAAAACCGTCATGACGGAGATTCGCAGATGGATGTCCCCTTGGCCCGAATCGTCTTCAAACAGCGGACCCATCATGGGCAACGTTCCGACCGCCCACGCGATGAGATACGAGAGAAGTACTCCAATAGCTCCTCCCAAAAGCATGATCAGAAGTGTCTCGGCCAGAAACTGCAGTTTGATATGCCGTTTGCGCGCTCCCAGAGCGCGTCGCAAGCCGATCTCGCGGATGCGTTCGTCCACCGAGACCAGCATGATGTTCATCACGCCTACTCCGCCGACGATCAGGTCCACGCTGGAGACAGCGAACATGAAGATGAAAACCGCGCCGGTGAGCTGGTTCCACAGCGTCGACCATGAATCCTGCGTCATAAGCGCGAAATTGTCGGGCTGCTGCGGAGTGAGCTTGCGCCGGCGGCGCAGCAGCTCGCGCATCTCGTCC
>DASQGJ010000002.1:0-45928 GCA_035632675.1 Candidatus Dormiibacterota bacterium
CCAGTGGGGGCGTCACGGCTTCGACGGAGATGCTTGCGGCCAAGAGGCATGCCGGGGTGCACACACCCGTAATCGTGGGCAAAATGATAATTGCCAATCAACAGATGGCATACGCAGCCTAACTAGTTTAGGCAGCCGTCCCAAGGGGCTTTGCTCGTGGGCCTCCGAAGGACGTCACACAGCGAGCTGCTCTTCTCTTCTACGTCTGGGATGAGAGGCTAAGATCACAGGCTAGCGGGACGCGTTTCTTGTCGGTTCTGAGCGCGGGCCGCGAACGTCCCAGGGTAATGCCTGGGGCATGAACACGACTAAGCATGTAGTTCTCTTGACCAGTAACATTTTCGGACGCGGGTTCGACTCCCGCCGCCTCCACCACTTCAAACCATTCACAATAAATTAGCGATAAAGTTCCCCGGAGACCTAACAAATAGCTGGATCGCTTGCGTCCAAAAGGCGCTCCAGACGGACGGTGTCGGCGGACCTGGGCGGCTGCAACTCGGCGCCTTGTTGCCGGACCAGCAACTCGGTCTGTAGACAAAAGCAAAGCCGACACAGCTACCCTCACGAACCACGTCCTCAGGCGAGCAGGGAGGCGTCGTGCAGATGTGCTTGCTTTTCCATGGGGAGCTCGTGGGCTTTAAGATTGAGAAGCACAGGAAAAGGGATTTGTCTTGCCGACTTGCTTTTTTGCCACTGACCTCCACGGAAAGATCGACCGGTACGACAAACTCCTCGCGTCAATCGTCAGGCAACGTCCCGCTGCCGTGTTCCTCGGTGGAGACTTGCTTCCTCGCTCAGCGTTCTCGGCAATTCCATTCGGACACGAAGATTTTGTTCACGACTACCTCGTCCCAGCTTTCAAAAGAACCCGTGACGCCTTAGGCGCACACTATCCCGACATCTTCGTCATCCTCGGTAACGACGACCCGCGTCAGTGTGAGGGAGACTTCGTTGCCGCAGCAGCCAATGGCCTCTGGCACTACGTCCACGGCCAGAAGAGTCTCTTGGGGGATTTCGCGATCTATGGCCTGGCCTACGTTCCGCCGACCCCATTTCTGCTGAAGGACTGGGAACGTTACGACGTTTCCCGGTATGTCCCGCCCGGCTGCGTCTCCCCGGAGGAGGGCAGCAGAACCGTGCCCACGGAAGAAAGCGAGATCAAATGGGCCACGATCCAGAAATATCTCGTTTCCCTTGCAGGAGAAGATCCTCTCGATCGCGCAGTGCTACTTCTCCACACACCACCATGCGATACGCCGTTAGACCGAGCGGCACTCGATGGAAAGACTTACGAGCAGGTTCCGCTGGACGTGCACGTGGGCAGCATCGCAGTGAAGCGGTTTATCGAGGAGCGGCAACCTCTGCTAACTTTGCACGGTCACATACACGAGTCTGCGCGTTTAAGCGGCGAATGGAAAATCCGGATCGGGCGAACCGTCTCTATAAACGGGGCGCACGATGGCCCTGAGTTGGCGCTGGTGCGTTTTGATTTGGAGTCACCCGAGTCTGCTACGCGGGATTTGCTCTAGCTTAGGCCTGTGAATCTTTCATGGGCAGTTTACGCGCGGGATCCGTGACTGCGTCGATCTTGACGGCGAAGCTCGAATGTTCGCTTATGTCCGTGTCCGAAACGAGGTGTACGTCCAGAAGACCATCGGTGCGATAGCCGGTCCGCAGGAAGTTGATTTCGGCAAGGCAGCGGCTCCAACCTTCGAGCCAGAGCGTCAGTTCTTTCCTCTGCACGTCGTTCCCTTGAACATGCAAGAGGATGTCAATGTCGCTGGCGGGCCCGGCGGTGGCATTCTTGGTGCTGCCGATCAGGTAAAAGGCATTGACTCCGAATTTTTGCGGATCGAGATCGGCCGCAATCCTCTGTGCCATGCGAAAACGCCAGCGCCAGTGGTCATTCGTACCCCGATCAGCGGACTCCGCCTCGGATTCCACCGACACAGTCGTCTGCTGAGGGGATGACAGGAACCCGACTGCCTGGTTCAAGTCGGCGTTCATCAGCACCCGCAGGATGAGTCCGCCAGTTTCGAGGGGTACGTCAGTTACCCGTAGCGTTTCCGCAAGGTGCGCGAATTCCGGAAGCACCTCCTCCAGTACATTACGGGACCGTCGAAAGAACAGTTCGTTGAACACTGTCGTTGGATCGTCGGGATAAAGCGGCAGGTAACGGATCGAGGCCTCTACGAGGTCCTGAAAGAAGTGGGTTCCGAAGGAGAGCTCTGGCAGGTAATTTCCTCTCTGGCGCGCGACTTCGATCAACATTGCGGCGTTGTTGATATCGGAGTAGGTGACCGGAACGCCGAGTTTGATGTCTCCGCGGCTGCCCCAGCGTCCGGGCCCGACCAGAATGAACTGGCGTTTCGGCAACAGCTTATTGAGTCTGCCAACAGCGCGACCGACATCGTGCATGGCTGCCTGATCCGGGAGCTGGCTATAGCCTTCGAGATCGACGTAGACAATGTGAGTGATTTCCGGCACCTTGCCGTTTGAAACAAAATGGGCAGCCGAGAAGATGACCTTGTCCGACGGCAGGTTCTGCGGGATCGCGACAGCGACCGCGTCGGCACCATAGCTCTGGGGTCTGCACTGCAGTAAGTAGAAATCCTTCCCGTCGTAGGCGAACTCCATATCTACCGGGGTTCCGAGCTTGGATTGCAACAGATGCAGCAGTTCGTGGACGCAGCTTACGAAGGAAGTCTTCCGAATCAGTCCCTCAAAAGTGAAGACTGCATCCTGAGAAGTGAAATCAGGCAACGGTCCGATGATTGGCTCGATCCGGTCATGGCTCACGAGCGACACCAGATTGCGAATCTGGGGATAGGTGGCGCCGGAATAGCGCAGGAGTTCCGCGACGTCGACGGTCTCGAAAGCGTTGGTTTCCAGATTGATGAGATCGATGCGCTTGGGCGAATACCGGAGCACTTCGTCAGCGGTAACATTGACACGCAAACTCGGCTGGCCCGGAGCGATTAGCACCGGGTAGTCGTCGGCAACGCGATCCACGGCACGCGTTCCCAGCCCAGGTACCAGCCTAATGAGCCCATCCTCACGCTTGATGCGGGCAGACCATCGGAACTCATTGTTGCTGAATGCAACTCCAGAGCACGCCGGCAAAAAGTACTTGCCGACGGGCTGGCCGACGACCTCCTGGATCATGATGCCCATTTCTTCGTGGACATCCAGCAGACCGCGCTCAGCCCGGTATTCGGTCGGATCGGGGCCGAAGATTGAGGCGTACACCTCGGCAACCGCATCCATCAATCCGGCCAGTCGTTCTTCCTTGCTCCCGCAGTTCCCTAAGAACAGACTCTTGTACTTTCCGGAGAAAGCCGATCCGGGACGGTCTTCCAGCAGACTCGAGCTGCGGACGATGAGAGGAACATCGCCGAGATCATCCAGCGCGAGTGCCAGCCCCTTGGCCAATTCTGAAGGGAAAGACGATCTCTTAAACAGAGCCACCAGGTGCGGGTACTCCTGCCGAACCTGGTCGATCTCCATGTATTTCCGGTTGAGAACGTCCTCCAGATCGTTATGGTGCACGAAATCCTGAATCCAATCGGAGGTGAGGTACCAGGTTCTCGGCACCTTCACTTCGCGCAGCAGGGCGCTCGCTTCAGGGGCTTTGTCTATGATCTTCTTGGCCAGGAACAAACCGGCACTCTTACCACCGAGTTTCCCGTGGCAGCCAGGCGGGAAAATGACCCTGCCCAACAGATCGTAGAAATCCTTAACGTCGATGTACCTCTTTGCGACGTTGATGAAGTCAAGGCTTTCAGAAAAGAAGCGGCGAATGAGTGATACACGGAGACCTTTCTGGGTATAGAGGGAAAGTTCGCTTTCCTCCACACCAATGTGCCGATAGCGTTCGACACACTCCATGACCTCTCCGAGGGAAGTGTCCTGGTTTTCGAGCGCTCGCACCAGGAAGCTGGCCTTGTCCTCTTTGATCCATCGAGTCACACAATTGAGGATCTCGGTCTCGCTCAAATGTTCGCCAGCGATCCGGAGTGCCTGGGTTGTCAAGTCGGAGGAGTGGCCGGGGGCGTCCTGAGGAAGAGGCCTGTTTCCATCGGCGGCAAGGGCTGACTCGCGCGGCAAGATCGCCCCGCCGGTCCGAAGGAGTTCCTTGGCCTCGTCGACTCCGTTCCAGCTCAGGTGATTGATCAATTTGCGTGAAATCCGCTTCAACAGGGCGGGGTCGGTTTCGCGCAGAAACTCCAGTACGACACGCCAGTCCCCTTGCGCCGACACTTGATCGGCTGCAGCCCAGCCCTCGAACGCGGCTCTTAGGCGGCGCTGGCTGACCGAGCTTGCGATTCGCTCCGCAATCGTCCCAATCAGCTTCCGCTCTTCCTTGAGGAACGGGCCTTCGTCGGATCGCGGCAGCTCTCTCCGGTAGAAAACCTCGACGGTTCCGAGGGTCTCACCCTGCACGACGATGTCGGCCTTCTGAACCCATCGCGTTGCTTCAAAATCCGGCGGCTGGATGGTCAGGTTCTCGAACAGGATCCGAGCCTGACAGTCGTGTGGATATTGCCAGCCTGGCGGCAGGACCTCGATGATGCCCCCAAAAATCTCCTCAAGAGGCCGGTTTGACTGGCTCAGGAGTTCGCCCACTTGATAGAGACAGTTCAATTCCTTGGCTCGCTCCTGCAGAGCATGGAGCATGGTTCCGAATTGGGTTTCGTCCGACTTCATTTTCTCGCTTGTCTTGTACTGTCCCCCGTCTGCGACACGACGACTCCTCTTGCGGTCCGTCCATCGACGCGTACCGAGAGCCTTTCGCTGGGGCGCACATGACGCAGGAGGCCTGACTCGTGCACAACCGGCTGCCGATTCAGCCAATTCCAATTGATTCCAAAGCGGCGCCCATGTTGCACCATGAAGTAGCTTGCTCGAAAGCTCGACAGGTTATGAAAGAAATGCGAGCCCTGGCTCAGATCCACATTCATTTCCGGGAGGGTGGCCTCGACGATTGCCCTCGCGCCGGAAATCTGGCTCCAGTCGACGGGAATACCCAGTGACGGATGGGAACTCCCCCAGCGGCCGAATCCGATCAGCAGGAAGGGCCGCTTCTGATCCCGCAGTTCCGCGTTGATGGATTCCAGCTCCCGAGCGATAGCAGGCGTGTTCAAGGGCGAGAACCTGTCGGGTCGCACGAAGACAATATCCTGGATGTCTTCAGCGATGCCATTGCCCATCACCATGTCGGACGCAACAATGGCCCGCGCATCGGTGAGATCCTCGACCGCGACGTCGACCACCTGATCGGAAACCACCATGGAGCGTACCTGCAGGAATCCCAAGCGCGCCCGTGGCCTGCCGTCACGCTGCTCTTGCAAGGTGATGGCGAACTCGATTTCGACTTTGGCATCCATCGCTCTTTCCGATACTTTGAGCAACGCGGTCACCAGGTTGTTCACGGGAAACTGCTCCTGTACGAGCATGGGAGCGAAATTCAGTATCCGTGGGCCCCGAGTCCCAATTCCCGGGACGATGCGGTCACGTTCCGGATCGTAGGTTGAGGCGAGGAAATACAAGGCCTCGTCGCCTTCGGCATCGGATAGATTAGCGTGCACCAGATATTCGCTCTCACTGACTGGATCGTAAGCTGGTGCCTTACCCATGTTGACTGCCCAAAACTCTGTTTGAGTGCTCTTCAGCAACTCCTGCACCGATGCGAAGGGTGGTGGTTTCTTGGGATATGCTGGCGAGAAAGTCCAGCCTATGCCTCCGTCCACGATCGTTTTTCCCAACCCTAGAGCCAGCGTAACCACGCCGTCTTCCGGGCGTGCGGGCTCAAACGCGTAGAAATTGTAAGAACGTGCCACGCCGGAAATGTCGGGATAAAAGCGATCCCCTCTGCGCTGGCCGACTACTTCCTGGATAATGACTGCCATCTTCTCATCGCTTGGCCTGGTGCCCGTCGTACGCATGTAGTCACGGGCCTCGCGAAAGTAGGTCGACGCGTACACGAATTTGATTGCCTCCACCAGCCGGCGAAATCGTATGTCCGGATCGGGCTGGTTGTTGGGAATCATTTTGGTGGCATAGACGCCGGCAAACGGACGCTCCTGTGCGTCCTCCAGCAAACTGGAAGAGCGGATCGCCAAAGGAGTTTTGACCTGAACGATCAGGGCACGGAGATCCCCGAGCAGTTCGATCGGGAGATCGCCCTTCTGAAAAGCATGGGCAATCCGGTTGTCCGGCATTTCCTGGAACGGCAACTCAGCCAGATGGTTCTGTGCGATGAACTGATCAAAGCAGTCCGTGGCGATAACTGCCATGGTCGGGACATTGATCTCAACCTCGGGGAAGGAAATGGGGTCGATCTGCTTTGCGAGGAGATCTTTGATGAATACCAATCCGCTGGCCTTGCCACCGATGGACCCGGAGCCGATCTGGGTGCAGCGGAAGGTGCCATCCCAAAACTTGCGGTCGAAGATCGGCAACTCAGCAACGAGAGGTTTCAATCCGTTCATCGACACCTCCCACCGCATCGTAGCGGATGCACGGATTCAGCGCCCCATGCGGGAGTGGCGCGCATCCAGGTCGAGCGAGTGATGGCAGTTACACCCAGCCGCGTTCGTGACACGCCTTGGCCACGCGACCGATCGCGATGGCGTAAGCAGCGTCTCTCATGTACAACTTCTCCCGGCGAGCCAGATCGGAGACGGCGAAGTACGCGGATGTCATCTTCAAATCGAGCTTGCCGAGCACTTCGTCTTTCTCCCAGAAGTAGTTCATGTTGCTCTGCACCTGCTCAAAATAGCTGCAGGTCACTCCGCCCGCATTCGCTAGAAAGTCCGGGATCAGCAGGATGTTCCTCTTCTGGATCTGAGTGTCGGCTTCTGGCGTCGTAGGCCCGTTGGCACCCTCCGCGATGATGCGCACACGGGGACTGATGCGGCCAACATTGTCTCCGGTAATCTGGTTTTCCATCGCCGCCGGGATGAGAATGTCGACATCCTGCTCGATCCACGCTTCTCCCGGCAATACCTCGTAGCCCAGTTCCCTGGCTTTCGTTTTATTGATACCGCCGAAGTGGTCCGTGATCGCCAATAGTTGGCTGAGATTGATTCCCTCACTCTTGCGGTAGGTGTACGCACACTGGTCCGCTTGATCCCAGCAGCAGACGGAGATCACTTTCCCTCCCAGACGCTGGTAGAGTTCGATGGCGTAGTGGGCCACGTTGCCGAAGCCCTGCACGCTCGCCTGGGTATTTTCGGAGCGCATGCCCAGTTCTTTGAGCGCTTCGCGCAAGGCGATGACGACGCCATAGCCGGTAGCCTCGGTTCGTCCGAGTGAGCCACCCATTCCGACCGGTTTGCCCGTAATGAAGCCGGGGAAACGGCCGCCGTGGATCTTTTCAAATTCATCGAGCATCCAGAGCATGTGTTGTGCGTCGGTCATCACATCCGGCGCTGGTACATCGGTTACTGGACCGACCTCTCTGGCCACTTGACGCACCCAGCCGCGGCAAATCTGCTCCTGCTCGCGCGCACTGAGATTATGCGGATCGCAGATCACACCGCCTTTGGCCCCGCCCAGCGGAATATCCACCACGGCGCACTTCCACGTCATCCACATCGAGAGTGCACGAACCGTATCGATCGTCTCCTGCGGGTGAAAACGGATGCCGCCTTTGCCCGGCCCACGGGCATCGTTATGCTGCACGCGGAAGCCCCGGAAGATCTTCACAGTTCCGTCGTCCATCCGCACCGGGATGGCAAACTGAAACTCACGCAGCGGATAACGCAGAAGATCTCTCGTGGCCGAATCAAGCCCCAGATATTCGGCTACCTTGTCGAACTGGGCCTGCGCGATCTGGAATGAATTGAATGCCTTGGAAGATTTTTTTGGAAGGGGAGCTGGAGCCGCTTTCGAGGCTTCTATCTGTGGGCTGACCGGTTCCGCCAGTACGCTCTGCGACATAAATTTCTCCTTATTTCTCGCGAGCTAATTCAATTATTCCTCCCGGAATGGTGCAGTCCGATGTGACCCAGCGCACACTGGCCAGTGATAACGTACGCCGCCCGAAATGCAACGAAGCCTCGACGAGTCGGACCTTGTCATAAGCAAAACGCCGGAATACTTTCCTACGTGGCATCTGCTGGCCGCCCTATCTCATACTTTGAGATTTTGTAGCCGATATCACTGCGCGAGACGCCCAGCATGCGGGCGGCTTCGGCCTGCACTCCATTGGCCTGTTCCAACGCTCGCTCAATAAGGCCCCGCTCGAAGGCGAGGAGCAACTGGCGGAGATCGACGCTGGGCGGCAGAGTGCGCAGCCAATCGCGCATCTCAATCGACCGGGATGGGCCGGCCGCGGAGCCGCTGATTTCCACGGGGAGTTCCTCAGCAGTGATTTCCTCGCGACGCCCCAGGATATGCGCCCGCTCCAAAAGGTTCCGCAACTCCCGTATATTCCCGGGAAATGTGTACTTCGCGATCTTCTGCAGAGCTTCCGGGCTCATGCGCTTGGGCCGGACCTTCAAATCTTTCGCAATCTGGGCGGACAAAATCTCGCAGAGACCGGGAATGTCCTCTGGGCGTTCGCGGAGCGGAGGAATGTGAATCGGAACAACCGCCAACCGGTAGTAGAGATCCTGCCGGAAGAGTCCCTGCTGGACGCGTTCCTCGAGGTTGCGGTGGGTGGCAACCAGGACCCGAACATCGACGGTGCGGGTCTGCGTTGACCCGACCCGCAGGACCTGGCCATCGACCAGGACGCGAAGCAATTTGGCCTGAGCTGCCGCCGACATTTCGCCAGCTTCGTCCAGAAAAAGGGTTCCGGCATGGGCGGCCTCAAACAGACCCTGGCGGGCTCGATCTGCACCGGTAAAGGCTCCGCGTTCGTGTCCAAAGAGCTCGCTCTCCAGGAGGGTCTCGGTGAAAGCTGCGCAGTTGATCGCGATCAGAGGTTTCTGGGCCCTGCGGCTGTTGCGATGAATTGCCCGGGCGACCAATTCCTTGCCTGTGCCGGTTTCGCCCACAATCAGAACAGTTGCGTCCGTGGGGGCAACGCGGGCGATCTGCTCGCGCACTTCCTTAATCTCCGCACTGTTGCCGAAAATCGTATCGGCCCCAAGGAGATTGCCGACGGTAGATTTGAGGAGCTGGTTTTCACGGACAAGATTTGTGCGCTCACAAGCGCGTCGCACGGTCGCTCTGACAACCTCAGGATTAAAAGGCTTGGTGATGAAGTCAAAGGCTCCCTTCCTCATGCTTTCCACTGCAAGCTCAACCGTCGGAACTGCAGTGAGGAAGATTACTGGCAACGACGCATCGCTCTCTTGAGCGGCGGATAGAACTCTCAGACCGTCTCCATCCGGCATTTTCTGGTCGGTGATGACTGCGTCGTATTCGCGCTCCGCGAGAAGGGGCAGAGCGGCCAGGACGCCGGCCGCCTCGTCGACCGTATGACCGTCGAGGTGAAGTTCTGAACCCAGGACGCGGCGTAAATTAGGCTCGTCATCCACAATCAATAATCTACCCATGGCTGATCGCTCCAGTGCCGCGTGGCTCTCCGTCAGACATCGTCATTGTGAAGCATACGTGCCCGGGTTCATTCCGGGCCACGACCAGGTCGCCACTATGAGATCTCGCAATATTTCTGGAAATCGCCAGTCCGAGACCTGTTCCGTGCGGCTTGGTTGTATAGAAGGGTTCAAAGATTCTGGACAGCACTTCTTTCGGAATGGGCTCACCCGAATCTTCGACCTGGAGTTCCACACTCTGGTGCGACCGGCGGCTACTACGGATCACAACCTGTCCCCCAACGGGCGTGGCATCGATCGCGTTGAGCAGGAGGTTCAGAAGAGCCCGCTGTAACTGCTCCCGATCAACGTTCGCCCGCAAGTCGTCGCTACTCTCGACCGAAACCCTGATGTCTTTTTTGGAGGCGTGTACGCCGGCGATCTCGGCGATGTAGCCCAAGATTTCTGCCAGGGGGGCAGGATTTCGCTTTGGCTGACTGGGACGCGCATAAGAAAGGAAATCGCCAGTCAGTTTCTCCAGCCGGGCGGCCTCATTGCGAGCGATGGAGTGCATCTCACGTCGTTGTTGTTCCCCGATTTCGGGGCGGTCGGCAGTCACCAGTGAACTCGCAATGATGGAAACCGGGTTCCGAATCTCGTGCGCCACAGCGCTCGAGAGACGGCCCACGACGGCGAGTTTCTCTTCGACCATGAGCCGCTCACGTGTCTGCTC
Source organism: Candidatus Dormiibacterota bacterium (assembly GCA_035632675.1). Lineage (GTDB taxonomy): Bacteria > Acidobacteriota > Terriglobia > Terriglobales > Acidobacteriaceae > Sulfotelmatobacter. The sequence goes on from DASQGJ010000002.1 coordinate 10,222, forward strand.
CAGTTCTCGCAGGTTATCGGCCAGCTTTTTCTGATCATTTCGAAATTGGTTGACCAGCAGCCAGACCAATACACCCATGAGTGCGTACACTACGGAAACAGCGCCGTCTTCGAGATACTCGGCGGCATGGGCTGGGGGATGCGACTCTTCAAAATGCCAGACCCAGAAGAAGGTCGTGGAATTTGAAATCACAATCACACCGATGCAGGCGGGGAGGCTGAGGTGATACGCGGCCTGCAAGATAGGCAACGCCAGCAGGACGAAGTAGGGACTGTCCGCCCGATTGGTAAGGAGCGTCAGGAGCCCGGCCAGAACAATGTTCAGCGAGATCGAGATCCAAACGACGATGTCGGCCTGTGCCTTACTGAGAGTCTGGACACTGGCCCAGAGCCACAGCAATTCCAGCATCTTGAACAGGAACGCAGCCCCCAATGTAACCAGTAGCGCGGGGGATGGCTGGCCCAGGAGAGAAGAGAACAGCGAGTGGAGAAGCAGGAGCGAGGCCAAGACAAAAAGGTTAAGAGTGGCAAAAACAATCGCCTGCTGGCGGAACGATTCATCGAAGCGCACCAGCACAGATCCGGATTGCAACTCTGTTTTGTCTTGGGCCACTTTCGATTAGAGTCCTCCTGACTGGTGGAGTCAACACCACCCTCTGGTTACTGGAGATGGCGGTCATCTATGCAAGCCTGACCGCCCATGGAATATCCTCGTGGGCCATTACGCCCTACTCCTGCGGATCATTCTCAGGCCAGCACCCACGGCGAGCGACAATAAACCAAGCATCCCAGCCAACGGCACGAGGCTGGCGGTCTTGGGGAGTTCTTGCGGCGCGGGTTGCTCCAGAGCGGCGGTTAGGGCCGGAGCTTCTCGAGCCGGTTCAATAAACATAGGCCCTTCAAACGCCACGTTCGGTCGTGAAGGTGCTTGACCGGTCACAACCGTGTGAGTGGTGATGGTTTGCAGGGGCGCAACAGTCAACACCGTTGCCGAAATATCCATCCCTTTCCGTAGATCGAATACCGTCTTGTCCTCACCGTCGATGCGGAACACGATTCCATCTGGTACCGTGTAGGCTTTGGTTTGACCGCCGGGGAAAGACAAGATCACATGCGGTCCGTTGGTGCGCCATACCTTGCCCTTCACCGTTCTCAGTGTTGTTACCTCTTGCGGTGTGCTAATCGTGTGAATCTCCTGTGACAACTTCGTCCCGGGCGTCAGTTCATGCACGGTCAGGTCCCTGCCATCAACCTGGAACCTGAAGTCCTCGCCTAGATTCAACAACTCAAATTTGCCGTTCTCAAGTTCGACGACAATCTCATGACCGGAAATATGGACGACTTCCGCATTCTTGACATGAGTCGTTTGCACCTCATGCTTCGGCGAATCGATTGTTTTCGTGGTTGATGGGTGCGTTGTGTCCTGGGCGGCGACGCCCACAGTCATGGCGCAAAGAAACGCCGGCACGACGAACGCTAAGCTAAGTAATTTGTGCTTGGATTGCTTCATTGGTTTTCTCCTTACTATCAGACGTGATTTGTATTTGCCGATTCATCCTGCAGGCGATTATTGCTTCAAATACGCTTCGACTACGTAGCGACTTGGAGCGGGGCCGACGAAATAAAACGGGTAGCATGTCACCAGCGTGAGTGAACGCTTCGCTCTTGGGCGCAAGGCACTGACGTCGGCTGGGTTGGTAATTCGGATGTGGTCCACGACGAAAACATCTGTTCCAGAAATTGTGACCAACTCAATCGCGTCTCCGGTCCGGATGTCTTTCAAGCCGCGGAAGAACCCGTCCCGGTGTCCGGCGATGCCGATGTTGCCGCCCTGTCCTGGAAGTGAAGTGCCGGCAATTCGCCCGACACCGCGGTTCAATGTGACCTCATCTGTGCCCTCTAAAACCGGAACCTCCAACTGCAACGCGGGAATCCGTAAAACAGCAAGCGGTTCGACCGGCTTACGAAGGCTCGCCTGATGCAACTCAGTACGCCGATCTGACCAGAGCGAATAGTCCGGGTTTTGCGGCTGATGGAGGTCAGCGTTGCGGTTAGCCCCATCGGTCGCCTCTACTCCCGCGGCACTCTTGTTGTGGGACTCAAGCTGCCGGGTCTCGAATTTCGCCATCTCTGCGCGGAACATGACGAACCTGTGAATGCGGGCGAATGCGAACACAACCAGCAGCAGCAGACCCAACAAAAGCAGTCCGCGTTCAATGATTCGAAACGTTCTTGAGCCAGTCTTCATTCCGGCTTAATCCTTGTCCTGTGTCTCCGCCGGAAGCGAAGCGTTGGCGTCTACGGGAGCCGAAGTCACCATCGCCCGCACCCCGAATTCATGCACGAGCCTGCCGCCATTGTGGGCCGTATTGACCAGCAGCATGGCGCCTGCGCTGTACAGAACCAGGAAAGCCAGCGGCAGAATAGTTGTCGTCAGGCGAGTGTCTGCTCGCTTCAGCAACCATGGCACCGCCAGCAGCGCAAGGAATATCACCGAGAGCACACTGAAGACAGCCTGCGTGCGCTCGGCAAGGGATTCGTGGGTTTCGAGGACTTGCTCCATCCCCGGCACCCGTTCGGCGAGCTTGCCAGCAGCTTCCCCTGTCGCCACCGCCACGAAGATCGAAGCTGTTCCAACCAACAGCAAGACCATCGCGGCAATCAGGTAAGCACGGCCCTTCGCCGGCGTCAGCACAGCGCCAACGACTATGAAGATCGGTGAAATTAGTAGGAGAGCAATCGGAAAATGAATGATTAATGGGTGCAAGGCATCCCAACTTGGAATCGCCGGAAATTGAAGCATTAGAAACTCCTTAATCCGAAGAAGTGGGGACGCCTTTTCGACGGCCCGGTTAGCTGACTTTCTCGTATCTATCTTTGTGCGTGAAGCACGACGGACACTTCGAAAAATCCAGTTGCGGCGTCGTGTAGCCACACACCGTGCACACGAAATAGTCCTTGGCTTTGGACCCTTTCAGCTTGGGGAGATTGTTCAAGGCGTCGGAATACAGCTTGGCGTGTTCGGCCTCCGCCGTCTTTGCATAGTTGAAGGTCTGGACAGCGTCTCTGTTGCCCTCGGCGCGAGCCTGCTTGAGGAACTCCGGATACATGGTGTCGCGCTCGTACGACTCTCCCTTGAATGCGGCTTCAAGGTTTTCCCTGGTCGACTTGACGACGGGAGTCTCCATCTTTGCCTGGGGTGTGCCGCCAAGATTCTTAATCACAGCAGCGTGGTTAGTGGCGTGAACTTCCTCTGCCTTGGCTGCAGCCCGGAACAGACTTGCAACTTCACCGTACTGTTCCTGGTCTGCTTTTTCTGCGAACGCGAGGTAGCGCGCGTGGGCATTGCTTTCGCCGTTGAACCCAGCCTGCAGGTTGTCCAGCGTCTTAGTTGCGGCCATCGCCCCGTTTGGCAGAGCAATCAAGGCGAGCGTGAGCACCAGCGCACAGTAAACGAACTTCTTCATACCCAGTATTCTCCATTTCAGTTTCAACGAATGGCGACCTGCATCGAGATCGCTCGCTGAAGAGTGGGCACGGCGTGGGCCAAGCACAGGCTTGGGCCAAGTTGCACAGAACAAACAGAGAAATCGCGACGATCTGAGTCCCACACCAGCACTTGTCAGAAGAATCGGACAGCGGGCGTCAAAGCCATCGGACAACACAGCATAGGTAGCTGGTTTGGTCGTTCCAGTCGTCAGAGACCCATGCGGGTGAACCGAGGTGTAGGCTGCCAACAGCGCTATCGAGTCTTGTTCTCTGCCGATCGGGATCTCTAGTCCCTGATCGGGAGTCCGAGCATAGAGACTTGTAAAACCCTCGGCTGCGCCTGCGTCCGGCACCGAACATGCAAGACTTCATTGGGAGGGCGAGCACAAAGAGCACGCGCCCGGGGCTTTCATGGTTCTGGGGATAGCAAGTCAGGGTGAAAGGGAGTCAAGCGGGAGGGCAAGGTGAAGCGGGAACATTTCATTCGGCTGGTGGAGGAAGTGTTGGACTCGATTCCGATGGAATTTCGAGAGCGGATGCAAAATCTCGCGGTAATTGTTGAGGACGGGCCAAGGATACGCAAGAAAGCGCGCGGCCCTGGAGGGAAAATCGGTCCTCACAAGCCCCGCAGCCTACTGATGGGAGTTTTCCAGGGTGTGCCTGCTACGCAGAAAAGCGTGTTCGACCCTTGCTCCGGACCGAACCGCATTGTCCTCTACCAGAAAAATATCGAAGCGGTCTGCCGGAACGACGCAGAAATCCGTCATGAAGTCCGGCAGACCGTACTGCACGAACTAGGGCACTACTTCGGGATGAACGAATCCCAACTCAGGGACGTTTAGCGTGGCCTGATCTCCTGCCGATACGGCGACAGGTCTGCATCGCGGATGTGTCATTCTTCCGTGACCCCAAAGCGGCCAGAGTAAGAACCACAGCCCGTGATGTTTTGAAAGGAGTGGTTGTGTTCTGGCTGGCTGCTTCGGGCAGGCCAGCCAGAACTTTTTGGGGAACCTCAGAAGATCAGCTTCATCGCCACCTGGAGTTGGCGCGCAGAGGTTGTTCCATCCGACCGCGTCAGCGTCGAGGTCGAAACACCGAACGTACCTGGCGCCCCTCGACCATTGCCGGGTTGGTAGAACTGCGGGTGATTGAAAATGTTAAACAGCTCAAAGCGAGTCTCCAGCTTGACTCGTTCCGTGATGCTGGTCCGCTTGGCCAGCGCCATGTCGAAATTCGAATAGCGCGGACCGTAGAACTGATTGCGTCCGAGATTGCTGGCGGTGTTGTAGTCCGGATTCGCAAAAGCGCAGTAGCTGACGCCGGTAAGGGTTTGGGACGGAATACCGGCATAGAGTGGGGAGCCTCCCACTGAGCAACCGGAGAAATCTCCCGTGTTACCGATCAATTGAGCGCGGTCGCTCAATCCCGTATGTTGGGAATCGCGGGTGCCGAAGATGTCATAAGGGTGGCCGGTCTGGAAGCTCGTGATTCCAGACAGCTGAAAGCCCTCCATGATTCGGCCTAATTTCCCTTCACCCAGATAGGTTCTTCCCTTCCCGAAGGGGAGTTCCCACGTGTAGTTGATCGACAGCCGATGGCGGAGGTCGAAGTCAGAGTTACCGCGTTCGGCAGCCAGATTGTAGGAATTTCTTGGAAACGTCCGGTCTCCGGCAGCGGCGTCGAGCGGATCGCTGCTGTCATCGGTTGCGTGCGACCACGTGTATGCCGTCTGCACCTGGAATCCTTGCGAGAAGCGCTTGGTCACTGTGGCCTGGAACCCGTTGTAGTTGGAATTTGCGATTGAGCGGTTCAACGCTGCCTGATAGAAAGCGCTGTTGCCCACCGGGGAAGGATCGAATCCCCCGAACCACAAATTGCTCCCTACTAACACCGCAGGGTTCGTACCCGCGGCAAGCAGCTGAGCAACAATTGCCGGATTCGGCGCATTGCCATCCACTACGCGCAACAGATGACTGCCTTTCGAGCCGATGTAGTTCAGGTCCACGAGGATATTTCTTGCGACTTCGTGCTGCACGCCGAAATTCCAGTTCTGCGAATACGGCATCTTCAACTTCGGATCCAGCAATACGGGGTAGATTCCCGCCCCTTCCTGGACTATCGGTGAGGAAAGCTGATCTGCGGGAAAGGGAATGTTGGCGATCACATCCAAAGGCAGGTTGAAGTAATCCTGCTGGAATGGCGGGTTGCCGCGTGCGTTCCCAAACAGGTTGCCGAAGATGCGGTCGTGGAAAATACCATAGGCTCCGCGAACCGACGTCTTGCCCTTCTTGAAGGGATCCCAAGCGAAGCCGATCCTGGGTTCAAAATTGGTGAAGTCATTGTTGTACAACAGGCGTCCGGAGCCTGGACCAGCCAGTTGGAAGGTAAATGGCGCCGGGCCGTTCGCTGGCACGTAGAGGTTGGAAAGGTTTCCACCTGCCTCGTAGGGCACACCGTTGAACTGGTAGCGGAGGCCAAGGTTGAAGGTCAAATTCGAGCGGAACTTCCAGCTATCCTGGGCGTAGAAGCCATACTCCCGCTGCCGGAATTTGCGGTTGTCGGTCGGCGTGCGCACGCCGGTCTTGTTGAAGAACTGGGACTGCGATTCCGTATCGGCTAACCCGACCAGCATCCATCCCATGTTCTGGATTGTGGGATCCGTCACACCGGCAATCGATGCTGCATCAAAATTATTGAAGGCATTGAAGGTCAGGTAATCGCGAGAGGAGAAGGCGTTGAATCCGTCCTCGTATACGAAGCGGAATTCGCTGCCGAACTTCAACGTGTGCGCACCCCTCACCCACGTAAAATTGTCCGCCAGGCTGTAAGTGCCGGTGCGCCGGCTCTGCCCGTTGCTGTCGCCCAGTGCACCGCAGCCGAAGGTGTTGAGGCCCGGAAGAATGAAGTCGCGGCCACGACCAAAGCGGTCCGTGCCGCTGATGGCGTCGAACACGCTGGTCCCGCCGCAGGCGAACGGAGCATCAACGCGATTAAAGCCCGCCTTGAACTCGTTCACCCGGGTCGTTCCCAACAAGGCCGTATAGTTGGCCGAGATTCCGTGCGTCTTCGAAGTCAGCGACACCACATCGAGACCCGGGAGGAATTCGCTGTGCGATGGATTGGGGTCGCTGAAGTAGTTGTAAGCGTACCGTAGCGCAACATTGTGATTGTCGGTGAATCGATGATCGAGCCTGGTCGTCAAGTTATACACGTCTTGCGCTGAACGGCTGGGAAAGTAGTACCAACCTCGGGTTGCGTCAATCGCCGCGCCATTGGGCCGGGGATACAGCGCGAAAATCTGCTGGATCGTGGGGTTCAGGCTCAGCCCGGTAAGATTACTGGGATCGTTTGGGTTGGCAAGGTTCACACTCACGGGGCCATTTTCGGCGTCATTGTAGGTAAAGATGCCGCTCTTGAATGCATCGGTAGGAACAACCGTGTTGTTGGTCAGCGTGGTCCGGAATCTCTGAAACTCATTGTTGACGAAGAAGAACGTCTTGTTCTTCCAGATCGGGCCGCCAAAAGAGAATCCGAACTGATTGCGGACATAGGGATTCTGCTGATCGGGAGGAGTATTGAAGAAATCGCGCGCTCCTCCAAACCCGTTGTAACGGCCATACCAGTAGGCATCGCCGCGGAATTCATTGCTTCCTCCCTTGGTCACAATGTCGATAATGGCCCCGGTATTGCGGCCATATTCGGGCAGGAAGTTGTTGGTGATGACTCGGAATTCCTGTGTGGCCTCGGGGTTCAGGCTGATCACCCCACCCGCGCCTCCCGGAACAGAAGTGTCGTTGTTGTCTGTTCCATCGAGCAGGAAGTTGTTGTTACGCTCGCGTGATCCGTTTACCGAGAATCCACCCAGACGCGTATTGCTTTGAATTGTTCCCGGCGAGAGGAGCACAAGTTCGTAGGGGTTTCGAGTGAGCAAAGGCAGGTTGGTCATCCGGGTCGTGTCCACGATGTTGCTGACTTGAGAGCTTTCCACCTCCACCGGGCTCTCAATCAGTGCCTTCACTTCAACCGTCTCCGCGGTGCCTTTGATGGTGAATTCCGCATGCAGGGCAACCACCTCCGCGACTGTTACCACCACGTGGGAATACTTAAGGGTCTTAAAGCCCGGGGCCTCGAAGGTAAGCTCGTAATTTCCCGGCGCCAGATTTGGAATGGTGTAGCCTCCCACGTCGCTGCTGGTGACCACACGAAAAGCGTTGGTCGCGAGATTGCGCACCGTGATTTGAACATTTTGAAGTGCCGCCCCGGAGGGGTCGGTGACGGAGCCGGCAATACTCCCGGTCTGCGCCAAGGCGGCGGTGGACAACAGGATGATCAGGATCAGTATCCATGAATTAGATCGTTGCATATTTCTCTCCTGGGATGAATCTTCGTCGGACAGTCGTGACTGTTGGTGGAGAACTCACTTGTCGGTTCCGATCGCGTAGAGGACTCCTAAGAAATGCGAAGCAGCGTCCATCTGGCGACGCTCTGCGGTTTCTGGTGCTCCGGCGTACCACATTTCGCGGGCGCGTTGACGGATTGCAGCTTGCGCTTCGGCGATGCGCGTCTTAACTTTTTTGCGATCTGGTTCCAAAACGGCTTCCCTGTACAGTGCCAGCCAATTCTGATTCTCGTCTGAATTCGCCATTGGTGATCTCTCTTGGGGTCAGTGAGGTCACTCCCTGACGAGAGTGCCGCGTTGTCTACCAAGTTGCCGGTGAAGGTTAAGGCGACGTGCTAACAGCGGAACAAGCAGAATGAGGCCAGTATGGATCGGCCACCGTGCCAGCGGACGTTGGGCTCACGATCGCGCACCCCTCCCGGGATCAGAGCTGGTACTTTTGCGGCGACATTTCGTTCGTCCTCACGGGTTTGGGCTGTGCCTCTGAAACTCAGCGAATCGTCGATAGGACTCACGACCATGGCGAATTCTGGAGCACCGGGATTCTCTTCCTCGTCCTCGACGGATCGCATTTGCGGCGCCATCGCAAGCAGTGCAAAGGTTACGAGCCCGATCACCAACAACCGGGGAGACCACGTGACCCGATTTAGAAAGTGCGTGTGCGTAGGTTTGCTCCGCAGCAGGGTAAGGAAACCGCATCACAAGCCAGACTTGTGCGCTGTTGAAATCCGCGCATGAGTCCTGTGCCGGCAACGTCCTCGAAACTTCCGAACGCAACGAGAACCCTGATTGAAAGCACGGCAGTTGCCACGCAGTGACGGCCGACAAGTTGTGCAAAACAAACGTCAAGGACACCACCGGTCTTACCTGCGCACTGGCAGGCGTCAAAGGAATCGGACCGCGAATGTCCGAAGTATCGGACGCAGTAACAGTTCAGGCCCCCCCTTCATGGCCAGGAGGAGGGGGCCGGGCGAGGGGCTCAGACCAGGTCTGTCGCCTTTGTTCTCTTTCGCTTGCGATTTTCTCTCAATCGATTGAAATTGCCGGCGAGTAAAGATTTGTAATGGTGCTCTTCTCCGGAACGCCCGGCACTCGACATGCACGAGCCTCGTTAACCGCGCAGAGATGCGAAGCAGTACAAGTCTGCGGAAGAGATTGGCCGCATTGGAGTTCAGGCCAGGCAGACATAGAGGCACAAGACGGGGAAGGTGGGATGTCATGAAGATGGAAATTCGCGGACTCAACGTTGAGGTCACTGCTTCGCTGCGCAAGTATGCGCAACGAAGACTTGGTTTCGCTCTGGATCGCTTCGCAGAGCGAATCAGGACCGTGCGGCTGAAGCTGGGCGACGTAAACGGCTCGCGGGGTGGAGTCGATAAGCGTTGTCAACTCGCTATTTCATTGGCGCACTCATCTCCCATCACTTTGGAGAGTCGCGCCACAACTGTTCAAGGAGCCGTTGACCGGATCGCCGGCAAAGTTCACAGCTTCGTGGAGCGGCGCACTGTGCGCACGCACGAGCAACGGCGGTTCAGGAGGGTGGATCGGAGCCCGTTCGCGCTGCCGCAGTTGGCGACTCATCGGCTTCGAGGAGGATCAGCACCATGACGCCAACGCGCAAAAGAATTCTGATCGCGGATTGTAACGAAGATGTCCTCATCATTCTTGAAAAGCTGCTTGAGGATGCGGGATTCGACACGACGACTGCATGGACTGCAGAGGAAGCCCTGAAGCTGGCTGATTCGCACGTTTTCGACTTAGTGATCGTGAACCAATACTTGCCCGATGCCGACTGCGAGGATGTGTTGACAGCACTGCAGAAGAGAGGCCGGCCCATCCCCTGCATCGTGATGCAGCCGAGCGCGCCTGAGTTTGTGGACTTCGCCCGGTTCGAGGCCCTGGGCGCGAAAGACATCGTCTGTAAACACTGTTTTCTCCAGATTGTCGAGATAGTCAGGGAATGTCTGCTGTGCGACCGGAAGCAGTTCCCGGCTGCCTGAACGCGAACTGGGAGAACTGCGGAAAGTCTTTGAAGGAGGTTCACGATGAACACCGACTACGTGCTGGCCTGTGGAGTTGTCTGGCGGAGGACGGGCGATCCGGAAGCAGGGTGGGACCTGGTAGACGGTCTCAAGTCCCGGGATCCAGAAGTCCGTGTGCTCGCGCAAACCCTGCTCGTTGAGAACGGAGAAAGCTCGATGGGCCTGCTGGAGCGTGCTCTGTCGGTGGGAATCGTGGACCCAGACGAAGCGGGCCCCTGCATGGCCGAGATATTGCGAGTTCGACACGCGAAACCGGTGACTGGGCAACGCATTCTCAGGCATTGCGGCGACGCGCCGCTCCGCCGGGAGATGACGCATTCGAATTGAAGTAACAGGCGACAGAGGCACGAGTGGAGGCTCATCCAGATTCGATGGCAAATCAACCCGGCAACGAGCAGCCAGGGACCGTTGGGAGCTTGGGAGCTAATGACAAGCGCGCAACAGCAGCCCCGACCGAGATGCTTTGAGAACGTAGGCCCTTGAGACCCGAATCGAAACAACTTTGGAGGACATGATGAAAACCCTAACCATTCTGGCGGTCTTGTTCTTGAGTATGGCCGCATACGCAGGCACCGGCAGCGTGCAAGATGTGCAGACCGATGGCGCCCAGTCAACGCGCAGCACAGCTTTGAGCCAAAAGGGAGTTGACCGCATCGTCAAAGAAGCGCACCACGAATTGGTCATGCTTCCGTTTTATGGCGTGTTCGACAACTTGCTCTACAAAGTGTCGGAGGATGGCACCTTGACGTTGCTCGGCGAAGTCAGCCGTCCGACGCTGAAATCAGATGCCGAAAGGGTAGTGAAGGAGATTGAAGGTGTCGAGCGCGTGGATAACCAAATCAAAGTGCTGCCCGTGTCGCCCAACGATGATCGCATTCGTCGATCGACGTATCGCAAAATCTATGGCAATAGCGTGCTCTCGCAGTACCAATTACGTGCCGTCCCGCCGATTCACATCGTCGTGGACAATGGCAAGGTAAAGCTCGAGGGCACCGTGGCTCGCCAAATGGATAAGCAGATCGCTGGAATGCAAGCTAACAGTGTGTCTGGCGTGTTCTCGGTGGAGAACAATCTGCGCGTGGAAAACGACTAGAGACGTTAGCAAATTCCCGGAGAGCGGGTCTTCCGCGGGCCTGCCGTAAGAAGGAGGTGCGAAATGAGAGTACTGGAACTGAAACCGCAGATCACACTCAAGAACATTCTGTTCGCAACTGATTTCGAAGTGTCGGCCAGCCGGGCTTTGCCCTTTGCGGTTGCGTTGGCAAACCGGTATGAGGCGAAGCTCTACGCGGCTCACGTCATACCGCCGGAGGTGTACGCCCTTGCTTCTCCCGAATCGATAGATCGCGCCTTGAAAGAAGCTGGGGACTTCGCGGGATACACGCTGAATCAGATCACTGCCTCACTCCGATGTCACGGCCTGCGTTGTGAGGCGCTGTTGGGAGATGGAAACGTAGCCGACGTGATCGAAGAGTGGGTGCAGACATACTCCGCGGACCTGGTTGTGGTCGGTACGATCAGCCGCGCAGGCTGGGGCAAAGTGGTGCTCGGTTCGGTCGCTGAGGAAGTGATTCGAGAAGCGACGTGCCCGGTGCTCACGGTCGGACCGCAGGTCACGACATTGGCGTCCGCGGGAGTGCATAGCGTGGTTTGTGCCACGGACTTCTCCTCCGCATCTCAGCGGGCGGTCGACTTCGCGATGTTACTGGCGAGCGAATATGAAGCACATCTCACACTGGTACACGTCATCGAAGGGAGCCTCAGGGGCTTGCAACGTGAAGCCATTCAACAGGACGAGAAGCGGTTGCGCGAGATGATCCCTCGCGAACCCGAACTGCTTTACCGGCCGGAGGTGGTCGTAGAAGCCGGAAGCGTGGCCGAACGCATTCTTGATGTTGCGGCTAACTTGTCAGCTGACTTCATCGTCATGGGTGTGCGGGGAGCGGGAGCGTTCGCGCAGACAGCAAGCCGGTTTGGCTCGATTGCGCACAGGGTGGTAGCTCTCGCCCCGTGTCCGGTGGTGACCATCGGTGACGTACGGAATACTAACGAAGACTAGATACGGGAGGTCGTTTATGGACGCAGCAACGATTATGGTATTGGTCTTGTGCGCGGGCGTTGCAGCTCTTCTGACTTGGTTTGAAATCAATTCCCGTCGAAACGACGCTCGTGAGAAGCAAAGGTCGACTCCAGATCCATCGGGTCTTGAACCCTTGCAGACGGAAGGCCAGATCAAGGAAGGCCAGATCAAGGTTGAATCCAATACCCGGAACAAGAAGGCTGCTTAGCCCTCACAAAGACGAGGATACCCAAAGGAGTTCATCATGCAACGCCGCTTCATTATCGTTAGCGATGCTGATATGGACAGACTCAGCCGTTTGGTCTGGGCACTCAAGCACTCTCTCTTCCGAGACCCGCAGCAGGTTGAACTGCTCGACCAAACGCTGGAGAGCGCGAACGTGAGGCCACCGAGTCGAGTCCCTAGAGATGTCATCAGGATGAACTCCCGTGTCCGTGTTCTCGATCTCGAGGCACGACAGAAGGAATTGTACACATTGGTTTTTCCTGAGGAGGCGAACATTTCGCGCGGCTTGATCTCAGTTCTCGCGCCGATCGGGATTGCACTGCTGGGTCACAGACAGGGTGATGTTGTCGAGGCAAAAGTGCCGGGAGGGATCAGGAAGTTGAGAGTAGGGCAGGTCCGGCATGGAGTTGATGTCACGAAAGAAAGACCCTCGGAAGTCAAGCCAGTCCGGCGTGCAAGTCATCCCGTTCGAACCCACCAGGCAGCCCTGGTTGTGTGAGGCCGGATTCGGAGATGAGTAAATCAGTCATGGACCGTCCGGATGCTTCGGCAATAGGGTTGCCCAGAACCGTGGAAGACAAATCCCATGCAGTCTCTGCCGCAGAACTGTTAGCTAGCCCAGAGCCGTCGGGATTGTCGGTAGCTGAAGCCGCAGAACGGCTGCAAAAAGATGGACCGAACGAACTGCCTTCCTCGAAACCGCGAAGCGTTGCCGTCATTGCATGGGAAGTGATCAAGGAGCCCATATTCCTTCTTCTTGTTGCTTGTGGCGCCATTTACTTATTCCTGGGCGACAAGCAAGAAGCACTGATGCTTCTCGGTTTTGTTTTTGTGGTCACCGGTATCAGTTTCTACCAGGAGCACAAGACCGAACGCACGCTCGAAGCCTTACGCGATTTATCCAGCCCGAGGGCTTTGGTGATCCGCGGCGGAAGGCCAACCCGCATTCCGGGCCGGGAGGTTGTGAAGGGTGACCTGATCGTCCTGTCCGAAGGAGACAGAGTCCCCGCCGATGCCCGCGTCCTGTCGTCAACCAACCTCTCGACCGACGAGTCATTGCTGACCGGCGAGTCCGTGCCGGTTCGAAAAACCGAGAGTGCCATGCCGGTGAAGATCGCTCGTCCGGGAGGGGACGACTTGCCGTTTGTGTATTCCGGCACGCTGGTGGTGCAAGGCCGCGCGGTCGCGGTGGTGGAGGCGATCGGACTGCATACCGAAATCGGCAAGATCGGAAAGGCACTGCAGTCTGTAAACCTGGAGAGAACACACTTACAGCAGGAAACGTCACGCTGGGTCCGCATCCTGGCCATTGTTGGCGGTTTGCTGTGCTTGATTGTTGTACTGCTCCATGGCCTTACGCGTGGGAGTTGGCTCAATGGCATTCTCTCAGGTCTTACACTGGCGATGGCCATCCTGCCCAACGAATTGCCTGTCGTTCTGACCATCTTTATGGCATTGGGAGCCTGGCGGATCTCCAAGCGCCACGTCCTTACTCGCCGCGTGCCCGTTGTAGAAACCCTCGGTTCGGCATCGGTGTTGTGTGTAGACAAGACTGGCACACTGACGATGAATCAGATGTCGGTACAGAGGCTATTTGCGGAAAACGACTTTTACGAAGTCGATGAACCTTATGCTTCGCCGCCGCCAGAGAAGTTTCATCATCTTGTTGAATTCAGCGTCCTGGCGAATCAGCGCGATCCATTTGACCCGATGGAGCGCGCACTCAATGACTTTGCCAGAGCCAGATTGGCAGATACCGAACACCTGCACGACGATTGGATTTTGGTTCGCCAATATCCACTATCGCCCGCACTGATGGCTTTATCGCAGGTCTGGAAATCCCCGGCGGGACAGAACTTTGTAATTGCGGCAAAGGGTGCTCCTGAGGCGATCGTCGATCTTTGCCATCTGACGTCCACAGAATCAGAAATGATCCTCACTCGCGTCAGTTCAATGGCTGGTCGCGGGTTGCGGGTGCTCGGCGTGGCGCGAGCTTACTTCCAGAGATCCGAGTTACCCAGTCACCCGCACGATTTCGACTTTGAGTTTCTGGGTCTCATCGGCCTGGCCGATCCAGTTCGCCCCGGTGTCCCGGACGCGGTTCGGGAATGCTACTCAGCCGGGATTCAGGTGGTCATGATCACTGGTGACTACGCCGGAACCGCGGTGAATATTGCCCAACAGATCGGACTGCGAAACCCGGAGGAGTGCATCACGGGAGCAGAACTGGATTCGATGGAGGACGAAGAACTGCAGCGACGAGTCCGCAGCACAAACCTCTTTGCCCGCGTTGTTCCCGAGCAGAAACTGCGCCTCGTCAGGGCCTTCAAGGCGACGGGGCAGATTGTGGCCATGACTGGTGACGGGGTGAATGATGCGCCCGCATTGAAGGCTGCGGACATTGGAATTGCCATGGGAGGGCGCGGCACCGATGTCGCACGCGAGGCGGCCGCCCTGGTGCTGCTGGACGACAATTTCTCGTCCATCGTCCATGCCGTCAGATTGGGCAGGAGGATCTTCGACAATCTCAAGAAGGCCATCGCCTACACTCTGGCCAGTCACCTTCCCATCATTGGACTGACGCTAATCCCAGTAATGATGAAATGGCCTCTCATCCTGCTGCCTTTTCACGTGGCTTTTCTACACCTCATCATCGACCCCGCATGCTCCGTCGTCCTTGAGGCAGAAGGGGAGGAATCGACGGTGATGCAGCACCCCCCTCGCCCTGCAAAGGAGCCGCTGTTCGGGAGGCGAACCTTCGCGATCAGCATTCTGCAGGGCGTCAGCGTGTTAGGCGTGGTGCTGGCAGTCTTTGCTGCAGCTCACTACAGCGGACGAGCCGACGAGGAAGCACGCGCACTGACGTTTACGACGCTGGTTCTTGCGAACCTGGCCCTCATTTTCACCAATCGATCCTGGGGCAGAACGATTCTGGGCACGCTGCGCTCTTCCAATCCTGCCCTTTGGTGGGTGGTTTTGGGAACGGTGGCTTTCTTGGGCGTCGTGATGTTTGTGCCCTTCTCGCGTGACCTGTTCCGTTTCGCCGTCCTTCACCCGAATGATTTCGCTATATGTCTTGGCGCAGCGGTGTGCAGCATTCTTTGGTTCGAGATCTATAAGGCATGGAAAGGAAGGAAAGTGTGACGGGCCGGGCCGAGCAGCGTGGCACGACGTCCGACGGCTGGATGGGGGTACTTATGCCTCAGTTTTCAACGCTTCAAGGCAGCGAGGGTGGACATTCCTTGCGGATTCACTCTCCCATCTTTCTACTCTCGCTCACGGCGATTGCGCTTTATTTTTGCTATCTCCTGGTGGCGCCTTTTCTCCGCGCAATCGTTGTCGGAGCTGTGCTGGCGATCATCTTCTATCCCGCCCATGCGCTCATCCGTCGCAGCATTCGGAATGCGAATGCTGCGGCTTTGGTCTCGACCACGTTGATTATTCTGGCTCTCAGTTTATCCTCGCTCCTGCTTAGCAGCGCGGTTGTCAGCGGCCTACGGGACCTGTATCAGGCGGTGAGCAATTCCACCGCCGCACGGGGAGGAACCAGTCCTTACTCCTATCTCCTCGATCGCGCCCTACCGTACCTGGGGCACTACATTCCCTTCACGGCCTCCACTTTGCGGGATACCATTGCCACCCAGTTTGAAGGGTCAATCTCCGCATTGCTTGGCATAAGTCTGGGAGCAGTCGGCAGCGTAACGAGCTTCCTGGTCAACGGAGTCATCGCTTTCTTTGTTTTGTTCTTCTTCCTTCGGGGCGGCAGGTCGATGATGCGCCGTGCCGTCGTGATATTCCCACTTCGAATCATCCAAACCAAGAGGCTCGTTACCTGCGTGAAAGACACGTTGTCGGCGGTGGTTTATGGCACGCTCGTCATGGCAGCCTTGCAGGGCGCACTCACCGGAATCGCTTTCTGGATTCTAGGGCTTCCGTCACCGGTTCTTTGGGCTGTTGCCACCGGACTCTGTGCTCTACTCCCAGTCTTCGGAACAGCCCTTATTTTGGCTCCAGCATCGCTAATGCTTATCTTCGGTGGCTACTGGGTCAAGGCATTGATCCTTATTATCTGGGGACTGGTGATTGTCCACCCGGTGGACAACATCTTGCGACCATATTTGATCGGCGACCGCGCAAGACTGTCGACACTGCTTGTGTTCTTTGCCTTGCTTGGGGGCTTGAAAGCCTTTGGTGGCGTGGGAATTTTCCTTGGCCCTCTGATTCTCGCAGTGACAATGGCGTTATTCAGGTTTCTCCGTGAAGAAAAGCGGGCGGGGAGTTGGCGCGCCGCAGAGGAATCTCATGGTCCTTAGGAAAGAAGTTCCCGGCCCATTTCATGAGATCGTTGTTCCGACCGATTGTTCGTCGGGCTCGGCGCGAGCTTTGGAGTTCGCACTTGCGTTGGCTGGTCATGGAAGCGGAGTCACCGCAGTTCATGCTGTGGATTCACTTCAATACAGGTTCGGACCTAGAGAATCGAGCAGGGCACGGAAGCAGCAAGTATGGGCGTTGGCGCAGGAATCCGTGTGTCGTTGGTTACAGGAGAACAAGCTTTCTGGCTGCGACGCAATGGTCGTCGAAGGCGAAGCGGCCCCGGCGATTACCGCATTCGCGGCAGCGAGAGGCGCTGATCTGGTTGTACTTGCAACCTCAGCACGGCGTTCCGCCGCGCGACTCCTGCTCGGGTCGGTGGCAGAAGAAGTGTTTCGAATGGTCAATTGTCCGGTTTTTGTGCTCGGAACAAAAGCCGCTGCAGCTAAGAAAAAAAAGCCCTCGCGACTCGTGTTTGCAACCGATCTTGAGCCACATTCTCTTGGGGTGCTCTCTCAGCTTTCCAAGATAGGTACTAAGCTGGGCGCAGGAATCTCAGTCATTCGCGCCGTTCACCCGGACATTACGTCTCGAACAGAACGAAGCAGAATCAGGGAAGAAACAAGACAGAAGGTTGAAGCAGCGGCCGATTCCGCCCTTCGGAAGCGGATCAGGAAAGTACACGTGGAATTCGCTCATCCTGTAAAGGCGATTGTGGGTTTCGCAAATCGCCTCAAAGCCGACGCGATCGTTATGGGAATTCGCAGCGGCGGCGGATTAACTCGCGCTTCAACCCACATCCCCTGGGCGCTGGCACATCGCGTGATTAATGAGGCTGCGTGCCCCGTTCTGACCATCCGGCGCTGATATGGCGTAGATGTTGAGGAAAGAAGGTTCGCTCGGCTGCACAACCGAGCCGAATGAACGCCTCGATCCTTGCTCTCGTTCGTCGTCCTAGTCCTGCACCGTGTAGATCCACACTTCCGCGCCATGGTCGGCGCGAGCGGGAACCGCCAGGTAGAAACGGTCGAAGCCCTTCCTTCCCTTTCCGAAATACCCGGCAGTGCGCGCCCCAATGGCGGTCTGAACTTTGGCGAGAAGCTTGTAGTGATCGGCGTCTTCTTGCTGGAACACGCTGATGTAGCCTTCGCCACCGCAGACATACACACGCTTGCGGGCGGAGTCGTAATACAAGTCGTCCGAGTCCTGGACCGTCGGAAGCGCTGCGACCAAGTGACCCGAGCTGGTGTCAAACACAGCCAGTCGGGGAGGCACTCGGGTGGCGACGAGGAGCCGGTGATCTGCCTCATCCAACGCCATCGGAAAGTTGCTCTCGAAGGTCAGCGGCCAGCGCAGGATCGAGTGCGTGTTGCGATTGATGACAGCGATCTGCTTCAGGTCCGGCAGGTTCACATAGATATTTGGACCTGAGGCTGACAACTGAAATGACTCCGGATGTGCGCCCAGCTTGGACACGTCGTCGAGGCGCTTATTGGTCGCGGCATCGACAATTCCGATTGCGCCAGTTTTGTCATCCCCGTAGGCGACGTACAATCGCTTCTCCGCTGCGTCGTAGCGAAGGTTATCAACGTCATCCCCAAAGTCGATGGACGTGATCAAAGCGAAAGTGGCGCCATCGTAGACGTACAGCTTTCCTTCGTCGCTTCCGACAAACAGCTGGTTCGTCTCCGGTGAGTACGCCACACCTTGTGGCGTTGGCACTCCTGAAATCGTATGGACCACTGTCTGGCCGCCGATTCCAATAACCTCTTCCGTATTGTTTCCCAGCGCGGAAACGAAAAGGTGGTTGTGTACCGCATCGAACCCAAAATGATCAATGCGCCCTTTCACGTTTGGCAAGGGGATCGCTCCAGTCAAAACGAGTGGAGCTACGCTCGGGGAAGGCGGAACCTGCTGAGCACACACTTGCAGGTTGAGCGCCGAAATCATTACCAAGACAAGAACACCACCGCACCCAATTCTCAAAATTTTCCTCCATCTCAGATGGCGTCGTACAGCTTTCAGGCGTGCCAAAGCACCAGCCCGCAACCGCAGCGCAGGCGATCAGAACCGGCTCAGGAATCTTCCGGCGAAATAGTATGGCAAGACTGACTGCGCATCAACATGGTGGGCAGCGAAGTAGACAAAGATGCTGCTTGCGCCGAATGTCGCTAGCGTTCCTGGCGCGAACAACGGCGCGAAGAACGAAGATACCTGCCTAATGACATACATATAAGATATATATGCAAGCGACACATCGGCGTGATGTGTGATCCTAGTCACAGCGGTTGTCGCCCAGGACTGACTATCATCGTCGTTGGAAGATTGGCTGTGGTTTATCGTAGCCAGCGAAAGCAGTACACTCATGAGAGTGACAAGAACCCGAGCCTTCGCGCTGCTGACGATCGCCCTGCTGTGGGCAATTACGCCGGCTATGGCGTGCGTGCTTCCGGGTGCGACCATGACTCCCGCGGAACGGGAGTGCTGCCACCACATGGCGGAGCAGTGTGGAAGCTCGATGATGCCGGCCAGTCATTCCTGCTGCAAGGCTCAGGGACCAACAAACAGTGTTCTTCCCCAGGTGCAGTCTGCCGGGCCGATTCGTCCTCTGACGATTGCTGTGATACCGCCGGTCGCCTCGTTAGGGGCGTTGCCCGTGGTCACAGTAGGTTTCCATCTTTCGTTTCTTCATGCCCCACCTCCCGAACCGTCTCCCGGCTATAACTCCGTTCTGAAAATCTAGAGCTTTCATTGCCCAGATGAGGCGGTGCCCTGCCTTGCGGCGCATTTGGTGCAGCCTTATACGGACACGCCTCTATCCCTCTACCTGTTCATTGTTTACGGAGGAGTAATGAAAGCTCTACGTTTAGGTACTTGTCTGCTGATCGCATTCATCGGTACGCGCGGTTTTGCCAGCGAGCCGGCTGCTGAAGACGATCCCCTCTCTGGCGTCACTGGCCTTCTGGCACAGGAGCATCAGCACTCTCGGCCGTCCACGCCGCCGCTAAGCCTTACCGAACTCGAAGTAGCGGCTTTGGCCAACAATCCCGAAATCCGGGTAGCTATGCGTCGTGTGGCAATCGTCGAGACCCGGGTACGCAGTGCCGGATCGCTTAGCGATCCCGAGTTCATGTATCGCGGCTGGGGCACGCCACTCGCCAAGCCCTGGGACCTGAACCAGACGCAGCACATGTTCATGTTCAACCAGTCACTGCCCGGTCCGGGCAAGCGGGCTCTGCGCACGCAACTTGCTGCGGAGGGAGTGGAGCAGGTCAAGGCGGAACTGGAAGCCAAGAAGCGCGATGTGACAGCTCAGGTCCGGAAGGCGTTCTACGACCTGCTTCGGAATCAGGACGAACTCCTGCTGCATGACGAGCAGGCGGCGCTGGCGCGCCAGTCCTCGGAGTCGGCACGGATCAAGTATGTTGTCGGACGGGTTCCGCAGCAAGACGTGCTGAAGGCACAGATCGCTCTTACCAAACTGGTCGAGCACCTGGTGATGCTCGAACAGGACGGCGGTCTGGCTCGATCCCGGCTGAATACGCTGCTGGGACGGGACCCCGGATCTCCACTCGACGTTCAGGGCCAATACTCTCCGCCACAGAAGCTTCCAGCACTCCTGGATCTGGAAAAAGCCGCTCTGGAGAATCGTCCCGAACTGGCGGTGTGGTCCTCCGGCGTGCGGCAGGGCGAGGCTCGAACCAAGCTTGCCGAAAAGGCGTACACGCCAGACTACAACCTCAGCGCGGGTTACATGCTCATGCCAGACGGGGCCCGCTATCGCAACACGTACATGGCAGAACTCGCCGTCACGCTGCCCTGGCTGAACCGCGGGCGCCATGACGCCGAGATCGCCGAGGCACAGGCGGACCTATCGGCTGACAGAGCCGAGTACGACAACCAGCGTGCCCTCGTGTTCGAGGAAATTCAGGAAGCTCTGATTCGCGCGCAATCTGCCAAGCGCCTGGTTGATCTCTACGGCCAGACCCTTCGTCCTCAGGCACAGGCGACACTGAAGTCCACCGTCGCTGCTTATGAGGCCGACCGCACCGACTTCCTCAACCTGCTCGACAGTCAGAATACGACTCTCGAAGTTGAGCTCGATTACTACCGCGCCGCGTCCGAGCTGGAATCGCGGATTGCCGACCTGGAACGTGCGGTGGGAACTCCCTTGACGAGGGACGGATACGAATCAAACACAACCGGCACTCAAGCTTCTCTTCCTCGGATCACTCCGGAGGTGCACTAATGACGCAGCATGAAAAGAAATACCTTGTTACAGGACTCACTCTCGGCCTGATGTTGGCCTTAGTCGCCTACGCCGCAATACGCCTTTGGCATCCCGAGCGTAGCGCTGCCCAGAGTCAGGAAGCTCCGATTCTCAAGTACGAGGCAACACCGGATCAGGCCGGTTCTCAACGCGAGGAACCAGCGGCGGACGCCTCCGTCTCTAACATTCAGCTAACCCAGAAAGACCAGAGGGACATTGGTGTCGAGACGGTCGAAGTCGGGCGCCGTAACCTTCAACGCGCTCTGATCGCCGTCGCCAAGGTGGACGAACCAGAAACTCAACTGGCGTCGATCAGTGCACGCATCGGTGGCCGCATCGACAAACTGTACGTTGATTTCACGGGCCAGCAAGTGCGTCGTGGTCAGACGATTGCTTCGCTTTACAGCCCAGAAGTCTTTTCGACTGCCGAGGAATACAGACTCGCGCTTGAAAACCGAAAGCGCCTTGGCACGGGTGCTGAGTCCTTAGCCGTCTCCGGCGCCGAAGATCTTGTGAACGCCAGTCGCCGCCGGCTGGAACTCTGGGGACTCACGACCCAGCAGCTTGATGAGATCGCATCGTCGGCGAAGCCCCAGATCGAGCTTCCCATTTACTCGACCGTCAGCGGCATTGTGACCGAGCGCAAAGTTACGCCAGGGCAATACGTAAACGCCGGAGAAGTCCTCTTCACCATCACCGACCTGAGCACGATTTGGGTGAAGGCAGATGTCTACCAGCCCGATTTGCCTTCCGTGCACACTGGCCAGCCGGTTGAGATCACTTCCGACTCTCTGCCTGGGACGACGCTGCGCGGGCGAGTCGGATTTCTCGATACGTCCATCAACCCTCAGACCCGTACTGCCTCAGCTCGCATTGAGGTTCCGAACCCCGGCATGCGACTACGCCCCGGCATGTTCGTGCAAGTCAAATTTGCCGCGCCCGCAGGAAACGATGTTCTGGCCATACCGCGCTCTGCCGTTCTCGATACAGGGATGCGCAAGTTCGTCTACGTGTCCAAAGGCAATGGTGAATTCGAAGGACGGCAAGTGCAGGTCGGTTCAGCAGGCACGGACTATTACCCAGTGCTCGCGGGGCTTAAAGAAGGCGAACGCATCGTCAGTCAAGGCAGTTTCCTGATCGACTCCCAAACCAGAATCACAGGTGGCATGACCGGGCTCTATGGCGGTTCGAAGGAATTCGATCATGGTCAGGCCGGCCAAGGTCAGGCACAAGCGCCCGCCGTTCCTCAGATCAAGCTTTCCTTCCGTTCTGACCCGGAAACACCTCGCGGCAACTCTGATGCGACGCTGCACGTGACGGCGCTCGAGGCTTCAGGGAAGCCGGTGACTGATGTGCAGGTAAAGGTCACGCTCATCATGCCGGCCATGCCAGCCATGGGCATGGGCGAGATGCGCGCGACGAGCGACCTCGCATGGAAAGGCTCAGATTACGTGGGCACGATCAAGGTCCCGACTGCGGGCTCGTGGAGTGTCGAAGTAAATGCCAGCCGAAACGGGCAACTGCTGGGGAGCTATCACGCCCGGCTGAATGCGCAGTGAAGGGGAGAAACCATGATTAACCGGCTCATTGAATTTTCGCTGAAGAACCGCGGCCTCATCTTGCTGGTTTACGCGCTGCTGGCTGTCTGGGGTTACTGGGCACTGCTAAGGACGCCGATCGACGCCATTCCCGATCTCAGTGAAAACCAGGTGATCGTTTACACCGATTGGGCGGGCCGCAGCCCGCAGGAAGTCGAAGACCAGATCACGTATCCCCTGACCGTCAACCTGCAAGGACTGGCGGGAGTGAGGGACGTGCGTTCGTCATCGGCACTGGGCTTCTCGATGATCAACATCATTTTCCAGGACAAGATTGATCCCTATTTTGCTCGCACGCGGGTCTTGGAACGGCTGAACCTGGCATCGGGTTTCCTGCCCGAGGGAGTAGTGCCGGTTTTAGGTCCCGATGCAACCGGCGTGGGCCAGGTCTTCTGGTACACGGTCGAGGGGCCCTACGATGGTGGCACGTTGCACTCTCTGCAGGACTGGTTCATCAAGTACCAGCTGAATTCCGTATCCGGTGTGGCAGAAGTAGCGAGCATCGGCGGTTGGGTACGGCAATATCAGATCGACGTTGATCCCATTAAGCTGCGCGCCTACAACATCCCGTTGCGCACGGTCATCGAAGGTGTGCAGCGCAGTAATACCAACGTCGGTGCCAAGGTCATTGAAGCCAGCGACCAGGAGATGGCAGTCCGGGGCATCGGCTTGATCCGCTCGACGGCAGACCTTGAGAACATCGTGCTCACCGCCACGGCAGGCACACCCGTCTATATCCGCAACGTCGCGAATGTCCATTTGGGACCGGAATTTCGCCGCGGCGTTCTCGATAAGGACGGCAAAGATGTCGTGGGCGGTGTTGTCGTCATCCGTAATGGAGCCAACGCCCAAGAGGTCATCAGCGGAGTCAAAGCGAAACTCGCAGCCTTGGAACCGGGGTTACCCAAGGGCGTTCACATCGTTCCATTCTACGACCGCAGTACATTGATTCTTCACGCAGTGAATACGTTGAAGTCGGCGCTGCTCGAAGAGATCATTCTGGTCACACTCGCGCACGTCATCTTCCTGTGGCATTTCCGCAGCATCCTCATCGTCACGCTGCCATTGCCACTGGCGGTCGCTGGATCGTTCCTATTCATGCACTATGCCGACCTCTCTTCCAACATCATGTCGCTCGGCGGGATCGCGATTGCGATTGGCGTGCTGGTGGATGCCGGGATTGTGATGACTGAAAACGTGCTACGGCACGCCGAGCACTATTACGAAGAGCATGGGGAATACCAGTCAGCGATTAGCCAGATCACGCTGGAAGCAGCCAAGCTGGTCGGCCGGCCGATTTTTTTCGCGATGACGATCATCATTCTGGCGTTCGTCCCGGTGTTTGCACTCACCGGCATGGAAGGCAAGATGTTTCACCCTCTGGCCTTCACGAAAACTTTCGCCATGGTGTGCTCAACGTTCATCGCGGTCACGCTGGTGCCGGTGCTTTGCACCTTCCTGATCCGTGGAAAACTGCACCGCGAGGACGCCAATCCCGTGATGCACGCACTCGGAATGATTTACAAACCGGTACTGCGCTGGGCTTTAAAGCACAGGATGATGACTCTCAGTGCGGCAGTTGCAATCTTTGGCTCCGCGCTCTGGCTGGCGACCACGATCGGCTCGGAGTTTATGCCGCCGCTCAATGAAGAGACTGCCTTGTTCATGCCCATTACGGATCCAAGCATCTCTCTTACGAAGGCAACTGAGATTCTTCGCTGGCAGGACAAACTCATTGCCCAAGACCCGCTCGTCGAGAGCGTTGTCGGCAAAATCGGCCGCGCTGAAAGCGCCATCGACCCAGCGCCAGTGAACATGACTGAAACCATCATCAACTTCAAGCCTAAGAATGAATGGCCCACTGGCACAACCAAAGAAACGATCCTGCAAAGGCTGGATGAGAAGCTGCGTCTGCCCGGCGTCACCAACATCTGGACTCAGCCGATCCGCAACCGTATCGACATGCTTTCGACCGGCATCCGCACCCAGGTGGGAGTAAAGGTCTTCGGAAACGACCTTGCGACTATCGAGCAGAAGGAGACTGAAATCGAACGGGCTCTGCGCCCGGTTCCCGGTGTCGCGGACCTCTATTCCGAGCGCATTACTGGCGCGCCATATCTCGAAATAAAAGTAAACCGCGAAGCCGCCGCCCGCTACGGCATCAACGTTGGCGATGTGCAAGACGTAATCGAGACTGCGATTGGCGGCAAGAACCTCACGACCGCGATTGACGGGCGCCAGCGTCTGCCCGTGCGGGTGCGGTATTCCCCTGATTTTCGCCAAAACCCTGAAGATCTTCGGAATAACGTGCTGGTCACGGCCAGCAACGGTGCGCAGATTCCGCTGGGACAAGTGGCCGATCTTGGTGTGGTGATGGGGCCCTCCATGATCAGCAGCGAAAACGGGCTGCTGCGAGGTAGCGTACTGATGAACGTGCGCGGACGCGACGTTGGCGGGTTCGTGGACGAGGCTCAGCGCGCCGTCGCCCGCGAGGTAAAGATGCCGCCCGGCTATTACATCGAGTGGAGTGGACAGTACGAAAATCAGATCAGTGCAAAAAAGCGACTCGAACTCGTCATCCCGGTTGTGTTCCTGATCATCTTCCTGCTGCTCTACAAGACTTACAACTCGTTCAAAGAAGCCTCGCACGTGATCCTCGCCGTACCTTTTGCGTTGAGCGGGGGAGTCTTCCTGCTGAAGCTGCTGGGGTACAACTTCTCCGTTGCCGTCTGGGTGGGATTCATCGCCCTGTTCGGCACCGCCGTGCAGACCGGCGTAGTGATGGTGATCTACCTCGAAGAGGCAGTGGAACGAAAGAGAGTCGCTATGGGCGGACTCACCGTACAGGGTTTGCGGGAAGCGGTGATGGAAGGTGCCTTGCTGCGACTGCGTCCCAAAATCATGACCGTATCCACGGTTGTGGCGGGCCTGTTACCCATTATGTGGTCCACACGCACCGGGGCTGAGGTAATGAAGCCGCTCGCCACCCCCGTACTCGGGGGCATGGTCAGTTCCCTGCTGCATGTGCTGATTGTGACTCCCGTGATCTTCACCTGGCTGCGCGAAAGAGAACTAACGCGAAAGAAGATTGCACCGTAAGCATACGGCGCGGTGACGCGGATCTTGGAATCACCAATCACTGAGGCGACCTCACCCAGCCAAAGCCGAATCGCGATTCAACCCTTGCGGTTGTTGTGCAGTCGCTCCGCCAAACGTCCGACCGCAAGCAGGATTCCATGCAGCAGAGCCTGGGGGCGGGGTGGACAGCCGGGAATATAGACATCTACGGGAAGCACCTCGTCGACGCCGCCCAGAGACGCATAGTTCTCGCCGAAGATGCCGCCACTGATGCCGCAAGCTCCCACCGCAACGACTACCTTGGGTTCGGCCGTTGCGCGATGCGTCTTCAACAGCGCAAGTTCCATGTTCCGCGTGACAGGACCGGTAACCAGAAGCATGTCGGCATGGCGAGGAGAGGCAACGAATTGGATTCCGAACCGTTCGATGTCGTGGACCGGATTGTTGAGAGCGACAATCTCCAGCTCGCACCCGTTGCATGACCCTGCATCCACTTCACGGATCGCGAGAGACCGTCCCAGAATCTTCTGGATTGTTTCGCGCGCCTTCTTCCCAAGACTCTCGACGTCGGTTTCGGCACTCACCAACCGGCGATCAACTTTACGCAAGCCGCGGTGAGTGCCGTCGGCATTCAGTGCGTATTCCGCGGTAAGAAGCAGATTACGGCGGTCCGACGTCGCCAGTTCAAATTCCTGGGTGATGCGCACCGCCTGCTCGGACGATGCTTCGGCGCACAAGCCGCAGAAGACACAGCGACCGTAATCGACAGTGACTCTCCGGAAATCACCTTGGTCGGACAGGGAAATGGCGCCGGTTGGACACACCTCGACCGCAGGTCGCGCGTCCTTCCATTTGTCGAAATCGAAGCTCGGACGCCCGCGAAAGTGATCGGAGATCTTAGCGGACTCGGCCGGATAGTTGGCGGTGACTGTTCCGATGCTGACCGTTTTTTGAAGAATCTTGAGCATTTTCGTTACTTGCCGAGTTTACCGGTCCGTCCCCGAGTAGGAAAGGTTGAAGCTTTTGTTGATCACCGGAAAGTCCGCAATGATGTTTCCCTGCACCGCTTCCACCAGCGCAGGCCAGTTGTTGAGCGAGGGGTCTTTGATCTTGCAGCGCTGTAGATGATTATCAGGCCCGGTGCGAATCCAATGGATGATCTCCCCGCGCCAACCTTCGACTGCGCTCAGAGCACAGCGGTCTGACGGGATGGAGGGGACAGGCACGCGGAACTCGCGCTGCAGACCGTCGGCCATGGCGTTCCTGACCATGGCAATGGATTCGTTCACTTCATCGATGCGGACCTGCATGCGGTGCCAAACGTCTCCGGCCTGGTAAACCGGCACGCGGAATGAGTAACGAGGATAGGCCGCGTAAGGGTGATCGCGCCGCACATCGAGATCAACTCCGGAAGCGCGTCCACCCACGCCGACAATGCCCAGATCCCGTGCCTTGTCAGGCCGCAACACTCCGGTCTGTTCCAGACGATCGCGAGTTGATTCGGACCTGTCAATCAGATTGATCAGGTCTTTAAACTCGGCTGCGAAGAGGTCGAGGGTGTCGCGGAGCGAATCCAGTTGCGCCTGGTCCCAGCCCCGGCGAACTCCGCCGATGCAGACCATGCCTCGTAACTGGCGGCTGCCAGTCATTTGCTCGTGCAGAGTGACCAACGTCTCCTTGAGGCGACTGGCGTGGGCCTGGGCGATGACAAAACCGACGTCGGTAGCAATCGCGCCGATGTCGGCGACATGATTGCAGATACGTTCCAGCTCTAACAGGATGGTCCGCATGACCCGACCGCAGAGTGGCACTTCAATGCTGGCGGCACGTTCGATGGCCTGACAAAAAGCTGTGCCGTGAGAAAAACTCGAATCTCCTGAAATGCTCTCCGCCAGGAAGACCGCTTTGTGTATGGGGATCTTCTCGAAGAGTTTTTCTGTGCCCTTGTGGGTGTAGAACATTCGCAGTTGCAGATAAAGGATCGGTTCACCCGCCACCGCGAAGTTGAAGTGGCCCGGCTCGATGATTCCCGCATGGACCGGCCCGACGGGCACTTGCAGGACACCTTCACCGGAAGCCGGCCGGTAGATGTGGCGCTCTCCCTCGAAGGGCGGCAGCACGGTTTCGAGAGGAAAGTCCTTGCGCAATGGATAAACGTCGGGCCAATTGTCGTGCAAGGCGACCCGGCGTGGATTGGGGTGGCCGACGGCCTTCAGTCCAAACCAATCCTGGATTTCGCGTTCTTGCCAGTTCACCGCGGGGAGTTCGGCAGAGAGCGAAGGAAACTCGAGCGTATCGGTCCGCACCGGCGTCTGCACGATCAAGTACTGGGCGCTACCCTTTTGTTCGAAGACATAGTAATTGAAGAAGACGCCTTCCACCGAGCGGCGGTCTTCCGCGAACACCGTAACCAGCCGGGCCCCAAACTCGGCTCGCAGGCACAGGGTGATGGGCCGAACATCGGCATCGCGGAGCAGAACGTAGACTTCATCCTCGCGATCGGCACGCACGGATTGAACCTGGGGGCCAAGCTTCTGGCGAAAGATTTCAAACATTGCGGACGTTGATTGCGTCATCATCCACCCACCACGATGCCCACCGCGCCCTTGATCAGCCTGAACAACGGAGCCGGTATCCAGAAGCCCATCACGATGATCACAATGGCCAAACCCGCGACGGAATATTTTTTCCAGCGGCAGGTGTCCGCCGCCGGAAGACCCGGGTTCTCGCCGAGAACCAGGCCGGTGACGTGCAAGAGGAAGCCGGAAAAAATGAGCACGAGAAAGGAGACGAAGAAAATGGACAGCACAAAATGGTCTTTCGCAAACCCTGCCCGCAAAACGGTAAATTCACTCTGGAAGAGGCTAAAGGGAGGCGAGCCGGTGACGGCAAGCGTCGCCATAAGAAATGCGGCTCCGGTCAGGGGCATCGAATGGATCAACCCGCCTTTCGCCTTCTGGAAAAGGTCGGTGTTGAGATGTTGCTGGACATTTCCGGCACAAAAAAAGAGCAGGGGCTTGGTCACCGAATGAAACGTCATGTGCAGAAGCATGCCCAGGATACCCAGAGGGCCGCCGAAACCCAGTGCCAGAACCATAATTCCGCTGTGATCAATGCTCGAATAGGCCAACAGCCGTCGGAAGTTCTTCTGCACGAGGATGAAGGGGACCGCAACACCCAGAGAGAGGAGCCCGAATAGAATCAGTATCCGCGAGCCAAACTGGGGCCCGAGGCATTTCGAACTTAGGATGTAGAAGCGGACCAGACCGTAAAGGGCGCAGTTGAGCACTCCCGTGGCGAGCATCGCTGCTCCCGGAATCGGCGCTTCACTATACGCATCCGGCTTCCAGGTATGCATAGGAGCGATGCCGGCCTTGGTTCCGTATCCGAGAAGAATAAGGATAAAGGCCAACCGCATGGTCGGCTTGTCAAACTGCGCGGCCTTGCCGGCAAGGACGGACCAGTTCAGACCCGCAAGCGTGTCCGTACCGAGGGCCCCATAGGCGGAATAGTAGGTCAGGATCGTGCCGAACAGGGCCATCGAGAGACCAACACCGCCGATGATGGCATACTTCCAAGCTGCCTCAAGAGAGGTGTCGCGTCCGTAAAACATAACCAGGAACACCGAAGCGAGGGTAGTTCCCTCAACGGCCACCCAGAGTATTCCCAGGTTGTTGGCGAGTGCTACCAGCGTCATGGCGAAAACCAGGAAAGGCGTCAGCGTGTAGTACTCACGCAGCTTGTCGATGGCAAAGCGGCCACCGACCTCCTTGGCCTCCTGCAAAACTCCGCTGCTCTGTTCGTGACGAAAATAACCGACCGCATAGATGGAACAGACCAGGGACACAAACGCGGACAAGAGCACGACCAGTGCACTGAGAGCGTCGGCGTAAAAGAATCCATCCCACAGTGAAACCGGGCCGCTGCGAAGCACCTGAGCAACCAACACGACGGCAAGACTCAGCAAAATGGCAAAGGTTGCAAGATTGACCATCTCCATCCTGTGCCTTCTTCTGAGGAAGAAAGCCAGGGGACCGGCGGTCAACGGAACAATAAGGAGTGCGAGCAAAATCATAAGTGTGCTTACTCTCTCAACTTCCGCAGCTTGCTGACATCCATGGAGTCAAAGGTTTCGCCGATACGGAAGACGAGAATGCCGAGGACCAGTACCGCGACCAGAACATCAAAAAAGATGCCAATCTCAACCACCAATGGCATGCCATAGGTCAGTGAAATCGCGGCCAGGAAGAGGCCGTTTTCAAGGGAAAGCAGTCCCAGGACCTGGGTCAAAGCCTTGCGGCGGTTGACCATCACAAAGAAGCCGATGAGGAAAAGTGCGACGGCAACGGCGAGCGTGTTATGTCCAAGCGCCGCCCTGGCCGAAGTCTCCTCCGGATGGTAGAAAGATTCAGCGACGACGTAGCCGAGGAGAGTGAGACCGCCGGAGATGAGGATCGACAGGGGCACGTTGATCAGCGGCTCGATCTCGCGCCGAATTCCGATTCTCTCCACCAGGCGCTCCAGCAACCGGGGAAGCAGTCCCGCTTTCAAGAAGACCGTGAGCAGAGCGACGACATAGATGTGGCTGGCCTGGTTGAAGTAGGCGATGACGGCTGCGATCGCTCCCAGGAGAAACGACTGCACGGCGAAGATGCGAATGCTCGAAACGATCCCGCGCTGTCCGACCGCGGCGATTTGCAGCACCAGAACGAGCGCAGCCATCAGGGTAATGATTCTGTTGCCAATCTCGGGATCGGGGACAAAGGGCATATGTGACCTTAGAACAGGAATGTCGAAATGAGCGCGAGCGCTCCTAAGATGAAAGCAACCATGAGCAATTCCGGCACGCGAAACAGACGCAACTTCGCGTTCGTGGTTTCGACCAGAACAATCATGCACGCCAGCATGAGCAACTTCGCAAGATAGAAAGCCAGCCCCACGCCGATGGTTTGGAGCGTCCAGTCAGAACTCAAACCGAAGGGGAAGAAGGTATTGACCAGCAGCGTCATGAGCACCAACTGTTTGATGGAAGCGCCCCATTCGATCAAGGCGAGGTACGGTCCCGAATACTCGAGGATCATTGCTTCGTGGATCATGGTCAATTCGAGGTGAGTTGCCGGGTTGTCGACTGGTATTCTTCCGGTCTCGGCAATCAGGACAATAAAGAGGGCCGCAAATGCCAGCATCTGCGACGGCGCCAGGAACCTCCAGCTCTGGCCCACAGCCACTTTCGCCATCTCGCTCAGGTTGGTGGAGTTTGCGCCCAGTGCCACGGTGAAAATCGCAAGCATCATGGCCGGCTCGGCGATTGCAGAAATCGTCATTTCCCGGCTGCTGCCCAGCCCCCCGAACGAGCTTCCGGTGTCGAGCCCGCCCAGGGCAAGGAAGAAGCGACCAAGCGCTAAAAGGTAGACCACTGCGAGCACGCCACCGAACAGGCTGAAAGGGGCATGCGTCGTAGTCATAGGAATCATGAGTCCAACCAACGTAGCCGTTGCAAAGACCATGTAGGGAGCCGCAGAGAAAATCCACGACGCCGTCTCCGGAATCACCATCCCCTTCCGCAGCAATTTGAGGATGTCACGGTAGGGCTGCAGAATGCCTGGCCCGCGGCGCATCTGAAGTCTGGCCTTCAGGGTTTTGATGGCGCCGCTAAGCAAGGGGGCCAGCAGCAGCAGCAACACCAACTGCAGCGCCGAATTGATAAGGACTTCGATCACTTGCGCACCCCGAACAGTAGGAGCAAGACGAGGGTCACGAAGATGTAGGCCAGGTAGGCATGAATGCTTCCCGCCTGAATCGTTCGCATTCTGCTGGAAACCCGGAAGATGAACTCTTGCAGGGGAGCATAAAGCCGCTTCTCGAAGGTAGGCTCGATTTCACTCTCGAAACGAATCTCTTTCGGAAAATACGGCGAGACATCGAAGACGGCTTGAATCTCGCGGCGCGGTTTGTACAGGACGGAGAAAATCATCCGCAGCGCTTTTGAGAATGCGGTGGCTGTGTATTCATTTTCTTCCGAGAGACGAGGCAGTCCGCAGTCCCATACCGGTCCACGCTTGCGTCCGAACCTGCGCACTCCGATGGCTACCAGGAAAGCCGCCGGGAGCGTTAGAACCAGGAGTCCAACAGCGATGACCAAGGGTGATACCGTACCACCGGTACGCATGCCTGCGGACAGTACCAGCCCATGACCACTCACCAGGTGGCTGGAAACTCGCTGTCCGAGCAACTGCTCTGTCATCGCGTCAAATACCGGGAGAAACCAGGTCACACCTAGGCCCAGGACGGCGCAAGCCAGCGTCAGCCAGCCCATGCCGGTCAGCATGGAGCGGGGCGCCTCGTGCGCATTCCGAGATTCGGTACCACGCGGCAGCGCCAAGAACGTGATCGCGAAAGCTTTCACAAAGCAAGCGGCTGCGAGGGCTCCAGTCAACGCCAGCATGGAACCAGCTAGCGGAAACAGAATTCGTGTCAACCCGGGGATGGCACCGAATCCGGCCAATAGAGTCTGGTAGGTCAGCCACTCGCTAACAAATCCGTTCAGTGGGGGAAGGCCGGAGATGGCGACCGCGCCAATCAAGAAACAGAACGCAGTCACCGGCATGGGACGGATGAGGCCGCCCATTTCTTCCATGTTCCGCGTCCCTGTCGAATGCAACACGGACCCAGCGCCCAGGAACAGAAGGGATTTGAAAATGGCATGATTCAAAGTGTGGAACATCGCTGCGATCAGGGCTACAGCTGCAAGGGTCGGATGTCCAGCCACGCGGAAGATCAGAGCCGCGCCCAAGCCCATGAGAATGATCCCGATATTCTCAATGCTGTGGTAGGCCAGGAGCCGTTTGAGGTCGTGCTCCATCAGGGCGTACAAGACGCCGAGTACTGCCGAAACCACTCCGACAATGAGAACCAGCAAGCCAGCCCAGGACGGCACTCCTCCCAGCACATCCAGGAAAATGCGTGCCATGCCGTAGATTCCCGTCTTGATCACAATGCCGGAAAGCAGCGCGGAAACATTGCTCGGGGCAACCGGATGCGCTGCCGGCAGCCAGATATGGAAGGGAATGACGCCGGCTTTAATGGCGAATCCCAGGAAGAACAGAACAAAAGCAGCGGTCTGCTGGCCGCCGTTCAGTTGGGCCGCAAGGGGACGGAAGGTGGAAAATTCGGCGCTGCCAGTGGAGTTGATTAACAGCGCAAAGCCAAGAAGCAGGCACCCGGCGTCGACATGCGCCATGATGATGTAGAGCAGACCCGCTCGTCTGGTCTCCCGGTCTTCGTGGTAGAAGATCACCAGTCCGTAAGCGGCCAGAGCCATCACTTCCCATGCGATCAGAAACAGGAATGCATTGGCGGCGGTAAAGACCACCGTCAGGCTGAGTAGCAAGAGATTGAACAGGAAGGCGAAGAGGCCGATGTTTCTCTTGCCCTCGAATCCTTTCAGGTAGCCAAAAGAATAAATCGAGACTGCGGCCACAGGGATCGCGAGAGCCAGATTGAAGAAGCCAGCCAAGGCATCGTAGGAAAAACTGAAAGCAAAGAGCGGAATCCCCGACGGAACCGACCACACAGCCGGCGTGCCTCGAAGGATAGCGAGAACGGAGGTGAATCCTCCAAGCACGGCACCGGTTAGAGCAAAACTGCAACACATGCGTCGGGCCAGCGCCGGTTTTTGCCAGCACGCGAGCGTACCGAAAGCGCCGGCCGCATACGCCGCAACGCTAAGCGCGAAGCCCGTACTCACCGAAAGCATATTCATCGAACCGGTTCACCACAGCTGGATGAAAGGACTCTTAAGTAGCTCAACTCCAGCGATTTTGTGTGGGCCATTTTCCCCTCACTCATCTGCAAATGCTATGCGGCTTCTCTTCCCGGTACTAGGTCTGGGGGCCCGCTGAGGTTGTCACGGCTGGCGCCAGATCGGTGCTTCTTCGGCCCCAGGTGGTCCCTGCGGGTAGTTGCTTCGCCACCTCAGGGTACAAGATCTTAGCCCGGTCGAGGGCGTCCGCCACACTGTGGCAGATGTTCTCCTCGCCCACATGTTCGTGAAATTCAGCCTCATGCATTCGCATCTCTGGCTGTTCTCGCGCTCCACATAGAATGAGCTGCCTTCCGGATTCGTGCACCCGGTCGGCAAAGTTCTCCAGCGCCTGCAGACCCGTGGAATCGATGGCTGTCATGTTGCGGAGTCTGAGAATAATGATCGGCGGCAAATCGGACAGACGATCGACGATCGCATCGATCTTGTCCGTTGCGCCAAACAGAAAGGGGCCGTGGATCCGGAAGATGCTGACGTATGCCGGAATTTCTTTATGCTGCAGGATGTGGACATGCCCCTCACGGATATATTCGGCGGTCACTTCCGACACGGTCGTGGTCTGTGTAACTTTCCGAATGAAGACCAGCACCGCCAGGATCATCCCCGCCTCCACCGCCACCGTGAGGTCGGCAAAAACGGTGAGCAGAAATGTCACCAACCAGGCGGCAATCTCGAACCGCGACTGTTTGAAAAGTTCCGGGATCTCGCGCCATTCCCCCATGTTGTAGGAGACCACCAGCAAGATGGCAGCTAAGACGGACAGAGGAATGAAGCGGGCCAGGGGTGCGGCGAAAAGAATGATCGCCAGAAGGGTGAGAGCGTGGATCATTCCTGCGACGGGCGTCCTGGCGCCCGAGCGGATGTTGGTGGCGGTTCGAGCGATTGCTCCCGTGGCCGGTAGTCCGCCGAAGAGCGGCGAGAGAATGTTAGCAACGCCTTGCCCTACCAGTTCGACGTTGGGGTTGTGTTTGTCGCCGCTCATACGGTCGGAAACCACCGCGGACATCAGCGATTCGATCGCTCCAAGCATGGCGACCGTGATGGCTGGGGAAATTAGCGGCCGCAGCAGGTCCACCCGAAAGTGCGGAATGATTAACTTTGGAAATCCGGAGGGGATACCGCCAAAGCGAGTGCCAATGGTTTCGACCGGGAGTCTGAAGATCACCACCGCTGCCGTCCCGGCAAATAGAGCAACAATGTAACCTGGGACTCTCTTCACAAAGATCATGAAGACGACAATCAGAACAAGCGCACCCACTGCAAGAGTGGTCTCCAGCGGCGAGAATGATGAGAAGTTGTGCGCGTAGGTCAGAATCCGGGCCGCGAATTCGCCGGGGACCTTGTCTATTTTCAGTCCAAAGAAATCCTTGATTTGGGTGCTGGCAATGATGACTGCAATACCGTTCGTAAAACCAACAACCACAGGACGCGGTATGAACTTAACTGCCGTCCCTAGACCGGTGACGCCCAGAATCAGAAGTATGACCCCAGCCATCAGGGTACACATGAACAGCCCGTCAACCCCGTGTTTCGCGACAATGCCAAAAACCACGACCACGAATGCGCCGGTTGGACCGCCGATCTGGGTTGAAGATCCGCCTAACGCGGAAATCGCAAAGCCTGCGACGATCGCGCAGTACAGCCCCGTTTGAGGGGGTACACCCGATGCGATGGCGAAGGCCATCGCTAAAGGAAGCGCAACCAATCCAACGGTGATGCCGGCAAGAAGGTCCGACACGAACAGGCGCGAAGTGTAAGACCTGAGACAGAGCACGGATTTCGGCAGCCAATTGTTCATAGTTGTTTTCTAATGTCGATCTTCCAGCACACGTCCCCGTTTAGCGGGTCCAAGCGAATAAGGATCTCCCGTATGAGGTTGGGGAATGTTCATAGCATGTAGTGTAGTGGCCAAGGGCAGAGCTGATTCAATATTTGGTCGAGCCATGAACTCTATTGGCCAACCTTATGGGCTCTCTCCAACGGAGGTCTCTCCAAGCCGCTCTTTCCGGAGCGCAGAATTTCGAAAACAGCTTGCTGGTCCGCCCGGATTCGGGCCACGAGGACTTCCCTATCATTCCCGGAAGTGTGGATCTCCTGCGCCACGGCCAACGCACGGCCGTATAGCGCATGGGCCACGACGTAATTGTGATTTTCGCGATGCCGATTCGCTAACGTGCCTAGGTTCTCCGCCATCGCTCGAAGCTGCCGGAGGTGCATTGGGTCCACGCCATTGGAATAACTCATCGAATGTTTCCCTTGAACACTATGTAGATTGCCCCGAAAATCGGGAGAATCGAAGCTGCTGCCCACAGGAAGGTGAGCATCCTTCGCATCGAGGGCAAGAATGGATGCCTCTTTTGTGCGCTTGCTTTCTGTTGCGCGTTGCTCACGAGT
>DASQGJ010000003.1:0-10299 GCA_035632675.1 Candidatus Dormiibacterota bacterium
GGTACTGCGCCAACTGCAGCTTTTCCGGCACCAGCACCCCGAGGCTAATAACGATGAGCAGGAGCAGAGCGACGATGCCATAGGCAGTCGCCACCGCGCGCTTGTTGATCTTGCGTTCGGGCAATAGTCCTAATTGAAATCCGCGGTAAGCTGTCGCCATGCAATTTCACTCCATTGGGACCCGGATGGGGAGAGCGCCGGGAGCTTGGAGTCTTAAAAATACGAGAGATAGGACAGGGGGTAAACGTGTCCACGGCTCTTGACCTTAGGTAACTTGAGGCGTTCCCTTTCGGGGAAACACCCCAAAATGGCCGCGGGACGGGGGATTTGGCGAATCAGGCCTGAGCCAGCGGACGAAAGCTGGGCAAAAACCGGAAAGATGCGGAGGGACCGGCTTCAGCAAAAGCTAACCGCAGAGACCCCAGAGAAAACCTTCCGAGAACTCAGAGAGACCCTGAAGACGGAATTCTTCCCGCTTCCCTCAGCGATCTCCGCGGGGGTTCTCTGCGCTCTGAGCGGTTAGCTCTTGCAACTCGGCCCCGATACCGTCTTCCGAGAAGTCCTGATAGTGGTTCACCATTCGCTGAATTCCGTCTCTGAGAACAACAACGTGGAAGTTGAGCAGAAGCCCGACCTGCAGGTTCAGCAGGCGGAGATAGGACAGCAGCTGCGCCTGATCCACCGGGTGAATCGCCTCTTTGCACTTGATCTCAACCACCACCTCATAGTTGACGACCAGGTCTGCACGGAAGCCACATTCGAGCTTGACCGTTTCGTAGACCAGTGGCACGCCCTTTTGCTGTTGCACGTGGAGTCCGAGTTTCTTGAGTTCGTAGACCAAACATCCTTCGTACGCAGACTCGAGGAGTCCCGGTCCGAGCCGGCGATGTACCTTGATTGCTGCTCCGATGATTTGCTCTGTAGTGCGCGAGCGATTCACATGCTGCCTCAACGATTAATGTAGTCCTGAGGCATTCCGGCGAACACTCGGATGGCTAGAATAAATCTGGAAGATTCCTAAAATGGAATGTCGAAAATCCTTTAACCGCCGAGAACGCAGAGAAAACCCGCAGAGTTCGCTGAGGAGTGCTGGCACCAAGCACCGTTAGATGCTTTGTCTTTCTCTGCGATCTCGGCGGGGGTTCTCCGCGATCTCGGCGGTTAAAGGCTTGACGACTCGCGCGCAGGAAGCAGAATGCTGGCGGTCCATCCTACAGCGAACGTCAAGCAGGTGCCGATCATCACCCACCAAGTCCAGGGGACTAGCGTCCATCGCCATACGTACAACTCGACCGCGAGGCCGCACACCATGCCCACCATTGCGCCACTTTGATTGGCTCTTCGCGTCAGCACACCGAGCAGGAATGCGCCCAGCAAGGCTCCGTACGCGACGGACGCGATCTGAAGTCCGACCTCAACCACGCGCCCCGCTTTGTGGAGCGCAATGACGGCCAGCCCGAAGAGCACGAGAGCCCAGCCGAGGGTTGCGAAGCGTGAAAGCCGCATCTTTGTTTTTTCGTCGGATTGCGGCCGCAGGCGGGCGTAGAAGTCCATGATGGCGCTGGAGGACAGAGAGTTCAGGGCCGCGCTCAGATTTGACATCGCCGCCGCCAGGATTGCCGCGATCAGCAGACCGGAGATTCCATGCGGCATATGAGTCACGATAAAAGTGGGATAAATCCGGTCTGGCTTGCCGAAGACCGCGGAAGGCACGCGGTAATACGCCCACAGCATCACGCCAACCGTTAAGAAGAGCGCAAACTGAAACAGAATGGCGACGCCGCTGGAGATCAAGGCCGTCACCGACTGCCGTTGCCCGCGTGCCGCCAGCAGCCGCTGCACAATGAGCTGGTCTGTGCCGTGACTTGCCGTGGTGAAGAAAGTCCCGCCGATCACGCCCGCCCAGAACGTATAGGGTATGAAAAGGCTGCCACGGAAATCGAACACTTGAAACTTGCCGGCCGCGGCTGCCGCCGTGTGAATTGCGCTCCAGCCGCCGGGAACCAGATGCAGGATGGTAACCAGACCGACCAACGTTCCGCCAACATAGATGACAGTCTGCACCACGTCGGTCCAGATGACCGCCGCAAGCCCGCCTTCAAATGTATAGATCAACGTCAGTGCGGTAATGATCGCGATCGACGCAATTTCTCCCGTGCCGAGGGCGATGGATACAACAATCGACACGGCATAGACGCGTACGCCTTCGGCTGCGGCGCGGGTCAGCAGAAACAGTCCGGCGGTCAGCGAGCGCAAGGTGCGCCCAAAGCGGCGCTCAATCAGTTCATAGGCGGTGTAGAGTTCGCCGCGGAAATAATGCGGCAGCAGCAGGAAGCTGATGACGACGCGCCCCACCAGGTATCCCAGGATGACTTGCAGGAAGGTGAGATTGGTATCGTAGGCCAGGCCCGGGATGCTGATGATCGTAAGCGTGCTGGTCTCGGCAGCGACGATCGACAATGCGATGGCCCACCAGGGGATCTCGCGCCCGGCCAGGAAATAATCGCGCAGAGTGCGCTGCTTCTTGCGGAAACGAAGACCAAAGAGCGTGATGCCGGCCAGGTAGAGCGCGATGATGGCGAAATCCGTGTGGTTCAGACCCATGCTTGTCAGTAACGCCGGTGCCGTGCTCGCGCTGCCGGATGAGGCAGATTACACAACCTTCCGCGCGACGCTCTCCGCTGGATCATACGTCTCCGACGAGATCGCAACCAGCAGCAACTCGGATTCGCCGTCATTGCGCACGGCGTGCGATGCTCCAGGAGAGACCAGGACCAGGACCGCGCGTGTGCCATCGAACTCACGATGCTGCGGCTGCGAGCCCTGGCCCTCATCCCAGTGTAGCGACCACTTTGCTCCGGGCAACACCACGATCGCCTCCCGGCGCCGCAAATGATAGTGATTTCCACGAATGGCTCCCGGTTTGGTTGACGCTAGATGTACGTCGGACATGCGGCCGACGAAAGTGAGCGCGTCGGTGGGGGCCGTGAAGCTGAAGCCGCGGGCATCCCCGCTGCTCGTCAGTTCACGAATTTGGATTTTCTGCTCCATTTTGTCAGTCCTGGAAAGCGTTCGCATCGCGTTTGAGGGCCGCGCTGATGGGAGATCCGTTTGCGTTTCTCATTCACGCAGTTTGCCGGGCCGGCTCGGAAGCGGCTGGGATCGCTGCGGATTCAGGTTGCATGCTCGGAGCAGCCGGAGTCCATCGATCTTTAAGCTTTAGAAACCACTCCTCAAAATATCGTCGCGACAAGAAGGCGGCGCCCACTGCGATCGCCACACTGAGCACACAGCGCAGGACCATCAGCCCGAAACGTGATGGAAGTTGCGAGTAAAGGTTGGGAGAATAGCGAACGATCCAGTGGTCGACGAAATCAAAAGCCAGCATGTGAACCAGATAAAGTCCATAACTGATCTCGCCAAACCATTGCAGTACCGGCCGGTTTACGATCCACTTCCAGCGACTCGTGCCGAGCAGCAGAGTTACGCCCAGCAGCCCGGCGAAGAACACATTGACCGCCGTGCGCCGAAAGATTGCCCCAAACAGGGTGCTCCCGCGCCAGATCCCAAGAGGCGTGCCGAACGCGAATAGCGCGACCGCTGCGAAGATGCAGACAAGCGAAAACTGTCTCATAGAGGCGCGGTCGGCCAACCGTCCCCGGCTCACCAGCCCCAGCAAAGCGCCAATCGCCAACGCGTCGGCTACCAGCCAGGTATAGCCGCCCCCGGAATTTTCGCCAAGCCGGTACGCCACGCCACGGAAAATCGGACAGGCAACGAAGATTCCGAGTGCACACCACATCGCCGCACGTCGCGAAAAGTGCCGGATGACTGTGGGCCAGACCAGATAAAAGTGCTCCTCGACGGCGAGGGACCACAACACGGAATACTGCCCGGGCACCCCGAACAAAGTCGTTACATTGGCAAGGTAGAAGAAACTTAGCCAAATGTAAGGCCAGTCCACGTGGCGATTCTCCAGCCAGCCCGTTCTCGGGAGCACGTACAGCAGGACCAGCAGAAGATAGAACGCGGGCAGGATGCGCAACGCCCGCCGAATGTAGAAGCGGCGGTAGTAATGAGGTTTAGGCTTGGCCTCCAGCAGAATTCCGGTGATAAGAAATCCAGAGAGAACAAAGAACAGGTACACGCCCGTCCAGCCGCCGAAAGTAAGAGTGGCAAAAAGGTGGGCCGGTCCTCTCAACTGCGTCAGCGCCCCTGAAATGTTGAATCCATGGAAGAACAGCACCAGCAGGATTGCGATGCCGCGCAGTGTATCCAACTCCGGCATAACGGGGCGGATCAGTTTTTCCGTGGCAGTAGCTGCGGGAGAACTCATTGGAGGTGACGCCAAATGTAGCCGCTCATCGGATTCTCTGTCAATCCGGCAGAGGCGTCCGGCAGAGCCAGAAACTGCAAACCGTCTGTGTTAGAAATAATTCGTGCCCTACTATCTCGGGATTGACGGCGGCGGAACAAAGACGACATGCGCGGTCGGGGACGAGTCCCACGTACTGGCGACGGCCACGACTGGTCCCAGCAACATTGTGCGGGTCGGAGAGTCGCGAGCCCGCGAGTCGCTGCAGAAATCAGTGCTGCAGGCGTGCGCGGCGGCAGGCATCACGCCGGCTCAGGTGGTCCACACTTGCGTAGGCGGATCGGGAGCCGCGCGTCCGGAACTGGCGGCCGCTGTGCGCGGATTTCTGGCGCAAGTTCTGCCGGGACCGATCGACGTGGTCGGCGACATGGAAATTGCTCTCGAGGCTGCGTTCGATACCGGCCCCGGAGTCCTGGTCATCGCGGGCACGGGATCGATCGCGTATGGCCGCAGCCCGCAGGGAGTGACCGCCCGCGCTGGAGGGTGGGGATTCGCGATTGGCGACGAAGGCTCGGCGCACTGGATTGGGCGCGAAACCGTCGCCGCTATTTTACGGGCCAGTGATATGAGCAGTGATGCAGCGGAGAATGTTCTCCACGGAGAACTCGCCGCGGCCTTTTGTAAGACGTGGCAGGTTGCGTCGCTCACGGAGCTGGCAAGGGTCGCCAATTCGATTCCACCACCGGACTTCGCCGCGCTGTTTCCGATCATTGCCGCGAGCAGAGATGTGCTCGGGGTCCAGGTGCTGTCGAGTGCGGGCAGGGAACTTGCCCAGGTCGCATCCGTCGTAATTCAGCGCCTGTTCACTCCGGACGATCTGCCACCTGTTCCGGTGGCCATGACGGGCGGTGTCTTTCGTTATGCGGCGCTCGTCCGCGAAGATTTTTACAATGAACTGCGCCGTCTGGATCCGAGGGCAGAAATTAATCCCCAGGTCATTGAACCGGTCGAAGGGGCGTTGCGCCGGGCGCGGAGGGCCGCAGCAGGTGCGGTTGGGGCTCGGTAGGAGAGACGAAGGATCAGACCTTGCCGGTCATATCGCGACCGGCTATGAGAGATGGCTACACACGAACTCCAGTCCACCGATCGAACCGCACCGATACCGCTGGGTGAAGGTGCGGCCACTTCCGGCATCGAGCCTGAAGGGGATGCGCCGCTGACCGAAGACCGGGCTCTGGCTGAACTCAAGAACCGCGACCTGACGCCGGAAGCCGTTGAGCGAATCGGCCGCGACCTGGCGGTGATGAAATCCCGCAAGGTTCGTCTGGCCCTGGCGTCGCATCCCCGCACTCCGCGCCGCATGGCGTTGCGCATCATCCGCGAACTCTATACTTTCGAACTAAGGCATTTCGCCCTGATGCCCACCGCCGTTGCCGATCTCAAGCGCGTGGCTGACGAACTTCTGCTCACGCGCCTGCCTTCCATCACCCTCGGCGAGCGCATCTCCTTGGCCCGCCGTTCATCGGCAACCCTGGCAGGCGCGATGCTGCTCGACAAGGAAAAGCAGGTCTGGCAACCGGCTCTGGAGAATCCACGCCTTACTGAGGCCGCGATTGTCAAAGCGCTGCAACGGGCCGCGGGCGCGACATTCGTGGAGGCGGTGTGCCATCATCCGAAGTGGTCTCTGCGGCAGGAGGTCCGGGTAGCTCTCCTGCGGAACGCGCATACTCCGCTGGCCAAGGCGATCGACTTTGCACGCCGCATTCCGCCGCGCCAGCTGCGGGATATCCTGCATGCTTCGAGGTTGCCGGAGAAAGTGAAAAGCTATTTGCGGAAAGACCGAGCAGAGAATAAGCAGTGACCACGGAGAACTGATTTCTCCTCACCGTCCCCCGCCGATCTCCAAAAT
Organism: Candidatus Dormiibacterota bacterium; assembly: GCA_035632675.1. GTDB lineage: Bacteria > Acidobacteriota > Terriglobia > Terriglobales > Acidobacteriaceae > Sulfotelmatobacter. Next base: position 6,225 of record DASQGJ010000003.1, read on the forward strand.
CGCGCCCGTGACATACGAAGCCGCTGGAGAGAGCAACCAGAGGACGCCTTCGGCGATCTCATGCGGCAAGCCCGCCCTGTGCATAGGAATTGTCGGTATTAGCCGCTGGAGCCGGCCCGGCTCGCCATTGGCGGCGTGCAGGTCGGTTTCGGTGAGTCCAGGTGCCACGGCGTTCACGCGAATACCTTCGGTCGCGACCTCGCGCGCCAGTCCGATCGTGAAGCTGTCGATCGCTCCCTTGGATGCCGCATAGTGCACCCATTCGCCGGCGCCGCCGGTGTGAGCGGCGCGCGAAGAAATATTGACGATGGCGCCGCCGGTTCCGCCTCGGCGGGTTGACATGCGGCGCACGGCCTCGCGGGCGCACAGGATCGCTCCAGTGACATTAACGGCGAATGTTTTTTCGATCGCCTCTGCCGAAACATCTTCCACACGGGCGAAGCCTCCGGTTACGCCGGCGTTGTTGACCAGTCCCTTGATCGGGCCAAGTTCGCGCTCTGCGATTTCGAATAGTCGAACAATCTGCTCCTCGCGGGAGACGTCGGCGTGAATCGCCAGGGCGCGGCCGCCGCCGCTTTCAACTTCAGCTGCCAGTCTCCCGGCTTCAGCTTCGCCCGTGCAGAAGTTGACGGCTACCGCGTATCCGCGCGCGGCTGCGAGCCTCGCCACGGCGGCGCCGATTCCGCGACTGCCGCCGGTGACGATCAGCGTGCCCATCTCACTCGGGTTGGATTGACTCGACAATGGGGAACTAGGAGTTCACGGCCTCCGGCCTGCGGTGCATCATTTCCACCACCGCCTCATACAGGCGCTTCCTGGCTTCGTGGCGCTCGTAGGCTCGCGTGATGTAGCGGACCCGCACCTCGATCCCTGCCGCCGTAGGCTGCACGTTAATTCCCGGAACGGCCGACAGAGTTTTTGCCCGGTAACGCGTGGTCGCTTCGTGCCACTCGGCTTCAGCCTTGCCGGCATTTGCCTTCGTTTCCTCTTCCACGAGTTTCTGAATGCCGTCGATCACCGGATACGGATCCTGGCCCGCTGGAATGAGCACCGACAGTTCGTCCCACATCCACTGGCCTGAAGTCGTGAAGTTGAAGAAGTGTCCTTCGATGGCGAAGCTGTTCACGAACGAAACCCGGCGGCCCGTGGGATGGCCGGCGTCGTTCCAACTTCCGGTTTCGAGCAGCACCGTTTTGAGCAAGCCGACTTCGACCACTTCTCCGCCCACTCCATTGATCTCGACCCAGTCACCCACCCGGATGCCGTTGCGCCCCATCAGAATGAACCAGCCAAAGAAGGCTACGATGAAATCCTTCATGGCCACGGTCAGGCCGGCGCCAGCCAGGCCAAGAACGGTGGTTACTTGGGTGGGCATGCCAAAAATGATGAAGAGGATGATGATCGCTCCCACCGCCTGGGTGGCAAATTTCACGACCGAGCGCAGCGTGTCGACTCGTTTGTTCTCCGCTGTCATTCCCGTGAACAGGTGTTCAATGATCCGGTGTGCCACATAGACCGCAACCAGGGCGAGAAGGATCCAGAGAATCGTCTCGATCATATGGTGCAGTGCGGCACGCTCCCGCGTCTCGACCAGTGCGATCCAGTTGGTGTAGATATCACTAAGCTCTTGCTCGTCCTGCAGCCGGCGGCCACGGTCGGCAAGATTCTTCTGATCCAGCGTGTACTGCTTCAGCGCATCAAGGGAGGCTCTGGCTGACGCCTTCGAAGTCTCGCGGTTGGCCGCGTTGCGGCTCTTGGAAAATCCTTTGGCCTGTTGTTTTGCCGATTCACGGTCTTCTTTGTCTTTCTCGACCTGAGCGGCGAGCTCGTCGTGTCTCTTGATCAGCTGTCTTTGTTTTTCGTTAGCCTCGTCGCGAGCCTGCTCCAGCAGAGCCTTCTTCTCGCGAATCGCCTGCCAGGCGCGGAACACACTGAGCAACGTGTGGGTCTGATAGTCCTGTTCATGCGGATTGACGGCCGACCCGGCGGGTGCGGCATTGTGGTCGGCGGCCTCATGCTCGGCTTGCAGCCGCTTGATCTTTGCCTGAGGATCGCCTCCCGCCTGTTCCAGATCCTCGGTGGCGTCGTCCAATTCGTCCTGATCGAGTTCCAATTGCGCCTTGGCGACATCGATCTGGTCCTGCAGGTTGTCTTTTTGTGACTCGGGAGCGGCGGCCAGCTTCCGCGTGAGTATAGTGATGCTTTCCTGATCGTCCTTGAGCGTCTGTTGCGCCTTGGCCTTGCGGGCGACAATCTCTTTCGCCACCGGGGAGAGGGGTGGAGGATTCTCTTCGGCGGTGCGGAGCGCGTCGAAGAATGCCAGGTCCACTTCGTGGTCGCCGGTTTTCTCTGCTTCATGCGCCAGGGCCTGCTCTTCCGGCGTGGCGGCAAGGGCTCCGAGTCGGCGTGCAGTCTGCAGCGGGCGGAGATCCACTGACGGATGCCGCGCTGCCGGGGCCTTGCGTGCCAGGGGCTTCTTTGCCGGCGTTGCGGAGGCCTCGTCGTTTTGGGCGGGCAATTCCCGCGTCCACAGCCAGCCCACGGCCGCCGCTGCCATGAGCAGGAGCAATACGATCGCGCTAATCCACTGCCGCACTTTCATACCATCGCCAAGTTGTTTCTCGCGGACTTCGTGTCAGAACACTTTAACAAGAAATGGTCTTTTCCCGCTGATCCGATCTGTGCGCATCCGGTGTCCAATCGACTTAGGCGTACAATTTCCGGGAAACGCTGCCAGAGAGTTTCAGAGGTGTTCATGAACTTGCGCTCGGCACTGCTCGTTTCGATCTGGCTATTGTGGGTCCTTTCGGCGGCGGCCCAAACATCCGACTCCGAACTCCAGCTTGGCGTGGCTGCCTACAAAAGCAGCCACTACGAAGAGGCGATCCACCACTTCGAGAAGGCGGCGGAACTCGACCCGGGCAACATCAACGCTCATCTTTATGCAGCGACTGCTTACGCGAGTCAGTACATCCCAGGTATGGACACCGACGACAACAAGGAGATGGCGGATCGAGCAATCGCACACTATGAACGAGTGCTCGACGCCAATGCCAGCCGCGAACAAAAGCGCAACAGCGCCAAGGGAATCGCCTATCTCTACCTCAACATGAAGAAGTGGGACGACGCCAAGAGCTACTACCAGCGAGCGTCCAGCCTCGATCCGAATGATGCGGAGCCGTTCTATTCCATCGGCGTCATCGACTGGACTACGTGTTACCAGCCTCGGATGGAAGGCCGGGCCAGGCTCGGCATGGCGCCTGACCAGCACTTGAATTCCAAAAAACCGGATCAGAAGAAGCTTTGCGATGAAATGCGGGCTCAGAACACGGCGTCGATTGAAGAGGGCATCACCAGTCTCGAGAAAGCCATAGAGTTGCGGCCAGACTACGACGACGCCATGGCGTATATGAATTTGATGTACAGGGAGCGCGCCGATCTGGAATGTGATGATCCCGTGGCGCGAAGTAGAGACTTGAAAACCGCGGACGACTGGGTCGATAAGACGCTGGCCACCAAGAGATCCAAGGCGCAAAAAGCCAATCGTCCGCCCGAATCTACGGCGCCCAATCCCCAATAAAGATATTCGTCTCGTGCGGCACCTTGGCGTTACGGTTTGAGGCCCACACCAGCTTGTTGCCGTCGGGCGAGAACATGGGGAAGCCGTCGAATCCGTCGCTGTAGGTGATGCGTTCGAGGCCTGTGCCGTCGGGATTCATCATCCACAATTCGAAATTGCCTTCACCGCCCGTGGCATGCGTTTGCGGATCATAATTGGATGAGAAGATGATCTTCTTCCCGTCTACGGTAAACGCGGGTCCGAAACTTGCCGCGCCCAAATTCGTGATCTGCTTCTTGCCGCTGCCATCAGATTTCATCAGCCAGATTTCAAGTGATGTCGGTCGAATCAGATTCCGCGCCAACAATTCCTTGTAGTCGGCAATTTCCTGCTCGTTTTTTGGATGGTAGGCGCGGTAGACGATCCACTTTCCGTCGGGGGAAAACGTTGGCCCGCCGTCGTATCCAAGTTCGTTCGTCAGTTGTTTCACGTTCTTGCCGTCGGCGTCCATCGTGT
>DASQGJ010000004.1:0-2028 GCA_035632675.1 Candidatus Dormiibacterota bacterium
CCGAAGTTCGTCACGGAGCAGGCGGTTTCTCGATCACGGCAAACAAAAATTGATCTAAGTGTTGGCTTTGCAATAAGGCTGGTCAGAAAAGCGATGTAGTGCAGACCTACCTACTTGAAGGCTGCCGAGGAGGATGACAGAATCGGCGGCAGAATGTTTCTGCGACCGCATGCGCGCAACAAAGACGGGAAAGAGCACACCTATTGGTCGCTGGTAGAAACGGTGCGAGGCGTGAATGGCCCGCGACAGAGGACGGTGTGCTATCTCGGGGAGCTGAACGGCTCGGCCCAGGCACGGTGGCTGAAAACCATCCAGGTATTGAATGAGCGAGGGGAAGAGGAACAACTAAGACTGTTTCCTTCCCAGATCGAGCCACCGGCGGATGATCCGCAGGTGGCTCGGGTGTTGGTGAATCGCGTACGGCTGGAGCGAACGCGGGAGTTTGGCGCCTGCTTTCTGGGTTGGGAGTTGTGGAAGCGGTTGGGCCTGGATCAGTTTTTTGAGCAGTTAATCGATGACGATGCGGCGGATGTGCCCTGGTCGCGCGTAGCGGCGTTATTGGCGATCAATCGCTTGTGCGCGCCGGGGAGCGAGTTGGCGATTGAGCAGCGTTGGTATCCGGCCACGGCCTTGGATGATCTGCTGGAAATCGAAGACGGCAAGATCAACGACACGCGCTTGTATCGCTGTTTGGATCGGCTTCTGCCGCATAAGACCAAGTTGGAGCAACACCTGAAAGAGCGGTATGGAGCATTGTTTGGAGCCGAGTTTGATCTGCTGTTATATGACCTGACCAGCACCTATGTGGAAGGGGCGGCGGAAAAGAATGGAATGATGCGCCGTGGCTACTCGCGCGATCACCGTCCCGATTGCGAGCAGATGGTGATTGCGCTGATCGTCAACCAGGAAGGATTTCCCTACAGCTACGAAACCTTTGATGGCAATCGTGCGGATGTCTCCACCCTGGAGACGATTCTGCGCATGGTGGAACGCAAGTACGGCAAGGCAAGAAGGATCTGGGTTCTGGACCGTGGCATCGTCAGCGAAGACAACCTGGCGGCTATTCGCCGACGCGGCGGGCAGTATCTGGTGGGCACACCCCGTAGCCAGATGAAGCAGTTTGAAGCGGAACTGCTGAAGCAGGATTGGACACGGGTTCGCCCGGAGGTGGAAGTGAAGAAGGTCGCCATCCCCCAGGGCGAGGAGACTTACATTCTATGCCGCAGCACCGGCCGCAAGGAAAAGGAACAAGCCATTCGCAGTCGTTTCAGCACCAGGATGGAAGAGGCATTAAATAATTTGCAGAGGACCATCGCTCAAGGCCGACTGAAAGACCGCAACAAGATGGAGCGCCGGTTGGGGAAGATTCAAGCCCGTCACCCCTCGGTCCACGACCTCTACCAGGTTTCCCTGCGGGAGACCGAAGCAGGGGTACGCTTGTTTTGGCAGATACGAGAAGACCGCAAGAATTGGCGTACCGCGCGCGAAGGAGCCTACTTGCTGCGCACCAATCTCCAAGCCGATAGCGCCGAAGAACTATGGTCGAAGTACATGCAGTTGACGGAGGCTGAGGCTTCGTTCCGGGCGCTGAAAAGCGAGCTTTCCATTCGCCCCCTGTTTCATCAACTGGAACCGCGCGTCAAAGCCCACGTGATGGTCGCGTTCTTGGGATATGCGCTCTGGGTCACCTTGAAACACTTGCTCCAGCGGAGAGCGCCGATCCAACCTAAGCCCACCACCAGCGGAGTAGAAAACGCTCAACCGCTTTCCCCGATGAAGGCCCTTGCTTTATTGTCTACACTCCACAGCGCTGACATTGTCCTGCCTACGACCGAGGGGCGAGAAATCCGTCTTCGTCGTGTCACCGGACCATCCCCTGAACAGAAAACCCTTCTCCACCAACTCGGTCTCAGCCTCCCCGAACGTTTGCACTCGAACCTAAAATGTAGTGCAGACTCTGTGGTTGCCTAAACTGATTCCAAAAGACTTAGCTGAATTTTCCACAGCTTCGTGACGAACTTCGGTTAG
>DASQGJ010000005.1:0-36609 GCA_035632675.1 Candidatus Dormiibacterota bacterium
ATTGAGCTTTCAGTAGCCAACCCCCGGCAACCTGCCAACTGCTAAACTAACCGGGTTGCCACCCCGGAAAACATCGTCGAAGAGCGCGGCAGACACGGCGTCCAGCGCCGGATCGGCCTCTGATAAGCTGCCGGCGTTGCAACCCGTTGTGCCTTCCCCCGGGCGGGGCCGCATCTTCCTGATTGACGCGATGTCGTTCATCTTCCGCGCCTATCACGCCATGGCGCGGCAGCGGCCCATGTCCACCAAGACCGGACTGCCCACAGCCGCGATCTATGTTTTCGTGAATATGTTGCGCAAACTGCGCGACGATTTCTCGCCCCAATACCTGGCTGCCGTGTTCGACGTGGCCGGCCCGACCTTTCGCGACGAACAAGCCGAATCCGTCACTAGCGTGCGCAAGTTCGATATCAAGACCCAAACCTTCACCGAGGTCGAATACAAGGGATACAAGGCCAACCGCAAAGCCATGCCGGAAGATCTGGCGCAGCAGGTTCCCTACATCCGGCGGGCGCTCGAGGCGTATCGCATTCCGATGATCGGCGTGACCCGATTCGAGGCCGACGACGTCATCGGCACGCTGGCGCGCAAGGCCGCCGAGGCATCGCATCCGGTCTACATCGTGTCCAGCGACAAGGACATGATGCAGCTCGTCAACGACAAGGTGCACATCCTGAATCCTCCGAAGGACAACCTCATCTGCGACGCGGCCAAGGTTGAGGAGATTCTGGGCGTGCCTCCCGAGCGCGTCATCGACGTGATGGCGCTGCGCGGCGATTCCATTGACAACATTCCCGGAGCCCCCGGGATCGGCGACAAGGGATCGGTTGAGATCATCAAGCGCTTTGGCACCGTGGAGCAAGCGCTCGAACGCGCAGCCGAAGTTGAACGCAAGACCTATCGCGAGTCTTTATTGAACAATCGCGACACGATTCTCTTCAGCAAGAACATGGCGACGATCGACACCCATGTTCCCGTCGAACTCGATGTAGATTCCATGCGGGTGGGAGAGCCGGATTTGGACGCCTTGCGCGCCCTGTTCTCGGAGCTGGAGTTTACCTCTCTGCTCAAAGAGCTGCTGCCGCTCGCCGAAGCAAGTGACACCCGTTATACCGAGGCCAAGTCAGCCGCTGATATAGAACGCGTGGTAGATGCGGCCAGTGAGTCAGGCGTGCTCAGTGTGGCGTTCGAACCAGAAGAAACCGGCTCTGTGGAGCAGGAAGAGAAAGAGGAAGAAGAACCGCCGGAAGGCCAGCTCTCGTTTCTAGGTGGGGCAATGACGGCGCCGCCTCTGCCCGAGCCTGCGGCACAGCGGCTTGCCATCTCAGCGGCGGCGGGAAGCGCAACGATTGTGAGGCTTGATTCCGGGGATGCCGGCGCGAAGTTGCGGGCAGTGCTTGCGGACGAATCTGTCCCCAAAGCCGTACACGACTACAAGGGCGCGATTCATATGCTGGCGCCGCTCGGGATTACGATCGAAGGTGTGCGTCATGATCCCGCGCTGTATTCCTACCTGCTGAATCCAACCTATTCGTCGCACAGTCTTGCAGAAGTGGCGTTGCGTCGATTCAATCTCAAACTCGGCGGTGGAGTGCCCGAGGCGGCCGATCTCACGGGCAGGCTGGCGTCCGCGTTGCGCAGTGATGTTGAGCAGGCGGGACTGACCAAGCTCTACGAAGAGATGGACCTGCCGCTGGTCGCCGTGCTCGCCCGAATGGAACAGGCGGGAGTGAAGATTGATACCAGCGCGCTCTCGCAGATGTCGTCGGAACTCGAGCGCGAAATAGCCACCCAGGAAAAAGAGATTCACGAAGTTGCCGGAATGGAATTCAACGTCGGCTCTCCCAAGCAACTCGGAGACGTCCTCTTTAACCGTATGAACCTGCCAAAGCCGGTGAAGTACGGCAAGGGACGGACGATCTCGACAGCCGTCGATGTCCTCGAAGAGCTGGCGGAGAATCATCCCATCGCTCGCATGGTGCTCGACTACCGCCAGCTGACCAAGCTGAAGTCAACCTACGTCGATGCCTTGCCGGCGCTGATCAATCCAGCGACCGGACGCCTGCATACCACCTTCGGGCAAACCGGAACCGCCACAGGACGGCTGTCTTCGGCGAATCCGAATCTGCAGAACATTCCCATTCGAACAGAACTCGGGCGCGGCATTCGTGCCGCGTTCATTGCCGAGCCCGGCCACGTGCTGCTGACCGCCGATTACTCACAGATCGAGTTGCGCTTGCTGGCCCACTTCTCGGGCGATCCGCTGCTCGTCGAGGCATACCGGCGTGGCGACGATATTCACACCTTGACGGCGTCCCAGGTCTTCGGTGTTCCGCCGCTCATGGTCACACCGGACCACCGCCGGCAGGCCAAGGTAGTGAACTTTGGAATTGTCTACGGACTCTCTCCCTTTGGACTTTCGCAGCAGCTTGGCATTGAGTCGGGCGAGGCAAAACAGTTCATCGCGAACTACTTTGAAAAGTACGCCGGTGTCCGCAAGTTTATCGACCGCACCCTGGAAGAGGCCCGCCGCGAGATGAAGGTGAAGACGCTGTTCGGACGCGTGCGCCCGATCCCTGACATCAACAGCAAGAACGCAAACCAGCGCGGCTTCGCCGAACGCACCGCCGTAAATACTCCGCTGCAAGGCACAGCAGCGGACCTGATCAAGATTGCGATGATCCGCATCGACTCTGTTTTACGCGAGCGTGGACTGAAGTCAAGAATGACTCTGCAGGTTCACGACGAACTCGTGTTCGAAGTGCCGGAAGACGAAGTCGAGGCGATGAAGCCTCTGGTTCGTGAGCACATGGAGCGCGCGCATCAGCTGACCGTGCCTCTGCAGGTGGAAATGGGAGTGGGTCCGAACTGGAGAGACTTGGAGTAGCGACGAGAGCCAACCTGTGTCGGTGACACAACAGATTGTCATCCTGAGCGGCGTCTTTCGCCGCGAACGACCGATGCAGTTTGCCAGTGTCAGCACGGTGCAGAGGTCCTTCGCTTCGCTCAGGATGACAGAGCGTTGTTGAGGCTCGTCAGTGGTGCGGTGGTGTAGAATTACGTGGAACCCCTCCGCTTGGTTAACGCACTGCTTCCCAGCAGACGTCAGTCAGCGGAATCCTTTCCAGTCGGGACGTGGCTCAGCCTGGTAGAGCACTCGCTTGGGGTGCGAGGGGTCGGCAGTTCAAATCTGCCCGTCCCGACCAATTCTTCTCCGTTGTTTTGCGCTTTTTCGCTTCTTCCCGCTGGTTCGCTTCGGCCTCCCGCTTCGGCAGTGGTAACGCAATTGTGACGTTATCCAGCGCTCGAGGTTGTATCTCACAGGGTCTTCCGTAACGGAGGAACGGGCTTTTTAGACAGTGACTCCGCCGTCTACGACAATGGTTTGGCCGGTGATCATGGTCGCACCGTCACTGAGGAGGAATAACACCAGCGGAACTACATCGGCAGTTTCTGCCAACCGCGCTAAAGGAGTGCGCCTGACGATCTGATCGAGCTGCTGCGCGGAAAGGCTGGCAGACATCTCTGTGACCATATAACCAGGGGCGATGGAGTTGACGGTGATTTGCCGTCGGCCCACCTCACGGGAGAGGGAGCGCGTAAGACCGTCCAGCCCGGCTTTGGACGCGGAATACGCGGTTAGACCGTTGTAGCCACGGGAACCGATGATGGAGCTTATGTTCAAAATCCTCCCCCCCTGGGAGTTGGAGAGCATGTACCGTAGCGCAGCGCGAGCGCAATAAAGAGCGCCCAACAGATTCGTTTCAAGGATCCTGCGGCTCTCAATATTGGGGAATGTCGCCAGAACTCCCTCCTTGGCGATTCCAGCATTATTGATCAGCCCGTAAATCCCCTCGCCCCACTTGGCCGCTTGTTTGAAGAACTGCTCGACTTCGTTTTCGTTTTGGACTCGGCACTCCGAAAAGAAAAGCGACTCCTCATGACCAACTGCAAGGCCGCGCAATCCCCCGGAGTCGCTGCGTCCACAGGTAGAAACGCGATAACCGTCCCGCAGAAGTCCCTGGACAATAGCAAGGCCAAGACCGCGGGTGCCGCCGGTCACAACCACATGTCGCGTCATTACCTCACCTTCTTTCCGGAGTCGGCTACTGCAACCGATTCTACGATGCGCACGATTCGCGGGACTTTGAAAGGTTCCAATCTCCCATACGCCAGCCGCTGTACCTGCTTCTTAACGTCTTCGGGATTCAGGCCGGGCTTGGGCACGACTGCTGCGGCGAGCACCTGCCCTGAGATTGGGCTGGGCACGCCTGAAACCTGCACCTCGGCGACGCCTTCGCATTCCAGAAGAACAGCCTCCACCTCTTCCGGGGAAACTTTGAAACCTCCCACGTTCATCCGCCGGTCGGAACGTCCCCGAAAGTTCAGTCGGCCTGCTTCAACGCTCACCAGATCGCCGGTGGAAAGCCAGCCCTCGCGGTCGATCGGGGTGGGCTCGCCGGATTCATAACGCTTGAGCATGCGCGGAGTCTGGATTTCTAACACATCGTTCCGCACCCGCAGCCGAACGTCACCAACGCCCGTTTCCAGCCAGCTTGCCGGAATCCCCGCCCGGCCGTCGGTCACGGAGAACCCGACGCCGGCTTCGGTGGAAGCATAAATGTGGGTAATGCGGGAAGCGGGAAATGCCGTGCTGAGACGATCCAGCGTTGGCTGATCGACAGCCTCGCCACCAACTGTAATCTGCTGTAAGTCCCTTAGTTTCGCTGGCGTGACTAACATGAGGAACGCACGCCAAAATGTGGGTGTTCCGCTGATGTGGGTCACTGAATGCTGTTCGGCGGATTTGGCAAACGACTGCATGGTTCTTTCGCCTGGCACGACCAGATCAGCACCGCCAATCACGGCGGAGAAAACAACCTGCAAACCGGCAAAGCTGGTTGGAGGATAAGTGAGCAGCCACCGGGCATGCTGGCTCTTTTCCGTCCTGCGATGGGTCGCGAACAGGCTTTCCGGCTTATGCCGAGCAACCTTTGGAGCACGCGTCGTCCCGGAGGTCATGACGAAAATCGAACCCGTCCCCGTCTTGCGTGCGCCTTCAAGAGCGTGTACCTGATCGCCATCCATCAACCAGCGAATTCCAAATCTGGATAACAAGTCGGTGATGTCTTCTTTAGGAATGGTTCGGTGTGCGATGTAAATATCAGTGCAGCAGGAAAGGCTCGCTGCTGTAGCCGCAACAATCTGGTCTACTTTGTCTGTCCACAGCAGGACGCTATCGCCCTTCTGAAAGTGCCCGGAGAGTCGCGTTCCCAGTTCTGCCAGCGCAGCGAAGGAGGTGCGTTGGTCACCCGCGCAAAGATGGCCCGTACAAGAAGCCAAAAGCTCCAGGTTCATTTACGTCCATCCGCGAATAGTGCCGCCAATTCGCCCGCGGTATTGAAATTTATGAATCCGTCCTGGAAAGGGTCCAGGTCGCATTCGATTTGCAATTCCACGACGAGCGCAGCGAGGTCCAGGGAGTCAATCCCGGTATGATCGTCCAGCAAAGACGTGCTCTCGGTGACTGCGATCCGTCCCAGTCCTTTGTTGGCGCGCATTTCGTTAACAAAGCGTTCAATCCGTTCCATGTGATTCGGAAGAATCATCCTAGGGCTCCACGGCTGTTAATAGAAATATTAGCGCGGCACTCGCTGGCAAGTTGTCCCATGGTGAGGCAACGCACACCACCACTACGCACGAGTTTACCCAACTCACCCAGAAACTCGGCAACAACCTTCTCCAACCGGGGACGCCCGGGGTAGAGATTTTCCGGGTGGAACCAGACATGGAACACGCCTCCTTTTCGTTGGACAAGGTCGAGGCCCTTCTTAAGCCGCCGGAGGCGACTGGAATCCGGGATGTATTTTCGCCAGCCTCCGGCAAATCGGATCATCAGGGAACCGGGAATGGACACCAGTTCACCGTTCAAAGAAGGCTCCACCATCACTGGAGACAAACCCGCGAAGTCCGCTGCGATTGCCAGCACCGAACATAGCCGCCGCTGCGAAACCGGAAATCTCAACCGATCCTCAGCGCGGTAACAGAGAAACCCGGCATCCCGCATTTCACCGAGGAACGCCACCGAATTGCGCGGAAACACAAAACTGTCAGCCGGAAAATTGAATTCTTTGGCGATTTCGCGGCATTGCTCGTACTCCGAGACTGCGCGCTCGCGCGTCATTCCTGACTGCCCAAACAGCACGTGCGAGAACGAATGGAAGCCGATCTCCTGCACAGGCGAGGCCTGCTGGATCATTCGAACCAGCGAAGCACCGAACCATTCCGGGTTTGTCGATTCGTTGCCGTCGCGGGGAACGTGGACAAACCATGGCCTGGGAAAATGCGGATAGCTGACTTCCGGTATGTGAGAGACATCGGGCAAAGAATCGCGCATCATTGCTCCGACAATGGCCCACGTCGCGGAAAGGCCGTTTTGCGTGAGATGGCCGAGAAGACTGGGGACGCCGACGTCGTGGGTCCAACGCGCCATCCCCATTAATTCTTCCCCGTAAGAGTGGTCGAAGCTGCCCCAACTCAATTCGAGATCCAGGCTGATGACGACGGTTGGCGTGTTGCTCATGGTTGGTCCATGCAAAGATCACAGCCAAAATCCCAGACGCCGCCGCATACAGAAATGCCCTCGGGCTGCAGATTGCGTTTGCGGCTGAACCAACGCGCTCCTGGCGCACTCTTCCGGGGTTTCCATCCGCATGCCGATAGAGCCCGCGCAATCTCTTTGGAACTCGTGACTGCCGCGGAAAATGGCACACGCATCACGGAGAATACTCGTTCGATCACCTGCACCACAGCCGTGACACATCGCTCATCCGAGCTAACCAGTTCCACGATGCGGCCTGTTCCAATCCCGTGTCGGATGCCGAAGGAAATCACTGCCCGGCCTAAGACTCTGCCCGCCCCATGCGCTAGCAAGAGAATGTTATCTGGACCGGAATCGTGAAAGAACCTCCACGCGTAAGTCGCGGCGTTCCACTCAGGAAAAACAGGCTTCGCAGGCACGAGATGGAGAGCCTCTGCGAACTGCTCTGGCGTAGGTTTGTGGGTCCATGAGACATCGAAGCCACCGATGCGACGCTCGCCTTGCAAAACCTCACTGCGCGGCTGTCGCGCCCCCGGTCCCAATCGGGAGCCCAGGTATTGAAATCCGGCACGCACCGGAAAGCGCCACCTATCAAACCAGATCAGAGGGACGGTTGGCAGCCGCATGCGTGCATATATCTGATCGGATATTCCAGATAGGCCGAAAAGGGCGGCATTTGCCTCGCCCCCCAGTGCAGCCCAAACTAATTGGGAACCCTGCCCGGTGCGATGCGATGGCAGCACGTAGAGATCGTGAAAGCTCGGAACGATTGCTTGCTGGCCATCGATGCTCCAAGGTATCCGCATGCGATGGTGAGCCCCTACGATCTTTGCGCCGTCGGACATCACAAGCAAGTCTTTTTCGACACCACGCGTGTTTGGATTGTGCTTGTACAGCCAGGCCAGACGTTCTGGCCTCGCCTGCACTGATTCCGCGCCCCAAGCCTCTCGCGCAAAACTGAGATAGGCCGCTTCCTCTCCGGATTGGAGCCCGCGACAAATCAGTTGGCCAGACGAAGACGATCCCGGTGCCTTGCGGTTGAGCAAAACATTTTCAGGGTTACTCATTTCAAGACTCCCTGTGTTTCTTGCGCGCCCCAGTTTCGATGGTTGCAGGGCAGGTCGACGAAGGGGCGCAGGGGACAATCGCAACGAGTTGCTGGCTGCACCATTGAGGCCCGACATTTTTTCCGAGGCTATCGGTCACCTTCATGAATGAAAACGAAGCATGCCGATTGGCGTGTCGCATGACTGACCTTGCTTGGCAGCCCGATTTTGCACCTCCAGGCAGCACAATTCAAATTTCCAGTGACTCAGCCCGAGATTTTGATGGTTGGCCTCCAAACGACAATCGCGGGTGCTGCTTCGGATTGGATTAAAGATAAGAAACTCGATAGTCGTCTGCCAGGGACGACCATTCAACAATTGCGCGATTCCCTAAGAATCTCCGCCCAGCCCTCCGGGCGCCCCGCACTCCTTCCAGAGCTTTTCCCAATTCCAGAGGCCGGATGTCACGTTAATCGGCACCGGGAATCCCATCTGATGCGCGAGCATGCACACTTGCCCACGATGATGGGCTTCGTGAGCCAGCATGTAGCAAAGCATTTCCGGTCCGACGGGCCAAGGCTTAGCCCAGCCGTCTCTGAGAAATCTCTGGACGCGGCCCCCACCGCCGAGCGCTTCGGCGAGCATTTCCGCGCAGCGAGCGGCGCTCTCGGCCAGTCCGGCCCGGGCCTGCTGCGGCGTGCAATGCGCGCGGTGGAGCTGTGGTGGAGCCTTCAGGTGCGGAGCGGTCAGCCGGATCCACTTGGTGCGGACATTGTGCATGTGGGTGAAGATCGCCACAATGGTGCGGGCTTTCTTCTTGCCGGGGGGTTGGGCCCTCCATGCGGCAGGATCCAGGTGTTCGATGAGAATCTGGTTCATGCGCTCATTGACGGCAAAGATCTGGACTGCGGCCGCGCCGAGTTGAGTGTGAACCGTGGGTTTGTGAACGCTGGGTTTGAGAGCGCTGAGTTTGTGAATCTTGGGTCGACGCGTGGTCACGGATCCCTCCCCTTGACCTTTAACAATTCCGGGCCGCGGTCACGACGCCCCTTCCATCTCCATCTCTTCGGCCATTTCCATCATCCTCGTGACGCTGTTCCAGTTGCGAGCGGTGCCAGTAACTTTCAGCAGCTTCTCCACCGATGACCACGGCAGTTTTGATTTGCCCGCACCATTGGGAAAGTAGATATAGAGTTCTCGCCCCTTGAGATGCACTTCTTCGGGAAACTTTTTGAGGCTGGATAGGGAGTCATGGGCCTCGCGGGGCGGTTCGGCGGAGAGAAATGTCACCAGAATCTTGCCCGGCTCCAGGTTGGGCCGATCCGCGAACGGACTTGCGGCGATGGCCTCTCTCAGCTCTTCTGTCGTTCGCAGGATGACATCAGGCCGGCATTTGAATTTCTTTTCGATTGCGCTTTGAATTTTCAGCGCCAGCTGCGCGGTTTTCTTCTCTCTCGTCCGGAAAATAATGTTGCCGCTCTGGATGTAGGTGCGAGGGTCTTCCAGCTTGAGAGACTCGTAGACAACGCGCAATTCATCCATCTTGATCCGGTTGTGCGGACCCACGTTGACGCCGCGGAGCATGGAGATCAAGACAGCCATGGATCTACTTCGGGCTCTTGTGGAGCGTGACGCGTCGGTAGAGCGTCTTCCCGTCGTCGAGGAGCAGCCTGCCTGCCATCGTGTCGCCCATGAGATGGAACTCCCAATCGTCCTTTTCTTTCGTGCTCGCTGTACAGCTTAACGCGCCGGCTTTCGACTGATAGTGACACGTCAGCGTGCCCATGAATTCCGGGGCTCCCTCGATGATCTTGTAGGCGTCCAGATTCAACTGCCATGGATCTTTCTTGTCTTCCGCGATCTGATAGAGGACATGCTCGTCATGGCAAGGGGAACTCGGGACGGTGCACTTCGACTCGCCCTCCCAGGAACCAAGGACCGCCTTGACCGACTGCGCCCAAGCCGGGCGCAGAACCGTCAGGACGATCACAACCATGAAGAACAAGCGTCGCATAGAGTGCCGCGAAGCACATGATATCCGAACTGCGGCCCGCGAGGTATGCCGCGTGACCGGATGACCTACCGAGTAAGAAGAACCAAGAGAATCACTTTGATCTATCAACCCGCGCTCTGAAAATCAGCCACAGGAAGCCCGCGCCCGCCTTCATCGCACGCCGTGGCGAGACATGCGCTGGTTGGGGGGCCTTCCTCCGGGGGAACTATACATGTCGGGACAAGTGGTTCTGTATTTTGAGGATCAGTCGGATGCGCTGCGTTTCGCCCTTGCCGCCGGTTCAGTGATGGCGGGAGAAGGCGGCAAGTTCACGAGCGATCTGGTCGAAGAAACGGCACGAGTGACCCGCATCCGGCTGGACGCGGTCAACGCCGGCAACCCCAGGAAATCGAATTCGGGGCGCGCCGCGTAGCGCGGCCCACCACGCCTCGGGCTCGCGCAGCAGAAATCTGTCAGGCCGTACCCGCGTTGGTGAAAGCTTCCAGTGCGTCCGACAGGGTCGGGAACATCAGGAAGATCTGCTCGACCTTCGTAATCTCAAACACCTTCAGCACGCGTTTATTGACGCCGGTAAGAGCGATGCGGCGTCCCGCCTTCGCGCACGAAGTACAGGCACTCACCAAAGACCCCAATCCGGAAGAGTCGAGATAGGGCACACCGGAAAGATCGAGAATCATCGTAGGAGCCGACTCGCGACGCACCGCATTCATGAATGGAGTCACGTTCTCCATGGTGAGCGGACCGCGGAAGCTCAGCACTCCCCGATCCAAACGCTCGACTTCCAACGGTTCCGATGCCATAGCAGCAAGCGATTCTAGGCTAGAACGCGAGTAAGGTTCAAGTTAGCGCGCATCGTCTCGTTACTGGAACGCTTTCCCGTTCTTTGTAATCTTTTTGTGTTTTCTTCCGCCGGACGGTTTTAGAAGCACTCAACCCGGCTAGGATGAAATCAACGGCATGTGGGGAGAATGGACGATGAAAAGAAGTGGACATTCAAACCAGCAATCCTGCCAACGCCGCGAGCGTTGTTGAAAAACATCCCAAGGGAACTCACGCCCGCGTGCTGCTGAGCTCGGTCTTCGGCCCGTACGCGCGAGACGACGAGTTCGGTAGCCGCTCCATCAACCCGATGGAGCTCTATCACAATCAGGTCACCCGGGCGCAAGGCAGTTTCTCGCTTCGCATGTTTCATCGCTCCTGGGGCATCATGCTGATCCAGGCGAACATTACAGCGCCTTGCACGGTACTGGACTTCCCCACCCAAGAAGCCTTCGCGCGTGAGATCACTGCCCACCGCTACGACGTCATCGGAATCACTTCGATCATCGTCAATGTCGCCAAAGTGCGTGAAATGTGCCGCATGATCCGCGAACTCTCGCCCGGATCGTCCATCGTGATCGGCGGGCACGTCGCCGCAATCCCCGGCGTTGAAACAATGATCGACGCCGATCACATTGTGAAGGGCGAAGGCGTGTCCTGGATGCGCCGCTATCTCGGTGAAGACGAGCACGCGCCCATCCGCCATCCCGCCATCGTTTCGGGCATGGGCACCCGCATCATGGGGATTCGGTTGCCCGAGCGCAAAGGCGCGACGGCCGCGACCATCATCCCATCGGTCGGCTGCCCCATGGGCTGTAACTTCTGCACCACCTCGGCCTTCTTCGGAGGCAAGGGGAAGTTCGTCAACTTCTTCGAGACCGGTGACGAGCTTTTTGACGTCATGCAGCAGATGGAAAACGAACTGAAAGTGCAATCGTTCTTCATCATGGACGAAAATTTTCTGCTGCATCGCGAGCGGGCCATGCGCTTGCTCGAGCGCATGAAGGCGGCGCACAAGTCCTGGACAATGTCTGTCTTCGCTTCCGCCAATGCAATCCGCAAATACACCATGCAGGAACTGGTGGAACTCGGCGTGTCCTGGCTCTGGATGGGCCTCGAATCTCCCCAGGCCGGCTATAGCAAGCTGCAAGGCTCCGACACGCGGCAACTTACGCGCGAACTGCGTGAGCATGGCATCCGGGTGCAGGGATCGACCATCATCGGGCTCGAACACCACACTCCAGACAACATCATGGCGGAAATCGAACACGCGGTCTCGCACGACACCGACTTCCACCAGTTCATGCTGTACACACCCGTTCCGGGAACTCCGCTCCATCAGCAAATGACCGAGGAAGGCCGTATGTTGGGCGACGTCGATTTTGCCGACGTTCACGGGCAATTTAAATTCAATTTCAAGCACGCCGCCATCTCCCGGGAGGACTCGAAGCGTTTTCTCGATTGGGCCTTCTGGCGCGACTTCGAGATCAATGGGCCGAGCCTGTACCGCATCTCGAGGACACTGCTGGCTGGCTGGAAGCGTTATAAAGACTCGCCCGACGCGCGCGTCCGCGAACGCTTTGCCCGCGAAATGAACAAGCTCAACGGCATCTACAGCTCAGCGCTGTGGGCGATGGAACGGCAGTTCAAAAAAGTAGATGTGAATGTTAGTCAGCAGATTCGTAACCTGCGGCATGAGTTCAAGCAGGAAGCTGGAACCGTGTCTCGAATGATGCCAGCCGTGCTCGGCCCAATCTTGCTATGGACGACGCGCCGGGAAGAGAAGCGGCTGGCACGGGGAAAGACGTATGAACCGCCTACAATCCTGGAACGGACCAACTGGGCGGAAGCCTAATCAAGCGCGGCCCGAAGCTGTTCGAATTTCTCGTCGAGGTTCTTTGAACGTGCTCCGAATGTGAATACCTTCGGGCGACGCAACGTCTGAAACACGATTGCCGCAGGAAGAGACGAGGCTGTAAACATCTCCGGCATCCCGTGCGGTCCAAACACTTCAAATAGTTGCGGCGCGAGCGACCTGCGATCCCAACCCTTGCGCTCGCTCCAATGGAGAAAAACCGCCCGCCCCCCGAGCAACGGCTTCAGCCGTGATATCCATTCCCGCGAGTGATCGCTGGCCAGATCGATCACCAGAACATCTTTACCTTCCTTCGCCCAGTCGATCCAAACTTCGCAGCAGCGGAGCAACCCATACAGATACGCAAACGGGGAAAGTACCACGTACAGTAGGATTGACAGCACAAACAGAAGATAGAAGAAAGGTGTCAACAAGCCGAAAGGACTTTACTGAAAGACTCTCGGAGCCAGCCAGGGCTGTGACTCATCCGGTTCGGCGCGCGGAGAGCAGTTCCAAAATCTCCCGCAGCCCCTGCCGGATGTGCTGAATCTCCGCCGCCGACTGCGACGGAAATGGAATCGCAGCCTGCGTCTTGTCGGACTTCGTCTCGGCGCGCAGCTGCTGGCGCGCGCCCGAGATGGTGAATCCCTGCTGGTAGAGCAACTGCTTGATGCGCAGTACGCTCTCGACGTCCCGCTTGCGATACATGCGCTGTCCGGTACTGCTCTTCACCGGCTTGAGCTGCGGAAATTCCGACTCCCAGAAACGCAGCACATAGGCCGGCAGGCGGCACAGCGTAGCGACCTCGCCGATGCGGAAATAGAGTTTGTCCGGGATCAGAACTTCATCCGCAGCGTGCTTCGCCGTGCTTTTCTTTCTCCCAGCCATTTGCGAATCGTGCGGTGCAAACCCGCGCCGTTCGCTTATTGTGACACAGGTCGGGCAAAAGAATCGCAGAATTTCCGCGGCACTTAGGGACAGGTCAATGTGGCCGATCCAAACACCCTCAGCTGTGGACCCGCATCGGGCATCATGGTCATCGTGGGCGTCCCGGCCAGGATTATCACTGACCCCTGAAATTGAGCAGTGCATTGCGCAACACCGTTCTGGTCAACCGTCGCTAACTGCGCAATGTTCCCGGCACAGATTCCGGCCGTCGGGTTTGCCAGATTGGCCGGCCCGCCGTAGCACCAGGTGATGTCCTTGCTCGTGAGTGGCACCGGAGTCGAGGAGCCACTGAATACGCCGTTGGCAACAAACGGCACCTGCCCATTGGGAAAGTTTTTTGCGTCAGCCGCCGGCGGACTCAGCGTTACGCTCTGCAGTTGTCGACTGCTCCCGCAACCAGTAGCGATAATCAAGCTCACAAGCAGAGACCCAATGGAAAGCGAACGGAGAATCGTCATAGGGCACCTCCGTGAGATGCGAATGTCGATGGGATGAATCGACACGACGGCAAGTTGCCCGTCGCTATGTCAATTCTAGACCCTCAAGCAATCCCAACGGAAAAGCCTCTTAAGAGGTGCTTCTCTCAAGAGGCCAGTGAAAAATCGGTGTTTGCGAGTATCGTCTCGCGAACGGTTAGTGTTTCTTCTTTTTTGCCTTCTTCTTCGTTGCCATTGAAGGTGCCTCCGTGAGCGATTTTCCCTTGCAAGGGTTGACGACTTTGGGCCCTTATCCTGAAGAACCAACCCTACTAGTAGTATGGGAAGGTCCTATAACCCAAGATATTGCGGCACTATTAATAAAGTGTCAACAGAATTTTGCACTTTTGAACGGAATTCTTTGCCTGTCGCTTCTCGTTCGTCGCTGTTTGCCGCTCGCTGGCTAAGCCGGCAGACGCCCGCGATCTACTACCGACCATCCACCGACGCCTGCTACGATCGCCTCATGCGGCGCGACCCCATCGAACTGGAAATCTTCAAGAACCTCTACCACTCGATTGCCGAGGAGATGGGAGCGGCCCTGCGCCGCACTGCGTTCTCTCCGAACATCAAGGAACGGCGCGACTATTCCTGCGCTGTGTTCGACGGCCAGGGACAGGTCATCGCCATGGGCGACCACATGCCCGTGCACCTCGGCTCGATGCCGATGTCGGTGCAGGCCGCGATTGACGCAGGACCGATGCAACCGGGCGACATCGTCATGCTGAATGATCCTTTTCGCGGCGGAACACATCTGCCCGACATCACGCTGGTCGCGCCCGTTCATGTGAAATCGCGCGGACGCGGCCCCGCGAGTCCGGATTTCTACGTCGCATCGCGCGCGCACCACGCCGACGTGGGCGGCGCTTACGCCGGATCGATGGGTCTGTGCCGTGAGATCTACCAGGAAGGGGTTCGCATCCCCCCGGTCAAGCTGATGCGAGCGGGCGTGATGAATCGTGAAGTTCTGGCGATGTTGCTCAACAACGTGCGCACGCCGGAAGAGCGCGAAGGGGATCTGGGCGCTCAGATTGCCGCGTGTCACACCGGAGCCGAGCGACTTCGCGAGGTCTGCACGCGCTACGGCGTGGATCGGGCGAAGCGCGCGACCGCCGATCTGCTTGCCTATGCCGAAGAATTGATGCGGGCGTTTTTGCGGCGCGTACCCGCCGGGGAGTACCGTGCGGAAGACTTTCTGGATGGAGACGGGATCTCGGAGCGTCCGGTGAAGATTGCGGTCACAATCAAGGTTCATTCAGACGGGGAGAAGTCATCGTCATCCAAACCTCGCGGGCGGGAGCGCCCGCGCCACATGGTCACCGTCGATTTCACGGGAAGCGATCCGCAGGTTGAGGGCAGCGTGAACGCGGTCGAGGCCATCACCTACTCGGCCTGCTTCTACGTTTTTCGCTGCCTGCTGGCCGAAGACGTCCCAGCGGCAGCCGGACTGATGCGGCCCATCAAGGTCATCGCGCCTGAGGGAACAATCGTCAACGCGCGCCCTCCCGCCGCCGTCGCAGGCGGCAACGTGGAGACCTCGCAGCGGATCGTCGACGTTCTGCTGCGGGCACTGGCGCAGGCGATTCCCGAACACATTCCCGCGGCTGCTTCCGGGACGATGAATAATCTGACCATCGGCGGCGTCGATCCCCGCACCGGCGAGCCCTTCACCTACTACGAGACCATTGCCGGAGGGATGGGCGCACGGCCGGGCAAGCCTGGGGTCTCCGGCGTCCATACGCACATGACGAATTCGCTGAACACTCCGGCGGAGGCTCTCGAATACGCCTACCCGCTGCGGGTGCGTTCGTACTCGCTGCGTGCGGGCAGCGGCGGCAGCGGGAAGTTCAGCGGAGGAAACGGAATTGTCCGCGAAATCGAAGTGCTGACAGACTGTGAAGTAACGCTGCTCGCCGACCGCCGTTCGCGCGGCCCCTGGGGATTGTCTGGAGGAGCGGAAGGTGCGCCGGGACGTGCCGCGATCGTGCGCTGCGACGGCTCCACAGAACAGATGCCGGGGAAGTTCAACACCCGCCTGCGCAAGGGCGAACGGATTCGGATCGAGACGCCGGGCGGCGGTGGATACGGCTAGGAATTATGAATTGGTTGGATGTGTGATGCGCTTCACTTGGTCGGAAAGGATGGCAATTCATGCATATTCTCAAGTCTGTCGGAGTCATGTCGGTCGCCAAGATCATGGGCTTGGTTTACGGCTGTATGGGCCTGATTTTTGCGCCTTTCTTCCTTCTCTTCGGATTGCTCGGTTCGCTTGCCGGCCAGAACAACATGCCCTTTGCCGGGGTTTTCGGCGTCGTGTTCGCCGTCCTCATGCCCGTTTTATATGGCGTGATGGGATTTGTTACCGGCGCACTGGGCGCTTTCCTCTATAACCTCTTTGCCAAATGGGTCGGCGGATTTGAATTGGAAATGGAAATACGCTCGACCGGCCCCGTAGCTCCGTATCCCATCATTCCTCCCGCCACGCCGGCAATCTGATTTTCGGGGAGACCGACCGATGACAAACGACGCTGCTGCACACTATCTGGAAGAAGCGCGCCGCCAGATGCGCGGGCACAAGCGCATGGGCGAAAGCGCAATGACCCAGCTTCGTGACGAGGACTTCTTCGTCACCCTCGATCCCGAGGCCAACTCGGTTGCGATCCTGGTCAAGCACCTGGCGGGAAACATGCGCTCCCGCTTCACGGACTTTCTGACGAGCGACGGCGAAAAGCCGGACCGCTTCCGCGACCGGGAGTTCGAAGTAACTTCCGCCACCACTCGCGCCGATGTAATGAAATGGTGGGAAGAGGGTTGGGCCTGCGTCTTTTCGGCGATCGATCCGCTCCAACCGGAAGACGTGATGCGCACAGTCACGATTCGCGGCGAACCGCACACGGTGCTGCAGGCCATCAACCGCCAGATCGCCCACTACGCGCAGCACATTGGGCAGATCGTCTTTCTAGCCAAGCACCTGCGCTCGAGCGAGTGGAAGACACTGAGCATCCCCAGGGGTAAGTCGGAGGAATTCAATCAGAAGAAAACGATGTCTCAAAAATTCGACCGAGGCGTGCTACGCGAGAAATAGCTGGTCAGGATTGCTGTCCGGCAACAAGTAGTTGGGTCTCGTGGAAGGGCACGGCTTTAGCCGTGCCGTTAATCCGCAAAATGAATCAGGGCTTTAGCCCCCGAGGCTCCGTCACGTCGGTCCGAAGTACCGGTAGTGTCCCGTAATTTTCCAATTGAACAACACATCCTCCATCTTCGGCCCCTCGCCAATGTTGTGCACAATCTCATACCGCCCGCTCCAGCGTGATTTCTGATCGACCAGGATACCGATATGAGGAACGCCCCCGCCCAGATCCCAGGTGACCAGATCGCCGGGCGCATAATCTTCCGCGTGGTTCGTAATCGCCAATGATTCTCCCTTGCGCGCGAAGAACGCCATCAGGTTGGGCACGCGCCGATGATCGATGTTCGAATCCGGCTGGGTGCGGTGCCACCGATTCGGATATGCCGCGAAATTCCGCACCATGTCCTCGTGAACTTCCTTCTGCAGATCGACTCCCACGGCCCGGTACGATCGAATGATCTCGTCGGTGCACACGCCGGTATCGGCAGGCACGTCCCCGCCGGGGTAAGGAATCCGGACATACGCCGCGACATAGCGCACGGAATGATGGGTTCGCTCGATCGCCGCGGCTACGAGCTTGAGCGTGAACTCCGCGCGCGACGCCGATGTCTGGGCCGCTACGCTCACAGCCAATCCGACGAGCACCAGCCCTTTTCTAAGATCCACCATCACAAGGTATGACTCCACCGCAGCGCATTCCGGCTCTGCGTTCTCCGCGGCATTTCTCCGCGAACTCAGCGGTTAAGAGGTTTTGATTGCCCTATCGCAAAAGCGCGAAAGTTAGACCAAACTGCGCCATCTCCGCCATGGGTCGATTGTAATGACAGCGCCCGCGGAGGAGAATAGAGCTGACGCGGCGTCTGAACGGCCCGGCCAGTGCTAGAATCATACGTTTTGTGTTTGCGGCAATTTTCGCAATGATTTTATAGGTGGCAATCATGGCTGTTGCAACGGGAGAACGCACCATGCTGGCGGTCGTCAAGCCAGAGGCTGCGCCGGGTGCTGACGTTCGCGAGGTGAAGATTCCCGCCTTCGGACACACCGATGTCCTCGTCAAGGTCAAAGTCGCGTCCATCTGCGGCACCGACCTCCACATTTATAACTGGGATCGCTGGGCCCAGAACCGCATTCATCCGCCGCTGATTCCCGGGCACGAATTCTGCGGCGAGGTAGCCGCCTTCGGCGACGAGGTCACCAGCGTCAAAGAAGGCGACTTCGTCTCCGCCGAGATGCACGTGGCGTGCGGCAAATGCCTGCAGTGCCGCACCGGCGAAGCCCACATCTGCCAGAACGTGAAGATCATCGGCGTCGACGCTAACGGAGCTTTCGCCGAATACGTCGTCATTCCCGAGTCGAATATCTGGAAGCTCGACCCCGCCATTCCGATGGAGTACGCCTCGATTCTCGATCCGCTGGGCAATGCGGTGCACACGGTTCTTGCCGGAGAGATCGCGGCGAAAACGGTAGCCGTCACCGGCTGCGGCCCGATTGGATTGTTCTCGATTGCCGTGGCCAAGGCGGTTGGAGCGACTTCGGTGTTCGCCATTGAAGTGAACGAGCATCGCGCCAAGATCGCCCGTGAGATGCAGGCCGACTACGTTCTGAATCCCGCGAAGGAAGATGTCAATGCCATCGTCATGGAAAAGACCGGCGGACTCGGCGTCGATGTTGTGCTTGAGATGGCGGGGCATCCGGACTCTATTCGAACCGCGTTTGATATCGTGCGCCGCGGCGGACGGATCTCCCTCCTCGGCCTCACATCGAAGCCAATCTCGCTAAACTTTTCCGAAGACATTATTTTCAAAGGCATCACGATCCAGGGCATCAACGGACGCCGCATGTATCAGACCTGGTATCAGATGACCGCGCTGCTGAAAGCCGGCAAGCTGAACCTGCATCCCGCAATCACCGACCGGATTTCGATGAAGGATTTCGGCAAAGCTATGGAGCGGCTCAGGACCGGAGAAGCCAGCAAGATTCTGGTCTACCCGAACGGCGTGCGTTGATTTCTTCTCAGTTCCGATGTCATCCTGAACAGCGGCGCAGCCGACGCGAAGGACCGTACGACGGCTGGACCCTAAGATGACGCGCATGAGAGTACATTTGCGGTATGCAGCGTTAAAGACCATCTCGACTGCATCGTGAATTGAGGCTTTCGTAAGGTCCCTCGGAGTGCTTGCGCCCTCCTCAGGAGGACAACAGTTAGGTTCCTGTTTGTAGAGATCCGCGTTCATCCGCGCAATCCGCGGCAAAGAAGTTCGCAAAGTTCCCGAGGTATCGATGACCACAGCCACCCGCACTAATCCGCTCTCCTACTTGACCGACCAGCTCAACGAACTCAAGGCCAAGGGCACGCACTTCAAGCTGCGCGTGCTGGAAGACGAGCAGGCGCCCGTCTGCACATTTGACGGCAAAAAGGTCATCAACCTCGCGTCGAACAATTACCTCGGATTGACCACGCATCCCAAGCTGCGCGAGGCGGCGCTGGAGGCTACGCGCAAGTTCGGCGTGGGATCAGGCGCCGTGCGCACCATCGCAGGGACGATGAAGATTCACATGGAACTGGAAGAAAAGATCGCGCGCTTCAAGAACGTCGAAGCATGCGTAGTCTTCCAATCCGGATTCGCTGCCAACGCCGGAACCGTCTCGGCCGTGCTGGGTAAGGACGACTTCATCATCTCCGACGCGCTGAATCACGCGTCGATCATCGACGGCGCGCGCCTTTCGAAGGCCAAGATCCTCGTCTTCCGCCACAAAGACATCGCGCACGCCGAAGAACAACTCGCCAGCATCAAGAACGAGCCCGGCAAGAAGCTACTGATCACCGACGGCGTCTTCTCCATGGACGGCGACATCGGCCCGCTCCCCGCGCTCTGCGATCTCGCCGAGAAATATGGTGCCATCATGATGGTCGACGATGCGCATGCCTCCGGCGTTCTGGGTCGCAACGGCCGCGGCACCATCGATCACTTCGGCATGCACGGACGCGTGGATATTCAGGTCGGCACGCTGTCGAAAGCCATCGGCGCACTCGGCGGATACGTCTGCGGCACCCGTGACCTCATCGACTTCCTGTATCACCGCGCCCGCCCGTTCCTGTTCTCGACCTCGCATCCACCGTCGGTCGCGGCGACTTGCATCGCAGCCTTCGACGTTCTCGAGAACGAGCCCGAGCGCATGGAAAAGCTCTGGGAGAACACGCGCTACTGGAAGAAAGAACTGGGCCTGCTCGGCTTCGATATCGGAGGGAAGTCCACACCAGCCAGCGAGACGCCAATCACGCCCATCATCATCGGCGACGGCAAGCTCACCATGGACTTCTCCCGCGAACTCTTCAAAGAAGGCGTGCTGGGCACCGGCATCGCATTCCCGACGGTGCCGGAAGGTAAAGCGCGAATCCGCACTATCATGACGGCAACGCACACGAAAGAAGAGTTGCAGCAAGCGCTGAGCGTACTGAAGAGTGTTGGAAAGAAGATGGGAATCCTAAGCAACTGATAGATGTAGCGCCAACCATTTCGGAAAGGATCTAGCGCCAGCCGCCTCGTCTGTCCGGCGAGCGCGAAGCGCAGCCGATCTACGATGCGCTACTCCGGCACCACCTCAATCGCCGACACCGTCGCATACCGCGTCACCGGCACAAACTCCAGCAGCAGTTTCCCTTGCGCGTTCGGCTCCAGCCCCTTGATCTTCCTCACCAACGGATGATTCTCCCCCGCCTCATCCAGAATATTCAGCTTCGCCAGCACCGTCTTCCCGTTACAGAAGACGTTAAACACGCGGTCCGGCGAAGAAGTAGCGGCACCCTCTTGCGGAACGGCGGCTCTCTCCGTCGCTGCATGGTGCTCGATGAAGTACAGCGTCACCGTATACTTCCCCGGAGCTACGGGGATCGCGTACGAGAAATGTCCCCAGCGCTCGGTCTCATAAAACTCCGGATCATCCGTGCCCTCGGCCGGTTCCTGGCTGCTGCTGATCTGTCCACCCTTGAAGTACGCGTCCGGACTCCACCAGCGGCTGTCGTTCGAGTAATACGGCACATCTCGCGCCACAATGCGCACTGGACGAATCTGCCCGCGCACTCCCGGCAGAATCTCGATCGCCGACAACATGGCGCTGCCGCTCTTCCCCGAAGAAAAACTCAGATGCAGCTGCCCGTCGCTGGCCGGAGACATATCGTGAAAGACTTTGACCTCCGCCGTCCGCTCGCCCCCGGCGTCAGCCAGCACGTCGAAGTCGCGCAGCAATGGCTGCCCATTGGCCGAGACAGTCATTGTGCGGCTACCCTCGCCGCCTCCGCCCGAGTTCTCCGGCCCATATAGCGTCTCCGCGAAGTGCAGCCGAAGTTCATACGTCCCCGGCGTCAGCGGGATGTTATAGGCGAAGTCCCCCTGCCGGCTGCTGCGATAAATGATGGGATCCTGCGTCCGCGAAATATGCTGCACGGCACTCGCAACCGCGCTGCCGCCAGAGAAGCCGGCGTCAGGGTCCCAGATCTTTCCCGCATGATCGACATACTTGCGGCTGGACCCGGCCAGAATGTGCACTTCTTCGCCAACCGGCAACCCGACGGCGGGTCCGGCAGGCGACAGCGAATAAGGAGGAGCAACTTCCGCCCGCGTCTTGGGTCTCTTCTGGGTTAGAAATGCGGCAACCAGAAGTCCGGCCAGCAAGACGATGATGACTCCCGCCAGCCAATAGGCCCGTGAGCGCCACTGCGGCCCGGCCGCCGAAGCCTGCACCTCAGAGGAAGCCACCGCAGGCGCAACTGGATCAGGACTCACCACACGCTGAAAGGAAGGCACATACTGCCCCACCGGAATCGTGATCCGTAGAAGATGCGCGGCCCCTTCACGTGCGTAGTACTCGCTCAGCCGCTTGCGCAGCCGGTTGGCCTGCACGCGCACGATCGAATCCGTATCCTGATCAAACGAGTCCTGACGGTCGAACACATCAACCGCAACCGAATACTCTTTGATCTGATCGGTTTCTCCGGCGAAGGTCTTCTCGCAGAGATAAGAAAGCAAGTGGCTGAGCGTCGGAGAGCGGGCAAAAAGAGGGGACCGCAACACCGCCTGCAACTCCGCCCGTTGCTCTTCCCAGGAAACCGACTCTGCCGTGGTCGAAGGCACTTGGGGCCTCCCTTACTCTTGCGCACCGCGCCTTCTGCTTTCTTTATACGCCTATTGCAGGATTATGGTTCTTCGCAAACGGTTACTTAACCCGTGTAACCCCGGTTCTTTCAGGTGAAGACGC
Organism: Candidatus Dormiibacterota bacterium; assembly: GCA_035632675.1. Classification (GTDB taxonomy): domain Bacteria; phylum Acidobacteriota; class Terriglobia; order Terriglobales; family Acidobacteriaceae; genus Sulfotelmatobacter. Next base: position 22,146 of record DASQGJ010000005.1, read on the forward strand.
AGGCTGTTGCTTTTCGTATCAGCTCTGCCAAGTGATTGCTTCTGCGCACCATCCCTGGAGGCCGCGTGTGAACTGAGCAAACCTAACCCCCGTGTAGCGGATATAGCGTTGTGGCGCTCAGCAATAACCGGCATAACTGGATCAGTCGCGGAGAGCAAGACACCCGAACCTGGGTACCTCGCGAGAAAGAGGCCGAACATGCGAAACATCACACTGAAGATCACGCTTCTGGCAATGCTGATGACGCTCTGCAGATATAGCGCCGCTACACCCTCTGCGGAGCAAAGCAACGTCAAGAGCGACGTGAAGATGGACACGATGAGCGTCACCGAACTGGAGAAGGCCGGCGATGCCGCGCGCTCCCAGAAAGACTACGACCTGGCCATCGACTACTTTCAGGCAGCGCTACGCAAAGACCGCAAGAACGCAGTCCTCTATAACAAGCTCGGTCTCGCCGAGTTGAGGAAAGACGATCTGGTCAGAGCCCGCCTGCACTTCGAGAGAGCAACCAAGCTGAACTCGAAGTACACCGAGGCGGTCAACAACATCGGCGCCGTGGAATACATGAGGAAGAATTACGGTGCGGCGGCAAAGTACTTCAAGAAGGCCGTGGCTCTCGATGAAAATCATGCCACGTACCACGTAAACCTGGGAGCCGCGTGGTTCAGCCAGAAGAAGATGGACCGCGCCATTGCCGAATACACCCGCGCGATGGAACTTGATCCGGATGCGCTCCGCCAGGAGTCGAGGACCGGCATCGCGGCCCAGATCGCGAGCCCTGAGGAACGCGCGCAATACTCCTATCTTCTGGCCAAAGTCTATGCCAAGCGCGGGGACGTGGAGGGCTGTCTGCAGTGCCTCAAGCGGGCCAAGGAAGACGGTTATCGCAATCTGGCGAACGTCTACAAAGACGAAGAGTTCAGCCGGTTGCGCGAGAACCCGAAACTGCAGGAGGTGGTGCCTCCGCCGGTGGCCAAGTAAGTAACGGTGGCGAAGTAGAACCGGACTTCGCGGCTTCTCCTCCGTACAGGGCGGAGGAGAGGCCCGGCGGGGTCCTCGCCAGCAGCCGAACAGTCCTCACTTCTGCTTGAACATCTCCCTCTTCAGCTCTTCTTCATTTGCCGATTCCGCATGCTGTGCCTTCCACCGCATTGCCGCCGTGATACGGGTACGCCCGCTGGGATGATCGTAGAAGATGAACTCCTCCGCCGGACCGGGATCCATCTTGCGATACTCTCCCAGCATCAGATCGATGTTCGCCTCTCCGTCGGGTTGCTGGGCAGCATTCAGCCCGTACATGTCCGCTTCATACTCCATCGTGCGGGAAATGGTGTTGTTCACTGGCGTAGCAATCAGGAAGAAGATCGAGAAGACGATGACGGCCAGCGGGAGAACAGCCACATCGCCGATTCCGCGGATGTCCCACGCGGCTCCCCAGCGTGCCAGTGCGTAATTAACTCCCCAGTTCAGCCAGGCGAACGCGATGACGATCACCACCCCGAACATCACCAGTCCTTTGTACGCATGATTGAGCACGTAGTGACCCATCTCGTGGCCCATGGTGGTCTCAATCTCGGGCAGCGTGCAGCGGTTCAACAGGTTGTCGTTCAGTGAAATTCGCAAGGTGCTGGCAAATCCGCTGACATTGGCGCTGACCCGGTTCGACTGCTTGGATGCGTCAAACTCGTAAACATCGTTTGCAGGAATGCCGTTGGCGCGCGCCATCCGGATGATCGGATCCTTAACTCGGGCGTCCTCCAATTTCTTGTACTGGTTGAACAGCGGCGAGATGTACACCGGGGCAATCAGGCTCGCGAACGCCGCAAAAACGACCGTCAGCACCGCACCCCAGACCCACCAGCTCTTTCCCAACCACCGCACCAGCCCGAACAGGGGCACGACGAGAATAGCTCCGAGTATCAGTCCCACCGTCAGTCCTATCAGTTGGTCCCGCATCCACGGACCAAAGGTCTGATTCAGAAGCCCGTACTTGTGTTCGCGGAAGTAGCCCTCGTATACCGTCATTGGAAACGTGAGAACTGAGGCGGCAAGAAAGTATTGCACCCAGTACAGCGCCGTCTGTAGCGGTCGAAAGCGCGTGATCCGCTCCGCCAGGTTCCGCATCTTCGTCGACCACCGAAAGTGCAACAGCAGCCACATGACGAGAACCGTCACGAGAAAATCCCACAGAATCAGCCAGTACCCACCTTCAAAGTAGGAGTCGGAACGGGCTTTTTCCGCTGGCGGCATCTTTGCCAGGTATGCATCCACCGCCGCGTTGACATCAAACTGCGGAGCTGCGCTGGCCGCGGGCGTAGCAGGAGCGCTCGTTTGCGCCGGTGCCAGAAGCGTGAACAGAAGAAACACTGCAACGACAGTTCCGGTAGCTCGAATCATAACGGCCTCCATGGTCTGCGTGAAAACCGCGGTTACGCGGAAAGCACAGATGATTAGACGTGTCCGGCCAGGATTTACTACGTGCTGTAGACAATTTTTCCCGCCACAATCGTCGCGACAACCTTCCCCGTAAACTGCCAACCGTCGAATGGCGTGTTGTGCGAAAGCGAGCGCGAACCCGCCGCATCGAAAGTCCAACGCTTCTTGGGATCGAAGATCGTCACGTCCGCGAAGCTGCCCCGCGCGAGCGAACCCCTGCCGTTGAGATCGAATACATGTGCCGGGCCGGAGGTAAACAGTTCTACGATGCGCGTGAGCGGAATCTTGTGTTCACGGTGCAGTTGCGTGATGGCCAGCGCGAGCGCCGTTTCGAGCCCCGTAATCCCAAAGGAGGCGCGCTCGAATTCCACCTGCTTTTCATGCAGAGCGTGGGGCGCGTGGTCGGTGGCGATGGCGTCGACGGTTCCGTCGGCGAGGGCTACGACAATGGCTTCACGGTCCGCTGCGGAGCGCAGCGGCGGGTTCATCTTGAAGTTGGTGTCGTATTCGCCGACGTTTTCATCGATCAGAGTAAAGTGGTGCGGCGTCACCTCGCAGGTCACGCGAGCCTTCGCGCGCTTGCCGCGGCGGACGGCCTTGAGCGCATCGGAAGTCGAAAGATGCGCCACATGCAGCCGCGACTCGCGAATCTGCTGCGCGAGCGTCACGTCGCGGTCCACGACGGCCGCTTCGGCGAGCGCGGGCATGGCGCGCAATCCCAGTCGGAAACTGGTCGCGCCCGCGTGCATGGAACAGTTCTCCGTCATCCGCGTATCTTCTGCGTGCTGCACGACCGGAAAATTCAGCTCTGCGCCCAGACGCAGCGCCATGCGCATGATGTCATCGTCCAGGATCGGCTTTCCGTCGTCCGTAACGGCAACGGCTCCCGCGCGCTGCAGAGCACTGAAGTCGGTAAGAGTTCCCCCCCGGCTGCCCCGCGTCGCGGCGGCGATCGGGAAAACGTTGACCACCGCTCCGCGCTCCGCATGCCGCAGCCAGCTCACCCAGTCCGCGGTATCGACCACGGGCGCCGTGTTAGGCATGGTGCAAACCGAGGTGAACCCGCCCGCAGCGGCAGCCGCTGTACCGCTGGCGATCGTCTCTTTGTAGTTCTGGCCGGGTTCGCGCAGATGCACGTGCAAGTCGATGAACCCCGGCGCGACAATCAGGCCGCGCGCATCAAATTTCTCGTCCGCTCCCCCGCGAATTTTGTTAGGCAGCGCGACTTCTGCAACACGTCCATCGCGCAGAAGCACGTCCATCGGCGCATTAACCTTCGCCGCCGGATCGATCACCTGCCCGCCCTTGATCAGCAGGCTTGAATTCTCTCGTTTTTGATTCTTAGCACTCAGCATTCGGCACTCAAGCCGGCCAGCGTATTTGCAGAAAAAGATCTATCCGTGTTGATCCGTGCAAATCCGTGGCTCATCGCGCCTTCCCCATCGCCCGCGCCAGAATCGCCATGCGCGTCGGAACACCGTTGTGCACTTCGTCGACGATTACCGATTGAGGCCCGTCGGCGACTTCCGCGGTCAGTTCCAGCCCGCGGATAATCGGTCCCGGATGCATCACAATGGCATCGCGCTTGGCCAGCTTCAGCCGCGCCGTCGTCATCTGGTAGCGCGCAATGTAGTCCTGCAACCGGATCTTCTGTCCCGCCAGCCGCTCTTTCTGCACCCGCAGCAGCATGATCACATCGGTCCCGCGCAGCGCATCCTCGATGTGGCGCGTCACGCGCAATCCCGGCACAAGCGTTGCGGCGATATCCGGAACCAGCTCCGGCGGACCGCACAGCGTCAGCTTCACTCCGAACCTGGTGAGCAACTGGCAGGCACTGCGCGCAACCCGGCTGTGAAATATGTCACCGATGATCGTCGCCTGCAAGCCCTTGAACGATTTCTTGTGCTTCAGGATCGTCACCGCATCAAGCAGGGCCTGCGAGGGATGCTCGTGCATTCCGTCCCCCGCATTGATGATGGGAATGTCGAGGTGCCGCGCCATCAAATGAGGTGCACCTGCCGAAGGATGCCGCATCACAATACAATCCGCGCCCACCGCGCGCAGCGTGTATCCGGTATCGAGCATGGACTCACCTTTTTCGATGCTTGATCCCGAGGACTGCACCAGCGTGGTCATCGCGCCCAATGATTTCGCGGCGAATTCGAAAGAGGACCGCGTCCGTGTAGAGGCTTCGTAAAACAGAAGCACGACGCGCTTCCCCCGCAGCAGAGGACGCGCCTTCTGCGGATTCATCCGCCGGGCCAGCTTCAGCAGGCCCACGATTTCCTTCGTATCGAGATGTTCGATTCCAAGCAGCGAACCGCGTGCAGGCTTATTCATCGAGAGCTGCTTATCAAGAAAAGTGCAAACGGTGCATCATACGCGGCAGGTGTGGTGCGCTGCAAGGCGAGGCTGCCCCCGGACTTTCGGACCTTCAACGCCGGTCGCGGCGGCCCAGCACGATGGCCCCCAGCACCCCGCCCAGCCCGCCCAGCAGAATGGACAGTATGAGCAGCACGACACCGCCAAGGATCATCGCCGCGATGAATCCATCCGGCGTTTTCAACCGTTCTAGCGCAGCTTGAAAATTCGGGTCGTGCGGGTAGTATGTGGCAACCCACTTCTGTGCGCCCTCGATGAATTGATCGTGAGTCTTGGCTCTCAGCTCCGGGACCGTCGCAGCTAACGCAGCCAGCAATGTCGAAAGTCCGAAACAGAGCAGTCCACTGAATACTCCCAGCCGAAATCCGGTACTGGCCTTCACTGGGAGACCTGGTCGCCCCTGGCGGTAAAAGACGATGACGAGAAACCCCGCACTCAACATCGCCACAACCACGTTCAACCCCAGAGACATCAGCAGGGACGCAACCAAGGCCGCAATCGCGCAATCCTTCAGCGCGTGCGACAACTGCGTCGGAGCGGCCAGTAATGGCACGCTCTCGGAGGCAGGAAGCTTGACCGAGGGTTGCGACGGAGCGGTCGTGGCCGCGTCTGTCGCCGGAGCCGGGATTGGAAGCGGCTCAGCGATTACCACGCGAATTTGCGGCGCCGCGCAGTGGCGGCAGAAGGGCCTGCCTTCCTCCACTACCTCGCCGCACTTGTAGCAGGGCTGCTCCATGGAAGGGCCGGTGAAGATTGAAAGTACCGCACCCTAAGCTGCGCGCGCAACAAGCCGACGCTCTGGGCCGGCGCCGGTATTCCGCCGGTATTCCATGGTGGCAAGATTGGGGCTAGATGTCTCCGCTCTTTCCGTGCCTTCGGACGTAAACGATGGCGAAGGTTGTTCCCTTGGCGCTCCCCGGGTTCTCAATCGCAACGATGTGCGCGTTGTCTTCGGTCCCGACCTTCAACTCCCTCACCGGTCCGGTGTTGTCGCCATCGCACTTGAGCGGTTTCGCGCCTTCTTTATCATCGTCGTCGCTATGAAAACCACTGTCGTCATTCGTCCCACGGCAGTCGAGCACTTTTCCGTATTTCTTCATTCTCTCCCGATAGAAGGCGAGGACCTTCTCCGCCGAGTCATCGGTCTCGTACTTGGCAACCACCAGCTTCAGGCCGAAGCTCTCGGTAAACAGTCCGAAGTTGACTGGATCGTTGTTCGCATCGTGCTTCGGACGGGCTCCGGGATAGAGTGGCAGGCCGGCTTTCTGCGCATCGGCATCCTTTCCCACATGCAGGTCGCCGACCGGACTGCGGACGTCAAGATTCTTGTCTTTATTCGCGTCTTGTGCGGCGGCGGGCGTTATGACGAGGACAGTTGCGCAAAGCGCGAGCGTCAGGGAACGAAACATAAAAATACCCTCCAAACGAAGCTGCCCTAAATCTCCGCGTCCTTGCCATGCGTTCGGACGTACACGAGCGCAAAGCTCGATCCGCTTCCCGAAGGTTCGACCGCCACGATGTGCTGGTTTTCCCGCGTTCCGACTTTGAGTTCCACGTCGGCACCGTGGTCGCCTTCGCAAGTAAGTTCGTGGGGCCCGTCATCTAGCTTCTTGATCCTTGGGTCCACGTTCAGCCCGCTCGTATGGCAGACCAGAACGTCTCCGTACCTCTTGAGTTGATCTTTATAGAACGCAACCACTTTCGCGGGTGAATCACTGGATTCATATTCGAGCGCGACCACTTTCAATGCGTAGCCGAAGCTGGAAATATTCACGTTGGCGCTCTTGTTCTCGCCGTTGCCTTGTTCCTTCAACGTGGCTCCCGGATAAACCGCGACGCCCACATCTTCCGGGTTCGCCCCCTTGCTGACGTGAATGCCGCCCATCGGGGTCCGTATGTCGACCTGCTTGTCCTGCCCATTCGCCTCTTTCTTCACGTTGACACTGCAGGCCGACAGCAGCAACGTGGCAATCACGGCGAATCCTGCGAACCTTGCACCGAGCAATCTAGTTCTGCGCATGTGGAGACCCTCCCTCGGCAACGCGAGCGGGGCGCTCAAGTCCGGCGCCACGTTGCGCAATGTTGGGAATCGTAACTGGAAGGTGGCCGCGAATCGGTATCTCGCCGAAGAGCGCCTTGATCGCGGCTACTTCAGACACCGTCGCGTTGGAAAACGTGCACATGTAATTCTCAATCTTGGGGAAATCGCTCGCCAGGTACGGATTTCCCATGGCCACGACGGCAGTCTTCGCCGCGGCATGATCGAGCACCTGCTGCAGGAGTGTGCCCGTGGCATCGGCCATCGCCACTGAGTTGCCGACCTTGCCCGCTGTAGGAATCACATACACCGCCGCAACCACGGTCTGCGCATCGTCGACCGCTTTGAGAACCTCTTCGCTCATACCCGCAGCCACTCGAGGATCGACATAAATAACGCGAGCGTCCGGGATGCGGGCGCGAAACTCACGCCCAAACGCCCTCCCGGACTCGGTCCGAACATCATCGGAGAACAGAACGGCTAAGACCTCGTTATGCGTCTCCTCTTTGGTCATATACGGAAGCCCTGCCTTGGTGGTTCCCTTCGATTTCAGCGGCAAAACTTTGCCGTTGTCTCGCACCAGGGTGATGGCCGCATCGGCGACCTGCTGGCCAAAGGCGAGATCCTGTGGCTTTCCCACCGAACTTGCGATGGTGCTCAGGTCCACGGTTCGCGTGTCGTTCAGCCCCAGTGACCCCTTTATTTTCAGGATCTTGAGCACAGAATGATCCAGACGTTCGCGGGAGATTTCGCCCGACTGCACCGCCTTGAGCATGGACTCATACGAAGCGCCTAGGTCCGCTGGAATGATCAGCAGATCGTTGCCCGCCTTGAACGCCTCGACCGCGGCGCGTCCGATGTTGTTGGCGAAAAGATGGGTCAGCCCGGCCATGTCGAGCGCGTCGGTCACCACCAGGCCCTTGAACCCCAGTTGCCTTTCAAGCAGGTCCGACACCACGGCTGTCGACGTCGTCGCCACGTGATTCGGATCGGAATCGAGCGCTGGCACGGTAACGTGCGCAACCATCACCGAGTCCACTCCCGCGGCGATCGCCTGTTTGAATGGTGGCAACTCGATCGAATCGAGGTGCGCGCGATCGCCGTTCACGCTGGCGACGCCCAAATGCGAGTCCGTTGCCGTGTCCCCATGCCCGGGGAAGTGTTTCACCGTGACCAGCATCCCGCCTTCGTGCGCGCCCTTGATGTAGGCGCTGACAAGGTCGCCCACCTGCTTGGGATCTTCTCCGAACGACCGCGTGTTGATGATCGGGTTGACGGGATTCGAATTCACATCCGCATCCGGAAAGAAATTCCAGTGCACCCCGACGGCGCGCGCTTCCAGGGCGGTGATGCGGCCGAAGTTCTCCGCGTCCTCCATCTTGCCGTCGGCCCCGAACGCCATCGCGTGCGGAAAATTTGTCGTTCCCATCAGCCGGGTGGCTACGCCTCTTTCAAAATCCGCCGCGAACAGCAGTGGCAGCTTGGAATCGTGCTGCAGCCGGTTGAGCAACTCCGCCGCCTCATACGGCTCGCTGCGCAGCAGAAATGGACCATCGACGTGCACGGTCATCGCGAACGAGCCGACGTGATACTTCTGCATCGCATCGCGCAGTTGCAGATACTCGGGACTCTCCACGTTCAGAAAGCTGGCGCGGCACCAGATCATGAACAGCTGGCCGACTTTCTCTTCCACGGTCAGCTTGCGCAGCGTCTTCTCCGCCCACTTGTCGCCGCTGCTGGTGCGGTGAACCGGGCTCGAATGTTGATGCTTATCTTTCGCGAATGCAGGCAGGCACAAGATGAGTGCGAGTGAGACAACAGCCGCAGTTTTCAGCATGGAGAAACCATAGCAGAAGATCGGGCGTCGGGCGTCCGGCGTCCGGTTCATGAATGGAATCAGTCTGGGGTGATCCTCACAGAGCGGGTGCCCCATTTCTCACGCGTTCTTTGCGCGAGAAGTGGGGCTTTTTTCTCGAGGCCCGTCAACGCTGATGCAACTCGCTCCTCACCTTGCCAGCGGCATCACTCTGAACCCGCGAGTCGTTCCCAAACCCCCTGAACCACTCCACCTCCGGCTCTCGCCGAAACCAGGTCATCTGGCGCTTGGCATAATTACGATGCGCCTGCTGCGCGGCCTGCAACGCTTGGTCGCGAGTCACTTCTCCCATCAATACCTGCACGGACTGCTTGTACCCCAACGATGCGAGCGGACGCGCACTCGCTCCATACTTTTCCAGCAGCTTCTTAGTCTCCTCGATCAAGCCGCCTTCGAACATTCGCCGCGCGCGCTCATTGATTCGCTCGTACAGCGCCGCGCGCTCCGGATCGAGCCCCAACCTCAAGACGCGAAATCCCCGCAGCGGATCCCTCCCCCGTTGCCACAGCTCCGACATCTTCTGGCGCGAGGCGAGGCATACCTCGATCGCTCGGATCAGCTTCGGTGCATCGTTCGGATGAACTCTCTCCGCCGCCGCGCGATCCAGCCGCAACAGAATTTTGTGCAGATGCGCTGAGCCTCGGCTGGCGGACCGCTCCCGCAGGCGTCCCCGCAATTCCTCCGACCTCTGCGGCCCCGGAAACAATCCCTCGAGCAAAGCTCGCAAATAAAGCCCCGTCCCCCCGACAACGATCGGCAAATGATGGCGCGAGTGAATCTCGGCGAGTACCTGCCGCGCACGCCGGGCATATTCGCCGGCCGTCACTTCCTCCGCAGGATCGACGCAATCGAACAGATGGTGCGGCGCTCGAGCGCGTTCAGCGATGCTGGGCTTGGCCGTGCCTATATCGAACTCGCGGTACATCGCAACCGAATCGCAGTTAACGATCTCCCCATGGAACTCTTCGGCTAAGGCCAACGATAGCGCGGTCTTCCCGCTGGCCGTCGGACCGAGGATTACGGCCAGCAGAGTCTCACCCGCGCGATGTTCTGGGGGTTCCGGGCCCACGTTCAGCGCAGGCTCCAATGGATGTCGTGCCAGTAGCGAATCAAGGTGAGAACCAGCAAAACGAACGCAATCAGCAACAGCCCGGTGGTCTCCGACGCATAGACCGCGTGCCGATGGTGCTTGTGCGCAGATTCGTCTTGTGGCTCTGGAGCGGTCACGCGCCTATTGTAGCTCCGAAAGAAGAATGTGATAGCAAGCAGAAGTCGGAAGCCGACAGCCCGAAGTCTGAGGTCCGAGGTCTGATGCCCGAAGCCTGACGTCTGACGCCCGACGCCCGCCCCAGTGCTACACTACCCCGTCGTCCATGCCCGTTCCGCAAAACAATAGCCGAATCGCGCGCTTTGGAGTGTTCGAGCTCGACCTGAACGCGGGCGAGCTGCGAAAGAGTGGAGTCAAGCTGCGCCTGCAGGGCCAGCCCGTCCAGGTTCTGACGCTCCTTCTGGAACGCGCCGGAGATGTCGTGACCCGCGAAGAACTGCGCCAGAAGCTTTGGGCTTCCGACACTTTCGTCGACTTCGACCACAGCCTCAACACCGCGATCAACAAAGTACGCGAAGCGCTAGGTGACTCCGCCTCCAGCCCACGCTATGTCGAGACGCTGGCCCGCCGCGGATACCGCTTCATCGCTCCCGTGCAGCAACCGGCTCCGAGCCTGGCCCCAAACAACGTCCCCCTCGACGTCGCGCCGCTAACTCCGATGCAAACCGCAACTCCTGAGTCATCCCCGTCCGTGGTCACAATCCACCCGGAACTCGAAGTCCCCATCCCTCGGCGCGGCCTGACTCGCGGACTTTTCGCGCTGATTCAGGTCATGTATCTCTGCTTCTATCTCGCGGCCCTGTTCCGTTTCCACGAAGTCCAAAGGATAGCGGACTCATTTCTGCCGCCCTGGGCCTCCACCACTCTCGCCGCCGTGGTTATGGTCACGGCCGGAGTCGGTATTCCCCTGCGCTGCTACCTGCTCTCCGCAGTGGGCTTCGACCACCAGCGACTGGGCGACAAATTTCGCCAGATATTTCCCGCCATCCTGGCCATGGATCAGTTATGGGCCGTCGCGCCATTCCTGCTGATGGAAAAGATTGGCCTGGGGGCAGCCTTCGCCGCCAGCGCCGCTTTGCTGTACCTGCCTTTTTCCGAACGAACCCTGATCCGGATGGCATACATCGGGCCGGATTCCCGCTAACCCGCCATTTTCATGGAACTAGCCTCACCCCTTCCCCGTAACCACGTCTAACAGGCGTGGTGAAGGTGTGTTTGCCCGCCGGAGGATCCTATGAAACAACTTGCCGTCCGCCTTACCCTTGCCCTCTTTGCGCTCAGTGTCGCCGCCGCTCTGCCGGCTCGAGCCGCAGAATGGTCGAAAACCTACACCATCACCGGCAAGCCCGACTTGCGCGTCGAGACTTCAGACGCCAACATTCGCGTCACCACCTGGGACCAGAACACCATTGAAGCCAGGGTCATCACCACCGGCTACAAGATTGGCGAGGGCGGCATCCGCGTGGACGCCCGCCAGAACGGCGATTCGGTCGAAATCGAAGTGCACTACCCGCATCACGATTTCAACATCGGTTGGGGATCCCATAAGGTCGAGGTCATCATCCAGATGCCGCGCGAGGGCCGGGTGAACCTGCGCACCGGCGACGGCAGGATCGACGTGTCAGGCCTCAAGGGCGATATGGACATGCACACCGGTGACGGATCGGTGGAACTCAACGGCGTCGACGGCAAATTGCATGCCTCGACCGGCGACGGACACATTCAGGCCAACGGCCGCTTCGACGAGCTTGCGCTGAAGACCGGCGATGGACACGTCGACGTCCGTGCCACCAGCGGCTCCACTCTTGCCGCCAGCTGGAGGCTCGAAACCGGCGACGGCAGCGTCTCGCTCGAAGTTCCCAGCGACCTATCCGCCGACGTCGATCTCCACACCAGCGACGGACACATCGACCTCGACATGCCCGTCGTCACCGAAGGCAAGATTCGCACCAATGAAATTCACGGCAAGCTCAACGGCGGCGGCAGCCTGCTGACGATTCACACCGGCGACGGCTCAATCCACCTGCGAAAAGGTTAGTATCTGGGTGGCCCATCCTTGCGCGCTCTTTGCGCAAGGGTGGGGAACAATTTGTCCGCCGCAAAGCTTATACTTTTGGGTCTCAAGATTTCGATTCCATTCGGACGAGGTCTCTCCATGGCAATTCTCCGCCTGAGTGTTCTTGCGCTCGTAGTCGTCTCGCTGCTTTCCCTCTGCAACGCCCAGCAAACCAAGCCCACTCCGGCGCTGGATGTCACCGCGATGGACCGCACCATTGATCCCTGCGTTGACTTCTTTGCCTACTCCTGCGGCAACTGGCTTAAGAAGAACCCGATCCCACCCGACCAATCCTCCTGGGACACCTACTCCAAGATGGAAGATGAAAACAAGACGCAGTTGCGCGGCATCCTCGAGGCGGCCTCCGCGCCGGACGCCAGGCGCAACGCCGTCAACCAGAAGATCGGCGACTATTACGCTTCCTGCACCGACGAAAAGGCCATTGAAACCAAGGGAGCAGATCCTATCAAGCCTGAGCTGGAGCGAATCGCCAAGATCAGCTCCAAGGCGGAAATCGCCGACGTGGCCGCGACCATGACCAGCGACAACGTCCTGTTCCGCTTCGAGTCCATTCAGGACCTTCACGACGCCACCCAGGAAGTTGCCAACGCCGATCAGGGAGGCCTCGGCCTCCCCGACCGCGACTACTACCTCAAGACCGACGCCAAGTCGGAAGAGTTGCGCAAGGCCTACGTCGCTCACGTGCAGAAAATGTTCGAACTCCTCGGCGATAAGCCGGACGCTGCTGCAGCCGAAGCGCAAACCGTCATGCGCATCGAAACCGCGCTGGCCAAGGGCTCCATGACTCGCGTCGAGCGGCGGGATCCCAAGAGCCTCGATCACACGATGGCCACCGGCGAACTTGCGAAGATTTCTCCCGAGTTCCATTGGCAGGTCTATTTCACCAAGGTCGGACTCCCGTCTCTGACCTCGCTGAACGTGGCCGTCCCCAACTTCTTCAAGACAATGAATGAGGAAATTTCGAAAGAAAACCTGCCAGACTTGAAAACCTACATGCGATGGCATCTTGTGCACGCCAGCGCGGCGCAACTTTCCTCCGCATTCTTGAACGAGAATTTCTCCTTCTACGGCAAGACACTTCAGGGCCAGCAGGAGTTGAGGCCGCGCTGGAAGCGTTGCACCGAGTACGTCGACGACTACCTCGGCGAAGCTTTGGGCCAGGCGTACGTCGAGAAATATTTCAGTCCTCAGGCCAAGCAGGAAGCGCTGAAGATCGTGAACGAGATCCGCGCCGCCATGGACAAAGACATCAACGGCCTGCCGTGGATGTCAGCCGCCACCAAGCAGCAAGCTCTACTCAAGCTGCAGGGCATGGCCAACAAGATCGGCTATCCCGACAAGTGGCGCGACTACTCGAAACTCGAAATCGTCCGCGGAGACAATCTGGGCAACTTCGAGCGTGCCCGTCAATTCGAATTCAACCGGCAACTGGCGAAGATCGGCAAGCCCGTCGACAAGGGTGAGTGGGACATGACCGCTCCCACCGTCAACGCCTACTACAACCCGCAGATGAATGACATTAACTTCCCCGCCGGCGTGCTGCAGCCTCCGGCCTTCGACCCCAACTCCGACGCCGCTCCCAACTATGGCGACACCGGCGGCACCGTCGGACACGAACTCACCCACGGCTTCGACGACGAAGGCCGCCAGTTCGACGCCGAAGGCAACCTCAAGAACTGGTGGACCGACGCCGACGCCAAGGCGTTCGAGGAGCGCATCCAGTGCGTGCGCGATCAGTTCGCGCAGTACACGATCGTCGACGACATCAAGATCAACTCGAAGCTGACCAGCGGCGAGGACGTGGCCGACCTGGGCGGGACGCTGCTCGCGTACATCGCCTGGAAGAAGGACGTGGCCGGCAAGGAGCTGCCGAACCAGGAGGGCTTCACCCCCGACCAGCGGTTCTTCATCGGCTTCGCGCAGTGGGCCTGCGAGAACCAGCGGCCGGAGAACCTCCGGGTGAGCGCGATCACCAACCCGCACTCGCCGGGGAAGTACCGGATCAACGGCATCGTCGCCGACCTGCCGCAGTTCCAGCGCGCGTTCTCGTGCAAGGCGGGCGCGCCGATGGTCAACAGCAAGCCCTGTCGCGTCTGGTAGCCAGGCCGGGTCGCGTCGTAGGATTCGGGGACATCGCGGGGGTTCGCCATGAAAGCAACCATGGCGTTCGTCGCCGTCTGCTGCGCCTGCGGCACGACCGCCGAGTTCACCAGGGTCGACCGGGACCGCGTCCAACACATGCTCCGCGACGTCTCCGACGACGTGAAGGAGCACTACTACGACGCGGGACTCCACGGCGTCGACTGGGACGCGCACGTGGCTGCGGCGAGGGAGCAGATCGAGCAGGCCGACTCGCTGAACCGCGCCATCTCGCACGTCGCCGGCGTGCTCGACCTGCTCCAGGATTCGCACACGTTCTTCCTCGCGCCCCAGCGGCGGTATCGCCACGAGTATGGATGGCGCTGGCTGATCGTGGGCGATCGGTGCCTGGTCACCAGCGTCAAGCCCGGCAGCGACGCCGAAGCCAAGGGGCTCGTCCCCGGCGAC
>DASQGJ010000006.1:0-3167 GCA_035632675.1 Candidatus Dormiibacterota bacterium
TGCTTCGCCATCTGCGCCTGCCCCGCCTTGGTCATCAAGCGCGATTGTTCGTACATCTCGATCCACTTCTCGCTCGAAATCGCCGAGATCAGCTTGCCAATCGCTTCGAGCGGTAAATCGTCCGGCGACTCGAAATGAACGCAACACTTCCCCATGTCGAGCTTCTTCCCCGCCGCCTTGAACGCCGCCTTCAGCTGCTCGAGCTGACTCGCACTCCAAAACGCGCCCATCAGGTAGAGCGAGCAGTAGTTCTTCTGCGACGAGAGCGCGACGTAGCAGATCGGCTGCTTGTTGTAAGTATCTGGATATCGAGACAGGGGGATCGTCCAGCCGATCGTGCCCCAGACGAGGCACTCATCGTAGCCGCGCGGAATGTGCTGGTTCACCAGTGCGCGCACCGTCGCGATCGTCTTCGCACGATCGGCAGGGAGGGAGGCGATGTATTGCGCTGGCGTCTTGACGTTCGATGGTGGCTTCATGGATTCGTCGTCGTCGCGAACGAAGTGTATCACCGAACGTTTGAAAGCCAGCCAGCGGCAGGGGCGATGGCCCACCTTTAACCATCGTCGCGTGCACCATTCCCACAAAGGGGGACACGTGATCAATCCCACTTGGCGCCGGCATTTCCGATTCCCGCCCTTCGCAAAAAAAAGCGAAGGAACGGGCACCCAGCGTGTTGGTAATCCCCGCAAGATCAAAAGCCTGGACCACCCGCCGACAATCAACCCAGATAATCTCAGTCAGTGCGCAGCGCCTTCATAGGATCCGTCGAAGCGGCTCGATGTGCCGGGAGAATACTGGCGGCCGCGGCGCAAACCCCGAGCGCAAGAATTGAAAACCCGAACACCCGCGGATCCCAGCTGCGTATCTCAAATAGCTGCGCCGCGATGAGGCGTCCCGCGCCGATGGCCAGAGGAATTCCAATCAATAGCCCGATCGCCACTAGCAGAAATGCTCCCCGCAGGATCAATCGCACAATGTTCAGCCGGTCGGCTCCGAGAGCCATGCGCACTCCGATCTCGCTGGTTCGGCATGCAACGGTATAGGCCGTCAGCCCATAGAGGCCGATGGCCGCCAGTAGCATGGCGATGACCCCGAATGTGCCGGCCAACCGCGCGACCATGCGCTGCTGGTCAAAATTTGAGGCCACCTGCTTGTTCATGTTTTGCATCGTGATAATCGTAAGGTTGGGATCGATGTCGGCGAGTGTCTTACGAAGCTGTGGCTCGAGGTTGAGCGCATGGCCGCGTACCTGCAGCTGGATACTGCCTACGAAATGCGTTTGTATTTCGTTACCCTGGATGGCAGCGTCGGCATAATGGACCCTCTGCTCTAGCGGCAGGAAAAACATGGGCCCTGCGGGCTGGTCTGGATCGTTGTACTTGGCGTCACGCGCCACGCCGACGATCTCAAATGTGCCCGCATATCGGGACATGTCCATGCCAAAGTGTTTGCCGATGGGATCTTCGTTGGGAAAGTACTTCCTGACGAGCGATTCATTCACAATCGCCACCGGGCGCGAGGCGCTGGAATCGCTTTCCGCAAAATCGCGCCCGCGCACGATGTGCTGTCCGACGGTCGAAAAATACTGACGACTCACCCTGTCCCAAGAGACACCTTCCGCCATATCAGCCTTCGGATCACCTCTCCCTTCTATGGCGATCAATTCACCCCAGTTATTGCCGCTGAGCGGACTCCAGGCCGCCAGGCTTGCGCTCTGCACATTCGGCAATTGCACCAGTCCATCTTCGATTGCGCGATAAAGCGCGTCGAGGTGTTCGGGTGTGTACCTGTCCAGAGGCGGATTGATCTGAACACTTATGCGATTTTGGACGTCAAAACCAAAGTCCTGACCCTCCAGATTCCGCAAGCTCATCGTCAGCAATCCGGCGCAGGCCAGCAGAACCAGGGAAAGCGCCGCTTGGCTGACCACCAGTATCTTTTGCGGCAACGATGCCCCGGCGCGAGTGCCGCGACCGGCTCCGTGCAGGGCCTCTGCCGGATCGGAACGCGCAGCCAGCCACGCCGGCACCACGCCAAACATCACACCGGTCAGGAGTGAAAGCGCAAACGCAAATCCCAGAACCGGCAGCGAAGGCGCGGCGCTGATGGGCGTAAAGGTGGCGCTGTGAAATGCCAGGGCCAGCATCAGACGCGCTCCCACGTATGCAATGCCTAATCCTGCGATGCCACCTAGCACCGACAGCAGTACCGCCTCCGTCAACTGCTGGCGAATCAGTCTTGTTCGCGCCGCCCCCAGAGCAAGGCGCACCGCAGTCTGGGCGCGGCGGGCGGCTGCGCGCGCCAGCAGAAGATTGGCCAGGTTGGCGCACGCGATGAGAAGCAATGTTGCACAAACCATCAGAAGGATCCGCAGACTTGCGCCGTAGTTTTCCCTTAAGGAGGTGACACCTCCTCCCGCCGGAGCCAGCCGGATAAATTTCTGAGGAATCGTGGGTTCAACCTGCGGTTTGAATTCGGCGGGCATCTCATCTTCGTCACGGAGCCACCGTTGGAGCACTGGCGTTAGCCGGGCGGGAAGGGCTTGAACGCTCGCACCCGGCTTCAACCGGCCAATGGCATACAGCCACTGGGACGGATTCGTTCTCATGTGCGCATTCTGGCCGTCGAACAAAATCTCCTGTTGCAGGGGCAGCCAAAAGTCCGGCGGGTCGCTACGCAGTGTCTCCCCAAAGAATCCCGGAGGTGTAATCCCAACCAACGTGACCGGCTGTCCTTGCACGAAGAATGTGGACCCGACAATCCCCGGGTCTGAGCCGTAAGCCTGCTGCCATGTGCGATAGCTGATCATCGCGACCGGCGCGGCTGACTGTTGATCGTCCGAGTTGTTGATCACCCGTCCGGCAAAAGCCCCGAGGCCAAAAACATGGAAGTAACTCCCGCTCACGTACTCGGCCCGCAAGGGACGTGCCTCGCGGTCTTTGGCTTCCTGCCGAATGCTGTAGATCCCAGGTGCGGCCTGAAAAGCGGTGGTTTCCTCGAACTCGGGTGCCGCCGCGGCGAGACGCTGGTAGAGCTGATAAGAGAACAAGCTCCAGTCATCGTCCTCCCAACCCTCGACACAGCACTCCCCAGTATCGCCGATGCGATACAGTTGGGCGGGATCGGCGACCGGCAACGACTTCAGCATGATGGCCTGCGTCAAG
>DASQGJ010000007.1:0-34333 GCA_035632675.1 Candidatus Dormiibacterota bacterium
ATTGAGCTGCTGCAGGGAACACTCGACATGCTCATTCTGCAGACGCTGCAATGGGGACCGCAGCATGGATATGGCATTGTCCAGGCTTTGCGTTTGCAATCCGGAGATGTGCTTCAGGTGGAGACCGGATCACTGTATCCGGCTCTCCATCGATTAGAGCATCAGGGCTGGGTGCAGTCTGAATGGAAGCAGTCAGAGAGCAAGCAAAAAGCCCGATACTACCGAATCACAGCCAAGGGAAAAAAGCAGTTGGCCACGGATCTGGGCCGATGGGAGCGGATTGTCGAAGCGATTGGGTCGGTGATGTACGTCAAGCCGAAGGAGAGTGAGTCGTGAAGGGGTTTTCGAACTTGGGTTTTCAGCGGCGAAACCGCGAATTGCAGGAAGAAATCGATGCTCACCTGCAGATGGCAATTGCAGATCGAGTGGCGCGAGGCGAGACGGCAGAGGCGGCGCGACAGGCGGCAGTGCGGGAGTTTGGAAGCATTCTTCTTGTGCAAGATGTGACGCGCCAGATGTGGGGCAGAGGCTGGTTTGAACAAATAGGCCGGGACGTCCGTTATGCGTTGCGGCAACTGCGTAAGAGCCCCGGCTTCACGATCACCGCGACGGCGATGCTGGCCGTAGCTATTTGCGCCAACAGCACCGTATTCAGTTGGATCGACGGTACAATGTTGCGTCCGATTCCTGGCGCACGGGACGCGGGCGATCTGGTTAGCCTGCAGCGGGGGGAACGGAACTTCTCTCCGACTCCGCCCTTCTCGTATCTCGACTATCGCGATCTGCGCGAGCAGAACCACTCCTTCGCCGGAATACTCGCCTATCATCACGATTGGATCACGCTGACCGGCGGCGCGCAGCCGGAGCGTGCCTATATTGCGAACGTGTCGGCGAACTATTTCGACGTGCTCGGCATCAAGCCGATGCTGGGGCGTTTCTTTCTGGCTGAAGAAGAGACGCGTCCAGCCATTCCCAACGTGGTCCTGAGTTATTCGCTTTGGAAGACGCGTTATGCCGAAGACCCGGCAATCGTGGGCAAGCCGATCGACATCGCCCGGCATCCTGTGACGGTGATCGGTGTGGCGCCGGAGGGCTTTGTCGGAGCAATGCCCGGGCTCCGTGATGATCTGTGGGTAACGCTTGATCCCCTCGGGACGGATGCGTGGCGGATGACGCATCGCGATGGTGGTGCGGTCTGGCTAAACGTAATAGGAAGATTGCGGCCCGGGGTGAGCCGTGGCCAGGCAGCCCAGGATCTCGATACAGTTATGCGCAATATTGTCGCGGCGTATCCGGACCAGCATCTCGGCGATAACCGGATCACGCTCGATCCCATGTGGCGCTCGCCATTCGGCGCCAACGGATACATGGCGGCGACGCTGCCCATTCTGCTGGCCTTCGCAGCTTTGGTGCTGTTGCTGACCTGCGCGAACGTGGCCACGCTCACGCTGGTGCGGTTTGTATCGCGACGGCGTGAGCTTGCGATCCGGCAGTCGCTTGGGGCGAATCGTATTCAACTGGTGCGGCAAATGGTGCTGGAGGGCGTGGTGCTTTCCATCGTCGCCGGAGCCCTGGCCCTCGCGTTGACAACGTGGACATCGAAGACATTCGCATGGTTCTTTCGGGCGAGCTCGAGTCCTACCACCCTGAACGGGAGCATGGACCACAACGTGGTGATCGGGATTGCGGTGTTTTCCCTGTTGGCCGGCATGCTGTGCGGCGCGCTCCCCGCCTGGCGTTCGGCCCACGCGCCGGCCATTGAGGTACTGAAGGCAGAGTCGGCAAGCATCTCCGGCGGCTCACGCAACCGGAAATTGCTCAGCGGGCTGGTGGTGGCGCAAATCGCACTTTCACTTCCTCTGCTGTTGTGCTCCGGGCTACTTCTGCGAACGCTGCGGAATCTCGCCGGCGCGAATCCCGGATTTGAGCAGGACCACATTCTCACTGCGACCGTGGGACTGAATATCGCCGGCTACAGCCACGACGAGGTACAGCTGATCCGTCACAAGATACTTGATCGCGTGTCGGCATTGCCCGGCGTGAAGGTTGCGTCTCTTACGGACTGGATTCCGATGACCCTGGGCCACAAGGGCGAGGATGCGTATCCGGAAGGGTATGTGCCACACCCCCATGAATCTTTGCAGGTGTACCACGCCGAGGTGGCCCCGCGGTATTTCGAATCCCTTCATATACCCATTCTGGATGGCCGCGAGTTTACGCCGGATGACGATGAAAGGGCCCCGAGGGTACTCATCGTGGACCAGACCGCGGCGAGGCGCTACTGGCCGGGACAGGATCCGCTGGGAAAGAACCTCAAGGTGTGGGGCAGACTTTTCACGGTAGTCGGCGTCGCGAGAAATTCGACACATATGTTCGTGAATGAGTCACCGGAGCCCATGGTATATATGAGCTTTTTCCAGGAGGGGTACGAGACTATCGTGCAGGTGGAGACCGAGGGAAATCCGGCCGACCTGGTGCCAGCGGTGGAGAACGCCATCCACGAAATCGATACACGGCTGCCGGTTTTCGATGTGCGTCCGATGCGAGAGAGTACCCAGCTGGCGAGCAGTTTCGCTGTCCTACAGAGCGCCCTGGCGGGAATGTTCGCGCTGATCGGGCTGGTTCTTGCGGTAACCGGGATCTACGGTGTTGTGGCCTATCGGACTCAAATGCGGACCCACGAGATCGGAGTGCGAATGGCTCTGGGCGCTTCCCGCGTCGATGTGCTGCGGCTCGTGCTGTTGCAGGGATTGTGGCTCATAGGCATCGGGCTGACGCTAGGACTGGCGTTTGCGTTGGGACTGACACGCATTATCGTCCGGCTGTTGTACGGAATCGGCGCCAACGATCCGGTCACCGTCGTTTCCGTCGTCATGCTCCTGGGAGCAATGTCCTTGCTAGCATGCTACCTTCCCGCACATCGAGCAATGCGCCGAAATCCAGTGACCGCGATTCGCGAGCTGTAAGCTGCAGTTCAGATTCGAAGCGCATTGCGTGAACTAATCTGGCTCTCTACTTCCAGAGCCGTTACTTCGCGAGTCCGTAAAGTCGAAGCTGGCAATGCCGGCCGCGGCCTCGAGGCCTAAGAACTGAGCTGCGAACCTGCAAGCCATGCGTCACAATTGGCGCGAAGTCCGATGTGCGTTTCGTTCGGCGGCCCAGAAGCGGGCGCGCCGACCTAGCTCTGCAAAACTCCTCGTTCGCCGATCGAAGAGCTGATCCCCTACCAGTCTGTCTCTTAACGGATCGCACCTGGGCCTTGCAAAACTTCATGTCATTCATTCCAAAGTAGAAAAAGGACCCTGAGAGTGGGTTGCCAGCTTCACGTAACTCTTTTATTTTGAATAATATGGCGGAGAGAGTGGGATTCTCGCCTGGCGTTTTTATACGTCTCTTGCCTTCAGCAACATACCGCTTAAACCGTGCAAAATCAAGAGGTCGATGTGTTTCACCATGGGTCGAATTTTGACCATTGGAACCTTTGTGGAACAAATTTCCGACGTTTATCGACACCAACCGACACCAAACCGACACCAATGAATTTCAGGCGTTGCTGCTCCCAAATAACCTCAGCAATGGTCCCTCGTTTGTCCTGCCTCAGGCACGTCCAACACACCGGGGGACCGGGAAGGTCAGGATCTCCTGCCGTCTTTCAGACCGAGCAAACGCCTCGTAGATGACGACCTTGGCGGTGACGACCGCCTATTCACTTCTCTGCAGGTTTCGACCTGCTTTCGCATCGGCTCGAAGTTGCGCTGGATTCGATCGACACTATCAGAGACGCAGTCGATCAACGAGAGCGACTTCGAGTGTTCTGCCAGCACCGACGCGAACTCGCCAGGGACAATGTTTCCCGATTCTCGACGTATGGGATTTCTAAGTCTGTAGCACCGACGGTTTACTCAGAAGTCAGCGCAGACAAACGAATGGAAACCACAGAAACTACGACCGCTTGGAGCTTGCAGCCTAGTAGATCGGACATCAGCGGCTATCAGCAATCTCGTGTGCCGAATCGTCCCGTTATTGCATCCAAATCACGACATGTTATTTCGCTCGTACAAGCCCGGTCCTCCTCTCTCGGACTTGATTGAGAATTTCTGGCTTTACAACAGCTACGCTTCTCCACACCTGAGAGAGCGAATCTTTCCGAGCGGCACGTTCGAACTGGTCATCAACCTCAGGGAGGACGAATTACGAATCTATATAGGTACACAGGCCGATCGCGTCTCGCGTTTGTCGGGAGCAATTGTTTCCGGACCATACGCCGGTTCCTTCGGGTCCGATACTGCGCAAGAGGCGTCGGTCCTGGGCGTGCACTTCAAGCCCGGAGGCGCATACCCATTTCTCGGGCTTGCTGCAAACGAATTGGCGGACACGCATGTCAACCTGCAGGACATTTGGGGCCGGGCGGCTGGCGACATTCGCGAGCGCCTATCCTTCGAGCAGTCTCCTCGACAACGCTTTCGAATCCTGGAGGGTGCGCTCCTCGCCCGACTACTCCGACCTCTGGAACGTCATCCTGCCGTGGCACAGGCGCTGGCCGGTCTTCGTATCGTCACCCCGCGATCTTTGGTACGAAACCTAGTACTAGAATCGGGCATTAGCAAACGCCGGTTTATTGACGTGTTTAATTTCGAAGTGGGGATCAAACCGAAGCTCTTTGCTCGCATACAACGGTTTCAACGCGTACTGCGCACCGTGCACCGCAGTCCCGCACTCGAATGGGGGCAAGTGGCCTTGGAATACGGTTACTATGACCAGTCGCACTTGATCCGCGACTTTCTTGCATTCTCAGGTTTCAGTCCCGCTGACTACTTGCGCCGTTTGCACGATCTCCGCAGCGAAGGCAAACACTTCAAGTTCAATCATCTCCCGTTGGCGCGATGACTTCACTTTTTTCCAATACCGCCGCTGGCTCCCTTCTTTAGTCTTGGATTTGGAGGTCAATGGACATGGGTACAAAAATCCTGGCGCTGCTAGTCATCTCAGTGAGTACCCTGCTGTTCGCAGGAACTCCACAATCAAAGGAGAAAAACGCAGATATGACGACGGCCAGAGTGCGATATATGGTCAACGAGCTCGACCCGGCGGTTGAGTTCTACACAAAGTATCTCGGGTTTCAGGTCAAGCAGGAGCGTCGTCCCAATTTCGCGATGCTTTCGCGAGGCAGCCTTGAACTGGTGTTGAGCACACCCTTTGGGCCAGGGGGCGCTGCTAAGCCGATGCCGGACGGGCGCAAACCTGAACCCGGAGGCTGGAACCGAATCATCATCAATGTGCAGGATCTTCCGGCGGAAGTTTCTCGACTGCGCAAAGCTCAGCTACACTTCCGTAACGACATTGTGTCTGGACCCGGCGGGTCGGAAATCCTGCTCGATGATCCATCCGGAAATCCGGTCGAGCTCTTTCAACCGGCCAGCCAATAGTGCTGATCGAGCAAGTCGCCGAGCGCTGCCTCCCTCGAAGGTTAGGACGGGCAGCGCGAGCAGCTGGAACATGATTACCGAAAGAGTGACAAGAGCTGGAATGGATCTGTCGTAGAACGGCCCCGATAGTGGTGCTGCTGATAAGTCAGGCAAATGCCGAAGCCTGCCGAACCTCTATGCGCTTTTAGCGCGAACCCGTCCTTGCAGTCGCAAGCATTCGAAAGCCAATCCAGCACCCTAGAGCCTCCAAAATTACGAGCACTACAGCGCTTATCTGATACGAGAGTATGTAACCCCCCGGTGGCAGGCGAAATACGTTGTCAGATGCGGAACTCACAAAATGGGAGTAGCCCCCGATGGCGATCGCAACTCCCAGAGGAAGCGCGACCATGCTTGCCGCCAGTTTGGGAAATCCTTTGACAAAGACGAACAGCCCGGCGACAGGAATCAGATTGATCAGGATCAATAGCGGAGGCAGGATGTGAGGGGTATTCGGCTCTACTTTCACCAGCAGGAATAGGTGCCAGAGGACAACGACAAAGTGCCCCACCACGAGAGGCGCGGCCCAAAGAAGCAACCTTCGAGTATGAACGCGTTCCCTCTGTTGCATAACATCTCCATCTGCTGGCGCGGGTTCAATGACGGCATCAGACGTAATCGAACAAAGTCATGAAGCCGAAGTCCATGTGTAACTGTTGGTGACAGTGGAAGAGCGTCAGCCCTGGGTTGTCAGCAACGAAGTCGATCTCAGCTTCTTGGTAGCCTCCAAGCATGACGACATCTTTGAAGATTCCCGCTGAAGGCTTGCCGAAGATTTTTGTGAGTTCGAAGCTGTGCCGGTGGAGGTGGATCGGATGAATGTCATCACTGGCATTGCGCATGCGGATGCGGTAGCGCTTGCCTTGCTTCAGATGAAACGAGGCCGGCGCCATTTCACCCGTCATGGGATAGGCGACGCCGTTGATGATCCAGCGATTAAAGCCTTCTTCGGCGGCGTTATCCTTCACAAATATCATGTCGAAGGCTTCATCCGGTGCTGGCCCACTCGCGCCGGGCTTGGCAAAACGCAAGTAGTTCCAGCGTGAGGCAACAGGTTTTACCCATTGTCCCCTGCCTTTCTGTCCTGCATATTCCACCACGATGCCCATACCATGGCGCCGATCATCGTCATCAAGGTCCCCCAGAATCCAAACGCCCGGATGATTCATTTCGACGACCGCAGAAATCCGCTCCGACGTCCCCAGCCACAGAACCGGCACAGACGCTGGATTCGGCACCGGATTTCCGTCGAGCGCTACGACCTTAAAGGAATGACCGGGCAAGGCAAGGCTGCGGATCTCTGTCGCACTTCCGTTGAGGATATGAAAGAGAACGCGGTCTCCCTGCTTTACCCTTATCGGCTCCCCATGACCGAGCATGCGGCCATTGATGGTGAATGATGTATATCCGATTTCGAAGCCGTGCGGCATACCCTTAGCTAACGATGCTTTCATCGCGCCTTCGCCCTGTTCTTCAAGGGTTTTGACCGTGACAGGCGGAAGGAAATTCTGGGGCATGTCTCCGCCGCGGCTCAGAGCCGGCTCGAATTCTTTCAGGACCAGGAAAACCTCGCGATCGTAGTTGCCGGGTTCACTTTTGGGTTCGATGTAGACAGGGCCGACTTCACCGTTATATTGACCGGCCGCTAGATTCGCCCCGGCCCGATTGTGCGTGTGATAGAAGCGAAAACCAGCCGGGCGAGGCGTCAATGTAATCCGCCGCTTGCCGCGCGCAGGAATGCAAGGCGTGCCTTCTTCCGCCGCGCCGTCTACATCCACGGGCACGATCTGCCCATGCCAGTGCAGCTGTTCCGCCACATCGGTGTCGTTGAGAATGTCAATCGTCACGGGGTGACCTTCTTTGAGACGGATAAGCGGGCCAGGAAACTGGCCGTTGTAATTTGTGATCGAAACAATCCGGTTTGGCGCGATCTCGATCGGGGACACCTTAATCCGTATCGTGTAATCCGCAGACGCAGAATCAGAGACGGCAGAACTCGCTGCTGTTGGCTGCGTCTGGGCGAAGCTATTAGTGCTTGGGAGCAGGATCGCTCCCGTCGATATCGCCGCCGTCTTCAAAAAGCGGCGCCTTGATGGAAGTGAGTTTTTCATTTGTATTTCCTCAGTTGGCGGCGCAGCTAAGCGAGCGCTGTTTGCCCAACGTAGCCAATGATCCCTCCGGCCAAGATAAGCCAAGTCGAGTTGATCCTGAAACGAATGAGCGTAATCGCGCTTGCCGCCGCCAGAGCGATTGTGACCCAGTCAATCAGAGCGGCCTTTCCCAGATGCCACGTGACGACGACCATGAGGGCGAGTGCCCCAACATTGACTCCGTCGAGAAATGCGCCCAGAACTGCGGACTTCCGCATCCGCGATACCAGTGGACCGATGACTGCGATGAACACAAATGATGGGAGAAAGATTCCGACTGTTGCCACCAGTGCACCGGGAATCCGCCCCAGCAGGTATCCGATGAACGTGGCCGTGGTGAAAACCGGTCCCGGTGTTACCTGTCCGACGGCAACCGCGTCCAGGAGTTGCTTATCTGTGAGCCATTGGAGCCGGACCACCAAATCGGTGCGAAGGAATGCCAACAGAACGTAGCCGCTGCCGAAAAGGACTGCTCCCACCTTCAGGAAAAAGGCGAACAGGGCCACCAGGCCAAACGGCACCTTCGTTCCCAAAGCGCCAACCAGCGTGTTGGAAATGCTGCCACTAACCGGCAAGGTCGCAGCGGCCGAAGACATCGTCTTTAGAGAAGAGGCCATTCTTTTCGCGACGACCGTCGCGATACCCGCTCCGAAGAGAACCAGCAGCACGTTGACTCCGAGAGCGTTCATCACAACCGCCAAACCGCCAATGAAAGCGAGTAGCTTAGTTTTGACAGCAGTCCGGGAAAGGTTCCAGATGGCCTGCAACACAATGGCGATCATTACTGCTTTGATTCCGTACAAGACACTGGCTGCTTGGGGCAGCGTCCCGTAATGAACGTAAAGCCAGGCGAGGGCTAACGTCAGAACCGCAGCCGGCAGAATGAAACAAGTTCCTCCTAGCAGCAGTCCCGGCCACCCCGCGATGCGATACCCGATCTGGATCGCCATCTCGGTGGAATTCGGACCTGGTATGAGGTTGATCACGCCGAGCAGATCGAGAAATTCCTCTCGCGTTAGCCATCTGCGGCGCCGGACGACCTCATCCTCCATCATGGCGATGTGCGCCGCTGGTCCGCCGAAAGCTGTGGTTCCTAAGCGCAAATAGAGCAGCGACAATTCGCGCAAGGTTCGCCCATTTGCTGTTCCGGGCGCTTCAGCTCTGATTTCTGTCGTGGCGGGCATATTTCGCGTCGAGCGACCAAGTACCTCCACCAGATGCGATCAAGAAGAGCAGGCAGCAGAACATCGCAAAATCTGTTCGAGCGTCGCTGACCATGTACCAGAATCCCTGATTGGGGCGAAACAACTCTGGAATCTTGGTCGTGGCAATGGCGGTCGAGATTACGATCAAGAGTGGAATAGCGGATAGTCTGGTCCACAGACCCAACAGTACAAGCAGCCCGCAGATAATCTCAAAAGCTCCGACGAAGTGCGCGGTAAAGTAAGGATGCGGGAATCCAATTTTCGTGAACCGAATGACTCCCATGTTGGGATCGATGTACTTGAGAATCCCCTGGGTGGAGAAAATTAAACCTACGGCGAAGCGAATCAGGAAACCGCTCGCTGGACCCGATCCGGGTCTGAGAAGAAAACGAAGAGCCGAACTCACGATTTGCTTTCCCCCGAGATGTTCTTTCACAAAATATATTATCGGATTTCGTTGTCGAAAGCCGATAGTGATGCCCCATTTTCGGATCTACTAGTTCGAGCCGAAGAACTCACTAGCATTTCTGCGGGCGATCAAAATCGCGACCGTACCACTTCGACCGTCATCATCATGCCCTTGTCTTCGTGTTTCACCACGTGGCAGTGAAATACAAACCGGCCCCCAATCTCTGGATTTGTGAAAGGAATGATGAGTTTGGCCTCGCCCCGCTTTCCGTCGTGCATCGGGGGACGCTGAAGGGTGTCACGCAGCCCATCGAAATGCGCCGGACTGCCATTGACCTCCGTGACCAGGAACCCAGTGTGATGGATGTGGAAATCGGGATATTGCGCATACTACACCGATAAGGACCAGGAAACATGCTAGTGCCCGCATTGATCCCCCTCTTCCGAGCGTCTGGCTCGCTATAGTCAGATGCGCTGGTGAGTCGTCGCGTGGCAAAAAGGGACCCTGGCCCGTGGGCCCTCAGGATGCCAAATTTCGTTCCGCGTGGATGTCTCTGCTCAGCGAGCTTTTGATTTGCGCGGACGTCTGGGATGCCGGTGCTCAAACAATTCGCCAAACAGTTCGCGGACCTTATCTTTGGCGGCCTTGAGAGCCTTGCGACCAGCAGGTGTCGCCCGATAGAGCTTTCGGTAGCGGTTGCCCTCTCGCTTCTCTTTCGAGACGAGAAGCCCTCGCTCTTCGAGCGAGTGTAGCAGGGGATACATCGTGCCAGGGCTCAATTTGTAACCGTGGCGGGCCAGTTCCTCGATCATCCACAATCCAAACACGTCGCCCCGACAGGCATGATGGAGAATGTGGAGCCGGATCAGGCCTGCGTAGAAGTCTTGATGAGTGCTGTTTTCCTTATGCATTGCCCGGATATCCTACATCTTAGCGAAACGTCTCCCTTTGATGGGCGCCAGGGAGCGCGATTCCTAACGATGAACCCAGCAGCAGAGAACATCCTTCGAAAAAAGCCGAGGGAAGAGTCTCAGCTGCTCTCACGAATTTGACATTGAAGCCTACCGAAACCAGGACATCGAGGAGCAGATGAGCGCTTGGGCAAGGTGAGCGGAGATCCGGGACACCGATTTGTATGCCTTCCACATAGATCTTCTCATTTGCGAAAGGGCCGGAAACTGTCCAGCCCGCCTCTTGCAGCACGGAGGCGAAGTCCTGAGCATCCTCCTGAGGGCACGTCTTGGCGCATGAAACCACGATCGAATACTTGTGATTGTGTTTCAGGCGTTCCAGAATGCGAGCTCGCTGCGCCTTTGTAAAAGCACGCACAAATCTACTCCGTCGAGCCTCCCTGTCGTCATCTCAGCCCATTACGCGTTTTGAAAAGTTTCGTGTCTCCGAGGTCGGCGCGCCAGTTCAGGAGGTCTGGAGGACAACTGACAACACCGACCTTGAGAGACGACTGCTTGATGCATCTCTGTCTGGATCACCACGACCGTCCTACATACACACTGAACGTTCGCAGGTCCCCGTTCAAATTTGGATTCCAGTAATCCCGATAACTACCGTAATAGAACAGCAACCCTCCTTCGAACTTACGCGGGAAGATGTAGTAAGCCTTCGATTGCCCAATCCACTGCGGAACGATCACTTGCGAAATCTGGGTGGAAATCGTGTTCAGGTTGCCCAAGGCAAATGGGAACAATCCGTTGGGATCGAACGTGCCTTGGGAAATCAGATAGGCATTGCCCAGGCCGGCCGCATCGTTGGGATTGAGATCGGGACGGAAGCCGCTGCGCGCCGAGTTATAGGTTATGCGGAAATTCAGTCCTGCTCGTTGTCTAAGCGTGTAGCCTGTTTCTCCCCAATAGGCTTGCGTGATCTGTTTGTAGGGGACGAGCGGTTCGTCCAGGATGTATCCGGTCGCGTTGTCGTTCTGGAATGCCATGTACGTCTTCAGGCTATTTTGCTGATAGGAGTAGCCGAGTCCCAGGTTCCAACTGGGCAGAGGTCTGAGCGTGGCGCTGGCGGTATTGATGTAGAACCGGTTGCGCCGCTGGAAGGTCGGAGGCAGTCCGGCGATGTTCAAGCCGAATGACCCCGTCGCGCCTGGCGCCGAAAGCGGCGCTACACCTGGCGTGTTCGGCAGCGGAACAGCGGGGAAAGCGTTCTGCACGATGATGTTTGTGTCGTTCGCGAACGTCAGCCATGGCCTAGGCGTTAGTGTCACGTTGCTAAATATGCGGTTATCGCTCTTCGGCACGATCAGGTAGCCGGGGTCGTGCGTTCCGGTCCATTCGTATCCCGCGCGCGCGCTCCACAGGCTGGCGTCGTGATAACGCAGCGCCAAGCCGGTAGTGTTGCTAAAGGACGTCGGCACAACCTTCATCAAATCGGTGTTGTCGACAGAATAAATCTGCGATCCGAAGAGGTTATACCGGGTGTCGTTCCACAAAGCGGCATTGGAGCGCGTGATGCCGCTGCGCTTGTAATAGCCTTCCACCTCGAAATTGAGCGGCAACTCATATTCGAGCTTCAGCCCTGCCCAGTGATTGTGATACGACACGTTGCCGTACAGGCTGTAGTAGGGCGTGAAGTCGTTGAGCAGATTGTGCTGGTGATAATCGGCGGCAACACGCAGCCGATCCATCGGGTGCCAATTCAGAGTTTCGTCAGTATCGAACGTGTTCTGCGGATAGTTGGTGTAGGTATTGCGTAAGCGTGTGTAGCTCACGTTGCCGTTAAAGTTCAGCTTCGGGGAAGCCGCCCAGCTCAAGCTCAAGCTGTCTGTGTGCAACTGGTTGGGGGAAGGTATGTCGGTGCCATAGGACCCGGCCGGGATTGCACCCGGCGCGGGGCCTGCCGGAGGCAGGTTAGCCGAAGACGGGCATTGAGTGCCGGCAAACCCAAAGGGGAAAGCTTCACAGCTAGATGCGTCGACGTTAAACGCACCCGTGAACGCCCCGGTCGGGAACACGAGGCGGTCATTGAAGCTCGAGAACTTGTGCTGGTAGGTGAGACGCACGGAGCCGATATCGATGTCAGCCCCGCCACCAATGTTCCGAGTCGTGTAGTTCACCGGCTGAAACTGCGACTGGTAGTGACACTGGGCTCCGCAAAATTGACCGGATGCTCCTAGAGGGGGGACATAGCTGTTCTCATCCAGGTACGCGAACTGGGTCGTGCCCGATCTCGCCTGCCAGTCGCCATTCATGAAGAGATGAACGGGCAGCTTGGGCAGCTTGACTTGCGCTTGCGCCTTACCGAGTCGTCTTACTGCGTAGAACGGAACGTGGGAGGGAACGAGATCGGTGAAGCAGTCGGCCGCGGTCGGGGGTTGGCAATTGCCGAGAGCGCCACCGCCAGGAGGCACGTCGAGTACAGGGAAGGCGTAGAAGTTGTAGTGGTCCTGCTGCTGTACGAAGCTCCGCATGTCGACGCTGAGCCGGGCCCACTCGCCGGCGGTAAGCTGGGAAGCCGCCTGGTAATCCTCGCCATTCACAACATTGCCGCGTGTAACGATGGTCACGTGATTCTGTTCGTTGACATAGGCGGTTGCGACATCGGCGCCGGCGGACTGCTTCAGGCTGTCGTATTCACCAACGCGCCCGCCAAACCCGGTTACATCCACAAACCGATATTGGCCCGGAACGATGGAGTAGGCCGCATCGAAATTGCTGACTCCGGTTTCTCCGGCGTTTGGATCGGCTGCCGACATGGTGCCGCCTGACAACGGCGCCATCGATCGCGACAGCATGCCCAACCCGCCGCCCGCCGCGGCAATCGCCAAGTTCGAGGCGTGCGAAGGCACGAGTGCCACAGAATGCGAGGCCGCGACCGTGCCAGGCCTCGACGATGAGAGCGACTGCGTAATGCCCGCGCGCAGTTGCACTTCGGTGGGTCCTTTATCCAGGAATCTGCTTCCGCCGGTCGGAGTTGGAGTATCGGTGCCGTGGATCGATCCGTGGCAGTTCGTGCAACGGTCCGAGATCGGCAGACCGGCTCCATTGTGATGACCGGCATGGCATTGCAGGCACAATGCCGGTTCGCTCACGCTTAGCAGGTTCGTGTTTGGAGAACCGTGGGCGGTGTGGCAGGTCATGCAGTTTTCTGTGACCGGGGGATGCTGGTAGGCGAAGGGGCCGCGATATTGCGAATGGCAGCTCAGACAGAGCTGGTTGGTGTTGGCGACGCGGAGATTATTTCCCGCCGGACCTCCGTGCGGATCGTGGCAGTCGGCACAACTCATTTTTCCTTCGCGCAAAGGATGGTGGTAGGGCAGGCTCATCTGAGCGCGCTCGGTCTGGTGACACCGCAGGCAGGCATCGTTCGCTTGCCAGCGCGGCTGGATTTTCACCTTCGCTTCCGGCACGAGGTTCTCCACAGCGTCTGTGCGTCCGGGAGTCATGATATTCACAAAGGCCGCGCCTTCCGCTGTTTTCTTCTCGCCGTAGTTATGGGTCTGATGGCAATCGGTGCAGCGCAACCGGTTCGAAGCGTGACGGCCGGTAGTCCAGTTGCGAATCGCGGCGTCGCGCGCGTGGCAGCTCAGGCAGACGCCGTTGGCGTCATTGGCAGAACGCTTGCGGAAGGAGATGATCTTGGAAATGTCCCCGCCACCCTGCACGTGCAGGCTGCCGGGACCGTGGCACTGCTCGCATTCCACACCTTGCTGGGCATGATACGCATGCCGAAAATCCTTAGCGATGTCGGCATGACACGTAGTGCAAGTGTCGGCTCCCATCGGGGTGGCTCCTGGAATCTGCACATACTTCGCATAGGAGGAGATCGCGTATTCGGATTTCTTGGCTGCGTTGGATGGAAGACATACAACCACAATGGACGCGACAACTATGACGGTGAGGACTCCAGAAGCATGCCGCATTGAACTTCCCTCATTACTGGTTTCTTCGCCGAACTCCGGATGCCCGGCCGGATTCCGCCCAACGAACCCATTCGTGCGGATAAAATTCGGGCAGGATAACCACCCACGGTAACTGAGTGGCGGGAACGACTCTGTGATTTTAGACACAGCAGGTTGTGACGGATGTCAATAACGAAAGTCGATATCGTATAGTGATATTTGGCTTATCCACTTCACCCAATCAGGACGACCAGAGGTCGCGACGATACGACTTCTTGAACGGACTTTCTTCGTGATTGAATTCGAGCATGGTCCGGTACAAGTGAAACTGGCTTGGGTTGCGGTTTTGTTGCTGGCGTTTGTCGCCTGTCCCCGCGCTTACGCTGGTCCGCCTTTTCAGACCGACGATCCCGAGCCGGTGGGTTTTCGTCACTACGAGGCATACCTCTTCGGCACATTCGACCGGGCTGCCGGTTCGACTTTCTCACAGCTCCCGGCGATGGAGTTCAACTGGGGCGCGGCCCCAAACCTCCAAGTTCACATGATCTTGCCCGGAGCATATCTGTCAGCGAATGGCGCTTACGGCATGGGAGATGCGGAGTTCGGCCTCAAGTACAGGTTCGTTCAGGAGGGTGCTAATCGTCCCGAAGTAGGCGTCTTCCCGTTGTTGGAGCTTCCCTCAGGCAACAATCGGCTGGGTCTCGGGAGTGGACAGGTGTGGGCGCGACTGCCGATCTGGGCACAGAAAAGCTTCGGGCCGTGGACAACATACGGAGGAATTGGATACCAGATCAATCACGCGGCCGGAATGAAAGATTCTGTGTTTGCCGGCTGGCTTTTGCAGCGGCAGATCACCAAGCGGCTGACCCTTGGGGGTGAGGGCTATCATCAAGGTGCGCAGATTTTCGGCGGCCGTCAATCGACATTCGTCGATGCAGGCGGTTACTACAATTTTCGTCAGAACCTGAGTTTGCTGTTCATGCTGGGACACACGGTGAGTGGTGAACGACATAAGGTGGGCTACTTGGGCCTCTACTACACATGGGGAAGAGGCAGAGGCTAACGGCCGTTGGCATCGGTGGGTCGCCTCGATGATGATGGGAACAATGTCGACTGTGCTTCTGTTACTGGCCTTCGCAGCCATGAGGGCTGATCCGGCGAGAAATTACCTCGCGACAAAGCAGCCATTGCTAACTTTGTTTCTTGCACAAAGCAGCACCGTCCAGCCAACTGAGACTCAGCAGACTATCCATCCGAAGTGCGATTCGGTGGCGGAACGCGCGAATCAGCAAGCCGAGGAAATGGTACCGGGCAGGATCTGGACGTGGGCGTTGGACGCAGAGCGAAGTTTGCAACAATTGGATAAACTCCGACAGGATTTGACTGCCCTCAGAGAGTGCGAAGCGACATTCGAGGCAAGCCTGTCGGCGAGCCAACCCGCCCCAAACGCGACTGCAATTCGTGCCATGGCGCAACTATCCCAACACCTCGAACGCGATGTGCAGAGTCTGGATGACGAACTGCGAAAGGGACATCCCAGGCGCTGGCACGTGGCTCATGACGCTCAGGACATGCAAAAAGAAATTCAGAGCTGGAGAAGGTTACACGAGACGGTTTGGGCCGGGTTGCAGGCGAAGTGAAGTAGGGCCGGCAGAGCCGGAAGCGCCGCATGCTCAAAACAACAATTCTTTGCAAGCACCGCCGCAACTGCAGGTGGAACGATGTTCTCAATTCTTGACGTTTCAGGCACCGGACACTCGACGAAACGGTCGTTGCGAACGACCGAATTGTTCCTGTTCGCAGCGGAAGTGATAGCGTTTTTCATGGCGAGTCGGAGCGCAAGAAGCTGCGGCGCTTCGCGTGATGCTTTATGAATCCCACATTGCTCAAGACTTTGTTTGCAACGGTTCCGACCTTGCCGCTTTTTCTGGCATCGGTAATCATGCTCGTGAAAGAAAAGCGGCCGTGGTCCGTTCTTCAGTTCGTCGGAACGACGGGTATGATGATGGTCCTCTTTACCCATCTCTGCGAAGCACTTCAACTTTTCCCATGGATGGAGTGGGGCCAGGGAAATAGCGTTGGTCATTACCTTGACCTGTCCAGCGCAGTCCTTGGTGTCACCTTTTTCCCGTTGGGCTTTTTGCTGCACGCGCTGGCGATCAATCGTGCTCAATAAGTGGAGACAGGTCTCGAACTTGCGCCATGTCTGATCCGCGTTGTACGATCACGGTACTGTGCATCGAAACGCGTTCCTAGTGGTGATCCTTATATGTTTGGTCGCCCTAATCGTGGCCTACCCCGCTATTGAATCGGTGGATCATTGGGATGCCCCCGGACCGACCTCCGATTCTGAACTTCAGTACATCGGTGTGCTGACCGTTGTGGGGGCCATTGCACTATTCACGCAACTGTTGGCTGTCGTCGCGCAAACGCTGTTTGCCCATGTGCATCCGGATTTGCGCCCGCACCCGCCGGGGGATAAGCCTGTTTTCTCTTTCGTGTCGCGGTTGACCGCCTCTCCCCCCTTGCCTCTTCGGATCTGATACCACTCCTAACGCTCAAAATCCTGCTAAGTCCACTTTTCTTGAACTCAGTACTTAAGCGGTTTTGACACTGTGCTGCTCATGTTGAAGAGCCCGGCATAGTGTGCAACGCATGTGCCCACGGGGCTGGGACAGCACCCAGGAGTCATTGATGAACATGAGACAAGCCGGCGTCATTGCAGGTCTTCTTTTGGCATGCGCCGGGCCTTTCGCGCAAGACCAGCCGAAGGATTCCGTTACTTCAGCGGCTCAACAGCAACAGGACCACTGCGGCCTCAAAAAGCTCGATCAGTGCTTAAAGGATTTGGCCCATGACCAGGCTGGCATCTGGACCAGTCCGCTGCGTATCAATTCCGACGATGCCCTCTGGCTTCTGCCCTTCGCTGGTGCTACCGGCGCGGCATTCGCCTACGACCAAGACGCGCTTCGCCAAGTCGGCACCACAAACAAAAGCCTCATTGATAAGAGTGAAACCATATCCGACTTCGGTTCTCCGTATGCGACGTTCGGCGAGGCCGGAGCGCTGTACG
This sequence comes from Candidatus Dormiibacterota bacterium, assembly GCA_035632675.1. Classification (GTDB taxonomy): domain Bacteria; phylum Acidobacteriota; class Terriglobia; order Terriglobales; family Acidobacteriaceae; genus Sulfotelmatobacter. The sequence goes on from DASQGJ010000007.1 coordinate 17,167, forward strand.
TCTTAGGAGCACTGAAGCACAACGAACATCTGCGCAAGACCGGCATTCTTGGAGCCGAGGCTGTGGCCAACGCTTCGCTTGTGACTGAGGGGCTGAAGCTCGCGACCAACAGGGAACGTCCCAATGATGGTCTCGGGACAGGACGGTTTTGGCCCCACGGAACCAGCGATTACTCGCTCGACGGTTCTTTTCCGTCCGGCCATGCTGCTGCCAGTTGGGCTCTGGCACGGGTCATCGCCCTCGAGTATCCGGGATGGTGGACGAAGCTTGGCGCTTACAGTTTCGCGACTGTGATTAGCGTCAGCCGGATCACCGGGCGTCAGCACTTTCCTTCCGACGTGGTTGTCGGCAGCACGTTCGGGTATCTCATCGGAGGCTACGTGGTCCGGCAGCACTCGTCGGACGATCAGGGGAGGGCCAACTACGCAGTCCTACCAGTATTCGATCGCACCCAGCACACCTATGGCATGACCGTCTCATTCACTCCAAGCAGCGAGCAGATGAAGGAAATGGGCCGTGAATTCACAAGGCTGCGCTCTATCTTCAGCGGCCAGCGAAATGGCTTTATGGGCAAGGAGCGGTGATTCGGGAAAGGCACAACTTCCTATGAACGCGGCTAGAAAACCAGGTGTTGCCCTCTTCGGAGTTCTGTTTTTGGCCGGATGCGCAGTGCGCCGCTATCAACCTGCTCCGATCGTCCCTGCCGACACAGCCTCGCGGTTTCAGCTTCGGAATCTCGCAGACCCTGCCCTACAAGGGTACGAAGAGAAGAATCTGGGTCGCACCGTGTCACCATGGCCGCCGAAGACGTGGGATCTCGAAACGCTCTCCCTTGCGGCTTTGTACTTCAATCCAACATTAGAATCTGCCCGAGCCCGCGTCGAGGAGGCGGAGGCGGCTACCGTCACGGCCGGCGCAAGGCCTAACCCAAACCTGAGCATAGCACCGGGCGTCCCGAGCCCCTATTTGCTCAGCTTAGAACTCGCAGTGCCAATCGAGACGGCTGGGAAACGAGGATATCGCGTCAAAGTTGCGCGCAACCTCGATCAAGCGGCCAGATTCGATCTGGCGGATTCGGCTTGGAAAATCCGCAGCGGGGTTCGCCTCGCCCTGCTGAATTATCTTCTCGCGGGTCGAAACTTGGAGTTACTGCGTACTGAAGAGGAGGTTCGGCGAGAACAAGTAGCGCTGCTGGAGCAAAGGTTCTCGGTTGGGGAAATACCCAGACCGGAACTAGACCTAGCGCGGATCGAGCTTTCCAAAACACACCTGGGAATCAGTACTGCTGAAGGTCAAGTGGACGAAGCTCTTGCTGCATTGGCAGCCGCTATCGGAATTCCGCCGGCCGCATTACAGGGCTTTGATTTCTCATGGATCGCCTTTGAGTCTCCGCCGAATTCCGAGTCCCTCTCGTCGGGGCAGATCCAACGAGATGCCGTTCTGAATCGCTTGGACGTGCGTCGTGCCCTGGCACAGTACGCGGCAGCCGAAGCCGAACTGCAACTGGAGATTTCGAAGCAATACCCCGACATCCAGATCGGCCCCGGCTATACCTACGAGGAACGGAACAACTTTTTTACGCTCGGACTGTCGACCACTCTCCCTCTGTTCAATCGCAACCAGGGGCCAATCGCCGAAGCTGAGGCGCGACGCAAGGAAGCCGCCAGCGATTTCCTGGAAAGACAGGCTCAGGTCATTGCCGACAGTGAGCGGGCACTTGCTCGCTACCGGGCGGCGCTGAAGGGATTTACCGAAGCTGACCAATCATTGCGCGCATTGCAGGACACGCAGCAGAAGATAACGCAACGAGCGGTCGAGGTCGGCGAGGAAGACCGCCTCACCCTGAATGGCGTGCGGATTGAGAGCTCCGTCATTGCTCGATCCCGGCTTGACGCGCTCGGCCGTGCCCAGAGCGCTCTGGGCGAACTGGAGGATGCCGTCCAGCGCCCGCTTGATCCAGGTGACACATTTTCCATCGCGCCGGATTCATCGACGCTGTATCGGCCGCGAAAGGAGCCGGAACGATGAGACGCAATTCCGATGCAGGCAAGCCTGGATGGGTGCAGGCTTTCATGGCCACTCTGCTGACACTGGTATTTCTCGCGGGCTGTAGCACCGTTCGCGACAAGGACAACGAGGAAGGCGGTCGCGGTCTTGCGAAGAAAGAAACGGCTCAGGTTTCGATCGAAAAGGGACAAACCATCCTCACTCTCGATCCATCGACACAAGCTCGTTTGGGACTGGAAACAGCGACGCTGACAGCAGCCGTTACACGCGCGCAGGAAGTGGCGCCCGCCGTGGTGCTGTCCGTTCAAGATCTCGCGACATCCCGGAAGACCTATGTTGCGGCACGGACGCAACTCGACAAAGCTCGCGTGCAAACCGAAGTCGCGCGCCAGGAATACACGCGCCTCAAGGCGCTATTTGAACAGAATCAAAACATCTCCCAGAAATCGCTCCAGTCCATGGAAGGCGTCCTTCGTGCGGATGAGATGGATGAAGGTTCGGCACAGCAGCAGTTGAAACTGCAAGAGTCGGTGATCCGCCAGGAATGGGGCAGCGTGACTGCGAAATGGGTAGTCGATGGCTCACCAGAACTCGAACGCGTTCTTGATCAGCGAGAAGCGCTGGTGCAAGTTACTGTGCCGCGAAACGAATCGTTCGCTGTGCCCAAGGCGATCTCGCTTGACATGAGCGGCGGAACCCGGACGGACGCTAGCCTCGTCTCGACGTTTCCCCGGGTCGATCCCCGCATTCAAGGCAGGAGTTATCTCTACCGCACACGTTCCCAGGCTGGTCTTGCACCGGGGACAAACCTTGTCGCTCACCTTTCGGTCGGCTCTTCCATGAAAGGTGTGATTATGCCCGAGTCTGCGGTTGTCTGGTCCGAGGGAAAAGCCTGGGTTTATCTGGAATCGGCAAAGGACCGGTTCACTCGCCGCGCTGTAGCAACAGACATTCCTGTCGAAGCCGGATTCTTTGTGACACAAGGATTCTCACCGGGAGGAAAGGTCGTGTCCCAGGGAGCGCAGTCTTTGCTCTCTGAAGAATTGCTGTCCGGTGGCCACGCAGGAGCCATGGGAGATGAAGACTGAAACGAGGCTCGCTCGATGCTGAATGCCATTGTCCGCTTCTCGATCCGGCGCCGTGGAATCGTAATCGCCCTGGCCTGCGCGCTCTTGGTCTATGGAATCCTCTCGCTCTCGCGTGTGTCTTACGATGTTTTCCCGGAGTTCGCGCCCCCCGAAGTTTCCATTCAAACCGAGGCGCCCGGTCTCGCTCCTGAGCAGGTGGAAGTGTTGGTCACGCAGCCCATCGAGAATGCCATCAACGGTGTCGCTGGCATCGAGTCCCTGCGCTCAAGGTCGATTCAAGGCCTTTCCCTCATTACCGTTGTCTTTCATCCTGGCAGCGATGTTTATCGGGACCGTCAAGCGGTGAATGAGCGATTGTCCACCGTCGCAAGCGAACTTCCGGCCGGCGTGCATGCGCCGCTGATGACACCGCTCACTTCGTCGACGACGTGGGTGATGGAGGTGGGTCTCACCTCGGATAAAAAATCACTCATGGCCGTTCGGACGATCGCCGACTGGACGGTCAAACCGCGTCTCTTGGCGGTTCCCGGTGTAGCCGGAGTCGAAGTCGTCGGGGGCGATGTCCGCCAAATTCAATTCCAGTTCGATCCCCAGCGGCTCGTCGAGCACGAACTGAGTGTTGAAGACGTCATGGCCGCGGCGCGGCAGGCCACCGGAGTTCGCGGTGCGGGGTTCCTGGAGACGGCCAACCAGCGAATCGTTCTCCAAACCGAAGGTCAGTCGCTTACGGCTGCTCAACTCGCCCGCGCGGTTTTGGTCCATCACAACGGAGCGAGCGTGACGTTGGGAGACGTGGCGCGCGTAGTGGACGCCCCCGCGCCCGCCATCGGAGCTGCCACGATCCGAGGACAACCCGGCGTGATTCTGATTGTCGATGCGGCATACGGTTCCAACACCCTCCAAGTCACACGGGGCGTGGACCGGGCTCTGGGCGAACTGCGCTCCAGCCTGGAAGCGCAAGGAATCAAGCTGCATCCGGAAGTGTTTCGTGCAGCCGACTTCATTGATGTTGCGCTCCATAACGTGCGCGATTCTTTGCTCATCGGCGCTGTTCTGGTGATCGTGGTTCTATTCCTGTTCCTTTTCAATCTCAGGACGGCAGCGATTTCCTGTACCGCCATCCCGCTCTCCCTGTTGGCCGCGGTGATTGCGCTCGACCGGGTGGGTTTGAGTCTGAACACCATGACGATGGGAGGCCTCTCGATCGCTATCGGCGAGGTCGTGGACGATGCTGTGATCGATGTCGAAAACATCTACCGGCGCTTGCGGGAGAATCGAGCCTCGGCAACGCCCCGCTCATCCTTCCAGGTTGTGCTCGATGCTTCGATTGAAGTGCGCAGCGCGGTCGTTTATGCAACGTTTGCAGTGATCCTTGTTTTCTTTCCTGTGCTGAATATGTCGGGATTGGCAGGAAGGATCTTTGGACCGCTCGGTATTGCCTATATCTGGGCGATCCTGGCCTCGCTCGTTGTGGCACTGTCTGTAACGCCTGCCCTCTGCATGTTTCTGTTGGGGAAGCACGATCTGCCACCACAGGAAGCCCCGGCGGTGCGCTGGCTGAAGGAGGGGTATCAGTCAGTTTTGCTTCGCATTGAGAAATCGCCCCGACTGGTGATGGCCGCCGTGGCATTGCTGGTCGTACTTGGCGTTGCGACCGTGTTCCTATTACGCGAGTCGTTCCTCCCCGAACTGCGTGAGGGCAACATTACCGTGCACATGACCGCCCTGCCCGGAACCTCCCTCGAAGAATCTCTGCGGTTGGGAAACCGCCTCACCGACGCGCTACTGAAAATTCCTTCTGTCCGATCGGTGGCGCAGCGAGCCGGCAGAGCCGAATTGGGAACCGATGCGATGGGCACGCATGAGAGTGAAATCGACGTAAACATGAAGGCCACTAACGGAATGCAAGTCAAGGCAACGCAGGCAGGCATCCGGCGCGTCATCTCTGAACTTCCTGGTCCGATTCTCACCTCAAATAGTTTTCTGACGGAGCGGATCAACGAAACCCTGTCGGGTTACCGGAGCCCGGTGGTCGTGAATGTGATCGGCAACGATTTGGGCCAACTCGATCAGCAAGCGGCGGAGATCGTGAACGTGTTGGGCGGTATAAAGGGGGCGACGCAAGTGCAATTGCAATCTCCCCCCGGCATGCCACAGATCGTGGTGCGACTGCGGCAGGAGGATGTCGCCCGCTGGGGCTTTGATCCGCTAGAAGTGCTTGACGTCGTACGGACGGCTTATGGGAGCGACATTGTCGGACAAATCTATGACGGGAATCGCGTTTTTGACGTGTCCGTGGTCCTGGCCCCAAACAACCGTGCGAGAGTGAATGAAATCGGCGCGCTGCCGCTTCGCAGCCCGGACGGCAACTACATTACTCTGAACCAACTGGCTGACATCAACGAGCAGTCAGGTCGGTACGTCATTTTGCACCAGGGCGCCCGGCGAGTGCAGACGATCACCTGCAACGTTCAGGATCGCGACGTTTCTTCATTCGTCGACGAGGCTAAGAAGCGCCTATCCGGACTGTCCCTTCCCGCCGGGGTATATGTGGAGTTCTCTGGAACGGCCGAAGCCCAAGCTCAGTCCCGCCGCGACCTGCTCGTCAACTCGCTGTTAGCGGGGCTGGGAATCATCCTGCTTCTGTCGGTGGTCATGGGCAACTATCGAAACCTGTTGCTGGTTCTTACCAACCTGCCCTTCGCTCTGCTTGGAGGAATACTGGCTGCACTGATTACGGGAGCGAATCTCTCGCTGGGCTCCCTTGTCGGCTTTGTCACTCTGTTCGGAATCACGCTGCGGAATTCCATCATGCTGATTTCGCACTATGAGCACCTTATCGACGTGGACCGCATGTCCTGGGGTTGGGATACGGCGCTTCGCGGCGCCTCCGAACGCCTTGCACCTATTCTCATGACGGCACTGGTTACGGGCCTCGGCCTGGTGCCGTTGGCAATCGGAAGCGGCGACCCGGGTCGCGAAATTGAAGGCCCGATGGCGATCGTCATTCTTGGAGGTCTGGTGACCTCGACCGCGCTGAATCTTCTGGTGCTTCCAACTCTAGCGCTGCGATATGGACGCTTTGAAAAAAGCGCTGCTATCGCCGATAGCGAATGACTGTTAAGGAGAAGTATGAGTACTGCGACGAAGCAAGGCTGGGGCATTAGCACCGGCGAATTCTTGGTGAAATCCGTGAAGTTGGCAGGGCCACTGAGACGGCAGTCACGCCATAGTGTGATCGGGCTCACTTGCGGCGGAGACAGGGTCGGCCTAGACTCATAGTATGCGACGTCTCGCCGCCATCGCCGTCGTTCTTCTGATGATCTGCTGGACTGCGGCGCCGTTGTTGGCGTGCATGATTCCGGGCAGAGCGATGACAGCCCAAGAGCACGAATGCTGCAAGCATATGGCCCAGATGTGCGGTTCGGCGAACATGCCGCAATCGCACTCTTGCTGCAAGACCGAAGTTCGATCTGGCACGACAATGGTTGTGACAAACAACCGTCAGTCCGGTCCGGTATTACAAATCGTTGCAGCCCTCCCTGTTCCAAGATCGCCAGAGTGCCCGGAATGGTTTGACAAAAGCACTCCCCACCATCCGCCAAACGAATACCTACCTGATACCACAGTCCTGAGAATCTAGGCAGATCTCCGTCCGCCCAACGTGTGTTTGGGCTAAGCCCGAAGTGTCTTTCTACTGACGGAGAAAATTATGAGAGTTCTATACGCACTGTTCTTAGTGTGCGCGTGCGCACTGAACGCTGCAGCCGAGGACCCTTTTGCTGCGGCAGATGCGTTGTTGCCGCAGCATCAACATTCGGCCGCATCCGGTCCGACCTTCACGCGCGACGAGATCGAGCAGATCGCGCTGCTTAGAAATCCTGAGATTCAGGTCGCGGTGCGACGATTGGCAGTCGTTGAAGCCCACCGACCCGCGGCTGGCGCTCTCGATGATCCCGCATTGATGTATCGCGGGTGGGGTGTACCACTGCGCCGCCCTTGGGATTACAACGCAGCTCAAAACATGTTCATGGTAAGTCAGACTTTTCCGGGCTTCGGAAAGCGAGCGCTACGCTCCGACATTGCCCAAAGCGATGTAGCCGAAGCAAAGGCGGCGCTGGATAACACGCGGCTCGATGTTCAAGTGCGGGTGCGCAAAGCGTTCTATGACCTCCTCCGCACGCAGGACGAGCTTCGCCTCCACGACGGCCATGTTTCCATCGCTCGGCAGGCGGTGGAGGCGGCCCGAATCAAATACACAGTCGGCAAAGTGCCGCAGCAAGACATCCTGAAGGCCCAACTCGAACTTACCCGGCTGGCCGAGCACCTGATTCGCTTCGAACAGGATGCTGAAATCGCACGGGCTCGTCTGAACACTCTCCTGGGGCACGATCCCTCCGCGTCCATCAATGTTCTTGGAGACTACGCCATTCCACAGCAGTTGGCCGCGACAGAAGCGCTCGAAAAGCTGGCGCTTGCCTCGCGGACCGATTTGGCCCAGGCGCGAGTCGCCGTGGAGAAGAGCCATCAGCAGCAAGCGTTGGCGAGCAAGGATTACAACCCTGATTTCACAGTTTCGGGTGGCTACATGCTGATGCCGAGCGGTGCGAACTACCGCAACAACTACATGCTGGAAGGCTCGATCAACCTGCCCTGGTTGAACCGCCGCAAGCATGACGCCGAAATTTCCGAGGCCAAAGCTCAGGTCAGCGAGCAAGATGCGGAGCTTGCCGCCATGCGGAATGCCGCCTTCGGTCAGATTCAGGAAGCGCTGGTGCAGGTGCGTTCTGCGAAGAGGTTCGCCGATCTTTATAAGGGTTTGTTGCAGCCCCAGGCTACGGCCAGTCTGCGTTCAACGGTCATCGCTTACGAGAACGACCGCACCGATTTCCTCAATCTGCTCGATAGCCAGATGACAGTCGTGGACATCGACCTCGCTTACTTTCAAGCACTAGCGGACTTCGAAATGCGATTTGCCGATCTGGAACTGGCGGTCGGAGCGCCCATTGACAGGACGGAACAACCCAATACACCGGAGGTGACGAAATGAGCGAACGCACTTATAAGCAAGCTTTTGTGATTAGCGCAGCGATCTGCTTCGTGTTGGTCGGCGCGCTCGTGTATGTCATTTGGGGCCGCCGCTACCTTTCGCCGGCGAACGACAATTCCGGCCCGCTGATGGCCAAAGGCCCGGATGTTTCGGATCAACCACAGGCCCAGACGGTCTCCGCTTCCGGTACATCGATGACGCTGGTTCCGCTGCAACTGTCTCCGCAACGGATGCAAGCCATTGGAGTGAGGACCGCGCTGGTTGAGATACAAACTGTCAGCAACGAGCTGCGCGTGCCGGGAAATGTGGAGATGAATCAGAGGCAGCTCGCCTATGTGCAAACGCGCTTTCCAGGTTGGATTCAGAAGGTGTTTGCCAATGCCACCTACCAGTACGTGCGAAAGGGGCAGCCGGTATTCACCATCTACAGCCCTGAGTTGGTCAGTACTGAGCAAGAATATCAACTGGCCAAACAAAACCAACAGACCTTCGCGAGCGATGCGCATGGGATGGCGGCTCGCGAGGGAGATTGGCTTCTTCAGGCTGCTGCCGACCGTTTGCGCCAATTTGGCGTACCGCCGAGCGAGATCACCAGACTGGAGCAAACCGGCACGGTGCAGCACGACGTGAGCATTGATTCGCCTGCGTCTGGCTACATCACGGACTTCAACGCTCTTCCCAATCAATACGTGCAAGCGGAAACGAAGCTCTACACCATCGCCGACCTTTCCACGGTCTGGGTAAATGCCAACGTATTTCAGAACGACGTTGGCGCTTTGAAGCCAGGGATGCCCGCCACAGTGACAGTCGATGCTTATCCTGGCCGCACGTTTAAAGGACGGATTGATCAAGTCCTGCCTCAGGTCGACGCCACGACTCGGACCGTTGCTGTGCGCTTCGTCTTCAACAATCCGGGAATCGCGCTCAGGCCCGGCATGTTCGTAAACGTCAGCATTGCGGTTCCTCTCGGCCGCCAACTTGTCATTCCTGCTGCGGGCGTCCTACATTCCGGCACGCGCGATATAGCCTTCATCGATCATGGCGACGGTTACCTCGAGCCACGTGAAGTCGAGGTTGGCCCGCGGTTGGATGATCACCTCGTGGTCCTGACGGGCTTGAAGGTTGGCGAGCGTATTGTCAGCTCGGCCAATTTCCTGGTGGATTCAGAATCCCAACTGCAGGCTGCAATTGGATCGTTCACACCTCCTCCGCCGGGCGCGGGAGTGGCAGCAGCGATGAACGGGCCGGCTGAGGCTGTGACCGTCGACTTCAGCACCGATCCTTCACCGCCTCACAAAGGGGCGAATACGGTACGGGCGAAGCTCACCGGCCCGGATGGCAAACCAGTAGGCGGCGCGGAAGTAACGGCGACCTTCTTCATGGCAGCCATGCCGGCCATGGGCATGGCTGCTGTGCGAAGCGAAGCAAAGCTCCAAGAACGAGGGGATGGTGTTTACGAAGGTCCGCTCAATCTAGAAACCGGTGGGACCTGGCAAGTCACGATAGTAGTGAAACGCGGCGGTCAGACGATTGCCAGCAAACAGCTCAGCGTCAGCGTTACGGGAGGCATGTGATGATCTCCCGAATTATTGAGTGGTGCGAACAAAATCGGTTTCTGGTTTTTACTGGGGTCGTGCTGCTTACCGTAGCGGGGGTTTGGAGCCTTCGTCACATCCCGCTGGACGCGCTTCCCGATATTAGTGATGTACAGGTGGTCATCCATACTGAGTGGCCGGGCGAGCCGCCCAATGTGATCGAGGACCAAGTTACTTACCCCATCGTCGCTACGTTGTTGGCGGCACCTCACGTGAAATCGGTGCGGGCGCAGACCATGTTCGGTGACTCATATGTTTTTGTCGTCTTTGAAGACGGGACGGATCTTTACTGGGCGCGTTCGCGGGTGACGGAGTACCTGCAACAAATCGGGGGGCGCTTGCCGGCCGATGTTCATCCCGCAATTGGACCCGACGCCACTGGCGCGGGCTGGGTGTATGAGTACGCCGTCATCGATCGCACGCATTCTAAGAGCCTCGCTGATCTTCGCGCTCTGCAAGACTGGTATCTCCGCTACCAGCTAGAAACAGTTCCTGGCGTGGCCGAGGTAGCAACCATCGGCGGTTATGTGCGGCAGTACCAAGTCAAGCTCAACCCCAACAAGCTGTTCTCGTATGGCATTCCGGTCTCGACCGTGATCGACCGCGTCCGCGATAGCACGAATGAAGTCGGCGGCAACGTTCTCGAAATGAGTGGCGCAGAGTACATGGTGAGGGGCCTGGGATATCTGCGCTCAGTGGCTGACTTGGAAAACGTTCCGGTCGCGACGAAAAATGGAACCCCGGTGCTGCTACGCGATTTGGGCAGCGTCGATTTCGGGCCCGAGGTACGCCGCGGAGCCACGGATTGGCAGGGCGAAGGCGAGGCCGTTGGCGGGATCGTGGTCATGCGGTTCGGCATGAACGCGCTTGACGTGATCGGCGGAGTCAAGGCCAAGCTGCGAGCGATTGCGCCGTCACTTCCTCCCGGAGTGGAAATCGTAACCGGCTACGACCGCTCATGGCTGATCAATGAATCCATCAAGACTCTGAAGCGGGACCTGATCCTCGAAGCCATCATCGTCAGCTTCGTCTGCATCGCCTTCCTGTTCCATCTGCGTTCGGCGTTGGTGCCGATCATCACCCTACCGATCGCGGTGCTGGCGGCCTTCATCCCTATGTATTGGCTGAACGTCAGTTCCAATGTGATGTCTCTCGGCGGACTGGCATTGGCCATCGGAGTGTTGATCGACGCCGCTATTGTGATGGTCGAGAACGGCTACAAGCATCTGGCGGAACGCAGCGGCCTGAAGGCAGGCGAACATACCGGGAAGCTCAGTTCCCAGGAACGCAGATCGATTTTGCTGCGATCGGCAAAGCAGGTGGGCCCTGCCTTGTTCTATTCGCTGGTTATCATTCTAGTGTCGTTCCTTCCCGTGTTCTTGCTGGAAGCGCAGGAAGGCCGGATGTTTCGGCCGCTGGCCTGGACGAAGACCTCAGCGTTGGCGTTCTCTTCGCTGCTCTCGATCACACTGGTTCCGGTTCTCATGCCGTTGTTCATTCGCGGCCGGCTGCGTCCAGAATCCGAGAACCCTGCGGCGCGAGTGACCCAGGCCATCTATCTGCCCGTTTTGCGCTGGTGTTTGCGGCACTGGAAAGTTCTAATCGCCATCAATCTCATCTTTCTGGCGGTGACCATTCCGTTGTATTTCAAACTAGGCAGCCAGTTCATGCCCGCTCTGTATGAGGGCTCCGCTCTGTACATGCCAACGGCTTTGCCGGGCATTTCTATTCAGCAGGCAACGTCGCTGATGCAGGAGCAGGATCGGATCATCCGTTCCTTCCCGGAGGTGGAAAGCGTCTTCGGCACGGTGGGCCGTTCCGACAGCGCAACCGACAATGCGCCGCTCGATATGTATGACACCACCGTGATGCTGAAGCCACAGGAGAGGTGGCGACCGGGCATGACTTATGAAAAGCTGATCGCCGAGATGGACGCCAAGCTGCAGTTTCCCGGTCTCACAAACACCTGGACCATGCCGGTGCGAAACCGGTTGGACATGGAACTCACCGGCATCAAGACTCCCGTTGGGCTGAAGATCCAGGGACCCGATCTGGCCCAGATTCAGGAGATCGGAGCGCGAATGCAGCAGATACTCACCGCCATTCCCGCGACCAGCTCGGTTTTCGCAGAGCGAGTGTCACAAGGGTTTTACTTGAACATCGAAGTCAATCGAAGGGAGGCCGCTCGGTACGGGTTGACCGTCGGAGACGTTCAGCGCGTCATTACGTCCGCTATCGGCGGCTCGAATATCACTCAGAATGTCGAGGGCCGGCAGCGTTTTCCTGTCAACGTTCGCTATGAGCGAGATTTCCGAGGCGATCCGGAAAACTTGGGCCGAGCTCTCGTCGGCACTCCGTCAGGTGCACAAGTCCCAATCAATGAAGTAGCTCGACTTTCCTTCTCACGTGGCCCGGCAATGATTCGCGATGAAGACGGCGCGCTCACCGGCTATGTTTATCTTGATCTGAAAACGAAAGACTACGGCGGGTTTGTGGATCAAGCAGACAAACTGCTTCGAAACAAACTGGAACTGCCAGCGGGCTACACCTATCGTTGGGCTGGCGAATACGAGTTCGAACTGCACGCTAAAGAGAGATTGAAACTCATCTTGCCGGTCGTGTTCTTTGTCATTTTTCTGTTGCTCTACATGGTCTTCAAGTCCGCCGCCGAAGCAGCGGTGCTGATATTTCCAACTCTTTATGCCATGTCCGGTGGCCTCATCCTGCAATGGGTGCTGGGCTACAACTTCAGCGTTGCAGTGTGGGTGGGATACATCGCGCTGTTTGGTATCGCCGTTGAAACGGGAGTGGTGATGGTGGTTTACCTGCACGAAGCGCTGCAGCATCGGCTTGCTGTCGGTACCCCGTTGACTGACGATGATGTGGGGCAGGCGACCATCGATGGTGCAGTTCAGCGACTGCGTCCGAAGTTGATGACGGTGACCGCCGTGATTCTGAGTCTTGCGCCGATCTTGTGGGAGTCGGGAATCGGGTCGGACGTTATGAAACCGATTGCCGCACCGATCGTGGGCGGGATGATTACTTCCACGATTCATGTCCTGATTCTGGTCCCGGTCTTTTTCTTCCTAATGAAGCGCCGGGCGCTGCGAGCTGGGACCCTGGGTATCAGGACAAAGACCGAATAGAACAGCCAATTGCAAGTTGGACGCTTCTCATCCTGGACCTAAGCAGTAGATGAAACTGAGAAGCCGTCTGCGTGGGGGGTCACGTCATTCCCCGCTCCCGTTCCTCCGGCGGTCGACATTTTCGAAATGCTCGAAACAGTGCCAAGTCATACGCGACCTTCATTCCGCTCCCGATGACGAGGGGCGCGGAGAATGCGATGTTCTGCATGACCAAGCCCGCGACGCTGGAGCCGACTGCCCAAAAGACGTTGCGTGCCAAGTTGGTGAATCCACTGGCAAACGTCCGTTCATTCGGCAGAACCACTGCCGCGACGTAGGACTGGCGCGTTGGAACGTCCATCTCGACAAGCGCTTCGCGGCAAAGAAATAGCAGGATCGCTATTTTGAAAGTTGGTGCGAATGGGACCGCAATCAGAAAAAGACTCGAAGGCAAGTGAGTAAAGACCATCGTCTTTACAAGTCCGATGCGGCGAGCCAGCCATGCTGCTCCCAGATGTGACGCAGCGTTGAGAACATGTACCGTAAAGAAAACAAGGGCAAGACCCTCCTCACCGATCCCAAAGCGTCGGAAAAACCAATAGGTAACGAGCGCATCGGTCAAAAAGCCTCCACCAAATGCATCCAGTGAAAACAGGGCGGTGAGCTTTGCGACGATTCTCTTACTCTCGGGCGCGATCTTGGTTCGGACTGACGCGAGCCCGGATGGGTTACCAACTTCGACTGCTGGGGAGAGAAACAAGTACAGGGCAGCCACCACCAAGCACAGCCCGAAATATCCGAAGAACACCAGGCGGTAAGAACGTAGCATCGAGATGGACAGTTGGCGCTGAAGAAGAATTGGTAGAGCGGCCGCCATCGCTCCGAGCGCCCCTCCACCGTCGAGAAGGACGTTGTAACAGGCTAGGGTCCACGTTCTCTTGACATCCGAAACCAATCCTGGAAGAACGGCTTGATCCAACGAAGAGGCAGCCGAGCGGTCCGTGCCGGTGCCGTTCAGCATTCCCACGAAGGCCAAGATCGCAAGTACCGGCAGACTTGGAGATAGGGCCAGCGCGATGCCAGCCACGCCGTTTAGCAGCGATAGGCTAAAAAGAAAAGACCGGCGTCCTACACGGTCGGCTATCAGACTCACTAAGACTGTCGCCAGAGCGGCACCGGCCAATCCAACCGCAATCACCAATCCGATTGCAAAAGACGTTAGGCCGGTGCGAAAAAGGTAGATCCCTAATACGACGCCCATCATTCCGACGCCGAATGAACGTAGAAAAGCCGCAGCGTTGATCAACGTTAGATCGCGCGTGGGACGGGAGGTCATCACTTGCTCTGCACGTAAGCGTACAAGGCATCATAGACAGGAAACTGCCGCAGTAGACGCTCCTCGTCCGAGATGCCCAAAGCGGCGAACCCCAGAGCAATGGAACGTAACCCAATGCCTTCGGGCGCAGCACTCTCTTGGCCCTTCACGTCGGCCGCGCGCACAATGAGTGCCAGCTTCTGGAGAGCTGGGTCCGAAACGGCATAGTCCTCCAAGATGGCTTCGAACGAGCAGCGAGATTCTCGATGATTCAGCTTGATCGCTTCGATCTTCGGCGCATCGAACGGAATTGCGTCGTGCAGTTTGGACTTTTCGAGCAACTCCCTCTCCTCAACGAAAAGAAATTCGGCCAGCGGATCAACGAACCGTTTAATCAGCCATGGGCAAGCAACGCGATCCACTTTGATATCTTTCCGCGTAATCCATTTCATAACGACCTCACGGGCGCCAAGAGTACGTATATTTAATGGCAAACCGCGTTTCGCGAATTTGCGGTGGGTTTGCGGGTGCGATGCTCGCAAACTGAGTTCCCACGTTGTAGATGACGTAGAAGTCACTATCGGGGCGATAGTTGTAGCGAAGGCGAAGGTTGGCACTCACTGCCTGATTGTTTGAGGTGTCCACCTGGATGAGGGTTGTGAAAGTCAAAAAGCGATTGAAAGAGTAGTTGCCCTGGAGGCTGGCCAGTACAACCGAGAAGTTGCCGTTTGGCAGAGGTAATCGGAAGCGATCCCACGTTTCTGAGGCTGCCACCGAGAATCTCGCGGTAGGACGGTAGTTGGCCCGCACGCGAAACTCGTTCAGTGTGCCTCCGTAATATCCCCCGAAGCGCTCGAAGAAGTTATATGTAAATCTCCGGTCTTGCCCAGACCCGTAGGTGAGTTGGTGACGAGCGAAGTGGTACAGTCCGTTCGGAATGAACACGCTCTTGTAGATATGAAGTGGAGTCGTGATTCTCTGGGTGAAGACGTCGGCGATGTCATCGTCAGTGTATCCGCCATTGTTCAAATCGGCTCGGAAAGTACCCTGCCATTCCTGGGTCGAGACGGCTCCGTGAGTATCCGGCGCGTGTAGTATGAACCCTTCGAATTGCAACTCGCGGATGCCGCTGATGCGGGGCCGAGCTTTAAGAGTGAGATCCCCATAGGTCTCATCAGAGTCAACTCTCTCGATGAATCCAACTTCAGGATTGAAGTTGGGACCGATTTTTCTTTTCTCAACGATGCCGTCGAGCCAGTTGGAGCGGTAGGAGAGAGACGCCCCCACGTCGTTGGAGGAACCGGGACCACCACTTGGGTTTTGAGGAGACTGCGTCCCGGCGGCATGGGCGTCCACAAACCAGTCCTTGAAGAACACGAGCCGAGTGTCAATACCTCCTGTCTGATTGAAGCTGTCCTGCAGGTTGCCCGATCGCTTGTCAATCCCCATCACGCCGACATAAGAACCGGGCCATAGAGACTCCTTTGCGCGCACCACCGCATAGTTGGCGTAGGGATTGGGGCCGCTCGAACGCGTGTCTACATCCATCACTCCGAGCTCCAGGCGGCCCAATGTGCCGGTAAGCTTCGCGCCGCCGTTAATGGGCACCTGCTGCCCAGTGATCGGGTCGATGCCAATCTGCCGAGAGAAAAAGAGCTGATCCTGATCCCCGATGTCGAAGTTGAAGACCCCGGCATTTTCCAAAAAGAACTGCCGTTTCTCTGGAATAAAGACTTTGAAGGGAGTGATGTTGAACGGTTCGAGGTCCACATCAGTATCAGCGAAGTCGGTATTGCCTGTGAGGTTGAGAAGAAGGTTCGAGCTGAGACCGTACTTCACATCGACCCCTCCCGTGACCGGAAACTTCGGATTCTGTCCGCTGAGTTTGTCATACGTTGCCAGCCCGTACGGTTTGACGATGAAGAGCCGGCCGCTTCCGATATCGGTGATCCCCGACAGATCTCCTGCCTGGGAAACCTTGGTGATTCCAAATCTTCTCCAATATGCGCTCCACAGGTCTTGTTCATTTTTCCTGCGAATGAAGCGCTTGAAGTTCAGGCCCCAAAGAACTTGTTTGGATTGCGTGAAATTCAATGTCGAGAAAGGAATCTCAATTGTTGCCGTCCATCCGTCATGAGTGATGCGAGCTTCCGAGGTCCATACCCCATCCCAGCCGGGGTCGAAGTCGGTACCCTCCTGTGAGCTTTGTTCTTCGACAATGAGTCCGTCGATCTGGGTGCCAAGAGGATTGATCTGGAAAACATACGCACCTCGCCGATCATGGTTCGAGTCGATGAGGATTTCGAAATGATCGTCTAAGTCCTGGCTCACATCGCGGCGCAGCTCAGTGGCCACGATCCCGGATGGCTGCGAGTCGTAGCAATGGAGACCGAAATAGACGGCATGGCGCGTGTATAGCATGCGCACTTCCGTCTTCTCGGTCGCAGGTTGTCCTTCGTAGGGTTCCTTCTGGCGAAAATCGATCACAGGCTTCGCGTCTTCCCATAACGAGTCGTTCAGCGTGCCATCGAGTTTGGGCGGTCGCTCAACCCGAGTCGCTTCCGCAGTTCGAGAAGGCTCCTGAATCCCGATTTGACCCGGTTTGGTTTGCCCGCTGGTTGGCTCTTGAGCATTGAGGACTTCTGATCGCAAGCACACAAATCCGATCAACAGGACACAAGCACGGACGAACGCTTGCGAAGCGAACGGGATGTTCATCCAACTGTCCCGTGGAGCAGAACTCCAATGCCGCCAGCCGCGAGAATCACAATCGGCTCAGGAATTTTCTTGGTGGCCATCAGGACGGCGAGTGTGACGAGTCCGATTAGTACGGTAGGCGCATCGACCAGAGAGCGCCGAGCCAGGATGTACGCAGCTCCAGCGATTGCACCCACGGCGGCTGCCGTTACTCCCTGCACGAACGCTTTGACCTGTCGATTCTGTGCAAAGCGACGGTAGTACGGCGCTCCGAATAGAACGATGAAATA
>DASQGJ010000008.1:0-91662 GCA_035632675.1 Candidatus Dormiibacterota bacterium
ATTTCTGCGGGGTTCGGGCCGAGCATCCTGGGGCACACCTGTATCGTTCGCGCCTGGTCAACGGACAGTACACGCAACCGGAACTCTTGCCGTTCAGCGGGCAAGGGGTCGACCTTGATCCAACGATCGCGGCAGATGACAGTTTCATCGTCTTCTCCAGCCGCGACCGCGGCGGCGAAGGCCAGGGAGATTTGTTCGTGAGTTTCCATCACGGCGAGAACTGGACGACACCGACAAATCTTGGTCCGGTCGTCAATTCGTCATTTCATGAGATCGCTACTGGACTGTCGCCGGATAACCACACGCTTTACTTTGCCAGCAACCGGATGGACGCTCGCCTGCCGCGCGCCGCCCGGGTCAACTATGAGCAACTCGAAGCCGAACTACATGCGATCGAAAACGGGCTGATGAAGATCTACCAGGTAGACATCCATAACCTGAAGCGCCTTGACGACGGCAAGTGAGGAGAATTCCCAGGCTGCGCAGCCGCGGGAAAGTGTAGAAGCCACACCGAACCCTCCGTTCGACCTCGCATCCTCGCCATTGCCTGCTGCGCAGCCTACATTCACCCTAGGTAACTTTCCTCACACTCCCTAACCTGCTAAGCTGCAATCAGATAGCGCTCTGTGGGGCGCGGCAGCGACCTTAGGTGAACCTCCTGAAACACGGGGTCTGCACCTAGCATCATTGAGACGGAATGGTAGAATAAGAAAACATCCAATATGCCTTTAAAGACACTGTTCCTGAATCCACCTTCGTTTGAGAACTTCGACGGAGGCGCGGGGTCCCGTTGGCCGGCGACCCGTGAAATCGAATCGTATTGGTACCCGGTGTGGCTTGCCTACCCTGCCGGAATGCTGGAGGGGGCGCGCTTGCTGGATGCTCCGCCACACTATATTTCGGCGGAACAGACCATCGAGATTGCCAAGGACTACGAATTTCTTGTGTTGTTTACCTCAACCCCGGGATTCCCCGGAGATATCGGGCTTTCCCGAGCCATCAAGAAGGCGAATCCGAAGATCAAGATTGCCTTTGTGGGTCCGCATGTGAGCGTGTTGCCGGAAAAATCCCTGCGCGATTGCGAGGCCATCGACTTCGTTTGCCGCAAGGAGTTCGACTATTCGGTTGTGGATTACGCCAAGGGCAAGCCGCTGGAAGAGATTCCCGGCGTGTCGTTTCTGAAAGATGGCAAGATCGTCCACAATCCAGACGCGCCGCAAATTCAGGACCTGGACGCACTGCCGCATGTGACCGACATTTACAAGCGCGATCTGGATGTCACGCGGTATAACGTGCCATTTCTGTTGAATCCGTATGTGTCGCTCTACACGACGCGTGGATGCCCGGCGCAGTGCACTTTCTGCCTGTGGCCGCAGACACTCAGCGGGCATCCGTGGCGCAAGCGTTCCACTGACGACGTTGCCGCAGAAATGGCGAAGGTCAAGGCATATTGGCCAGAAGTAAAAGAATTCTTTTTCGACGACGACACCTTCAACATTCAGAAGGCGCGCACGGTTGAACTTTGCGCCAAGCTGAAGCCGTTGAATCTGACCTGGTCATGCACCTCGCGCGTCACCACCGACTACGAGACGCTGAAGGCCATGAAGGAAGCGGGCTGCCGGCTACTGATCGTGGGCTACGAATCGGGCGACCAGCAGATTCTCAAGAACATCAAGAAGGGCGCGACCATCGAGCGGGCGCGGCAGTTCACCAAGGATTGCCACAAGCTCGGACTGGTCGTTCACGGCGACTTTATTCTTGGCCTACCGGGAGAAACGCACGAGACCATCAACAACACAATCGCGTTCGCCAAGGAACTCGACGTGGAGACGATACAGGTTTCGGTGGCGCACGCCTATCCGGGCACCGAGCTTTACGATCACGTGGTGAAAAACGGATTCATGGTCGGCGACAACAAGATGGTCGACGAAGGCGGACACCAGCTGGCTCACATTCAGTATCCCGGGCTGCCGGCCGACGACATCCTTTCTGCCGTGCATCGCTTCTATGACGAATATTATTTCCGTCCAAAGGCCGTTTTCCGCATCTTGAGAAAAGCGGCGTTTGATGGATACGAGCGCAAGCGCCTTTACAAAGAGGCGAAGACGTTCCTGAAGCTGCGTTCGGCCCGCAACAAGCTGGTGAAGAAGCACGCGGAAGCTGCCGCAGCCGCCCCGGCGAGTGCCGTTGGCATGACGGATTAACTTCCAGTACTTAGTACTCTGTACCTAGTACTCAGTACACGAACGATTGGGTTTCACTGAGGACCGGTACGGAGAACTTTCTTACGTGACCTTTCGCAAGTATCTGGTGCTGGCCGGGGTGACCGTCTTTGCGGCGGCGGGAGACTCCATGCTCTCCCATGGGATGAAGCAGGCCGGCAGCATCTCTCCACATCATCTGCAAGGTGTAGTGCTCGCGCTGCTCAATCCGTGGGTCGCGGTCGGAATTCTTCTTCTGCTGGCTTTTTTTGCGTCCTACATGAACGCGCTTTCGTGGGCCGATCTGACGTATGTCTTGCCGGCCACGTCGTTGGGATACGTGTTGCTCGCCCTGGTTGCGAAATTTGCGTTGTATGAGCAGGTCAGCCCGCTACGTTGGCTGGGGATTGCGTTGATCTCAGGCGGCGTGGGATTTGTGGCGGGGGGGCCGGCGCTGACGGCGCATGAGCATGACGAGTACGCAAAATCCCCACTTCTCCCAAAATCAGGGAGAAATGGGGCACCCGGTGCGGATGTGACGGCGGCCAATGAGCGCTCATCGGCAGTTTCTACGGGGGCCGAGCGATGAGGCACGTCTACACCTGGGGCGGGATTCTCGTGGTCGTCTTCTTCTCGGTCGTGGGAGACATTCTGATCGCGCGCGCCATGAAGCAGGTTGGGGACTGCCACGCTTTGCTGCGCCGCTTCGGCCTGTGGACGGTGGTCGGGCGGATTCTCTCCAACTCGAATTTCTTCACGGGCGTCACCTCCATGGCTGTCGCGTTCTTCAGCCTGCTGTTCGCGCTGTCGTGGGGAGATGTAAGCCTGGTGGCGCCGGCCGCGGCGTCGCTGACGTTCATCGGAAACGCCTTCGCAGCGCGAGTCTTTCTGCATGAGAAGGTTGACCGGCGGCGGTGGATTGCCGCGCTGCTGGTGGCCGGGGGAGTCGCGCTGCTGGCGGGCTAGTTCTTGCATCCTACAGCAGGCAGTTTTGCACGACGGGATGCTCGTGCGAATATGTCTGCACCCCGTCGCCTTGCCAGGAGCGAGCCATGCAGACCTTTCTTCAGGATCTTCGCTATTCCCTGCGGCAATTCATCAAGAGTCCGGGGTTCACGCTGACGGCGTTGATTTCGCTGGCGCTGGGGATTGGCGCGACCACTGCGGTGTTCAGCGTGATCTACGGGGCGCTCATGAATCCGTACCCGTATCCGGCTGCGGACCGCATTGTGCGGCTGGCCGTGGACAGCAAGGCGGGGCAGGGGGATTGGGCCAACCTGAACGGTCCGCAGATCCAGCAGGTGCGGCAACTGGGCCCCGTCGAAAGCGTGCTGGCGATGGACTTCCACGCGATGACCCTGACCGGGCCTGACGTTCCGCAGAACGTAAACGTGGTCGGCCTGATCTCGAGCGGCTTTACCGATCTGGGTGTGCCGCCTGTGCTGGGGCGGGGGCTGCTGCCTTCGGACGCGATCGATGGGCAAGATCCGCAGCCGGTGGTGGTGCTGGGATACAAGTTCTGGCAGAAACACTTTTTCGCGAACCCGGATGCGCTGGGAAAAACCCTGCAGTTGGACCGGAAGGATTATCTGATTGTGGGCGTGGCTGCGCCGCGCTTCACGTGGTACAGCGCGGATGTTTACCGGCCGTTGAAGCTGGCGCAGGATCCCGCGCTGGTGTATGTAACCAATCTTCGGCTGAGGCCGGGCGTGACGCACGAAGTGGCGAACGCCGCGTTGCGGCCTCTGCTCGACCAGTTCGCAAAAGAAAGGCCCACGCAATTCCCCGAGCATTTCAAAGTGCAGGTGGAGGACTTGAATGCGTGGGTGCGGCGTGGAATCAGCGGAACTCTGTATCTGCTGTTCGGAGCCGTGGGATTGCTGCTGGCGATTGGATGCGGGAACGTATCGATCCTGCTGTTGGCGCGGGGTACGGCGCGGCAGCACGAGTTGGCGGTGCGGACAGCGATCGGCGCGCAGCGCTGGCGGATTGTGCGGCAACTGCTGACGGAGTCGCTGCTGCTGGCCACCGCGGGCGCGGGGCTGGGAGTTCTGGCAGCATACGGAATTCTGGCGGGCATGCACGCGGTGCTGCCGCGCTATGCTTTCGCGCCCGAGGTGGTGATTGCCATCAACGTGCCGGTGCTCTTGTTCTGCGTCGGGATGGCGCTGGCCACGGGTGTTCTGTTCGGACTAGGGCCGGCGTTGCGCCTCTCGCGGACGAAGGTCGGCGAGATGATGCAGTCCAATGCGCGGCGGGTGCTGGGAAACGTCCACGGGCGGCGGACCTACGATGCGCTGATCGCAGGACAGATTGCACTGACGCTGCTGTTGCTGGCGGGAGCGGGATCGGCGCTGGAGGGCTTTGTCCGGCTGCTGCATTTGCGATTGGGATACGATCCGCACAACGTGATGTCGGTGGGCATCCCGCTGCATGAGAACACGTACACGACATGGAGTGCGCGCGCGGCGTACTTTGAACAATTGCGCGCCCAGGTGGCGCAGACCCCCGGCGTAACGATGGCTGCGATTTCGACCAATGCCACACCTCCACATAACGGGGAAACAACGCGCTTCGAGATTCTGGGCAAGCCTGCGCTCGAAGACCAGATGGGATCGTTCAACCTGGTGGACAGGGGATATTTCGCGACTCTGCGTATTCCGCTGCTGCAGGGGCGAGTGTGGGACGAGACCGAGGACCACAATGGCGCGCTGGTTGCGGTGGTCAACCGCACGCTGGTGCAGCGGTACTTTCCCGATGAAGATGCTGTGGGGCACTCGGTGAAGGTGCCGAGGATTGAGAATCGTCCGCCTATCGTCTTGTCTGTGCCGGGTGCGGCGGACTCGTGGCTGCGGATTGTGGGTGTGGTGGAAGATGCGAAGAACGATGGGCTGCGATTGCCGGTCAAGCCCGCGATCTTTGTGCCGCACACGCTCGAACTGAGGCACTGGACGCAAATCCTGGTGAGATCGAACGTGCCGCCACTGACGCTGCTGCACTCGGTGGAAGAACAGTTGGCGGCGGTGAATCCCGAGCAGCAGACCTTCAGCGAGGTGGAGGATCTGGAGTCGTGGGTGTCGGATGAGCCTGAGTGGCAGCAGGAACATCTGGCAGCGTGGATTTTCGGAGTCTTCGCCGCATTGGCCCTGGTGCTGGCGGCCGTGGGACTTTACAGCGTCGTTTCGTACACGGTGGCGCAACGCACCAACGAATTCGGAATCCGCATTGCCCTGGGGGCTAAGCGGGCGCACGTGCTGCGGATCGTATTTGTGTCGACGGTGGTCAGTGTTGGCGGCGGGATGGTTGCCGGGTTGGTGCTTGCGCTGGCTCTGAGTAAAGTGGTGGCGCAATGGGCGCAAGGGAATGCGCGCGATCCCATCATCCTGCTGGCGGGCGCCGCCGTGCTGAGCGTCGTGGCCGCGATCGCTTGTGCCATACCCGCACGGCACGCCGCGCAAGTCGATCCCATGACGGCTCTGCGGTATGAATAGCTGGGAGCGATAGCTTCGGAGGGTACTGGCCGCTTGCGAAAAATGCTTGCGTCGGTCGCGTGCAGTGGAGCATACTTTCGCGCGGTAGGGGGTGCTCCTATGCACAGAACGGCTTTACTCATCGCGATCGCACTTCTCGTCGTCAGCGCGGGTCATAGCACCTCGCCGACGGCGGATTGGGCGATCAATGCCACTGCCATCGAGGCGTGCAGCTGTCCGCACTTTTGCATGTGCTACTTCAACGCACATCCGGCCGCACACCACGAGAACGGCAAAACCGAACACTTCTGTAAGTTCAACAACGCGTACAAAGTGAACAAGGGACATTACGGGAACGTCGATCTTGCGGGCGCCAAGTTCTGGCTGAGCGGCGACTTGGGGGGCGACTTCTCGCAGGGCCAGATGGACTGGGTTTTGGCGACTTTTGACAAAGGGACAAGCGCCGAGCAACGGCAGGCGCTGGGTGAGATTCTGGGGCATGTGTTTCCGGTGAAGTGGAAATCGTTCCAAACGGCAGAAGGTGACATCGATACCTGGACGTTCGACAAGAATACCGCTCATGCCACGCTGAATGGCGGCAAGACCGCGGAGATCAAACTGAAGCGGTTCCAGGGAATGACCAACGAGCCGGCGGTTCTGACCAATGTGAAGTACTGGGGCACGCCGCGCAACGACGGTTTCGTGATGATGCCCAACGAACTGGAGACATACAAGGAAGGAGCGAAGGCCTACGAGTTCAAGGGAACGAATGGCTTTATGCTGACGTTCGACATGAACTCGAAGGACGTGGCTGGGGCGAAGGGGTCCTCGTACTGACGAGTGGTTCCCGTGGAAAGCGGATGCGCCAGATTCGATCTGGCGCATTTTTGTTGCCCCGAAAGCATTGACGACGCGGGAAATAGGACGGTTGACAGCTATTTAGCCAAATAGCTAATATAGAAACATGAAAACAGCCTCCCGCACCTTTCGGGCGCTGGCGGATCCTACCCGCCGCCAGATCCTGCAGGATCTGAAGGAGGGGGAACTGGCGGCCGGGGAGATCGCGGCGCGCTTCTCCATCTCCGGGCCGTCGATTTCACGCCACCTTTCCATCCTCAAAGCCGCGGACCTGGTGTCGGAGCGCCGGGCGGGGAACCGCATTCTCTACCGGCTCGAAGCGGACCGCATTGCCGCAGCGCTAGGTGACTTTCTCAGCACCGTTTGTCCGACGCAGTTTCTGCATCGCCGGAAGGCGAAGAAGGAGCGCGCATCATGAAGATTGCGATCACGGGCGGCACGGGATTTGTGGGGAGACACTTCGCGGAGAGGATGCTGGCGGAGGGGCACGAACTTGTGCTGATTTCGCGGCATGCGGGCAACGGAACGGAGATGGATCGCGTCAGCCGGGTTGCGTCTGATCTGTCCGATGCCAACGTTTTGGCCGCCGCATTTCAACGCTGCGAAGCGGTAGCGCATTGTGCCGGAATCAACCGTGAACTAGGGGAGCAAACTTACCAGCGCGTCCATGTGGAAGGCACACGCAACGTGGTGGATGCGGCGCGCAGAGCGGGAGTGCGGCGCATCGCGCTGATGAGCTTTTTGCGTGCGCGTCCGGACTGCGAGTCTCCGTATCACGAATCGAAGTGGGCGGCGGAAGAGCTTGTGCGCAACTCGGGCCTCGACTACACCGTCATTAAGGCGGGCATGGTTTACGGGACCGGAGATCACATGCTCGATCACCTCAGCCATGCGTTTTACACGTTTCCCCTGCTGGCCACAGTCGGACTTCGAGAAAGGCCGATTCGCCCGCTTGCGATTGACGACCTGGTGAATGTTCTGCGGGCGGCGCTGGTCGAGGGACGTTTAGCGAAAAAGACGCTGGCTGTCACGGGCGCCGAGGAACTTACGCTGAGCGAAGCGGCTCGCCGAGTCGCGCGCGTCGTGGGCCGCAGAGCGTGGATCTTTCCCGCCCCGATCGCCTTTCACCGGGTGCTGGCGCAGGTGTGCGAGTGGACGATGAAGGTTCCGCTGGTGGCCAAGGCGCAGGTGCAGATTCTGGTGGAGGGGGTGGTGGAAGCGGCGACTCCGTGCGATCCGCTTCCGGTTGATTTGCTCCCGGTGCGACGCTTCACTCCAGAGCAGATTCGCGGAGGCCTGCCGGAGCCGGGGCGGTTCGGCCTTCGGGACCTGCGGTGTTGCGGGTGACGATGGAGCACGGCGCAGAAGGTAGCTCCGGCGGATCGCATCCCCTGTTGCTCTACGATGGGGTGTGCGGTCTTTGTAACCGCGCGGTGCAGTTCATTCTGCGACACGATCCGGATGGGACGTTCCGGTTCGCTTCCTTACAGAGCGGTCTGGCGGCGCGCATTTTCACGAGACATGGAGCCAACCCGTCGGATCTGGATACGGCATACATTGTCCTTAATCTGGATGTGCCGGCGTCAGAGGGGCAGACCGGCGAAGCGCTGCTCGCGCGGTCCGACGCTGTGCTGTTCGTGATGCGGCAACTGGGAGGTGGGTGGGGTGCCGGGGGCTGGGCTTTCGGATTACTTCCGCACGCCGCTCGCGACTGGGCTTACGGAGTTGTTGCCCGGCGTCGCTATCGCATTTTTGGCCGGTATGATACTTGCCCTCTGCCCGACGCTGCCACGCGGGCGCGATTTCTGGATATCTGACTAACCGGAAAAAGGAACATAACTTGTCTCGATCTCGTAGATCACTCTAAGCATGCGCCGCAACCGTGGATTGCGCTGGCTGATTTTCGCTCTGACCCTGTACGCCGCACTGTGTACGGTTGGCGGCGTGTATCTCGCCGATGGCACGCTGCACCCCGGCCGTCGCGGGCTCGCCGACGATGACGCGGCAGGTTTCCGCGATGCAGTGCGAGGCGCAGGGGCTGAGTTGAACGACGCGTCCATCACCACGTCCGACGGAACGATCCTGCGCGGCTGGATGTTGCGACCGGCGCATCCCAACGGAGATGCCGCTCTGCTGCTGCACGGCCTTGGCGACAACCGTCTGGGTATGGCCGGATACGCACAACTCCTGCTGGCGCGTGGGTTCGCTGTGCTGCTTCCCGATGCGCGCGCCCATGGCGTGAGTGGAGGCACGCTGGCCACTTTCGGGCTGCTGGAGCGCAATGACATTCATCAGTGGGCTGAGTATCTGACGGCAGCGGTCCAGCCGCGGTGCGTCTACGGGCTGGGCGAGTCGATGGGGGCCGCGCAGTTGTTACAAGCGCTGGAAGTGGGAACGCACTTCTGCGCCGTGGTAGCGGAATCTTCGTTCTCCACGTTTCGCGAGATCGCGTACGACCGCATGGGGCAGCCGTTTGGGCTGGGGCCATGGGTGGGGCGCGTCGTGCTTCGTCCGCTGGTCGAAGTCGCGTTTCTGCGCGCACGATGGAAGTACGGGCTCGATATGCAACAGGTCTCGCCAGAGGATGCGGTGGCAAGGGCGCGTGTTCCAATTCTGCTGATTCACGGGCAGATCGACAGCAACATTCCGGTGCGACACTCGCGGGTGATGCACGCGGGAAACCTCAAGACAGTCCTTTGGGAAGTTCCGGGCGCCGACCATTGCGGGGCGATCGCGGTTGCGCCGCAGGAATTTGAGAGCCGGCTGCTGGGGTGGTTTGAGGGAGCACGATCGTCGGCACCGAAAAGTGCGTTGACCACAAAGGGCACGAAGGTTCACGAAGGGAAAGATCTAAAAGTGGACATTACCTCGCTTGCCGAATGAAACCACAACTACGAATTTGAGGACGGGCTTGCCGTTTACGGCCAACGGCTTATATCGCCATTGCTTCACGGCCGCCGTCGCGGGTTCGAGCAGCAGGGGATTCCCGTCGATCGCGGCGATCTGGTCGACGGTGCCATCTTCCTTAAGAGTGACATCCAATACGACGTCGCCCACAACCTGAGCTTTCTCTGCCGCGGGTGGATAGACCGGGTTGACTTTGGATAACAGTTTCGGCACAACCCGCTTTCGCGGCGGGATCACGATGGACTTTCCATACGGGATCACGCCGGGTTTCTCGACTACATCGCGATTGGCTTCGAAGATCTGCACCCACATCTTCGAATCGCCATAGACCAGCTTGGCGATGCCCTGGAATGTGCCTTGGTCGTCGGCCTGACCGACCTCGTAGGTGAATGGTTTTTTCTTTTCGATCAGGTCTTCCGGTTGCAGCTTGAGTGGTGAGGCGGCATATTCGCAGCAACCGCCCCAGTTGCCGATTTCGAGACGGATATCCACATGCTGGGGAGTCCCTGCTTTGAGCTCGATTCCGGTCATGAGTGTGGCTTTGAAGTTCTGTGCTTCCGCCTTGACGGTGTAGTGGCCAGCGGGGAGATCAGCGGCGGCGTACTGGCCTGCCTCGTTAACGGCCAACGTGCGGGTCTGGCCGGTGTCGGTGTTGGTGATGGTGAGGGTGACGTGAGTCACGACAGCGCCGGAAGTGTCGGTGACGGTACCGGACAATGAGGCCGCATCCTGGCTGGTGGCGGGTGGAATGGGCCGTGGTGGTAGCGGCGGCGCCTTTACGTCTTTCAATGGCGGAGGGGCCATTTCACTGACTCCATAGTGACATCCGGATGCGGGCATTCCGATGGCAAGCACTGCCACCGCAGCCTGCCGTGCCAGCCGGAAACGCGATGGCTGCGGCTGGGTAGCCGGACGTTGGCCGGTTGCAAGGCGCAACTGCTGCAACTCTGAACTTAAGCGGATGCCCTCCGCGATCAGGTTCTGGCGCGTTGTGGATTCGCGCTCTCTGACGCTGAGGATGGCGCGTTGGCCGGCGGCGTCCAGGGTGCCGGACGCGCTGAGTTCGATGATTTCATTCAAGTGGGCGATCGTGTCGAGGTTCACGGACCGCACCCAGCTGGCGACACGTTGGGAGAGTGCGGCTCGCTGGGAGCCGTCGTACAGGCGGGTGACGACCGCAGCCATGTGGTCGAGGCCGATGGCGTTTTGCATCAGGCTGCCGTTGCACCAGCATCTGGCGTTGAACAGGTCGAGCGAAAGAGTGCAGGCCAGATCGGCGGCAGAATCAGTCAGGTTGTACTCCCGGGCGAGATAGTTTCCGCGGGCTCGACCGAGTTGGATCATTCGTTTTTCGAGCGGGGTCCCCGCATAGATTTCCGCGCGGCAGAAGTTCAGTGGATTGCCGGAGAAGCGGCGCATGAAGGCCACGTCGGACCGGAGGGTGGCGAGCGTGGCGTCGGGATGAAAAATCATCAAGGTGAATTGTGCGGAGATGTCGAGTTCGGCGCAGGCCTCGAGAGCCCGTACCGACTCCTCTACGTTCTGGGCGCGCTCCAGAGCGGAAAGGCCTTGCTCGGTCGCGGACTCCACACCGAGGAAAACCCGAACCAGGCCCAGGTCTTTCAATCGGCGAAGCACGTTGCGATTGGCATCTGCAGGACGGCACTTGATTACCAACGCAAGGTCGCGCACTCCCCGGTTTGTGAGGGCCTTTTCGAAGGCCGACAGCCGGGCGAGATTGATGGCTTCGGAGGGGACAAGAAAGTTGTCGTCATGAAAAACGAACTGGCGGCTTCCGCGATCATGGTAGAGAGCCGCCATCTCGTCGACGATCCGTTCGGCGTTGCGCTGCCGGAACCGTTTGCCGGGAGCCATGTGATGAAGAGTTGTGATGCAGCAATAGGCGCAATTCCCGTAGCATCCGCGACTGCCCATCATGTAGCTGGTGGGCACTCCGGCGATGAAGTGAACCGGGCCGCTGCGGTCGGGGAAGGGCAAGGTATCGAGGTCGTCGAGGGTCCGGCGCTGTGGGGTGAAACGGACTCGGCCTCCGTCGCGATACGCGAGGCCGGAGATCTCCGGCAGGCGCCGATCGAGATGCGGCAGGGCTTCGGCGATTTCAACCAGCGTTCTTTCGCCTTCATGAATGACGATGAGGTCGATCTCCGGATGGTGGGCGAGGAGAGGCTCGGCGGCGCAGGAAGCGTAGTGGCCGCCGGCCACGATGAGCTTGTGCGGATCGCGCGACTTAATGGATTGCGCAAGTTGGAGAAACTCTTTGGCTCGGGACTGGAAACACATAGACAGCCCGACGATTTCCGCGTGGTGAGCGGCTTCGGCGACAGCCGGCGCGTCGGCCGCCGAATTGAAGGCGGCCAGAACCGTTTCATACCCGGCAGCCTGGAGGGATGACGACAGGTAGCGGATGGAGAGGTTCTCCTCGTAGTCGGGTCCGGCGAGTAGGACGCGCATTTGCCCTCCTGACACAGTTGGTGCAGAGCGTTAGAGTTCCGTTTTTGGACCTTCTACGCTGACGCTCTGATCGCGGCGTGTCTGTGACTGGGGTCACACGGGTCGGGGCGGGCGAGACGCCCCCGCGAGAGGCGGAGGGATGGCGGCGGCACGAGGGACTGTGATTTGAATCACATCCCGTGATTCGTGTGTAGAATAAACTCCTGCGAATTCGTGCCCGGAATGGCCGGCACGAAAAACTTTCCTCCGCGTCGAGGTTTTTCATCATGGCCGACAAAGCAATCATCAATTCTCAATCCCCCAATATTGATTCCATCCTGCAGGAGTCGCGCAAGTTCGAGTGCCCGGCTGAGTTCAGCCAGAAAGCGCACGTCAAGAGTCTGGCGGAGTACGACCAGATGTATAACGAGTCGGTGGACGATCCCGACAAGTTCTGGTCGCGCGTTGCCAATGAACTGCACTGGTTCAAGAAGTGGGACAAGGTGCTGGAGTGGAATTGTCCGTGGGCGAAGTGGTTCGTTGGAGGCCAGATCAACTTGTCGTACAACTGCCTGGACCGGCATGTTGCGACGTGGCGCAAGAACAAGGCGGCAATCATCTGGGAAAGCGAGCCGGGTGAAGTGCGAGTGCTGACGTACCAGCAACTGCATCGCGAGGTGCAGAAGTTCGCCAACGTGCTGAAGTCGCTGGGCGTGAAGAAGGGTGACCGGGTGGCGATTTATATGGGCATGACGCCGGAGTTGCCCATCGCGATGCTGGCCTGCGCGCGCATCGGAGCGCCGCACACTGTGGTATTCGGAGGATTCTCATCCAATGCGCTCATCGACCGCATTCACGACTCGCAGGCCTCGGCGGTGATCACGCAGGATGGATCGTACCGGCGCGGAGCGGAAGTGAAGTTATTCCCGGCGGTGGAAGAGGCATTGAAGTCGTGTCCCAGTGTGAAGCACGTTGTTGTCTACAAGCGGACCGGCACGCCGATCAACATGCAGGCGGGGCGCGATCACTGGTGGCACGAGTTGATGGCCAAGGCGTCGGACGTTTGTCCGGCGGAGCCGCTGGATGCCGAGCATCCTCTGTACATCCTTTATACGTCCGGCACGACGGGCAAGCCGAAGGGCGTGGTGCATACGACGGCAGGATATTCCGTGGGTACGTATCTGACGACTAAGTTGGTTTTTGATCTGAAAGATGAAGATACGTTCTGGTGTACGGCCGACATCGGATGGGTGACCGGGCACAGCTACATCGTGTACGGGCCGCTGCAGAACGGTGCGACGAGCCTGATGTACGAGGGGGCGCCGAACTCTCCGGAGCCGGACCGTTTCTGGTCGATCATCGCGCGGCACAAGGTTAACGTGTTCTATACGGCGCCGACAGCGATTCGAACTTTCATCAAATGGGGCGACGAGTGGCCCAAGAAGCACGACATGAGCAGCCTGCGTTTGCTGGGAACCGTGGGCGAGCCGATCAATCCAGAGGCATGGATGTGGTACCGCGACATGATCGGGGGAAATAAATGTCCCATCGTCGACACATGGTGGCAGACCGAGACCGGTCACATCATGCTGACGCCGATTCCCGGGGCGATCGCGACCAAGCCGGGCTCGGCCACGCGGCCTTTTCCGGGTGTTGTGGCTGAGATCGTCAACATGGAAGGCCAGCCGGTACCGCTCGGCTCGGGCGGTTACTTGGTGATCAAACGGCCGTGGCCTGGAATGTTGCGCACGGTGTACGGCGATCCGGACCGCTATGTGAAGAATTACTGGTCGCAGATTCCCGGCATGTATTTCACCGGAGACGGCGCCCGTAAAGATAAAGACGGATATTTCTGGATCATGGGCCGGGTGGATGACGTGCTCAACGTCAGTGGCCACCGGCTCAGCACGATGGAAGTGGAAAGCGCTCTGGTTGCGCATGACGCGGTTGCAGAAGCAGCCGTCGTCGGACGTCCCGACGATCTGAAGGGGCAGGCAATTTCGGCATTCGTGACGCTCGAACAGGGAAGACAGCCCACGAACGAGCTCAAAGAAGAGTTGCGCAAGTGGGTGGCGAAAGAGATCGGGGCGCTGGCCAAGCCGGACGACATTCGCTTCACCGATACGCTGCCGAAAACGCGCAGTGGAAAGATCATGCGGCGTCTGCTGCGCGAGTTGGCGACCAATGGCGATGTCAAAGGCGACACGACTACGCTGGAGGATTTCAGCGTGATCGCCAGGTTAAAGGAGCAGGACGAAGTTTAGGGAAGAATCCCACTTCTCGAAACAAGAAGCGAGAAGTGGGACTAGCCTGCCGAGTCCTCCGCTACATCTTACTGGCTGAGCTTGATGGCCAATTGCCGCTCGGGCTGCGTCATTTCGCCCCACAACTTCTGCAGGTCGGTCTGCACCGCCATGTTGTCTGGATCTTTCCGCAGTGCGAGTGCAAACCAGCGATAGGCTGTCGGCAGATCGTGTGGAGTGCACAATCCCGCGGAGTAGAGCGCGCCCATTTCAATCATGGCCTTCGGATTCCCCTGATTGGCTGCGGGTTTCAGGAGCCGCACGCCGCGTTCGCAATCCTGCGTAACACCTTTCCCGTAGAGGTATCTCTGCGCCTCGACGACGGGATCGAGAGCGGGCCTTGCCGGAGATGGCTTCGGAGCCGGCTCTCTGGGGGCGGCTTTCGGTTTCTCCGCGACTTTTGGCGCGGGCTCAGACGCGTCGCTGGCAGGCTGTTTCGCGCCGGTTTCAGGCGTTTTATCGGAGGCCGGGGGTGCGGCTTTCTCAGGCTTGGCGGGGGAGGCCGATGTGTCGTCCGACTTCCCAGCATCGGCCGGGGCGGGCGCTGTGCTCGGCGTCGCGGCAGAGGCAGCCGGAGTCGCCGTCGCATTTCCGGGAGGCGTGCTGCCGCCCGAAGGCGTGGAGTCCCCCGCAGGTTGTGGAACACTCGATGCAGGCTGAGTCGGCGGCTGCGATGCTGGCGCGCCGGTTGCGGCCGGAGCCGGTGTCTTCGTGTCGGCTGCGCCTGAATCCTGTACCACAGCAGAGGGCTTCTCTGCCGTCGGGTTCAGAAAGGCGAACCCATGATTCTTCCAGCGCAGGTAGCCGAGTCCCACGACCAGAGCGAGGGCAAGCAAAATGAAGAATACTTTTCCCAGACTCCAGTGCCGAGGCTGCTCCTCGTCCTCGAGCAAGTAATCGAGATTGGAGTCGGGGGCAGAGTGGGGGTCGATGCTCAGGCTCGCGCGTTTACGGGCAGCCTTGCCCGGCGCAGGATCGTTCAGTCCGAGAAACGAAGGGCCGCTAATCACCGGGCTCTCCTCGGAGACCCGGGCGGGGGGCCGAGGAGTATCAGCAGGCTCGGGCCGGACAGCGGCAACTGCGGTCGCGGCGGGGCCCGGTGCGGAGACGGGCACTGGCTGGGGCTGTGCCGGTGGCGGTGCGGAAAGCAGGGATGCGCCACACATTCCGCAAAAGCGGTTCTGGTCCGAATTCTCATTGCCGCAGCGAGCGCAGCGCACATACCCTCCTGATTCTCTAGCTTACGATATCTTAAGGGTTCGATGCAGGATTCGGAGGCAGGAGAGTACCTGCAAAATGAATAGATGACCGAGACAACTACTGACCGTCAAGTCTTCAAGCTCAGAGTTCGAGGGCGCGAATTGGAGGTTCAGCGGATTCGCTCGAACAACGGGCGCGCGCCGGAACTCGTCTTCCTGCACGAGGGATTGGGTTCGGTTTCACACTGGAAGGATTTTCCGGCGCGGGTTGCGGCGGCGACCGGATGTCCGGTGACCGTGTATTCGCGATATGGTTCCGGCAACTCCGAGTTGCTGAGCGAGCCTCGGGGCGTGCGCTACATGCATGATGAGGCGCTTGATTCGTTGCCCGATCTTCTGGCGCAACTCGAAATTGTGAATCCGATTCTGGTGGGCCACAGCGATGGCGGCTCGATCGCACTGATTTACGCGGGAGTTCACGATCACGTCCGCGGCCTGGTTCTGCTCGCGCCGCACGTGTTCGTCGAAGACCTGAGTGTCGCGAGCATTGCCGAAGCCAGGGTGAAATTCGAGACTACGAACCTGCCCGAGAAACTGGCGCGGCATCACCGCGACGCCGCGCGGACGTTTTGGGGATGGAACAATATCTGGCTGCATCCTGACTTTCGCCGCTGGAACATTGAGGAATATCTGCCTCGGGTCACGAGCCCGGTACTCGCGATTCAGGGCAGCGATGATCAGTACGGAACCGTGGCGCAGGTGGAGGCGATTCAGAGACAGAGCGGCGGGGCCGTGGAAGTCTTGATGCTGCCGGATTGCCGGCACTCTCCGCAGCGGGATCAACCGGAGGCAACGCTGGAGGCGATTGCACAATTCGTGGAACGGAGGAGCGTGCTCACCTAGTCGTGCATGCAGTGGGACTAATGGGTAGTGTCCAGTTTGTCTTTCATTGCGAACTTAGCGCTTTTTCTTTTTGTCTTCAAGATTGCGGGGGAATCAAAAGCTATAACCGCAAAGAACGCGGAGAACTTCCGCGAAGGTCGCGAAGAAAATACGTTGGGACACCATCGACAGACGCGGCGCGTTCCGGAGCCGCTGAATCCGGTTGTACAATGGCTTCCGTTCGTCGAGTCCACACGGAGGTTCTATGGCCCGGATTCTGGTGTCGACGCTTCTCTTGCTTCTAACCGTTGCATTGGCGGACGCCCAAGATACGCGGCAGAGTCCAACCGACGTCCCATCTGTCACGGCGGGGAATCTGCTGCTGAAGAGAGTCGCTCCGGTCTACCCACCATTGGCGCGGCAAGCACGGATTCAGGGCACGGTCATGCTGCGAATTGTTATTTTGAAGTCGGGCGACGTCAGCAACTTGCAGCTCGTCAGCGGGCATCCCATGCTGGCCCCTGCCGCCATCGAGGCGGTGAGGCAGTGGAAGTACCGTCCGTACCTGGTCAATGGTGAACCGGTCGAAGCCGAGACCACGGTGCAAGTCAATTTCAAGCTGGCCGGTGAGCCCGATCCGAGCGCCGGTGACACACCGGGTGGGATGCTGGGTGGGCTTCTCGGCGGTGTTGCCACCTCAGGCCAGCGAGTGCCCGTTGCCGAATCCGTGATGCGATCGCTGCGCATTCAAAAGGTCGACCCGGTTTATCCGCCAATCGCGATCCAGGAGGGAATTCAAGGCGAAGTTCTTTTTGACGTGCGGATCAATACGTCGGGCAGTGTTGAAGGAGTGATGCTCATCAGCGGCCATCCGCGGCTGGTGCCGGCTGCGATCGAAGCGGTGAAGCATTGGAAATATGGACCGTACGTGATGGACGGAAACGCGGTCGCAGTGGCGACGACGGTGCGGCTGAGTTTTGCGATCTCGGACGGTGCTGGAGTTGTGACGGAGCCAACTCCGTCTGGAATCGCGCCGACGGGTATTCGGCAAGGCACTCTGTCGATGCAGCCGGCGCAGGGTGGGGACGCGCCACACTCTGGGGTTCCGCAGCGCGTGCGTGTTTCTCAGGGCATCATGCAGGGAATGCTGGAGAGGAAAGTGAGCCCGCAGTACCCGCAAGACGCCAGGGATCAGCACATTCAGGGCATGGTGGTGCTTCATGTCAACATCGACAAGGCAGGGAACGTCAACAACGTGGACCTGATCAGCGGGCATCCCATGCTGGCTCCGGCGGCGATCGAAGCGGTGCGGCAATGGAGGTACCGGCCGTACTTGCTGAATGGTGAAGCGATTGAGGTGGATACACAGGTGCAGGTGAACTTCACGCTAGCGGGAGAATAGCGTGGCCTCCGGGGCGGCCACTGGGGCTAAAGCCCCAACTTCCTGATGCACGCTTAACGCGGCCCTGGAAGGGCCGCTCTTCCACGGTCGGGCTGGCCGCCGGATACGGTTGGGCTAGATTTCCGATACGGTCAGGGTAGCTCTCTTTACGGTCGGGCTAGATTTCCCGATATGGCAGGCCGACTTTCCGATAGGGTCGGGCTGAGGCCTCCCGATTGCTCCTTCTTCTTTCTGGTTGCGAATTTTGTGGCAGAGCCTCTCCGATTCTAGTCTGCGGCGCGGCTGCCTCCGCCAAATGCTTTCTGCACGAGAGTGTAGCGGGCGGCGCCAATCAGGCCGCAATCGTCGTTCACGATGATCTGCACCGGTATGTCTTTGAGGATCGATTCCATGCGGCCTTTATCGAGGAAGGACTGCATGAAAGTGCCGTCCTGCATTTTGGGTGCGATCTTGGCGGCGATGACGCCGCCGATGTAGATGCCGCCAGTGGTCATGTAGCGCAAGGCGCAGTTTCCGGCTTCGGCTCCAAAAACGCTCACGAAGATTGACAGAGCCTGCTCGCAGATCGGGGACTTGCGTTCGAGGGCGAGTCGCGAAATCAGCGGTGAGGGGTCGGCGGCGGCGCTGAGTTGCGCGCGCAGATCGGCAGTCTCTTCCGCTTTCTTCGCGTCGCGCAGGAAATTGTAGATATGGCTGATGCCGGGGCCGGAGAGGATGCGCTCGCAACTCACACGCCCGTACTCCTTCTGGAGATACGCCAGCAATTCGATTTGAATCGCATCTCTGGGCGCAAAGTCGGCGTGGCCGCCTTCGCAGGCGAAGGGATGATGGCGGAATCCGTCCCAGAACAGGCCGGCCATTCCGAGCCCAGTCTTCGCTGAGATGACGGCGCGGTTGCCTTCGGCGTCTTCGGAGCCCGGACTGATGGTGATGAAGTCTTTGGAATCGAGCGCGTCGATGCCGTACGCGTAGGCTTGGAGATCGTTGAGCAGGCCTACAGAATTCAGCTTGAGTTGAGCGGCGAGCTCTTTGGCGTCTATGGTCCAGGGCAGGTTGGAAATCTTGCTGCGCTCGGCGCGCACCGGACCCGCGACACCGAAGCACGCACCGTGCACGGGGATGCCTTCGGTGCGCGTGAACTGCGGGAGAATATCCGCCAGGCTCGCGTGATCCTGGCTCGCGTATGTCTTCTCGACCACGCATTGCAGGCGGTTGCCCTCGGTCTCGAAGGCGGCGAGGCGCGTGCGGGTGGCGCCGATTTCTCCAGCGAGAATCATGGCTCGATTTTCCTCCATTGGCGGTTGTCGGCTCCCAGCAGTTGGTCGGACTCGGCGGGTCCCCAGGAGCCGGAGGCGTAGTTGGGAAATTTGCGCGGTGGCAGCGCCTTCCAGACGTCGAGCACGGGATCGATCACGCTCCATCCGGCCTCGACCATGTCGGCGCGCTGGAACAGCGTGGCGTCGCCGATCATGCAGTCGTAGAGCAGGACTTCGTATCCCGTGTAGGCGTCGGCGCCGAAGTATTTGGAATACTCGAAGCTCATGTCGACCGAACCGACGCGCAGGACCGGGCCAGGAATCTTGGCGCCGAAGCTCAATGAGATTCCCTCCACTGGCTGAATCTGGATGACGAGCGTATTGGTATGCAGGGTGTGAAAGGGAGCGTTGCGAAAAAGTTCGAAGGGCATGCGCTTGAAGTGGATCGCTATTTCGGTGTGACGCTGCGCGAGTCGCTTGCCGGTGCGGAGGTAGAAGGGAACTCCCGCCCATCGCCAGTTGTCGATGTTGAGCTTGAGGGCGACGAATGTTTCGGTGCGGGATTCCGGGTTGACGCCGGGCTCGGAGCGGTAACGGGGAACTCTTTCGTCGGCAATGGCACCGTCGCCGTACTGACCTCGGACGCTATTCTGCAAGACGTCTTCGGAGTTCAGCGACTGGAGCGAGTGCAGGACTTTGGCCTGCTCGTTTCTCACGGCGTCGGCAGAGAACGAGACCGGAGACTCCATCGCAGTCAGGCTGAGCAGTTGCATGACGTGGTTGGGGACCATGTCGCGCAGTGTTCCGGCATTATCGAAGTACGCGCCGCGGCGCTCGACGCCGACGGTTTCGGCGTTGGTGATCTGCACGTGGTCGATGTAGCGGCGATTCCAGATGGGCTCGAAGATCGCGTTGTCGAAGCGGAAGACCATGATGTTCTGCACGGTCTCTTTGCCGAGGTAGTGATCGATGCGGAAGATCTGGTTTTCCTGCAGGACGGCCTTGATGTCGCGGTTGAGAGCCTTGGCGGACTCGAGATCGGTTCCAAAGGGCTTCTCGATGACAATGCGGCGCCAGTGTCCACTCTCTTGCTTCGAGAGACCGGCTTTCCCCAGTTGCTGGACAATGGCGGCGAAGAACTTGGGCGCGGTGGCCAGATAGAACAGGTAATTGCCTTCGGTGTGGGCGTCGGCGTCGATCGCGGCCAGGCGGTTGCGAAGCTTTTCGAACGTATTGGGATCGCCGAAGTCGCCGCGCTCGTAGAAGAGCCGGTTGCGGAGCCAGCTCAGGGCAGCGTCATCATTCGTCGGCAGGAATTCGCTGACTTGTTTGCGGAAGCCTTCGACGTCGAGGTCGTCAACCGAGACGCCCATGACGGCGAAGGTGTCGGGGAGCAGCTTCGCTTTCACAAGATTGAAGAGGGCGGGGATCAGCTTGCGCTTCGTCAGATCTCCGGCAGCGCCGAAGAGTACGAATATGCATGGGCCAGCAACTTTGCCGGCAAATTCAGTGGCGGTCTCGGAGTTGGCCGGGAGTGTGGCGGGCATGCTGGACGCTCGATGATTCCCCAGAGGTGAGTGGGAAGCATTGTAGGACAAGTGCGCGGGATTTCACCAGCGACGCAGGAGGCAGCTGGGTGGCCCATCCTTGCGCGTTTTTTGCGCAAGGGTGGGATTCCACGAACTTGAATCCTTTGGGATTTCGACTTCCTTTGGAGCATCACGGCGATTCGGGAAGGGCAGGAGTTCTACTCGTGGCGCGAATTGTCCGCGAAGAGGCCGCGCTTCAGCGGTTGAGGTACGCCTCTCACGCTGTCGTGCGCTGAGAAGATCAAGAGCCCAAGGAGTTGAGCACCGTTGAAACACCACCCTTGCGCAAGCAAACGCGCAAGGATGGGCCACCCGGCATCGGTATCGCTCAATCTATGTCAGCCTTCTCCTAGTTGCTCTTCGGCTTTCCCAAGATGGCAAGAATCTTATATGTCTCCGACTGCATCTTCTTCCCGTCGAGACTCACTGGCCATTCCAGCTTCGCGTTGTCTCCGTGGAAGTCAGCCTGGATCTCGTCCACCAGTGGCATGCGGCAACTCCTTCGATTACCCCGAGGCCCGGCCATGCGTTCCTTGAACTTGCTCTCGCAGTTCACTACAGCCGCGCGGCCGTCAGGCAATTGTAAAGTGAATGTGGCTCCGCGCACATGGTATGACACCTGCTGGGCAGGCATGATTGAACCATTGGTGGATGATGACCCGTTGCAGTTTACGCTGGTGTCGCTGCCGTAGCAGTTCGCGGTGGCATTCGACTGCGAGTTGAAGTGCCCAGGCACGACGTAGGTGTAATCAGTCTCGTTGTCCTGGCGGTTGACGATTGTTACAGTGAGCTTCTGCGCCGATGCGGACCCCACGCACAGCAGCAGTACTCCCGCGACTGCGAGCTTCATCAGTGGCCTCTTTCTGAAAAACGAAATCTTCTGGCCCGGGCGTCCCCACAATGTTACCTGTCCGCCAGATAGCGCGTCTGTGGCCCGATCGTTGAATCGCTCAGCACGTTGGTGCGGTTGACCACCGAGTTATCAAGTGGAATCATGTTCGCGACTATCGGGGAGATCTCCGCAATGGCCATAGGCTCCAAACATAAGAGATGGACGCAGCAACCATTTGTCCTTGATGCAGACGGTAAAGACAGAAAGTACCTAATCTGTCCTTCTTGCGGGAACGAAGATGAGTTTAAGGTCTATCTGCAGCGGCCACTCCGCAGATCGGGGACCGTCCACAAGATAGCGGCTTGCGCGAAGTGCGCATGTGGAGATGTAACCCGGATTAGTGCAGGCTGGGCGAAATGAGCCACTACCGCAATCTACATCGAATCGCCACCGTGGTAGGACTGGTGTTGAGTGTTTCACTCTGGGCTCAGGACGCGCCGCAAGGTGCCCACAAGCCGAAACTCGCTGAGTTAAATGACCTTGGCGATATGATTTCGGTGGACGGATTCTGGGAGCCAGATAACCCTACCAAGCAGAACGAAGTTGTACCCACCGCCGTCCACATAGAATGCTTCCGTCACGGTGGGAAAGGAGGGAACCTCACAAGGACTGAGGCGTTCTGCGTCGTGGCGACAGCGATGGCCCCAACAGGCATCCTTATGGCAGATTTTTCCTTCCAAGGAGCCTCTTGGTCAGATGACGAAATTGTGATTTCAGATGATTCGCCGATCTGTCTAATCAATAAGACGTTTTTCGACCTCAAGCGCAAAACCGTGACCGGCTTGGATATTAGGAAACCAGAGGCGAAAGGATTCGCGAACTCTTGCAAGCTATTGCCAGATCGGCAGTCATATTACTTGCGCGATAGGGTCGATTACGCCCTCTTTCATGAACCAGTGAAAAAGTAGTGGTACGTGCCGCGAATCGTCCGCGAAGATACCGCGCTTCAGCGTCTGAGGTTCGCCTCTCACTCTGTTGTGGATGAGAAGATCAAGAGCCCAAGAAGTTGAGCGCCGTGGTACCCCACCCTTGCAAAGAAAGCAAGGATGGGCCACCAGCTGTAGAACATCCCCACTCAAGCCAAACCGGGCTTGAATGGACCGCCCGCATTTCGATTGAACTCCCCACTTCTCGCGCACAGAACGCGCGAGAAATGGGGCACCCGGGAACTATGTTGTCGAAGCGACCTCGTATAGATACTCGACAAACGATCGCACTGCGCCGTCCATGCCCTGCACTTTGTCGTTCTTCGACTCGATGACGTAGTACTCGTCGGGGGCGTGGGCTCCACTGCCGTGGCCGAATCCGAAGTGTCCGGCGGCGAGTTGGAGCGGCGGGTTGGTGAACACGTAGCCCGGCCAGGAACCGGCGCTGCGCGGGAGCACGATGGGGTCGATGTTGTGGTGCTTGTAGACGGCGGTCTGGGCGCGAATGATTGCGGCGTCGGCGAGAGTGCTGTTGGGGTCGTATCCGCCTGTCATGTTCACCTCGATGTCGCCGAAGCCATGCTTGGCGAGATGAGCCTTGAGCGCGGCGAGAGCTTCGCTGGCTTTCATGTCGGGGACGAGGCGCATATCGATCTTCGCGACGGCGCGATGCGGAAGAATCGTTTTGCCGCCGGGGCCGGTGTATCCGCCGACCAGGCCTTCGATGTTTACCGTCGGGCGCGACATCAGTAGTTCGAGCGCCTCTCGCCAACTCACGTCGTGGACCCAGTGTTCAACGCCCATCTGCTTCTTGGCGACGGACTCGTCGAGCCGCTGGGCGGCGGTGGCGATCATCGCTTTCTCCGCGGCGGAAAGCGGTCGCGCCTTGTCGGTGAAGCCTTCGATAGCGGGGTCGTTGCCGTCGGGTGAGACCAGCGTGCCCAGGGCTTCGACGAGATGCCAGGCAGGACTATCGAGACGCGCCTTGTTGCTGGAGTGAATGTCGCGGCGCGGGCCGCGTCCCCAGCGCTCTCCACTCGATACCAGTTCGAGCTCGACGACGCCTTTAGCCCCGAGAGTCATCGTCACTTTGCCATCAATTTCCTGCTCCGCGGAAGGCATAAAGATGCCAATGCACGGGCGAAGCGCGGCCATCACTTCGGGACGGTTGACGATCTGCGGGAAGTGCGGTGAGCCGATCTCCTCTTCGCCTTCGGCGACGAGCACGAGGTTGACGGGCAATTTGCGGCCTGCGGCCCGAATGGCGTGGAGTGCGGCGATGAACGAGGACTCCGGTCCCTTCTGGTTGACAGCGCCGCGTCCGACGACTGCGGTTCCGAGGCCGGGCTTCTCGACCAGCGCCGCGGCCCACGGAGGCGAGGACCATTCGGCCGGATCTGCCTGCTTCACGTCGTACATGAAGTAGAGGGCGAGTGTCTTCGGGGCCCCGGCATCGAGTTTGGCGAAGATTCCCGGCTGACCATCGGTGGGGATCTTCGTGACATCAGTAAATCCGGCATCGCGGAGGAAGCCCATGGTGAGGTCGCAACCTTCGCTGACTCCCCGATTTTCGGCGGCGATCGAAGGTTGCTTGATCCATTCCTGTAATCGCTGGACCGCTTCGTCGTGGTGCTTCTCGATCTGGGTCCAGACTGGAGCAAGGTCGCGATCATCAGCGAGCGCGCGGCGCGAAACGGCCAAGGTTGCGGCACCGGCAAGGGTGCCCTGCAGGAAGGTTCGTCGGTCCATGACCGGAGAGGATAGTCGCAGGACAAGCCTCTCGTCCAGAGAGACCTGCAGCGGCGGCGACTTAAGGCGCGCGCACGATCCGCTGCGGTCTAGACGTAAGTGAAAACATCCGATGCACTGATTGGCGAATTTCCAGCTGGGACAGTGACAATCACGTCCACGGGGCCGGTGGTGCCCCCGGGGGTCGTGGCGGTGATCTGGGTGTCGGAATCGACAGTGAAGACTGCCCCGGTCGCTCCGAACCCGACGTCAGTAGCGCCGGTGAAGCCGGTGCCGATAATGGTCACGCTGTCGCCACCGGCGGCGGCGCCGGTATTGGGATTGACGCTGGACACAGACGGCAGGCCCGCCGTTACGTACGTAAATTGATCAGCCGGCCCCGTTCCGGATGTTCCCGCAGGAGTCGTTACCTTGACGTCGACTGTGCTGGTTCCTGCTGGGCTGGTGGCGGTGATCTGGGTGTCGCTGTTCACGGTAACGCCAGTTGCGGCGTTGCCTCCGAAATTGACCGCGGTGGCACCGGTGAAACCTGACCCGGTAATGGTCACGGCGTCACCTCCGCCCGCCGCGCCGTTGGTGGGGCTGATGGCGGTGACCGTGGGAGCGGCCGCGATGGTGCCGTAGGTAAATTTGTCCGCCGCGCTTATTGCGGAGGTGCCGACGGGCGTGATGACCGTGACGTCGACGGTGGCCGCGCCTGCCGGGCTGACTGCGGTGATCTGCGTATCCGAATTCACCGTCACGTTAGGCGAGGCAGTAAGACCGAAGCCGACGGAGATAGTTCCAGTGAAACCGCTTCCCGTGATGGTCACAGTGTCTCCGCCAGCCGTCGCTCCGCTGGTCGGATTGATCGAGGTAACCGCGGGCGCACTCGCAGCCAGCCACGCAAACTGGTCCGCGGCAGTTGCCGCCGATGTGCCTGCCGGCGTCGTCACCAAAATGTCGACAGTGGTGGCGCTGGTTCCCACCGGACTGGTGGCCGTAATTTGAGTATCGGAATCAAACGAGAAGGCCGATGGAAGCGTACCGAAGTTCACTGCCGACACACCCGTGAACGCAGTGCCGGTGATCGTCACCGAGGTTCCACCCGCGGCCGAGCCCGTATTCGGATTGACCGAGGTCACCACCGGCAGGGGCACGGCGAAGGTGAACTGGTCGGCCGCCGAAGCGGGCGAGGTTCCGGCGGGTGTCGTCACCGTAATGTCAATGACTCCCGCACCCATCGCTGGAGTGGTGGCGGTGATCTGCGTGTCGCTGTCGACGTTGAATCCCGCAGCCGCTGTGGTCCCGAACTTCACAGCGCCTGCGCCGGTGAAGCCCGCGCCCGAAATCACAACCGAATCGCCGCCAGCCGTAGTGCCGGTCGCCGGGTTGACGGCGGTGACCTGCGGGGCTTGCGCTGGATTGGCTGACACGTAGCTGAATTGTGTGGCTAAGGTTGAGGCCGACGATCCGGCCGGCGTTCTCACCGAGAGGTTGACATTCCCCACGCCCGGCGGGCTGACCGCGGTGATCTGCGTTTCGGAATCAATGTTGTAGGTGACTGCGGCATTGGCGCCGAAGTTGACCGCGGTCACTCCGAAAAAACCGCTGCCCGTGATGGCGACGATGGTCCCGCCAGCCGCATCACCAGTCGTCGGACTGAAGCTCGTGATCGTGGGTATGGTGCTGTAGCTGAACAGGTCCGCATCGCCGGTAGCCGACGCCCCTGCCGCCGTAAGGACGGTTACGTCCACCGTGCCCGTGGTTCCGGCTGCCGGACTGGTGGCCGTGATTTGTCCGTCGGAGACGATCGTAAAACTTGTCGCGTTGGTCGCGCCAAACCGGACTCCGGTCGCTACGGTGAAACCCCTTCCATAAATCGTCACAACGGTTCCACCCGCCATATCGCCGCCGTTCGGGCTTATCGCCGAAACCACGGCTCCAACCTGTCCATAGTCCGAATCGCTGGACACGGTGCGGTCACGATCGCAAAGCACGGTGGCGATCGCCACATTGTGAGAGTACTGATAAATCTGGCAGCGCCAATCCTGCGGTTCGCCAAGCACTGCGGTCTGGCAACCGTAAGTGACGAGGTTGTTATCGAAGGCGTACTTCACCACGGCGTACGGCCCGTAGACTCCACTCCGGGTGAGGTCGACCACGCTTGCAGCACCCTGCAGGTAGGCACCGATGGTCGGCAGCTGTGCCGGTGTAACAGCGAAATCCACCGCGAAATAAATAGGACAGTCTGCAATCCCCAAGGCCGCGACCTGGGCGGAGGCCGTTTGGGCGTCAGAGACGCCTCGAGCTTGTCCCCCCAGCGAATTGTCCTCCGCCTGCTCGAAGAAGACGATGATCCCGATGCCGTTTGCCTGGAAATCGGTAATCTCAGCGGCTGTTAGATTTTTCGAACTGCCCGGCGTGGAGACATATCGCCCGATGAAGGTAAGGCCGTTGGCGGTAGCGGTGGCTCCCGGCATGGGCCCAAACGAATAATCCGCTCCCTGGCGTGTCATTGCGCTCCGCCTTCCGGAAGGTGGGCGAGGGCATACATGCTTATCGGCGTTTGCGGGTTCATATCACACTTCCAGCTTTCTAGCGGCAGTGACTGCCAGGTGCCACGGAGAACGGTCGCCCCAGGGGATTGTCCGCGGCGGCAACTTATAAGCGTGCAAAAACCGCGACGGTCTAGATGTACGTGAAAACATCCGATGCACTTGTGGGAGAAGTTCCTGCTGGTACGGTGACCGTCACGTCAACACTGCCGGTGCCGCCGGGTGTCGTAGCTGTGATTTGTACGTCGGAGTCGACATTGAAGAACGCACCGGCTGCGCCGAAACCCACGTCGGTTGCGCCGGTAAAGCCGATGCCGGTGATAGTCACGCTGTCGCCGCCCGCGGACGTGCCCGTGTTCGGGTTCACGCTAAAGACGGACGGCAGGCCCGCGGTCGTGTAAGTAAACAGATCGGAGGGACCCGTGGCGGATGTTCCAGCGGGCGTGGTTACAGTCACATCCACGGTGCCTCCGCCTGCGGGACTAGTCGCGGTGATCTGCGTATCGCTGTTCACGGTGACGCCAGTGGCGGCATTGCCGCCGAAGTTGACCGCGGTCGCGCCGGTGAAACCCGATCCGGTGATGGTTACGGGGTCGCCTCCAACGCCCGCGCCCGTGT
The DNA here is from genome assembly GCA_035632675.1 of Candidatus Dormiibacterota bacterium. Taxonomy (GTDB): domain Bacteria; phylum Acidobacteriota; class Terriglobia; order Terriglobales; family Acidobacteriaceae; genus Sulfotelmatobacter. The sequence goes on from DASQGJ010000008.1 coordinate 27,241, forward strand.
TCGGATTGATGCCGGTCACAATTGGGGCGCCGGCCGCGGCGTAGGCAAAGATGTCGGCTGCGCTGGTTGCAGAGGTGCCGGCGGGCGTCGTCACCGTGACGTCGACCGTGCCGGTTCCCGGCGGGCTGATGGCAGTGATCTGGGTGTCCGAATTAACCGTGACATTGGTCGAACCAGTCACGCCAAAGCCGACCGCTGTAGCGCCGGTGAATCCCGTGCCGGTGATGATCACGGTATCGCCGCCCGCTGCGGCCCCGGTCGTCGGGCTGATCGCGGTGACAGTCGGTGCAGCCGCGGCCTGAAAGATGAATTGATCTGCCGCACTCGTAGCCGATGCGCCCGAGGGGGTTGTGACCACCACATCCACCGTGCCCGTCCCGGCTGGGCTGGCGGCCGTGATTTGCGTGTTCGAATCTATCGAGAACGCGGCTGTCGCCGTGCCAAACGAAACGCTGGATGCCGCAGCAAAATCCGTGCCGGTGATAACGACTGCAGTGCCGCCGGCCGCCGTGCCGGTGCCTGGCGCAATCGACGTCACCGTAGGTGCGGGTACAGCGAACGTGAATTGATCGGCTGCCGACGCCGCCGAAGTTCCGGCGGGGGTCGTAACGGTAATATCGACGGTGCCCGCGGCCAGAGCGGGGCTGGTCGCGGTGATTCGGGTATCGCTGTCTACGCTGAATGCAGCAGCTGCGGTGGCGCCGAACTTCACTGCGCCGGCTCCGGTGAATCCCGCTCCTGTAATCACTACTGATGTGCCACCGGCCGGCGTACCTGTCGCCGGGTTGATGCCGGTGATCTGCGGCGGACTCGGAGCTACGGCGTAGGTGAATTGAGTCGGCAGCGTTATCGCCGTAGAGCCGTCGGGCGTGGTGATTGAAATATTGACACTTCCCGTGCCCGCGGGACTCAGCGCCGTAATCTGCGTGTCCGCATCCACGTTGAAGGTAACAGCCGAGTTGGCCCCGAAGTTCACCGCCGTTGCGCCGGTAAAGGCGCTGCCGGTGATGACCACAATCGTGCCGCCTGCCGGGTCGCCAGTGGTCGGGCTAAAGCCGCTGATCGACGGCAGTCTGGGCATGTGTGGCTGGAGCGTGTTCACGATTTCCGCACTGCAGACCGCGCAGTACGCGGTGCCCAGGGTGCGCATCCGGCAATCGAATTGAGGACGGAACAACGCGCAGTGAAAATATTTCGCGCCTTCAAAAGCGCCCACATTGTCGGCCGCCACAGGCGACGCCTGAGGGTCCACCTGGGTGCAGTCCGCGTTCTTCGTGGTGGGCATGTTTATGCCCGCGGTCAACAGAGCCGACCACTTGATCGTGGCCGGGGCGGTGACAGTGGTTACGTTGGGCTCGGTCGGCTCGGTGCCGGTGTAACTATCGCCGCCGGTAGTTGCTGATGGGGTCGCGTATTCGTCGGCGAGACCGAAGGCAGTGTGACCCAGTTCATGCAGCGCAATTTCGACCGCGGTGGCCTCTCTCGAGAATACGGCCGCAGCGCCGCCCGATCCGCCGAACATCGTGCTATTCACAATTACGATGGTCAGATTTGTATTGGGAACTTTCGCTTTGGCTGTGCTCACCGCCAGGGCGGTATCGATCGTCAGAAGTTCGCGACGGGGAGGCCCCCCGCCGCAGAAAGTCGCATCGAAATAGGTGTTTACCGTAGTCCCAGCGCCGCCGGCGCAGGCGGCGGGGTCGTCCGCGCCACTGTCGGTTGAGGTCACGTCGATGCGGTAAATATTAATCGCCTGGGCCAGAGTGTCGAAGGGCGGAGTGGAAGTGAGTTTGGTGGCGAAGGCCTGCGCGTCGGTAGCGAAAGTCGGCAACTCCGCGGCCTGATAGCCGTCGCCGAGAACGACGACGTTCCAGCGCAACGTGTCCGGACCATGATCGAGGATCTTGGTCAAGGCTCCGACGCTGCCATCGGCGATGGTCACCGCGATCCTCCTTTCATGTCGAAGCGGATCAGTTCACGCGCTGCGGTCTTGCCCGCGGCCAAGCGTTTCGGCCCGGTACCCGCCGGCGCGGACAACCCGAATACCACCACGCTGGCACCTGCCGGCAGTATGGGCACCAGCACGTCGAAAGTTCCCTTGCGATTCGCAATCTCCGCATGGACTGGGGGCGCGCCTTTGGAAAATACCTCCCGATGAGTGGGCATGGGATCGTGCAGACGCCGTCCGTAGAGAATCTTGCCGGAAGCATCCAGCAGCTCGAACCAATGGCCGGCGCGGCCGTGGTATTCCGCAACTGGATGCGAGGGCGGCAGCGTGGCGGTCAGCGGCTGTTGGCCCACGAAGCGGATTGTGTCGCCGTCGTACGCGAAGGTAAGACGTAGCGCGTTTGGCGGCGGTTGCGGGCTCATGGGATACCTCTACCTTCCACTGGCGGTGAAAGCCGATCCATTCCACAGGTAACCGGTCAGCCCGCTCAAAGCCGACGCGGCTATTTCCGTTGGTGACCAAAGCAGCGAGAGTTCGCTGCCGAGAGTGGTCATGCCCGCGACCAGCCCGGTCACATTGTTGAAGCGTGCCCATCCGATATCGGTCAGCGAAGTCGGCAGGTATCCCGCAACGGCGGGGGTGAATCCGGCGCTTGCCAGCACCGGCGCCAGTGGCACATACTGCCGCCCCGCGGCTGGCGGCGACACGGGGGTGCACGTGGTGGTGTTGCATTGCAGACCAATCCACTGTGCGGGAGTGACGCCGATCGGCCCCGCGCTCAGGCAACGGGCCACAATCTGCCACGGTCCCCCAGTCAGTTGCGCGACCGCAAGCGGATCGGTGTCGGGATTCTGGAGCGCGGTGCCTGGCACCAGGAAAAACGATCGCCCCAGCAGGGGTAGGAAATCGGTAGGCATCGCCGCCGCTGTCGTGGGCAGAGTCTGGATCGGGGCTACAATCGGCAGCGCGCATCCCTGGTCGTGCAGCCCCTGCAAGGCCAGGCGCAACGCGGGCGCGAAGTCGCTGCGGGTCTGGAAGCTCAACGGAATCGTGCCCTGCGCCGGACCCGAGGGCCGGTCGTTGGGGATCGTGACCCACCCTACACCTGCCGAGCCTCCCGCCCAGTTCACGCCGCTGATGGTTCCGGCCACTCCGAGCGCGCCAGCCAGCATCTGCGTGCGCATGTCGGTCTGGCCAAGGTAGGTCAGCAGGTTGATATACCCGCCAACCTCGGTGATGTTCAACGGCGCGGGCACTCGCGAACCGGCCACGTCGCCTTCGAGCGCCAGCCGGCGCAACATGATAGCCTGCGCCTGCAAAACGTCGGGCGACGTAGAACTGTTCAACACGTTCAGCAGTGCTTGCAGCGCCTGCGCTTCCAGGCTGGCAGGAATTGTTCCGCTCGAACCCATCGTAGCCTCCGTGCTCGCGATCGTTATGGTTGTTGGACTCTCGGCTGTGCGTGAGAGAGCGACGCCTTAGCCTCCGCCACCCGTTCCGGTTCCGGTACCAGTTCCCGTACCAGTACCGGTTCCAGTGCCCGTCCCGGTTCCCGTTCCGGTACCAGTACCCGTTCCTGTGCCAGTTCCGGTTCCTGAGCCGGTTCCACCCGGCGGCGAGGTCGGCTTGGTTCCAGTGCCCGTACCGGTCTTACTCCCGCCCGAGGCCGCGCCGGATGACCCGCCGCTTCCATTCACGGCCGCGGCTGCATTCGATCCAGCGTTGGGGTTGCCGCCATAGATGCCGCCGACGATGTTCCCCACGGTCGCCATAGCCTGCGATTGCAGGTCCTTGGTGGTCTTCAAAGCATCCGCGCGCGCAGAGTTGGAGACGTTTTGCGCGTTCGTCATCAGCCCGGCGAGTTGCGTCGCGCCGGTCAGTGCCGTGCTGAAGTCGGGCTGGCTGGTGCCTGCCTTGGTCAGCGCCTGCAGCAGGCTGGTGTCGGGCGCAGGGGCGGTCAGTACATTGTTGATCAGCGAAGGCAGCTGACCCAGAGTATTGGGCGCAGTCAGTCCCGCCGAAATCGATGGTGTGGTTGTGGGCAGGGTTACCGGAGAAATCGTCGGAGCGCTGTCGGACGCGCTGTCCTGCCAGTTCCAGAAGCGCAGCAGATCGATCTTCTCGGCAGAGGGGCAGTGCCCCAGCACGGCCTCGCCCAGCACGCCGTTCGTGGGCAGCGCGATGGTCGATTGCGGAGGCGTGAATGCAGCCTGCTGATAGGCCAGCAGCGATTGCTGAATCTGCGCCGGATCGATTTGCAACTGCTCGGCCACGGCCTGCGGAATGATGAACGGCAGCACCATCGAGTTGCCGAAGAAGCCCAGCAGCTTGTTCTGTACGCAGTTGAGCAGCGGCACCATCTGGCTCTCGTCGGTGATGCCATTCGCGGAAACGCCAATGGTGTATTGATCGAGTAGAATGGCGCGCTCCTCGGTGCTCAGCGATGCCCAGATCGCCTTCGAGTAGAGCGTAGTGTTGCGCAGTACATGCTGCGCCATCTGCTCGATTTCCAGAATCTCATTGAAGCGCAGCACCGGCGCCAGTTGCAGGGCGGGCACGGGGAACGGTTGCTGCGGCAACTGCACGCCATTCAGCGGATCGTTGGCGTAGGTCTCGCCCTTGGTCGGAGTTCCGGTCGGATTGCCGTTCGCGTCGAACTCCTGAATAAACGCCAGGAAGTAGTTCAGCATCGGCCCGCCCAGCGCCGTTTCCAAATCGCTGGGCGAAATGTGCACCGTGGTGCGCGCGTTCGCCGCGGCATTCGATCCCATCGTGGATTGGATGGCCGAGGTTACCCATCCTGCGCCGCCGCTGCCAAACAGCGCCTGCAACGCGTTCAGTTCGGCCATCTCCGGGGAAATCAGGGTGTAGTCGACTCGCCGGAAGCTGCGCGTGATCTCGAAGCCGACAATGTTGCTGCGGTTCATCGACTGCGGCAGGGCCAGCGCCCCGGTAAACGTCGAAAGGGCCGTCTGGCGGGTCTTGCTCAGATCGGCCATCAGGTCGTCCTGGCTGGCATAGAAGTCATCCTGCAGTTTGGTGGCGTTATTGGCCAGGCGCACCGGTCCCACGCGTGTGTTGCGGTCAGTGACGGCCGCGATCGAAATGTCCTCGCAGGGAACGAACGTTCCGGTCAAGTTGAACATGATCACGTCTTCGGCGGGTCCGCCGAATGGTTCGACCTTGGTCGCCGGGTCCGACGCGAATTGCTTCAGCAACGTCAGGCCATGTTGATAGACACGCGGCACTGCCTGCGACAGCACATCGATGTGCTTGATGATCGAACTGTACCGCCCCAGCACCTGCGCCGGCGTCGACATCGTGGTCGGGTCGGTGATGGTGAGCGGCTGATTTGGCGGCATGAAGCGCACGATCTGCATGGGCACCAGGCAGGTGAGCGTCAGGCCGTCGATTGCCGTGGTCACGTTGTACAGGCGCTGCACCTGCCAGTACTGCAAGGTCAGCGCGTGCGCGTGATTGTGGTTGGTGATGGTCTTGGTGGTGACCGATTGCGATTCGCTGGCAGTCGCCATTCGCATAGCGGTGCGTGCGGCAGAGCGCCGCGCCGAAGCCTGGTTCTCCGCTGCAGAGTGCGTGCTCTGCGCGGCCTGCTCGGTGCTGTCGCGCTGCCCTTGCAGCCACGAGTTCGAGGAGCCACTCGACTGCGAACTCCCACCACCGCCGCTCGCGATCAAAATGCTCGCGCCCCAACTCGAGGTGCTGGACTGGGCTTGAAATGCGCTGCCTCCGCTGGCCGCCTCGCTGAAAGCCGAATTGAACGTCGCTGCCGTGGAGGTATCTGCCAGCGCCAACTGTTGCTGCGATTGCTCCTCCGTCAGGAACTCACTCTCGGTGACGGTCGACGTGTCCACGCGTTCGAAGACCGCAATCTGCTGCTGTTCACCGGGAGCCAAGGGCAGCGAGTACACCAGATCGCCCAGTCCTACTCCCTGAAATGTCCATTGCTGCGACATCCACAGTACGTAGCCCAGCCCGAGCGTGGCCGCCATCGGAACAGTTTCATCCGCGGTGAATGTGCCATTGGGGGTCAGCCCCATGATCTGATCGCGAAAGCCGTCGGCGGAGAGCGGCTGCTCCACCGGAACCCGGTCCACATAACTGGTGGTCTCGGTGGTTGGGAGCTGGAACTGGGTCGCAAATACCGTGAGGGGCAGGAATCCTGCATCGCCGAACGGGAACCGAACCACCTGCTGCACAATGCTCAGCCGCGGTTCCACCAGGCGAAAAAACACGCCGTAAGGAAACGTGTCGACGGTGTTGTTCGCGCCGAATGACAGCATGCATCCCCCCGCTTCACCCAGCTTGAGGTTCGGCAGGGTCGGCGGATTGACCGGTGTTGGAGGCGGCGCGCCCTGCGAAGGCGGGGGCACCAGAGCCTTGAGCGCCGCCAGGATGCTGACGGGCAAGGGAGACAACGGTGTGGGCAGCTTGATCGCGCCCATCAGGCCGTTCGTGGCGATTTGTGCCGCGGGCACCGTCACCTGCGCATTGCCGTTTGCGCCATGGATCGTCAACGGTAATCCGGCAGTCGGCAGCGCAATGCCGGGAGGAACGTTGAGCACGAAGCCGCCGTCGTTGCCGGTGAGCACAGTCACCGGCTGGCTGTTATTTCCCAGCGCCGAAGGATCAAACTGCACCTGTACCAGACTGGCGTGGGTGCCATCGGGTTCATTGAGAGCGCCGATCAACGTAGTCGGGATGATGGTCTGGCTCAACGCCTGAGTGATGTTTTGCAGCGTGGACTTGACCTGGTTCAGCCCGGCGTAGATGCGCGTAATCGCGCTAACGCGAAAAGGCTGAAGGGTGGAGACGAGCGTGCTCCCCTGCTGTCCGAGCGGATCCACGGTCAGCGAGATGCGCTGGCGGGCAAACGTCGGCACGTTCACGGTAGATGTCACAGTAGAGGCCGCCTTGTCGGGCGGGCCGCCCGTATTGGTTGCCATGCACCACTCCCTGCCGGGCAAGCTCGATGGATCGGCCGCGAACCGGCTTTCCTAAGAAGTCTGGATTGATTGGCCCAAGGGGAAGCACAACATCAAGTGTTTGGTGCAGACGGCAGCGGTTAGAAAAGTCTCCGCTTTTGCGGTAAATTGCGCGGATGCTACTTCGCGCTGCAATTCCTGTCAATGAAAAAATGCGCGTCGGCTTTGAAATTCCGTCTTTCGTAAACTACGTGGACCGTTCCGGCGGTCGCGCTGACCTCGGCATTCGCTTCCCATCCTCGTGCGGAAGAGTTACTTACGCCCAGTTCTAAGACCCCGCAGTCGCACGGACCATCGGGCGCAGGAGCATTTTGGACTTTTTGACGCAAGCAAGTAATTACGTTACGAATACCGAAAACACAAAACAGCGGTCCGTGGAGAATCGTTTCGGTGCGTAGTCATCCAGCGGAAAAGTTTACCCGACCTGTACTGCGCAGCGTGCGTCGCGAGTAGATTCGCAGAATCCGGAGATGCACTCGCAGGCTTCCAGCGAGTCTCCCCGCTGTCTGTTCTGATTTCGTAACAGTTCTGAGTTTGCAGTTGACAACCCTATCGGCTGGACAGAGAATCCGCAGCATCCATTCGAACCCGCGGGCGTGTCTTACCAGTCCTGGTCTCGGGCCCCAGGCCGCGAACGACAATTCTGGAATCTTGAAAGCGGAAGCACGGGGCCTACTCGGACGGCCCATGGGTGTTACGAGTTAAACATGCCGAAAAACATCGTGATCTGCTGCGACGGAACGGGCAACGAGTTCGGCGAGAGCAAGTCGAACGTCGTGAAGCTTTACAAGATGCTTTTCCATGATGCCTCTCAGGTCGCTTATTACCATCCCGGCGTCGGAACGATGGGGGCGCGCAACGCCCTGAGCGGGATCAGCAAGTTGTGGACGAAGGTGATCGGTCTGGCGTTTGGATACGGCATCTCCGACAACATCGCGGACGCCTATCAATTTCTTATGCGGACGTTCCAGCCCGGGGACACGTTGTACGTTTTTGGGTTCAGTCGAGGGGCTTACACGGCGCGCGCGCTATGCGGGATGTTGCACATCATTGGGTTGCTGCGCGAAGACAATGAAGGCTTGATCCCGTACGCCATTCGGATGCTGAAGAGCAAGAAGATCGACTTCGCCGTGGCCGCCGACTTCAAGAAAACCTTTTGCCGCGAATGCAAACCTCATTTTGTGGGAGTCTGGGACACAGTCAGCTCGGTGGGATGGGTTTATAGCGCGGTAAAGTTCCCCGGAACGAAAGCGACCCACAATGGCGACCTGAAAGTAGTGCGCCACGCAGTCTCGATCGATGAACGAAGGGCGTTCTTTCGGCAAAACCTGATCGGTGAACCTCACGATGATCAGCAGGATATCAAGGAGGTCTGGTTTGCCGGCGTGCATTCCGACGTCGGGGGCAGCTATCCGGAATCAACGAGCCAACTTTCCAAGATCGCTTTGCAGTGGATGGTCTGCGAGGCAGAACAGGCGGGGCTTCGAGTCGATCAGGGGCGAAAGGCGGACATTCTGGGAGGGAAGTCTCCGTACGTGGCGCCCGATCCCCTTACCAGGAATCAGCACGAATCACTCAAGGGAGCGTGGTGGATCGCGGAACTTTGGCCCAAGATCTACTCGTATCCGGTGCGTGTGGCCGGACAGCCGGACAAGTGGAAGCACGGCCTCAGACTGAACCTCGGGCGCTCGAGGTCGATCGCCAAGGGCGTACATGTTCATCAAAGCGTCGTCGAGCGGATCGCAGGCGATCCGAAATACAAGCCGAAGAATCTGCCGCAGGAGCGCGTCCAGGAACCACAAACCGCGTGCGAACTGGTGCCGCGACCCGGGCATGGACAGCCGATAGTGGCGCCGCCAAAGCGTCGAATGCTCAGGCGGCCGGGCCTCGTGACTGCGCTGGCGTTGCTGGCCGTGATCGCTGCCGGCGCATTGGTCATTGCGGTCTTCACCATCAAGAACAGCCTGCAGGTGCCCAGGATCGAGAGGCCGACGGAAGTCGCATGGCTTCCCCAGAACTGGACAGACGATCAGCGTCGCCGGTATTACCACACCGCCCAGGGAAGTGAACTGCTGCCCTATGCCTGGTTTCTTGCGCTGGAGCAGCCACGCTTCACAATCAGTGGCGCCCCTCCATTCAAGAAAGACTCCTACATGCAGGGCTTCGGTTTCATTCCGGACTCTGCCTCGGTGGAAAATCCGGACGGCTTGCCGGTGGGATTCGCGCGCGATGATCGTTTTGTTGACCCCTACACCGGGCAGAAAAACGTCGTGCTGGGGATTACCTGCGCGGCCTGCCACACGGGCGAATTATTTTTTGGGGGGAAAGCGATCCGGATCGACGCCGGGCCCTCCTTGATCAATCTGGAGAAATTCACCGAAGCTCTCGGCCTCGCCGTGACCTGGACGTACTACGATCCAGTTCGCTTTCACAGATTTGCCAACCGGGTGCTTGGACCCAATCACTCGCACGCCGACCAGGCGCTCTTGCACCGGGCCCTCAAATATTATCTCGACACCAGCTTCACCGAGTTCAAAGCGAATCGTCATCTGTTTCCCACGCCGGAAGGTTACGGCCGCACCGACGCGCTCGCTCGGATCGGCAACTTCGTGTTTGGGACCGAACTGAACAACAACAAAAACCTTGTGGTCGGCGATGGCCCCGTGAATTTCCCTCCGGTGTGGGATGCATCCTGGATGGACTGGGTTCAGTACAACGGTTCGATCCAGCAACCGATGGGGAGAAATGTCGGCGAGGCCCTGGGGGTGCGGTCGCGCATCAACCTGCTGGGTTATCCCGGGAAGCAGTTCCAGAACACCATACACGTCGACAATCTCCACGAGATCGAGCTTCTGTTAGGCGGATCGGAACCGGGTACGGGCGTGTGGTCTCCGAAGTGGCCGGAAGACATTTTGGGGAAGATTGATCGCGTCGCGGCCGCCAAGGGCGAGAAACTCTACAACGAGCTGTGCCTGCACTGCCACCAGTCGCCCATGCTTTCCGACGAAGGCCGCAAAGCCGAACACTGGTACACCACGACCTCCGGGGGAAAACAATTCTTCAGGGTGACGATGATTCCCCTGGCTGAGATCGGGACCGATCCCAGGCAGGCTCAGAACTTTCATGACCGGACCGCCGATAGCGGGCCGGTGGGGATGGGAATCGTATCGGCCCAGGACGGCCTGAAGTCCATTACGCAAACGCTCATCGATCAGGCGTATGCCCAACTCAAGCTCACGCCGCAACAGCAGGAAGAGTGGAACGGGTATCGGGAAAATAAACTGAGGGCGCCCCTGGCGTATAAGGCACGGCCGCACAACGGAATTTGGGCGACGCCGCCGTACCTTCACAATGGTTCGGTTCCCAACTTGTTTTCGCTGTTATCCCCAGTTTCGGAGCGGCCGAAAGTGTTCTATCTGGGGAGCAAGCAATATGACCCGGTCAAACTCGGCCTCAATACAGATCCGCTCGAAGGCGCTTCTGAGTTCCGCACCGACATGCCAGGGAATTCAAATGCCGGGCACGAATTCAATGACGGTCCAAAGGGGAACGGAGTGATCGGCCGCAAGTTGTCCCCGGAGGAGCGCATGGAGATTATCGAATATCTGAAGACGCTGTGAACCTGGTGCGGATGAACTACTTCTCCGATTCGACGATGGACTGAGCTTGGCTGGCGGGATGGTGCGAGTCCTTATAGTGTTGGTCGAATTGCTCCTGAATCGACTTCTGGTACTCCTCGCGGTTCGGTCGATGGCTTGAGCTCTTCGCGCGGAACACGACGCCCGGACACGCGGTGCAACCAGCTTCCACAGGAATGTCACCGAGCCATTTCGCCACGCGTATCGTCGGTTTTTTCATCCGCGAGCTCTTGGAGAACAAGCAAGACTATCAGTCAATGCTACTCGCAGACTCTCAACCTCGGTTAAGGGAGTAAGACGGGACTGCAAAAATATGGCGGAGAGGGTGGGATTTGAACCCACGATACCCGTTAAGGTATGTCCGCTTTCGAGGCGGATCGTTTCAACCACTCACGCACCTCTCCGCGTAGGACAAAACGCTTTTGTGGAGACGTAGCCAGCTTCGTCTCTACGAACGACGGCTCTTAAAGAACGTTTGCAGCACTTCTGCGCTGCGGCCGGCTAAGACTCCGCTGCGAACCTCGAGTTTGTGGTTCAGTTGCGGATGATTTACGACCTGCATCACCGAGTGAACGGCGCCGGCTTTGGGATCGTCCGAGCCATATACCAGGCGCTTGATGCGGGCATGCACCATCGCACCGGAACACATGGCGCACGGTTCAATTGTAACAAACAGCTCGCAGTCTCCCAGGCGGTGGTTACCAACGGCTGCACCGGCGGCACGCAGGGCCACGATCTCGGCGTGTGCGGTGGGATCGGAGTCGACGATGTTGCGATTCCATCCGCGGCCTACGATCTGGCCGTCGCAGACGATGACTGCACCGACCGGGACCTCGCCCATCTCGAAGGCGCGTTGGGCACAGCGCAGGGCCTCTTCCATCCAGAACTCGTCGGAGCGGTCGTCAGTGGGTGTTCGGTGGTCGGTGGCCATACGGTGGTCGAAGGATATTGTACGTGCAGAGGAAGGATGAACACGGACTGTGGAGAAAGTGGAGGTCTCTTGCGGGCGGACGAATGCGTCCGCCGCTACGTGAGCAGGATCTAGATCACTTTCAGGACACTGCGCACGACCTCGGGCACCACCGCGCGGACTACGGCCGGCACAAGGATTCGTGCGACCGGGTAGGCGATGACCAGCAGGGGCACAACGAGAAGGATCCAGCTCTTCATCGGCAAGTTTGTGAAATAGGCTTTCATTGCAATCTCTGGGGGTAGGTACGAACCGGGAAGCGGGAAAGTTCCCATAACCCTGAGCAACCCCTAAACCACAGAGGATACAGGGGACACAGAGAAATCCTCGGGCGTGGTATGCTAACCGCGATATGGGTATCCCGAGCTTGCTGCGCAAAGTGTTCCTCGTTGACCTGCTGCAAGGGCTGAAGGTCACCTTCCGCTATCAGGATCCGAAGGAAATCTATACCGAGCAATATCCGCTCGAGCGGCCGCAGGTGGCCGAGCGGTATCGCGGAGCGCCGCGGCTCAACGTGAACCCCGATACCGACGAGACCATGTGCATTGCCTGCGATCTGTGCGCGCTGGCGTGTCCGGAAAATCTGATTGTGGTGTCGAGCGAACGCAACGAGAAGACCCGCCGCAAAGAACTCACCAACTTCACCTACGACCTGAGCCGCTGCATGTTCTGCGGGCTGTGCGAGGATGCGTGTCCCACGGATGCGCTGGAATTGACACAGGACTTCGAACTCGCGAGCTACACGCGGCAGGGCTGGATCTGGGATCGCGAGACCCTGGAAAAGGGCCCGGAACCTACACAGTACCGGAAGTAGGAACCCCCAAAAACCTTGTTACCCGCTCTAGGGTAGGCCTCCGCGGCTGGTGGTCATTTCGCCGTGAGGCACGAATCCGAACTTACCACGGAGGCACGGAGACGCGGAGAAAGGCAATTGCTGATTGTTGATTTCTTGATTGTTGATTGAAGACCGGGAGCTTCGGGGTTCAATCAACAATCAGAAATCAGCACTCACACAATTTTCCTTCAAGCTGGCTGCTGCTGCGTCATGCAGTGCATCGCGCCCAGGCCCCAGATGAAGTCTCCAGAATAAATTGGAACGATCTCGCGCGTGGGGAAGAGTCCGGCCAGCGTGTTCAGCGCGATGCGATCGTTGGGGCGGTTGAAGACCGGGGCGAGCACGACTCCGTTGGCGATGTAGAAATTGGCGTAGCTGGCGGGAAGGCGGCGGCCTTCGAACACAACCGGTTGCGGCATGGGGAGTTCGACGACCGTGAGCTGTTTGCCGTCCTGATCGTGGGCGGACTGCAGGCGGCGCAGGTTCGCGCGCAGCGGCTCATGGTTCGCGTCTTTCGAGTTGGGCTCGACCATGGTGACGACCGTGCCTTTCGAAACGAAGCGGGTGAGGTCGTCCACGTGGCCATGGGTGTCGTCGCCGAAAATGCCGCGTCCCAGCCAGATGGTGTGCGGTGCTCCGAGGTAATCTGCGAAAGCTTTTTCGTAGTGAGCGCGGACCATGTGCGGGTTGCGCTCTTGCTCCTTACTTAGCAGGCATTCCTCGGTTGTGAGGATGGTGCCGGCGCCGTTGACATCGATCGAGCCGCCTTCGAGGACGATGCGGCTGCCGACTGCGAGCGGACGAATTTCCCGTGTGTGTGCCGCCTTCGCCATCAGGCCGCCGATTTTTTCGTCGTGACGCCAGTTGGAATATTTGGCCCAGGCGTTAAAGCGGAACTTGAGGGCGAAGGAATCGGCCTCGGGGGCGGAGTCCTTCGAACCCTTTACGGGACGAGTTAATTCGCGATGTGCGTGGGCCGCGATCGGATGGAGTTGATACGCTGGCGGCTTTTCGCGGGCAAGAGTGCCCGCGCCACATTGCAAGAAAATGCAGCCGGAGTCGCGCAGCCAGACACGGTTTGTGGGCCAGCGGTGGAAAACGACGTTCGACGACATGGCGTCGGCGCGCTCCAGCACCCTCCGCGCTTGTCGAGCCGCCGTAGCGCTGTTCACGATCAGCTCCACGCGCTCGTGCCTGGCCAGGTTGCGGATGATCTCGGCGTAGACCCACGCAATCGGCTCGAATTTTCCGGGCCAGTCGCCCTGGTAGTGAGGCCAGGCAAGCCACGTGGCGGAGTGGGGTTCCCACTCCGCAGGCATGCGATAGCCGTGAGTGGCAGGAATGAATGGAGCTTCGAATTTCAAAGTCTTACTTGAAGGTCGTCTCGGCACGTTCGAGCCCTAATCCAGTAGCCGGTTGGTGATCGGTGCGTAGCTGTCGATGCGGCGGTCTCGCAGGAAGGGCCAGTTGCGGCGGATATCTTCCAGAGCTTTCAGGTCAACCTCGCCGACCAGAATCTCCTCGCGATCGTGGGATCCCTCGGCTAGCACGCGGCCAAAGGGATCGCAGAAAAACGATGCACCCCAGAACTCCAGTCCCTGGCCGGGAGCGGACTTGCCACGCACGTTGCCGGTTTCGAAGCCGACGCGGTTCACGACGGCAACATAAACTCCGTTGGCGATGGCGTGGGCGCGCTGGATCGTGCGCCACGCATCATGCTGGGCGACTCCGAACTCGGCCTTCTCCGCCGGATGCCACCCGATCGCCGTCGGATAGAACAACACATGGGCCCCCTGTAGAGCGGTTAAGCGCGCCCCCTCGGGATACCACTGGTCCCAGCAGACGAGCGTTCCTAATTTTCCGGCGCTGGTATCGAGGGCGCGGAAGCCGAGGTCGCCGGGGGTGAAGTAGAACTTTTCGTAATACAGAGGGTCGTCGGGGATGTGCATCTTGCGGTAGATCCCGCAGAGAGACCCATCGTTGTCAAAGATGGCTGCCGTATTGTGGTAAACGCCGGCCGCGCGCTTTTCAAACAGCGATGCGATCAAGACAACACCGTTGGCGCGTGCTGCGGCAGCAAGCTTGTCGCTGCTGGGGCCGGGAATCGGTTCGGCCAGATCGAACAGGGAATGATCCTCGCGCTGGCAGAAGTATTGCGTCTGAAACAGTTCGGGCAAGCAGACGACCTGAACGCCCCGCCCGGCGGCCTCCGAGGTACGGCTGAGGGCCTTTTCAAGGTTTTGTTCCGGCTCCGGTCCACACGACATCTGGACCAAGGCCACGCGAAATTTCTCAGGGGGCACGCGCTCTGACCTCCGCGAATCAATATAGCACCGGCACACCCACGCGCCCTGTGCGCGCCCGCCGCGGAGAGGCCCGAACCCTGTGCGGGACGGGCACTATGCAATTTCTTTCACGGTGTGACGAAACATCGAATCGTTGTACAATCGCGCCCTTTGAAGTTGAACGCGATTCTCGCTCACCTGATCGAATGACAAAACCTAGCTCCCCCTGCCCAAAGGAGATTCTGTGATACGAAGACTAAGTACATTTGTGCTGACCCTGATCGCGCTTGCCTCAGTCGTGAGTACTGTTTGCTACGCGCAATCCCAGACCCTAATGACGCGCCACACGCGCGATGAGGTTACCAGCCGCATCGCCCCACTCGTTGGACACCTGTCGGCCACGCAGAAGATGGAAATCACCCTCGTGCTGCCGCACCGTAACCAGTCCGAGCTCGAGCAATTCTTGAATGACCTCCAGGATCCCACCCACCCGTCCTATCGCCACTTTTTGACGGTGGAACAGTTCACGGAAAAATACGGCCCGAGCCGCGAGGACTATGCCTCCGTACAGGCCTGGGCAAAGCAGAACGGATTTGAGATCAAAGCCACTTCGCGCAATCGCATGATCCTGCGGGTGAGCGGATCGGTGCAGAACATCGAGAACGCCCTGCACGTGACGATGGGCCTGTATCAGCACCCCACCGAGAATCGCACGTTCTTCGCTCCGGACCGCGAGCCTGCGCCGGAAATGGGCGTGCGCCTGTGGGCCATCAGTGGCCTGGATAACTTCTCACGGCCACAACCGATGTACGTGAAGCGCGATCCGAACACGGTGAATGCAGACACTGTGATCGGCGACGCCACCACCGGTTCCTGCCCGTCGAAATCTTTCTGCGGCAGTGATATGAGGGCTGCGTACTACACGTCCACCGGCGGAACTCTCACCGGCACCGGCCAATCTCTCGGCCTGTTTGAGTTCATCGGTACCGATCTGGTTGACCTGACGACATACTTTACGAACGCGGGGCAAACCAATAACGTCCCCGTCACACTCAAGTCTGTCGATACCCAGAGCACGAGCTGCGTCGCCAGCAAAGGCTGCGATGACACTGAACAAACCCTCGACATGACGCAGGCGCTCGGCATGGCGCCCGGTATGTCCAGCCTGGTGATGTACATCGGAACTGGTGGCTTGGCCGGGCAAACCCTGGACGATCCCGGCATCCTGAACGGCATGGCCACGGCCAGCCCGCTGAACGCGCAGTTGAGCTGCTCGTGGGCGTGGAAGCCGACCGACAACACTACCGACGACCCGTTCTTCCAGCAGTTCGCGGCGCAGGGTCAGAACTTCTTCACGGCCGCTGGCGACAGCGGAAAGTGGGCTGCCGGGGGCTTTGTTTGGCCCGCGGATGACCCCTTCGTCACTTCCGTCGGCGGAACCGACCTCACCACAGCCAGTGCGGGTGGTGCCTGGGCATCGGAGACGGGGTGGGCCGACACGGGCGGCGGCACTTCGACCAACAACTTTGCTATTCCTTCGTGGCAGGTAGCTGCTGCGGCGGGATGCGCCAAGTGTTCGCAAACCCTTCGCAATGGCCCGGATGTTTCTGCCAACGCGAATTTCACCTTCTACGTTTGCGCCGATCAGACTACCTGCACCGCCAACAATTTTGGCGGCACCAGTTTTGCGGCACCGATGTGGGCTGGCTTCCTGGCTCTGGTCAATCAACAGTCCGTGGCCAACGGACAGCCGACGCTCGGCTTCGTAAACCCCGCGCTGTACACCATTCTCGGCGGTTCAGGCTATACCGCCGACTTCCACGACATCACCAGTGGAGGCAACTCGCTCGGATCGACCGTGGGCTACGATTTGTCCACCGGTATCGGCAGTCCGAATGGACAGGCTCTGGTCAATGCGCTCACCACCTCCGGCGGGAGCGGCGACTTCACGCTCGCGTTGGCACCCAAGACGATCAGCGTCGCCAGGGGAGCTTCGGGACATTCCCGAGCCACGACGACCGTGTCTGGCGGCTTTAGCTCGGCCATTGCTCTGACTGCCTCAGGAATGCCGAAGGGCGTTCAGGTGCGGTTCAACCCAACCTCCATCACGGGCGCCGGCGCAGCTGCTGTGCAGGTCAGAGTGTCGAGCACCACTGTGGTTGGAACTTACACAATCACTGTCACTGGAACTGGCGGGGGCAAGACGCACACGGCCACCCTCACTCTCAGCGTTCACTAACCAAGAAGAAGTTCAAACAGAAAGCCCGGATCCTTGCGGATTCGGGCTTCTTTCTTTTGAGCGAGTCCGGTGGGATTAAGTTTTCCGTAGTTCGGCGAAGGCGCGAGCGAGCCGGGGATTCGGTGCCACCAGCTTTTCGAGGCGCTGAATCAAGTCTGCAGAAGGCATCGAGCGGAGAAAGGCTTCGATCGCCGCCTCGGCATTGAGAGATTCGGTAGCAACCTGCGAGAGAAGGAATTCGAGGGCGGCTTCCTGGCGGGTCAAGGCAATGGCAGAAAGCAAGACGGAACGAAACCAGGGATCCGACGCATTGTCGAGAGCTTCCCGCAAGACCTCGAAGCCCTGCGGAGAGTGCGTGCCCGAAATCGCCAGGGCAGCTTCCGCGGCTGCATCGTCGCCGGAAGCCAGGAAGCGGCTCACCCAGGGAATTGCTTTCACGCCTTCAATCCTTAACAGGCCCGCGTAACAGGCGCCCAGCACCTCCGGCTCATCCTTGCCGAGTGTGGCCCTGAGTCGCAGCAACAGCGAGGCCGACGGCGACCCCACTTGCTCAATGGCCCGGGCGGCTTCGCCTCGAACGGTTTTGTCGCTGTCCGCCAGCAGTTCGACCAGGTGTGCCAGCAGATCGGTGTCAGTGAGGCTGCGGCACTGTACGAGCGCGAAAGCGCAGGTGGCGCGCAGCGTTCCGGCGGTATCGGACTGGCCTCCCCAGACCGGTTCCATCTGGATATGGTGCATCCCGCGCAGGAACACGTCGGCATCCTGCAGGTCGAACGCGGCCAAGGCTCGGCTCAGTGCGTTCTTTGCCCAGCATTGCGGGTCGGTCTTCACCGGATTCTCGAAGAAGCGGTCGAAGGCTCTCAGCAAGTCAGGAGTCAGATCGGTGAGGGCAAACTCGCGCACGAGATCGGCGGCTTTGGCGGCGAGGAAGTTGTTGCGATGTCCCATTGCTTTGCGCAGCGGTTCGGCGCGTGCATTCTCCGGCGCCTGACGCAACGCATCGAGAGCAGCGATCTGTTCTTCGAGGACGCGCTTTCCCGGCATGGAAGGAGTGTAGCGGTGTCCCCTATCACGCCTCAAGGGGATGAGTCGCGCGAACCGGGGCGGGGTGCATCAACATGAGCGGCTCGCCGCGCTTCGACGGACGGCCGAGGCGGCCGTCGCCACGTGAACTCGTCTTGTGCACAACCTCGGCACACGACCTCGTCCCTCGTGGCGTCCTCTCCCATGCTTCCTGTAGAGTAATTCCTCGGGAGAATTTCGAACTTAGCTTGGAGGCGTCTTCTTGAAACAAGGCAATCATGGCAATTCACACGGGCACCAGGAACCAGCTGGCGGGGAAGGGAAAGATCGCCACCTGCACAATCCTATCGAGGACCGGCTGATTCCGCTGGAACCGCTGGACCTCGGGAAGATTACATCGATCGATAGCCTGGTGCGGGCGATGTCGAAGACGGCTTTCACCGGGCGCCAGTTGGGCGAGGCCGCGGACGTGCTCGAGGCGATGGCGCTGGACGAAGACGCCTTTGTGGTGATGACGCTGGCCGGCGCCATGACCGTCGCCAAGCAGGGGCTGATCATCGCCGAGCTGATCGACCGCGGCATCGTCAATGCCATCGTTTCCACCGGAGCCCTGATGGCGCACGGATTGGTCGAGGCCACAGGAAAGGCGCACTTCCGGGCGAATCCCGAGGTCTCTGACGAGGAACTTTACGAGCAGGGTTACAACCGGGTCTACGACACGCTGGAGCCGGAGCAGAACCTTGACGACGTTGAGGAAGTGATGTCGGCCGTGCTCGAAGCATGGGATCACAACGAAGTCATGTGTTCGTACAAGCTGAACCACGCCATCGGCGCGTATCTGGCCAAGCATTCGCAGGGACAGCGGGGAATTTTGAAGTCAGCGTACGAAAAGGGAGTGCCGGTCTTCGTGCCGGCGTTCAGCGACTCGGAGCTCGGCCTCGACACCGCGCTGAACAATCGCCTTCGGGAGTCGACAGGAAGATACAAGATTCGTTTCGATCCGTTCGAGGACTTGGAGCACTTTGCCGCGACTTTGCTGCGGCAGAAGAAGCTGGGAATCTTTACCATCGGGGGCGGAGTGCCGCGAAACTGGTCGCAGCAATTCGGGCCGTTCTGTGAGTTGCGGCACCGGCGCCTGGGCGAGAACATACCACTCAAACGCTATCACTACGGGCTGCGGATCTGCCCAGAGCCGGTCTACTGGGGCGGGCTGTCCGGCAGTCCTTATAGCGAGGCGATTTCCTGGGGCAAGTTTGTTCCGCCGTCGGAAGGCGGCAGATTCGGAGAAGTGTTCGTGGATGCCACGGTAGGGTTGCCCATCATTGTCGCCGCGGTGATTGAACGGCTGGACAAGGCTAAGAAGGGCGGCGGGACTCGCAAGACGGGCAAGGCTGCGAGCCGCAAGTAAGAGTCCCAAAGGCTTCACCACAGGGGACACAGAGGTTCACAGAAGGGATTCTTCCTCCGTGAAACCCAGTGTCCCCTGTGGTTTGCTTTGCTTCTTGATTATTAGGCGGGTTAGTTCTCGGACTGCTGGGTCGGCTGAGATTCTTGAGCGCCGGTTTTCATGCGCTGGTAAAGGGGCCGAAGGATGCTGTTTTCAAGCACTTCCGACTCAGCCTGAAACCAATCCTGTAATTCCTGGCCTTCCGTCTGCCCGCGTGTTTCGTAGAGTTGCTGGGCGCGGGAGCGCACTTTCCGTTCAACCATCTGTACCATCAGGGCTTGCTGCTTCTTTCTGCGTGTATCGGTATCCACCGCTATCCTCGATCCGGTTTAGATTCTTTTGTCTCATTGCTATGATAACCCAACCCTGTTAACGGATGATTACATCGGGCTTAGGCGCTAGTTACCAAAGTGCACACCTCTGGCCGGGATCGCCGATACCAACCTAAGTCTATGCAATTGAATGACTTAATTGACGGTCAACGGCACGCTAAGCACGGCATCGGGATTTCCTGTGGTATTGCTGATGGTGTACGCATTGACGCTGATCGTGTAGTTTCCTGGCGGAGTTCCGTTTGATCCGCCTCCACCGCCGCCCCCACCGTAGCCTGAGCCGCCACAACTGACGAGCAGGGCCGAAACCAGAAGCAGGGAAGCCACGGCCAAAGCAGGCCGCGGGCGCAGACGAGCCAGCGGCAGAATGACGAAGCCGGCCAGGAGAACGCCGACTATCGTTCCCATTCCACCTGGCAGCAGGCTCGCGGCGGCTGCCGTGTTGGCGGTTGTGGTCAGGCTGACGCCAGCCATCGCGGTGGTGGCTCCGCTGAAGTCGACCGTGTACTGGTTTAGAGCCTCGCTCGAATTCACGGCACAGGTGGTTTTCGGCGCGTTGCTGCTGCAGGAGAGATAAGCGCGTCCCGATCCCGAGGTAGAGGTGAGGGTCACTGTGGTTGTGCCCGGGTAGCCGGCTTTCACAGTCACCGACGGCGCGGTCATGGAGGGTGCCGTCACCTGCGATGGAGTGTACAAACGCACGTAGTCGACAACCATCACTGCCGGGCTGGGCGTGGTGTTGTCGGGAGGGCCGGGCCAGCTTCCCGAACCTCCGACAGCGAGGTTGAGCAGCTGGAAGAATGGGTGGTTGAAGTCCCAGGTAAAGCCCGAAGGCAGATCGCTTGCGGTGCGGACGAAAAAGATGTTCGCCGGATCGTCGACGTAGAACTGCACCATATTCGGCGACCAGATCGCGCCGTAGGTGTGGAACGACGTCACGTCACCCGATGGAAACGTGTAGTGCTTGCTTAGCCCGTTGCCACCGCAATAGCAGCTGCTCGAAGAGTTGCCGCCATGCAGCGTGGAACTGATGGCGTTGGGGCCGAGTCCGCTGGCCGCAGGAACATTCTCCATGTAGTCGACTTCTCCAGAAGCTGGCCAACCGACACTCGTGATATTGCTCCCGAGCGCCCAGAACGCCGGCCAGAGGCCGGGTCCGAGTGGCAGGGACATGCTCGACTCGATGCGGCCGTATTGAAAGCTTTGCAGGCCCTGGCTCTTGAGGCGCGCTGAGGTCCAGCTTCCGCTGTAGGGCGCACCGCTGGTGGTGATTCGCAGAGCCTGGATCACCAGATGTCCGCTCCCGTCGATATAGACGTTGGGATTATTAGGGTCGCATCCATTCGTACTGTCGCCGGGGACGCAGTAGTACTCGACCTCGTTGTTGACGTTCAGGATGCCGGCATCGTATGTCCAGTTGCTGGAACTGATCGCGCTGTTGGCGGCGCCGTTGAATTCGTCGCTCCAGCTGAGGGTCCAGGTTTGTGCAGCCGCGTGTCCGCCCAGCGCGATCAACACCAAAACCAGCAGCGCGACCCGGATGGAGTTCAAGCGAAAATGCCCGAGACAGAGCGGGGTGGGAGCGATCATGAAGTCAGGGCCTCGATGGACAACAGGAGATCATAGCCTCGGGGAAGAGGCGAGAAAAGTCCGTTGAACAGAATTTTGTTACCCGGCAGGTTCTCGAGGCCACTTGAAACCGAGGCGGCTAGTCGAAGATCAACACTGCCGAAGCGATCACGGTGGTCCACAAGCCGCGCTTGTCACCGACCGCCGACTGGGTGACGTTGGCCGTGCGCACGATCTTGTTCGACAGCCGGTAGATCTGCTTCTTCTCGTCCCAGGAGCGGTCAGGATCGAATTCCACGTTGAGTGTGGTCGCCAGCATTTCGGCGGCGAGTTCCTCGGCGTATTCTCCGGCCGCATCTTCGGTTTCGCCGAACGAGTGATGTTCGCTGAGATATCCGTAGGTGTTGCGGTCGGCCGGAATGGCGACGCCGATCGACGAGGCCAGTAGCCGGTGCGGCTCGCGCGTGGAGTTTTCTGCGACGACGGCGAACACGACTTCGCCGGGATGGAGATACTTGACCCCCTCTTTGCGGGCGAGCAGCTTGCAGTTCGGGGGAAAGATCGACGAGACGCGCACCAGGTTCTGGGCGGCAATGCCGGCGTCGCGCAGCGCCAGCTCAAACGACGTCAACCGCTCGCGGTGTTTTCCCACGCCCTTGGTAAAGAAAATCCGCTTCGGAACCATGTCTTTGCCCAATTCGCCAATCCTCCAGAAAGAAAATTGAGTGTTGAGAATGCACAATCTAACACAACGCTTTGTAAAGGAAATATGAATTTCAAGGGAAGGGCAAAAAAAATGCGGGAGAAGTTTCTTCTCCCGCTGGAGGCAGCGAACTCTTCCCCAGGCATCTGACCTCAGACCTCAGCGAACCGGCCGTTCCTGAGGAGGGCCGACGCCCGACGCCCGGTTTCTCACTCCCCGGCTTTGACCGCAGTCACCGTGATGGTGTTGTCTTTCTCGGTGCCGGTAACGGTGGCCTTGGCGCCTGCCTGCTTGTCGAGAGTGGCCAGCGCAGCCTTGTCACTGGTTTCGAGCGTGTAGACTTTGTCGCCTACGACCAGGGCATACTTCGATCCCTTGGATATACAGCCGCGGGTGCACTCGGCGGCAGCGCCCGGCATGGCGTGCTTGGCGCCGCACATCGAGTCGCTGACAGTTCCAGTAAAGGCTTTTCCGCCGGCAGCAAAGGCGGAAGAAACGGTCAGGCCGGCAATCATCAGCAAGCTTAAAAGCAGAAGTCCAGCATTCCTAGTTCGAGCATTCATTAGAGATTCTCCTCATTTCTTGGCTGGGACCGAGCGCGATTGATCGCGGCGTCCCCGTTACAAGGATGCACTGGCAGGGCAGGAGGTTACAAGTTTGACCCTCTGTAAAAAAGAAAATGCGGAGACACGCAGGCGCGCATCTCCGCTTGATGCCCGGAACAGATTTTAGGGGAGGGCCCGGGCAAAACCGTAAACTCGCGAAACGCACGGATCCGAAACTGCTACTGGAAACCCCTCGCTGGTTCTCGATGGAATGCAAGCCCCTGGATTTGCGGCACAGTGTACCAAGAAATGTCGGATTTCCAAACCCCAGAATCAGATTCATTATTTCGGCTGAGAAGACTCGCGTCAGGGTACATCCCAATGCGGTGGAATAGAAATGGTGAGCGGTCTTGTTCCGAAAACCGGACAAGGCCAGCACCCTCAGAGGCTAAGGTATTAGCCCTACTTGGGCGCCTTTACGGAGTAGATCAAATCGACGTCCACCGTCTTTTCGCGGAGGTTGGCGGTTACGTGCGGAGCCACGTCCCAGTCCAGCCCCGAGGGCAGCAGCTTGTGCGCCGCCACCAGATATTCGCTGAGGTAAGTCGCATCGTAGACGTCCCCGGGCCGAATCTTCCAGATGTTGCGGAGCTTCGCTGTCAGGCTGTTGTCCAGGCCGCGGAACTCCAGTTCGCCCATGTGGTATTCGAAGCCCTCTTTGACATCGAAGTGGATCAGGGCTGTGCCCGCCGCGTCGTCAAATTCCGCATCCGCTTTGATCGCGGCCGTGACATAACCGCGCGATCCGTAAAGCTTCTGAATGTCCTTCAAATTGTCGGCGATACGAACCGTGTTGGCGGGCTCGCCAACCTGGGCGCGAACCATCTTCTGCAGCACGTCGGTGGAGAACTCATGATTGCCCGACCACTGCATCCCTTGCAACTTGTACCGCTGGCCCGGTGTGACGGCAAAGTTGACATCGACGATCGTCAGGTTGCGCGGGCCGTCTTCGTTTTCGGAAGAGGGCTTCTTCACGACCTTGGGCTGCGGATCGCTGAAGGCGGCTTTCAAGTATCCGCGGGCGTAGTACACCGGCAGAAGCTGGTGCTGGACCAGCGCGCCCAAAACGCTGCGGGAATACTCGCGATCGAAAACTCGTTGCGCAGCGCTTTTGAGCGCGGGCAACTCGGCGTCGGAGGCTCCAGTGAATTCGACGTTGCGGATCTGGATGAGAACGTCGGAAACCTCGTAAACGATCGAGTCAACGGGCGCGTCCGTCTTGCCCGAACGGAGATAGTCGACGTGCCCGGGAATGGCATTCTCGACCAGCAGCGCCTGCAACACATCGGAAACCTGGTCTGCGAGCTTCCCCGAGAGGGGGAGTTCTCCATTGAACAAGGGCGCTCGCTCCTTGATGCGGCGCAGGAGTTCCTCGTCGGAAAACCAGACAAAATCCTCAAAGCGCACGGGGACAAATTTCTGGGCGTCGCTGATCTGCAGGACCAGTTTGGTCCCGGCCGACGAATACGAATAGTTGTACGAGATGTCGCCGAAGACCCCGATTTCCCCCAGGCGCCGTGCGGCTTTTTTGAAGTCGTCGTCGTTGACTGCGGTGCCGAGTTGCAGGCCGCTCGCCGCGATTACCGCATCTTCCGGATAGCGCTGTGTGCCGGTGACCTTGACGGAAATCAGCTGTCGCGCCGATGCCGGCATTTGATCGATCGGCTTTTGCGCAGTCGAGCGCGGCGCCAGGCAGAGCAGGCAGGCCCCCGTCAGCAGCAAAAGCCATAGTCTGGAAGTTGCCTTGTTCATCGGGTGGGCGTCTGCACCAATTCTTGCGTGGATTTGTGCTTCACCGCAATGTCGATGAAGGCCAGAGCGGCGCGGCTGAGGGCCTTGTCTTTGCGGAAGACCAGCGCCAGATCCCGCCGGACCTGCGCGTCCGCCATGGGAATCGCGGCCAGAACCTTGGCGCGAACGTCTTCCTCGACGTTGGAACGCGCGATATAGCCGATGCCCACGTCTGCGGCGACGAAGCGTTTCAACAGTTCGCTCGAGTCAAGTTCCATAGCGACGTTGGGCTTGAGCCGGCGCTCGTGAAATAACTGCTCAATGGCGTCGCGCGTATGCCCTGCCTTGGGAACGATCAGGGGGAACCGGCTTGCATCGGCCACAGTCGCCGATTTCATCTTTCCCAGCGGATGGTGGGGCGGCGCGATCAGTATCAGCTCATCGCGATGGATCAGCACCACCGTCAGCCGGGTGTCGGTCACGGGCAGGGAGATGACGCCGAAGTCCACCGAGTTGTCGATGATCGCTTCCAGAATCCTCGCGTAGTCGGAGCGCTTGATGTTCACCGAAACATCGGGATACTGCTTTTTAAAATCGGCAAAGACGTAGGGGAGGATGTGCAGGCAGGTTCCCTCGTTCGCTCCTACAATGATCTCGCCGCGCGGCACGCGCTCCATCTCGGCGATGGCCACCATCATGGCCTTGCGGGCATCGAGTGTTTCTTCGACGTATTTCAGGAACGCCTTGCCTCCGGCGGTCAGCGATACCTTACCGCCCGAGCGATCGAACAGCTTGGCCCCGACCTCTTCTTCGATGCCGCGAATCTGCGACGAGATCGCCGGCTGGGTGCGGAAACGCTTTTCCGCCGCCCGCGAGAACGAGGCGTGCCGGGCCACTTCGAGGAAGGTTTCGAGCTGGTCGAAGTCCATAGGGGCACTAAAGCAAAAGCTCAACCACAGCGGTCACAGCGTTGCACGGAGGAAACTCGAAGAAGCCAGAATGTTCCCCTGTGCGCCTCAGTGTCCTCTGTGGTAAAGGGTTTCCCGCGCTTAAGTATAAAGTCCCGTTATCGCCGCCATAAGAACAATCGAATTGCGACGAGGGAGGCTGGGCATTACACTCGTCGGTCCTGCATAACGCGACCGATTGTAGCAGCCTGCCTGCCCGCAGGAACTCACAAGCCGTTAAAGGAGTCGCCTCCCGCGAAGGAGTCCTATGGCCGACGCCCACGCCGTCCTCGAATTCGCCAAGAAGCACGACGCCAAGATCCTCGACCTGCGCTTCACCGACATTCCCGGTCTCTGGCACCACGTCTCCTATCCCATCGAGCAGTTGACCGAAGCTTCGTTCGAAGAAGGATTCGGGATCGATGGCTCTTCGATTCGGGCATGGGCGGGCATTCACGAGAGCGACATGCTGCTCAAGCCCGACGCCAACTTCCATCTCCTTGATCCCTTTACCGAAGTGCCGACGCTGGTGCTGGTCTGTGATGTCGTCGACCCGGTTACGAAACAGGCTTACGACCGCGATCCCCGCTACATTGCGCGCAAGGCAGAGATGTACCTGACTTCGAGCGGTCTGGCCGACACCGCTTACTTTGGCGCCGAGGCCGAGTTCTTCATCTTCGACAACGTGCGCTTCGACCAGCGCGAGCAGTACGGTTTTTATTACATCGATGCGGAAGAGGGCCGCTGGAACTCGGGCAGGGAACTGAACAATCTCGGCTACCGACCGCGCTACCGCGAGGGCTATTTCCCGGTCGCACCTACTGACCACTATCAAGACCTGCGCTCCGAGATGGTGCTGACGATGCAGAGCTGCGGCATTGAGGTGGAGTGCCATCATCACGAGGTCGCATCCGGGGGCCAGACCGAGATTGACGTGAAGTTCGATTCGCTGGTGCGCTCCGCCGACAAGATGCTGCTGTACAAATACATCGTCAAGAACGTGGCCAATCGCAACGGAAAAACCGTAACGTTCATGCCGAAACCCATTTTCGGAGACAACGGCAGCGGGATGCACACGCACCAATCCCTGTGGAAGGCGGGCGAGCCTCTGTTCGCGGGTGACGGGTACGCCGGGCTCTCGCAGCTTGCGTTGTGGTACGTCGGCGGCCTGATCAAGCATGGTCCGGCACTCTCGGCGATCATCGCTCCCACAACAAATTCTTATAAGCGCCTCGTCCCCGGATTCGAAGCGCCGGTCAATCTCGCGTATTCGCGGCGGAATCGCTCTGCGGCCTGTCGCATCCCCATGTATTCGTCTTCCCGGGCGGCGAAGCGTGTGGAGTTCCGTCCACCCGATCCCAGCGCGAATCCGTACATGGCGTTTGCTGCGATGCTGATGGCGGGCCTAGACGGCATCGAAAACAAAATGGACCCAGGCCAGCCACTCGACAAGGACATTTACGAACTTGATCCCGATGAAGTGACGAGTATCCCGTCGATGCCCGGCTCGCTGGAAGACGCGCTCGATGCGCTGCAGCGCGATCATGCGTTCCTGCTGAAAGGCGATGTATTTACGGAAGAGTTGCTGCGGACTTACGTGGATTACAAGCGCTCAAAAGAAGTGGATGCAATCCGGCTGCGGCCACATCCCTACGAGTTCGCGCTGTACTACGACATCTGAGGGCAAGAGAATCTGAACCGCTCGGTAAGAACCTTCCGAAAACTATCGCAACATCCCCATATCACTCATCTACCTCGGAGCGAACTTCAAGATAAGTCTTCCGGTTACCGCCGGCTTGGGTTCCATCCGTTCAATCGGAACCCGTGTTTCTGGCACTCGTGGTTGCATCCTATGTTCGCCTCAGTGTCCGTCAATTGGATGAAACTTCCAACTCGCTTTGGTGGTGGAACAGCACCGTATCGAAAAACCTGTAGCTTTCCGAAGACCTACACCCCTTTTTCCGGGTTGGCTTCCGAGCATTCCCATTTTCTTCTTCCGTTGTAATAAATCGTCTCAGTCCACCGTCTTCTTTCTAGGGGTTCCACGATGCAGTTTATGAGTCGCCGTTCTTTGATTTTTGTTGCTTGCCTGCTTCTGTGTTTCAGTGCCGCCGCTCAGGAAGGTTCGCCTCCCCGTGCCCCGGCTGCAGACCCGAAAGGCGAGTCCGCCACGAACCCAGCCTCCCCTGATCTCACTCCCGATGCCCAAGGCAAACTTTCGCAGGAGCAGATGCAGACGCTGTTGCGGGTCGTTGCTGACAAGGACCTCGAAAACGACAAACAGCTGCGCGACTACACCTATATCGAACGCGAAATGCAAAATAATCTGGACGGGAAGGGGAATAAGAAATCCGCTGAAGTCAAGACCTTCGAGATCCTGGAAATCTACGGAGAGCAAGTGCAGCGGTTGATCGAAAAGAATGACAAGCCCCTCGACGCGAAGGAGTCTGCCAAAGAAGAAGATAGAGTTCAGAAGATCATCGACAAGCACAGGAATGAGTCTGATGAGCAGCGCAGAAAACGACAAGAGAAGGAAATCAAAGAGCGCGAGGAAGGCCGCAAATTCGTAAAGGAAGTCGCGGATGCCTATGACTTCAAGCTGGTGGGCACGGAACTAGTGGGCGGCCGCGAAGCGTGGGTGATTGACGGCGAACCGCATCCGGGGTTCCAGCCGCATATGAAGGAATCGAAGTTCTTACCCAAATTCCACGGGCGAGTCTGGATCGACAAAGATGATCTGCAGCTCGCAAAGATGGACATCGAGGCGCTCGATACGGTCTCGGTCGGCCTTGTCCTGGCCCGAATCAACAAGGGAACCCGGTTTACTCTTGAGCAAGCCCGCGTGAATGATGAAGTCTGGCTGCCTAAGCAAGTGACCTATAGAGTCAATGCTCGCATCGCCTTGATCAAGGGCTTCAACGTCGATGGCGAGCAGATGTTTCGCGACTACAAGAAGTTCAGGACCTCATCGAAAATTGTGGGGATCGGAGAAGTGGTGGAGCAAAAATAGACTTGTCGATTCGCTACGCTAAGGTTCGTACGCAGCTAAGGGCGCGCGGACAGATGATTGGTGCTGACGATCTGTTCATTGCCCCGCGCCTCAACCGCCGGAAGCGTGGGGCAGTTTCACTACCTGCAATCTCTACTTCAAGTGCTTTTCGATCGCTCCGGTGACGTCCTTCGAATCCGGCGTGACTGCCGGCTCGAATCTCTGGACCACGTTTCCGTTGCGATCCACCAGGAACTTGGTGAAGTTCCACTTGATGTCGCCCGCAATGCCGGCCCCTGTATCTTTTGTCAGGTACGCATACAGCGGCGCCTGATCCGCGCCCTTGACCGAAATCTTGGAGTACATCGGGAAGGTGACGTTGTATTTGCGCGAGCAGAAAGTCTTGATCTCTTCGTTCGTTCCCGGTTCCTGCGCTCCGAAGTTGTTCGCCGGAAATCCCAGGATCACAAATCCCTGATCCTTGTATTTTTCGTAGATCGCTTCCAGCGCGCTGTACTGGGGCGTATAGCCGCACTGGCTGGCCACGTTCACGATCAGCACCACCTTGCCCTTGTAGTCCGCCAGCGGCGCGGGCTTGCCGTCAATCGAGTTGGGAGTAAAGCTGTACAAGTTCGATCCTGCGATCAGCGATGTTGCCATAACCAGAAGTGCTCCAATCAAAAGATACTTTGCGCCATGGTGGGCGAGAAACGACATCATGCCAAGCTCCTATCGATGGTGGAATTCTACGGCGCCCAGACGACCACTGGGATGACATTCAACATACGGGGTGGAGCGGGAAAGCGCAACGAAGACAATGTAAATTCTGTGTCTCGCGGGCGGAATGCACTGGCCTAAACTGCAGTGCGGACTGAACTTTCCTTCATCATGCGTTCGATCAAGCGCATGCGCTTGGCAGGAAGTGCGGTCTCCGGGATTCGTGGCGGAGCAACTTCGCAGCCGCTCACCGAGAGGAGTTCCGCGCCCATGGCGTCCAATGCAGAGTTGGAACGCCCCAACACCATCAACAGATACTTCTGAGCGATCGGACGATCGGCAGGATGGATCAGGGACCACCACCGCCTCACCGACTCCTGCACTTCAGCTTCGCTTTTTTCTCCCACGACAAGGGCATCGATCAAACGGTAGACCTTGCTCTTGATCGCCTGGTACGAGACGGAAATCTCTTGGGGCATAGGGTTCCTGGATGTTGCTGTACGCCAGCTAAGTGCAATCGATGAACCAAACCCGGAGACCTTTGTTTTGGCGCGGTTTACGAGGATTTGCACCTATACGAAAGTACTATGAATGGAAGAAATCCGGCTCTACATATGAATTCTGGAAGAAAAACTTGGCAGATCTCCTGTCCCAAGCCTCATTTGCGGGGAAGTTCCCTCTATCGGTGCCCGGCCGCGGGAGAAAGGAAGACGGCGGAGCAGCAGCCTCGCGTTACAATGTGGCGCTCTACTCAACGCGTACTCCACCAGTTTTGGCCCGTGCCGCGCCGAAAGGCGGGTCGAGGATGCGGTGTGCGTTTCATATCAACTCGGAGGCGAAATGAACAAGTGGGCCTGGATTCTGGCCGTTCCGGTTTTACTCTCACTCGCAGGGGCGCAGACTACGCAGTCCCTCAGCCAGCACGATAGCGCAAGTAACAGCTCGCAAGGTACGTGGCACGAAGCCGCTCCCGAGGAGCGCATGTTCTTCCCCAAGGATATGCTCTGGGGATGGGCGCAGTTCGATCTGGCGCCGCCACACAACGAGATTGATCCGAACCTCTGCGCCGGGAATTCCTATGTCGATGGCGGAGTCAATGCGCCCTGCAATATGTTCGCGCGCTACATGCTCTCGGGGATACTGGAGGTTCGTCCGTTCGGCCGCAGCCCCCTGCGCCGCTTTATGGTGTTCGGCGCTCCCGCATTCCTGTTCGGCAAGAATGTGCCGAAGACGCTTTACACATGGTCTCCCGATGCCATCGGCATCGAGCACTCCTGGGGCGTAGGAATCTATCTCAATCGCGGCTTCGAGTTCCGCGTCACCCAGCACTTTCTCTTTGACAGGCTGGGCGCTCGCAACAAGAACCTTGGCGTGGCCGATCTGGGCAACAACGGCCCTTGGGGACGCTACATGAGCCTGGGGGTCCGCAAGACGTTCGGCACGCGTCGATGGTAAGGATGGCCGGATTCAGGCTGCGGCGGGAATGGCCGGCCGCAGCAAGCGCCGGACGAGCCAGACGATCAGCGCGATGATCGCTCCCAGAACCAGAAGAGGCAGGCCGAAGATTAAGAACAGCCACGCCGGCCCGCCGCCCATGCTGGTGACGTCACCGCCAACGCTGGCCGCGGGATCACGGCGAAGGCGTCCCCCAAATACCACGACATCTCCGCTTACTTTCACGCCCTTATCGAGGCGGACGTCTCCTCCGAATGAAGTGGCGTCGCCGCCGACTTCTCCATTCTCTTCGATCACGATGCTGCCGCCGAAGGAGGTGATGTCTCCGGCCACGTGGCCTCTCACGTGGATGCTGCAACCGAAACAGGTCGCCTCGCTGACCTCTTCGTCCGCACGGATGGTGATGCTATGTCCGACCTGTGTGCGCTCGTGAGGACCGGCAGCGAAGGCTGCGGTGCTCAGCATCAAAACGAAAAAGCAGGCGATGAAGCGGAATGACCGGAACCCCATAAGGACCTCCAAACGATTGGCCTGCGCCGGAAATCAGTTGCACAGATTATCCCACATCGAACGAAGACTGGAATGGCTACACGCGACGTGGCGGGAATCACCTTGGGAGGTGATTGGCATCACGCCTCGTTGCAGCGAAGTCCGCGTAAAGTGGGTCACTGTACACGACTCAGCCTGATCGAACCTTCTTAGCGAGGAACGCCGCGGGGGCAAGCAAAGCGACGGGTGCTTAAAATCGCAACAGCACTCGTCCCAAATTCTCTATAATTGTTGGTTTTCCCACTGATCGCAGAATCACTCATATCGGAGGATATGCATGTCGGGCTCTTATAACGGTGTGGCAGTACCGGCGGATGGAAAGAAGATCGCCTACGCAGGTGGAAAGTACGATATTCCCGACAATCCCATCATTCCCTTCATCGAGGGAGACGGCACCGGACGTGATATCTGGAAGGCATCTCTCCGCGTCTTTAATGCGGCAGTCGAGAAGGCGTACAAGGGGAAGCGGCGGGTCGCGTGGTACGAAGTCTTTGCCGGGGAAAAGGCCAAAGCCAAGTTCGACACCTGGCTGCCGGATGACACCGTCGACGCCATTCGCGAATTCCGGGTCGCCATCAAAGGCCCGCTGACGACGCCGGTGGGCGGCGGCATCCGCTCGCTCAACGTCGCGCTGCGCCAGATTCTCGACCTCTATTGTTGCGTTCGTCCGGTGAAGTACTACAGCGGCGTGCCCTCGCCCGTGAAGCATCCCGAGCGCATGAACCTCGTCATCTTCCGCGAGAACACCGAGGACGTCTACGCGGGCGTCGAGTGGGAGCAGGGAACCGCCGACTGCTCCCGCCTGATCGAGTTCCTTAACAAAGACATGCTGAAGGGCGGCAAGAAGCAGATACGCCTCGACTCGGGCGTCGGCATCAAGCCTATCTCCGTGACCGGGACCAAGCGCCTGGTCCGCATGGCGATCCTGCACGCCCTCGAGAATCGCCTGAAGAGCGTCACGATCGTTCACAAGGGCAACATCCAGAAGTTCACCGAAGGCGCTTTCCGCAAGTGGGGATACGAGATCGCCACCGAAGAATTCCGCGACAAGGTCGTCACCGAACGCGAGAGCTGGATCCTCGACAACAAAGACAAGAACCCCGGCCTTAGCGTCGCGCAGAATGCCGAGATGATCGAGCCCGGCATGGAGTTCGCTCCGCCCGCGTTCCGCCAGTCGGTAGAGAAAGAAGTGAAAGCCATACTCGACGCGATCTACTCGACCCACGGTAACGGCGCGTGGAAAAAGAAGATCATGGTCAACGATCGCATCGCCGACTCGATTTTCCAGCAGATCGTGACCCGTCCGGAAGAGTATTCGGTTCTGGCGACGCCGAACTTGAACGGCGATTACATTTCCGATGCCGCCGCGGCGCAGGTCGGAGGGCTTGGAATCGCACCGGGCGCGAACATCGGCGATGGCTATGCCATCTTCGAAGCCACGCACGGTACCGCTCCGAAGTATGCCGACAAAGACGTGATCAATCCAGGTTCGGTGATCCTGTCGGGCGTGATGATGTTCCGCCACCTCGGCTGGAACGAAGCCGCCGACCTGATCGAACAGAGCATGGAGCGCACCATCGAACAGAAGAAAGTCACATACGACTTCGAGCGCCTCATGCCCGGCGCAACGAAAGTAAAGACCAGCGAGTTTGCCGGATACATGATCGAGAACATGGGCGCCGGAGTGCTGGTCTGAGATTTGAAAGGGCGCAGCTTCAAGCCGCGCCGTAAGGGTCGATTAAGGTTCGGGCTTTAGCCCCTGTGGTCCTCATAGAAAGGATTCATCTTATGCGCAAGAAAGTAACCATCGTAGGGTCAGGAAACGTAGGCGCAACGGCCGCCCACTGGATCGCCTCTAAAGAACTCGCCGACGTAGTCCTCATTGACATCATTGAGGGCGTCCCACAGGGCAAAGGACTCGATCTGCTCGAAGCCATGCCCATCGAGAAGCGCGACTCGTTTGTCAGCGGCACCAACGATTACAAAGACACGGCCAACTCCGACATCGTGGTCATCACCGCCGGCATTCCACGCAAGCCGGGCATGAGCCGCGACGACTTGCTGAACACGAATTACAACATCATGAAGGCCGTGGTCGGCGAGGTCGTGAAGAATTCTCCCAATTGCATCCTGATCATCGTCTCCAATCCGCTCGATGCCATGGCGCAGGCCGCCTACAAACTCAGCGGATTTCCCCGCGAGCGCGTCATCGGCATGGCCGGCGTCCTCGACTCTGCCCGCTTCCGCGCCTTCATCGCTGCCGAACTCAACGTCAGCGTGGAGAACGTCACCGCCTTCGTCCTCGGAGGCCACGGCGACACCATGGTCCCCCTGCCGCGTTATTCCACGGTTGCAGGCATCCCGATCACCGAGTTGATCGAGAAGACCCGCCTCGACGCGCTGGTTCAGCGCACCCGCGACGGCGGCGCCGAAATCGTGAAATATCTCAAGACCGGGTCCGCCTACTACGCACCTTCCGCCGCCGCGACGGAGATGGTGGAAGCCATCCTGAAGGACAAAAAGAAAATCCTCCCTTGTGCCGCCTACCTGCAAGGTGAATACGGCATCAACGGGCTGTATGTTGGCGTGCCGGTGAAGCTGGGATCGAAGGGAATCGAGCAGATCATCGAGATCAAACTGACGCCAGAGGAGAAAGCGGGACTGGACAAGAGTGCCGCGGCGGTGAAGGAGTTGGTGGGCGTGATAGGAGTTTGAGGCACTTCGACTAGGAGAGCAGCCTGGTTGGAAGCCTCAGCTTACCGCTGCTCTCCTCGAAGAGTTCAGCCCAAAGTGCATTGGAATAGACGTTCAGTAGTCGACGAACGGCTGCGTTGTACTGTGAGATGTTCTTCTTCCATTTCTTCCTTACCTTCGGGTATTCCGTCCGGTAAAGCACCTTCATCACGCTTGTCATCTTGTCATCGGAGCCTCTTGTCAACAAGTTGATGGTTCCCAATCGTGCTATGCCCTCGTCCTCGAGGCGCTCCACATGAACGTGAGAGTCTCTAGCTTTCACGAATGGCAGCAGGAAGGAGTTAAGCAGGCGTGTGAGTCTGCGTCGTGAGTCCCTAATTTCTGCCAACCGCTCGTCTCCCTTGAACTCTCGTTCTATACGAACGAGATACCTAGAAAGCCTTTCTTTCAGTATATATACCTCCCCGAAATAGGCCTCCACATGAAATTGCAAGTAACGCTCTGGTGAGATTCGCGTGTTTCGATACGGAAAACGAGAAACAAGGAACGCAATATCGTCAAGAGTCTCCAGAGATTTAGATATTTCAACGACGCCACTAAAAATTGCTACAACGTAAGCCTCTCGCGCAGTTCGTACACGCTTAAAATCCTTTGCAGGCGGCCCAAGGTCAAAAATGTGGTTGTAGACAGCATCTCCGACACCAGGGTCGTCTTTGTGAGCCTTAATCAGAGGAGCCATGAGCGCCTGCATGGCATCTAGGACTGCGCTCTCGAAGCGATCAAAGCCGGTCATTGGTTCACCCGAATTCTCGCCTCTTAGGAAAGGTGGAGATTTCCGAATTGCAGTCATCAGAATACTCTTTACAGTGCCTCCTCAAAGCGACTCCTCCTCCGCCTGCCCCTTGCCCTTGAAATATTCATTGTCCGCCACGATCCTGCTGACCACCGCCCGCCGAATCTCCTCCAGGTTGTACTGGGGAAAGACCAGAATCTCCGGCGCGTGCAGATATCTCCATGACTTCTCCCGAAGAATTTTTGCCAGGCCCTGGGGAGTCGCCACAAAATACGATTGCCACCAGGCATGTCCCGAGTCGGGATCGTAAAGTTCAAGGTTCAACTCGTCGGCAAACACCTCCGGGTCGTCCGGCCCGGGGATCGCGTCGGCCTTCTTGAAGAAGAATTTCCGGATGCGGATCTTGCCGAGCGAGGGATCAAAGGGCAGGGAAGCCGCGACTTCCTCCGCCGACGTCGGCCACACTTTTTTGGCGGCCTGAGTGTCTGGCACTAGTTCTTTGACGTCGGAGGTCGGAGTGTCAATATACAAGTCGCCGATCCGAGGCCCACCCAGCCGCGAACTCCAGCGCCCCAACGCCAGCAGTCCGCCGCCGATGGCCACCAGCAACAGCAACTTGAGACCGTCGTCTGACGTGGCAGAGATCGCAGCGACCATGCCCCGGAATTGTATCTCTCGGCAGCAGAGATTGCCGCGCTACACCTTCTCGATCGTCACCTTCTTCAGCACCACATCTTTGTTCGGCTTGTTCTGGCGATTTTGCGGAACGCGCGTAATCTTTTCGGCAATGTCCTGCCCCTCGACCACTTCGCCAAAAATCGTGTGCTTGCCCGTGAGCCAGGTCGTGGGCACGGTCGTGATAAAGAATTGCGATCCATTCGTGTTCGGCCCGGCATTCGCCATCGCCAGTTTGCCCGGCTTGTCGAACTTGTGCGGAGAGCCCTTGGTCTCGTCCTCGAACTGATATCCCGGGCCGCCCATGCCCGTGCCCTGCGGGTCCCCGCCCTGAACCATGAAGTCAGGAATCACGCGATGAAAAATCGTTCCATCGTAGAGCCGGTCTTTCGATTTCTTGCCGGTTGACGGATGCTTCCACTCGCGCTTGCCCTCGGCCAGTTCCACAAAATTGGCAACGGTCTTGGGCGCGTCTTTTTCAAAAAGCCTGCAAACTATGGTTCCTTCACTGGTTTCAAACGTGGCATAAGTTCCAGGTTGACGAGTCATGATGTCCTTTCAAAATTAGAAATTAGTGAGCTCATGTGGCGACGGCCGCCTCGGCCGTCCCGCGAAGCGAAGCGAGCGGCCCTGGCCCCTACTGTTTCGGAGCTGTCGGAGCTGCCGGAGCCTTCGTGGCGGCCGTCGGCTTCTTCGCCGCGGTAGCAGCAGCCGGCTTCGCCGCCCCCGTACCCTTCTGAATAGTGATGTGATTAATCTTGATCGGACGGTAGGGGCGGTCATTCCCATCCCGGCTCATGGCCGCGATCTGCTTCACCAGCGCGACCGAAGCCTCATCGCACTGTCCGAAGATCGTGTAGTTCCCGTTGAGCATCTGTCCCTGCTGCCCGGTGAACGCCACTTCGGTGATGAAGAACTGCGAAGTGTTGGTGCCGGGTCCAGCATTCGCGTAAGCCAGGCGCCCGGGCTGGTCAAATTTCAAATCAGGCGAGACTTCGTTTTTGAACGGTGCCACAGGGTCAGCGCCCGAACCCGTCCCGGCCGGGTCGCCACCCTGAATCATGAATTGCGGAATCACGCGGTGAAAGATAGTTCCGTCATACAGCGGCACGCCATGCTTCGTAGCGCCGCTTACGGGATTCTTCCAATCCTTGGTTCCATTCGAGAGGCCAATGAAGTTGGCCACCCCAATCGGAGCCTTGTCGGGAAACAGCGTGCAGGTCATCTTGCCCGCGGTCGTATCGATGATGGCCGTGGGCTTGGTTGCCGCCGCCGCAGTCGTGGCCGGTTTGGCCGCGGTGGCAGGCTTGGCGGGCGCAGCCGGCTTGGTCGCGGCAGCCTGGCCGAATGCCATCGAGCCCGCCATCAGGAACAGCACCAGAGTCGCAGATGTTCTTCGCATGAATGCTCCTAGAACGTACTCAAAGAGTGTTGGCGCAACGTTGCATTGTACGACAGCCGCGTTAGAGATTTCGCCCTGTCATCCTGAAGCGCGTTTTTTGCGCTGAAGGACCTATGCACTGTGCTGGCGGCGAGCGATTGCATAGGTCCTTCGCGGCAAAAGACGCCGCTCAGGATGACAAGGAGGAGTTTATTTTGAGCTTGTGGCTTGCATCTCCCGGCTCACCCGTTCCACGTCGCGGAACACCCGCATCACATTCCCCCCAAGGATCTTGTGAATGTCCCCCGCGCTATATCCGCGATCGAGCAGCGCCTGCGTGATCTTGGGCAGATCCGCTGCGGAGTCGATTCCCGACGGAGTAGCTCCACTCACGCCATCGAAGTCCGATCCCAGACCAACGTGGTCCACGCCCGCCACCTTCGCGATGTGGTCAATATGATCGATCAGCGCTTTCAGCGGCGGACGCGGAATCTTCGCCATCCACTCGCGCTCGATGCGATCCAGATCGATGTAGCTGACGGCCTTGCCCTCGCTCTTCATCTTCTCCTCGTACGCGTGGACCGCCGCATCCTGATCCTTCTTCTGCGCCAGCATGGCGTTCCGAAAGTTCTGGTCAATGAAGCCATCGTAGAAATTCACCTGCACCACGCCACCATTTTTCGCGACCGCCTTCAGCATGTCGTCGGTCATGTTGCGCGGCGCGTCGACCATGGCCCGCGACGACGAGTGCGACGCGATCACCGGAGCCCTGGTCGTGGCAATCGCATCCCAGAAAGTCTTGTCGGCCACGTGCGAGATGTCGACCATCATGCCCAGCCGGTTCATCTCCACGACAACCTGTTTGCCGAAGTCGGTGAGCCCGTTGTGATGCTCGACCTTGGGATCGTCGATATCGCCCGACGAATCTCCCCACTCGTTGGTGTTCGACCACGTCAGGGTCATATAGCGCACGCCCAGCCGGTAATAGTCGCGCAGCAGGTGAATGTCGTTCTCGATCGAGTGCCCGCCCTCGATGCCCATCAAAGCTGCGAGCTTATGCTCGCGGTGTGCCCGCTCGATGTCGGCCGTCGAGAAAGCCATCATCATCCGGTCG
The DNA here is from genome assembly GCA_035632675.1 of Candidatus Dormiibacterota bacterium. Taxonomy (GTDB): domain Bacteria; phylum Acidobacteriota; class Terriglobia; order Terriglobales; family Acidobacteriaceae; genus Sulfotelmatobacter. The sequence continues at coordinate 64,883 of DASQGJ010000008.1, forward strand.
GGATGCCGCGCCGCCTGCTCATACACTGAATCGATCAGATCAAACGTATGCCGCGCGTAGTGCCCCTGGTTCGTCTCCGGCTCCACCCAGATCGAAAAGAACTCCGCCCCAAGATTTCCGCGGCGCGCCTTGTCGAGACTGATGTGGCCATCATCTTTAGGGTTGGTCGAGCCGATATCGAAGCCCTGGTCAAGAAAGCGTTGCGGCGTGTCGGCGTGGGTATCGATCACCAGCGCCGAGTCGTGAATCTGCTGCGCGCGGGCGGTGACGCCTTCAGTGGTGCTCGCGGCTTTCTCTTGGACCTGAACCGCAGGCAGCGAACAGAGGAGCCCCACAACAAACAGCGATCGGATGGTCATAATGGTCGCCCGGCAAGATGGAGGGCAGGATTTCGATTGTATAGGGACTCATCCGGCAAACAAAACCGTCAGCCGATTTTCAGGAAATGCCAGCGAGCGCGAGATCGAAACACCTCGGCAGCGGCTGATCCATATCGATGACCGTTTTCGGATGCGTGATGGCTTCGAATCGGGCTTTCACTTCGAGGTACAGCGCATAGTTCCGATTTCCCGCGGGATGCTTGCCGCTTTTGGCGTCGTCCTCAAGCCGCTGCTTGACCGTTTTATCCCCGCACACGCATTCCAGAATCCGCCAGGGCTGGCCCATCGCGTCCGCTGCCGCAACCACGTTCTCGATCTGGTACCGCCGCGAAAACGGACGCCCGTCGAGAAAGATGTTCTTCTTCGGATCCCGCGACAACAGATATCCCGCGGTTGAAAGCATGACCTGCAAGCAGAAATCATCCTGTCGCGACGAGTACTCGATTTCCTCCGCAGCGAAGATTGCATGCCGAAACTCGTCCTTGCTCAACACACGACCGCCAACACGTCGAGCCAGTTCGCGGGCAAGCGTAGTCTTCCCCGTTCCGGGCAGCCCGGCCATAAGAACAATCATAAGAAGGGAATCCTAAAGGAAGGCAAGCAAGGAATGCCACCGGGCAGATAGTGAAACTCTGAAACTTTGAAACCGGCCTTATTTCGTCCCGCTGCCCAACGCCACTTCTGTCACCGGCGTCTCCGGCTTTTCCTGATCGGGGTGTTCGATGGGAATGATGGTCTGCGTCTCGCGCCACTCGTTGTAGCGTCCGCTCACCATGATGTGGAAGCACCAGTGGCGCCGCTCCTCTTCCGGTTCGACCAGGCCGATCGACTTCATGTAGAACAGGTAGTGCTCCATCCAGCGGATCTGATCTTTGCTCATACCGCGGCGTTGCAGATCGACGGTTACGCCCGCCAGATGCGACGAAGCCGTGTCGCCGTCGGCCGGAGCGGCATTGCGATTGTGCCGCCGCAGTCTCCGCTGCACTTTCACTGTGCGCACTGCCGAGTTAACCTGGATCTTCTGGTGAAAGCGGTTGTAGTACGCCTGGCTCAGATCGTTGACGAAATCCAGAGTCCACGGACGGCAATAGCGGCGGGTCGGATCCAGCGAGGGTTCAATCTTCAGAGCCTCACCCGGAATGATCGGCACCAGTGATCCGTCGGCCTTCAGCGCCTCGAGCTCGGTTTCATCCTGAATGCGTGGCAGCTCGAGCCGGTCGATCTCAGCATTCTGAATCAGCAGAGATTCATGCGACGGACGAAACATGGGATGCCAACGCAGCCAGCGCAAATGCCGGCGATGGGCATGTTGTGCGGTGGCGTGATGCACGGCGAAGGCGGTCCCCGACATTCCGCTGCAGAGCAGCGCCAGAAGGGTCACGGCCGCGAATTGAAGGCTTACGATTCGTTTCACGAAGTAGCTCTGTGTTGGGCCGGACAAACATGTCTGCCGGTCCTGTTCCACGCGAGTAGCGGCTATTCTAAGCCATGCTGTCAAGTGGTCCAACCTGAGACTGCCTCCGCGTCGTTACCAGCGTACCCAGAACCCGCGTCGATCGGGTGGTTACGGCTGGTTACCGGCTTGAGGAGAACATCAGTCTCTCACTATCTATCGGCACTTCTCGGGCCATACTTAAGTGCTGTGGCGAAAGGATGTATCTTCGCGTCCACCTACACTTTGGCGGGATCAGACGGTATTGGCGACGATTTGGTTTGCAGAGTAAGTGACAAAAATTAGCGTCTTAACAAGTCGCCCAAGGCCTGTTTCATCACCTGGCCCCCAACCTCGGAGATCGACTTGGTCAGCGGGATGTCCTTGGGGCAGACCTCGACGCAGTTCTGGGCGTAGCCGCATTCTTGTATGCCGCCGTCGCCCATCAGAGCCGTCAAACGTTCCCGCATCAGCGCCTTGCCCGTAGGATGCGTGTTGAACAGTCGCACCTGTGAGATCGTTGCAGCGCCCACAAATCCGGTGTCCTCGTTGAACTGCGGGCAGGCTTCCATGCAGCAGCAGCAAGAAATGCAGCGTGAGAGTGGATAGGCAGATTCCTGGTCCTCGGCGGTCATGCGTGGCCCCGAGCCCAGATCGTAGGTGCCATCGATCGGGACCCACGCTTTCACGGCCTTGAGATTTTCGAAGATCACGCTGCGGTCCGTCGCGAGATCGCGCACGACCGGGAACTTGGAGAAGGGCTCCAGCCGGATCGGCTGCTCGAGTTGATCGATCAGCGCCGAGCACGCCATCCGCGCCTTGCCGTTGATCAGCATGGCGCACGACCCGCAGACTTCCTCAAGACAATTCGAGTCGTAGGTGACCGGCGTGGTGGCCTTGCCGTCTTTCGTAACCGGGTCGGCGGCAATGTCCATGAGCGCCGAGATCACGTTCATGTTCGGCCGGTAGGGAACGGAGAACTCCTCCCAATGCGGCTTGGAGGTGGGAGTCGCTTGACGCTTGATTTTTATGATGACAGATTTTTCAGCCATTTATGTTTCACTCTCGACAACTCTTTGTCATCCTGAGCGAGGCGAAGGACCTATGTATTCTGCCGGCCACGAGCAAACTGCATAGGTCCTTCGGCACAAAAAAAGCGCCTCAGGATGACAAATGCAAAATCAGTACTTCCTCGGCCGCGGCGGAATCAGCCCCGCATCCACTGGCTCGAACTCAAACTTCGGTTCATCCGCATCCGGAGCGAAGTATGCCTTGGTCGTCTTCATCCAGTTCTTGTCGTCGCGCTCCGGGAAGTCCGGCTTGTAGTGCGCCCCGCGGGACTCGTCGCGCATGCGCGCTCCTTGTGCGATCACCCGCGCTAGCTGCAGCATGTTGTAAAGCTGGCGTGCGAATACGACGGTCGTATTCGCCCACTGAGTCTTGTCGCTCAGGTTGATCTTCCGATATCGCTCCAGCATCTCGACCAGCTTGGCGTCCGTGCCCACCAGGTTCTTGTTGTAGCGGATGACCGTGCAGTCCTTCGTCATCACCTCGCCTAGTTCGCGCCACAACTTCACCGGATTCTCGTTGCCCTCGTTCTTCATCAGCAGGGCATTGCTCTCTTCCTGCTTCTTCTGCTCGGCTGCGAAGTGTCCGTTGCCGTCAGACGCCGCCTGCAGCCCGCGCGCGTAATTCACCGCATTTGGCCCGGCAATGCCTCCACCGTAAATGCACGACATCAGGGAATTCGCGCCCAGCCGGTTGGCTCCGTGATACTGATACTCGCACTCCCCGGCGGCGAAAATTCCGGCAACGTTGGTCATCTGCTTGTAGTCGACCCAGAGCCCGCCCATGGTGTAATGCATTCCGGGGAAAATCTTCATGGGCGTGTCGCGCGGATCGTCGCCCACAAACTTCTCGTAAATTTCGAGAATGCCTTCCAGCTTGCGGTCGAGAATCTTGCGGTCGATGTGCGTCAGGTCGAGATAAACCATCGGCTTACCATCAATGCCGAGGTTGTGCTCGAACACGACTTTGAAGATGGCTCGCGTCGCCACATCGCGCGGCACCAGGTTGCCGTACTTCGGATACCACTCCTCCAGGAAATACCAGCGCTCACCTTGCGGAATCGATTTCGGATCGCGCTTGTCCCCGGGAGTCTTCGGCACCCATACGCGCCCGCCCTCACCGCGCGCCGACTCCGACATCAGCCGAAGCTTGTCCTCACCGGGAATGCACGTGGGATGCACCTGAATAAATTCGCCGTTGGCGTAGTAGCACCCCTGCTGATAAAGGGCCGACTGCGCCGAACCTGTACATACAACCGAATTGGTCGACTTGCCGAAGATCGCGCCATTGCCGCCGGTCGCAATAATGATGGCGTCGGCAGGGAAGGTGCGCACTTCCATCGTGCGCAGATCCATCGCGCAGATGCCGCGGCAGACTTTCTGCCCGTCGAGCACCGCCGACAGGAATTCCCAATGCTCGTACTTTTTTACTTTTCCTTCGGACTCATACCGCCGGACTTGTTCGTCCAACGCGTAGAGCAACTGTTGCCCGGTAGTCGCGCCCGCAAACGCGGTGCGGTTGTACAACGTCCCGCCAAAGCGGCGGAAGTCGAGCAACCCTTCCGGCGTGCGATTAAATGGCACACCCATGCGGTCGAGCAGATCGATGATCCCCGGCGCTGCGTCGCACATGTCCTTCACGGGCGGCTGGTTGGCGAGAAAATCCCCGCCGTAAATGGTGTCGTCGAAATGCTTGTAGGTGGAATCCCCCTCGCCCTTCAGGTTCTTCGCCGCGTTGATGCCGCCCTGCGCGCACACGGAGTGCGAGCGCTTTACCGGCACAATCGAGAACAAGTCGCACTGCCCGCCCATCTCGGCGATCTTGATCACCGCGGCCAACCCGGCCAGTCCGCCGCCTACGACGATGATTTTGGGAGCTGCCATGTTAGTGAGCCCCCTTTCCATCCGTAATCACCTGTCTTGCATGCGCCATGTTTCCATCCGCCGGACCTTCCTGAAAGCGATAGCGGAAGGTATACAAGCTCACCAATCCGACCACTCCGAGCAGCACAAAGAACGCCAAGCAGAGGCTCAGCAATCTCTTCTGTGCTTTGGCGCCGGATACGATCCCCCACTTCGCGCAGAACAGCCAGATTCCGTACGCAAAGTGCCACGACGCAGCAATCAGCCCGACCGCGTAAAACGCCATCAGCCACGGGTTGTGAACTTCGTTGGCGACCTTGGTGAAGGAATATGCCGGATTGTCATGCAGGTCTTGTCCGGTAAACCGCATCGTGTAGGTGTGCCACACGATGTAGACGAACGCGATGCCCCCCGTCCAGCGCTGCAACGTGTACATCCAGTTGCCGCTCCATGGATACGCCGTAGTATTCCCGTCGCCGCGATACCAGATGTAGAAGCCGTACAGCGCATGAAAGGCAATGGGCACCCAGATGCCGAAGAGCTCGAGGAAAAACACCAGCGGAAGGTTCGCGAGAAAACTGACCTGCCGGGCATAGGCCGCGGGCCCGGTGATGGCGGTCGAGTTCGAAACCAGAATGTGTTCGAACAGAAACGCGCCCACCGGAACGATGCCCGTCAGAGAATGCAACCGCCGCAGAACGAACGACGATCCCTGACCAGCCCGCAACGGTGCCACGCCCTGCCTTAACGCGGGAGCAGAAGAACTGGCTGACGCCACGAAAGCTCCTTATAAGTCCAGCAATGAGAAAATAACTTTTCATTATCGTGTGCGATGAGAAGTGAAGTCAAGGAACAGGGGCCAGAGGTCAAGGGCCAGGGATCAGTGGGTGCAATATCGACGAGTATGTGGGGACAGCCGCCGTCGGCTGTCCGTCGAGCGAGGCTCGACTGCTCTTACAACGACTCCAACCCTGTCCGCAGCTCCACAAACGTATCCACCACCACGTCCGCTCCGGCCCCGGCCAGCGCGCCCCGATCGAACGTCGTGGTGATCGCAACAGCGTAGCACCCTGCCGCCTTCGCGGCCCGCAGCCCATTTACTGAATCCTCAATGATCCAGCACTCGCCGGCGCTGACCCCAAGCTCGCGCATTGCGACCTGAAACACTTCGGGATCCGGCTTCGGACGCGTGTGCCCACTGGCATCGACCACCGCCCCAAACTGGGGACCGATCCCCAGCAGCCGGAACGTGGCCTCGCGATTCCGCTTCGTCGCCGAAGTGGCCAACGCCAGGTTGTACCGCGTCGCCGCCCAGTCAACAAAAGCTACTGCCCCGGGAACGGCCCGCAACTCGTGCTCGATCTCTTCGTAAATCGCCCGCTTGCGCACCGACAGCTCTCGAATCTTCTCCTCCGACCATCCGCGCGGCCGCAGAATCTCCGGCAGCATGGTCGCGTCCGGACGCCCTTTGTAGCCGTCATACACCTCTTCGGACAGCACGATTCCGAATTCTCCAAACGCCTGTTCCTTGGCGCGCTTGTGCAGAGGCTCGGAGTCGATCAGCACTCCGTCCATGTCGAAAATCAAAGCTGTTGGAGATTTGCGCGGGGCCGTCACAGGATTTGTTAGATGTCGTCGTGAGGAAATTGCTTCTCGCACCACTCCAGAAACTGACGGAACGCCGCGCCGCGATGACTGTAGTGCGCTTTCTCCTCGGCGCTCAACTCCGCAAAAGTCTTCCGAATCGCTGGAAAGTAAAACAGTGGATCGTAGCCGAACCCATTGGTCCCGCGCGGAGTGTCGAGTATGATTCCCTCCGCCACACCGCGAAACACACCCAGCGTCTTCCCGTCGCGCGCCGCAGCCAGCACGCACACGAAGCGCCCAGTGCGCTTCTCCGGCGGAACCGCGCGCAACTCCCGCAACACGCGCGCGTTGTTCAAATGATCGTCGGTGTTCGCATCGGCCCGACGAGGCTCGTCCGCGGCGTAACGCGCCGAATGCACGCCTGGCGCGCCACCGAGAGCGTCGACTTCCAGTCCTGAGTCATCCGCGACCACAATCTCCCCAGGGACATACCGGCTGTATTCCTCGGCCTTCTTGCGCGCGTTCTCCTCAAACGTCGGACCGTCTTCGACCGCCAGGGGCAGGGAAGCGAAGTTCGGAATTCCCGCGATCTCAATTCCATGCGGACGCGCCGCCCCCGCAAAGTCCCGCACCTTCCCCGGATTCGACGTCGCGATCAGAATTCGTCTCATGTGTTTCGCGGCTTAATTCAAAAACAGCTTGACAAGGTCGTTGTTATGGAGATTTCACGGGCTCTCGCCGAAATCGAAGGTACCACGACAGCAGCACCAGGATCGTAGCCACAGAAATCCATCCTCCCGCCACCCGATCCCAAGTCCGCACAAACCGCATCTCCACCCGATTCATCCCCGCCTCGACTGGCACGAGCATTTGCCCCGTACCTTCGCGCATGGCCGTCCCAACGTCGCGCCCGTTCACCCGGACTTGCCACGCCGGATAACGGAACAGCCGCAGCGCCAGTTGATCGGCCGCCGACATTTGCGCCGTGAATATCTTCAATTCCGCATCCCAGCGCAGCACGTCGATCGCCGCATGCGACGGCCCGTCCACGGTCACCTTGCGTGCATCTTTGTCGATCACCGACGGGTCTGCGCCCAGCGGCATGTATTCATCAGTTCCTTCGTAGCCTGCGCCGGTGGCCACGTTGTCCTGCATCTCGCGCAGATCGGCAGCAGTGTCCCACCAAGGAGCCTGCACATATCGCCAAGCCAAAACCAGAACCACGAGCGACAGTACGCAGACCGCGGCGCGCTGCCACCAGCGCCGCAGTCCGACAGTCACACAAAGGGTGAAGATCATGCTCAGGCAGAGCAGCCATCGCCAGGGAAACTGCATGAACCGCAGTTTGGGAAGGATGTTCCAGAGAAACGAGGTCGCTGAAAACATCATCACGCTGCACGCGGCCGCCCATCCGAACAGGGCATTCCAGAACGAATTTCCTGATTGCCGCCAGAACCTCGTCGCGAAGGCTGCGGCAAAAATCACTCCCATCTCAAGCAGCGCCAGCCACGAGATCATCCGGTTGAACGCGTCGTGATCCGCATCCGTGGTGTGGGCGAACAGGAAATTGTCGGATGGACGCGAGCCCGCCGAGACCGCATTTGCTATCTCAATCCACCGTTGCTCATAGATGGCTGGAAGTAAATAGAAGGCGGCAAGGCACGCGCCTAGGGCGACCGCTCCGGCAGTGCGCAGCAGAAGCTTCGGTGATCGGTTCTTCCACGCGAAGAAGACCATGAGCAGCGCCAGCGAGTAGTGAATCATCACCGCGGCCGGTGCATTGGTCAGCCAGGCCGCCGCCAGTACAGCCCCCAGCGCGACGACTGCATGCCGCTTCCCATCGACTGCCCGCAAGACGCAGAGCAGCAGCAACGGCACCAGGCAGCTCGCCAGTAATTCGGCGAAGGCACTCCGCCAGTAAACGATGACGAGATGATAAGGATTGACCGCATATAGCACCGCGGCAAAAATCGCGGTGCGCCGATCGAGCCAGCGCCGCGCCAGCGCGAACATTGAAACACCGGCGAGCACCAGCACGATCCAGATGTAGATGGGAGATGCGATCGTCCAGGGAAAGAACGCGCTAATCGCTCCGCCCAGCGTCCACGAAGCCGGTGGATAGAACACAAACCGCGGCTCCCCATACGCGAAGTGCGCCAGCGCCGCCCACCGCGGATAAATGATCCCGTGCTTCCATTGCGCGAGGACCTCGAGCCACGAATACAGATGAAATTCGACATCGTGTCCCGAAGGAGTCCCGAAGAAGAAAAAGGGAATCTCCACCGCAAAAGCCGCGGCACCAATCGCCAGTAATGGCGCCCAGAACAAGCTCTGTGTGCCGGTTGGCGGCGGGTTCAAAATCGTTGTGGGTTTATCCAGAGATTTCCTCGCGCCGTCCAGAGCGATCGACAGCCCAATCAAAAACTCACACAGTTTACATTTAACCCAGATTTAATATTTCTGAAACCATCGCGCAATGAGAAAGGGATACCTTACTCGCATTGGGGTGGAACAGACCACGAAGAGTTGAGGGATCCGCACCAGAGACGGGGTTCGGGTTCTTCAATTCTTCGGAATGCCACGCCGAAGCCTCTCGCTTCCACACATGCGCTCTTACCGCACTGCCCAGCCCGCAGCATTCCTGCCCAAACAATCTCCGCTGATCGACCTGCCACGGGAGGCTTTTTCAATTTGTCATTGCGTGGAAGGGAATGGGCAGTCAGGTCGCAGCTAGCCGCGATTGGAAGGAAGAGATTGGAAGGCGGGAAACACTAAACCGTAGCGACGTCTTCCGGATTGCGCTGATGATGCAGTTCGGCAAGAAATGCTTCCTGCTGCAGGGAAGAGCCGCGACGCAGAAGTTCGAGCAGCGGATCTTCCAAATCGTCGGGTGACGCCTGCTTCTTGTCGGCGGGCTCAAACTGCGTGATATCGGCGACCAGGGCCTTGGGAGAGATGCTCAGCTCCGGCATGGAGTGCGGAGTGCTGCGGAGAAAGTCAATCACGTTGCCCACCTGCGCACGCTGTTCCTGGGTGCGCGATGGGAACTCCACACCCATGCCATGGCCCGGATGCGCGACCCGCACCATGCCGTCGGTGTGAACCTCGAGTTCGTTGGTCTTGAGGCAGAAATCTACCAGCGCGCCTTCGGGGAATGGCGCATCGGTCTGCACGTAGCATCCGCCCAGGCTGAGATCGGTGAGCTTGCAATGCGGGACGGTTTCGTCCGGAACTGTGCCCACGCTCATGGCGGCCGCTTTGAGCCAGGTTTTAAGTTCGCTCTGGATGCTTTCGGGCACGTCCAGAAAATGTACGCCGGTTTGCCCATTCGGATTGGCCCATGCCACCTGTCCGTGCGCATCTACCTTCACGGTCCCATCCGGCAGCTGAAAATTGAAGGCCAGCAGAGTTCCTGCCATCTGGGGCTCCGCGGTGAGAACGTCCATACCGGTTTCAGAAAGATCCAGCAGGATGCCATCGAGCTTGCGCGTATCGGGCAGCGTGATTTCCACCGGAGCCTGCACCGGGACGCGGAAGGCCTTGCGGCGCTCGCGACTCAGCAAAGCAGCTGCGGCGCGCAATCCCGCCTTGGCCGCTTCTTCTGAGACCGGCTTGTAGAGCACGAAGTGGGCCCCACCGCTCAGGATCTGGCGCACTTTTCCGGTGTCTGCCACCAGAGCAATGCTCAGCGGAGTGGTTCCGAGCTTCTTGGCCTGCAGCAGAACATCTTCCGCGGCCTTGGGATCGTCGAAATCCACAATGAGCGCATCGAACTTCTGCTGCTGGATGCGCGCCATCGTGGTTTCGGGATCACTCGACCGGTCGGTGGCAATACCAAAGCCGGACAGTACTCTGCCCAGCACGTCCGCCGCGGAGTCGTCGCTCGATACCAGCAGTGCCTGAAGATTCATATCTCGGTCGAATGGCCAGCTATCGGCCGGTTGAGTTTAGGGCCAGCGAGGAGCTGTAGACCGCGCTCCCTTGGATGAACTCGCGCTACCACCGCTGGCACCGGCTTTCGCCGCCAGCGAGTCTGCCTGGGCGATCGCGTCGTCGCCTTCGGCCAATACGACGTTGTCTTCCTCGTCGCTTTCGGCCAGCAGCGGCGCTACTTCCCGCAGTTTTTCCGCAGCCTGCTGGAGCATCTCGATCTGTTTGCCAAGTTGGGCGTATTTTGCCTGCTTTTGCCGCAGGACCTCATGAATATCTTTCATACAACCCCCTGTTGGCAATTTAAGAAGGGTAGAGGCGATGGGTCAACGGTAATCCCGGCGCTTCGATTACTGGAGTAATGACTGGAGCGTGGTGAGAAACCCACGATGGGCAGCAAAAAGCCCCGCTTTTGTGGGCGGGGCCTTGGTTAGAGAAGAAGTGGAGATACTGCTTACTGCTTTAGCTTACGTCGCAATACACCCGCCAGACCGACCAGCCCGGCGCCAAGAAGCGTCAGCGAGCCCGGTTCCGGCGTGGTGATATTGGTGTCGCCGCTGGAGATCGTCGTCGAACCGTTAAAGAACCCCTTGCCGGTATTGATTGTGAGCTGCACGGTCGCGCCGTTGACGGTCGACCCGGTGTACCAGGTTCCCGTCAAAGAGCCCGTCAGGGTGTAGTTATGCGTGCCGTTCGACAGCGTCACCAGCGTCCAGGTCACCGGCCCAGAGAAGGAGCCGCTGAAAAGCGTGGTGTTGGGAATCCCGTTCGTACCGTTGCCGGTGATGGTAAACATACCACCCGAGTCGAATGTCCCGCCCATCTGGAGGTTGCCGCTGGTCAATCCGGAGGTCGAAAAACTCACGGTTCCCAAATTCCCCGTGACGACGCCCATTCCACCCAGACCGTTTACAGCGATCAACGTAGAGCCCGACAGGCTCAAACCCTCGCTGCTACCGCTCAAAGTACCGCCGCTGTTGGTAAAGTCAACAGAAGAACTGGCAAATGCCGCCATGGGCAACGCCAAGGCTAGCAAGGCAAGCAGAAAAATACGTTTCATGACCACTTCCTCCCTGAAAGTTCTTAAGTTCCTTCTCTGAGCCCCAACGGTGAGGATACGACAGAGATCTCAAACAGTACGTTGAACAGCATGTATGCACCTGAAGTGCCAAAATGGAGATACCTGCAACGTGCTGTATTTGAAAGAGATGCGAGGAGTGAACAGAGCGACGGGTCGCGTGAATGTGCAAACTGATGCACACTTGAAACAGCACTTTGCGGTTCGCCCAGAACTGAGGAGCGTCGGGCAGGCTCTCTAACCGGCGGCGTCAACCGGTCAGCGAGGGAAGCTTCGCCGCCGAGCCCAGCAGGAAGATGGCTCCCACCACAATGCTATAGGCCGAGGTGACCAGGGTGAGGGCGCGCAGGGCATTCGGCCGGGCCAGCGTGGCCGAGAACAGCCCTGCCGCCGATGCGCACATCAGGGTATTCATCAACAGCAATCCCAGGATGAACATCAGCAGCCCCAGCAATCCAGCGCCGGTTCCGCCCAGATTTGCGGTCATGAGGAACAGCAGGATTTGCGTGGGAGTCTCAGCCCCCAGGCCGTGAATCACGCCCACCGCGAAGGTCGAGGTCGTTCCATACCCATCCTTAAAGACCTGCGGTGCTTCTACCCGCGTGCCGCCGAACAATCGGGTTAGCCACCAGTAGACCCAGAGAGCTCCATTCACCAACAGAGTGATCCGGGTGCGCGGCGCGTGGCTGTGCGCCGGCGGACGGAAAAACGTGCCCAGCACATAGATTCCCAGCAAGAGCAATGTGATGCCGACCAGACGCTGGGTCCAGCGATCGCTTGCAGCGGGCAGAGAGATTCGAAACACCACCGCTGCCGTTCCCAGCACCGCGACCGTAGTTGCGTGTCCCGCAACGTAAAGCAAACCGTAGCGCATGGCGTCCCGCGGCCTCGATTGCACGCTGCTGATATCGCTGATCGCCGCGATGTGGTCGTAGTCGAGCCCGTGCCGGAACCCCAGCGCCACGGCTGAACCCAGCGCCAGCCGCAAATTGAGGGGATCGATCATGCAGGAATCAGAGGCAGGGCAGCAGGAAAATCAGGGCTCGTTCTCGCTTGAACACCGCAGCCGCACTGGACCTGTAGGCTAGCACACTCTCTGGTCGAAGCCGCGACTCTAGGCAGAATCCTTTGAGGAGGAGGCGGCGGCGGAGGAGTGATCTTTCTTGGTGGGAGACGGCGCACCGATCACCTCGCGCAACCGGCGCGACAGTATCGCAGCCAGCGATCGGTAAAAGCGGGAGCCCAGATGAGGAAACAATTCGAACAGCGACTGTACCGTCGGCCGGTCGAGGTAGTACGCCCACAGGCCTTCCATCGCCACCACATCCGCGGTTGCGGGCAGTTCGTCGAGAAAGGAGATCTCTCCGCAGACCTCGCCCGGACCGATTTCCCTCGAGTTCAGCCCGGGAATCTGCACCGACGCCTTGCCCTTCAGCAGCAGGTACATCCCATGCGTCCGCTTGCCTCGTTGTACAAAATGGTCGCCGGGCTTGAACTCCATCCGCGTGGCTTTGTCGGAAATCAGCGCCCAATCATTGGCCGTGAGATACATCAGGCCGTTCCTGGCAGATGACAGTACGGAGAGGTCCTGCTGCTGAGTTTCCTTCGACATGGCGCGCTTGCTCGGTGACCGGGGACGCCCGGCGGCGATTGAACACAAGACAACAGGGCTGACAGGAGATTAGCAGAACTCCGCGGGAAGGGATATGGCACATGGCCACCCGGCGGCGTGGTACTCAAATCATAGCGCGATGCAGGCGCTCAATAATCGTCCGGATCCCCAAACGGCGTCGGATCGTTGATGAAGTAATTCGCGTCCAGCGGCGACGGAATGGTTGTGAACACACGCGGCGGTTGCGTGAGACTGAAGAATGCCGTCAGATTTGTCGTCGAGCGCGCGTCGGCAAAATTAAGCGCGCCCTCGGCAATCCCGAAGTTCTGTTCGATAAAGCGCAGAACGCTGCCGAAATCGTAGCGCGTATTGTCGACATAGGCCGCCGAGGTGTACGCCGACACGACCAGCAGCGGCACGCGGAACCCGTACTGATAATCGCCCTGCGGCGGTGCCAGAAATGTTGGCGGCTCGTGATCGTACCAGCCTCCCCAATCGTCCCAGGTGATCAGAATCGCGGTGTTGTCCCAGTACAGTTCGCCATTCGCGCACTTCTTGTTGTTGCCGATCTGATTCACAATTGACGCCACCCACGACGGCCCCCCGCCGGTGTTGTATTGCGGATGATCCGAATTTGCCTGGCTCGGGATGACCCAGCTCACTGCAGGCAAACTGCACTTGCTGATGTCGCTCAGCACCTGCTTGGGATTATTGGGCACTACATTTTTGACCCAATCCGGTCCCGTGCAGCTCCCGCCGTACGGTTGGCTGGGCTGGCAGATGTGATTAATCGCGTTCGGTGCCGTCCAAATCGATCCTGTGCCCCCGGTGTAGTACTTCCAACTGATTCCTGCCGAATCGAGCAAGTCCGACAAGGTTTCGTGTTCGAAGCATGGATAAATCTTGGTAGTCTCGCCCGCCGTCGTGATCACCGAGACTGTCGTGGTTTGCAGCGCGATGCATCCGGCCACTGTGCCCTTGATGTCCGGTGCGACATTCTCCGCGGCGAACGTTCCAATCGCGTCATCACTCGCACTCGGCGCAGAAGTTCCTCCAAACAGAAATTGATGTGCCGGGAAGCTCGGCCCCTGATTCGTCTGGAACATGTAGTTCGCCCAGCCGTACTGGGTCGCGATGTCCAGATAAGGATTCACGATCCCCGTCGTGTTGTCGACAAACTTGAACGGCGGCTTTGTCGGACACGCGCCCACGCAATTGTTCAAAGCGGCGCCGTCCATCAGGCACACGCCCGCTGCGTTCACATCGCAAAGATCAGTGAACGACGAGTGCTTGTGCCCAAGATCGTAGCCGTTGGCCAGCTTCACCGGGCCCGGCTTGGTCACTCCGGTGGTCGAGGTCTTATCTTTCCAGTTGCTGGTCTGAATATCGTATTGCGATCCGGTGGGCGTGGTGCTGCACGAAGTGCTCTTGCCGTAGGGAGGAACGCACAATCCCTGAAACAGATTGTCGGGCGTGCGGTTTTCCTGGATGACTACGATGATGTGCTGAAAATTCGAGATCTGCGCGCCTGCCACCGACAGAGCGGCACAGAGGAACCCGGCGCACGCCGCCGGAAACAAGGCCTCGGGGAAGAGTTTCACCGGCCTCTCACTTCCGCAGGAGCGAAGCTGGCCTTAATCGTCATCGGGATCCGTCTTGGGGGACTTGTCGTTGAAGAAGTAGTTGGCGTCTCGCGGCGCTGGAATCGTGGTGAAGACTCGCGGCGGCTGCGTCAGGTTGAAGAACGAACTGAGATCCGTGGTCGACCGCGCGTCCGCAAAATTGAGCGCTCCCTCCGCAATCCCGAAATTCTTTTCGATAAACCGCAGTACGCTGCCGAAGTCATACCGGCCATTGTCGACGTAACCCGCACCTGTATACGCGGAAATGAAGATGAACGGCACGCGAAAGCCGTACTGGTAGTCGCCCTGCGGCTGTGGCAAAAACGTGGGGGGTTCGTGATCGTACCATCCGCCCCAATCGTCCCAGGTAATCAGAATCGCGGTGTTGTCCCAGTAGGTTTCGCCGTCAGCGCACTTCTTGTTGTTTCCGATCGCGTTCACGACGTCGGCAATCCAGGATGGTCCCCCGCCATTGTTGCTGCGCGGGTGGTCGGAAAAAGCTCCTTCCGGAATCACCCACGTAACTCCGGCCAGATTGCACTTGGGGATATCTTTCAAGACCGGCAAGGAGGTCAAAACCACATTGCTGGTCCACTCCGGCCCCACGCATTGTCCACCGGTGGCAGCGTTCGGCTGGCAGATGTGGTTAATGGCATTCGGCGCCGTCCAAATCGTGCCCGGTCCCGGCGAGTAATACCTCCACGTTACGCCCGCCGTGTCCAACAAATCGGTCAGAGTCGAGTGCTCGAAACAGGGATACATCGTCGACGTCTCTCCGGCGGTCGTGAGTATGTTGACGTACGTGCCTAAAGCTGCGATGCACCCGGCGAACGTGTTCGACGACGAAAGAGGCGTCACGTTCTCAGCGGCAAATGTTCCCACCGCATCGTCGCTCGCGCTCGGCGCCGACGTTCCTCCAAACAAAAACTGATGCGCGGGAAAGCTCGGCCCCTGGTTTGTCTGGAACATGTAGTTGCCCCAACCGTATTGCGTGGCGACATCCAGATACGGATCTAGAATTCCGGTGGAGTTGTCGACATACTCCAGCGCCGCCTTCTTCGGACACGTGCCGTAGCAAGTATTGAGGGCGGCTGCGTCCATCTGGCAGACTCCGGCTTTGTTCACGTCGCACATGGTGGTAAACGAAACGTGCTTGTGGCCGAGATCGAACGTAGTGGCCAGTGCAACCGACGTGGGCTGGGTCGTACCCGTCGATGACGTTTTGTCCTTCCAGTTGCTGGTCTGGATATCGTATTGGGATCCCGTCGGTGTCGTGCTGCACGACGCGCTCGTCCCGTACGGCGGACTGCACAGTCCCTGAAACAGATTGTCCGGCGTGCGGTTTTCCTGAACGATCACAACGATGTGCTGGAAACTCGAAATCTGCCCGTGGGCCGACATCGTCGCCAGACAGGCAAATCCACAGGAAACCGCGAGAACGAGAAAGAGATTGCGGGCGCAGAGGGGCAAGGTTTTCCTCCTCAACCAATTGTGACGGTCGTTCTTCGTGCGGGCCGGACCCGGCCCGGGGGAGTTGCGGGAGACTATCACGGAGTCGAGTGCTGCGCTAGAGACGAAAGGCCCTTGAAGTAGCCATCCCGACCCGATTTTGCGAGGGCCGGACCGGCCACCGGTGCGCGGCGCCCGCACCCTCGTCGCTGCCGCTGCCGATGGGAACCGGCCATCTCAGCTTGGCCGGAATGGCAAAGCGAGGTTCGCGCACCTGGCTGACCAAGTGGCGCCGCTGAAACCGCAATGGGATGCTTTTGTTCTGGGATTGTGGGGAATGGTGCGCCCTGAGAGATTCGAACTCCCGACCTTCTGGTTCGTAGCCAGACGCTCTATCCAGCTGAGCTAAGGGCGCGGATCTGCGTGGAAGGATAAAACCGTTTCGATTATAGCAAGAATTGTTTTGGGGAAAACTGGATCCGAACTGGAGCGATTCCCAAGTGCGCAATAATCGTTGAGCCATTTCATCTTTTCAACAGCCTCAACGGCCCGTTCGTTGCGTCCGTCGATCCGAAGTAAAACTTTCCCGCCAGCGAGAAAATCCTACAACAGCCCAACCCGTCCGGTTTAGCAATTTCAACAACTTACAGATGGTCTCACGCTTGCTCTAACCTTGCCAGACGAAGTGGCGCGCAACGGGGTGCTTCAGAGAATAACTTCGGCCAGAGGTTTTCTGTGAGCACCCCTTGCTTTTACTCGCGCCTCGGGAAGCCCTCCCCCACCCTCGTTGCTTCCTATCGTTTCGAAGAGCCGCCCACTCCGTGGGAAGAGCGGCGCTTTAGCGCCGCAGAAAGCGCCCAATTCTCAAAAGGGTTTCAGCCCCAGTGATCACGCCAGCGCTACGGGCTCCTTCACGTCGATCCCCGCCTGCCGGAGCAGTTTCGCCACCGCATCCTGCTTCATCCGGGAAGCATCGAACTCCACCCGCACCGTCCGCTCCTTCTCGTTGAAGCGCACCCCCCGGATGCCATACACCTCGCGCATCGAGTCAATCGCGCGCAACTCGTTTTCCCCGGGCAACGAGCCGTAGTTGAAAACCACGTCGAGGTAAGTCATTCGCAAATCCTTCTGTATGATGAATTTTGAATTCCCGGCCTGATGTGCCGGGTGAATCCAATATAGTGCATCCGCAATCGAACAAGCAGCTATTATTCGCGCCGTGAACACACAAGAGATTCCTGGTCACGACGAGAGATGAAAGTCACCACGGAGTCACGGAGACACCGAGCAAACGCATAGATTCTTGATCGATTTTCTTTGTGCCTCAGTGTCTCCGTGGTGAGAAAACGACTCGCCGCGGAACCACTTCGAATGACCGCCTCAGCCTCAATCCCGACTCCCGCCCGTGACCCTGTCTGCGGGATGAACGTGAATCCCGCCACGGCGAAACACACGTACGAGCACGCGGAAAAGACCTACTACTTCTGCTGCGCCGGCTGCGTCGAAAAATTCAAATCCAATCCCGAGGGATATCTGAATAAGCCGGCATCATCAGGATTGGTGATGCCCGGTGCGCCAAAACCCGCGCCTCCGGCCCAATCTCACGGCATCACGATAAGGCCAGCCCCGAAAGCCGAAAGCCCAAAGCCGGAGGCCGGAAGCCCGACGTTCTACGTCTGTCCCATGTGCCCCGAGGTCCGCGAGACGAGGCCTGTCCCGTGCCCCTCCTGCGGCATGTCTCTCGAGCCAGAAAACCCTCTGCCCGCCACGCGCACCGAATACACCTGCCCCATGCATCCGGAAATCGTGCGCCTCGCTCCCGGATCGTGTCCCATCTGCGGCATGGCGCTCGAGCCACGCACGGTTACCGCCGCGCAAGAAGAGAATCCTGAACTCCGCGACATGACGCGCCGCTTTCTGATCAGCGTCATCCTTACCGCTCCTCTGCTCGCGATTGCCATGGGCAGCATGATTTGGCCGCACGAATTCATGCAGATCCTGGCGGGCCCGCGCATTCCCTGGCTTGAGTTTGTCCTCGCCACGCCCGTCGTTCTCTGGTGCGGTCTCCCATTTTTCCAGCGCTTCTGGACGTCCCTCGTCAACCGCAGCCCCAATATGTTCACCCTGATCGGCCTCGGCACCGGCGTCGCCTACGTGTACAGCGTGGTCGCGACAATCGCCCCGAATATCTTTCCCAGCGAACTCCGGCGCATGGGCGGATTTCCCGACGTCTACTTCGAAGCCGCTGCCGCCATCACCGCACTCGTCCTGCTCGGCCAGGTGATGGAACTCCGCGCCCGCAGCCGCACCAGCGCCGCTATCCGCGCCCTGCTCGATCTCAGCCCGAAGACTGCGCGCCTGATTAGTGCAGACGGAACAGAGAAAGACATCCCGCTGGAACACGTGAAGCCCGGCGACAAACTCCGCGTCCGCCCCGGAGAAAAGGTCCCGGTCGATGGCGTGGTTCTCGACGGCCGCAGCTCCGTCGACGAGTCCATGATCACCGGCGAATCCATCCCGGTCGAGAAGCAGCCCGGCGGTAAAGTCATCGGCGCGACGATCAACACCACCGGATCATTCATCATGCAAGCCGACCGCGTCGGCTCCGAAACTTTGCTCGCCCGCATCGTCCAACTCGTCGGCCAAGCGCAGCGCAGCCGCGCCCCCATCCAGCGCCTCGCCGATCGCGTGGCTGCATGGTTCGTTCCCACGGTAGTAGCCGTCGCCGCGATCACATTCGTCGCGTGGCTCTTCTTCGGCCCGCAGCCTCGCCTTGCCAACGCGCTGGTCAACGCCGTCGCCGTTCTGATCATCGCCTGCCCCTGCGCTCTCGGCCTCGCTACTCCCATGGCCATCATGGTCGGCACCGGCCATGGCGCCCACGCCGGAGTGCTGATCAAGAACGCCGAGGCCCTTGAGACCATGGAAAAAGTCGACACCCTCGTCGTCGACAAAACCGGCACACTCACCGAAGGCAAGCCGAGAGTTGTCGGCACCTCCCAGGACCTGGAGAAGGATCCCGAACTGTTTCGGCTGGCTGCCAGTCTGGAGCGCGCCAGCGAACATCCTTTGGGAAACGCGGTTGTGGAGGAGGCCGTGAGAAGGAATCTAAAGCTCTCCCAGCCGCAGGAGTTCCAATCCATCACCGGAAAAGGCATCCTCGGTGTCGTCGATGGACACAAGGTAGCCGTTGGCAGTCCTGCTCTGATGGTTCAGGTTGGAGCCATACAGGCCCCCGCCATCGACTCGGTTCCGCGCTATGACGACGGAAGGCTCTCGGTTTCCGTGGACGGAAAATACATGGGCAACATCCGGGTCGCAGATCAACCCAAGCAATCCACACCCGATGCCCTGCGCGATCTAAAGGACCAGCGTCTTCGCATTGTGATGCTCACCGGAGACAGCAAGGCCGTCGCCGCGAAGATCGCGCAAGAACTCGGCATCGATGAGTTCGAAGCCGAAGTGCTCCCCGAGGGAAAACTGGAAGTCATCCGCAAGCTGCAACAGCAGGGAAGAGTCGTCGCCATGGCCGGGGACGGGATCAACGACGCCCCCGCCCTCGCGCAGGCTAACGTCGGCATCGCCATGGGCACCGGCACCGACGTCGCCATGGAGAGCGGCGGCATCACCCTGGTCAAAGGAGACCTGACCGGAATCCTCCGCGCCCGCCGCCTCAGTCAGGCCACCATGCGCAACATCCGCCAGAATCTTTTCTTCGCTTTCATCTACAACGCCCTCGGAGTCCCCATCGCCGCGGGGGTACTGTACCCGTTCTTCGGCGTTCTCCTGAGTCCAATCCTGGCTGCCGCGGCAATGAGCTTCAGCTCAGTCTCAGTGATCACGAACGCCCTCCGCCTGCGGCATGTAAAGCTCTAAAAATATCTGACCGGCTCTCCATGTTCTGTCATCCTGAGGTCCGCGTACTTCGCGGACCGAGGGACCTATGCAACCTGCCGTAAGCAAAATCGGCCGCGCCAGTTCGCGTCCAAATCCGAACACCGATTCGCACTACCGGACAACACAGGCCAGCCCTCCGCCCCCGCCTTCACCGCAAACACACAACTTGAGCGACCCCGCACCGTCCATTCTCATGGCAGCCGAATTGCCACTGCCTTATGATCAGCAACAATTCCGGAGGCCCCCATGGCGCACTTCGAACGCATTCGCGATGTGATTTCCGGCCCCTTCAGTCCCGAGATCATCCAGCAGCGCACGACCACCGGATGGCAACTGGTCTCCATCGAATGGCGCCGCGAACTTCCCGACTCCGAATCACCCTCGCAGGGCGCATTCAGCGAGGACATCCCCTACGGCCTGCGCATCTCCGACGATTGCCAGCGCCTCGAGATCGATCCCATCGAGAACCGCACGCTGATGCTCATGATGGAGTTGCTGGTCCAGGACTTCCCTTATTCAGCCGTCGTCAGCGACCTCAACGAAAAAGGCCTGCGCATGCGGGACGGCAAGCCCTGGACGCGAATCGCAGTCTTCAACATGACTCCACGTCTCATCGAGGTAGGCCCCCGCATCTTCTCCACCGAGGAGTGGCAGAAAATACGGCACCGTTTTTC
Organism: Candidatus Dormiibacterota bacterium; assembly: GCA_035632675.1. GTDB lineage: Bacteria > Acidobacteriota > Terriglobia > Terriglobales > Acidobacteriaceae > Sulfotelmatobacter. Next base: position 85,474 of record DASQGJ010000008.1, read on the forward strand.
CACCGCAAGAAGCGAATAGGCGAAATATGTTGTTGGTCGTGTGGAGCGGGCGCTCTCGCCCGCTGCCTTTGACGTTGATCTTCTCGCGGACCGTACGAAAAGCTCTGGAGGCGCCAATCGGGAAGGACCGGACTTTCAGCCCTCACCGAATTCCCACATACACATCCATCTGCAGATTCCCCGGATCCCTCGCCCGCTCGTCATAAATCTCAAAATCCGCGCGATACTCGCGGTCCCCACCCGACACCGTCTTCGGCAGGGAATTGATCTTCATCCACAACTCCGGCACCACCTTCGGCGCCGGACCCTTCTCCGAAGTAAACACCGCAAACTTTCCCGCAGGAATCTTGCAAGCCACCATCCCCGTCGGCACTTCCGCATCCGACGTCACCCGAGCCCCCAGCACATACGTGTACTCCCCGTCATGGTCGCCGGCGTAATCCGTGTACACGGCAACGATCGATGCATCGGCCTTGTTTGGAATCTTCCCGATCAAGCCCTCCTGAAAAAGCCGGATCCACTGTTTGCCAATCACGCCGTCCGCAGTCATCTCCTTCGCATTGCTGGTCCGCGCTGCAATGCCAACCACCGTAAATCCATCGTGGTCGACGATCTTGGGATTCATCGCGCCTCCATCGCCCTTCAATTTCTTCAACCGCTCCACAGCGTTGTTGTTCTTCGGATCCATCTGCAACGACTTCTCATAGTTCTGGATCGCCAGATCTTTCTGGCCCACCTTCGCGTAAGCCTCGCCCAGGCTGTCATACACATTGGACGATTGCGGATACTCCCGCGCATTCTTCTGAAATACTTCAACTGCGTCCGATTCCTTCCCGCCATACAGCAGCCGGTATCCCAGGCTGTTGAGGGTTCCCTCCTGCACCTTCGACATGTCCATTTCGCCCTGGGGATTGCCACCGCCAGTTTTCTTCATCTCGTCGTAGCGTTGCAGCGCCACCGCGGTCCCCTTAAGTTTGGCCAGCAGAAACAACGTCTCCCCGCTGTCTTCGCCCATCTTGTAATTCCAGGTGTACTCCTTCGCCACTCGCCGCAGAACGGTGTTCATCACGGAAATCCCGTTATCCGAGTCCGCCATCATCGCGACGCCATTCCCGGCCTCTGCGTTCATCGTCAGCAACGCTTGAAATCCTTCATCCGCGCCGTTGTGCCCGAAATATCCGGGATTGTCTTTCTCCAGAAAGAATCCAAGCCCCACATCGTTCATCACCGGTGTCAGCATCTCCTGCGTCATCTTCTGCGACAGCACGTGATTCGCCTTCCCCTGCTTCGACAGCGCGATCTCAATCGCAAACTTGGCCAGATCCGTCGGCGTCGTCCACAATCCCGCTGCCGCCATCTCCGGATACACATGCCACTTTCCATGCACCGGCTTCCCGTCGCCGTATGTTCCCCCCGCGGTCATCGCCGCCCGCGCCGCCGACAGCGGCTGTTCATAGCTGCTGTCGCTCATTCCAATCTTGTCGAGCACCAGCTCGCGCATCAGGGCAGGGAACGGCTTCCCCGTCACGTCGATCATCATCTGTTGCTCGATCGTCACCCCTCCACCGGAATAGCGCCATTTCGAGCCCGGAACAGTGTCAACTCGAATCGGCTCGGTGTTCGCCGGCCTCTCCCCGTTCAACACCTGCACCACCGTAGGCACGAGCGCGTCTACGTCATATCCGGGAAATCCGTGCACCGTCAGCCCCGCCGTATGCGACATCAGACGTCGCAGCGTGACCTTCTCGGTTTGTGTGAACTCGTTCTCCGGAAGCTTCCACGAGGTCAGCGTCTTGTTCACGTCTTCATCGAGCGGAAGCTTGCCGTGCTCCACCAGATACAACGCCCCCGTCGCCGCCACCGGCTTGCTGATCGATCCCGCCTGAAACAGCGTCTTCGTAGTCACCGGAGTACTCGAACCCGGCGCGATTACGCCGTACGCCTTCGCGTCCACAATCTTGTAGTTCTCAATCACGGCAATGCTCAACCCCGGCACGTTGTAAGTCTTCATCAACTCGGCGAGGCTCATCCGAAGCGGCGCCTCTCCGGGCCCACCCGGCAACTCCACCGCAATCTCTTCCACCCGCCGCAGCCGCGCCGACGAACTAGTCGTCTTGGTGTCGTTCTTGGCCAGTATTCCGGCCGTCATCAAACACACCACCGTTGCCAACATCGCCGCTCGATTTTTCATGGATTTCGTAAGATTGAATTGCATTGGGGACCCCTTCCGACGGGGAATTCCGTCGAGACAACCGTGGACTTCGTGCCGCGATAGTCGCGGATTTCATTTTGCGACAGACCTGGACCGGTCCCGGAGGGACCACTGATAGTAGCCCGCCAGTTCCACGGGCGGGTAAGCACGAAAGCAGAGACCCGCGTCCCAGAGGGACGCTTGAAATCAAGCCACGAACTTAGACGGGGTCCACGACATTCGGTTACCCCGAATCCGAGGAGAGAACTAAGAGAAAAACGTAAGAACCAGCAAGAAGACCGGAATGAGCAAAGCATTATTACACCCAGATATAATAGTGGATTCTGAGTCCGACGCTCGTGCAGAGATGCCGCGTCCGCGACCGTGGAAGAGCGGCCCTTCAATGGCCGCGTAAAACAACCTCACAGCATCCGGGCTTTAGCCCCGGCGCTTTGGGTTTAGACCTGATGAACGCATCTTGATCTTCTATGCCCGCACCGGAATCATCGTCGCCGCAACTCTCCGTCATCATCCCTGCGCGCAACGAAGAGGCCTCTCTCGCCTCCTGTCTCGAATCCCTCGTCTCTCAATCTGGAGTCGATTTCGAAATCATCGTTGTCAACGATCACTCTAGCGACCGCACCGCCGAAATCGCCGCATCGTTTCCCAATGTCCGCGTGATCGAAGCCGGCCCGCTCCCGCCCGCTTGGACCGGCAAAAACAACGCAGTCGCCACCGGAGCCCGCGAGGCCCGCGGCCAATGGCTCCTCTTCACCGACGCCGACACGGTTCACTTGCCCGGCTCGCTCGCCCGCGCGCTAGCAGAAGCGACCGAACACAACGCTGACCTGCTCTCCTATTCGCCCGAGCAGATCGCTGTCACCTTCTGGGAAATGGCCGTCCTCCCCGTCGTCTTTGCCGAACTAGCACGCCAGTATCCGCCATCAGAGGTCAGCGATCCGAACTCGCCCGAAGCCGCCGCCAACGGCCAGTTCATCCTGATCCGCCGCGAAGCCTACGACGCCATCGGAGGCCACGCTGCCGTGGCGACAGAAATTCTCGAAGACGTTGCGCTCGCCCGCCGAGTGAAATCCTCCGGCCGCAAGATCCGCTTCCGCTACGCCGCCGACGCCGTCCGCACCCGCATGTACCGCAACTTCGCCCAACTCCGCGAAGGCTGGACCAAGAACCTCGCGCTATTGTTCCCGAACCCCGGCCGGCTCGCGGCCAAGATCTTCCTTCTTTGGTTTGGGTATTGGATCGCCATGCCCGCTGGCATCATTGCTCTCTACGATCGGAAACAAGTCGGTGGCCTCGCATTGGTGTGGTGGATACCATGGCTCTTGATCGGAACGCACCTGATCATCCGCCTGCGCTGTTCGAACTTTGATGAGAGGATGATCAGGCGTGGCACGCTCTTTGGTATGCCCATGTTCGTCTACCTCCTGCTCCGCTCGAAGCGCATGCACAAGAACGGAACCGTCTCCTGGAAAGGCCGTACCTACTCGAACCCCGAAGTCACCACGAAGAGACCTGAATCTAGTCAAACGAATCAAGCAATCATGAAAATTACCGTCATCCTGCTCGTAACGATGTTGTCTACCCTGGTCAGTTACCCATCTCACGCCCAAATCACCGAGGAACCCCGCTTCGCCAACACCATGATCGAACCGGGCCACAGCCTCGGCCCACTCAAGCTCGGTGAAACGCCCGACCGTGCCCACGAAATCTTCCCCAGGAAAGACACCGACCAGGAGTGGGACGACCCCTGCGGCTCCACCATCGACTGGGTTGACAGCACCAATCCGGTCGGCCACGGCGACGTCCTGATTCGCTACAACAAGAAGGGGAAGATTTTTCAGATAGAGTCGTCCACCACGCGCTTCAACACACCCGAGGGCATCACGACGTTCGACTCGCCTGAAAAAGTCGCCAGCGCGTACAAGGATATGCACGCCTGGGTTTTGCTCACCAAGCCCTCTCCGGCCGTGGGTTCGCGCCCGCTCGTCTTCTGGATCGACAAAAAGAAGGGGATCGCTTTCACCCTGGCCTTCGATCCACAGCACCACGCGCGCTACATCTACAAAATCACGGTGTTCGAGCCCAACAAGACTTTTTGCCCCGAACAGGAAACAACCAATTCTTTGAAGTGGCAATCCATTAGTCCCTACGCTATCGAGCCACCCAAGGAGTTGAGCCCTGAACGGTAAATGCCAGCAAGGGTCGTCAGATACAAGATCCGGAATTATGATTCAATCCGTGTTCATCCGCGTGAATCCGTGGCAAAGAAGTTGATTTTGATTTCTTAAGAATATGGTCTATCTAACGCGCAAAGCCGAATTCTCCGCCTCGCACTTCTACGACAATCCCGACTTCACTCCCGAAGAGAACCGCCGCATCTTCGGCAAGTGCAACAATCCCAATGGACACGGCCACAACTACACTCTCGAAGTCACAGTGAAGGGCCAGGTCGATCCCCGCTCCGGCTTCGTCGTTGACCTGAAGCAACTCAAGGAAATCATGCACCGCGAAGTCCTCGACGCCATGGACCACCGCTTCCTGAACAAAGAGGTTCCCGAATTCCTGAACAGGATTCCGACCACAGAAAACATAGCGATCGCAGTCTGGCAGCGCCTGAAGTCGAAGCTCGAAAAAGCCACCCTGCACCGGGTGCGAGTCTACGAAACCCCAGACCTGTTCGTCGATTTCTACGGAGAGGAGTAAGGAGAAATTGCTGATTGTTGATTTATTGATTGTTGAATAGGAGCAAGCGGTGCGAGCGCGAAGGGTTTTTCAATCAACAATCAGCAATCAAGAAATCAACAATGCCCCTATGATCGCCCACCTCACCCGCCGCTACCTGTTCTCGGCCTCGCACCGGCTGCACAGCCCCGACATGTCCGCCGACGAGAATACGGCCACCTACGGCAAATGCAATAACCCTCATGGGCACGGCCACAACTACGCTCTCGAAGTCACCGTCAGCGGCGCCGTCGACGACCGCACCGGCATGGTCTGCAACCTCGTCGACCTCGACGCCTGCGTTGAAAGGGAAGTGCTCTCCCGCTACCACCTTGAAAATTTGAACACCAGGAACGAATTTGCTGTAACCGTTCCCACCACCGAAAATCTATGTATTGAGATCTTTGAAATATTGCAGCGTACCTTCTCCCACGCTCATCTGGAAAGAGTGAGACTGGAAGAGACTATGATGAACTCGTTCGAATACGCAGGAGGAGCCGAACTCCGCCCCTAACCCTTGTCATCCTGAGGCGCGCTTTTTGCGCCGAAGGACCTATGCAATCCGCGGCTATCTGCAGCAATGTTGACACAACGGTAACGCCCTTATGAAAACGGTCCCCGCAGAAAAAACTCAAGAATCTCCGACCCTCACCAGCGCTACCTACGAAGATCTGGTCCGCGAAATGCTCGTCCGCCTGGGCGAAGATCCCTCCCGCGAAGGCCTCGCCGCCACCCCCGAGCGGGTTCACAAAGCCATGACGTTCCTGACCAAGGGATACCAGGAAGATCCCGAGGCCCTGCTCAAAGGCGCTCTCTTCACCGTGACGTACGACGAGATGGTCATCGTCAAAGATATCGAGATGTTCAGCCTCTGCGAGCACCACATGCTGCCGTTCTTCGGCAAAGTGCACGTCGCCTACATTCCCAAGGGACGAGTGATCGGCCTCAGCAAAATTCCGCGCCTCATCGAACTGTTCTCGCGCCGCCTGCAAATTCAGGAGCGCCTCACCACCCAAATCGCCGAGACGATCCAGAAAGTCATCGAACCGCAAGGTGTCGGCGTAGTTATCGAGGCCCGCCACCTCTGCATGATGATGCGCGGCGTCGAAAAGCAGCACTCCGCAGCCGTCACCAGCTCGATGCTGGGCTGCTTTCGCAACGAAGAAGAAACGCGTTCCGAATTCCTCTCCCTGATTCACCAGCGCCCCAACGGCATTTAGCGTGTGCCCATGTGGCGCGGGCACTCCTGCCCGCGC
>DASQGJ010000009.1:0-67213 GCA_035632675.1 Candidatus Dormiibacterota bacterium
GCGCTTGCCGCCCGATTCGACTTCCACGCGAATCGAGCGCGCCCCCGCGTCCAGCGCGTTTTCGAGCAACTCCTTGACAACGGAAGCCGGCCGCTCGACAACTTCGCCCGCGGCGATTTTATTTGCGACAGCTTCCGGCAAAATGCGGATGCGACTCATGATTCCTGACGCCTCAAAGCGAGAAGAATCATACGCCCTCTTTGAGAAACACAACCAGCACAGTCAATTCACTGATCGCGAGCATCACAGTTGTGAAAAGACCTGCCACGAAGATGAACGTCCGATGCCGATTGCGCCATGTGATGCGTCCAAACGCGCCCACATATACAAGGGTCACAAACAGTTGCTCAATGACAATCACGGCTGTTATCCAGTGCGGCCTCATGTTTTCGACGGCTTGATCGCGATGCCGAGCTGATCGAGTTGGTCGGTGTCGACCTCGGACGGAGATTCTGCCATTAAATCCTGGGCTTTGGTGGTCTTTGCGAAGGCGATGACTTCGCGGATGGAGGTTTCGCCCGCGAGGAGCATGGCGATGCGATCAATGCCGAGAGCGATGCCGCCGTGCGGCGGCGTGCCATAGGTGAGCGCGTCGAGAAAGAAACCGAAGCGTCGGCGGAGTTGTTCTTCGCTAAGGCCGAGCGCTTTGAAGAGGCGCTCCTGAATGTCCTGGCGATGGATACGAATGCTGCCGGAGCCGAGTTCGTTGCCGTTGAGAACGAGGTCGTAGCCTTTCGAGCGCACTTCCCACGGCGCGGACTCGAGCTTTTCGAGATCTTCGTCGACGATGCCGGTGAAGGGATGCTGAGCGCTGACCCAGGTTTTGTCGGCGTCGCTCCATTCAAAGAGCGGGAAGCCGGTGATCCACAGGAATTTCCATTGAGTCTTGTCGATGGCGCCGAGCGCTTCGCCAAGTTGCAAACGAAGCTGGCCGGCGATCAGCGCGGCGGCTTCGGTGCCTTTGATTTGTTCTTTGGCGGAGACGGCGACGACGAGATCGCCGGTTTTCGCGCCGCAGGACTCGGCGAGTTTCTTGACGTTATCCGGCCCGATCAGTTTTTCGACGGTCGAGGTCGTGCCTTCCGGCGCGAGCTTGACGAAGTAGGCTCCGCGGGCGCCGAGCGATTTGGCTTTTTCGGTCAGCTCGTCGAGTTGCTTGCGCGAATAGGTCGCTCCACCGGGAGCGGCGAGCGCGAAGACGTTGCCTTCGATTTGCAGTTTGGCCTTTGCTTCTTCGGGAAAGGACGACGTGACTTCCTGCAACTCCATGCCGAAGCGCATGTCGGGCTTGTCGCTGCCATACTTGCGAATGACATCCTTATAGAGCATGTGCGGAAAAGGCGCGGTGGCTTTGATACCGGCGACGGCGCAGGCGTTGACCATGACTTTTTCGATGACACCGAAAATGTCTTCCTGACGAGGAAAGGACATTTCGAGGTCGAGCTGCGTAAATTCCGGCTGGCGGTCGGCGCGCAAGTCTTCGTCGCGGAAGCAGCGCACGATCTGAAAATATCGATCGAATCCCGAAATCATCAGGATCTGCTTGAACATCTGCGGCGACTGCGGCAGGGCGTAGAACGTCCCAGGCTGCACGCGGCTCGGCACCAGATAATCGCGCGCGCCTTCGGGCGTGGATCGCGTCATGAATGGCGTCTCGATCTCGAAAAATCCCTGCGACGAAAGATAGTCGCGAATCGCCTTGGCCACGTTATGCCGTGTCTCGATATTGAACTGCATCGCATCGCGCCGCAGATCGATGTAGCGGTACTTCAGCCGTGTCTCTTCGTTGGTGAGCGCCGTATCCGAAGGCAAGAACGGCGGCAGCTTCGATTCGTTCAGAATCCGCAACTCCTCCGCCACCAATTCCACTTCGCCCGTCGGCATGTTCGGGTTCACGGTGTTCGCATCGCGCAGCTTCACCGTGCCGGTTACCGCAATCACGTACTCGTTGCGGAGAGCCCCAGCCTTCTCGTGGATCGCCGCGTCGCGGTCCGCATTGACCACAACCTGCGTGACGCCGGTGCGGTCGCGCAAGTCGACGAAAAGCAGGCTCCCGTGGTCGCGCCGCTTGTTCACCCATCCCATGAGCACGGCCTTCTTGCCGGCGTCCGAGGAGCGCAGGGCCCCGCACATGTGCGTGCGTCGTAAATCGCCTAGAAAATCGAGCAAAGTATGTCCTTACAGTGAGAGTTGCGATACGGTGCCGAATCCAAGATTATAAACGCTTTCTTGCGGCCCCCCCGAGGAGGGCAGTATCGATTCCCGGAATGACTTTTATCGTGCCCTTCCGGCTAACCCAAACCCTTGCGGCGCATCTACTATAAAAATATGTCTGCAGTCCGGCCGGCCCTCGAAATCGCCCATCCCGCAGCCGTTCCGCGACTACTGGTCGAGCTGCCTTCATGGCCTCGAGTGTTTTTCGGCAATCTGCGCGATCTGTTACTTCCGCGCTGGCCCACTCCGCTTGAACTTCGCTCCGCCCCGGCTCCGTTCTGGCCAGACGTGTTCGTAGAGCGCACGCTGCCCTGGAATCGATTCGCCCAGTCCGTTGTCTATCACGTCGCGGCCGGTGCAGTACTCATCGGGCTCACGCATCTTTTCGCATTGCAACCGCGCGTCGTGCAGACGCCCTCATTCGACCATTCTCAGGTGATCTACTATCAGCCTTCGGAATACTTGCTTCCACTTGATACGCGCGACGCGTCCGCCACACGGCCGGCGAAAGCTGATCCGGAGTTCTCGCGTCAGCCGGTCATTTCCGTTCCTCGCGAAAGCGACAATCATTCGCAAACCATTGTCACGCCGCCCAACGTCAAGCTGAAGCGGGACGTCGCTCTGCCCAACGTTGTGGCCTGGTCCGACACGCCGCAGAAGCCGCGTCTGGCGATCCCTCCCGCCCCACTCACTCCGGCAGCGGAGATCACTCGCATCGCACCCACTCTTGAGAATTCAGTCGCACCTCCGCCGGTGGATGCTCGTGTCGCCCATCGCCGGACCTCGCCTACACTGCAGGAACCTGTCGCCGCGCCGCCGTCCGACTTGCGCAGTTCGAATGCCCCTGCGGCCATGCCGGGACTCCAGCCCGCGCTGATCGCGCCACCGCCAAGCGTTGATGCTGCTCCCACGCGGAAATTGGGAGATCTCAGCATTGCTCCCAGCCCCGTGATCGCTCCTGCACCCCAACTTCCGGTTGCGGCGCAGCGGACCAACGCGGGAGGCGGCTTGACAGCGGTTGGCGGCCCTCAGGTCGTGCCTCCTCCGCCCTCGCTCTCCGCATCTGGATTGGGAGTCTCCTCTGGATCCTCCGGACGAATGATCGCGTTGAATCTGCATCCCGCCGTGAGCGCCCCGGCTGATCCCCCGGCCAGCAACCGCCGTGGAACTTTCGCAGCGACGCCCGAGGGACACGCAGGAGCATCGGGCAATCCCGGTTCGCTGCCAGGAACTGCCTCGGGATTCGGGTCGAGTGGCGGAATGGGCAAAAAAGAAAATGGCGGAGCCACATCTTCGAAAGGAAATTTTGATCTTCCTGCTGGACTTTACGTCGGGCCGGCAGCGAGACCCGCGCCAGTCGCAGGGGATCCCGCGAGCAACGCGCCCGTAAATACAGTGAACCCCAACCTCATGGCCAGCGTCCGTCCTCCGCGCGTAACCACATCGCGCCCAATGCAGCCAGAAAGCGCAAGCAAGCTTTCCGAACCGGAACGCACGGTCTTCGGCAACCGCCGGTTCTACTCGGTCACGCTGAACATGCCGAACCTGAACTCCGCCGGTGGCAGTTGGATCATCCGCTTCGCGGAAATCAGTCACGGGTCAAGCAATCCCGACCCAAACGCCCCGGCACCCGATCTTTCTCAGCCCATGGCGACGCGCAAAGTCGACCCCGCCTATCCGCTGCAGCTGATGCAAGAGAACGTCCACGGTACTGTGATTTTGTACGCAGTGATTCACGCCGACGGAACTGTCGGCAATGTGCGCGTGCTGCGCGGAGTGGACGAGCGCCTGGACCGCTTCGCGAGCGAAGCCGTGGCGCAATGGAAGTTCGACCCAGCCACAAGAAACGGCGCCCCCGTGGATGTCGAGGCGACGTTCCAGATTCCCTTTCGCCCCGCGCGCGTCGGAACCAATTTCTAGTCGTAGAGACGCAGCTCGCTGCGTCTGTGCCGTCATCGTTCATGAATGATGACGTGCGAGAGATTGCCAGCAAATATCGCTACGGACAATGTCAGGGAGATGCGCCTTACCCGCTGGCACCCTTGCGTCTTTCCAGCGCGGCGTAGATTCCGGGGTCGGTGCAGACTTCGTAGTACATGCGGTCGGTCCATCCCTTGATGGAGAAGTCGACGGGGTCGATTCGGGGAATGCGGCTTTGCCGGACAACGATCTTGCGGAAGATGTCGCGGTCGACCGGCACGGTTGCGGTGAAGAGTTTGTACTCGCCCTTGTCCGACGAGGCCAGGGACGCGGGCAGCTTCACCCTCAGCGGCTCCAGAATGATCTCTTTCTGCAGCTTGCGGAATGCGGTTTCGTTCATGCGAATCCCGCCCAGGTTGAAGCTGAGAATCACGTCCTCAGGATTCCCGTCGGCATCCAGTTCCGCCGCCTGGAATGCGTACACGTGGAACGGGCCTGCCTGCGGTTCCATGACCTTGCGCACCCGCTTGTTGCACGACGACAGACGGTCGCTCTCGTTCAGCGCTTCCGAGATCATGATCTGGTGTTCGCCGTCCATCAGGTAGAGCGGCGCCGATTCCTGCAGCGTGATGCCCAGCCCCAGTTCCAGTTCCGGCATCCCCGAGCGTTGCATCAGCTCGTTGTATCCGCGAACGATCTCGATGATTTCCCGCGCCAGCACGCACATCCGGCTAACGCCCAGTCCGGACTCTTCCCGCTCCAGAATGGCCAGGATGATGGCATCGCCTTCGAGGAACACCTTTTGCGCGCCATATTTCTCCAGCAGTTTGTTTACGGGATCGTAAAAATTCAGGCTGAAATACGATGCCGGGTTCAGCCCCTTCTCCATCATCGTGCGCGTCAGCCGGGTCGAATCCCGCACGTCGGCTTTGAGCACGACGTGGCGCAACACGCGTTCCGACTCCGCTTCTCCCTGCTGCTCCTCCGGAAGCAGGAACTCGTAGAGAGTCCCGTTCACGCGCGACAACTCCTGCAGGCGCTCGTTGCCGACCAGGTTTACGGAGTCCAGGGCGCCATTCAGGGTCTCCAGCCGCCGCAGGTCGCGGTGATAGTGAAAGAAGTCTGCCAGGAATCGCGCCGCCACCTTGGCCCGCTCCGCCCCGCGGCAGCTTGCCACCTTCGCCACAGCGGTATAGAGGCTGGTCGGCGAAAGTTTGCCGTGCTCCTGGATCATGCGCTCCACCCGATCGCAATCCGTGCGGTCGATCAGCGCATTCTTCAGCTGCTGTGGATTGATTCGCGGCGCGTATTCTCCCAGCAGGGGCACCACGTGATACGACGCAATCACATTTTCCATGACCCGCTCATCTTCGAGCAGGCGAACCCAAGCCGCCAGCCGCTCCTGCTGGGCCAATCCTTCGGTAGAATCCTCCGGCGTCCCGGTTCCGACGAGATCGCGCGCATTTTCCGGGACGTTCATCCACGCGTCAATCGTTTCTGCGTTTACGTCTTCGCCGTACAAAGAGCGCAGGAAGGTCGAAGCAATCTCCCGCATTCGACCGTAGCGGTCGGGATCGCGGTCCCAGTTGCCCAGCATCACGTAATGCTCGGCACACAAATAGTCGTCGCGGCCGTCCTCAGAAAACAGCAGCCGGTTCAGGAACAGCGGATACGTAAAATAGCTGCCTCCGCTGGTCTCTTCGCCGAACAGCGAACGCCGCGTGCGTGCTAACGTGCTCTTCTCTACCTCGCGCAGGGTCTCAAAGATCTCCTGCCCGGTCTTGCGCAGGATAATCTTCTTTCGCACCTGAAACACCGCTAACTTCTCGCGATACTCGTGCGCTTTCTGCTGGCGGCTGTTGTCGTAAGTCTTCAGCAGGACCCGGCAGCGCTCCACGACCTGCGCAAACTGCAGGTTCATCTCCGCGCGAAGAAACTTCGTCACCGCCAGCCGCGCCAGCAGGTCCACCGACAGCTTGAATTCTTTCTTGGCACGATTGAGCGAGGCAATCTGAAGTCCGGTGAGCGCCGACTTCCACTCGCCGGGATCGTTCTTCGCCCGGGCCGGCTTCCCCATCTGACTCCTCAACCACGAAGGAGCCTGCGACGACTGCGGAGCCTCCGCCCCCAACAGCCCTTCCAGTTCGCCGTGCCGCGCCACCAGACGCGCGATCTGTGCGCGCGCCAACTCCACAAACCGCGGGCTCAGCACCACATCGTGTCGCAGGTTGTCGACCCCAACCGATATCCCATCCAGCGACACAAATGGCGTGGACGCAGACAGGTCGGGAAGTGCCGGCTTGTCCGGCGCTCCTCCGAGGCGAAAGATAGGAATTCTCGGCATCCTTGACAGGATTCAGTTCGGAAGTTGCTGATTACAAACCTACATATCGAGGCTAGCAGGCGTCCGACGGCGGCGAAAGTTACCTAGGTTACGGGGTTGATAAGTCGTGTGGAATCAAAGGGGGAGTTGACTCCTGGCAATGGTCACGTCGCCAGAGGGCCGAAAATGCGCAAGCCTGGGTTGCGCCCGTCGACGTCACCGATAGCGCATACAACCTGCCCGAGTTCGGCTGATCGTGTACAGGCGATTCGAGAGTGCTCCAGAACACCTGGTGGATTCCCTGGCTGACCAGCCGTCCCGTCAGCTTGGTCCACTCCGCAGGCCAGAACCTGCTAGACTATCCCGTCGCAAAACGCTTCTGGGGATAACTCTTGCCGACTGATCCTGTGCTGGTTGTGCACGGCGGCGCGTGGGCCATGCCGGATGACATGGTCGACGCGCACATCCGCGGCGTGACGAATGCGCTGGCTGCGGGATGGCGCGTGCTCGAACGCGGCGGCTCGGCGCTCGATGCCGTCGAGGAGGCCGTCGTCATCATGGAGGACGACGAGACCTTCGACGCCGGACGCGGCAGCTTTCTCAACCGCGACGGCCGCGTGCAGATGGACGCGCTCATCATGGACGGCGCCACGCTCCGGGCCGGCGGCGTGGGATGCGTCGAGCGCCTGCGGAATCCGGTGCGCGCCGCGCGCAAGATTCTGAGCGAAAGCCCGCACGTGTACTTCGTCGGCGAAGGCGCGGAGAAGTTTGCCGCCGAACACGGTGTCCCGCTCTGCAAGAATGAAGATCTGATCATCCCTCGCGAGGTGAAACGGCTGCGCGAGTATCAGGCCGCGCAGAATGATTCGAAAGCCGACGGCAACGATCTATTCGCTCCGGCGGATGATCCGACGATTTCGCACGACACCGTCGGCGCGGTCGCGCTCGACCGCAATGGCAACATCGCTGCCGCGACCTCGACCGGAGGCACGCTGAACAAGGCTCCCGGACGTCTCGGCGACTCGTCGCTGATCGGCTGCGGCTGCTACGCCGACAACCAAAGCGCTGCCGCTTCAACAACGGGATGGGGCGAGCCGATCATGAAGCTGGTGCTCGCGAAGTGGACTGCCGACCGCATCGCCGCGGGGAATCTGCCAGAGTGGTCGGCGCAGGAAGCGATGAACTATCTGAAGCAGCGCGTCAACGGACACGGCGGCATCATCGTCCTCAACCCCGACGGCCACATCGGCATCGCGCACAACACGCCACGCATGGCCTGGGCGTATAAGACCGTCAAGAAGCAGGAAGCCGGCGTGGTGCGTGAGAACTGAGCGGGCGACGGACCTCGGACCTCAGGCGTCGGACCTCAGGCTCGCTTCGCTTCGCCGGACAGCCGCAGGCGGCTGTCCCCACATTGTCAGATTGCTTTGGCCTGATGCCTGACGCCCGAGGTCTGACGCCCGATCTATCTCACCTCACGTAGAAATAGCGGACGATGTGAAAGAAGACCGGAGCGGCGAAGCACATCGAATCCATGCGGTCGAGGATTCCTCCGTGTCCTTTGATGAGCGTGCCGTAGTCCTTCACTCCGCGGTCGCGCTTGATGGCCGACATGGTCAAGCCTCCGGCGAATCCCATCAGCGTGATGGAGAGCGAGACCACTGCTGCCACCCATGGCCGAAAAGGCGTCATCCACCAGAGCGCGGTGCCAATGAGCGTGGCCGTCGCCACTCCGCCGATGAATCCTTCCCATGTCTTGTTCGGACTCACCACCGGAGCAATCTTGTGCTTGCCGAGCAACTTTCCCCAAACGTACTGCAGTACGTCGCTCAATTGATCGACGAGCACGAGATAGAGCAACAGCTTGGCGTCGGGCGCGTAGCCAGGGATCTGCAGCATCAGCAGGGCCGGTGCGTAACTCAGGCAGTAGACGCAAACCATCAGTCCCCATTGAATGGCCGAAGCACGCTCCAGAAACAGTTCCGTGTCGCCGGCAATCGCCAATCTTGTCGGGACGAACAAGAACGCGTACACGGGGATCAGGATTGCGAACATGCCGTACCAATGAATTCCGATCAGAACATACTGCAGCGGGGTGAAGATGAAGAACGACCAGAACAGCGTGCGATGATCGGCGCGTCTGGTTGGAAGCAACGTGACGTACTCGCGCAGGGCGAGCAGCGACATCAGTCCGAATAGAACCAGCGATCCGATCTGGCCGAGAACCATGGTGAGCCCGAAGATCGCGCTCATTACCCACCAGGCAGCGATGCGTGAGTTCAGGTTGCGGATCGTGGCTTGCGCCTCGGGTTTCTTCACGGCGAGCTTGATCATCCATCCGATCAGACTCGAGATCGTCAGCAGACCCAGCACTCCGGAGAGCGCCCAAACCAGTTGTGGATCGAGATTTTTCATAAGTCTTTGAGACGGCAAACGGCTTCTCGCGCGCGCAATAGGAAGGCAGGCTTGCTTTCTCCTGCGTCGAGCGTTATCGCCGGACCGAACGTCAGCCGACTGAGAAACGGCACCGGCAGAACTTCACCCTTGGGAAGAATTCGGTTCAAGTTGTTCAGATACGCCGGGACCAAGCGCAGCCCGGGACGCTGCTGGCACAAGTAATACAGGCCGCTCTTGAAGGCTGCGACCTCGTCGCCCGTTCCACGCGTGCCTTCGGGAAACAGAATCAGCGACTCGCGTTCTCCCATCGCTTGCAGCATGTGTTCAATCGCCAGGTGCGGATCGGCGGGTTCCTGCTGCGCCTCGCACGTTGCGGCATGTCTTGCCACCAGCACCGCGCGAAACACATTCACAGCAAGCGCCTTTCGAAAACCCGCACTCCAATAATCCTGCGCAGCAACGGGCCGGGTCAGCGCGCGGACTTCGGCCGGAAGCGACGACCACAGCACCACAAAATCCAGATGGCTGGAGTGATTCGCAAAATACACGGCCTGCCGTGCGTCCGGCGCGGAATCCACCCACTGCACCTGCACACCGCTGATCAGGCGCGCCCCAGCCGCGATGACTCCCGCCAGAGGATGCGCGCTCATTGTCTCTTCAGGTCCGCAATGATCCTGCTTGTGCGGCGGATGCCAGTCACGCACATGCCCGCCACCATCACGATCAACGCCAGGCGCATGCCTTGTCCGTTGAATCGGAAGTTGCCCTCGAACACGGAGAACACACAGGCCGCCGTCAGCAGCGCCATGCGGTGCGGCTTGGCCATGGGCCCGAGAAAGTACTGCGGAGTTCCCAACGATGCGCCCAGCAAACGGATGTATGCCGTGATTACCGCGAGCACTGCAGCCAGCCAGCCGAGTTCGCGGCCCCAGGCGAAGCTGGTGATCGAATAGCCCGCGCCTACTAGGATCACGACGTCGGCAAAGCGGTCGGGCATGTCATTGAAGATTTCGCCGTAAATCGTCTTTCGGCCGCCTTCAATGGCAACCAGTCCATCCAGCATGTTGCACAGCAGGCGCAACTGAATGCAGGCCGCTGCGATCAGAAATAGCGCGGCATGCGGGATGAGTGTGGCACGCGATGTGAGTCCGAGACAAATTCCCGCGCCGATGGCGAACACAAGACTGGCAAGCGAGATGGCGTTTGGCGCAACGCCCGCGCGGGTCAATACCCGGGCCAATCCCTGCGCCCAGGCGCGTTGCCGCGTCTTCAGCGGCCGCCGAGGCGGCGCGCTCTCCGGAATTACTGGAAGTGAGCTCATGCTTGATTGGTACAAACCGGAGAATTGTGCTACTAAGATGATCACGGCTGCAAAGGAAATCGGCGGCGGGTGGTGGGACAGTTTCGAAACTGACCCACCACCTTGCAGCGACCATGCATGGCCGCGAGATGGTGTAGTCAATGGTCCTCAAACGCATCGGACTTAGCCTTGTGCTGGGACTCGCCGCAGGTCTCGCGGCTTATTTCATCGCGTGGGGATTCTTCACGACTCACCCTGAACTGGGGTTGGAACCGGCCAGCGGGCGGACGATTGCGCTGTGGGTTTCGCTGATCGGATTTCTGGCCAGCCTGACCTACCTCTCAGTAAAAGGCCGTCAACAAGGTTGAACCGTTCGCTCGAGCGTGACCATCTCCATTTCACAAACCGATCCTCTTCCACCCTGGGCCGACTGGTTGACCCGATGGCCTGGCATCACTCTGGCTTTTCTCTGGGGCTTCGCAGAAGGCACGCTGGTTTTTGTGCTTCCCGATGTGCCGCTGTCGCTGGCGGCGATGTGTCGCGCCCGGCGGTCACTGGTTCATATTGCCGCAATCGTGGCCGGAGCTTTGCTGGCCGGAGCCGTCATGTTCTTATGGGCTGCCCGTTCGCCGGCAGCTCGCGATGCAGTCGCACACGTTCCCCTGGTTCGCCCCGCAATGTTTGAGCGCGCTGCGAGCGACTACCGCGAACTCGGCGTCTGGGCTCCGGCTAAGGGACCCCTTCGCGGAATTCCTTACAAGGTGTATGCCGTCGAAGCTCCTGAGCATTCCGGCTTGCTGGCTTTCCTGTTGGTCACGATTCCGGCGCGCATCTGGAGGCTCGTGGCCGTCTGGTTGATCTTCGCAGCGGCCGGACTGATTCTGCGCAACCTCGGTCGCCTCTCGCTGGCGCCGGGCCTACATACGTTCTGCTGGGTCGTGGTGTATCTGGTGTATTGGGCGAAGGTGAAATAGGGAGGGCGATTACATCATAGGGGCGTTATTGACGGATCCGGCACGCCGGCTCGCTTCGCTTCGCCGGGACAGCCGAGGCGGCTGTACCTACATGGGTTGTACCTACAACCAGCCTTTGGTGCGCGCGATGCGCGCTGCTTCCACTCTGTTGCTGGCGCCGAGTTTGCTGATGGCTTCTGAAAGATAATTCCGCACGGTGCCGTCGGAGAGTCCCAGTTCGCCGGCGATGTCGCCGCTGGCCATGCCTTCTCCCGCCAGGCGCAACACCTGGCGCTCGCGATCAGTCAGCGGATCCATTTCGCCCCAGGCTTCGGTTGCGAGTTCGGGATGAATGACGCGCAAGCCCTGATGCACGCGGCGGACGGCGTCGGCCAATTCCTCGGCGCGCATGTCTTTCAGCAGATATCCGTTCGCTCCCGCTTCGAGCGCTCGGCGTAGATAGCCGGTGCGGGCGAAGGTGGTGACGATCACCACACGGGTTCCGGTCTTGCGCCGCTTCAACTCGGCGGCCACGTCGAGGCCGCTCATGTGCGGCATCTCGATGTCGGTGATGAAGACATCGGGCTTGTGCGCGAGCACCGCTTCGAGCGCCTCTCTGCCGTTGCGTGCCTGGCCGACCACGGAAATGTCGCCTTCAATCTCGAGCAGCGCGGCGAGCGCGCCGAGCACCATGCCCTGATCCTCCGCCAGGACGACTCGAATGGTCTTGCGACCCTCTTTGGAGTTTTCCCGAGCGCTTTCTTTGGTGAGAGGATTCAAGCTTCGCGCCCTTCTTCAGACACAACTGGTTTCGCGACCGGTTCCTTCAACGGCAGCGTGATGATGAGCATGGTGCCCGAGCGGTTGGTGCGTTCCAAAGTTCCGCCCAGCATTTCGACCCGCTCGCGCATGCCGCGCAGGCCGTTGCCTTCGACCGTGCAAAAACCTTGTCCGTCGTCCTGAATCTCCAGACGGCAGGAGCCATTCTGCTGGTCGAGACGCAAGCGGCAGGTTCGAGCCTGGGCGTGGCGGACGACGTTGGTAACGCCTTCGCGCACGGCCAGCGACAGCACGCTCTCCTGCATGGCGGGAAGTTTCATCGTAGTCGCCGCATCGCATTGCACGGCAAGGCCTGCGGTCTCCAGTGTGGCCTTGGCATGCGCCAACTCGGCCGCCAATCCCTGGGCTCGGTATCCGCGGATGGCGTCGCGCACTTCGGACAACGCCTGGCGTGAGATGTGCTCGACTTCGCGGATCTCACGCCCGGCACGCTGCGGATCGCGGTCGATCAATTTGCCCGCCAGTTCCGATTTCAGAGTAATCACCGATAACGTGTGTCCCAGTACATCATGCAGGTCGCGGGCAATGCGCTCGCGCTCGGCGACCTTGGCCAGGTGTTCGATCTCATCGTTGGCTTTGCGCAGCTTGCGATTCATGCGATTGCGCTCGGCAAAAAAGATGTTCCCGGCGCCGATGAACAGGGGAAAGACGGCCGCCCAAAACAGTGCCGGACCACTCACGTGCAGAAGAAGACCTTCAATCGCCGCAACAGCCGCGACTACCCCAAGTCCCGCGACAGCACGGGCTTGAGTACTGACCATGAACGGAACCATAGCGGCCGCAAAAATGAAGAACGTGCAGCCGCCGGGATTGAAAGGAAAAAATAGGACTCCCAAGAGCAACATGCCGCCGACGTGGATCAGCGGCCGAGGCCTCTCCAGCAGGAAGATTCCCCAGTAGAGGACGAGAAAGATCGCGGCTCCGAGGACGTCAAGGAGCCATTGTTTGCGGCCAACGTGATCGACCACCGGCTGAACGAAGAAAAAACCCAGGTAAAGCCACCAGAGCAGAGGGCCCCATCCGTGATCCCTGTCTTGAAACACGGACCGAATGGACCGCAGCTTCAGCGACCAACTCGCCGGCGCAGAATCCTCGTCGAACTCGCGCGAACCCAGGAATGGCATCTCTTTATTCTCAACCCTACTGTCAATTTCGGCCAGTTCGAAGCCTTGGCTTGGCCGTGTACCACACCAGCAGTGCGGCGGGAATCAGCAGAGCCAGCCACCTCGATCCGCCATAAAGCGCCGCCATTCCCATGAGGACGAGGACGACCGTCCAGCCCGTCGATTTTTTCGAATCTGCGCTCATGGTCAAATCCTGTTCTTCCTCCGGAGCTAAAACCCCACAGAAGAAAGAAGGGCTTCATCGCAGCGCTTGAAGCGCTGCGCCACCCACAATCGACCTTTCAGCAAACCGCAGAGTCCGCGTATTTATTGGCCCAGTGCGGCACGGCTGAAGGCCGTACCCTTCCCGACGTTCTATCCATACATCTTTTCCTGGTCGCGCTGGAAACCGATACGGGCGACGCCCAGGCAGATCATGGTGAAAGCTGCCAGCGCTTCCCAGTGTCCAACCACCGATTCACGCGTTCCCGCGCCTACAACGCCCAGCGCCAGTTGCGACAGGTGATACGGCGGCAGCACGAGCGCAATCTTTTGCAGGACTTTCGGCAGAAACATGATCGGAACCCACAGGCCACTGCAGAACGACATCGGCAAATAGATCAGATTGATGGTCGGAGGCGCCGAGTTTGGACCGGTGAAATATCCCAGGGCAAGTCCCATCGCAGAGAACGGCAGCGATCCCGCCACCAGAATGCCGAGCAACCGCGCGAACGATCCGATCGGCATCCGCACCCCGCCAAACGCGATTCCGAGCGTGAACAGAGCCAGAACAATGACCGTGCTGAACACCATGCTGGTCGCGACCTTAGCAGCGAAGTAGGCGAACGGGGGCATAGGACTGGCGCGCTTCACTTCCAGCCATCCCAGCCCGCGGTCGGAGGCCAAGCCCGCCGCCGTTCCAAACAGCGAAGCTGCGATTACACCGAAGGTGCCGTAGCTCGGAATCAGATACGCAGCCACCCGCGTTGCTCCGATGGTTTGGTTCTGGTTCAACACCAACCCGAACAGCACGTAGAACATGATGGGAAAGGTGAGCACCGAGACTGTGTACATGCGCAGGCGGAGGTATTTCAAGAATTCGTACTTGGCTTCCTTCAGATAAATCGTCGCGGTGTGGCGCGGCGAGCGCACAATCCGCGGATTGCTCAGTGCCATGGTTGCAGTGCTCATCGCATCTCCTTCAGAACTTCGCGCCACTTAGCTGGCATGGTTCCCGTTCTTCGAACTGTCCTGGGTCAGTGCCAGAAACGCTTCTTCCAGGCCCGCGCTGGTGACTTCCAAGCCGGAAAGGGAAGCATCGAGTGCCAGCAACTCGCGGAGGACCGGTTCGGCTTCGCCGGTGTGAATCTCGATGGCTTCACGATCTTCTTTCACTTCGGTCACGCCGGGGATCTGCCGCAGCGCGTGGAGGGAGAGACTCGTGATACAGCGGATGCGTTTGCCGGCCGTTTGCGCTTTGATCTCCGCCGGGCTCCCCTCGGCGACAATCTCGCCCTTGTTGATCACGGCCACGCGATCGGCAAGAGCGTCGGCCTCCTGCAGATAATGGGTAGTCAGCAGAACCGTCTTTCCGCGGCTCACGAGTTGCCGGATCTCATCCCACAACATGCGACGCGCCTCGACATCCAGGCCGGCCGTCGGCTCGTCGAGAAAGAGCAGGTCCGGATCGCCACAGATCGCTAGTGCAAACAGCACGCGCTGCTTCTGTCCGCCGGAGAGTTCGCCGAACTTGCGCTCGCTCAACTTCTCCAACCCGGCGGCAGCAAGGACCTCGGCGAGCGCCATCGGCTTCTCGTAATAGGACGAAAACAAATCGATGTGCTCGCGAACGCGCAGGGTTTCGGGAACTCGTCCGACTTGCAACATCGCCCCGGTTCGCATCCGGTTTTCAGGATTTGTCGGGTCGCCGCCAAAGACTCGCACTTTTCCCGAATTGGGCTGCAGCAATCCTAATAGCAGCTTCACAGCGGTGGTCTTGCCTGCACCGTTGGGACCGAGCAGCGCGACCACTTCTCCGGCGCGCACCCCGAAATCGACGCTGTGGAGCGCACGCACGTCCCCGTAGTTCTTGCTTACGCGCTCGAGGCTGGCGACGACCAAACCTGCACCGGCTGATTCTGTGTTGCGGGTTTGTTCCAGGGTTGCAGTCATCTTCAATCCCTTTGGCGGCACTGGCGCCGGCGGCGGGTCATGAGTTCGCATCCAGTGATTGCATGGTCGCCGAACAGGCGCGGACGCGCCAGTGCCATCCATCACCGGACGGGCGTGACAAATGTCATCCTGCTGTACCAGAGCGCCTTGCGAAGGGTAGAGAAAAGAGTATGCCGGAAGCAGGAAAAGAGGAAGGGCGGCCATCCCTTACCGGGCGGCGAGAGCATTTTCTGTCTCACGCGCCACCGAAGTTTGTTACGAATCCCGAACAGTTGCAGGATATCCACAAAACCGACCATCGCGCAGAATCCGCGCCCTTGAGTTCGGTATGGCGTCGAAACGCCTTGCCAGATAAGGTTTCTGGCTTGTTCGGATTTCGTAACAATCAGGTGTAGAGAACTTTTTACCCGAAGGTCGACACAACCGGGTTGGCCTTTGGTATGATGCCGTCACTGTTTGAGGCAGCCTGATGCTACCCGCTGGAAAAAGCCTTCGTACGTTGCGTGAGAAACTTGGACTCACCATGCGCGATGTGGAGCACTCGAGTGCGCGCATTGCCGAGCGTTACCGCAACGAAGAATTTTCGATTCCGCCGAGCCGGTTGTCGGACATTGAGACCAAGGGCATTCTGCCCAGCATCTATCGCCTGTACACGCTGTCGATCATTTACCGGCGCGACCTGCGCGAACTGATGACCTGGTACGGTGTGGACCTCAACAATATGGCCGCCGACCTGGGCCTGGTATCGCCGCCAAAATCGCATGTTTCCGACGCTTTGGCGGGTTTGTCTTCGGTGCAGGTTCCGGTGCGCATGGATCCCGGCTTCGACGAGCGCCGCACCACTAACCTCGGCCGCATGGTCGAGCAGTGGGGAATCGTTCCGGTCGCGTATCTCGCCCAGTTTGCCAACAGCGATTTCACGTACGGTTACGTCGGCACCCAGGATTTCACCATGTATCCGATCCTGCCGCCGGGCAGTTTCATCCAGGTGGACGAGTCGCGCAATCGTGTGGTGGAAGGATCGTGGCGTTCGGAATACGAGCGGCCGATCTACTTCGTTGAGACTCGCGACGGTCATACGTGTTCCTGGTGCAGCATGCGGCGCGAAGAAATCATCCTGCAACCCCATCCCCTCTCACCGGTTCCGGTTCGAATCCTCAGGCATCCGCAAGAAGCCGAGGTGCTCGGTCAAGTCGTAGGAGTCGCTATGAAGTTGACCGAGTGGTACGCCCTCGACTCTTCTCCAAACTCGAAAGGGCCTGCAGCACTGAACTAAGGTGGGTCGACGCAGGAGCATTCTGTCGCCCATCCGGCAGCAAATCATCGAAGTTCCCGCGCAACTCGTCAACGTACGCCGCAGGCGCAATTCCACTGCCTCGGCTCGATTCCTGCAAGTCCTGAGTTAGGGACGCCAGGGGCGTCCGCAACACTGCCGCAACGACTTCGACGTGGGCAGTTCTGATGGCGCGCTCGGAGGATTCCGGCCCGTGGACCGTTTCCATACCCCAGTGTTCGTATTTCCTGCGGCCGTGCCGGAGCGACCCCAGATAGGCCAACTTGCCCAGCAGTCCCGAAACGGCCCTTAAGGTCGTTTCCTTCATGTCCTGTAGTGCGGATTTCAGTGGCATCTTGTTACAAATTCCGAACAATCCGAGGTTCTTACGTAACATTGCGCGAGTGGACGGCCCCGTGAAACCATGACGGTCCAAATCGCAGTCCCAAGGAGAAAACAACCGTGAAACGTGTGCTACTCGTCCTAGGAGCAGCCGTACTGTTTCTTAACACTCTGGTAATTCCAACCGTTGTTAGGGCCGATGGCGGCGGTGGAAGCGCCACAAACTGCGGCGGCAACTCGATGTGCAAGCCGTAAAATCGGCTGTCCGTACTATTGTGCACGGAAGATAGATCAGCGGCGCAGTGAAATCGCCGATCTTACGAAAACCGAACAAGAGTGATGGAATCGTTGCGGCCTGCAGCGAATCGCGGTATAGTGCCTGACCACCGCGATGCTGCAGGCGCACTCACTCCTTTGGAACTACCTTTGGGTCGCCCCCAATATTCTTCTTATAGCGCTCGGGTTCCTGTTTTGGAAACGTGGGCTTGCGCGAAGGTTTCCGGTTTTCTTGGCATTTGCGATCTTGAGCGCCGCTGGCGATCTTGCCGTTTTCGCGGCTGACGTCGCGCCTTCCGTGTCTGCCGAGAATTTCTGGCGCATCGACTGGGTTAGCCTTCTAGTTGAGAGCTTGCTCAAGTTTGTTCTGATCGGGGAAATCTTCTCACGGGTTCTGGCCCCGTATCCATCTGTCAGCCGTCTCGGCAGAGTTCTGATAACCGGATTTGGAACTGCCCTCGTCCTCGTATCTAGCCTCATTGCCGCTTTTGCCCGAGGTGACAGTTCGATGCGCCTCATCGCTGGGTTTCACCTGCTCGAGCAAACTGTCTTCCTGATTGAACTGGGTTTGGTCCTGTTCCTCTTCATTTTTACTGCCCATTTCCGATTGTCGTGGGATCGATTCTCATTTGGCCTTTTGCTGGGTCTCGGGATATCCGCTTGTGTGCACCTGGCTACGTGGGCCGTTGTTGCGAATGGGGCGCCGTCTTCTCTTGAGCGCACTTATATTGATTTCCTCAATATGGCGACGTATCACGTCTGCGTCCTTATTTGGTTCTATTACCTGCTAGTTCCCCAAAAAGTAGTTGAGAAGATTGCGGTCACATTGCCTGAAAACAATCTGGCGGTTTGGAACCGCGAATTGGAGCGTTTGTTACAACAATGACTCTGGCCATCGTTCTCGTCGTCGCCGCTGCCGTCGCCCTAGTATTGATTCTGGGGGTTACGGTCTCCCGAAGCCTCCAGACCTCCGGAGACTCAAGCCTTGCTCGCACGATTGAACCCATCGACGTGGAGGCTTTCCGCAACCTGGTCGATCCGGCGGAGGACCACTATCTGCGCCGACGGCTTTCTGCCTCCCAATTCCGTGTGGTCCAGCGGGAACGTTTACGTGCGACTGCGGCCTACATTCGCGTGGCGGGGCGCAATGCAACCGTGCTGGTCGCGATCGGACAAGCTGCGCTCTCGGCCAGCGATCCGCACACGGTCGAGGCCGCGCGGCAGCTCGTGGACAACGCGCTGCTGCTCCGCCGCAACGCGACGCTGGCACTTCTCAAAATCTATGTTGTCCTGGCGTGGCCGAACTCGGGTTTGGCCGCTGCACCCGTGCTGAGCGGATACGAGAGGTTGAACGGCTCCGCGATGCTGCTGGGACGTTTGCAGAATCCCGCGGTACCCGTGCGCATCGCCGCAACCCTATAGCGCGATTCGGGCAACAGGGCTGATCAGGCACGATTGTCTGCTGTTGATGTTTCAGGCGCAGGGGAAAACTGCGCTCTGAGTTCGCCCCCTCGGCCTGCTCTCCCCGCTTGTCTTTAAGTTTGCGGTTTACTCGCAAACGACCCGTCCTCGATTCGCGACTTGTTTTCGAGGGTGGTTCTGTTATAAAAACCTGCGGGGCACCAAGTCGTCCCTACGTGTCGAGTGAGTACGTCGACAACCTGCCGTGGGAATTCGTCCTGCCGTCCGCTCGCCTTTGCGAGCTCAAGGGAGAACCTTATGTTCCGCACAATGAAAGTGATCTCGGTGTCGTTGTTTGTCCTGCTGCTTTCCGCGATGGTGTATGCGCAGGGCGGTGTCGCCACTGGCGATCTGCACGTCACCGTGAAAGACTCGAAAGGCAATGGCGTCACTAATGCGACCGTCACCGCCCAGGATGTGGCGAAGGGCCTGGTGCGTACCGCCACCAGTGACGGCCAGGGTGGATACAGCGCCCGCCTTCTTCCGCCGGGCACCTACACTGTCACCGTGTCGGCCGCGGGGTTTACCAAGGTCGACAACACCGGCGTCTCGGTGACGGTAGGCGGACTTGTGGAACTTCCGGTGACGCTGACCGTTGCGGGCGGCAAAGAAGTGGTGGAAGTCACATCGCAGGCGGAATTGGTGGAGACTTCCCGCAGTTCCACGACCGACACGATTGGCGAGCGCCGCATCGACAATCTTCCCATTAACGGCCGCAACTACATTAACTTTACCCTGACGGATTCCCAGGTAGTGCGCGACAACGCTCCCAACACGGGCGCGGCTCCGACTTCGGGCCTCAATATGAGCGGCCAGCGCGGGCGTTCCAACCTGGTCAACGTCGACGGCGCCGATGCCACGGACAACTCCATCAACGGCGTGCGCTCGACGGTCTCGCAGGAAGCAGTACAGGAATTCCAGATCATCACCAACAACTACGCGGCGGAGTACGGTCGCGCGGCTGGCGGCGTGGTCAACATCATCACGCGTTCCGGATCGAATGATTTTCACGGCGACATCTTCGGCTATCTGCGCAACCGCAACTTCCAGGCGGTGAATCCCTTCAGCACGGTGGCCAATCCGGCGTACACGCGGGTGCAGGCGGGCGCAGCCTTCGGTGGCGCCATCAAGAAAGACAAGACCTACTACTACTTCGCCTATGAGATTACCCGGCGGCATGAAACTGGGTTCTCCAGTATCGGGCAGGGCAACTTTGGCTTAACGCCGTTCGACACCACACTGGTCGGACTTCCATTCGGCACCGTGCAGTTGACACCGGACCAGATTGGATTTCTCACGAGCCCCGCGGTCCTGACACAAGAGGGAGCCGATCCGCTCGGTTTTGGCAGAGAAGTAGCCAACTACGTTGTGCTCACCGGAGCGTCATCTGGTCAGGCGATTCAGGGCGCGTGGCCGACTGCGTTGGTCCAGGGAGCGACCGGCGGCCTGCTGTCAGCCTGGGCCGGCTTTCCCACCTCGTGTCCTCCGGGCAGCCCTTGCTCGCCGGTGCCCGCTTCGTACCAGACCTTGACATCGCAGGAGGGGAACTTCCCCGTCTTCGAAGGAACCAGCATTTATTCGCTCCGCCTCGATCAAAATCTCGGTGCCAATCATCGCCTGACGTTTCGGGGCAACGTGAGCCCCAGCACGGTCACCGGCATCGAGGTCAGCGGCCAGGATCAGCCCTTTGGCCAAAATGCCTACTCGCGCACCTCGCAGCAAACGTATCGCGATGTCGCGGGCATGTTTCAAGACACCTGGACGATGGGTGCAAACAAGGTCAACGAATTCCGCTTCCAATACGCGCGGCGGGGCCTTTCCTACTTTTACAACACAAAAATTCCCTCGGGCTCCGCTCCGGCGGTCAATATTACCGGCTATGCGTACTTCGGACGCGAGCCTTATTCCTACATTCAGCGGACCGAACAGCGGTTCCAGTTCACCGACAACTTTTCCTTGACGAAGGGCCGGCACAACACCAAGTTCGGCGCGGACGTGAACTACCTGCCCATCAACGCCACCTTTACGGTCAACTACGGGGGCGTCTATGATTTCGGAACTTTCGGGTCCAGTGCGTTGGGCTTTGCCTGCAACCCGACTACTGTTCCTGCGTGTCCCGCCACTGTCCCGGCATTCCCGGATCTCAACGCCGTGCAGTCTTACGGCGCGGGATTGCCCGGTTCCTACGTGCAAGGGCTGGGAAGCCCCAGCGATTCGTTCCACAACATTCCCTTCGGTGCGTTCTGGCAGGATTCCTGGCGCATCAGCCCCACCGTGACGCTGAACTATGGCGTGCGCTATGACGTGGAGATTCCCCCGAAGTTCAAGTCGCCGCAGGGCCTTGCCCTTCCTGCCTACAACATTCTTGGTCTGCAGAAGGGAATTCAAACTGACAAGAACAACCTTCAACCTCGGATCGGCGTGGCGTGGGATCCCAAAGGAGACGGCAAGACAGTCGTGCGCGCGTCTTTTGGAATGTTCTACGACCATCCGTTGCTCGGACTCTATTTCCTGGGCGATGCTTCCGACGGCTCCTCCAGCGGACAACTGGCGTTTGGCCCCACGTCCGTATGTTCGACTCCTGGCAGTCCAAGCAATCTGAACGCCATTACGATTTTCCAGGGGCTCCCCATCAACGTCGCCAGCGCCGCCAATCCCTGTGCCGCCACGCTCAACCCCACGACGGCGACGAATCTTGGCTATTTGCCCAACCAGCAGCAATTCCAGTCGCTGAACTTTCCGCAATCGATCTTTCTCAACCAGAATTACCTGAATCCAGCGAACTTCATGCCACTGGGCTTCCAGCCTTTCGGCTATCCCCAGTCGAAGAACTTCGTGTATGCCTACGCCCAACAGGCAAATGTGACGGTTGAGCGCGATCTCGGCCACGGCCTTGCACTAAGCCTTGCCTACAACTTTAACGGCGGACGCCACCTGAATCGGCCCATCAACGCCAACACGATTCGCGGCGATCTGATGGTCGCGAACTTCGAAGGGGCTGTATACGACGCGGCGATCATCAACGATCCCACCGTGTTTCCGTCTCCCGCCAGCCCGTTCACCGTCAGCGGATGCAATAAGGCCGGCGGTCCCTTGGGCCCCTTTCCCTTCGTGGATGCATCGCTGATGAACTTCTTCCGTCCGGGTGGATTGAACCCTTCGATCATCGGGGGCTACGCCTCCGTCGGAGATCCACTCGGTTGCATCACGCAAGCCGCCACCCAGGCTGCGGCGCTGGGATTTAACAACTGCAATCCGGCAACTTTCGCGGGCTGCGTGCCCTTCGGCGACATGGATGCCAACTACTCCAACGGCAGCTCGATTTATCACGGCTTCAGCGCGAATCTGCGCAAGCGCTTCGCCGGACACTATGAATTTCTCGCGTCTTACACCTGGTCGCACTCGATTGACGACTCAACCGACCTGCAATCCACGCTGACGCCGCAGGACAGCTATTACCCCGGTGTCGATCGCTCGACTTCGCTGTTCGACCAGCGCCATCGCTTCGTGTTCAGCGGCGTCTATCAGACCGGAAAGCTGAGCGGCGGCGGCTTCGTGAGCAAGGTGTTCAGCGATTGGACATTTGCTCCACTGCTCGACATCGCCTCGGGACGCCCGTTCAACATTCTGACTGGCAGCGGCGACAACCTGCAGCTGTCTTCGCTGACGAGCCGCCCGAACACTACGGTCGATCCGGCCTGCAGCACCGTCTATAAGTCCAGATACTCGCCGACCGGAACATTCCAGGAGCCCTGCATCAACGGCTTCGTCGCTACGGGCATGGTGCCT
Source organism: Candidatus Dormiibacterota bacterium (assembly GCA_035632675.1). GTDB lineage: Bacteria > Acidobacteriota > Terriglobia > Terriglobales > Acidobacteriaceae > Sulfotelmatobacter. The sequence continues at coordinate 22,364 of DASQGJ010000009.1, forward strand.
ACGCTGCTGCAACTTGATGGCAACCTGGGGCGCAATGCTGGCGTAACGCCTTGGACGGCCTTCGGCGACCTGCGCGTTTCCAAGCGCATCCACTTCGGCGAGCGCATCAGCACCGACCTGATCGTCGACATGTTCAATATCGCCAACAAGTACAACGTGGCTGCGGTGAGCCCGCTCTTCACCAACGCGGGCCAGGCCACCGCTGCCGACGAGCCGCGGCAGTTCCAGTTTGCGATGAAGGTGAACTGGTAGGAAACTACGGACCTCAGACCTCGGGCTTCTGGCTCAGCTTCGGGGGGATTGAGGCTGAGGTCCCGAGGTCCGAGGTCTGACGGGCCGACGCCCGACGCCTCAAAACTGCGCCACCACCCCAACCGTCGGCGTAACTGGCAGACCCTGCAGCGTCTTCACCAGCACCTTCCCTGTATTCGGGTCGATGCCCGATTCGTACGCGAACCGGCCGTTGTAGTGATTGGTGAGATTCAACACCTCTCCATACAAAGTGAGCTTCCAATGCTGGAACGCCCAATCCCGGTCGGCGCGAACATCCAGCCGCTGGTAGGGGCCAAGGCTCTCGTTGTTGATACCGGTCTCGACAAATTGGCCGCTGCCGAGCTGAACGAATGTTCCGCTCGGAATGGGGAATCCCGACCCATACGAGTATTTTCCGCTCAGGTTGAGGGTTGGCAGGAGGCGATAGGTGGCGAACACATTGAGCGAGTGGCGCTGATCCTCAAGCGTGGAATAGTAGAAACCGGAATTGAAAAAGAGATGGTAAGGAGCATAAGGCACCGCGATTTCGTACTGTCTTTCCTGGGCCTTCAGCAGGGTGTAGCCGATCCAGCCGGACAGGCGGTTCGCGCTTCGCCTCTGCAGGATCAGTTGCACGCCGTGCGAGTAATCGCGCAGATACGTGCCTCCTGGAAGGGGCTGAAGTATTGAGCACGACTGATCAGCGATAGGGATTGCCCCGAAGGTGGAGAAGTCCTTGCGTTGGAAAGCTTCCAGTCGCACTCGAGTGTTCTCTCCCAGCCTCTGTTCCACCGCCGCGTTGTAGTGCTCTGAAGTCGGCGGCAGGGCGCCGTCGCCGATACATTCCCCAGGTGGGGGACCAAATGCAGAATTAGAGAATTGGGCATATCGTCCTGCCCCGAATTGGAATTCCGTCGCGTGAGTGACGTGTACAGCCAGTGAAATCTGAGGCGAGAACCGTTGCGGAAGGTACGACTGAAATCGATCCCAGCGCAAACTTCCCAGAACGTGAACCCGGCCGCGAAGCAAGGTCGAGGCCTGCTGCGCATATCCGCTTTGGCGCAGGCCCGCTCCGGAGAATGAATAAGGCTGCAGAGTTCCAGTGCTCGTGATGCCGACCTGGTATTCGCTGTCCCGCACACGCCGCTCCGACCAGCCTGCCTGCAGGACCTGATCGGGAGCCCACGCCCACGAGACGCCTGCCCCGCCGACCCACTCGCGATGGTCGGTCTTGGTGAGGAGCACGCTCGTGCTGTTGAATAACTGGTCGGGCTCACGAATGTACGCCGCCCTGGCATCGACCAGCAATTGCGGACCAAGCGCCCACCGCCATCCCGCGCGTACCAGCGTGAAATCGCTCGATCCGCTGGCGTACTGCACGTTGGCCAGCAACTCCGGATCGTTCATCGCCATGGCCGTGTGGCCGCCCGTGGCGAACAGATTCACGTTCTGCCGAGGCGTGAGGTCATACGTCAATTTGAGGTCTCCGTCTTCGAATCCGACGTTCGCCGCATCGCCAATCCGGCCATGCACGAGATAGTTGATGTAGCTCTTGCGTGCCGAGATCAGCCACGATCCCTTGCGCAAAGTTCCCAAGCCACCTTCCCCCAGAATCTCGCTGGCGGCGATCCCCGCAGAAATCCGGAACAGCGGCGATCCCCGGCTGCCTTCCCGCGTATGAATGTCGAGTGCAGCCCCGTCCGCGTCACCGTACTTCTCTGGGTAGGCGGCGGGCAGCAGTTTCATCTCCTCGACCACTTCGCTGGTCAGCACGCCGAGCGATGCACCTTCACTGAAGTTCCCGATTTCGTGAAACGGGTTGAGCACCAGCACGTCGTCCACATACACACCGACATTCGCGAAGGGCGTTCCCATCACCGAGAACTCGGCGAAAAATTCGTTGTTGCCCTCCGCCGAAACTCCCGGCAGGGTCTGCACGGCGCGAAACGGATCGTCGCCAAAAACCGTCGAAGTTTCACGGATTTCGGAGCTGGTGAGATTCATCTCGATCGTTGCCGGAGAATCCGCGACCTGAAATACGTCGGCATGCACCTTCACCCTGTCGGTGTGATGGAAATTGTCGGGCACCATGGTGATGGAAAATTCTTTTATGTCCGATTCTGCGGCGAACGTGAATGGAACGGTCAGCAGGCGGTAGCCCACGGCGTTGAAGCGCAGCGTGTAGTTGCCGGGCGTGACGTTGGGAATATCGAACTCGCCGCTGATCGAAGTAATCGCGACCGCTTTGGTTTCGAGCACAACCACTTCCACTCGTCCCAGAGCTTCGCCGCCGACCGCATTCGTGACTTTGCCCTTTATTTCGGCCGCCCGGGCAGCGACCGCGACCATCAAGAGGAGAGTGGACAGATAACGCATATTCCTTCCAAGCGGGGCTGATCTTTCCAAAACCGAAGAACGACAGCTGGGCACTGTTCTTGCGACGGGGTTGGACGTCAGACCTCGGACCTTAGATCGCGGCAGTCGAACTCCGAATGTGTTAGCCGGCCACTCCGGAGGTCCGACGCCCCACTACCGATGTTACACTTTCTTTTCACCCATCCTTGGCGCTTGCCCGGAGTTCTTTCCTCCATGCCTGAAGGTCAAATACCTACGCCGCGGACCCGTCTCGTCCGGGAAGCGGATCGCGCAGTCTATGATCGGGACGCGGTCTACCGCATTCTCGATGAAGGATTCCTCTGTCATGTCGGATTCGCTGTCGACGGGCAGCCTTTCGTGATTCCAACTTCCTACGGCCGCACCGATGCGAGCCTCTACATTCACGGCTCGGCGGCCAGCCGCATGCTTCGCCATATGAAAGAGGACGTTTCTGTCTGCATCACGGTGACGTTGCTTGACGGCCTGGTGCTCGCCCGCTCCGTGTTCAATCACTCGATGAATTACCGCTCGGTGGTGATCCTGGGGAAGGCGACTCTGGTGGATGATCCCGAGGAGAAGCTCGCGGCGCTGCGCGTGTTGTCGGAACACATTCTGCCGGGCCGCTGGGATGACTCGCGCCAGCCCAACCAGCGCGAGTTGAAAGCGACTTCCGTGTTGCGGGTGCCGATTGAAGAGTTTTCGGCGAAAGTCCGCGTAGGCCCGCCGGTTGACGACGCGGAAGACTACTCCTTTCCTACCTGGGCGGGGGTTGTCCCGCTGGCGATGCAGGTGGGAGAGCCGATCACCGACCCGAAGCTAGATGTGCAGCGAGACGTGCCCGTGTACATAAAGAACTACTCACGCGGACTAGTGTGACTTGATGCGTGCCGGGGAGCTATGAGGGTGGCCGACACCTCTTGTCATCTTGTCATCCTAAGGCGCGCTCTTTGCGGCGAAGGACTTCTATACTCGCCGGCAGCACTCATGCCGCCAGCTAGTGCATAGGTCCTTCGCCGCGAAAAGCTGCGGCTCAGGATGACAAAACAAATCGACAGAACCTACGGGACCAGCAGCAGTTTTCCCGCCAGCTTCCGTGATTCCAGGTCGCGATGGGCCTGCGCTGCCTCGGCCAGGGGATACTTCTTCGCGATTCGTACGTTGAGTTTGCCGTCCGCGATCAGGCGGAACAGCGCGCTGGTCCGGGCCAGCAATTCGTCGCGAGTCGCCGTGAAATGCGCCAGAGTGGTTCGCGCCATGTAGAGCGATCCTTTTTCCGATAGCTTCGCGGGATCCACCGGGGGTACCGCACCGCTCGACATGCCGTAGAGCACGAGCATGCCGCGCAGTCGCATCACGTTGAGATTCTTTTCGAAGGTGTCCTTGCCAACGCCGTCATATACCACGTCAACGCCTTTGCCGCCGGTCAGCCTCTTCACTTCGGGTTCAAAATCCTGGCGGGTGAAAACGATCACTTCGTCGGCGCCAGCTTCGCGGGCAAGTTGCGCCTTCTCGTCACTGGATGCCGTGCCGATGACTCTGGCTCCGATAGCGCGCGCCATCTGCACCACGAGCAGGCCGACCCCTCCCGCGGCGGCGTGCACCAGTGCGGTTTCACCTGCCTTGAGTTTGTGCGCGTCGGTCACCAGATAGTGAGCGGTGAGCCCATGCATCATCGCAGCCGCCGCCTGCTCGTCGCTGATGGCGGAGGGCACCGGCACAAGATGGTCCTCGGGCGCCGCAACGTATTCCGCATAGGAGCCGAGCGTGCCGCTCCACGCGACACGGTCTCCGACCTTCACCACTTTTGCCTGGGGGCCGACTGTCGTTACCACCCCTGCGCCCTCTTGTCCAGGAATGAACGGCATGGGCGTACGCAACCGGCCATCGCGGAACTGCGCATCAATCGTGTTCACTCCCGCGACGTTGACTTTCACCAACGCCTCCGAACCTTTCGGTTGCGGAGCGGGAACTTCCACCAGTTCCATGACTTCAGGCCCACCAGTGTGCTGTACGCGAATCGCTTTCATGATTGTCCTTGTCCCGCTCACAAAACCCTTGTCATGCTGAGGGAGGCGTCCTTTGCGGACCTAAGGACCCCTGTACTTTGCCGGCGGCGTCGATCCTCGCAACGAGTGCATGGGTCCTTCGCCGCCAAGAGCTGCGGCTCAGGATTGACAAGTTAAGATCAGGGTATCAACAGCAATTTCCCCGTCGTCTTCCTGCCTTCCAGTTCTCGGTGCGCGCGCTGCGCTTCGGCCAGCGGATAGGTGTGTCCGATCCTGAGCCTCAGCTTTCCCGTGGCAATCATGCCAAACACAGCGCCCGACCGCGCCAGCAATTCGTCGCGCGTCGCGATGTAGTTGCCCAGGGAAGGCCGCGTCAGAAACAGCGATCCCTTCTGCGTGAGAATGATCGGATCAAATGGCGGCACGGCGCCGCTCGATCCGCCAAATAGCGCCATCATCCCGCGCGGACGAAGAACGTTCAGTCCTTTCTCGAAAGTGGTTTTGCCCACGGAATCGTAAACCACGTCGACGCCCTTGCCGCCGGTCAGGCGCCTGGTCTCGGCTTCAAAATCGGATTGCGTATAGAGGATGATTTCATCGGCGCCAGCATCGCGCGCCAGTTTGGCCTTCTCCTCGGTTGACACTGTGGCAATCACGCGCACGCCAATGTTGTGCGCCATCTGCACCAGCAGCAATCCCACGCCGCCCGCTGCGGCATGAACGAGCGCGGTCTCCCCTCGCTTCAGCGGATAGGTGTCGTGCGTCAGATAGTGCGCGGTCATGCCCTGCAGCATCGCCGCCGCTGCCTGCTGGTCGGTGACATCCGCCGGAATCGATACCAGGCGGTCGGCCGCAACGGCTGCATATTCTGCATACGCTCCCAGCAAGTGGCTCCATGCCACGCGATCACCGATCTTCACCGACTTCACATCCGCGCCGACAGCGGCTACGACTCCCGCGCCTTCCTGGCCCGGCGTAAACGGCAGCGCGGCTTTGTACCGCCCTTCGCGGTGATACACGTCGATAAAGTTCACACCCGAGGCGGCAAGTTTTACCACCGCCTCATTCGCCTTCGGCTCCGGAACCGGCAACTCCACCAGTTCCATCACCTCGGGCCCACCGGTCTGCTTAACTTGTATGGCCTTCATGGAAAGTTTTGATTCGTGGTCTGAAGCAAAGATTCGCGACCGGAGATTTTACGCCAAGCGAAGGATCAGTCGCCGGGATCGATCTGAATGAATGATCTTGTCATCGTTGCACAGCTTCGGAAAAAATCTCCGGCCATCGCTCCCGGCCATTCGCGCTCGGATTATACAGCGCATGGCGTCGGGACCCGGCCAAGCGCTTTCCTTTGCCTTATCGCTTCGGCTCGTCGGACTCTGACTCTCCCGCTCTGCTACACTTGCACGTTCCTCACGCAAGGAGGCTTTCATGGCTGAAAAGATGCCGCAGACCTTCGCCAACCACACGCGCCTGGATCCGCCGTTTCACTTTTTCATCGTCCCGATTTTCGTGCTCGCACTGATCCTGACGCTGGTACATTTTTTTGCCCACGTCGCGCACAACGACTTCTTTGGGAACTTCCACGCCTTCCTGCTGATTGTTCTTGCCGCCGCTGTACTGGCGCTCATGTTCAAGGTGCGTCTCTACTCCCTTAAGGTCCAGGACCGCGTCATTCGCCTGGAAGAACGGCTGCGACTTACACAGCTTCTCTCTGAACCGCTGCGCTCCCGAATCCCTGAACTGACGGTGGATCAGCTCGTGGGCCTGCGTTTCGCCTCCGACGCCGAGATTCCGAAGCTGGTCGAGCGCGCACTGAACGAAAAGCTGTCGCGCCGCGACATCAAGAAAGCGGTTCAGAACTGGCGCCCGGACTACTGGCGCGTTTGAGGTCGCTGGTCGCGAGTCGCTGGCTTCGACAAGATGGGCCTGTCCAATGTGTGGGTAACCTGCCCCATACGGTGCCGAAAGTAACCACCTCGGTGCCTTTTCGGCGATTGACCGTTGCGCGACCGGCAGGTACCATTTTTGGTAGAATTCACCGGAAATCAACATTCGGAGAGGCCGCCGCATCTCATAGGCCCACATGCGATTCGTCAACCTCTACGTCCGGACCGCAGTTCTCGCTTCCCTGATTCTGGCAGCCTCTGCCTGCCAGACTGCACAGCATCCCGTAGCCCTGATGCCTCCCGCGACGGCGCCTGCGCTGAAGCCCGCGCCGGTGCCTGTTTCGGCCGGTCCATCTGCGACCGACCAGGCTCCAGCCGCAACCCCGCAAGAGGATAGTTCCGCACAGAAGCCAGCCTCTACGGAAGCTGCTCCGGTGCAAACACCTGCCGCTCTCGACCCGGTGGCAGATCTGGTGGACCGCGCCGAGAAGGAATATCAGGCTGGTCTCGCCAACTATCACGCGGGCAAGACGGGCGACGCCCGGCAGAACTTTGACCGCGCCCTCAACGCGCTACTGAGCAGTAATTTGGACATCCGCTCCGATGACCGCCTGGAAAAGGAATTCGAACGCATCGTCCAGGGAGTGAACGAGATCTACCCCGGTGGCACTTCGAGCGAAGCCGAGGCAGGGCAGGAACCGCAGCAGAAGTCCGAACCCGCGCCCATCGACACCACCAATGAGATTGCTCCGACTGCCGATGCCGGAACCAAGGCCCAGGCCGAGGCCGACCTTAAACAGACCCGCTCTGACCTGCCGCTCATGATGACCGACCAGGTTGCGGGCTACATCGCCTACTTTTCCGGCCATGGACGTGGAGTCTTCGAGCGCGCCTACGCCCGCTCCGGTCGCTATCACGACATGATGGTATCGACGCTCAGACAAGAAGGCGTCCCGCAGGACCTGATTTATCTCGCGCAGGCCGAGTCCGGATTCCTTCCGCACGCCATGTCCCGCGTCGGGGCTCGCGGCATCTGGCAGTTTATGGCAGGCCGAGGCTCGGGATACGGTCTCCACCACAACATGTATGTGGACGACCGCCAGGACCCCGAGAAATCCACCCGCGCCGCCGCCCGCCACCTGAAGGATCTCTACAACCAGTTCGGTGACTGGTATCTGGCGATGGCCGCCTACAACTCCGGCCCCGGCACGGTGCAGGCTGCGGTCAAGCGCACCGGATACGCCGACTTCTGGGAACTCTACAACCGCAACGTCCTGCCCAGGGAGACCAAGAACTACGTCCCGATCATTCTCGCCGTGACCATCATGACCAAGAATCCGTCGCGGTACGGGCTCGACAGCGTGGTGATGGAAAAGCCGGACGACTATGACACGGTTACGCTCGCCTACCCTGTCGACCTGCGCCTGGTCGCCGATTGTATCGGCGCGACGACGGAGGAATTACAGGGTCTGAACCCTGGCTTGTTGCGCCTGAGTACTCCCCGCACCGGATCGTTCCAGCTCCACATTCCCGCCGGGACCAAGGATCAGTTCGAAACCGCGATCGCCGCCATTCCACCAGAAAAGCGCCTGTGGTGGCGCTATCACACAGTGCACGCCGGCGAAACCATTGTCGCGCTGGCCCGCACCTATCACACGACCGCCAAGCAGATCGAAGAGGCCAACCACCTCGACGACCCCGAGCTCGAGCCAGATGCCAAACTCATCATTCCGGTCGCCCCCGGCAAGCATCCCAGCGACACCGCGACCTACGCCCGGCACATCACGCGCTACAAGGTTCACCGGGGAGACACGGTCGAATCCGTCGCCGAAAATTTCGGCATTTCCGCGCAGCAGCTTCGCCGCTGGAACGGCATTCGCGGCGGCAGCAGTCTGAGTGGACGCCGCGTCCTGGCGTTGCATCTGCCTATCTCGCCGAGCACGCACGACGCCGAGGCCGCCTCGTCGCACGCAAAGACAAAGAAGACGGAAACCGCCACGACCAAGCCTCCTGCCAAGAAGTCCGCCGAGATTGAGCGCCTGAAGACTGAGACCGCAGTCGTCCACCACAAAGTGAAGTCCGGCGAGACGCTCTACTCGATTGCCTCGTTCTACAAGACGACGGTGGCTGCTCTCAAACGCGACAACCGCAACGTAGCGATCCTGCGCCCGGGTATGATCCTCACCATTCAGATCGCACGATAAGCTGGTCAAAAAATGAAACCCGAGGTGCCCCACCCTTGTCCCGCGTTTTTGGCGGGACAGGGAGGGGTTCCTGACTCTCTGTTCGGGATTCCCGTTCCGGAACGTCTCAACAGATTCTTGTTCACGGAACACATCTAAGGGCCTGAAGTTCAACTACCCTCAAGTCATGCCATGGAGTCTAAAGCGTTTCCAAGAGGCTCTTTGTCTCCAGTGGAGCAAGGGACGTGCGTGAAATCACATTAGAGAGGCGGGCGTGGACGGTACAATTTTCAGTTCTTTCGGACCTTGTTCGTTGTTGATATCCAACTACTGAAGGAGAAACCTGATGAGACTTACCAAATTGATTGTTCTATTCGTCATCTTCGTGCTGGCGATCTCAATCGCTTCGCCGGTGTTTGCCGCAGACGGCGCTGCTACCTACAAGGCGAAGTGCGCTGCCTGTCATGGCCCGGAAGGGCAAGGCAAGATTGGTCCGGCAGTCAAAGGCACGACCCTGACGGCCGACCAGATCACGGATCTGCTCACCAAGGGCAATGACGCGAAGAAGGTGCCGCACAAGAAGGCAGTCTCCGGAGTCGCTGCGGACGACGCCAAGGCCGTCGCCGACTACGTAAAGACGCTGAAGTAGCTTTGCAAGTAAGGACCGGGCGCTCTATCGGGAGGTTTTCTGCTCTCGGTGGGGCGTCTTTGCCTTGATCCCTGAGCGGCATCGTCTTCCCCGAACAAAAAGCGAATCTCCCGTGCGCCAACTCGTCACCACCGCGAGTTCCCGGGTAGCCTCCAATGGTTAGCGAGGCGTCCTTGCCTTGTCGAAGCGCAACAACGGACAAATGTAATCTTCTGCCAGCGAGAATTGGTATCTGTAGTCCTTGCGGACAGCACCGAATGTCGTGCTATAATCGCGCGCCGTTACAGCAAAAAAGTTTTTGTGGTCTTTTAACTCTGTCGTGCCCGCAGCCAGGTCGGCGTGTCCGCACCCGGCCGCCACTGAATCAGGAGGAGCAATGACGTTCTACGATCCAACGCTCTACGGACGTGATGAAGAAGAGGAATTCGGCGACAGCGGCGCCTACAGCGAGTCGCTCGAAGAGGATTTTGAAGAAGAAGAGGAGGAGGAAGAGGAACCCGGTATGCCGGCGTCCGGCGTGATGGAACCGGAACCGCCCGCCGCTCCCGCACCTCCTGCTCCCAAGCCCGCACCTCCGGCCGGAGGCGGCGGTGGCAGCAAGCCCAAAGCAAAGAAGAAAGCGGCCAAGAAGAAACCCGCGCCCAAAAAGAAACCGGCAAAGAAGAAACCGGCAAAGAAAGCCGCGAAAAAGCCTGCCAAGAAGAAAGCCAAGAAGGCTGCGAAGAAGCCCGCGAAGAAGAAGGGCAAGAAGCGCCGTTAAGAGTTATCCTGGCCGCGAGCGCCTCCGCTCCCGACGAAAATGGAACCGCGCCCTGCGAGGGGCGCGGTTTGTTTTTGTGCCATCTGACAGGGCTTAGCACGACACTTGTCATCTTGAGGCGCGTCGTTTGCCCCGAAGGATCTGTGCAATTCCCTCCGGCGGTTGAGCCGCCGGCGAAGTGCACAGATCCTTCGGGCGCAAGATACGCGGCCCTCAGGATGACAAGCAGAATTACCTCCCCGTTTTAGAACGTGAACTTCGCCTGCAACTGGATCAGGCGCGGCGAAGCGTCTGCCCCCAGGCCAGAACCGTAGATGCTGGTCGGAGAGCTGACGGTTTGGATGATGCGTCCAAATCCTGACGCACCGTTGACCATGATGGGGAAGGCGAAATTGGGATGATTGAAGACGTTGAAGAATCGCGCTCCAATCGAGAACTGCGCGGTCTCCCACTTCGGAATGCCGAAACCCTTCTCCACGGCGAAATCGGTGTTGAAGTAGCCCGGCCCGCGGAACTGGTTGCGCCGCTGCTGTCCAAAGTTGTCCGTCGGACTGGCGAAGTTGCTTGCTTCTAGGCAGGGTGTGCCCGTCAGCGTCGCCGCCGAAGCTCCGCAGCTGTTTGTGGTTGATCCGAGCACGTCGGCGAAAACCTGCTGCGTACCGCCGCCCGGGCCGTAGTTCGATCCCTGCAACTGTGAAGTTGCATTCGCATCGACCACGGTGAACGGCAACCCGCTATGACGGAAGATCGTGCCCGAGAACGTCCATCCCTTCACCAGAGCATTCGGTCCCCTGGCGGTCAAGTGACGGATCCCGTCATTCCAGACGTAATTCATCGAAAAGTTTTGCCGGATGTCATAGTCGGCATTGCCATAGTTGTATTTGCGGAGGTTGGATGGATCCTGCGCGTTGATGATGTCGGCGTATCTGCCAAACGTGTTCACCCCGAACGGTGACACCGAGTTGTTGGAGATTTCGTCCAACGCATGGCTATAGGTGTAGCTGGCCTGAAACGCCACGCCGCCCTTGAAGTCGTGCTTCAGTCCCACCACCAGACCTGAGTAGTTCGAGTTGGCGATGTTCTGCTGCTGTGAGACCACGCCGAACCTGCCATCCGGTATGCTGGTGGGCAAGTTTGCAAACGGAGTTGGGGAGAACGCGTTGAGCGCCTGGTTCGTGATTTCCTCGTTTGATCCGTGATTCCCCACGTACATCAGGTTCATCGTAGAGGACCAGCCCAAGCCTTGTTGCACTTCCAAACTCCATTCGTAGTAGCGAGGAACTTTGACCGCAGTTGTATTGAAGAACGAGAACGGCGCCACTTCTCCGCCATTCGCGAAATTCGACACAAAGGTCGCGTTCGACGCCTGGGAGGCGGCATAGAGGTTGTTCGGATCAGCTGGAGAAAGCGTTCCAAAGAACGTGTTGAACTGAGGATCGTTGGGCGCTTGCGCCATGATTGTAGAGATGGTGCCGGTCGGCAGCGAGTCGGCAAAGATGCCAGCTCCGCCGCGAATCACCGTCGGCCTTGCTCCGCCGCGGGGAGACCACGCGAATCCGATTTTCGGCTGGGCGACGATTCCTGTCACAGACGGAAACGCCGTGTGCAGCCCGGTTTGAATTGCCTGGTTCACCGGCAACCCTGTGTTCATCTGTCCGAACGTACCCGCGAACCTCTGGAAGCAGTTCGTCTGGCACACCGGGTTCGAAAGATGGTCCAAGCGCAAGCTGAGAGTGAGCTTCAAGTTGTTTGAGACCCGAATATCATCTGCACCGTAGAAGCCAACCTGGTACATCGCGATCGGCTGCTCTGTCTTATTCGGGAAGCTCTGCTGGACTACGTTGCCGGAACCATTGCCTCCACCGCCAACAAAGTCGCCCAAGCTAAATTCGACGACCAGCGGAGTGATAAATGTGAAGGTGTGGTCGCTGACATCGTCGCGGCGGTAATTGACTCCGACCTTGAAGGTATTCCGTCCGCGCACCCAACTGAAGTCGTCGACGAATTGATACTGGGTAATGTGACGTCCTTGGGGAAAGAGAACGTTCAAACCGTTCAGCGCCTGCAGCGACCCGTCGTTGAAGGCCAGCGTCATGGTTTGTCCGGGCAAAGTGGTTAGCGCCGAGCTCGCAGCCTGCTGGTTCTGCATGCTGAATATCGCGCTGTACCAGAGCAAGGACGCGTTGAAGCTGTTCACCTTGTCTGCGCCGAAGGTATGCGTCTCCTGGAAATTGCTTGTCCACTGCGGCTGATCGCTGATGGCGTTGAACGCATTGTTGATGGGATCGGTATAGGTGGATTGCAGGCCGTGCTCGTGTTCAACCCGGAGGAACAGTTTGTCGCGGTTGCCGATGTTCTGATCGAATCGACCAGCATAGAACACGTCATGGGTCTTCACGATGGGCGCAGTCTGCACCTGAAGTGCGCACGGGTTGTCAGCTCCGAAAGCGATTCCGTTGACCGTTGTGACATCGCTGCAGCCGCCATTGGTGCTGCCCGGCACCTGTATAGCCCGCGCCTGCGAAACTCCGTTGTACAGGCCAAACATCGTGTTGTAGAACGGCACCGAAGTGCTCATCCCGGTTGCGTTCAGATTCCCGATTACGGCCTGTTCAAACGCGGGTGTCGGTACATTCGCAGGGCCTGGCACTGGAATGGCCAGATAGAGTCCTTCGTAGTCGAAGAAGAAGAACGCCTTGTCCTTCTTGATTGGACCACCGACAGAACCCGCAAACTGATTCGCGTTCACGAACGGACGGGCCGTACCACTCTGGTTGAGGAAATAGTTGTTCGCGTTGAGCGCGTCGCCATTCCACCAGTAGATCGCGTTCCCATGCAACTGGTTGCTGCCGCCTTTGGTCGCATAGTTGATGTTGGCTCCGGCCAGGCCACCGTAGGAACCGCTGTAGCCATTGGCCACGACAGCGCTTTCCTGCACGTCGTTGAGGCCAATCGTGAGATTGGTGGCGCCACTGTTGTTGATATTGAAGTAGGGATCGTTGTAGTTCGCGCCGTCGACGGTGAACAGATTCGAGGTCGCGGGCAAACCGTAGATTTCAAAGTTGCCGCCGCCAAACGTGGCTCCCCCGGACGTGTTAACAACCGCTCCCGGCGTCGTAAATGCGACCGCCGACAAGTCGTTGCCAGAGTTGGGTAACAGCTCGACCTGCTTGGCGCTAAAATTCGTGTTGATGTTTGCGTCCTCGGTTTCGACCGACGTCACCGATCCGGAAACCTCAACGGTTTCATGACTGGCCCCCAGCCCCAGCTGCAGGTTGGCGGTGACACTTGCCCCCAGGCCGACATCGACCGTCTTCTCGACGGCCTGGAATCCGCTGGCCGACGCGGAAACTTTGTAGGTTCCAGGTTGCAGCAACGCAAACCGGTACAAGCCGCTGGAGTTCGTCTGTGCAGCTTGTTTGGCTCCGGTGGCTGGATTCGTGAGCATAACCGCCGCGTTGGGCAGTACCGCACCCGACGGATCGCTGACCATCCCCGCGAGTTCTCCGGTGGTGGTTGTCTGCGCTTGCAACCACGAAGCCGAGATCGCAACACACAACATCAACAGTGTTGGAACAATGCGCCTTAACATTTTTTCTTTGCCTCTCACTCCTTGTTTCGCGCACACAGACGTCACAGTGCGTGAATGTTGCACACCATTGAGTCCGCTATTGCGCCACCCAGCGCAGATGCAAGGGCCGGACCATAACACCGCTCATTGACGACTCTTGATCTCACAGTGACTTGCGTCGGTGGTATCAGTCGGGAGGTGTTTTGTAGCTATGGAATGCGGTAGCGATCGCGGAACCAAGCTACGAGAAACAGTAGCGGGCGCGCGGAAAAAATTGATCGCAGAGTCAGGAGAGGAAAACAAAACGCCCACAACTGGATGTCAGTTGTGGGCGCACGGTTGTCGCGGCTGAGTCTGTTTGCCAGAAACTGAACGACGGCGGATTATTTCTTCCCGCTCACTGCACCGAGGCATTTGCCATATAGTTCGAGCAACTTCTCGGCGTAATCCTCCGGCTTGGCCGCCGAGCCGGTGCCTTGAAAACCGACGCCCGTCGAGGTCGTGCGTCCGTAGCCCGTGGTCATAGCGACAAACTTCATCAGATCGAGAGCGATGTCTTCGTTGCGGCGCCCGGCGCCCGAGCCTGTAGCTGGAACTTCTTCCATGATTCCTTCTCCTCTACCGGAAATGACGGGGATCTCGTCGTCGTCTTCTTCGTCCTGCATACGGTGGATGATCGCGAGGTTCATGACGACGGTGGGTGACTCTTTGCGATGATAGCAGAGGAGTGGGCGTCGGACCGCGGACCTCAGACCTCGGACCTCAACACCGTACTTTGCCGATGTCATCCTGAGCCGCAGCTTTTAGCGGCGAAGGACCTGTGTAATCGCTTGCGGTATCGATGCAGACGGCAGCGTTGCATAGGTCCCATCGACTTCGCTCAGGGCAGGCTCTTCGGCCCGCAAAAAGCGCGGGCCTTAGGATGACAGGGAGGGTGTGGCGGCGGAAGCCGTCTTCCACAACCGCATCATCAGCCACGCAGATCCAGCAAGAAGAAACGGCGACGAATAGAAGCCCGGCGCGGGACGCGGGAATGTCACCGACTCGACCGTGCGTCCCAGCAGCGTGAACATCGTGTGTCCCATGCCGTTGAAGAACATGATCAGAGCGTAGAACCATGCCAGGGGGCGCAACCACCGAGCGCCCCGCGCGGCCAGTGGCGTCAACGCAAAACAAACCGCGACGGCGACGACCAATCCCGCCAGCCACTCGCGGAACTCGAACGTGGGCATGGGAAACCATCCCCAGCGCGCGCGCATCGCCGTGACAGTTGGGTTGTACACGCTGAGGAATCCGGTGGTGGCTTCGTCGAGAACGTGCAGAGCGAAGGCTACTGTCATGGCAAACCAAGCTCGGCCGAAGCCAGAAAATATTTGCTGCTCCATGGCGGCCACCTCTGGGGGAACATTATGCTCCCGGTTGGGTCCTCCCTTGGCGTGTCGTCCTGCTCGCATTTTGCGAAGGACCTGTCCGGCGTTCGGCATCATAGGCGCCGCCGGCGAGTGCACAGGTCCTTCGCCGCAAGAAAACTTACGACTCAGGATGACAAACCTGGGGAGATTACCTCTTCACTTCACTCATTAGCGCGAGCATGTTGTCTTCGCTGTCGCGGAAGAATGTCATCCACAGATCATGATCCGGCAGGCGCGCGACCATATGAGGCTCATCTTCAAAGCGCACGCCCTTCGCCTTCATGACCGCATGCGCTGCCTGAATGTCGGGCACGGAAAAATACAGGATCGAGCTGGCGTGGTCGAACTCCGGCTTCTCCGGACGATCGAGCATCAGCCGAACGCCGCCACAATCGAAGAATGCCAGGCCCGGAGGCGCTTTGAACAGAAGCTTCAGCCCAAGGATCTTTTCGTAGAAATCCGCGGCGCGCTCCAGGTCGTGAGTTCGAATCTGAATTTGTCCCAATTTCGCGATTCCCGGTGTTTCAATCAAGGTATTGACCTCCGTCGTGATATTAGTTAGCATAGCTAACTATATTTGGAGAGCGATGTCAACGAAAAAAACAGGGCCGGAATCGAATTGAATCCTGATCTCCCAAAAGCCGGACGCCCAAAACCGGACGCCGTCTCCGTTGCCGACCGTCTGCATTCGGCGGCCATTCACCTGTTGCGCCGCGTGCGCAAGCAGGACATCGCCACCGGCGAAGGTCCGGCGCGGCTTTCCGCGCTGTCTGTCCTGGTGTTCGGCGGTCCCAAAACGCTGGGGGAACTCGCCACGGCGGAGCAGGTCAAACCGCCCACCATGAGCCGGATCGTGGCAGGCCTGGCGCGCAGCCGTCTCGTGGACATCGCCGCAGACCCTGAAGATGCCCGCCGCATGCGCATCCGCGCCACTGCGAAAGGCACGCAGATCCTGCACAAGGGCCGCGACCTGCGCATCGCATACCTCGCATCCCATCTCGATCGCCTGACACCCGAAGAACTCTTCAAGCTCGGCGAGGCAGTGGAAATTCTTAGCCGGTTGCTTAGAAATTGGCAATAATTTCATTCTGGAAGTAACCAACCGGTCGAGTACCATGGGCACGTGAAATGGGGGGCGTAAAGACCGATACTGGTCGGTCTCACCGTCCGGGGCATGCGGTTCCGAAATTGTGCGGTCTCTGTTCAGTTCCGGGTAAGTCCTTCCCGTGCGGCTGTCTGTCTAAATTTCTGTCGGCGAGGATCGATTGTCGAGTCCACGAATCATCGTGACGGCTGGGGCCCTTTTGTGGCTGGCTCACATTAGTGTGGCGGCGGCATTGGGCACACAAAATCCCGGCCCACTTCTGTCAGACTTGATCCAGTTCGCAATGGGCGGATTGCTGCTGGGCGCGATGATGCTGGCCGCCCGCCGGTCTGAGGGCATGGCGCGCGCCTTTTGGCGATTGGGCACGGTCGCGTACGTGCTATGGATGCTCGCGCAGGGCCTGAGTGTTTACAACGACCTCATCCCGACTCCGGTCATCTCATGGATCACGAATCTACTATTCTGTTTCTGGTTTGCGCCGCTGGCCATGGCCCTGTTTCTGGATCCGGAACACGAAACCGGGCGCGTCGATGCTTTGATGGCACTGGACTTTGTTCAGGGCATCCTGGTCTGCATTACGGCATACGTGTACTTTTTCTATCTGCCTAAGGCTGAGTCTCCGGGAGAACTGGCGCACGGAGTCTGGGCACCTTACTTCGCAGGCTACGGATTGGTGGCCGGCGCCTTTGTTTTGCGCTCCATCGTTACGCGCTCCCGCGATGTCCGCATACTGTTTGGGTCGATGGGAACATTCCTGGCCGTCTCCGGATGCGTGGATGCCCTCTACTACTACGGTCCCGGACAAGGCTTGAAAACCGGGCAGTGGTTTGACCTGCTCTGGAGCGCCACGCTGCTGGCTCCGATGATCATTGCGACCACATGGAAGCAGGCTGAGGCGCCCTCAATTTCAGGGGAGCCGCCGGGGCGCGAGAAGCGCATCTACGCCGAATTGTTTTATCTGCTGTATCCGCTGCTGGTGCTGTTCATGTCGCTGGGCATCGCTCGCGAGCGACTCACGTTGGCGGCATTGATGGTACTGCTGTCGTTTGTGTGTTCGAGCGCGCGGCTGCTGGTCACGCAGAGCCGGCTTCTTCTGGCCAAGGAAGCCCTGCGGCGCGAGGCCAGGCGCGACAGTCTGACGAGCCTGTGGAACCATAAAGCCATCATGGAAATCCTCGAGCGTGAGTTGCTGCGTGCCGAGCGCGACCCTCAACCGGTTGGCGTAATCATGATTGACGTGGATCACTTCAAGGCTGTGAATGACAGCCGTGGGCACGTGGCGGGCGACGCCGTGCTCCGCATCATTGCTGGCGGGATCGCCGCCATGGTTCGTCCCTATGACTCAGTGGGCCGCTATGGTGGAGAGGAGTTCCTCATCATCGCTCCAGGCTGCCGCCTCGGAGAGACGTGGGAACTCGCCGAGCGCGTGCGCGCCCACGTGGCCAGTTGCAGCATCATGGCCGGAGGCTCGGCCGTTCACGTCAGCCTGAGCCTGGGAGTTGCCACCGGAGATCGCGCCGCGGATCTCGAGCAAGTGCTGCAAGCTGCTGACGCCGCTTTGTACCGCGCCAAACATGCCGGACGAAACCGCGTGGAGCCCAGCCTTGGACGAGCCGCCGGCGCAGGTCGGAGCAATACTCCCGCGACCGATCGCGACTTCTGGATCTGATCATGGCGGATACTCCATCCAAGCTCTTCACCACGGAGAATCGCAGGCACTGAGAAAGATCCTCAGGTCGTTCAGTCTCTGTGGTGAGCCCCATCTTGGCCCGCGCACTCAAAGTGATCACAATCACACCGCAACTATTCCGTGTCTCTTGAGTTTCTTGCGGGTGTATGTTTTGAACGACTCGCGGATCTGAGTACGGGCTCGTCGTCTTCTAGGACACTCCGACAACTGTCCGCAGCGCTGTGACGTGCAATGCATGCAGCGCTACGATGCACTCGGATGTTCATGCACGCGTCTTCGCGGAACGGAGGAGCAATGGCTACTGGTACCCGTCGTGCTGGCGTGCTTCTTTTGGTCTTCTTCGCCCTGATCGTCCTTGTCGGTTGCGGAAGCGGAATACGGGTCTGCCCAGCGGCCAGCAGTTCGACCTGTGGCTGTGGCGCGGGCGCCAACCTGTGCCCGATTCCGCCGCCACACCTGTATGCGGACGGCATCAACGGCCAGATCTCTGTGTTCCCAGTGGATCGAGCCACAGGCACCCTAAGTTCTCCCACTTCAGTCACTGGGCCGGCAATGTCGCTCGGCATGGCTGCTCTGAATGGCCAATTCCTGTACGTGTCAGACTTCGGACTCGGTGCGCCGGCATCGATTGATGCCTGGTCGATTGACTCCGCCACGGGCACCCTTACGCCTGCATCATCCTTCTCCCTCGGGACGTTGAGCCTCGCCGCCGGGCTGGCCGTCGACTTCAACAATCAAGTACTCTACGTCGCTGACGCCGGAAAGATTGACGGCTTGAAAGCAGATGCCATCACGGGCGCACTCAGCCAGATCGCCGACTCACCATTCCCCTCCGGCTCGAATCTGTATCTGACGATCGATCCCGCGGACCGCTTTCTTTTCGCATCCGTGACGGATCCGCCCGGCGGAGTTTTCGCCTTCACCATGGATTCGATGACCGGGGCGCTTACCGCAGTCGCCGGCTCACCGTTTCCCGCAGTTCCAAATTCCACGGTGCAGCCGGGACAGATCGTGGTCGATGCAAGCGGGACATTCGTTTACGTCACACTCGTGCAGAGCAGCGAGGTTGCCGGTTTCTCCATCGCGCCCAGCGGCGCGCTGACTCCAGTGCCGGGATCGCCATTCGCCGCCGGAAACAGTCCGCTCACGTTGGCTACCGCGAGGAACTTTCTCTACGTCGCGAACCTGATGGACGGGACCCTCTCCGGTTACACGATCGACCCCGGAAGCGGAACATTGACTGCGATGGCGAGCTCACCCTTCCCCATCCGCGCCGCAGCAATGACCAGCGACGCCTTCGGGGGGTTCCTTTTTGTTTCAGGCACGGGCGGGATGACAACCTTCCAGATCAATCCGACGACAGGAGCGCTCACGCAGGTCGGCTCTCCGGTGGCTTTCGCAGGAGCGACCGTACTGACTTACGTGCAGTGAGGCCGCTAGGAGGAAATTATTGATGGATGATTGTTGATTGCTGATCCAACACTCCGGTTTTCAATCAACCATCAAGAATCTGCAATTGTTTTCTTCGTGCCCCGCAGCGAATCGATCTTCAGCTCACTCCCACCGCAGCTTCAACCTTCACATTCCGAAGGAACTCGGCGGCCTCTTCGGGGATGACCGTATTGATGAACATTCCGGAGCCAAGTTCGAAGCCCGCGGTCCGCGTCAGCCTGGGGATGATGCTCATATACCAGTGGAAGTAGCGGACTCCGACGCACTCCGCCGGCGCGGTGCGGATGGTGAAGTTGAAATCGGGATTCTGCAGGCCGATGTACAGCTTCGCTAGTACGGTGCGCAGGACGCGCCCCAGATCCAGAATCTCTTTCGCGCTGACATCGCTAAAACTGGCCATGTGCCTTCGCGGATAAATGTGTGTGCAGAACGGCGCCGGCGACGCAAATAGTTCGGCTGCGACGAAATGCTCGCTGGTCAGCACAACCCGCTTCTGCTCTTCGAGTTCTTCCTCAATGATCTGGCAAAACATGCAGCAGCCGAAATCGTCGAAATGCTGCATCGCTTCCTGAAAGCGCTGCCGCACCTGGTAGGAAATCACGGGAGTGGCGATCAACTGCGAATGAGGATGTTCCAGGCTGGTGCCAGCATCGGTTCCGTGGTTCTTGAAGATGGTTACCTGCGCCACGCGTGGATCAAGGCTGAGCTGATCATGACGGATTTTATAAATGCGAAGGATGTCAGCCACCTGCGAATCGGGCATCATCGCCATCGCCAGCGAGTGGTCGGGCGTCTCCACAATGACGTCATGCTCACCGAATCCGCCCATCGACCGGCGCGAGCGATGGATCGTGCGCTCGGGCAGGCAGTCGGGAGAGAGCGCCGCAAACTTATTGGGCACGACTCGTGCCTTCCATCCATCGCCGTCGGGCAGACGCAGGATCTCGGGCGGCGTCTGGCTCTCGTGGCCGGGACAGAACGGACACTTTTCAGAGAACGAAATGGCGGGTTTGGCTTCGCGATGCGTCACCATCTGGTCGGGGCGCTTGGCGCGTTCGGTGGCAATCACGACCCATTCTTTGGTCATGAAGTTCTGGCGGAGTTCGGGCATTGAAAGACACCTCCTTCGCAATAGTGTGCGCCTATTCGATGGACGGGTGCGCCGAAATCTTCGCGCCGACGCTGGCCGATTCCCGAATCTGCAAGGAAAAACTCCGCTCCCATATCGGCACCAGCGTTGCCGGAGCGAAAACGCATGGGCCGACCGACCCACTCCCCAAGAATGACACGCCTTCGTTCGGTATTCGTAACAATATGGCCGAGCGCTTGACCGGCCCGCGTTTTCGGGGCTAAGATTCGCCCGACTTTCTTCCCTCCTGCGTTTTCTGTTTAGTTGCATCCGTTCGCGAGGAACATTCTTCGCGCGCGGAGGCCTGGTTGTGACGCTTTTCCGATGTAGACCTCTGGTTCTTTTCAAAAGGAGAAACTCCCATGGCTGTCAAGAAACTCGATGTCTCGGTGCCGGACTCACGCCGCAGCGTAGCCCTGCGAACCGATCCCACACGGATCGATCCGCGCAAACTGAAGCTGGGGAAACACGTTGCCCGGCACGATCCGCGGACGCTGCTGCTGGCTTCTTACATCACAACCGCGCTGCCTCCCGCTCCCGCCAGTTTCGATCTCACGGGAAAGATTCAGAACTGGGGCATGATGGACAACGACCAGATCGGCGACTGCACCTGCGCCGCCGCCGGCCACCTGATCATGGAGTGGACGGCGAACGCGGGGAAGAAGATGGTAACGCCGACCGACAAGCAGATCGTCGCAGCGTACTCGGCCGTCACCGGCTACAACCCGACGACGGGCGCAAACGACAACGGCGCGGTCGAGATCGACGTGCTGAATTACTGGCGGCAGACGGGCATCGCCGGACACAAGATCGGAGCCTACGTCGCGCTGGAACCAGCCAACCACACTCACATCATGGACTCGGTCTACATCTTCGAAGGGTGCTACATCGGACTGCAGTTGCCGATGAGCGCCCAGACGCAAGTGCAGAATCACCAGCCGTGGTCGGTGCCACCAGGAGGAACGACCGGCGACGGCGCCAAGGGATCGTGGGGAGGACACGCGGTGCCGGTGGTTGCCTATGATTCGCGTGGCGTCACCGTCGTGACCTGGGGAGCGTTGCAGGTGATGACCTGGTCGTTCTGGGAAGCCTACTGCGAGGAGGCCTACGCGATCATCAGCAACGACTATCTGACGAAAAAGAAGAAGACCGCGGAGGGATTCAACCTGGCGCAGTTACAGTCGGATCTCGGCGATTTGAAGTAACCGTCCAATGCCCCATTTCTCATGCTGAAGACGCGTGAGAAGTGGGGCGCCCACCCCCCCGCCACGTAGCACTGGTCCCTGGCGTCTTTCAAGAAGAAAATCTATTAAATCGTTTCTTACGCGGTTTTCCGACGTGACAACGGGTAACGACTTTGTGTAGGATGGCGGCGCAAGTCTACGTGGGTCGTGTCTGTCCACCGCGCTCAAGGAGGGTCAGATGCAAGCGTCCATCTCGATTTCCCGCAGCTGGTCTCGTTCTTTTTTCTGGACTTCACTCATTGCCATCGCACTCCTGCCACCTGCCCTGCTCTTTGGACAGGCGTACTTCGGGACCGTCAGCGGCGAACTGACGGACGCGACCGGAGCCGTGATGCAGGGCGCCAAGGTTGTCCTCACCGATCAGCAGAAAGGCTTCGCGTTCACGACCACATCGGACAGCAGCGGGCGATATCTGTTCCGCTCGATCCCGCCCGGCGTGTACACAGTTTCGGCCGACGTGAAGGGCTTTCAGAAAACCACCAGCGTCGCGTTCAAGTTGGACATTAATGAGAACAGGACGACGAACCTCACGTTGAAGGTGGCGGGCGCGACCCAGACCGTGGAGGTGGGTGCGCAAGCGCAAGCTATCCAGACGGAAGATGCGGAGACCGGGCAGGTGGTGAATCGCAGGTTCATCAATAACCTGCCGTTGATCGACCGCAACGTAGTTTCACTGGTCAATCTGGCGCCCGGTGTCACTGAGATGGATGACCAATGTGACGCAACCTGTACGGGCACGAATTTTGTTTCGAACGGCAGCCGTGGGGCGACAGCCGACATCCTGACCGACGGCGCGTCGGTGACAAACTCCGAACCCAACGGCGGCATCACGGCGGCAACCTACGTTCCGTCGCCTGAGGCGATCGAAGAGTTCAAGGTACAGCAGACGAACTTCAGCGCGGAGTACGGATTTTCGGGGGCGTCGGTGGTGAACATGATCACGCGCTCCGGCTCGAACAAGTTTCACGGAAGCGTGTACGACTTCTTCCGCGACGCCGCTCTCGACTCGAACGACTGGTTCGCCAATCGGGCGGGCAACCCCATTCCGGCACTACGCCGAAACAATTACGGTTTCACCATCGGCGGCCCCATCATCAAGAACAAGACCTTCTTCTTCTTTGACTATGACGGCTTGCGCTCTTCAGGCTTGAGCACGGCTACCGGGGCAGTTCCCACCGATCTGATGCGGACGGGCGATTTCGGCGAGGTGTGCCCGGCCAACGGGAATACGGATAGCAATGGGGGGTTTCATCCCGGCGCGTGGGACAACACGGTGGGTACACCGAATTACGGGCAGTGTGTACAGGCGGATGACATTACGCAGCTAGTTGCAAGCGGACAGATCTGGGATCCGTATCTGCGCCACCACGACCCCAACGCAGGAGGCGCGGTCGCCAACTCCGCCAATACTTTCATTCCGTTTAACAACCTTGGCACGTACATCAGTCCGGGCTGTGATGCCGTGTTCCTGATGGCCTACAATGGCCATCCTTGTCCTCCCGCCAACTCTGAGCCAGTCCCAGGAGTCGCGGGCAACCTGATCGATCCCATCGCGCAGACGATGATGGGGCTGTTTCCGGAGCCTAATTTCCTTAGCGGAGGCATCTACCAGAACTGGTTCGGTTCTGGTTCGACCCGCCGTTCCAACGACCAATTCGATATAAAGGTGGACCATCGCTTCACCCAGAACAACTTGATGGCCGTGAAGTTCTCGTATCAATACAATCCCACGGACAAGAGCTTGGACTGCTTCAAGAACTTCACCGATCCCTGTCAGGGTGGTTCGGGCTGGAGTAATGCCCACCTGTTTGCCATCAATGACACTCACACGTTTAGTCCAACCCTGTTGATGAACTTGACCCTCGGGTTTACTCGTGGGGTATGGCACATCGACGCCTACAACCCTCATGGCGTTTCGGACCCGCTCGCCAAGCTAGGGTTCCCTTCCTATCTGCAGAGCAACGGATTCGCGGGTGTTCCTGCGATCTTCATCGATCAGTACCCGAGCGCCGGCTATACCAACATCGGCACCGATCCCTACGGCAATTACCGGCTGGGGCAGGACACGGGACAACTTGCGGCTACGCTGGATAAGGTGCACGGCTCCCACGATCTGAAGATTGGGTTCGACGGGAGAATCCACCAGATGAACTACATACAGACCAACGCCCCCGTGGGCACCTTCAGCTTCAATGCAGACGGTTCCTATGCTTGCCCCGGCGGATTGGCCAGTTGCGGTGGCGATCCCATGGCCAGTTTCCTGATGGGCCAGATTACCCAGGGCTGTGCCGGTAACAACTGTGGATCTACCTATGAGATCCAGTTCCGGCCCGCCACAACCAATTACCAATACGGCTTCTTTGCGCAGGACAACTGGAAGGTCAATGCCAAGCTGACCTTGAATCTGGGCCTGCGCTATGACATTACGTTGCCGCGCACGGATCGCCACAACCGGCAGGACTGGTTTGATCCGAACGTGACGAGCCCGTTGAACGGCGGAAGCGTCAGCTACAGCGATCCGGTCAGTGGCCAGACGGTGAATCTCCCACTGCGTGGCGGCGAGGTGTTTGCCTCTCCGAACCAGCGCACCAACTACGTGACCGACTGGCACGACATTCAACCGCGCTTCGGTTTCGCATACCAGTTTGCCGAGAAGATGGTGGTGCGCGGCGGTTACGGAATATATTACGGCCAGTCTCGCTCGGGCGTCACCGGCGTCGCTCCCTACGGGTCCCAGGGGTTCAACCAAAATACTAACGAGGTCACCAGCTATCAGAATCTTGGTGACGTTCCCTGGCTGCACTTGAGCAACCCGTTTCCAAACGGGTTGATTCAGCCTGCGGGAAATACGCTCGGCCTGATGAATGACGTCGGTTTTAACGCCAACGGCCCGCTGCGCACACCGGGTGCGAACCAGACGCCCTACGAGCAGAGTTGGAGCCTTGGCATCGAGCGCCAACTGCCCAGCAATATTGTGATCAACGCGGAATACATCGGGAAGAAGGGAACCCACCTGCCTTTCAGCGGCTCGGTCGCACGCAACTACCTGGGAGCGTGGGTGGAAAGTTTGCCCACCACGGCTGCCGATCCGAACAATCCGTGCCAGATTCTGACCATTCCCTGCCTCAATAGCCCGGTAGATAATCCCTTCGCTGGAATCATTACCGACCCCAACAGCGGACTGTCGAGCTCGCAGGTATCGTACAGTCAGTTGCTGATTCCCTATCCGCAGTTCACCGGAGTTTCGACCGAACCGCAGCTGATCGCGAATTCGATCTACCACAGTTTGCAGCTGTCAGCGGAGAAACGCTATTCGAACGGCCTGCAATTCCTGGCGACGTTCACATGGTCAAAGTCGATCGACGACTCCTCGCAAGCCGACGACAATGTCACCTGGCTCGGCAGCTTCTCGAGCTTGCAGGATCCAAACAAGCCATGGCTGGAGCGGAGTTTGTCGACGTTTGACATTCCGTACGTCGTGCAGTTCAGCTACAGCTATGACCTGCCGTTTGGACGCGGCAAGGCGATGCTGGGGAATATGCCGCGATGGGCGGAGTTGATTGTTGGCGGATGGAAGACAAACGGCATCTGGCGCATCTCCGATGGACGGCCGCTCACCTTTACGGTTGGAGACGGGAACGCGATCCCCACCTACGGCACACAGCGGCCCAACATCGTGGGGACGCCCAAGCGCAATCATGGCTCGGATTGGGTAGACAACTACTTTGCGGATAACACCGTCTTCCAGCGTCCGGACGATTTCACGCTCGGCAATGCACCGCGCGCGATGGGAAACTTACGGTCGCCCCGGCACTTCACGACCGATCTATCTTTGGGAAAGCAGTTCACGGTGCACGAGGAGATGAACCTCGAATTTCGCATCGAGGCGAAGAATGCGTTCAACCATCCGGTGTTCAGCGGACCGAACACCTCGGTGGACGATCAGAACTTCGGGAAGATCTTCTCGACATCGGTGGGCCCGCGGGAGGTGCAGTTGGGGTTTAAGTTTAATTTCTAGGACAGCCCTGTCGAATAGCCGGCGGTCAGCCTGGTGCAAGCCCGGGAATCGTGGGACGGGCGCACGCGCGTCCGTCCCTGCGCGATCCGCGATCAGGGCCGCAAACAACAGAGCCGCAGACCACGGTGACGTCGAGCCTCTTCTCAACTTCGCTCGCTGGTGAAGGCATTGGACTACGCGGCTTGGCCTGGGGTTAGGGCCACGGGCGGGTCCTGCGTTCTGGTCCAGGTGTAGCGCATGCGGTGGATTACGGTGATCGTGCTCAGGACGGCGATCACCCACAACACTGGGGCCATGCGGTTGAGCAATGCTCCGAGGATTACCAGGACCAGTCGTTCGGGGCGCTCCATGAATCCGACGCGGCAGGAGCCGATCAGGCTTTCAGCGCGGGCTCGGGTGTAGCTCACCATGATGGCGCTGATCATGACAAATGCGGTGAGGACGACGTAGAAGAAGCGTCCGCCCCGCGCAAAGAAGACTAACAGGCCGAGGAACTGGCTGGCATCGGAGTAGCGGTCGACGACGGAATCGAAGAAGGCTCCGAAGCGGGTCACACGGTTGGTGGCGCGGGCGACTTGTCCGTCCACCAAGTCGAAGAAGCCGGAGAAGATGATGACCAGTCCGGCGTAGATGAACATGCGCTTCTGGTTCGAGGCGTTGGCTGAGCCGAACAGGATCGCGGCCCAGGTGTTGACGACCAGTCCCATGAAAGTCAGGACGTTGGGATTGATGCGGGAGAGCGCGAGCCAGCGGACGATGGTGTCGAGAAGGACTCCGCAGGCGCGTCCGAAGGCCGATGTCCAGGAGTGGGTCATGCGCGAAACTCCAACTTGACCACGAAAAACACTACGGTGCACGAAGGAAAATCGTTCACCACAGAGGGCACAGAGGTACACCGGGGAAATCTTCTTTGGAGTTGTCTTCCTTTTTCGTTCATGCTATTTCGTTCATGGTTCGACCCTGGCATTTACGCTTCGGCCTCTTTCGGGGCGCCGCCTTCCAGTTCGTCGTGGATGGTACTGAGGCTTAGAATCTCCAGCGTACGCTTGCCGTTGGGCGTGACCACGATGGCTTCGTCTCCCACCTTTTTGTTAAGAAGCGCGCGGCCGATCGGGCTGGTGGTCGAAATCTTTCCGGTGGCGACGTCGGACTCTTCACTGGTCACCAGCTTGTATTCCAACTCCTCATTCTTTGTGTTGTCGTAGACCTTGATGGTCGACCCCAGACCCACTTTGTCGTGGGGGATGTTGTTCATATTGACCATCGAGAGGTCGGCCAGGCGCTTGCCGAGCTGGCGGACGCGCGCTTTGACGAACTCCTGCCGCTGCTTGGCCATGTGATACTCGGCGTTTTCGCTGAGATCGCCGAGCGCCGCGGCCTTCTTGATCTCCTTGGGAAGTTCGTGGATCAACTCGTGTTCAAGCGCGTTGATCTCTTCCGTCAGTTTTCGCTTGATGGCGTCTGTCATCTTGATTTAAGCCGGATTACTAAGTGGCCGGGTCTAGGTCAAGGCTTGGGACATTATACCCCCGGCGTCGGGACTGCAGCACCGGGGCGCTGTCCTTTCATTTTGATGACAATGGCTGTCGATTTCGGGCAGCATGGTTCGACGCATGACCAGGAGGACACCCGGTATGAATGTCTACCACCACCTACCAGGCTTGCTCTTCATGGCTCCGCCGCTGCTCGGACAGGCGCGCACGCGGGTGCCGGTGGCGACGCAGTTCCTCGATGCGGCCACGCTCGAGATGCAGTGAGGATGCAGTGAGGCGGTTAGACTTTAGTACGTTCAAGGAGGATGGCATGTCGAATCAGGCGGCAGTTTCAATCGCTGGGAGCGCAACGGCGCCGCGGAGGCTAGGACGGAGTGTGTGGGCAATCGTGGCGGGATTTCTTGCTGTAGCAGTGCTCTCGAACGGCACTGACGTTGTCCTGCACAAACTCGGCATCTTCCCTCCACTGGGACAATGGAAGGCGGATGGGCTGTTTGTGTGGGCGACGGTTTATCGCACGATTTATGGGATCATCGGCAGCTATATTACGGCGCGGCTCGCGCCCCAACGGCCCATGTGGCACGCCATGCTGGGCGCTATGATCGGGATGATTCTGGGCGCAGCAGCGGCCGCTGCAACGTGGAACAGAGATATGGGGCCACACTGGTATCCCTTGGCACTCGTCGTTTTAGCTGTTCCCTGCGCCTGGATCGGAGGGAGAATCCGCGAAATGCAGATCTCCAGGTAAGCCTGTCGATTTTGTGCCGCCTCGTTCGATGTTGATATAGAACCCGGAAAGGTCCAAATCCGGCTCAATTAAGAACCAGGAGCTAACACCTATGCGAGTTATGGTCATCGTAAAAGCCAGCAAAGAGTCCGAGGCTGGAATGCTTCCGCCCACCGAACTCCTCGAGAAGATGGGGAAGTACAACGAACAATTGGTGAAAGCCGGCGTGATGCTGGCCGGCGACGGGTTGCACCCGACCTCGAAAGGCAAACGCGTGAAGTTCTCGGGAGAGAAGAGGACGGTCATCGACGGGCCATTCACAGAGACGAAGGAGTTGATCGCCGGGTATTGGATGTGGCAGGTGCGGTCGATGGACGAGGCGGTGGAATGGCTGAAGCGGGCTCCGTTCGGTGGCGGAATCGAGGTGGAGATTCGTCCGGTGTTCGAAGCCGCAGATTTCGGAGAGAACTTTACCCCCGAACTCAGGGAGCAAGAGCGGCGGATTGCCGATCAGATTGCGGCAAGGAAATAGAATTTATTGTTTTCGTGTCGAATTGGAGATTTCTGGTTCGATGTATTGCTAGAGAGTGGAACTTGGGGATGGCCCAAAACCCCCAGATCGCTCCTAATTCGAAAAGGAGAATGCAATGAGATTTCTGAGCATATACAAGACAGTGGAGCGAAGCACTCCTCCTTCGCCGGAAGAAATGGCGACCATGGGAAACTTGATCGAACAGGAGCTTAAGAAGGGCCGGTTGCTGGCCACCGAAGGCTGCCTGCCGAGCAAGCTGGGCGCGCGGGTTCGCCGCTCCGGCGGCAACATCAGCGTGACCGATGGTCCTTTCAGCGAGTCCAAAGAAGTCATCGGTGGATTCGCCATTCTGGAGGCCAACTCCAAGGAAGAAGCGATTCAGATCGCGAAGGACTTCCTCAAGGTTGCCGGAGACGGCGAGTGCGAACTGCGTCAGGTCTACGAAGCTGAGGGCCCCGGTCAGAACGCCGCACCTTGCACTACGCACGAGGTTGCGCTGAAAGCCTAGAAAATGATGTGATCGGTAGCGGTGGGTACTACCGAGACACATCGCGCGATCGAAGCGGTTTGGAGGATCGAGTCGGCCCGCGTCATTGCCGGGCTGACTCGCATCGTCCGCGACGTGGGCGTGGCGGAAGAACTCGCGCAGGACGCTCTCGTCGCCGCTCTCGAAAAGTGGCCGGAATCCGGCATTCCCGAAAATCCAGGGGCGTGGCTCATGGGCACGGCGAAACACCGCGCCATCGATTTCCTGCGCCACGGCACTCTGGTTGATCGCAAACACGAAAATCTCGGGCGCGAGATGGCCGAGCGCGAAATGCAGGTGCCGGACCTGGCGGCTGCCATGGATGACAACATCGGCGACGACCTCCTCCGGCTGGTGTTTATTGCGTGCCATCCGGTGCTGTCAACGGAGGCGCGCGTTGCGCTGACGCTCAGGCTGCTGGGCGGGCTGACCACCGACGAGATTGCACGCGCGTATCTGAGTTCTGAGCCGACGATCGCGCAGAGAATCGTTCGCGCCAAGCGGACTCTTTCCGACGCGCATATTCCCTTCGAGGTGCCGCGAGGCGCTGAATTCACCGCGCGCTTGTCGTCGGTGCTGCAGGTTGTGTACCTGATCTTCAATGAAGGCTACTCGGCGACCGCGGGCGACGACTGGATGAGGCCTGCGTTGTGCGAAGATGCGCTGCGGCTGGGACGGATTCTGGCTGAACTCGTACCGGAGGAGCCGGAGGTCCACGGGCTGGTGGCGCTGATGGAAATCCAGGCGTCGCGGGCCAAGGCGCGCGTGAGTGCATCAGGCGAGCCCGTACTTCTTCTGGATCAGGATCGCGTGCAATGGGACCAGTTGCTGATCGGACGCGGGCTGGCTGCGCTTGATCGGGCGGAGGGGCTGCGAGGTACCCGCGGTCCGTATGCGATCCAGGCTGCGATCGCGGCCTGTCATGCGCGGGCGGTGACTGCCGGAGATACGGACTGGGCGCGGATTGTAACCCTGTATGGCGACCTGGCACGAATCGAGCCGTCGCCGGTGGTGGAGTTGAATCGGGCGGTGGCCGTCGGAATGGCGTCCGGGCCGGCAGCGGGCCTGGAGATGGTCGATGCGTTGAAAGATGATCCGGCGTTGAAGAACTACCATCTGCTCCCCAGCGTGCGCGGAGATCTGCTGAAGAAGTTGGGGAGGAAGGAAGAAGCGCGCGCGGAGTTTGAGAGAGCGGCATCGATCACACGGAACGTGCGGGAGCGGAATCTGCTGCTCGAGAGGGCAAAAAGTTGTGGCGAGGGCAGCGCACCGGGGTGAGTTGTCCCAGGATTTTCCAGTGATTTCTTTCGCCCCTTCCTCGCAAGTCACCCAGGGCTTTGCGGGGTGGGCTGAATTCTTTCGCGCTTGCGGCTTCTGCCGTTGGCCGTGTCAAGACATCCGGTCCCATCGAGATACGAGGCGCTGCGGCGCTCGCTCCGCTGGACGGCCGACGGCGGCCGTCCCCACAGACGGCCCACACATCTGAATGCCCGTTACCGCCGTAATCTCCGGGGGTTATTTTCGGTTTTTCCGAGAATTAGACAGGCCTAACATCGTGGTATGCCCAGCAAATATGAGGAAGTCAGGGATCTGAAGATCCGTTTCTTTCTGGTCATTTTGACCATCTGCGGAATGGTGTTTCTCGCCGCTACGACGCGCGGGAACATGGTGCGCGGAGCCGCGTCGGGACCGACGCCGCGGGTCACCGCCATCACACAGATTACGCACGATGGGTATCCAAAGACGAACTTGCTGGCGGATGACGCGCAGCTGTTTGTCACAGAATTGCCTGCGTCGAACCGGGTGATTGCGAAGGTAACGCTGCCGGAGTCTGGGCGGTCTGAGGTGCCGAGCCCGTTCTCGAGCCTGCAGGCGCTCGATCTGTCGCCGGATCACTCGAAGCTGCTGGTGTCGTCGAAGTCGAGTTCGGGCGAGAGCGAATTCTGGACGCTGCCGGTCGGAGCGGGCACTCCTGCTCGTGTGGGAGACCTGAGCGGACGCGATGGAAGCTGGTCGACGGATGGCAAGCATCTGGTGTTCGCCAAGGAATCGGTTCTTTATATCGCAGGCGCCGACGGGAGCCAGGCGCACGAGTTGTACAAGGCCGCCGGATCAGTGTTTGCGCCGCGCTTCTCTCCCGACGGGCATCGCATCCGGTTCACCGTCAGCGACACAGAGCAGAATACGACTTCGTTGTGGGAAGTCGGTCGGGACGGATCGAATCCGCACGTGTTGCTGGGCGATTGGCCGCTCAAGACAACGGCCTGCTGCGGAAATTGGACGGCGGACGGTCGCTACTACATTTTTCAGGCGAGCCAGACGGTCGCGAACACGAATCTGGTGGTGACCAGCCTGTGGGCGCTCGCGGATTCGAATGCGACTCCGGCGCAGATCACGAATGGTCCCATGTCGTTTGGGAATCCTTCTGCCTCGCACGACAGCAAGAAGCTTTGGGCGATCGGGGTTCAGCCGACGGTGGAAGTGGTGAAGTACGATCCGGGCAAGAAGAAGTTCCGGCCCCTGATCGCGGGATTGTCGGCCACTGACGTCGATTTTTCCGCGGATGGGAAGTGGATCGCGTACGTTGCCATTCCCGAGGGGACGTTATGGCGCTCGCGGGCGGATGGTTCGGACCGCCTGCAACTGACGCCAGATTCTGAGCGGGCCGCGTTGCCGCACTTTTCGCCGGATGGCAAACAGATCGCGTACGCCAGCACGAAGCCCGGAGGTTCCTGGAAGCTTTCTCTGGTATCGGCGGACGGCGGAGATGCGCATGAGATGCTCCCGGAGACTGGCAGCCAGATCGATGCCAACTGGTCGGCGGACGGTTCACGGCTGATGTTCGGGGACTACAACCGCGATGCGGCTGGTTTGAATATCCGAATTCTGGACTTCAAGACACACAAGATCGAAACCGTTCCCGGGTCTACAGGGTTCTTCAGCCCGCGCTGGTCGCCGGATGGGCGCTACATCGCAGCACTTTCTCCCGATAGCACCCAGTTGCTGCTGTTTGATTCGCAAACGAAGAAATGGTCCACGTGGTTGAAGGAGACGGCAGGTACGGTGAGCTATCCGGTGTGGTCGGCGGACAGCCAGTACCTGTACTTCGACGATCTGGTCACCGGGACAGAAGCGATCCGCAGAGTGAAGGTCGGCGGAAGTGATCCTGAATTGGTGTTCGAACTGGCAAGCATGGAACGGTATCCGGGGGCGTTAGGGCCCTGGACTGGCCGAGCCGCGGATGGTTCGTGGATGTTCGTCCGCGACCGCAGTACGCAGGAGGTTTATCAGTTAAATCTGGAACTGCCGTAGACGTATTGCGAGGGGGAACCATGCGGAACTTTGGACAGGCGACCCGCCGGTTGGCCCGGAAGAGCGGGATTGGGCTCACGGTGGCGTTGCTGGTAGCCGGCATTTTTGGCGCGCCGGTGCAGACGTACGGACAGTCGGACAACAATCGCAAGCTGGTCACGCGGGTGGAACCGGAGTATCCCGACGCCCTCAAGAAGCTTTACATCGGAGGCGTGGTGCGCGTGGAAGTTATGGTGGCACCGAACGGGACAGTGAGGAGCACGAAGCTGTTGGGGGGAAGCCCGATTCTTGGCCAGTCGACGATGAAGGCGGTCAAGCAGTGGAAGTATGTTCCGGCGGCGGCGGACGAAACCTTGACGGTGAAGGTGGAGTTCGATCCGCACAAATAGGCAAGGTTTCAGAGTTTCAAGGTTGCAAGGTTTCAGAGTTTCAAGGCTTCAGAGTTTCAAGGTGTTTTACTTTGAAACTCTGCAACCTTGAACCTTTGAAACCTGCTTTTGGTCCTCCAATACCCTTCTCCGATATTTCACCGACATTTTGCGACGATCAGCGTGATGTCGTCGTGTTGCTCGTGCGGGCTGAAGGTGCGAACGTCGTCGGCCAGCGCTTTGACCAAGGTCTGGCAAGGCAGGTCACGATGACGGCGAAGGCCCTCCACTAAAGATTCCTCCCCAAATTCCTGGCCTTCATTGTTGCTTGCCTCGGTGATGCCGTCGGTGTAGAGGGCCAGGAGATCTCCCGGTGCGAGTTCGCTTTCTGCGAACTGGCAATCCCAGTTCTGAAAGAGTCCCACGAGTGTGCCTGTGGAATCGAGGCGCGTGCAGTCGCCGTTGCGCCGCAGGATCAGGCCGGAGAGGTGTCCGCAGTTGGCGTAGCGGAGGCGTTGCGAACTGTCGTCGTATGCGCCGAAGAAGAGCGACGCGTAGGAACTGTCGGTGCTGTTCTCGTAGAAGAGGCGGTTGACGGAACGCAGGAACAGTTCGGGATGGGTGAGGGCCAAGGCGCACTGGCTGCGCAGATTGGCCTGAAGATTGGCCATGAGCAGGGCTGCAGCGATTCCCTTCCCGGAAACATCGCCGATCACCAGGCCGAGGCGCTGCTGGCCGAGATCGAGGAAGTCGAAGTAGTCGCCGCCAACTTGCCGTGCCTGCAGGCACAGTCCGGCGTAATCGAGGGTCTCCGCTTCGGGATGGATCTGGGGAAACAGGCGGGCCTGCACCTGCTTGGCAATTTCAATTTCTTGAGCGGCGCGGCGCTCAGCTTCGTACTTCTGCGCCAGCGCCTGGCGCTGCGCCTCAACGCCGCGCGTGAGCTCGTCGAATCCGGCGAGGCCGAAGGAGTTTCCGTCGAGGTCTTCAAATCGAGTGTGGATTCCGCCCCATTGGGGAACCTCGGGTGGGAAGAGAAAACGGACTCCGCGGCTGTTCCACTGGTTGTACTTGGCCATGACATCTTCTGTCAGGAAGTAGACGTGAGTGTCGCACCCGACGAGCTTTTCAGCATCGGAGCCGGGCGTGATCTGGGCCAGGGCGAGGTTGGCGCTGCCGTCGGGGGGAGCGACCTCAATCCAGCGCATGCCGTTTTCGAAGCGGTGGTCGACGATGACGCGGAAGCCGAGCTGCTCGACGTAGAAGCGCAGGCTGCGCTCCTGGTCGCGCACGAAGATCATGATGAAGTGCAGAGAAATGTAGGGATCCTGGCGATCAAGGCGCAGGAGAAATCGGTCCATCCCGAAGGGTAAGGGAGTATTTCCCATCGGCGAGATTATACGTGCTGCAGAACCGGCGTC
The DNA here is from genome assembly GCA_035632675.1 of Candidatus Dormiibacterota bacterium. GTDB lineage: Bacteria > Acidobacteriota > Terriglobia > Terriglobales > Acidobacteriaceae > Sulfotelmatobacter. The sequence continues at coordinate 56,479 of DASQGJ010000009.1, forward strand.
AGGCGTCGGACCTCTGGCGTCGGGCAGACGACCTGCGCGCCAACATCCAAGGCAAGGCTTTAGGCTTGAAATTCTGACGCTTCAGGGAAGCGGAGCTTGCACTTGGCCAGGGTGGTGGTGAGGATTTCTTCGATCTTGGATTCTTCGCAGTTGCGGGCCATGGCAAGTTCGCTGACCAGCAGGTAACGGGCGCGCTCGAGCATCTTCTTTTCGCGGAAGGAGAGTGGTTTTGCCTGATGGAGCGCGATCAGGTTCTTCAGGACGCCGGCAACTTCGAGCAGGGATCCGGTGCGCATGCGCTCGGAGTTTTCCTTGAAGCGATCTTTCCAGTCCCCGTTGCTGCCGTTCTCGCCGATCGAAAGTATGTCCAGCACTTTTTGAATTTCGCCGTTCTTCACCACGCGGCGCAGGCCCACGCTGCCGGCATTCTGGCAGGGCACCATCACTTTGAGGCTGCTGGCTTTTATGTGCAAGAGGTAGAACTTTTCGACGGTCGCTCCGATGGCGCGGCTGCTGATCTGCTCAATGACTCCGACGCCATGGTTGGGATAGACGACCTTATCGCCGATGTGGAAATTGAGATCCATACCGCTCATAGTAAGGCACCCGGGGAGGCGAATGGTTCGTGGGGAAGAACGCTGTGAAACTGCTCCAAATATGCTACTCCTCGAGCTGGGGGAAGGCAAGGTGATTCGGGCGTCAGGCGCCAGACCTCAGACCTCGGACCCTGGGCTAGTGCCGCGCCGTAAGCGCCAGTACCGCCGTCACTTACAGACCTAACGCAAGGCTGTGAACGCTAATGAAATGAGTCCGCGGGTCTGAGGGCGAGGTCCCACATCTGAGGCCTGTCGCCCGAAGTCCGACGCCTGAGGTCTGAGGTCCGACGCCCGACGCCACAGGCCTGATCTCCAAGATCGGACCTTATGTTTGGCGGCTTTCCATCCAGCCCTGGAGAATGAGGATGGCCGCCATGCGGTCGACGGCCTGGCCGCGCTTCTCGATGGAGAGATCGGTCTCACGCAGCAGGCGGTTGGCTTCGGCCGAGGTGAGGCGCTCGTCCCAGAGGTGGACGGGGAGTTTGAAATGCTTGCGGAGGTCGTCGGCGAAAGCGTGGACCTTTTCGGCCTGGATGCCTTCGGCACCGCTCATGCGCAGCGGGAGTCCGACAACGATCTCCTGGACTTTGTACTCGCGGATGATGCGGTTGAGAAATTGGAGATCGTACTTCTTGTTCTTGCGATGTAACGTCTCGAGGCCTTGTGCGGTGATGCCGAGCGGATCGGAGATCGCAACGCCCACGCGGCGCGCGCCTACGTCGAGGCCGAGAACGCGGTGGGGAGTTGCGGTGGGATCGGAGAGCACAGTGAGATTATAGGGCTTTCGGCTTTCGGCTTTCGGCTTTCGGCTCTAGACGTATTGGCTCTTTCCCGAACCGGTCCTTTCCGTTCGTTTTTTGATCACTTTGTGAGGGCGGTCACGACGTGGTCCCTCCCGCCAGTGAAAGAATGTGCTTTACCTGGAGGGGTGACGAAAATGAGTGGCACATATGCAGACTTGGAAGTCTGGCGAACAGCGATGGAACTCGTGGTGCGCATTTACGGGATCAGCAAGAAGTTTCCGAAGGAGGAGATGTACGGGCTGAGCAGTCAAATCAGGCGTGCTGCGGTTTCAGTTCCCAGTAACATTGCGGAAGGAAAAGGACGCTCCTCCGACAAAGAGCTCATTCAGTTCCTGTGTCACGCGAGAGGTTCGCTGTTTGAGATTCAAACACAACTGCAGATTAGCGAGAGATTGGGATACATCAGCAAAGAAGAGAGCGATTCTCTTCGCGGCGAAGGGGTTCGCATCGGTCAGATGCTGAACGGTTTGATTCGTTCAGTTCGTCCCGCAGCGTGAGTCCGGAAGCCGAAAGCCGAGAGCCGGCTCTTAGCGCCCACGCTTGGCTTTGCGATACGCGGCGACGTTTTTGTTGTGCTCTTCCATGGTGCGGGCGAAGCGGTGGTGGCCCTGGGCGTCGGCGACGAAATAGAAATAATCGGTTTGGGCGGGATGCATAGCGGCTTCGAGGGCGCTGCGCCCAGGATTGCCGATGGGGCCGGGCGGCAAGCCAGCATTGCGATAGGTGTTGTAGGGCGACTTGAATTGCATGTCGGCATGATGGAGTGCGCCCTGGTAGGTGCCAGCCAGCAGTTCCGCATAGATGATACTGGGGTCAGCGTCGAGCGCGATCCGTTTGTTGAGCCGGTTGTAGTAGACGCTGGCGACTTCCGGGCGTTCCGCCGGGACTGCGGTTTCTTTCTCCACGATCGAGGCCATGGTGACGATGTCGTGCGGAGGCTGCCAGGGGACGCCTTGTGCGATCCCCAGGGAAGCATCTGGGCTGAGACCTATTTGCGCGGCAACCTGGCGGAACTGCTTGACCATGGCCGCCGCCATATCGTGCATGGTCATCATGCGGGAGAATTCGTAGGTTTCTGGGAAGAGATAGCCTTCCAGAGAGGGCGCGGTGGGATCCAGATCTGAGATGAGCGATGTGTCGGACTGGGCAACTTTCACAAAATCGGCCGCAGAACCGAGTCCAGCGTCTTCGATGGCGCGGGCGATATCGAACATGGTGAAGCCTTCGGGAACGACGACGGTGTGGAAGTAGACATCGCCACGGCGAAGGCGCTTCTGGATGTCGATAATGTTGGCGGGCTTGTCAAAAAGATATTCACCGGCCTTGAGGGAGCGGCCGTGGTGGTAGTAGTGCCAGAGAATAAAAGCTTCCTGGCTCCGGATCACGCCCGCACCCTTGAGCTCGGCGGCGATGCGGCGGGTGGAATATCCGGGGCGCAGCATCACGAAGGTCTGGCCCGAGGGTTCAACGGGCGAAAGCAAGGCCCAGGCGAGCCATCCTGCGGCCCCGATGAGCGCGATGAATGTGAGCCACGCCAACTTTCGCACAATAGCCACAGTGTAGACGACGCGGGTTCGGTTCCGGTCCTAACGATGGTGATACGGCTTTGGGGGCGCTACCGGAGACTCTCGCGCACACCGTGAAGCGCTCCTTCCCCGCGCGGTTGTAAGGCGCCGCAGGCCTCTACTGTTTGATGCCGACCTTCGGCTCGGGCAGGGGCGATTCCATCGGAGTCGGGTTGCTGTGGTGCAGGAAGCTGGTCACTTTGCCGGAGGCGTCCCGCACAAACCGGATCTCCTCCGCTTCGCTTCCGTCCTTGCGGACGCGCCGGAATGTGTCGTCGCCTTTGGGCTTGAGAAAGCCCATCTCTTCGGCTGGATCGTTGGTTGGCAAGCCGAGAATCACCAGCCCTCCCGCCCAGGGAAGCACTACCAATTCCGAGCCCCAGGGTTGTTGAGAGTAGCGGCCGGAGTAGTCCTCCAACTTCACCCCGGTGGCAGGGAGCGGGGCTTTGAACTTGTAGCCCTTGCGTTTGTCCAGGATTGCGAAGATAGCCTCGGCAAAGGCCGCCGGGCTCTCAGAACCATTGTCCATGACGATCACTGCAAGCTGATCGTCGTTCCGCATAGACAGGATGGTGTGGTATCCGGGGCAGGAGCCACCGTGTCCGACATAAATGTGCTCGTTCTTGTGATTGACAGCGAAGCCAAGTCCCCAACTCGTTTTCCAGTCGGGATCCATAAACTGGACGCGCTGCATCTCGCGCAGGGTGGGAGCTTTCAGGACGTTCGTCTGGCCGGTGCGCAGCAGTCGGAACTGCCACGAGGCGAACTTGCCGAGATCCTCCACCGTAGAGGTGTATCCGGCGGCAGGGGTGACGCCGCGAGTGTTGAAGGGCTTCACGAGGTCGCGTGTGCCATCGCGCTTCATGGCTCCATAACCGACGGCGAGACGCTTGCCGTAGAGGTCCATCGGCATAAAGGTGCGGGTATCGTTGAGGCCGAGCGGGGTCAGCACATTTGCTTTGGCATACTCGGCATACGGCTGACCGGAGACGGCTGCCACCGTTTCGCCGACCAGCGTGAGCCCGAGATTGCTGTACTGAAAGTAGCGTTCGGCGGGATAGAGCACGGACTGGGTGGCGATTTTGGCCTGAATCTGTTCGTGCGTGGGAAAGGGAAAATCCGGCCCCGACCAGTACGGAAAATCGGACTCGCGCGGAATGCCAGACGAGTGTGTAAGCAGGCCGCGTAGCGTGATGGGGCCGCTGTCCTCTGCCGGTTTGAGTGTAGCCCAGGGAAGGTAGGTGGCAATTGGATCGTCCAGGCGAATCTTGCCCGCGTCGTAGAGTTGCATGAGCGAGATCGAAGTAAAGAGCTTGGAGATCGAGCAGATCGAGTAAATCGTCTGCGGTGTGGCGGCGACGGTGTGGCTGGCGTCGATGGTTCCGTAGCCCTTGGACCAGACCATGTCGTCGCCCAGGACGACACCGGCCGAAATTGCGGGGATGTGCCGGTAGGCCTGAACACTGTCAAGCCAGGCATCCACGACGCGGAGCGCTTCCGCCCGCTCGGCCGCCTCATTCGGCGCTTGCGCGTTCGCGGCTACGCAGGAAAAGGCAATGCAGACGCAAAAGAACAGGATCCGTCGCTTCATGGGCGCCCATTCTAGCCGAATGGAGATCTCTGCAGCGCCTAAAATCACGGGCAAACCAGAACTGGAACCAGTCACGTCCCAGTCAGCGCCGATGGCGCACCCACCCGGACACTCCCGAAAGTGAGCCAATCGGCTTTTGAACCCTTTGGATTCCGGTATACTCAAATGTTTTAGAGGTAAGTGCATACATTCATGAGACGTACATCGCTTTTTTGGGCTATAGGCGTAATTCTGGCAATCCTGCCGACCACCGGTTGTCTGTTTCGGACCCGTCCAGTCGAAGACCAATACTCGAAAGCCCCCTTGAAGGAATCGACACAGCAGGGGCTCATTGAGAGTATTAATCAGCAGGCTGATGCGATTCATACGCTGAAGGCGACGGTTGACATCGACAGCGTCGCGGGTGGGATCAAGAAGGGGACCCAGACCCAGTACAAGGAGATCCGGGGCTACGTTCTGGCCCGGACGCCGGATTCGCTGCACCTGACCGGGTTGATGCCATTCGTGCGCACGACCGCGTTCGATATGGTCAGCGACGGCAAAGAGTTCAGGGTGTGGATTCCTGCGAAAAACAAGTTCGTCCTGGGCGAGAACCGGGTAGCGACCCCCAATTCCGACCAGCCGATGGAGAGCATCCGTCCGCAGAACATCTATGAGGCATTGCTGATCGGGCGCATTAATCCGAATTCCGAAATCGCCGTGCTCGAGAATGGCTACGAGACGCTGCACGATGGCAAAGGGCATCGCGTGCTGCAGGAAGATTATGAGTTGACCGTGATCAAGAAGTCCGGAGACAGCTGGATCCTGGCCCGCAAGATTATCTTCGGACGCACCGATCTGAAACCGCACCGGCAGTTCATTTATAGCGACGACGGCAAGGTGGCCACCGACGCAAAATATGCCGAATACAAGGATTTCGGCGGAGTCAGCTTCCCCTCGCGGATCGAGATATTCCGTCCCGAGGAGGAGTACGACATCACGCTGAACTTGCTGAAGCTCGACGTCAACCTGCCGCTCCGGGATGATCAGTTCGTATTGGAGCAGCCGGCCGGGGCACAAGTGGTGCATCTGGATCGTCCGCAGTCGAGCCTGGCAATGCCGCCAGGAAAACGACGGTAGCGCAGTCAGCGCAACAGAATTCAGCTTTCAGCTCTTAGCTCTTAGCTCCTAGCTCTTCGCCACGTCCTGGGTTTCACCAGAGGCTAAATTGCTAAAGGCTCCGATCGCTTCCCTATGATGAACAAAATGGTTGTTTCGAACCTGGCGCATCGACCGACCCGGTCGTTGATCAGCATGAGCGCGATTGCACTGGAAGTCGCGATGATCCTGATGATCGTTGCGGTCTTTTACGGCTATCTCACAGGATCGAAGGAAAGCCAGCTCGGCGTTGGGGCGGACTTGATGGTGATGCCTCCGGGATCATCGGGATTGATCGCGATGTCTGGAGCGCCGATTTCCGTCAAAGTCGGGAACGTCCTGCAGAAAATTCCCCATGTCAGAGTGGCGGCTCCGGTCTACTGGGCTTTCAGTCAGAAACCTCTGGAGATCGTGTACGGAGTTGATCTCGCGACCTATGATCAGCTCCCCCCCAGATTTGATTATCTTTCTGGCGGACCCTTCGTGGGACCGCAGGACGTCATCGTAGATGACTACTTCGCGGGGATGAATCATAAGAAGGTCGGCGACGAGATCGTGGTGCTGAACAATACATTTCGCATCTGCGGAATTGTTCCCCATGGGAAAGGGGGACGCAAGTTCCTGCCCCTGACCACTCTGCAGGAACTGAGGGGGGAACCGGGACACGTGTCCGGGTTCTATGTGAAGCTCGACGATCCTGCGAACATTGATGCTGTCGAACAGTCCATCAAGGCCACGCCCGGCATGGAGCAGTATGCGGTGCGCTCGATGGCGGAATACCTGTCAATGATGACGCCCGACAATCTGCCCGGGTTTAACGTGGCCATCGAGATCGTGATCGGAATCGCCGTGGTGGTGGGATTTCTGGTGATTTTCCAGTCGATGTACACCGCGGTGATGGAGCGAACTCGCGAGATAGGAATTCTGAAGTCTCTGGGCGCATCGAAGATGTACATCGTGAATGTGGTGTTGCGGGAGACGCTGCTGCTGGCCATCGTTGGAATTATCGCGGGAATCATTCTCAGCATGGTGACGAGGCGGGTGATTATGTTTGAGCGCCCCGTGCAGCGGTTGTTCTGGAGCAACTGGTGGGTTCTGCGGGCGACGGTGATCGCGATTGTGGGAGCGCTGGCGGGGGCGTTGTATCCGGCGTATAAGGCAGCGCAGCGGGATCCGATTGACGCGCTGGCCTACGAGTAACGCCGCCTTTTCTGCAATTCCTTTCCTTGACCTTAACCTTCGCCTTGAGCGTGTATCTAGTCGCCCGATTCCAATCCTGCGCTGCGGAGCATTCTTCTCAGGCCGCGATCGCCCGCGGCGCCGCGTTGCTCGCCCGCGATTTTGCCATCGCGATCGACCACCACATAGATCGGGTAAACCTGAGCGTTGTACATGGCGGCGAGGTTGGTGTCTTTGGTGAGGACGATCGGGACCGAGCGCGGGTGGTCGATCAGGTACTTCTTCACTTTCTGATCCGGTTCGAGGACGTCGACGGCGAGGACGATCAGGTCTTTACTCTTGAACTCCTTGGCGATGTCGTCGACGAGATCGGCTTCCTCTTCGCAGTACTTGCACCAAGTGGTCCAGAACTCGAAGAGCACGACCTTGCCCTTGGTGGACTCGTTGTTGAATTGCTCGCCCGTCATCGTTTTCGCGCGGAAGCGCGGGGCGGGCTGCCCGGTTTCATCGCGCGTCTGAGCCTGAGCGAGGTTCACCAGCAGGATGAACAGGAATGGGAGCAGCAGGCGGCGCGTGCCCATGGCGCCGCACTATACCACAGGTGGATTAACGTTTCTTCTTTATCGTGGGCTTCGGCCTGAGTGTCTTGGCGTATTCGTAACTCAGATCCAGATACTTCTGCAGTTCCTTCGTGTTTTCGAGCAGGCTGTCGGGAACGGCGACGTATTCCTTCATCACCGTTCCATAGGCTTCAAACAGGGTGGTCTTGTACTTCTTCAGAAACTTTTCCCGTTCGTCTTCCGGCAGGCGGATCGCCAGTCTCGACTGATGAAGCAGAGTGAACATGTTGCCGTTGAACGACGTGTAGGGATTGGCGTCGCCCTTGCGTTCAATTTTCGGATTGGTGGAGATCAGCTTGTCGTACAGCGCCTCCTGGGCGCCGGGGGTGCTCTTCTTCTTCGTTGCGGACATGGTCGAGCGCCTCGGGAATAAGTTGACTGATCTCTTTCGCCCCTTCGGGCTTGGTCCAACTAGTGGCACAACCCATGGCTTGCGCCATGGGCTGCATTCTGTCGCTGCTTCGCGGCTTGCGAGCAACGACGATTGGCCAAGATCGAATTGCGAACGATCATCCGAACATATCGGCAGCCCATTCCATAACGGGCTGCCCACTTCCAGAAGATACAGCCGAACACCTATCGTCCCAGAAATGTCACGTGAACGTAGGTGCCCAGGCGGACGTTGTAGGCGAGATACCAGCCGACATGGTCGGGATCGTCGTAAATGGTAACGTCGTCTCTGTCCCAGTACCAGTCGTTGCAGTAACCGGCGTCAAAGGGGGCGACGCTGAAAAAGTATCCGCCGAACCAGAATCGGCCGGGACCGCCGCCGCCGATGCGCCATACGTGGCGGCGACCGAAACCGCCCTCAAAGCGGCCGTGTTCCCAGGGATGGTCGAGGCGGAAACGGTCGTCATCCCGGCGCCAGTCGTGCCCAACCCATTCGCCGTTGCGATGAACGTGCGGGGCTTCGGGATGGTCGTCACGATCGCGATAGGAACGCCGGTCGTCGTGGCGGTCTTCATGGCGATCGCCGTCGTGCCGGTCGTCGTGATACGCCGGCGGACCGTGGCGAGGAACGTATCCGCCACCGAAGTCGCGATGGTGGTCGTCCCGATCGCGGTGGTCGTCTCTTTGCGCAAAGGCTGGCAGGGAGAGGATCAGGGCGACCGTAAGAATGCCGAGGAGTAGTTTCATTTGGGGACCTCTTTGGGGAATCTCTAGGACATACGTTACCACCGCCAGAGGGCGAGTAACACAGCGTTGACAATGGCCGATTGGGTCCGGTACATTAAAGTCTTTAGCAGTAGTGTGGTTGCCCGCCTGATGGTCCTGGCGTCCTCGCTGGGGAATCAACGAGCGGTTATCTTTCGCAGCCCTTTTCAAATCTGGGAGAGTTCCGATGTCAACGTATTTCCCCAAAGAGGGGGAAATTGTGCGCAAGTGGTACGTCGTGGATGCGAGCGGGCAGACGCTCGGGCGCCTGGCTTCACAGGTGGCGCGCATCCTCATGGGCAAAGAGAATCCGCGGTACACGCCGTTTCTCGATACCGGCGATCACGTCATCGTGATTAACGCCGAGAAGATCAGAACGACGGGCGTGAAGGCGGAGCAGAAGGTGTATCAGCACTACACGGGATATCCGGGTGGCCTGCGGACCGAGGATTACAAGAAGCGGATGGAGCGCAGGCCCGAGGCGGTGATCGAGGCGGCGGTAAAGCGCATGCTGCCGAAGAACAAGCTCGCGGCCCACATGCTGTCGAAGCTGAATGTGTACAAGGGCGACAAGCATCCGCACCAGGCGCAGAAGCCGCAGGACTTGCAGCTGGAAGTGCGCGAGTATAAGCCGCGGAAAGTCGCGGTTTCGTAAGACAGCAATGAGCGATGAGCTCTGAGCTGTGAGCAAGATCTGAAAACTGTGAAAGGTAAGAGTAGAAGAGCGGAGTTGGAAGCGGAGGTTTGGCTCACAGCTCATGGCTCATAGCTCATAGCGAAAAAATGGCAGAGTTGGTTCAATATTACGGGACGGGCCGCCGCAAGACGGCGATTGCCCGCGTGTATTTGCGTCCAGGCAGTGGCGATTTCAAGGTCAACGGGCGCGCGTTTGAAGAGTATTTCGTGACTCCGGCGCAGAGGTCGGCGGCGAAGGCTCCGCTGGCGTCGTCGGATACCGCAGCTTCGTTCAACGTCATCGCCAGCGTGCTGGGCGGTGGTGTACGCGGCCAGGCCGACGCGGTGAAGTTGGGCATCGCCCGCGCTCTGATGCAATTCAATGCCGAACTGCGCAAGAAGCTGAAGTCCGAGGGCATGGTAAGCCGGGACTCGCGCGGCAAAGAGCGCAAGAAATACGGCCAGAAGGGCGCCCGCAAGCGGTTCCAGTTCAGCAAGCGCTAAGTGCGCTTGCAGTCCCGAGTTGCGAGTCCCGAGTCCCGAGCGTTTGACTCGAGACTCAGGACTAACGACCAGTTTAAGGTGTTCAATTCTTCCGTGCCTCGCGGCGCGGGGACGGAATGGCAATCCGGAGCGGTTGGATTACGCGAAGGATGCAGACTAAAGAGGAGGTTCATTGGCTACTATCACCATGAAGGAGTTGCTCGAAGCCGGAGTTCACTTCGGGCATCAGACCAAGCGCTGGAATCCCAAGATGAAGGAATTCATCTTCGGAGAGCGCAACGGGATCTACATCATCGATCTGCAGAAGACGCTGAAGATGTTCAAAGAGGCGTCGAAGTTTGTGCAGGATCTGGCGTCCGACGGCAAGATTGTGCTGTTCGTGGGGACGAAGCGCCAGGCGCAGGATGCGATCGCCGAAGAGGCGACGAAGTGCGGCGGATTCTACATCAACCAGCGCTGGCTGGGCGGACTGCTCACCAACTGGGTCACCGTGCAGAAGTCGGTGAAGCGGCTGAAAGAGCTCGACGAGATGGCCACGGATGGCCGCTACGAGCTGCTGCCGAAAAAAGAAGTCATCAAGCTCGAACGCGAACGAAAACTTCTGCAGGCCAACCTGGCCGGCATCAAGAATATGAGCCGCCTGCCCGACGCGATCTTTGTGATCGATTCGAATAAGGAGCAGATTGCGGTGCGCGAGGCGCGCAAGCTGGGCATTCCGGTGGTTGCGGTGGTCGACACGAATTGCGATCCCAGCGAAGTGGATTATGTGATCCCCGGCAACGATGACGCGTTGCGGGCGATCCGGCTGTTTACCTCGAAGATTTCGGAATCGATCGCGGAAGGCGCGCAGCTGATGACCGACAAGCAGGTGGCCGGGATGCAGGCCGATACCGAAGCGGCGCAAGCGGCG
>DASQGJ010000010.1:0-86044 GCA_035632675.1 Candidatus Dormiibacterota bacterium
CTAAACGGCGTCACTTTTTCGAGCCGGCGAGTTCTTTCTTGGCCGGGGCAGCGGCGCCGGTGAGGGTGGCAATGTCCTGCAACATGGCTTTGCGGCGGTCGCCGAAGCCCGGAGCCTTGACGGCCGCAACTTGCAGCGTGCCACGCAGCTTGTTCACGACGAGCGTAGCCAGCGCCTCACCCTCGACATCTTCCGCGATGATCAGCAGCGGCTTGCCCGACTTCGCAATCTGCTCCAGCAGCGGGAGCAGGTCCTTCATCGAGCTGATCTTCTTTTCGTTGATCAGGATGTAGGCATTCTCGATCGCAACTTCCATCCGCTCCGGATCGGTAACGAAGTACGGAGAGAGGTAGCCGCGGTCAAACTGCATGCCTTCGACGACTTCGAGCTGAGTCTCGAGCGTCTTCGACTCTTCCACGGTGATGACGCCGTCCTTGCCGACTTTCTTCATCGCCTCGGCAATGATCTTCCCAATGGTCTCATCATTGTTGGCGCTGATGGTGCCGACCTGGGCGATCATGCTGTCGTTGTTGACGGGCTTCGACAGTTTGTCGAGTTCGCCGTTGACGCGGTTGCCTTCTTTGTCGACCTTGCCACAGATGATGGTGACGGCCTTCTCGATGCCGCGCTTCAGGGCCATGGGATTGGCACCGGCAGCGACGGTCTTGACGCCTTCGCGGAAAATGGCCTGGGCGAGAACGGTGGCGGTAGTGGTACCGTCGCCGGCGACGTCCGAGGTCTTGGAAGCGACTTCACGGACCATCTGGGCGCCCATGTTCTCGAGGCCGTCCTTCAGTTCGATTTCTTTTGCCACGGTGACGCCGTCTTTGGTGATGGTCGGCGAACCGAATTTCTTTTCGATGACTACGTTGCGGCCCTTGGGGCCGAGTGTGACCTTCACGGCGTCGGCCAGAAGGTTGACGCCGCGGAGGATCGCCTGCCGGGATTCCTCTCCGTGAACGATGTGCTTTGCCATTGTTTCAATCTCCTTAAGGATGTTTCGGTTGCAGGATGGACCTGCGATTTCTTGGCTGGCGCTGTCAGCGATCCGCTTTCAGCTCTCAGCTTGGATCTTGGTACCGCCGCTTGTCAGGTCAGGTTCCAGCTCATGGCCGACAGCTGGCGGCTGAGAGCTACTTCTTCGATCCGGCGAGTTCCTTCTTGGCCGGAGCAGCGGCGCCGGTCAGGATGCCGAGGACTTCTTCTTCCTTCATGATGATGAACTCTTCGCCATCGATCTTGATCTCGGTGCCGGAGTACTTGCCGAACAGGATGCGGTCGCCATCGTGCACGGCCAGCGGGAACGTTTTGCCTTCATCGTTGGTGCGGCCTTTGCCGGTGGAGATGACTTCGCCCTCTTGCGGCTTGTCTTTGGCTGAGTCGGGAATGATGATGCCGCCGCGGGTGGTGGTAGCTTCCTCCACACGACGTACCAGAATACGGTCATGGAGCGGTGCAAATTTCGCCATGTTTTCAAACTCCTTTCAGGTAGTTAGAAGGTTGTTGCTTCGATTGAATCTCTGTAACCCTATGATTTTGTTGGGTGAAGCGACTCTGTTAGCAGTTCCGCCTATCGAGTGCTAATTGTAGAGACTTGAGTGGGGAGTTGTCAAGTGGGGAACTGAAGTGTAGACCTGCTCAAAGCAGCTGGGCTCAATCCAGCGTATGATAAAGGAGATGCCTTATATCACTGAGCACCTCTCCGGCCTTCGTCAGGAAATCAGCGACCTACAAGCCATGAACGAGAAGTACGCGGGAAAACGGGTGCACAACGAGGTCGACCAGACTGCTCTCGAACTCCGCAACAACCGACTGCGTGAAATCAAGCAGGAACTGTCCAAAATGCTCGAGCGCCCGCAGGATTCCAAAGTCTGGTGGGAACGATCGCGCAGGTCTAACGGCACAGTGGCCGCAGGATAAAAGGGCGGCTTCCCGATTAGTTTTCTTTCGCCCCTTCGGGGCTTGCATCAGGTCCCAACGACCGCGGGGCTCACGTCCCTTCGACTACGCGGGCAGGCTGTGGGCCGCATTCTTTCGCCGCTTCGCGGCTGCCAGGAAAATTGCTTGTACTTCTGAAATTGGCGAAGAGTCGAAAAGCCCCAGTGCTTCCCCACATTCGGGGAGATACAAGAATGGGATGAGTTCCCCGCGATTTCCCACGCTCAACGTTCCGCGACCTCTTTGAAGAAGAGACCGAGAATTCTCTTGGGGATCTTTTTGTACACGGTTGGCCGGCTGACACCAAGAACTAGTGCGAGCTCATCCGCGTCCTTCACACCCTCCAGGCCTTTTGAACGAAGCGCAGATCGAATCATGTTGGTGTAGGCAGCATCCAAGTTGTCATCAATCGAAAAATTGGGAGGTTCGCCCTGATACGGCATGGGAATGACCGAGGTCGTGGGGGTGATCAGTCTCCTGCTGGTTAATGCAATGACGTGCTGAACAAATCCATCTCCCACACCCTTACCGACGGATCGCGCGCGGTCTGCCAATACATGTGCCAGCAATGTCCTCTTCAGGTCGAACTGCAGGAGGCAGGCGAGGGCGAACCAGAGGGCTCTTTGGGTGCGATTGGTTCTATAGTCCAGGCTCGGATCCTTGTTGAGAATTGCCTCGGCTCGTTGCCGGTGCCCGTCGAAAATGTAAAGCTGCGCTTGCAGAAGTTCTGCCTCCACCTGGGCAAATGCGTACGATGGAAAGTCCCTGCGAATCCGGTTTATCTCCTCCTGGCATGCACCCAGACACTTGGTCCGTAGAAATATTTCACCGTTTATGGAAGAGATGAGAGCAGAGATAGCTCCATGAGTTTCAAAGGAGCTGACTAAGCCGTCTGCCGGGATTCTGGCCTTCCCTGGCGAGCCATCCGGGATATCGTCCACGGGAAGCGAAATATCGACCTGTAATCCACTGCCTCCCTGAACAATGTCTCGTATCTGTGCGAGACGAACCTGCCCCAGGTTGGCAAACGCCTGCGCCAAGTTGCTATACGCGAGGTGCAGTTTCTTCAGCAGCACAGCCAGGCGTCTCAATTCCTCTTTCGCGGCTGCGATGCGATTCTCGCCCTCCTTGGTCAGAGGGCTATTCAAGACCTGGGAGCCAAACAGATAAACCTTGACGCTTAACTTCCAGCGATTGAGCCCAGCACCTTCGAGGGTGGTGAGCGCGGTGCGAAACCAAGCCGCAGAGTGGGCAAGATCACCCTTAAAGAAGGCGACTTCGCCGAAGCCAAAAGCTTGAATGCGGGCAAGACAGGCGCGCGTAAATGCTTCCTCAACCTCGAGGTCATTGTTCCGGCTGGGAGAGGAAGCTCTCTGGCTGTGTCTTTCGCGGGCGCGTTCGAACGATTCGACGAAACAGGCCGTCGCTCCGTCCAGATCTCCCTGATCCCGCAGTTGCAGCCCACGATAGTAGTTCCAACGCGCCAGTGTCCCCGGCCGGTCAGCTTCTCGCAAGAGTGTTTCATCCAGCAGGTTCTTTGCCGCACCGAGAATGCGATCCATTTTGTCGAGATCATTCTTGCGGTGACACCACAAGGCATGCGCCATCATGACCCAGATAATCTGGCGCATCCATTTGGTGCGCACTTCACCGGCAGCTAAATCATGGAATCTCTTGAGCACTCGTGTGTCTCTGTTCTTGAACAGGAGTTCCCCGAGCACTGGAAGTCGTTTGCTGAAAGCGCCTCCATGTTGATCTTCGTAGTCAAACACGAGACTGACCGCCTGCAAGCTTGCAGTGGACAGGAACATGTCGCCGACGTTCAAGGGACTTAGGCAGCGGCGGAGGAACTCTATGTCGCTGGAAAGACTTTTTGTTTCAACCTTTCCGAATGACCGAACGCCACGCATGACGCGCCGGATGACATCATTAAGTTCGGTCGTTTCAATCGCATCCATGACTAATGGCGACACCCTACCTTCTCTTCTACGCCGGGTCAAGGCCTAACGTCTGAGTTACTAACTTAAAGATGAGCACAGGGTGGAATAGACAGAATCTGTCTGACGGAAATGTATCGTGACAGAAGTTTTTGTTATGTCCTATGCTCGAGCAATTGACGCCGAACCTGGCTGAAAAACGATCGCAACGATCAGAAAGGAGGAGAGGAAGTCGCCATCCGACCTGGAGCACGGATGGATTGCGAAGTGAAACATCTGCTGTGGGGGGGAGCTTATGCCAAGAACAGGATCACGGAGAAAACCAACTCTGTGTCGTCTCATCAGGAAGGCTGGGCGCCGATTCCAACGGAATTGCCGCCGGGCCTGGATCGTACTCGGGAGCGAGGCCGAAGTCGCCAAGCTCTTGAAGCACCTAGTAGCCGCCACCGGCTTGATTGTTGCCGGTACCGTGTTGTTCCGTGAGATTGTGAAAGCGTTGCACGGCTGTGGTTGAGACTTGCGGACCGTCGGGAGACGGTCCGCGATTTTGACCATGATGGGGAGTTTCAAAAGCCCCATTTCTCGCGCACAGAACGCGCGAGAAATGGGGCACCCGGATTCTTTCGGCAGCATCCCTGCCCCTTTCGTAAAAAAGAGGGGTGCCGCAACATTCCAACGATGCTTCGATGGGTTTCGCCCATGAACATCACACTGCTCTTTTGTGTTCCTGATTTCGCGGCGTCAAGATCTTACATCTGATGATTGCTTTGTTATTACCTGGCAGATATGAGGTTTCATATGCGCTTCTCCGCGAAATGCGATTGCCCTCGCACCTAACAATTCTCGCGGATTGTCAGGGTGCTGAATAACGATAGCTTAGGGCTAATTTGTTATCGCAACAATCTGCGGCCCTTGATTTGCTTCCGGAACAGCGCGAACACCTTGCCGGCCTTGGATGCTGTGTGTCGAGGCCGAGGGAGATGTTTGCGTCGCGGAAAGCGTGTGTCGAGGAGATTCGTGATGACTATTCGTTCTCGTGTTCTGGTGGTTTTTGCAATCATAGCGATGGTCGGCGTGTGCATGCCAACCCTGGTAATGGCACAGGAGGTTGCGTCACTCACGGGAGTGGTGACCGATCCGACGGGCGCGGTGGTAGCGGGCGCCGCGGTGAAACTGGTCGATACCAAGACCAACGCCAGTTACCAGACGGAAACGAACGGAGTCGGCGCCTACACGTTCACCAAGCTGCAGCCTGGCCCCGGCTACAAGCTGACGGTTTCCAAAGAGGGCTTCCGCTCACATACGGTGGACAACATCTATCTAGGCGTCGACGCGACTCATACCCAGAATGCGCAGCTGGTGCTGGGACAGAGCACGGAAATGGTGGAGGTGAACGGATCGGGGTCGCAGGTATCGCTGGACACGACGGACACGACAGTGAGTTCTTCGCTCAACATGGGGATGGTGCACGAGCTGCCGTTGCCGATTCGCGACAATCCGCTAGGGCTGCTGGTGTACTCGCCCGGCGTGACCTCGGCCCCGAGCGGTGATGATAATACGCTGGGCAGCCGCGATGGGGCGGTCACTGGCTCCCGCTCCGACCAGAGCAACTACACGTTGGACGGTCTCGATACAAACGATTTTGGGACTGGCGAAGCGGGCGCAATGACGGCCAACGCACCGGTGGATTCGGTGCAGGAGATGCGCACGGAAACGGCGAACCCGCTGTCCGCGGAAGGACGCGGGAGCGGCGCGCAAGTGCAGATGGTCACCAAGAGTGGCACCAACAATTGGCACGGGTCCGCCTATGAGTACAACCGCACGGCAGCGACCACGGCCAACGACTTCTTCAACAACCGGCAGACGCCGGTGATTGCGCGGCCACAGCTGACGCGCAACCAGTTTGGCGCCAGCCTGGGAGGCCCCATCGTCAAGGACAAGCTGTTCTTCTTCTTCAACTATGAAGGACGGCGCGATGCGAGATCGGATCTGGTGAATGCGATCGTTCCGCTGGACTCGTTCCGGGCGGGCAACGTGGCCTACATCAATAACAGCCAGACCGGCAACAACGGCGGCCCCTGCACTTTCACCAGCAGGATCAATACGACTCCAGACTGCATCAGCACGTGGCCGGCAAGCAACACCAGCCTGGACCCGCAAGGGATCGGTCCGGATCAGGCGCTTCTGACTTTCATCAACAGCCGCTATCCGCGTGCCAACGATCTGACCAGCGGAGACGGCGTGAATACGGGCGGCTTCCGGTGGAACTCCCCGGTGCACTTCGGCGGGAACGACTACGTGAGCCGCATCGATTACAACCTGAACAGCAAGATGAAGCTGTTCGGGCGCGTGAGCATTTATCGCCAGTCCACGGGAGATGACGTCAATTTCGCCTCAGCGCAGCTGTTTCCCGGCGATCCCGTCAGCAACGAAATCATCGACCATAGCTGGGCGTTTGTGATCGGGCACACCTGGACGATCAGCAACACCAAGGTCAACCAGTTTAACTTTGGAGAGACGCGATCGATTCTGAACTTCCCGGCGCTGTTCAACCCGACGGGCACGACGCAGTACACAACGTTCATGCCGAACGCCACCAACACATCTCAACTGACGGCACCGTTCACCGGCGGAGCCAGCCAGAAGCGGACGGTACCGATTCCGGTGTTCAAGGACGATTTCACCTACGTCCGGGGCAAGCACAACATACAGGTGGGCGGCACGTTCAAGCCCATCAAAGACAGCAGCACGCTGGTCAACGACTTCAATAATGTGACGATCGGTTTGGGACAGCCGGTGACGAGCCTGGGAGCGGGAAACCTGCCGCCTGACATTCTGACTCCGAGTGGCACTGCGAATCGAACCTGGAGCCAGGCCTACACGTTTGCGTTGGGGCGAATCGCCAACGTCAGCAGCCTTTTCAACAACGATCATAATCTGCAACCGGTGCCTCAGGGATCGGGACACACCCGTAACTACCGCTATTACGAAACCGAACTGTACGCGCAAGACACGTGGCGCATGCGGGAAGACCTGACGATGACCTATGGGCTGCGGTGGCAGTATTACTCGGTGCCTTACGAAATCAACGGATTCCAGACCGCGCCCAACATTGATTTCGCGACCATGTACAACCAGCGCGCACAAGCGGCAGCCGCGGGCATCAGCGGCGATGACGCGATTCCGGCGGTGCTTTACAACTTTGCCGGCAAGGCAAACCACACGGCCGGGTACTATCACCCCGACTGGCGCGACTTTCAGCCACGGCTCAGTTTCGCTTATAACCCTTCGTTCACGAGCGGACTGCTGGGGAAGGTGTTTGGCCAGAACAAGACGGTAATTCGAGCCGGGGCCGGGATTGTGAACGATCACACGATTCTGTCTGCGATCAACTTCTTTAACGATCAGACGTCGTTCGTATTCGGTCAGACAGTTCCGACGGTGTTTACCGGAGGTCTGGCAACAGATCCGCGGTTCACCGGGGTTGGACAGCTGCCCACGCTAAATCAACCGCAGCCTGTGTCGGTTCCGTTTACGCCGTATCTGTCGGGCGGCGGACCGTTCCGTTACAACGGACTGGTCGGCAATCTGCCGGAATTCGCCATTGATCCCAACTACAAGACGCCGTATTCGGAGACCATCACGTTCGGAATTCAGCGCGAGTTGCCCGGAAACTTTCTGATGGAAGCGACTTACTTCGGACGGTTTGGGCACCGGTTGCTGTCGCGCGGGGACGCGGGACAGGTAGTCGATTTTGTGGATACGGCTTCGGGGCAGCACCTGGTCGATGCCTTTACACAGTTGACGCTGGCCTCAAGGAACAACCAGCCGATCCCGGCGTTGCCGTTCTTCGACAATGTGATCACTCCGACCCTGGAGGCGAACTATGGTCTGGACTGCCCGACCCTGGGCAGCATCATTTTCGGAGCTCCGTCTACGAGTTGCGCGGACCTGACTAACAGCCTGTTCAATCCCCTGCCAACGATAGGAGATATGGGCGATACCTTTGCCGCCCTCTATACAGGCATTGGTGGAGGTCCGATGATCCCCGCCAATGTGGGGCTCGATCCCCAATTTGCCAGCCAGCTTTACTTCGGCAACAAGAGCTATTCGAATTACAACGGGCTACTGACCAGTCTGCACAAGAAGATGTCGCACGGACTGCAGTTCGACATCAATTACACGTTCTCGCATTCCATCGACAACAGTTCGACCATCGCGAACAACGCCACCGGTACCGGCGCTACGGGTGGCTACGGCGGATTTCTGTGCGATGCCATCCGGTTACGATCCTGCCGCGGAAATTCGGACTTCGACATTACTGACCTGATCAGTGCGGACGGGCTTTACGACTTGCCTTTCGGCAAAGGGCGCCGTCTGGGAGGCAATGCGTCGGGATGGGTGGACCGGATTATTGGAGGCTGGCAGGTGGCGTTTCTGAACCAGTGGCACACGGGCTTTGCCTTCACGACGGTGTCGGAGGCATTCCCGGTCAGCTTCAATGCCAATAGTCCCGCGGTGTTCATTGGCAAGCGCTCGGATATCAAGGTGAGAGTTCACAACGATCCGGCCTCGGGACAGATTCAATTGTTTGCCGATCCGACAGCGGCGATCAACGCATTCACGGGGCCGATCGGGCTGCAGGGGCCAACCCGCAACAATTTAAGAGGCCCGCGTTTTTCGAACACGAACCTGTCGCTGAACAAGCATCTCCAGATTCGCGAGAACTACGGTTTGGAATTCCGCGCGGAAGCGTACAACGCCTTTAACCAGGTGAACTTTGCGCTGCCGATCGGGAGCGTGGCCGACATCAATAATCAGAGCACGTTCGGCGTGATTAATTCAGATGCAGGGCCGCGGGTGATGCAGTTCAGTTTGCGGTTTGATTTCTAGGGCAGGGAGGGTCGGATCTCTGCGGAGTCTAGGGTAGCCGAGGCTCTTGTCTCGCCTTACCACCAACACAGGGGGTACCCCATCCTTTCGCGTTCTGTTCGAAAGGGTGGGCGGCATCGACCTCAATCCCACACTTCATCTTCAGTAGGTACAGGTCCGAGGTCCCCACCCTTGCAAAGAACGCAAGAGTGGGGCACCATCGGTTGTGGTGGTGTCCAAGAATTAAGGGTGGGCGGCTCGTTCTGTCAGTTTGATTCGGTGTTAACATCTCTGTCCATCAACGGAGGCTCAGCATGGGGAAGAAATTGGAGCGTCTGTCCTCTGGAGGAGAAGCTGCTTCTGACAGACTAGCTTTCGAGCGCTACCTGAAGGATTTGCAGCGAGGAAAGAGCGCCTTACAGCTAACGGCTATGAAGCAAGCGGTAACCCCCGAAATCCGTCGCAGTTGGTCCCCGCGGAGCTTTACCGGAGTTCACATTCCAGTTGGAATCTTCGACGAGGTGATCTGCAACATCTCGTACCACTTCAACAAGCACGGTGCCAAGTACGGCTCTGTTGCGGTGATGACACAGACTGCTCAGGAATATTTCCGTAAGAACCGTCACGCGGCAGTTCTCTCAGATGGACAGTTGGAGTTACCCGGCGGGATCTTCGAACTGGACGGTCGAATCATTACATTCTTCTGAGCGGGTCAGGCGCCTGATCCAATGAGTGATGCCACGTACTACTCCGTCCTCGGTGTCTCAGAAACTGCGACGCAATCGGAAATCAAGGCGGCTTATCGGAACCTGCTCAAGAAAATACACCCTGATACGGTTTCAACTCTTTCTCCGGACCTTAGACGCCTAGCCGAAGACGCCACGAAAGACATCACCGCGGCATACTCCGTATTGTCCGACCCCAGTAAGCGCAGCCAATATGACGTGGAACTGGGGAAGCACAGGCTTGGTTCAGTTCCTTCTCTAACCCCTCCAGATATTCGACGAGGGCCACAAGTGCGGTCTCAAACGTCACCTCCTGCAAGTGATTTTCGGAGTCAAGAGCAAGTCCTCAATGATGAAGCCCCTCAGTCGGTCCTCGGAGGTTGGGCAACTAAGCATCCAGCGCTCGCCATACTTGCTGTCATCTTGGTGCTTGTGCTGGTCATTCTCTTGCATTTTGAATTTGACCGCTAGAAGGATGGCACGCCAGGAATCTTCCTTCTCACTTGCGCCGAACCCGCGCGTGACGGATCGTAGGCAAATACCTCAAACATCCCGGCTCCGTGGAAGGAACTCGTGCAATCCATTTGTTGCCTGCGCTGCAGGCGCGAAATTGTGTCAGGGGATAAATCGGTTGCGGTATACATGTTCGCCCAGACGGTGGGCGTGAGGCCGCGGCAGAAATCGGCGGCGAGTCGGATTTGTTTTTGCCCGCAGTGTGCGGTTTCGCTCGCCATGGGACTGCCTCCGGAAGGCGCGCTGAACATGGCGGCATGGGACATGATCCGCGAACTGGTGAGCGCCGAGCCTTCGCTGAATCAGGCTGCATGGGAAGGCTTGCGGGGGATCGTGGGGCTGCTACCCTCCGGCAAAGACGAGGATACTTCGACCGCGCGGTTCCGGCGGACGGGATAGACTGGGGCGGTTATGCCTCCTACGCGCGGCAACGGCAAGATCTGCTACATCCAGATTCCAACTACTGACATTGCACGCTCGGCCGATTTTTACCGGGACGTGTTCGGGTGGAATATCCGGACGCGCGGTGACGGCAGCAGTGCGTTTGACGATGGCGTGGGTGAAGTCAGCGGGGAGTGGGTGCTCGACCGGCCACCGTCGGTGCAGCCGGGATTGCTGATTTACATCATGGTGGACCGTGTCGCCGAGACTTTGGAACGAATCGTGAGCCACGGCGGCGAGATTGTGCAGCCGGTCGGCGGCGATCCGGGAGAGATCACGGCACGGTTTCGCGACCCGAGTGGAAATATTCTGGGGGTGTATCAGGAGCCGGAGTGAGCTTCGGCGCTCGTTGCGGAAAATAACTATAAAATCAGAAATCCCCACTTCTCCCAAAAACAGGGAGAAGTGGGGCACCCTCTGAATCTTCTACCCACCCTATTGAGTCTTGGTGTCGGCGTCTTTCTTCTTGGCGAAAGCGCGGACGTAGTTGACCAGGTCCCAATTCTCATCCGTTTTGACGCGCGAACCTTCGGCGGGCATGTCGTTGTGGCCGTTCTTGATGATGTAGAAGATTTCGCCGTCGGTGCGGTCTTTGAGAGTTTCGGGATTGGTGAAGTCGGCCATGACCAACTTCATCTCTTTCGCCGTCTCGCCCTTGCCGTCGCCGTTCTTGCCGTGACACATCTCGCAGTCGAGGGTCCACCACTTTTTGGCACGCGCAGTGGACTCGGACGACGGCTTGACCGGATTCTGCGCTCGGGTGGCCTCGACCGGAATGGCCGAGTACGAGGGCGTCTTCGCCGCCGGGTTGGTTGCGGGTTGCTGCTGAGGGACGACGGGAGAAGAGAAGAAAAGGAGTGCTGGAAGGAGCAGTGCAAATCGGTACACGGGAACCTCCTTCGAGTAGGAGTGGATTACGCTAAAGAATAGCGCGGTGGCAGGATGGCGCTGTGATTGGAATCACAGGTGGGTGTTCGGCCCGGACAGGCCTTATTGTGCGGTCGCCGCCTGCAGGGTTGCGGCCACGTTCGCAAGCGCTGATTCGAGGCCTTCGCTGGTGGCGACGCCGCCCTTGGCCATGTCATTGCTGCCGCCGCCGCGGCCGCCGAGTTTGGCCATGGTGTCTTTCATGAGGGCGCCCATGTCGAAGGGCTGTCCGGCGGATTGCGCGAAGACCAGAGACGGTTGCGGCGAGGTGGTAGCGAGCAGGGCGATGGCGCTGGGGGAGAGGCGGGTCAACTTTTGCGCCAGCAGTTTGAGGACATTGATGTCGCGGTCGGCGAAGGTGCGGATTACGAATTTGCGTCCGCTGGCTTCGGGCGTTTCGGCGAGCAGTGCGGCGGCCTGGGCGGCAGCTAGTTCTTCGAGCGATTGCTCGCGCTGCTTGCGGAGGGAGCGGATTTCGTCGAGCGACTTCCGGGTCTGTTGAGGCACGTCGTAGATGTGCGCGGAGAAGAGCGACGCGGCTTCGGTGAGCGTGGTAAAATCGCGGCGAGCCGTCGAGACAGCGCGCTGTCCGGCGATGAATTCGACGCGCCATCCCTGGCGGACTTTCTCCACTTTGCGCAGCAAGACGCAGCCGATCTGTCCTGTCTGGTTAACGTGGGTGCCGCCGCAGGCGCTGAGGTCCCAGTCGTGGATGTCGATGATGCGCAGTTCGTCACGGTCGGTCACGGGAACTTTGCGCAAGCCCAGATTGGCGGCTTCGTCGCGGGTGACGAAGCGGATCGCGACCGGACGATTCTCGAGGATGATTTCGTTGGCGAGGCGCTCGGCGGCTTCGATTTGCGTTTTCGTCAGCGCGGGCGTGTCCAGATCAATGGAGCAGTAGTCGTCGGCCATGTGGAACGAGACGGTGGGCATGTTGAAGAGGCGGACGAAAGCGGCGGAGAGGACGTGCTGTCCGGTGTGCTGCTGCATGTGGTCGCGGCGGCGGGTGCGATCGATCTGGCCGTGGATCTTGGCGCCGGGCTTGAAGTCTTTGACGGGCGCTTCCAGATAGTGGATGACACGACCGTCTTCGGTGTCGGCGACCTCGGTGACTTTGACCTTTTCTGCTCCGGAGGTGATGACGCCTGTGTCGAAGACTTGGCCGCCGCTGGTGGGATAGAAGGCGGTGCGGTCGAGGATCAGGGCGGGCTTGGGGCTTTCCTGCAATTCGCGGATTTCGGCTTCGAAATCGTAGAGGAAGGAGTCGTGGTAATAGAGGCGGTCGGTCATGGGAGAGACCATTTAACCACACGGCACACGAAGCAGACCCGGTGCGACTAGTTGTGAGGGCCCATCAGCGTCCTACTCGGCCTTCACCGGATCAGGTAAGTATTGTCGGAATGGAATCTGCTGCGTTTTGGCCAATCCCATGGAGGGAAATTGAGTGTACAGGCCTGAAGTCAGCAGCTACGGCTTGCGCACGCATGTGTATCCCAGATGCAGATCCCTCACACCGGACGCGGCAGCACTCTCCGGATCAAACGCCGCCATGTCATCCGGCGTTCGCGGCTCTTCGAAGTGCGACGGCTTCGCCTGTGATGTTCCAAAGACCTTATCCACGACAAAGCCCTTGCCGCAGTATCCGTAAAGGACAAAACCTCCCGTCAGCATGTAACTCGCGTAAGCCTGCCACGGGTGCAATTCCTTACCTGCGCTCGACACGCGGAAGATGATCGGATGGTCTCCAGGCCCATAGTTAACATGCATGTCAACCCGATAGTGGCGGACCGTCTCGTCGGGTTGTGCGTGTGCGTAATCAGGGAACGGTAACTGCTTTTCACACGCGCCGATTGACTCGATCTCTTCCACGTCCTGGTACATTTCAAGCGAGTAGTATCCGGTAGGGGAGAAACCGATGGTACCGCTCGACCTGACACGGCAGCCTCTCAGAATCTCTAGAGGTCTCCAATCATCGAGAGTAGCTCGTACCAGTTCAATCGAGGCTTGGCCGCATTGCGGTGCGTCCAGCTTCAATTCAAACCACTCTCGGATGGAATCGTGGAAGATCAGCGCGCCTTCCAATGTCCAGGCCTCCGATGCACTGTTAGGCCCGGTCTCGCTGGCGTGGGGGCACTGTTGTCCGCGCGCAGGCACGGGCGTGAAGGTGACAAGAGCTAGGGCTAAAACAAAAGCAGTGGATATGCTTACTATGCTGGCGCGATGGCGCTTCATGGTCACTATTAGACACCAAATTGCCAATGGTCGTCTGTGAGCGGGGATGGTAAGCGTGAAGGCCATCTTGTCCACTGCTGTGGCGCTGCACGCTGACGTAGGGTCCTTCGCGCCGGCTTCGCCGCCGATGACATCTCTTTAGAGAACTGGTTTAGTATGGGCCGATGATGCCGGCGATTTGGCGGGCGGCTGGCTTGGCTCGGGCTACGGGCTTCGCTGGCGAATCGCCCGCGGCCACACGGGCGTCCAGCACGTCCAGATACTTCAGGCCGCTGCCGGTGTTGAAGAGGACTACGGTGTCTTCCGGCTTGAGGAAGTTATTCGCTCGGAGTTTGCGGTAGGCTACCAGGCAGGCGGCGCCTTCGGGCGCAGCGAAGATTCCTTCTACTTTCGACCAGTGGCGGGTGGCTTCGAGGATCTCTTCGTCCGTCGCGCTCACTGCCGTACCCTTGCTCTTCTTTAGTATGTCGAGGATGAGATAGTCACCATATGGCTTGGGTACGCGCAGGCCCGCGGCTATGGTGGAGGCGCTGGTCCACATCTCGACGGAGGACTTCCCTTCTTCCCAGGCTTTCACAATCGGCGCGCATCCCGCGGATTGCACGCTGATCATTTTCGGACGTTCGGAGCCGATCCAGCCTAGGGTTTCCATTTCTTCGAAGGCCTTCCACATGCCTAGCAAGCCGACGCCGCCGCCGGTGGGATAGATGATGCCTTGCGGCATGCGCCAGCCGAGCTGCTCGGCGACTTCGTAGCCCATGGTTTTTTTGCCTTCGACGCGGTAGGGCTCTTTGGTCGTCGAGACATCAAACCATCCGTCTCTTTTCCAGTTATCGGATTCTTTCAGCTCGCCAACTTTCTTCGCACAATCGCTGATGAGGCCGTCGACCAGCGTGACGTGCGCGCCGTAGTAATCGCATTCCACACGATTGGCAGCAGGAACGTCTTTGGGCATGAAGATGTGAGCCTCGAGTCCGGCGGTGGCGGCGTAGGCGGCGAGAGCGCTGGCGGCATTTCCGGCTGAGGGGATGGCGAGTTTCTTCAGGCCGAAGCGGCGGGCCATGGTCACGGCTGCGGAGAGGCCGCGGGCTTTGAATGATCCGGTGGGATTGAGGCCTTCATCCTTGATGTAGACGTTGGGATATTCGCGGCTGGGGAGCATGGGGGTGAAACCTTCTCCGAGGGACACGGGGTCGGCCTCGGGAAGAACAGCGTCGTAGCGCCACATCGTGGGCGCGCGCAGAGCGAGGCGTGCGGAGGAGAAGGTGCGCTTGATGGCAGCGAGATCGTACCGCGCGTAAAGGACGCCGCCGTCTTTGGGGCAAACGGATTGCGGACGGTCGGCGGGATAGTGCTCTCCGCAACGAGTGCATTCGAGGTGCATCAGCATGACGATTGCGAGTTTAACACCCGGCTGCGGGCTTCCGGCTTTCGGCTTTCGGCTTTCGGATCGCAGGCTACGGTTAGGAAGTCGTTTCTACTTTTGCGTCTTGCTTGGGCTTGGGTTCTTCTTGGTTGGCGGCCATGGCAGATTTGAAGCCGCGGATGCTTTCACCCAGGCCCTTGCCTAGTTCGGGGAGTTTCCTGGGGCCGAGCACCAGCAGGGCGATTCCGGCAATGACCAGCAGGTGCATGGGTTGGAACAGGCCTTCAAACATGGACTTCTCCTTAGAGTCAGATGCATCGATTCGACGGCTAGCAGAACTGGTGGAGAACGCGGCTCAGGGCTTCCGAATCCCCACCCTAACGCCGCAAAGAGCGCGGCGTTAGGATGGGCCACCCGATACTCAATGGCCGCTCCGGCGTGCTTCGTCGGCGTCTTCTGCGAGATCTCGCAAGAACTCGAAGAAAGCTTTCGACTGGCCGATGAACAGCCCATCCCCTGTGAGCGCCTTCACCGCACCCATCGCGATACCCTTCGTTTCCGTCGGGCGAATAATGGAGCACGGGGGAAATTGCCGGCTAAGGAACACGGTGGGTTCGGGCATGATCAGGTTGGTCTGGAAGTCCTCCCCTCCGAACGGCGGAGAATTCAGATCGGGGAATGTGACTGAGACGCCGGTTACAGGATCGATCACGTTCGGCACCGGAGTCACGTTGCCGGCCTTGTCCTGCCAGGTCTGGAAGTGGCAGATCTCAGTGCCGCCGATGCTCAGCAGGATGCGCAGCACTTCCACGCTTGAGGCTCGCTGTGCCAGCGACGGATAGAGACTGGTGCCGCCCTGTTCGATCCAGGCGAAGTGAAATCCGGCTGTATTGGCAATGGCCTGCAGGAAGGGTTCGGTGGCCGTATCCGCATCGGTTCTGGGAATGGCGGTGTGTTGCCCAACGGCCAGGGTGGGGACCGCGTCTGGGAAAGAGTCGCCGAAATCGGGATTCTTGGTGCGGCTTCGATAGCGAGTCCACCAATCGGTATGGACCGAAAGCTGCATCAGATTGGTGATCCGGCCAAAGGCTTTGTTGGATCCCGTGGCCTGACTGGGAGCCAGAGTGCGGAATTGATCGAGGTTGACGGTATCAGCGCCCTTGGAAGCGAGATAGGCGTTGAGGAAGACCTCGTGGCTCAACTCGTCTTCGGTGTTGTCGTGGATGTACTGGTCCATATCCCCGTCGAGATTCTTGATGTCGGCCGTGTACGCGGAATTTCCACCCGTGGGCGCGGAGGGATAGCCAGGAATCAGTTTGCTGGCCAGCGTCGACACTTCATTGTCCTGAGTTCCGGCCAGTTCCTGGTACTGCAGCCATATGTCGCTCTCGATAATTTCCGCGGCCGCGACAAAGCGAAGAATGGCAGCGTCGCCTTTGCTGAGCGATCCGCTTTTTTCTTCGGCAAAGGCTGGGACGCCCCTGGACAGGAGGGCGGCTCCCGCCGTGGTCGCGGCCCCGGCAATCACAGTGTTTTTCAAAAACGAGCGGCGATTGGAACGGCTGGCGGACGCCGCGTCCGGTGAAGATTGATTTGTCTCTGCGGTTGAGCGCGTCACTTCGTTGCTCATGATGCTTTACTCCAGAGTGATTGAGAATTCCGCGATTTCTGCAGGGATTCGAGTCACGGTGAAGGCAGAGTAAAGTGGGCGTGAAGTGGGCTTGTCATGCGTGAGTTGGAAATTTGTAAAAGGGTTGTCGGCGAGAGAGTTTGAGTTCCGGTGCGGGCGCGGGGTTGAGGAATCGGCCGGCGATGCGTGATCAGTCCAGTTACTTCTGCGGGGGCACGGGGTCGGACATCGACACATTGTCTGTGTCTTTGTCTATGTGATTCGCGGCGCGGTCGCATTCCTGAGCATAGCGGTCGTACCAGGTTCGCGTGAATTCGAGCAGCACGTCCTTGATTTTGCGGCCGGCAATGAACGCCGTCAACCCGGTGAATTCTGCCCAGGTGTTGACGCGAGTTCCGCCGCCGCGCAGAGTCTTGAAAAACACCCATTGCTCCATGGTGGTACCAACAGCGTGATCGATCCAGGCGACTTCCTCCCCGGGGACGCATTTCGTGATGACGTGATCGAGAGTGACCGCGATAGGATTAGCCGTGCGAATGGAGAGGCGGCTGCCTTCCTGCCAGGGCTCGCCCTTGGACCAACGGATCTGTTGGTAGAGTTCGGAAAACTGCGGCCACAGCTCCAAGTTGGAGAAAACCTTCCAAGCCAGATCGGGTGTGGCCCTGGTGATGATGGAGTACTCGAACCTCTCGAATTTGCTCATGACTGCCTCAGTCTACAGACGGCGACACCACGAATTGTCCGCATCTGGGCGCGGTCAATTCGTTACTTTTTCAGGCCGTCGTTGCGGCGCGCAATTGTTGCACAAAAACCTGATGGTCCAAATGAGTGCCGCTCATTGGAATGCTGGCGGCGAGATGGAACACGGCATCATCCAAAGTTGTACCGCATTGCCATTCTGTAAGAAGGCCATGCCGGAACAGCGACCGCAGTTGCGTGTGGCGCAGCCAGACCGCGGGCAGGTTTGCGGTGGGACTGCAAGCACGGGCCGTGAGTTCGATGCTGATGACTCCGTCCTTTCCGCAATAACGCTTTGCCCGTTCCACACACAGTTCATGAAGGGCTTTCAGATCGCGCTCGTCGACGGGCGGAATGACGGCGCCGTCTTCGGCCGCCTTGATGAAGGCTCGAAAAGATTTGAGCTGCTCGGTTTGCACATCGGACATCGGTAACGCCTCCAGGCGTTTTGCCATGAGAACCGGCAATAACAAGTTTACCGCTGAGTCTCGCCTGGCGGAACCAGCCGGGACTCCGGCCCTCCTGTGGGGCGAAACCGAAAAGTAATCTGTGAGTAGATCCCGGGCGCTTGTTGCATTTGCTTGTTCCCTATGAACGTCGCATCAACCAGCGCGGCTGGGTTAGTATCGTGTACTCAGCTGAATTCCACAGGAGAACGTTGAATGCGAACTTTTGTCTTTGGACTGATTGTGGGGGTGGTGCTGGTTGGAGCGGTGGTGTACTTCTACTTCTCAACGGGGATGGCGCCGGTGGCGACGGCGGCGCCTCCGATGCCCTTTGAGAGATCATTCGCGAGAATGGCGCTGCATGCGCGGATGGACAAGGAAATGCCGAAATCAGTGCCCATCGCGGCCGATGAAGCCGCCTTCACCGCAGGGGCCCAGATCTACAAGGATCATTGCGCGGTGTGCCACGGGTTGCCGGGGCAGCCGCAGACGGCGATTGCGAGCGGCATGTTTCCCAAGCCTCCGAAGCTGATGGAGGGGACGGGCGTGACGGATGATCCTCCGAGCGAGTCCTATTGGAAGGTGTCGGGTGGAATTCGCATGACCGGGATGCCGGGATTCGACAAGACGCTCTCGACCACACAGATGTGGCAAGTGAGTCTGTTGTGCGCGAATGCGGATAAGCTCCCGGCAGCGGCGAAGGCGAGTCTGGCGGGAGTGCCGGCGGCCGCGACTGCGCCTGCGGAAAAAAAGTAGAGACCATTCGGACGCCTGGATGAGACTGGCACGTTTCAGGCGTCCCGTCCGGGACGCGGTGCCATCTTAACCACGCTACCCGGCGTTGCAAACGCCGGGCTATCATCAGCGGTCCCTCCGGGACCGGTTCCAATCGGACTTCTTGAGGTTTCGCGGGCGGGAGCGCCCCCGCCGCATGCGCTAGTCTGCATGCTATAGTGCGACTTCACTATGGGATCATTTCTCTTTTTTGCTTTTTCGTGGTGGTCGATCCTGCTGCGGATTGTGGCGATTGTGCACTTCATCCGGCGGCGGCCGGACTTCTTTTGGATCTGGGTCATCCTGTTTCATTGGGTGGGGGCGCTGGTCTATATCGCCGTGGAAGTGATTCCGGATGCGGGGCTGCTGCGGGGATCGTTTCAGGCGTTTCCGCGGCGGCGGCGGATTCAGGAACTCGAACGCGCGATTCTCGACAACCCGTCGGCAGGCAATTACGAGGAACTAGGGCTGCTGTATCTGGACGACCGCAATTTTGCGCGGGCTCGAGCCTGCTACGACCGGGCGATCTCTTCGCGGACGGATCATGCGGACCCGTTTTACCGGCGCGCCATTGCAGAGACCGAACTGGGCGACTTTGCGGCGGCCGTGCCGGATCTGGAGCGGGCCGTGGCGTCCGATCCTGGATATGACTTTCATCGCGCCAAAGGATTGCTAGGGTGGGCCTACGCGCAGACGGGGCACGCCGAGAAAGCAAACGTGATGTTCCGCGAGGCGACGCAGATTTCGACGCTTTCCGAGACGTACTACCACTACGCATTGTTTCTGGAATCGCAGGGGCGAACCGCCGAGGCTCGGGCGTGGGCGCAGAAGATTCTGGAGAAGAAGCCGACCATGCCGGGATATTTGAAGCGGCTGGAGCGGCCATGGTTTCGGAAAGCCAACGAGGTGCTGGGGCGAGTGCGGGCGTAGCCTGGCCGGGATGTCGGTGCTAAAGCCCGGTCTGTTGGCACACTTTACGCGGCGCTAAAGCGCCGCTCTTCCACGTACCATACTGGCAAGTACTCTACGCGTACCGACGGTAAAGAGACATGCCCTACGGGCAGGTCAGCAGTCCTTGTCCGGTGACCACCGTTTGCGTTCCGTTGTTGGCGGAGGCGCTGGCCACTACGTAGACGCTCGACGACACGCCGGAGACGCACTGGACGGTCACGGTTCCGGTGCCGGTAGCCACGACCGTGGCGATTATCCCCCCGCTCGGATTAGCCACGAAAAACGAGCCCGTGTAAGGGCTGGTGAAGGTTACCGGTCCGCTCAAGGGCGGGATGCTGAAGGTTCCGGTGGCCACAAATGTCACCTGACCGTTGGGGTACTGCGACGCGTCGGCCTGCGTGGGAGTAACGGCGATGGAGGTAAGAACGCGTCCGGCGTTTTGATTGGTTGAGCCACAAGAGATTGCCGCGAGCGCGAGGAGCAAAATTCCGAAAATGGCGAGGCAGATACGGGAGCGACGGATCATGAGAGTATCCCTGACGACGTTTGCAACATGCTCTAGAAACCCGGATTCGACCGTGAAGTCTCTAATTTTGCGCGATGCAGCTTGCGTGTCAAGACGTCGGCTGCTCGTTCTGCTCTCCGCTGCTGGTAGTCTTCCCCGATGCAACCCAGCCTCCACGTTCCACAATAATGAGAGTAGCCCACAACCCGTCCGCCCGGTAGTGTCCCAATTTAGATTGTCTTTGCGACCTTGGCGGAAGTTCTTTGCGTGTTTTGCTGGTAAAGTCTTCAAGATTTGACCAGGAGATCAAAAGCTATAACCGCGAAGTTCGCGAAGAAAGGCCAAACTAGGACACTACGGTCCGCCTGGCATATTCGGCAGCCGGGATGCCGATGGTACCATTGAGCGTGTTGACGCTTTCGAAACCTTCCATACGGCTGCTGGCGACCGATATCGACGGCACGCTGCTCAATCCCCAATTTCAGATTTCCGAAGGCGACATGGCGGCGCTACGGCGGGCGCACGCGGCGGGGATCGAGATTTTGCTGGTAACGGGCAGGAGGCACACGTTTGCGCTTCCGATCGCGAAGCAACTGGGATTCGATCTCTGGCTGATCAGCTCGAACGGGGCGGTGACGCGGTCGTTGAGCGGCGAAACTTTTCATCGGGACCTGATGCCGGCAGCGACCTGCCGGCGGTTGTGTGGGGCGATGCAAGAATTCCGCGGAAACACCGTTCTGACTTTTGAGAAAGAGACCAAGGGAGCGATCGTGCTCGAGCGGCTTGATGAGCTGGGGGCGAGCATTCGGCGGTGGCTGGAGAAAAATATCGAGTACATCGAATTTGTGGTGCCCATCGAGCAGTCGCTAGTCACGGATCCGGTGCAGGCGATGTTCTGCGGGACCACGGCCAGGATGGTCCAAGCCCTGCGGACGCTCGAAACCGCCGGGATGGACGGGTTGGTGACGGTATTAAGGACGGAGTATCCCGAGCGGGATTTGTCGATAGTCGACGTGCTGAATGCGGGATGCTCCAAGGGACATGCGCTGGAGCGCTGGGCGACACACCGTGGTTACCGGCGCGAACAGGTCATGGCCGTCGGTGACAATCACAATGATGTCGAAATGCTTGAGTTCGCAGGGCATCCGGTTATCATGGGAAATGCGTGCCAAGAGTTGCGCGGCCGCGGCTGGCAGGTAACGCGCGGGAATCATGAGTGCGGAGTGGCGGCGGCGGTCGAGATGGCTTTCAGTGAGGGATCAGAGGCCAGGGGTTAGCGATTTGAGATGAAGGGTGCGATCACAAAGGCTTCAAGAGTTTGGATCATCGCGATCCTTGCGGTGGTGGCACTTCCCTGCCTGGGCGGCGAGGTGGCGGTGTTGAAGAATGGATTTTCCATCAAGCACCAGCGGCACGAAGTGGTTGGCGAGTTGACGCGGTTGTATGTGAGTGCGGATGGATCCAGTTTCGTGGACGTACCGACGTCGGAGATTGAGCATTTCGAGACGGTCACGGACGAACCAGATTCCGGCTCCCCGCCATTCGCAAGACACGCGAAGGATGGGGCGCCGATGCTGGCTGCTAAAGCCAAGATGACCGGATTCCCGGCTCGCCCTACGACTGATTTATCGACGGTGGTGAACGAGGCGAGCGGAAGATACCGGCTTGATCCCGACCTGGTGAACAGCGTCATCAAGGCGGAGAGCGGGTTCAATGTGCGGGCCGTATCACCGAAGGGCGCGCAAGGCCTGATGCAGTTGATGCCGGGCACCGCCTCGCAACTGGGAGTGCCGAACACGTTCGATCCGCAGGCGAATGTGGAGGGCGGGACGAAGTACCTGCGTGAGTTGCTGGAGCGGTACAACTTCGACCTGGTGAAGGCTCTGGCCGCGTACAACGCGGGGCCGCAGCGGGTGGAGCAGTTTGGTGGAGTGCCTCCTTATTATGAGACGCGGGCGTATGTGGCGCGGGTCGTCAAGGATTTCAATAAGAAGAAGGTAGCGCAGGAAAAGGCGGCGGCTTCGCAGAAGAGCGCGTCCAAGGGCAAGAAGGCCCAGGGTGCAGCAGCCAAGAGTGCTGGCGCGGCTACGGTGCCGGCAACCGCGGCGAAGCGCGGGGAGTAACGGCTACGCGGGTTGTCTCTACTTCACGCCGGGTTCTCACAACAAATCAAAGTCAAAAGGCGCGGGCGAAAGCGCCCGCGCCACATAGGCCACCACGCATAGGCCACCACGATTGACCCTTGTGGCTGAGTCGTTTACCTTGGGTGGTGCCGTTTCCCGCTTCGCGTTGCCGGGGTCGCGGCGCGGAGTTCTTCCCCTTCATGGATAAGAAGCGCATTCTGGCCAGCGTGGTGGTGTTCCTCATTCTGGCGGTCCTTATTTATCTGCAGTACCGGCACTGGCGGATGTTCGACTGGGGTACGTTCTGGAGCCAGACGCACCGGATCAAGAAATGGCACGTGTTCCACGGAATAGCGCTGATCTATCTGGCGTATGTGGTGCGAGCGATTCGGTGGAAGATTTTCTTGAAACCGGTGAGGGCGAAGACTTCTCTGGCCGAACTTGTCTCGGCGACCCTGATTGGGTTTACCGGCATAGCGCTGCTGGGGCGCGCGGGAGAATTCATTCGTCCGTATCTGATCGCGCGACGCACGGATCTTCCCTTCTCCTCGCAACTGGCCGTATGGGCGGTGGAACGCATTTTTGACCTCGGGGCTTTCGCCATTCTGATGGCGCTGGCGATTTTCCTGCCGAGTGCGCTGCCTTCCATCCCGCATCCTGAGTACTACCTGCGCTTCCGGCAAGCCGGATTTGTTCTGATTGCGCTGGTTGCGGGAACCACGGTCGCGGCAGTGGTCATCGGCCGCAATGGCGAAGCGGCGGCGCGCTGGGTGGAACTGCGGTTCGCGCACCTGTCCTCGAATCTTGGTCACAAGCTCGCGCAGAAAGTGCGCGAATTCGGCATGGGGCTGAACACGATTCACGGGCCGATGTCGCTGCTATGGCTGAGTGCGGTGTCGGTCGGGATGTGGTACATGATCGCACTGGCGTACCACGAAGTGACGCACTCCTACGGGGTCGATGCGCTCGAGATCCCGGTTTCTCAGCTTCTGATCTTGATCTTCGCGAGCATGCTGGGGTCGATGCTGCAACTGCCAGCTGTGGGTGGGGGATCGCAGATGGCGACGATTGCGACGCTGTCGAGCGTGTTCGATGTTCCAGCGGAGATGGCGGCGAGTTGCGGGATCCTGCTGTGGCTCGTGACATTTGCGGCGGTGGTGCCCGTGGGACTGCTGTTGGCGCATCGGGAGCGGCTCTCGCTGCGAAAGCTGTCGGTGGAGAGCCACCAGGCCGAAGATTCAGAATTACCGTAGGCAGTCCCCTCGAGATTCTGATCCGGCACTTCCGTGCCGGCTTTCACATAGCGCCGCTTCGTGGCTGGACTTGGTTGGTCTCACCGCGCGTGCCCAACGCAGAGTTCGGAACCGCTTCCTCGGGTCCAAGCATGTGTGAAAAACATTGCAGCTTGACAAAGGTGCGGTACAGGCACAAAATTGCGCCCGCCTCCGAGAGGCATGCTGTGGGTATGTCTCTGCGATGTCGCCGCTCCCAAACGACGATACGAGGTCAAGAAAGTACAAGTGAAAAGAAGCAGTTCGTAGTCGAACGTGTTGGTTGATTGGCATTACCTGATTCGCATTACCAGGTTCCCCAAGTTTTTCGGCCCCTGCAACAAATCAGATTCCCAGGCCCCGATTCAGAAGACGACTGTTCCTCGCTGAGGAAGAGCTGCGCAGGTGCGGCTCGATTTTGCGTGGACAAAATTTTGGACCAAGGATCCAAGGAGGATCTCTATGCAGTTTTACAGCTTTTCGCGAGTTGGGCTGGCGGG
The DNA here is from genome assembly GCA_035632675.1 of Candidatus Dormiibacterota bacterium. Lineage (GTDB taxonomy): Bacteria > Acidobacteriota > Terriglobia > Terriglobales > Acidobacteriaceae > Sulfotelmatobacter. The sequence goes on from DASQGJ010000010.1 coordinate 23,893, forward strand.
CGCGATGCTCGCCGCGCTGTTGTGGGCGACGGTCGCCGCGACGGCAAGCAGTGGACGTGAGTTTTCCGGTTACTTCGACGTGAGTGGCGTGCAAGAACAAGGGGACCTCGTGCAAGTGACGCTTCACGTGAAGCTCTTCAATCACGGCGATGTCGATGCCAGGAGCGTGATCGTGACGCTGGTCGATTCGTCGCCAGCCATGACATTACGCGGAAACTTCCAGCCGGTGAAGATCTGGAAGAGCCACAAGTTCCTGGAAATGAGCCAGCAGTTCACGGTGACGAAGCGGGAATTTCGCGAGTGGATGGCGCCGCCGGCGCAGCCCAACCTGATCATCCTGTTCCAGGACAACCAAGGAGCGACGTGGCAGAGAGGTGCGCAAATCAGCCGCTACCCGTTGGTCCCGAAGGAGCAGTAGCCAGTCATGTCCGATTTGAACCGCCAAGTCCCATCCAAGACCTTTCCAGGAGAGAATTTCATGCGTCGCTTCACGATATTTGCTGCCCTGCTGCTGACAGTTATGCTGGTGAGTCTCCCGGCGCTGTCGCAGGATGTCATTACCACATCGATAGGAGGCGGGCCGAATGGCATTCCCGCCATCGATGCCAATCTCTACCAACCTTACGGAGTTGCCGTGGACAGCACCGGCAACTATTACATTGCTTCCTACAACCAGAACCGCGTTTTCAAGGTAAACACGGCGGGAACGATCAGCGTCGTCGCCGGGAGCGGGGCTTATGGCTACTCCGGAGATGGAGTAACCGGCGGAGCCGGAAACGCGTCTCTTGCCCATCCCTTCTCGGTGGCGGCGGACAGTTCGGGGAACGTCTACATTGCCGATGAATACAATTGCATCGTCCGCAAGGTCGACACGACCAACACGATCACCACGGTGGCCGGAATTCCCAACTCGTGTGGATTCTCAGGCGATGGGGGAAAAGGAACCGCGGCACAACTTAACTTCCCGCTGGCTGTGGCGCTGGACAGTTCCGGCAACTTATTCATTGGCGACAACAGCAACTGCGTGGTCCGCAAGGTGGTGATTTCCAGCAACACGATCACCAGCTACGCCGGCAATCACACCTGCGGATACAGTGGGGACAATGGCGCGGCGACGAGCGCGGAGCTGAATTCTGTAGGAGGAGTGGCGGCCGACAGCAGCGGCAACCTGTTCATCGCCGACTACGGCAATTGCGTGATTCGCGAGGTCACCAAGTCTTCGGGGAAGATCAACACAGTCGCTGGCAATCACACTTGCGGCTATTCCGGCGATGGCGCACTGGCAACCAGCGCGGAGATGAACCAGGTGTTTGGAGTCACGGTGAATGGAACCGCGGTGACCTTCGCCGACTACTACAACCAGAGGGTTCGGCAATTCACGGTTGGTGGGAACGTGAACACGGTCGCCGGCAACGGCACGGCCTGCGGGGGCACCTGTGGGGAAGGCGGATTGGCAACCAGTGCCGAACTGTACTATCCGGTTGGGGTAGCGACGACCACTGGAGGCACGATCTACATCGCAGACAACGACAACTACGTGGTGGACAGCTTCACGGTCGGTGGAAACTTGAACCGTGCAGCCGGAAATCACACCTACAACCTGGAGACCTTGATCACGGGGGCTCCGGCGAATGGGGTGGAGTTGAACTATCCCTACGGGATCGCGAGTGACTCATCCGGGAACGTCTACATCGATGACAGTCACAACTACATGGTCCGGGAGCTGGTGAACTCCACGGGGTTGGTAAACTTCTTCGCCGGAAACGGAACCTATGGATACACCGGTGACGGAGGAGCGGCGACGAGTGCCGAGATGACCAACATTGAGGGTGTGGCAAAAGACAGTAGCGGCAATGTGTATATCGCCGACACCGACAATTGCCTGGTGCGCAAGGTCAACACGGCAGGAACCATCAGTGTGTTTGCGGGACTGGTGGTGAGCGGTAGCCCGCGATGCGGATATTCCGGTGATGGCGGGGCTGCGACCAACGCCGAACTCTACTATCCGTTCGCGGTGAAGGTGGACAGCAAGAACAACGTCTACATCGCCGATCAGTACAACCATGTCGTGCGCAAGGTGACGAGCGGAACGATCACAACGATCGCGGGCATCGGCGGCGAATACGGGTTCTCGGGTGACGGAGGCCCAGCCACCAGTGCACAGCTATACTATCCCGCCGATATTGCGGTGGATCCGGCAGGAAATGTGTTCATCGCAGACACCAGCAACTGTCGGATACGGGAAGTTTCCGCGGCCACCGGGAACATCTCTACCGTAGCGGGATTCGGCTACCTGGGGAGCAATTGCGGCTTCACCGGGGACGGAATCGCAGTCTCGAGCGGCCTGTACGATCCGCAAGGGATCGCAGTCGACGCCAACGACAACCTGTTCATCGCAGACAGTTACAACAACCGCGTGCGCTGGGTGAGCCCGAACGGGATCATGACCACCGTTGGGGGCAATGGAACGTCGGGATACACCGGGGACGGCGGGGCGGCCACCGCGGCCGAGCTCTCAGTGCCGTCTGGAATCGCACTCGATTCGTCGGGGAACATTCTGGTCTCTGACTACAACAACTTCCGAGTGCGGACCATCACGGTATTTCCTGCGGTGAGCACCAGCACCGGAAGCATGTCCTTCGGCCTTACGGCGGTTGGGTCCACAAGTTCGCCTCTGACCATGATCGTGAGTGCCTACGGTCCGGTTACGATCAGCAACATTTCCACCAGCGCGAACTTCAGCGAGGCGGACAATTGTCCGGCGAGCATGGCCAATGGCACGACTTGCACGATGTATGTGTACTTTGTGCCCACGGCTTCGGGAACGCTGAACGGCAGCGTGACCATCAATTCCAACGGCTACTTCAACCCGGTCAACACGGTCAGCCTGAGCGGGTTAGGCAGCGCGATCTCGCTGACCGGTGCGCCGCTGAGTTTCGGCAACCAGTTGGTGAAAACCACTTCGGCAGCGCAAACCGTGACCGTGAAGAATACGGGGACGAGCGCGATCACCATGAACGGGACCACATTGACGGACACAACCGACTATGCAATCTCGGCCAACACGTGTCCGGCAACCGGGAAGACACTGGCGGGCGGCGCAAGCTGCACGATCAGCGTAACGTTCGGGCCGACCACGACGGGTCTCAAGCGGGGATCGGTGGTGATCAACGACACCGATCCTTCTTCACCGCAACTTGTGGGTCTGAGCGGAACGGGAACCAGTAATGTATCGCTGAGCCCCAGCACCATTACGTTCGCGACTACGGCGGTGGGCTTGACCAGCGCAAACACGAAGATCACGCTCACCAACAACACGGGAGTGTCGATCACGCTGGGCAATCCGGCGGTCACGGTGACGGGACCGTTTGCCAGCGCCAGCAGCACCACGTGCACCAAGAGCCTGGTGATCGCGAACAAGGGAACCTGCGTCATCAACGCGGATTTCAAACCCACGGCGGTTGGCTTCGCCTCGGGGACGATCTCCGTGACGGACAGTGACGTAACCAGCCCGCAAACCGTGGCGATGTCAGGTTACGGAACGGGTATCAAGTTCACGCCCACCTCCATCAACTTTGGAACGGTAACGAAGGGAACGCAGGTCTCGTCAACGGTGACCATCACCAACGTCGGGGCCACAAACGTGTTCTTCACCGGTGCCGAATTTTCGGGCACGAACAGCGCGGACTTCGCCGATAACTACGGCGATGCCGCGCCCTGCGGCAACAACTCAAGTAATCCGCTGAAGCCTGGCGGGACGTGCACTCTCACCGTGTACTTCACTCCCAGTACGACCGCGAGCGAGAGCGGCACGTACAAACTGTTCGACAACAGCGTGGGCAGCCCGCAAACTTTGGCGCTGAGCGGCAAAGGGCAGTAAGGCGGGAACCTCCCCCTTGTGAGTTGGCCGCCGGGCTTCGGGCTCGGCGGCCTTTTTTCGAGGTTTGGCGAGAAGAGCTACGAAAGACGCATTGACCCGTCAGGGCGGGCGTGAGACACTTCCCTGTCACTTAGTTTATGACCCGTCGAAGCACACTGCGGGTATCTCACCGACTCTGGCCACTCGGAGCGTTGTTGCTCGTTTGCGCCTGCACCGGCGCAGCCTACGGACAGGGGTTTAGCGCTCCCGGCAGCACCACCAGTGACATCAAAGGCTACGAAAACCATAACGGTTCGATGGTTCTGGTCACCGTCTATTCTGAAAACACAAAGACCAGGCTTGACCGCCAGTCTCTGGTAAAGCTGACGAACCAGACTCTGAACACGGTGAGTTGGCAGACAACCACCGACGAGTCGGAGGTTACGTTTGGCGACGTTCCCTTCGGGCACTACGACGCCGAAGTAAGTGCCGTTGGATATATCACGGCTCACAAGGAGTTTCAGGCAATCAACACTCTGGCTCCCATCAAGCTGGAGATCATCCTGCAGAAGGATCCGGCCGCGGTGGACCTCAATGTCTCGGACTCGACGCTGCCTCCGAAGGCGCGGAAAGAAACCAAGCACGGCGTGTCGGCGCTAAAATCGGGCAAGTGGGATGAGGCGAACAAACGGCTGGACGCGGCGTACAAGCTGGCCCCTTCAAATCCGGATTTGAATTTCCTGCTGGGCTACCTCTTCTATCAAAAGAAGGACTTTGGACGCGCGGTGGATTTTCTGGGAACCGCCACCAATCTCAGCCCCAGCAATGTGCAGGCATTAACCTTGCTGGGTCGAGTGAGTATTCAGCAGGAAGACTACACCCGGGCCGTGTCCACGCTGGAGAAGGCCGTCCTCGCGGATTCGGACTACTGGGTCGCGCACGACCTGCTGGCAGCTTCTTATCTGAAGCGGCAAGAGTACGACAAAGCCCGGGACCAGGCCCAATTGGCAATTGCACAGAGCAAGGGGAGTGCCGCCGCTTCGCAGCTAGTTCTAGGGCAGGCTCTGGTGAATCTGGGGCAAAGGCAGGAAGGCATTCAGGCGCTCAAAGGTTTCGTGCAGTCCTCTCCAAAGAACCCGAGCGTGCCGCAGGTGAGAGCGCTGATTGCACGCCTGGAGGCAGTTCCTGAAGTTTCGCGCGGAAGCACGATGATCGCTGCTGCTCCGACCGCGGGCGTGGATCCGATGATTGCAGCCGCGGAGCCGACATTCTCGGTAAAGCCGTGGCAGCCACCCGGAATTGATACGGCCAGGCCATCGATTGCGTTGGGCGTTACGTGCCCTGAGAGCGTCGTACAAATGACCGGCGGCCGCGTCGAGGAATTTGTCGGCGACGTGTCGCGGATCGCTGCGATCGAGCACCTGCTGCACGAACAGCTCGACGAGATGGGCGAAGCGATTACCAAGGAGACACGCACTTTCAACTACGTGGCTTCCGTAGCGCAATCGACCCCAGGGTCGATCGCGGTAGAAGAATACCGGCAGGAACACTTAGGGCTTGCCGATTTTCCAGATCAGATTGCGAGCAGTGGATTCGCGACGCTGGCTCTGGTGTTTCATCCGGCAATGCGGGACAACTTCGAGTTTGTTTGCGAGGGTCTGAGTGAGGTGCACGGGCAGTCGACGTGGATGGTGCACTTCCGCCAGCGCGACGACAAGCCGGCGCGGATGCACGACTACCGGGTAGGCGGCGACCTCTACTCCCTGCGGCTCAAAGGCCGCGCCTGGATCACACCCGATCAGTTTCACATTGTTCGCATCGAATCGGAACTGGTCAACCCGGTGCCTCAGATCCGGCTGGCCGGCGAACATCAGGTCGTGGAGTATGGCCCGGTGCCCTTCGGGAAGAAGAATCTGCAACTGTGGCTGCCGCAGAGCGCGGAGATCTATCTGGATTTCCGCCGGCATCGCTACTACCGCAAGCATAGCTTCGACCACTACATGCTCTTCTCGGTGGACGCTGAGGAGAAACGCAAGGAGCCCACCGCTCCTGCCGCGGCTCCGACCACTCCTACGCCGCAGCCGAACTGATCCTGCCGGAGCAAATCTTCCTGAGCTAGTGCCAAGGAGTCGGGCGGAGCCTGAATACCCCAATCCCGGTGAGCGGGGATCGTATCACCGAGAAGTTATTGAGGCTTCTTGGGGACAGCCTCAGCATGCTTTACCGCACGATGATATTCCTCCACCCGACCTCCCATCCCATAGTCACGCGTCAATGTATTTGGGCCAGTCAATGCCAGTTCTCCGCTGGAACAGCCAAACTCGTCGGGCGGATCTTTCACTGAGGCGGCGTATTCCCGAACCCACAACTTGCCTCTTTCGACGTGCCACTCGCCGTCGGGAAGCAACGAGCCTTCCGAGCAGTCGGTATTTGGGAGGAATTCGATGTAGTGTTTCGCGTCACTTGACCACCATTTTCCTACGACCTTCTTATTGATCGCCGCAGTCCTCTGGTTTGTTTCTCCCGCGACCGGCAGTGCACTCGCCAACAACAGAACTGAGACGACCATGAACGCGCAGTTCATAGATATTCTCCCAAAGAGCATACGCCGAGTTCGAAGAACTTGCTTCCGACTTCATCGCTCGTTTTGGAAACAACCGACAGCGCGAAACCATTGTGATCCGCGGATGTTATTCGCATTGAGCTGCCGGTACCGAAAAAACAGAAAATCCTGAACCTGACAGACACAAACAGGAGTACGGTCTAGCCGGGAAAAATTATAGTCCGAGTGCAGAAATTGCAGCGACGGAAATCACAGCGGATTGCTCTTAGAAACTCGATCATCCCGACGGAAGTAATAGAACACTGGGGGCCCCGGGCAGAGTCGAACTGCCGACCAACGGTTTAGGAAACCGCTGCTCTATCCATCTGAGCTACGGGGCCACGGCGGTGTGGCCCCATTATCGCATGGCGAATAGCGCGGGTTCAGTGCTTGGCCGACATATCATCGAGCGCGAGATTGAGTTCCAGCACGTTCACGCGGGGCTCGCCGAGCAGGCCGAGATCGCGTTGCGCGGTGTATTTCTGGACGAGATCGCGGAGTGTGGATTCGGGAAGGCCGCGTTCGTGGGCGACGCGCGGGATCTGGAACTCGGCGGCGGCCGGGGAGATCTCAGGATCCAGGCCGGAGGCAGAGGTCGTCAGTAAGTCGACCGGAACGGGCTCAGCCGGATTTTCCTGATGCAGCGCGGCAGCATCGGCACGGACACGGTCGATCAGCTTCTGGTTCGTGGGCCCGTAGTTGGTGCCACCGGAGTTGGCGGCGTCGTATCCGTTGCCCGCGGCGGAGGGGCGTGGGTGGAAATACTTTGCCGAGGTGAAGGGCTGGGCGATGATGCGCGAGCCGATAGCTTCGCCGTTGCGAGTAATGAGTTGGCCGTTTGCCTTGTCGTGGAACAGGACTTGCGCGAGTCCGGTGATGACGAGCGGGTAGATCAATCCCAGCAGGATCGTAGTGGCGACGGTCATCAGAACGGCGGTGATCAGATTCTTTTTCATGACTTTCCTCAGGCCAGGCCCACGGCCGTAATCAGTACATCGATGATCTTGATGCCCACGAATGGGGCGATGAGCCCGCCGACTCCGTAGATGAAGAGGTTGCGGCGCAGCAGAGCCTCGGCGTTCATGGCGCGGTACTTCACGCCGCGCAGCGCCAGCGGAATCAGCGCGATGATGATCAGCGCGTTGAAAATGACTGCCGAGAGCACGGCCGATTGCGGCGTCTTCAGCTGCATGATGTTCAGCGCATTCAGTACGGGGAACGTTGCGGCGAACATGGCCGGGATAATGGCGAAGTACTTGGCGACGTCGTTGGCGATGGAGAACGTGGTGAGCGCGCCGCGGGTCATCAGCAACTGCTTGCCGATTTCGACGACCTCGATCAGCTTGGTGGGATTGGAATCGAGATCGACCATGTTGCCGGCTTCCTTGGCGGCTTGCGTGCCGGTGTTCATGGCGACGCCGACGTCGGCTTGAGCGAGGGCCGGGGCGTCGTTCGTGCCGTCCCCGGTCATGGCGACGAGCTTGCCTCCGGCCTGTTCGGTGCGAATCAGCTTGAGTTTGTCTTCGGGCGTGGCCTGGGCAAGGAAGTCATCGACTCCGGCTTCGCGGGCGATGGCTGCGGCGGTGAGCGGATTGTCGCCGGTGATCATCACGGTACGAATGCCCATGGACCGAAGCTGGGCAAAACGGTCACGGATTCCGCCCTTGACGACGTCTTTGAGGTGGATCACGCCCATGGCGCGGCGGTTCTCGGCGACGACGAGAGGCGTGCCGCCAGAGGAGGCGATCTTCTCGACCGTGGCGCGGACTTCCGCGGGCATCGGGCTGTTCGTGTTCTGCTCGATGTAGCGCGCGATGGACTCGGCAGCGCCCTTGCGAATCTCGCGTCCATCGAGGTTGACTCCTGACATGCGGGTTTGCGCGGTGAAGGGGATGAATTCGGCTTCGTGAGTTGCGAAGTCGCGTCCGCGGAGGCGATATTTTTCCTTGGCGAGGACGACGATGGAACGGCCCTCGGGTGTTTCGTCGGCGAGAGAAGAGAGTTGGGCCGCGTCGGCCATCTCGGCCTCGGAAACTCCGGGCGCCGGCAGGAATTCGGTGGCCTGGCGGTTGCCGAACGTGATGGTGCCGGTTTTGTCGAGGAGCAGCGTGTTTACGTCACCAGCGGCTTCGACGGCGCGTCCGGACATGGCGAGAACGTTGTGCTGAACGAGGCGGTCCATGCCGGCGATGCCAATGGCGGAGAGCAATCCGCCGATGGTGGTTGGGATGAGGCAGACGAGCAGCGAGACGAGGACAAAGACGGTCTGCGGCGATCCGGAATAGACGGCGAAGGGCTGGAGCGTGACCACGGCCAGCAGGAAGATGATTGTGAGCCCTGCGAGCAGAATGTTGAGCGCGATTTCGTTGGGCGTCTTCTGGCGCGCCGCGCCTTCGACCAGCGCGATCATGCGGTCGAGGAACGTTTCCCCTGGGTTGGAAGTGATTTTGACTTTGATGTGATCGCTGAGGACGCGCGTGCCACCGGTCACAGCGGAGCGATCGCCTCCGGCCTCGCGAATGACCGGAGCCGACTCGCCAGTGATGGCGGACTCGTCGACGGATGCGACGCCTTCCACGATTTCTCCGTCACCGGGGATGAGTTCCCCGGCCGAGACTGAGACCAGATCGCCGGCGCGCAGCTTCGCGCTGGCAACCTGTTCGAGCTTGCCGCCGTCGACGATGCGATTGGCCATCGTCTCAGACCGCGCCTTGCGCAGGGTCTCGGCTTGCGCCTTCCCGCGGCCCTCGGCCATGGCTTCGGCGAAGTTGGCGAACAGGACGGTGAACCAGAGCCACAAGGTGATCTGCAGGTTGAAGCGGAAAGCCTCGTGGGGATGGAGGATCAGCAGGACGGTCGTGATGACGCTGCCAATCTCGACCACGAACATGACGGGGTTCCCCATCATGTTGCGAGGCGAGAGCTTCAGCAGCGAACTCCAGGCGGCACTGCGAACGAGACTCAAATCCCAGGCTGATTTGCGATGGCTTGCCATAGTTTCCCTAGAATGTCTTTCCAACGTGCATGAGAAGGTGTTCGAGAATCGGCCCCAGACTCAGCGCCGGGAAAAATGTGAGGGCGCCGAGAATCAGGATGACGCTGATGAGCAGGAACGTGAACAGCGGCGTCGTGACGGGGAACGTACCGAGCGACGGCGGCACATATTTTTTCTGCGCCAGATTGCCGGCGATGGCGAGCATGGGAATGATCATCAGGAAGCGGCCGATTAAGGTCGTGATTCCGGTGGCGGCGTCGTACCAGGGCGTGTTGGGGATGAGTCCCGCGAAAGCCGAGCCATTGTTTCCGGCGGACGAGACGAAAGCATAGAGAATCTGGCTCAGGCCGTGCGGGCCGGGATTGGTGATGCCAGCGGTGCCGAAACCCTTGACGACCGAAATTCCTGCGAGCGACAGAATGATGAGCGGGAAGACCAACGAGACCAGCATGGCCATCTTGACGTCGTAGGCTTCGATCTTTTTTCCGAGATATTCGGGCGTGCGGCCTACCATCAAGCCCGCGATGAATACGGCTAGCACGATGTAAACGAGAATGCCGTACATACCCGATCCAACGCCGCCAAAGATGACTTCGCTGAGCATGATGTTGACCATGGGGACGAGGCCGCCCAGGGGCGTGAAGGAATCATGCCAGCCGTTGATGGCGCCGCAACTGGCGTCGGTCGTCACGGTGGCGAAGAGCGCGGAGTTGGCGATGCCGAAGCGCGTTTCTTTGCCCTCCATGTTGCCGCCGGGCTGCGAACTGCTGACGTGCTGCGCGACGGTAGCCGGATAAAGAGGATTGCCTTTGGATTCGGCCCAGTACGCGGTGGTCACGCCAACGAGAAACAGAAGGGCCATCGCGGACCAGACGGCCCATCCGTGAGCGGGAGTACCGGTCATGCGGCCGAGCGTGTAGGTCAGCCCGGAGCCGATGGCGAAGATACAGAACATCTCGAACAGATTGGTGAGCGGCGTGGGATTCTCAAACGGATGAGCGCTGTTCGCGTTAAAGAAGCCGCCACCGTTCGTGCCCCATTCTTTAATGATCTCCTGCGAAGCCACCGGGCCCTGCGCGATCAACTGGGTGGTGACGGTGTCCATGACCGGTTTGCCGCTGGCATCCATGACCGGTTTGCCGTCCGGTCCGACGCGTTGCACCGGTTGCGGTTCGACCAACTTCACCGTGTCATAGGGCTTCAGGTTCTGCACGACACCTTGCGAAACAAGAAACAGAGCGCCCACCAGCGAAAATGGCAGAAGAACCCACAGGCAGCAGCGAACAAAGTCGACCCAGAAATTACCGAGAGTCTGCATCTGTCGGCGGGCAATGCCGCGGATGAACGCGATGGCCAGGACGATGCCCGTTGCCGCAGAGGCGAAGTTATGGAAGGCCAAACCCGCCATCTGGGTGAAGTAGCTCATCGTGGTTTCGCCGGAATAGGCCTGCCAGTTGGTGTTGGTGGTGAACGAGGCTGCCGTGTTGAAGGCGAGATGTTCGGGTGCGACGGCGGCCAAGTGCTGCGGGTTGAATGGCAGGATGCCTTGAATTCGCTGGATCAAATACAGAAGCAGCATCGACACGCCGCTGAACAAAAGCATCGCCGTGGCATATTCGGTCCAGCGCATTTCGTGCTCTGGATCGACACCGGTCACCCGATAGAGCAGGCGCTCGACCGGACGCAGGATCGGGTCAAGGAACGTGCGTTCCCCGGAGAATACACGTGTCATAAAGACGCCGAGCGGTTTCGTGACGGCGAAGATCAGCGCCAGGAACACGAAGATCTGAAGCCAGCCATTGATCGTCATACTAAGGCACCCCTGTCAGAATTTCTCCGGACGCAACAGCGCGTAGAACAGGTAAATCGTGGTTGCGGCGCTAATGATGAGCATGATGAGAGACTGAGTGTCCATTGGTTTCTCCTATTTCACGCGGTCGCAGAAATGCACGTAGGCCACCGATGCCGCGAAAAATGCGATTGTGATTGCGAAAAAAACAAGGTCTGCCATTGTTATGTCTCCATAGCGCGTCAGTGGTGAAAGCTGGAGTCAAAGGTCAGGATGACGCCTAACCCCAAAAGATGTTGTGACGGTGTGAGGCCGGGTCCTCCGGAGCCCACTGAGCCATCATTGAAAAATCCGCCACCCGGCCCACGCGAATCATCCCAGCGGTGCTCAAGCCGAACGATCGCAGTGGCCGCCCGGTACGGGATGCGGTATTCGATGGTGCTGGTCACAGCCTTCACGGTCTGCGAAAAGCCCGTCCACCGGCCGTCTCGGTCCCACGCAACCTCAGGACGCACCGTCGCGCTCCAGTGTTTGCTAAAGACGTAGTGCATGGGCAGTTGTGAAGACATCCACAAGGCGCTTGGCGTTCCGACGGCGGCGAGTTTCTCCTGGGCAAACTGATACTCAAAAGCGACAGTCGCGGGGCCAGGTTTCCATTCGGCAATGCTATCGGAGAGAAAGCGCCAGAACTGCAGCGCAGTGTCGGACTGATGCGGTCCGTACAGCACCGTCTGCTTCAGGATGAGGTGATCATTCGGCTTGAATGCAAGTTGTCCCCCCAAACTGGGGACGTTGTTGGCATGTGCGAGGTGCCAGTAGCCATTCACAACGAACGCGGCAGCAGTCAGCTTCGATGTGAAGGAATATTGTGCATTGACGCCCATCATGAGGTACGGAGTGAAATCCGCGCCCCAGGGGCGTGTGTAGTTCAGGTTATCTTTGGCGTAAAGAGAGTCGTAGCCGATAAAGCTGTTGAAGATGCCTCCTTGCAGGGTTAGGCCCTTACCAACGGGAGCGAGGTAGGAAACATCGGTTGGTCCAAGGTGGCGCAGACCCTTGGCACCGTCGAGATTCGGAGCAGTGGCTGAGAATCCAAAAACGAGCGAGTCGTCCCCTGTCTGCAACATTCCTTCTACCCCCCAGCGTGAAGTCTCAGACGGGGTTTTCCGGAGATAGATGGCCGCCATGTTGAGATTCAGTTCGTTGACGTGGAATGCCGTCCCACGGCTGCGAAAGAGGTGATTCGCGGGATCGTTGAAATCGTGGAGAGAGCCGACATCCACGAAGCCACCGTATTGCCACGAGGGCGACGACACAGAGGGCGGCGTGTCCTCAGGTTGCGGAGTAACCTGCGCATTCAATCTGGGGATTCCGCTGATTGTCAGAAAGGCTATAGCCATGATCGTATGTGTCGAACGAACTCTAAGAAGCTGCCAAGCATCGCGAATGCGCGTGTCATTGCCCGAAGTATCCATGCCCAGGGAGCGTACCATTGTTTGAAGTTGATCTATTCGGCATCATGTTCGTTCCTGTTGCATCTCTTCAGAACTTGACCAGGATGGCCATGGTAGCGCGATCTTCCGTCTGGCGAAGGTCAGGTTGAAAACCCGGAATGGTCGCGCCCGGGTTGCCGTTGTTTCCTCCGGCGGGTGTAATGCCTCCGGGGCCGCTCCAGTAGGGCACATTCGCGTGCCGGTGATTGAACTCCCAGCGAAACGTGATGTACTGACTGGGCATGTAGTCGTAGGTTCCCGAAATGTCCCAGGCCTTGAAGGAATCGCCAGGGTTCTCGGTGAAGTAGGGAGTGCCGGAAGTTGCGGTCGCGCCGTCGATCGGCGGCAACAGCACGAGGTAACGGCCGGGATTGTTGATCTTCCCGCCACCGATTGTCACCGCGTAGCGGTCATGGTGAAACCAGGAGCGGTTGTAGACCATGAAGCCGAGAAAACTCTGTTTGTAGGCGACGATTTGGCCGGAGCCGTTTTTCTTGTTGGTGGTGCAGTCCACGCCGCCACCGCTCTCACAGCCCGCGTCCGCGGTGACTGAGAACGCCAACTTATCGAGAAAACGCTCCGGGTGGTCGTAATACTTCACTTCGATGCTGTTGTCGGTGTGATAGCGGGTTCGATTCGGGATGCCGAGCGCATCGGCGCCCACGCCGTAGTTATTCGAGAGAACAGAGAACCACGCGGTCGGGCGGTATAAGACTTGTCCTCCCAGCCCGAGCCTTCCATTGAAGCGGCCGTAGGACTGCCATCCGTTGATGATCCAAGGCTCGATCTTGAGCTTTTCTGTGGGGAAGACCTGGATGCGCATGCCCGTGAAGAACCACGGCGTATTCGAAGATACGTACGAAGGCTGGTAGGCCCAGTTGTCGAAGTTGTAATAGCTGAACAGGCCGACATAGGACATGAAGATGCCGGCGTCGACGTTGACACCATGCAGAGCATCCCAGTGGTAGCCGCCGTAAGCTTCGGAGACATAGCGGTAGGCGTCGGCAAGATTCCACTGGCCGCGGGAGTAGCTGGAATCGTTGCGCGGCGTGGTCTCCGAGTACATACCGAATTGAGTCATGAGGCGCGCGCGGACGTGATCAAAGTGAAAATCACCGCCGACCCCGAGTTGCGTAAGGCCGATTTCGTTGGAGCGAAATATTTCGCTCGATCCACCGATCGTGTCGTCCTTGGGATGATTGAAGTCGTAGGTATATTCGACGTCGGCGCGAATCTCAGGAGTAAAGAACTTCGAATCAAAAGCAGCTTCCTTGGTGCGCGGGTTGCCGTTGAGCCAGGTCCAGTCGGCAAAGGCGAAGGGCTCGGCCGGTTGCGGCTTCGCGGGCGGAGCCGACTCCTGTGTCGTGACGACCTCGTCTCGCAGGGCAGGCGCGGGCATGCTGGATGAGACCGTTGCCGGCGCGGTTATCGACGCGCTGTCGGCAACCGTCGACCCGACTGCGCCATCGCGTTGCTTCAATTGCGCTTCCAGTTGCTCGATGCGCTTCTTCATGGCGTCGAGTTCTAACAGCACTTCCTGAGGTACCTGCTGATTTTTCGAAAATGCCTCCACGTCGGCCGAGGCCATGCCCTGAGGTCCGCTTACCGTCTGTTGTCCGCGAAGCGGGACTATGAGACCGGCGCAGACCACCAGAACCAGGGCGACTCTGTGACCGGTTCGCTTCAAAAATTGGCCGTTCAGCGTGCCAATATTCATGACTATAAGTTCTCCTCGCTTGCGGGACGGATGAAGCCTTTTCAAGTAAATCTTCAGCGCGTGTGGGGCGGGTGACATCCACTCCATCACCAGTGCCGCCAGCACGCGCACAAGAAAGGTCGTAGCTCCGACACAAATGAACAGAGGAGTGAGTTTCATGACCAGTCTGCACACCAACGCTGAAGAGTATTCTGAGTATGATTTGACAACGCCGTGCGTAAAAGAGGGATCAAGAATTCATAAAGGATTCGTAAAGGAAGTCGGACTAGCTGCTCGGGCTCGACTCCGGTGATCCCGATCTTTCAACGAGGATTCAGCAGCCCCAGTCGGCCTCGCCGGGCTTGGCGTAGTACTTGCGGCTTGGGCTCGGCGGCTCGGGAGTCGTGGACAATTCGAGGAGTGCCAGGCGGGCCGCGGCGACCGTCAACTTGCGTTCATTCTGGGGAGTGCGGTCCCACGAGGAAGCGTTTTCGCCGTTGCGAGAATCGGAGTCCTGGGCCAGAGCCTCGCGATAGTGATGAAAAAGCTTTGCTAACTGTTCCGCATTTACTTCTTGAATCGTCTGCATGATCCTAAGCCTTTCTGGTTGTTACTCCGGTGCAAGCAGGACGACTATCCGTTCCTGCCACCTCAATGCATTGGATTACGGCAGGCGTAAGGATTGAATAAAGAGTTCGTAGAATGTTTGTAAGAAGAGGGTAATTCTCTGCGGTGCGGACTTACTCGCCCGGTTCGAACCTGTAACCTACCCAAGGTTCGGTGACGATGTAGCGGGGCGAGGCGGCGTCGGGTTCGAGTTTCTTGCGCAGCTGGCCCACGAAGACGCGGAGGTACTCCACCTGCTCGGTGCTCTGCCCGCCCCAGATGGCAGCCAAAAGAGTGCGGTGGTTGATAACCTTGCCGGGACGGCGCGCCAGAAACACGAGAAGCTCAAACTCTTTCGGCGTCAGGCGGACCTCATGGCGGCGGACGGTCACCTTGCGCGCGGCCGTGTCGATGCGGAAGTCTCCGACCTCGATCACGGGGTCGGCTTCGCTCTCGGCAGGCACGCGGCGAAGATTGGCGCGGACTCGGGCAAGGAGTTCGTTCATCCCGAAAGGCTTGGTGACATAGTCATCGGCGCCGGCGTCGAGGGCTTCGACTTTTTGCTGCTCTTTGTCTCGGACAGAGAGAACGACGATTGGGACCTGTGAGTTGGCGCGAACCATGCGGCAGAGTTGCACGCCGTCGATCGACGGCATCGACAGGTCGGTGATGATCAGATTGGGCTGCCAGTCCTTCATGATCTCCAGCGCCATTTCTCCACTGTTAGCGACTCGGATGTCATAGCCCTGGGCAGAGAGGCTGGTGCGCAGCACGCGCGTGATCTGCGGCTCGTCGTCGACGACCAGGATATGAGCTGGGTCCGGCATCAGCGGGCCTCCTGGGTGACGATGTGGACATCGACTGAGGGCGAGTCGCGGAGAAAGCGCTGGATCGCAGACAAGTAAAGATAGCGCTGCCAGCCGGTGCGCGCAGACCGTCCAAAGATCACCTGCGTGATGTGGTGCTCGCGCACCATCTGAGCGAGGCCGTCAGCGATGCTTCCGCCGGAGCTGCGAACGACGCGGGCGCCGAGATTCTCGGCAAAGCGGATGTTTTCGGCCAGAGATTTCTGGTCTTCCGGACGAGTATCCCGGCCCACGTCGATGTAAAAAACATAAAGTTCCCCGCCCATGGCCTGAGCCATCCGCGACCCTCTGGCAATGATGTACTGCGCCGCGGGGTTCGAGCTGATGCACACGCCGATGCGCTCGCGCACGGTGTGCGCCGGCTGCGTTCCCTCCTTCTCAAGAAAAGCGTCGAGACTGCGGTCGACTACACCAGTAACCTGGCGAAGGGCCAGTTCGCGCAAGGCGATCAAATTGCCGGGCCGGAAAAAATGCGAGAGGGCGCGTTGAGCACGGTCGACCGGATAGATATCACCACGTTCCATGCGCTTCTGTAAGGCCTGAGGCGTCAGATCGGCAAGAACGATCTCATCGACGCGTTGCATCACCCAATCGGGAACGGTCTCGCGCACTTGTACGCCGGTGATTTGCTGGACGGTCGGGCCCACGCTCTCGACGTGCTGCACGTTCATGGTGGAGAGCACGTCGATCCGGGCATCGAGTAGTTCGATCACGTCTTCATATCGTTTGAGGTGTTTGCTGCCTTCGATGTTGGTGTGTGCGAGTTCGTCGATGACGGCAACGGCCGGCTTGCGAGCGAGGATGGCGTCCACATCCATCTCTTCGAATACTGTGCCTTTGTATTCGAGCTTGCGGGGAGGAATGCGGTCGAGTTTACCGGCAAGCTCCGCGGTGGCCTTGCGTCCGTGACTCTCGACCACACCGACAACAACGTCTTCCCCGCGGCTGGCGCGGCGAATCGCCTCGCTCAACATGCTGTAGGTCTTTCCAACTCCGGGAGCGTAGCCGAGGAAGAGCTTGAAGATGCCACGCGGCTTTTCCGGAGAAACTTCCTGCAGCCACTCGTCGGGCGTCTTGGTCATCGCAGCTATTGTGCTTGGGAAGAGTGAGAATTGTCACCTCCATCGTACAATGCGGGTGTGAAAGTCGAGATTCCGACACAAGGGGTGCGCTACATCTCCGTGGTTGCGGCCATCGCCGTGGTCACGGCGAGCGCATTCAAGCTGCACGTTAACCAGACCACGGTTGCGCTGATGTTCCTGGTGATGGTGCTGCTCACGTCCGCGTACTGGGGCCTTCGGTATGCCGCGGTAATGGCCGTGGTCGCGACGGCGGCCTTCAATTTCTTCTTTCTGCCTCCGGTAGGAACGTTCACGATTGCCGATCCGCAGAATTGGGTTGCGTTATTTGCATTTCTCGTGACGGCTCTGGTGGCCAGCAATCTGGCGGAACGTGCGCGGAGGGAAGCCGAGGGAGCCAAGCAGCGGCGGAAAGAGGTCGAGAGGCTCTACGGTCTGAGCCAGCGGCTGCTGGCGTCCGACAATGTTCTCGAGTTATTGAACGCGTTGCCCCGATATGTACAGGACACGTTTTCCGTGGGCAGCGTGGTGGCCATGGCGACCGATCATCCCACCGTGTACCGGTCTTCGCTCGACGCGGTGTTTGAGGAGAGCGTGCTACGTTCGACCTTGTTGCGCGGCGAACCGATCACGCAAGGTGGAGTTTCGTATGTGCCCCTGCGGTTGGGCATGCGCACCGTGGGAGCGCTGGGAGTCGCCGGAGCAGACCTTTCGCGGGAAACTCTGGATGCCCTTGGAAGCCTTGCGGGGCTTGCGATTGAGCGTGTCCGAGCTCTTGAGGCGCTCAGCAAAAACCGGGCAGAACAGGAGCACGAGAGGCTGCGGACGGCGCTTCTGGATTCGGTGACGCATGAGTTCCGCACGCCGCTGACGTCCATCAAGGCCAGCGTGACGACGCTATTGTCCGGCGCCGCTCTCGACGATTCGGGGAGACGCGATTTGCTCACAGTGATCGACGAAGAGACCGACCGCTTGAACCGGCTGGTGGGCGAAGCCGCCGAAATGGCGCAACTAGATTCCGGAATGTTTAAGCTCGACCTGCAGCCGCATTCGATTCAGGATGCACTGCAACCTGCGCTGAAGGATGCGGAAGGATCGCTGCAGAATCATCCCGTTGAAGTGACCATCACGCCGGACTTGCCGAAGGTTCGGATGGACGTGCAGCGGATTCGCGAAGTGCTGATGCATCTGCTGGAAAACGCAGGGAAGTATTCCGACGCCGGGGTTCCGATCAAAGTGACGAGTGAAGTGAAGGGAGACCGGCTGGTAACAAGCATTGCCGACCGCGGGCCGGGAATTGATTCGTTCGAACAGACTCTAATCTTCGAGAAGTTTTACCGCGGGCAGCACCAGCGGTATACCGCACCGGGAACCGGAATGGGGCTTGCAATCGCGAAGGTCATTGTGGAGGCGCATGGTGGAGCGATTGGCGTTGTGAGCCAGTCGGGGAGCGGATCGGTGTTCTCGTTTAGCCTGCCGCTGGAGAAGGGGACGCAGCCGTAACGGTGGCGGGTGCGAGGGCGGGACTCCTCGCGACAGCCCCGGGGCCTCCGGCGCTATTCAACTACTTTATGTAGTACGCAGATTCCTCAGGTCTCACTACTCTCGGAATCCACATCGGACGGCGGAGACCGCCGGGACCGGGCGCGGGACGGGCCAGGGCTTTCCATCGCTGATAGACGGCGAACGATAGATTTGTATCGACGAAGATATCGCCGTAGCGATCGTCGAGCGCGGCTCGCTCGACGCGGACCATCTGGTGCCAGCAGTGCATTCCGCTGATTGGATCGGGATGGACTGGGAACGTGATGTCCTGATGAACGCCGGCATCACTCCACCAGACGCGGCTGGTGTCGGGGTCGGGGCTGTCGTAGGGTGAGACGCTTTCCAGTTGGCGCATCTTCCATTGTCCTTTGCCCACTTCTTTCAAGTCGACCCATGCGCTAGACATGCGCTCGATCTGCTCGTCTTTATTGACTCGCCAGCGCCCGAGATGATGCGAACAGGCGACCACGCCCGGCTTCAGGCCCTCCGTAACCCAGGCGTGCAGCACAAAGTAGCCGATCTCAGTGTGGACTTTCATCAGGTCGCCGGTGCGGATGCCGCCGAGTCCCTTGGCGTCGACGGGATTGACCCACAGCGGATTCTTGTGCGAAATCTCGTATAAGTACTTGGCGTTGCCGGAGCGCGTGTGGATGAGATTCGGCAGGCGGAAGATCGGGAGCAGCGTGTAGACTTCTCCCCGCGCGTCTTTGGGCCACTCGACTCGTGGGGTGTACTGAGGATTGAAATCCTCGGACGATTGTCCGAGCGATGCGGCGTGCGCCGAACGGTGAATGTGGCTGCGATAGTACTCGGGCAGGGTGAACTCGGGCCACTTCCACTCGGCCATGGTTTTCGAGAACAATTCAAGCTTGCGCGAAGGAGTGTTGTAGCCGACGACGGGCTTCTCGTCGACCATGACGCCCACCGGCTTGCCTGCTTTCGTGACCACTCCATTGGCTTCGACATTCGTGCCCGCAAGGTCCGTTGCCGACAAGGGTTTTTCATTCTGCTTGTAGACATCGCGAGTTACTTCATACGCGCCATACTTGCGCATGTATTCGAGTGGCGTCAGGCCCTCTTTCTTTGCGGTCTCAGGCAGGCCGGGCACGGAATTCTCAAAGATCCATCCGTAGTATTCACTGACGGTAAGCTTCTGTCCCGGCGTATAGGGAGATTCGAAATACTGGCGAATGCCCATCGAGCCGTCGGGATCGATCGCCCATGAAAGGTTGATCCAGAACTCATCTTCTTCCCACACCTCGCCGGGATTGGCCTGATAGGTGTAGTCGAACCTCTCGCCTGCCCTCTCGCGCAAGACACGGTTCACCGGCTGGCGGAAGCCGATCCACTTGCCGGCGTAGGATTCCTGGCTCATCAGATCGTGGCGCTCGGAGCTGAATCCCATGGGCAGGACGTAGTCGGCGAACCACGCGGTCTCGCTCCACGTGGGAGTCAGCGCGGCGTGCAGGCCGACTTTCTCTTCGTCGCGCAGCATCTCGATCCACGAGAAGCCGTCGGGGTAGGTCCACACCGGATTGAAGACCCGCGTGAAATAAGCTTCGATGCGGCCGCGGCCCTCCTTCAGAAAATGCGGCAGCAGGAACGACATCTCGTGCGTGCACAGCGGCCATTCCTGCGGATAGAGCAGCTCGTTCCAGCGCTTCTGCGGTGGCGGAACGCTGAACGGCTTGGGGACGAACTTATTCCATGCGTTCAGATTATGGCCGCCTTCGGTGCCGACGGAACCAGTGAGCACGTGGAGCAGCATCAGAGCACGCGCGGGCTGCCATCCGCCGAGGTTGCCGGAGGCGCTGCCGCGCCAGAGGTGCGAGGCAAAGCGGCTGCCGGCGGCAGCAATTTCGCGGGCGATCTTGACGATGACCTCGGCTTTGACTCCGCTCTCTTTCTCGGCGAACTGCGGCGTGAATTGAGCGTAGTGCTTTTTCAGCGCTTCGATCGTCGATTCGAAACTTTGGCCCTTCGCGCGGAAACCGTCGACTTCCAGGTCTTGCCAGTTCGTCCAGTTCTTCACGAAGGTGGCGTCGTAGCGGTTTTCGTCGAGAATCACCTTCGCCATCGCGAGCAGCACTGCCGTTTCGGTGCCGGGATACGTGGGCATCCAATAATCGGCCATGCTGGCGGTGTTCGAGAGTCGCGGGTCCATCACGGCGAGCTTTGCACCGGCCATCTTGCCGTCGATGATGCGTTGCGCGTGGGGATTGAAATAATGTCCGGACTCGAGGTGCGCCGAAAGCAGCAGAATGAAGCGCGCGTTGGCATGATCCGGAGACGGGCGATCGGCGTAATGCCAGAGCAGATATCCAAGACGCGCGGACGATGAGCAGACATTCGTGTGCGAATTGTGGCCATCGATGCCCCACGCCTGTAGAGTGCGTTCCATGATGAAGTCGGCACCGGGGCGGCCCACGTGATACATGACCTCTTCGCCACGGCCTTCCTGAATCGCCTTACGAATGCGCGTGCCGAAAGTTTCGAGGACTTCGTCCCACGAGGTGCGCGCCCACTTCCCTGCTCCGCGCGGGCCGCTGCGTTTCATGGGATAGAGCACGCGGTCGGGATCGTGAATCTGATTGATGGTCGCGGGGCCCTTGGCGCAGAGGCGGCCGCGGCTGGCGGGATGCATGGGATTGCCTTCGAACTTGGCGACTTCTCCTGTCTGCTTGTCGACATAGGCGAGGAGTCCGCATGCGGACTCGCAGTTGAAGCAAATAGTGGGCACGAGCTGGTAATGCTTTTCGACGCGGCGCGGCCAGGCTTCAGGATCGAGTTCGACCCAGTCGTCCCACTTCTCCACCGGGGGACAGTAGGCGAGATGGCTGCCGTCGCGTTTGAAATCGGTCATCGGGAAGGCTCCATACTTATCCGGAATCGAGCCCCCCTGTGCGTCCCCAGTGTCCTCTGTGGTGAAGCTTTGCTGAACCCTTTACCACAGAGGACACGGAGGAACACAGAGGAAACCTTTATCAACTGTTGGGCACGCTCTGCCCTGCCATGACGAAACACCACTCGAACGCCAGCAGCCCGAGCAGAGCCAGCACTGCGGCGATTGCCAAGCCACCGGACATTAATAGCAGCATGCACAGCGGCAGGATCCCGCCGAGGAAAATCGTTCCTCCCCAGAACCACAGCCTGAATGGTCCGTGCGTGATCAAGCGCGCGGCGTAGGCGGAGTTGTCGGTGGCATGCGGCATCATGAATTCTGCGGCAACGATCAGCAGGTGAAGGATCAGGCCAGCCGCGAGAGCCACGCGGGCGACTTCCAGAGCCTGCGCGGATCCTCCGATTGAGGCTGGCAGTAAGGCCAGCACGGCCGCGCCGCACATCAGGGCCTGCACGATCAGGTGAACCGGGAGCAATGGAGTCTGCCACAGGTCGCGGCCCTCGCATTGTCCGAAAAGAAACGCAGTGTAGGCCGCGGCGAGAAATCCGACGAGGACGGTGGGCCAGAGAAGCGCTCTGGTCACCGCCGTGAGGCCGAATATTGACCCCAGCCAGAACAGGCCGCTCAGGCCGCTATAGGCAATGAGGATGAATGCTCCGCGCGCCAGCCAGGACTTGCTCTGCGGAGTGAACACGACGCGGAGAAAACGCTTTGGATGTTCGAGGTCGGCAACCAATAGCACAGTCGTGAGCGCAGTGAAGATCAGCGCGATGGTGGACAGTGCTATATCCCGCAATCGGTCTGCGCCCAAACGTCCGAACAAGATGGCGATTGCAGGAATAGCCAGGGCACCCGAGCCGATTGCCTTGGTCCAGCAATAGGCGGGCACTTGCCATGCCCAGGGACGCGCGTGTGAAACGTCATATGCAGCGAGGGCGTTCCTCTGCAGGAGCGGGCTATCCGGGGGATAGAGGGCTCCGCCGCCGTGAATGTTCTCATTGCGCTGTGCCCACATGTAGGTCGATTCGTGACGGGCCGCCGTAGGGACGATCGCGCTCTCGTCGGCATCGATGTAGTAGAGTTTGGGACGAGTTCCCTGCTCCGGCTTGCGGACCCGCACAGGTTCGCGCGCCAGCAACTGCGATAGCTCACTATCGCAGGCGTCAAGGTCTCCCGCGATGATGGCGTGCTCGGGGCAGACGACTACGCAGGAGGGCTCCAGGCCGACTTCCGTGCGATGCGCGCAGAAGTGGCATTTCGCCGCGGTACCTTCGTCGGGATCGATGTAAATGGAGTCGTACGGGCAGGCTTGCATGCAGGCTTTGCAGCCAATACACCGTTCGGCGCTGAAATCGACAATGCCATCTTTACGCTGGTACATCGCGGTCACGGGGCAGATGGTGACGCAGGGAGGGTTCTCGCAGTGGTTACAGCGGGTGACCTGAAACACGCGGCGGGTATTGGGAAAGGTGCCCTTCTCGACGTACTTCACCCAGGTGCGGTTCACCGAGAGCGGGACGTGGTTCTCGGTCTTGCACGCAACGGTGCAGGCATGGCAGCCGATGCACTTGCGGTTATCGATGATGAATCCGTATCGCATCCGGAAGAATCTTCGAAGGCTCGCATCGATCCCGCCGAGCGGCTTGGGTATTGTATCCGAATGACGGCGCCCGGTCGGTGACCGGGCCTAAGTCCCGAATCCACAAACGCAGATTTCCACTTCCGAGCTATAGCACTTCGAGCGGCACGGACGGGCGCCTAGGCTACAATGCAGGGTGCATTTTCCTGAGACTCTATGACAGATGAGATGGCGGGAAACGCGGTGCCGGTTCTCGACGACAAGAAAGTCTTCTACAACCGATTTCTCCTGATCGTCGCGGGCCTGGGCGGTCTGCTGTATGGCGTGGATGTGGGCATCATCGCGGGAGCATTGCCGTATTTGGAGGCGACTTCCCATTTAAGTCGAAGCCAACTTTCGCTGGTGGTTGCGGCCGTGCTGCTAGGGAGCGTGATCTCGACTCTGTTCGCCGGACTGCTGGCGGACTGGATGGGCCGAAAGCCGCTGATGGCGCTGAGCGGCGTGATGTTCGTCATCAGCATCCCCATGATTGCCATGGCGCAAGGCTATAGCTACCTGGTCTTCGGCCGGCTACTGCAAGGAACGAGCGCGGGCCTGATCGGCGTGGTTGTACCGCTGTATCTCGCGGAGTGCCTTACAGCCTCAAGTCGCGGCAAAGGCACTGGAATTTTTCAATGGCTGCTCACGGCGGGGATCGCAATCGCCGCTCTCATCGGACTGTTGTTCAGTTTCCGGCTGGATCACATCACGCAACTCGGCGATCCAGCGGCCATTTTCAACTTCAAGGATTCAGCCTGGCGCGGTATCTTCTGGGTTTCGTTGCCTCCGGGAATCCTGTTCGTCGTTGGCAGCTTTATGCTGGCGGAGTCGCCTCGCTGGCTGTTGCGCCGTGGAAAAAAGGAAGCTGCATACGCTGCCTTGCTGCGGTCCCGAACCACCGACCAGGCGGACCTTGAACTTCGTGAAATGCAGGACGCCAGCGTCACGGAGAAGACCGGCACCAAGGCGGGAGCCAAAGAGTCTCTCCTGCGCCGGAAGTACGTAATTCCGTTCATTCTTGCGTGCATCATCCTCGCTTGCAATCAGACCACCGGGATCAATTCGATCATCGCTTACAACACCAATATTCTTTTGCAGAGCGGGCTCTCCGATCTGGCTGCGCACGAGGGTTATGTGTTCTTCACCTTCGTGAACTTCCTGGTCACACTGGTGGGAGTCGCGTTGGTCGACCGCAAGGGGCGAAAGTTTCTGCTGGGTATCGGGACTGCTGGCATCATCGTGTCGACGGTGGCGACCGGGTTTCTTTTTCGCGAGACGGAAAGGTCGCGCATCGACCGAAGGGATGTGGTGCAGTCCATGGTCGCGGCCGACCAGAGGCTCAGTCTGAACTACGGCGACCTGATGGGAGGCAAGTTGCTGAAGTCCAACGGCCCGACTTCGCTGGTCGTGATCTATTCCTACGGCGACTTCCGGGCTGCCAGTCAGGCGGTTCGCTCTGACGATCCAGCCGCCAAGCCAATCGAAATTTCACGCGAAGACAGCGTGCCCGGCAACAAGGTCAATGCGTTTTTCTCGAACCCATTCGGGGACCTGGAGGCCGCGCGCACGGCTCCGCTGAAAATCGAGCATGCGTTGATTTCGCCAGTGCCTTCGACGCGGCATGGTTGGACAGTCGCCGCCACGCTCTTTATCTTTATGGCATTCTTTGCGGTGGGGCCGGGAGTGTGCGTCTGGCTGGCGCTGTCAGAACTGATGCCCACACGCATTCGCTCGAATGGAATGAGTATCGCGCTGGTTCTCAACCAGGCCGTTTCTACGACCATCGCGGCAATTTTCCTGCCGACCGTCGGACAGTACGGATACTCAACCATGTTCTTTGGATTTGCAGCGTGCACGGTGATCTACTTCGTCACGGCGACCTGGTTCCTGCCGGAGACCAAGGGAAAGACGCTGGAAGAAATTGAGGCGCACTTCGAAGGCGCGAAAGCCTAGCACTGCAGGCGTCGGAGGGTGAGACGCCCTCCGGACAGCCGACGGCGACGCCGGCGCTACACTATCAAGGAGAATCTCATACTCAGTCATCATGACTCCCACTAAAGAAACGAATCACAAGTTCGCGCACGCGATGCGGCGGGAGATCTACGAGCAGCCGGCGGCCATCGCGAAGACGGTCGAGAAGCATTTGAAAAACGACATCATCTTCCCGGGCGAGTTGCAGGCGATCGAAAGTGCGTTGCTGACTTTCGAGAAGCTGATTATCGCGGCCAGTGGATCGAGCCGGCACGCGGGCCTGGCCGGCGAAATTATGATCGAAGACCTCTCTGGCGTTGCGGTTGATGTGGAGTACGCCAGTGAGTACTGTTATCGCTCGACGCACGCGGCTGTGGATCCGATCGTGATGGTGATCACGCAATCCGGTGAGACTGCGGACACGATTGCGGCCCAGCGCGAAGCCCTGACTCGCGGGGTGAAGACCATCGCGATCTCGAACGTGCCCGACACCACGATCGTACGTGAGGCAGGTGCTGCGCTGATTTCGGGGGCTGGGCCTGAAGTGTCGATCCCGGCGACCAAGAGCTTTACGACCCAGCTGACGATCCTTTATTTGATGGCGCTGTTTCTGGCGCGCAAACGGGGAAGAATGACTTCGGAAGTCACCCGCAGTTATTTGCAGCGCCTGTCGCGCCTTCCGTCCGCGATTGAACACGAACTCGCAACCTGGGATCGCCTGGCCGAAGAATTCGGCGGGGTTCATTTCAAGGCAGAGAAATTCCTCTATCTGGGACGCGGCGTGCACTACGCGATTGCGCGCGAGGGCGCGCTGAAGCTCAAGGAAATCTCCTATGCGCACGCAGAGGGATATCCAGCGGGTGAATTGAAGCACGGGCCCAATGCGCTGGTCGACGAGAAATTGCCTGTGGTCGTGCTGGCAACTTGCGACCATCACGATCCCGACTCGGTGCTGCGTTATCGCCGGACACTTGAGGTGATGAAAGAGGTGAGGTCACGCCGGGGTCCGCTGGTTACGGTTGCGACCGAAGGCGACAAAGAAGTAGCCGCCATCGCCGATCATGTCTTCTATGTGCCGGCGGCTCCGGAGTTGCTGCTTCCCATCGTCGAGGTCATTCCGTTGCAACTGTTCGCTTACCACGTCGCGGTAAAGAAAGGATATGACGTGGATCATCCGCGGAATCTGGTGAAGGCTGTGGTCACGGAGTGACTGCGTTTCAGACTATGGTTTGTTCGGGCTGATTGGATCGTCGGGATGACAGAGCCCCCAGCAGGCGATGACGCCGATGGCGCCCGCGGCGATCCCCTTGGCGTAGATCGAATTCATCATGGCGCCGATTCCAGGAATGCGGTCGGCCTTCATATAGGTAACACCGCACTTCTCGGTGCGGGATTTCTGCTCGCCTTCCCGAACAATGTCCCGTTTCGATTCGGACGGTTTCCTGATCTCTTGTGGATTCTTGCCGTGCGCGTCGATGTAGACGTCGCTCTTGAGCGCCGACACGGTGACCTTTCCATCAAGGTCGGTGACGTCGTAGTGCGTCCAGTCGGCGAGGTTCACCGGGGTTACAGTCAGGCAGCCCACTCGCACTCTGAGTCCTCTGCTGGTGTTGACCGACAAGCTGCCGTGATCGAGAACAAGTTCGTCACCCTCAAACTGCAGCATCGTCTCTGCGCTGATCTCGGCGGTGGAACCGTTGGCTTCAATGCGTGCTACGACATTCTTGGGCGTCTCAATCAGGTCATTGGTGAACAGGGCCGTGGAAGACGGAGCCGCACTCTTGTTGACGAGCACGCCGGCACCGCTGCTGCGCAGCATGGCCCCGGCGGTGTCGTCAGCAACCATCGACACGGGGAGAATCACAGCCGTGGTGATGCACACGAGATGGCGAAATCGAAACAAATATTACACCCGGACGTCTCCGCACGACTTCCTGCTATCAGCTTAGCGTGCAGACTGCGGATCGACTATTGGCTCGCGAGGTGACCCGCCGCGGCCGGTGCGATGGGCTGGCAAGAGATGTGCAGGCAGGATGGGGAGGGGCGTTCAGGCACGGGCGAAATCGATATAACCCTTTCGCACATCCGTGCGGATAAGCTTGGCGCGAAGTTTGTCGCCGACATCGAGTCCGTGCTCACCCTGGGCGAGAAGACCCTCGATGTGCGGCTGTAGAACGCGAACGAAGGTTCCATGATCGGTCACGCCGGTGACGATCGCGTCGAAGACTTCGCCGATGCGGTGTTGCATAGCTACCGCAGCGAGGCGCTTCGACATCTCGCGCTCGACTTTCCGGGCCGCGTCCTCTTTTTGCGTGCAGTTTGAAGCGATGCCGGTCAACTCGTCGTCGGAATAAGGATTTGCCTTCCCGGCGAGCATCGCCTTGATCAGTCGCTGGGTGACGACATCGGCAAAGCGGCGGTTGGGCGCGGTCGAGTGCGTGTAGTCCTGCACGGCCAGACCGAAATGGCCAGGAGCGACTTCACCGGCGCGCTCCAGAACGTATTCGCCGGGTCCAATGAGCTTGATCACGGAGAGCGAGAGGTCGGCGAAGTGGTCGGGATCGGCGGCTTTGCGGCGCAAAAGCAAATCGTTCAGCGCCTTCGAGTCCGGCGCAGCGGGAAGCTTCTCGCCCTTGCTGGCAGCCAGTTGCACGATGCGGTCCCAGCGCTTGGGAGTGCGCACGATGCGGCGCAGGGAAGACACGTTCGCCAGCAGTCGCGCCACCACGCCATTGACAGCGACCATGAAATCCTCGATCAACTCCGTCGCGCGATTCTTCTGCTGCTTCACCACATCGACGACTCTATCGTTGAGAACCAGGGGGCGGACTTCGTCGGTCTGCAAGTTGAGCGCACCGTGCTGGAAGCGCTGAGTTTTGAGCTTCTGCGCAACTTCGTCTTGAAGTTTCAGTTGCTGCTGTAACTCACTCGAGGCTGCGACCTTGGGTGGGGCGGCGGCGGTACCTTCCAGCCATGCGCCGACGGAGTTGTACTGCAATTGAGCTTTGTTTCGAACGAGGGCGCGGTAGACATCGGAAGACTTGAGGTTGCCCGCTGCATCGACGACGAACTCAATCACGACGCTCAGGCGATCCTGATTTTCCAGCAGCGAGGTCACGCCGGTGGAGAGAACTTCGGGCAACATGGGGAAATTACGGATTCCCGTATAGACCGTGGTGGTTTCGCGCGCCGCGTGCTGGTCGATTGGAGTCTGCATGGGAACTAGAGCATCAACGTCGGCGATGCCGACCATGACCTTGACGTCGCCGTTGGAGGAGCGCTCCGCGACTTCGATCTGGTCGAGATCACGCGAGGTGTCGTTGTCGATCGACGTCCATAGCAGGCTCCGCAAGTCGCGAACGTCGCTGCCGGCTTGGATTTGCGGCCGATCCTTCAAGCTGGCGAGTTGCGCCGACACCGGGGCCGGAAAATCCGGTTCGAAGCCGTACTGCTGCATGATTTCTTTTGCGGTGGCCTGCAAGTCGAGATGAGAAGGACTGGCGTCGTTCATGAACTCCCCGGTGCGGAACTGGGATGGAGTTCAGGCTACCACGTGGGCAAGGCTTGTCGCCAAGAAGGAATTCCCTAAGGCAAACTGACAATCCGACACAGGTATCCAATGCGGACGCGCGGTTTGAGGCCGAGGAAATAATCGTGGATGGAAATCGCGCCACCGTGCTGTGGGTCTATCACAAGGTGCGCAACAGGCAGCTGTGGCACCTGCGGGGTGTAGACGTCTTCGCCGTGCGCGATGGCAAAGTGGACGCGAAGCTAGCGTACGTGAAGGGATAAAGCTGGCCACTTCAGGCATTAGATAGCCTAGCCGCGAAGACGTACGACATCCGCATTGGTGAAGACGCGCGGCGCCTGCCTCTTGTGGGACTTCCAGTACACGGCGACCTCGCCGAGCGTTACGCCGTAGCCGCGTTGGCGGAGCGATGACGCGTCGGTCATTCCAGTAACACCCGAATCGAACAAGCTCGCCGGTAAGTTGCGCGGAAGCGCGGCGGAGTTGATCTCAATCTCGCTGGTAGGTTCAGGGGCATTCCCCGATCCCCAGTAAATGCGGCTGAAATCGGTCAAGCTGGGTGTCTGGACCGCCGACGGCGAGGTTGACGGCGCGGGCGCTGGCTCTGCTGGAGCGGTAACTGCTGGCAGCCCTTCGCTGAGCGACAAAGATGGCGTTGCGATGGGATGCAGGAACAGCGTCGAGCCGGTGGTAATCAGATATTGGGGACCGACCGGAAAATTTGTGTCTTGCGCGAGCGAAACTGCCGACAGCACCAGGAACAGGACGAACAGTCGTGCAGGCATACTGACCTCCGGCATTACACTTTTATGGTTGTGATTATGAACCGTAAGCGCCCCGATTGCCAGAGCCCTTCGGCCCTAATTCCCGCTGGGGGCGCGGGTTTCGCTAGATGGAGGCAGGGGCGGCCGCGCGCCTCTCGCGGCGATTCGCGATGATGACGTAGAGCATGAAGCAGACGATGGCCAGGTTCCCGATCAGCAAGGCGCACCGCCAGAAAGTCACTCCCCGGAAAAGTTCGCGGACTTCGAGCGGAAGCAGCAGGGTTCCGGAAACGAAGGCCACCCACTCGGCCCATGTACGCTCTCTCCACAAACCGTAAGCCTCGGTAAATCGGAGAGCGGCATAGCCAAAGGCAATGCTGGCAGCGGCCCAGAGTCGGGCATCGGTCACGCTGTCGGCAAAGTCGAGGAAGACTTGCGCAGAGCGGCGGTCGGTGCTGATGTGCAGCCGCGTCAGAATACGCTCCGCGAGCAACCAGGCGTCCGTGTGAACGAGCGCCAGTGCGCAGATGCCCATCAGCACTACGAAAACCCCCTTGAAGAATTCGAAGCTGGCTACGGCCCGGAGCACACGGCGCTGGGCGCGATGGGGATGAACCGGTTTTCCGTTCTGGCGCATGCACGCTGACGAGGACAAACATGCAGCGTATCACGGGCTGGCTGGGATCGAAACACCCGTTCCTTACCTCCGTAACTGGATCGCATATAGAAGGCGTGTCACGATCACGCCGAGGAATGAATCCATGCGACGAGTCGTCTGTTCCCTGGTCGTTGTAGTGTTATGTATTGCCGGAGCGGTGGCGCAACAGACTGCCACGCCGCAGAACGCGCGGCAAGCACTGCTGGAGATGTTCTTCAGCAAGACACCCGGCACTTTCGCGAAGCATCTGCCTGCCGCTACCCGGGCTGCGCTGGAGAAGTCGGGAGCAATGACCTCTCTGCAGCAATATTCGCTTTTGATCGGCCAGCTCCAGTCGCAAGGCCAGAATGTGCAGACGTTCGAGACGGGCTCGATCCTGCTGACCAGCGAAGATCCCAAGACGGGGCAGAAGGCGGAGATCACCGTCGAGAATGACGCGCTGCGCGGGGATCAGGACGACATCGAAGTAGCGTTCCACGCTTACAAAGACGGCAAGACGCAGATGTCTCCGTTCATGCCGCAAATCACGTTTTCGATGAAGCAGGAAGCGCAGGTCTGGACGCTCAACGAGATCTCGATCACGATTCACTTGCCGCTGGCTGATGCAGAATTTCTCAAAGCTATTACGGAGAAGATGAAGCCGCAACCGGGATTGCAGGCTCAGACGAGCGCGACCGGCACATTCGTGCCTCGACCTGAGATTCAAGTCTCGTCCGCCGGCAACGATGCGGCAGTGCTGGCGTCGATGCGCACGATCCTTACGGCCGAAGTCACGTACGCGGTGACCTATCCGCGGACGGGTTTCACTTGCATGCTGTCCGATCTCGACGGCTTTGGAGGCGGCGAACCGAACGAGCACCAGGCTATGCTGATCAATAGTGGACTGGCCAGCGGCAAGCGGCATGGATTTGTATTTGCGCTCTCCGGTTGCAGCACCGCTCCGGCGACCAGCTTTCGCCTATCGGCAGCGCCCGGTGCAAATAGCGTTGGGCGGAAAGCTTTCTGCGCGGATCAGTCGGCGGTCATTCGGTGGTCGGATGATGGGAACCCGGCTACTTGCTTTGCCAGTGGGACTCCTGTTCAGTAGCCGTCACGACTCTCGGTTGAACGAAAGCATTCACCACAGGGGCCACAGAGGATCACAGGGCTAACTGACCGTCCCTAAGAGCGGACTAACTCCGAGAATTCAGCTTTTTTTGTCGCGAATGGCGGCTCGCAATTCGGCCACAATTTCCTGCGAGGCTTTGATGGCTGCGGCGTGCTGGTTGACGTTGAAAGAAATCGCTCCCACGCGGGCGTGGCCGCCACCTCCGTAACGCTCGCAGATTCGCGCCAGGTTCACTTCGGGCGGCTGCGGTGCCCAGGGATTCGATCCCACCGAAACTTTCACCCGAAAGCTGCTCTTGCTGAGTCCAACGCTGTAGACCGACTCGGGGTGCAGGTAGTAGGGGACGAACTTGTTGTAACCCTCGAGATCGTGATCGGTCACGTCGAAGAAAATCGTGGCATCTTTGCACTCAGTGCGATCTTTCAGGATTCCAATCGACAGCTCGTGACGCTTGAGCAGAGGCGGAAGCAGCGGGGCTACGAACGGTTCATGCAGAATTTCTCCCAGTGACTTTGTCGCCAGCAACGGAATCAGGTTTGGGACGAAGCCGTGATCGGGCGCCGACTCGATCACCATGGTCAGCTTCATGGCGGGAGCTTCCATCTCGACCGCGGTCTTGGCATCGGGATAGAGGGCTCCGTCGATAACGTCGGTCCAGTGCACCAGATCGGCGAGAGGCGAGGGATCGAAACCGAAGCGCTGCTGCGCGATCATGGCAATGAAGCTGGTGCAGGACTTGAAATCGGGATCATAAAACTTGCGGTTGCTCTGGTCCTGCTCGAAATGTTCGGCATCGGAAGGCGAAAGAAAGGCGCTCTCGTGATGATCGAACCACCATGTGATCTGGGGCGAGCTTGAGTACTTGAAGTCGACGATGGCATTCTCGTCTCCGTCGAACTGCTTCTCGTCGAACAGCGCACCGGCGCGGTGGACCAGGCCGGTGAATTCGAACTCGACATCGCTGCGAATGCGCTCGCGGTAGAAGCGAGAGAACAATGCGGCTGAGGAGGCTCCGTCAAAACACTTGTCGTGATAAAAAACTCGAACTCGCAATGAATTCCCCGTTCGTTCCAAAATTCCTGCGGCCGAGCTAGCAAGGGCTGACTTGGGCCGTGGGTAAAAGCTAATAGGATTGACAGCTTAGGGGAAGAAAGTCAAGGGCGGAGAATCAACACAAAGAACACGAAGGCACGCGAGACACGCGCGCCTTCGTGATTAACGGTTCCCTCGTGAGGGTTACATGGCATTGGCTTGCTTTTCGGCCAGGTCGCCAATGAAGGGTAGCTTGTACATCTGGCCGCCATTGGCCTTAATCACCAGAAGAATCCATACGGCAATCTCTCCGAAAAACAGCGTCACCCATATGAGGAGGTTGATCACGTGGCCGAGAATCGGAATGAGCGCGAACACGATCGCGATAATCATGTAAGCGATCCATAGCGCGAAGAGCCCACAGCAGAAAAAGAGATTCTGCCACGAGTGAAACCGGACGAACCGATTCTTGTTGTAAGGCTCCATCACCAAAAAGATGATGGATGGAATGAAGGTGAAGTACGCCAACATTCCGGCCACGTTGTCCGCCATGCCTCCGGTGCTTGCGGTCGCCTGCGGTACAGGGGGGGCGGTGGCGACCCTGCCCGCACACGCTGCGCAAGTGGTGGTGCCGTCGGCGATCTGTGCGCCGCACATGTTGCAGAAAGCCATAATTGTGCCCTCCGGTCGCGTGAGACTTGTCAGGAGAACAGAATGGTCCCCCGCGGCATTCGGCGGCACGTTATCAAAAAAAGACGGCCAAAGCAATCGTCAATTTCGACATCGTCAATTCTGACCGTGTCAATTTCGACCGAGCACAATCGGCTTAGCCACGCTCGGCACGCTGCTCGGCAATTGTGCCCAACAGCGGAAGCTGCAGCTTCTCTCCCTGAAGAGCCTTAATCAGCAGGACCAGCCACACCAGGACGACGGCCAGAGCGACGACGACGTCGAGCAGCAGATCAATCAGCGGACCAACGACTGGGATAAAGACCAGAACTAGACCGGCCAGCCTGAGGGCTGCCGCGAGAGCGATCGTGGCGAAACAGAACATCAGACACTGCAAACAATGGAAGCGCACGAATCGATTCCTTCGATACGGCTCAACGAAAAGAAGCACAATCGCAGGCACGAAAGTGAGATAGGCGATTGCTCCTGCGACGTTCTCGGGCAGGACGCCGACTTTCCCCTGAGCCCGGGCTGTCGCCTCTCCGGTCGGCTCTGGGCTTGCCTTCTGCCGGGCTGGCTTTGGCTGGATCTGTGCTGGCCAGCTTTGTGCTCGCCGAATTGGCGTTTGCATGGAGCGGCCGCAACCGGGACAGAACGCGGCATTTCCCGGCATCTGCGCGGCACAGCGCGGGCAGGATTTCAATTGCACCTGAAGCTGCTCCATTGCGGGCAACAGTATCAAAACGAGGGACGAGTCACAAATGGGTGGAATCAACCTAACGCATTGACGCGGGCGGCGGCGAAGAGTATGTTTCGTGCAAATTTCGATGCGGAGAAACTACGCTGCCGCATCGGGAGGATCGAATGACCTCGTTCTGCCCAGCTTGTGGCAACGGCATGACCACTGATGACAAGTTCTGCCGTTCCTGCGGTGCGCCCGCTTCTGCGGTGGCAGCACCCGCGAGCATACCGCCACCTCTCCCGGCGGCTCCGGCGGAGACCAGCGGGAAAGCCATTACCAGCCTGGTCTGCGGGCTGATGTTTTTCATACCGTTCGCTTTTGTCGCGGCGGTGATTTTCGGCCATCTCGCCCTGTCGGAGATTAAGAAGAGTGCGGGACGACTGAAGGGAGATGGCCTCGCCATCGCCGGGTTAGTCCTGGGATACATGTGGGTGGTGAGCATCCCGGTTGTCCTCATCATCGCGGCAATCGCGATCCCGAACTTGCTGCGGGCACGGATGGCGGCCAACGAGTCGTCCGCCGTGGCCTCGATGCGCACCATCACTACGGCTGAGGTTACATACACGGCATCCCACAACGGCTACGCTTGCTCCCTGTCGGATCTCGGGGGAGGAGATCAATTGATCGACGGCGTACTGGCCAGCGGACAGAAAGCCGGGTATGCATTCGAGATCGCGGCGTGCGGACCGGGGCCCGACGGTGCAGCCAACCAGACGTATCAAGTTGTGGCCCGGCCGATCACAGCGAACACGACCGGGGTGCGTAGCTTCTGCTCCGACGAATCCGCCGTGATCCGGATCGATCCGGGCGGCTCGGGGACGTGCGCGGAGCGTGCACGGCCACTGGAATGAACTTCGATCTTTGTATCGATCCGGGTCAGGAGGGAAACAATGTTCTGTCCTCAATGCGGGGCGAATAATGCCGACAACGCGATGGTATGCGTGCAGTGCGGAAGAAACCTGCAACCCGGCGTCGCGGCGACGCCACTGCCGGTCACTGGAGTCGTCCTGCCACCCGGAGCCGCCCCGCCGCAAAACTACCTCGTGTTCGCGATTCTGGCGACGGTTCTCTGCTGCATTCCAGCGGGCATTCCGGCAATCGTGTACGCCGCGCAGGTGAACGGCAAACTGCAGGTGGGCGATCTGGCAGGGGCGAAAGCCGCATCCGACAATGCCAAGATGTGGTGCTGGATTTCCTTTGGGCTCGGGCTCGGTGTCGTGGCTATATCGGTGATCCTCATGATGGTCGGGGCGCTCAGCAGCCTGCACCAGAGTTAGAGGGGAGACTGGCATTTGACGCACCTTCGCAAACTCAGCGTTCTGGCGACGCTTTCTTTATTGGGTGCAGCTGGACTGATCTTGTTGCGCGTTTTTGATCCCGCAACGTCGGGAATATTTCCGCCTTGCCCGGTGCACTACCTGACGGGATTTTATTGTCCGGGCTGTGGGTCGTTGCGGGCGATTCACGCGCTGCTGCATGGAGATCTACGGCAGGCTTGGGCGATGAATGCGCTGACGGTGGTGATGCTGCCATTTATCGCGTACGGCTTGGTCTCTGAGGTGCTTTGGCAAGTGCGCGGACGCGCGCTGCCTGGGCCAATGCTGCCTGCAAGTTGGATCCGCGCTCTGTGTGTCGCCATCATTCTGTTCGGCATCGCGCGAAACCTCCCCCTTCATCCCTTCGATATGCTGGCGCCGGGCGGGATGCTGCGGCTGTGAATGAAATCCGCGGCGAAGGGAGATCTTGAGTGAGCACGTTCTGCCTTGGCTGCGGCAATAGCGTGACTGAGGGAGAGCGGTACTGCGCAGTCTGCGGGCGCGATTTGCAGGCGGGCGCCGACGTACCCCGGATCGACCCGCAAGTTGCTTTCGGACTGCCTCCAGAAACCAGCGGTAAGGCCATCTTCAGCCTGATTTGCGGAATCCTGTTCTTCTTTCTTCCCTTCTCGATCATTGCTGTGATCTTCGGATATCTGGCGCTATCGGAGATCCGCAGGAATCCGGGACGATTGACCGGAAAGTGGCTAGCGATCACGGGAATCGTTCTGGGATACGTGGGCGTGGCGTGCATCGTCGGCTTCATCGGATTGATGATCTACGAGGTTCGCAAGGAGGCGAAGCAGATGAGCCAAGCGGGGCAGAACGTTTACGCCGCAGCCAGTGAGAATTCTGTCGTGTCTTCCGTGCGGACGCTGAATACGGCCGAGATTGCCTACTCGTCCGCCCACCACGACTTGGGCTACACCTGCTCGATCCCAGAGTTGAAGAAGGCATGGGGATTGAGCGCGGACCTGGCTCGGGGCAAAAAGAACGGATACGTCTTCGAACTTCAGGACTGCGCGGCGGCGAAACCCTTTGGGCCAATCGTAAAGTATCGTCTCATGGCATATCCGGAGGCCAACGGAAAGGCGAGACTTCCAGCTTATTGCTCCGATGAGTCCGACGTCATTCGAGTCTCGCGGAACGGCTCTGCTCAGGATTGCTTGCGAGCCGGCGTCGACCTGTCCGAGAGCGACGTCACGCATCCGAAGGACTGATCGCAAACTACGTCTGGCAGGCTACAGAGGGCGGGAGGTGTCGTTCTTCTTGCGGCAATCTTCGCAGATCCCATAAATCTGGAACGTATGCCGGGTGGTGAGGTAGTGATATTTGTGGCCAATCTCCTGCTCAAGCTTGCCGACTTCCTGCGAAAAAAACTCGACTGAACTGCCGCATTCGGTGCAGACCATATGGTGGTGGCTGCGGCGGTTGTATTGGTGTTCGTAGCGGGCGATGCCGTCGTGGAAGGCGACTTCGCTGGCCAGGCCGCATTCCGCCAGTAATTTCAACGTACGGTAGACGGTGGTATAGCCGATCCCGGAGTCTTTTTTCTGGACCAGCCGGTGGAGTTCGTCGGTGGAGAGATGGTCGCGGGTTTCGAGGAATGTGCGCAGGATTGTGTCGCGCTGCGCGGTCTGCTTCAGTCCCACGCCTTTAAGATGACGGTGGAGAATCTCCTGCGCCTCGCGGACCATCTGGCGGGAGAGCGTGGGCTGATCATCGATACGCTTCTGCAACATGGCGGTCAGCGAGTCAGGATACCATCCGGCTGTTTGAAAATGAAATTCATTTTCAACAACGGGCACACCCCGCCTGGACTACAATCAGAGATTCTCCATGAGCACGCTGGCTGAAATCAGGACCCCGACCGCACGGCGTTCCCCCATTCTCCGAATCCTTCTGTGGCTGTTGCTGGCCGTGCTGGTGGTTGCGGCAGGCGCGATTGGATATGGCTACTATGCGGCACGCTCTGCTCTTCCCCAACTGGATGGGCGGCTGCAGATCAGCGGGATTTCCGCTCCGATCACGGTAACGCGCGACGGTCACGGAGTACCCACGATTGAAGCGGCCTCGCTCGAAGATTTGTTTTTCGCCCAAGGCTACGTCACGGCCCAGGACCGCCTGTGGAAGATGGACGTGATGCGCCGTTTCGCGAGCGGCGAACTCTCGGAGATACTCGGAGAAACCACGCTGAAGCTGGACCGTGAGCAGAGAATCATTGGCCTGCGCGCCGCAGCACGCAAGGCACTCGAGATCGCGAACCCGCGCGACCGAAGTTTCTTTGAAGCCTATGCGCGGGGCGTGAACGCGTTCATCGGCACGCACGGCAACCGGTTGCCCATTGAATTCCGGATCCTTGGCTATGCGCCCAAACCGTGGACTGCTGAGGACTCGGTGACCATCGGCAACCAGATGTCCAAGGATCTGAACTATCACTATTTCTTCGATGCGTTGGGACGAGAGAAGATCCTGGCCAAACTCGGACCGGAACTGACCGCGGATCTATATGTGAACCGCTCCTGGCATGATCGTCCGCCCACCGCCATGCGCAAGGACGTAAGTGAGCCGGACAACAATCCCGGCTCGGACGACGAGGAGGACGACTCTCCCGATAGGTCGGTGACGCTAAATAACGTGCAATCGAATGTTTTGGCGACTTCGCTGCCCGAGGATGTGCCGGTCAACGGCTCCAATAACTGGGTTGTATCCGGGGCGCACACGGTCACGGGAAGACCGCTGCTATCGAACGACATGCACCTCGGCCATCAGATGCCGAACCTGTGGTACGAGGCTCATCTGCACTGTGGGACGTTCGACGTGGCGGGCGTGACGCTGCCGGGAGTGCCGTACGTCATTGTGGGTCACAACCAGCGCGTGGCCTGGGGGTTCACCAATGTGGGCCCGATCGTAACTGACATCTTCATCGAGAACTTCAACGACCAGGGCGCGTATCAGACACCTAAGGGATGGGTGCAACCGGAGCATCGCACCGAGACGATTCACGTCAAGGGAAAGCCGGACGTCAACATCGATGTGAAGATCACGCGCCACGGGCCGATCATCACGGAATTGGTGCCCGGAGAAACGCGGTCGCTGGCGCTGCGCTGGACACTCTACGACGGGCTGCGGATAGCATTCTTCGATGTCGACGCGGCACAGAACTGGGAGGAATTCACCAAGGCATTCTCGCAGTTGGACGCGCCGGGGCAGAACGTGGTGTACGCCGATGTCGACGGGAACATCGGATATCACACGACGGGGAAAGTTCCGATTCGTGCCGCGGGCGACGGCAGCCTGCCGGTGAGTGGCGCCGACGACGCGCACGAGTGGACGTCTTACATTCCTTTCGACAAACTTCCGAACATCTACAATCCGCCGTCGGGAATCATCGCTACGGCGAACGGTAGAATCGCGCCCGACGGCTATCCGAACTCGATCAGCACGGAGTGGGAAGCGCCCTGGCGGACGGAGCGCATTTACAAAGTGCTGGAATCGGGCAGGAAGTTTTCCCCCTCGGACATGCTGACGCTGCAGACCGACATTCATTCGGAGGCAACGCTGTTTGCCGCGGAGCGCTTCGTGTACGCGGTGGATCACGCCGCGAAGCCCTCGGCGCGCGCCAAGCAGGCTGCCGACCTCATGCGCAGCTGGGATGGCCGCATGCTTGCCTCCTCGGCAGCGCCCACCATCGCGGAGAATGCCATCGGCGAACTGCGCCGCCTGCTTCTCGAACCGAAATTGGGAGCGGCTTCCCCGGAACCCCGCAAGGATGCCGACTCCGAGCTCTATAAGGAAACCGAAAAGAAAGTCGTCGACTGGAAAACCTATACGTGGCTGCAGAGGTCGGTGTGGATGGAGAACATCCTGCTCCACCGGCCGAAGCGGTGGCTGCCCGACCAATATCCGAATTATGACGAATTGCTGACTGCGGCGGTTGAGGCCGCGGTCAATCATCCGCAGGCGCCGAAGGATTTGGCTACATGGCGCTGGGGTGCGTTCAATGCCGTGGAGATCCAGCATCCGATCCTGGGAAAGATTCCGTTGATCAAGTATTGGTCGGCACCGGGAGTGAAGGAGCAATCAGGAAGCGGGTACACAGTCAAAGCGGTGACGACTTTTCACGGGCCCTCGGAGCGGTTTACTGCGAATCTCGCGGACCTGGATCAGTCGACGCTGAATACAGTCACTGGACAAGGCGGCAATTTCCTGAGCCCGTACTACATGGATCAATGGAAGGCGTGGTACGAAGGCACGACGTTCACGCTGCCCTTCAGCGCGAAGGCGGTGGAGGCTGCGAAAGCGCATCGGTTGGTGCTGGCGCCTATGAACTAGACGCCGCCCGGGTTGCCCCCACGGCGTGCCGAGCTGTGATCGACGCGGACAGCCGGAGGCGGCTGGCGCCTAGAAGAAATCGATCGCCTTTACATCCCCAACATACCCCACGATGTTGATGGTTCCCTGCGGGAGGAAATCATCGATCAGCAGGATATCTTTGGTGGTGTCATACACGCGCAGGAGGCCACCTTCGGCTACGTACTCGACGTTACGGGTTGTGAAGCTCTGCAGACCGTTGACATCCCCATTGTCTGGAGGAAAGATCACCGAGCCATCCGACGTTCTGTAGATCGAAAGGCAGCCGCGCACTTCGCCGCTGGGATTATTCACGTTTCCGATATTTGTGCAGTCCAGCGACCCGATGAAGATCTGGCCGTTAGAGGTCATGTCCATCCGGGTGTGGTAGCCGTCGGTGATGGCCACGCTGCTGGTTTTCTGCATGGATCCCAAATCAATGACGTCAAGTTCTCCGCACAACTTTGCCGCGGTGTTCTGCGAGGCGGGGCAAGGAAAGTTCGCGGGAGTGCCGGCCACGTAGAGGGTCGATCCGTTGAGAAGCGCCATCGTGGCGGCGTCCACAGGAATCGTCTGGGTGACGGACAGGCTCCCGAGATCAAAGACCGCGACGCTGGCCTGCTGCGTCCCGCCACATTGCACACCGCAGTTCAGAATGTAAGCGGTGCTTCCGCTGATGATGGCGTTCACCGGTCGACTGAAACTCGCGTCCTGCACAATGTTGCAGACCACATTCGGCGGATTCGTATAGCAACTCGTATCCACGGGCGGCACGGCCAGGGTGGGGAAAATCACCGTCACGGAGTCGGAGTCCGCGCTGAAAACGAGGAGCTGCGAGCCATTCGAGTTCGCCACCACGGTGTTCGCATTGGCGACGGCAATGGTGGTGGTCAGCACGCTGCCCGAGAAGTTCATGACTTCCACCGCTCCGAGAAACGGAAATCCGTTGATGGTCGCGGTGGGTACCGCCGCGTATCCAATCGGTGAAGCGCTTGGAATCGCGATACTCTTCGTCGGCCCGGGCAGGCGAACCCCCTGCCCGATCCCACTCTCCCGGGTCGTGTCGATGGCGAAGACGGTGTTGCTCGAAGCATCGAACGTCGTGGCAATATTGCGAGTCGGCGAAAGTACCATCAGGCCAGGGCTATTTCCCCCACTCAGCGGAGCGAGCCGCGGCAGAGTATCGTTCTGACCGTTAATGATGACTAGCTCACCGAACGCGCTGACGCCTGCTGTGACTCCCTGCGACGCCAGAACACGATTGGGCAATCGGCTCGGGGGACCTTTCTGCGTGTTGTATCCCCCACAGGAGACGAAACTAAGGCTGGCCCACAACCCAACCACCAGAGCGAAGATACGTTTCTTCAAACGGCAGGCTCCTAACAACATGAAAAAGGATGATTTAATCGCGAAACCGTGGATTATAACAGACCGGCAGCGGTACCATGGCGGCTTGACCGGCACGGCACGACACGCCATCGATCCTGTCTAACATTCTCATGAAGTCCGAACAGGATGCACGAACCAGCCTCGATCCTGTATTCTCAGCAATTATATGGCGGCTGACTTTCTTGCCCGGATCAAGCAATCCCCCGTGCTGTGCGACGGAGCCATGGGGTCGCTCCTTTACGCCAAAGGCATCTTCATCAACCGGTCCTACGACGAACTCAACCTCTCCCAGCCCGACCTGATTCGCGGCATTCATCATGAGTATTTGCAGGCTGGAGCGGAAATTATTGAAACCAATACTTTCGGTGCGAACGCTTTCCGCCTGGGCCGACACAGCCTCGCGGACAAGGTGCGGGACGTCAATCGCGCCGGAGCGCGCCTGGCACGAGAGGCCGCCAAAAGCTTCGATGTTTGGGTAGCCGGATCGGTTGGCCCGTTGGGCACCAGGATTGAACCTTTGGGCAAAACTTCGTTCCAAGAGGCTCGAGACGCCTTTCGCGCGCAGATCGAGGCTTTGGTCGAAGGCGGCGTCGACCTGCTGATTCTCGAGACCTTTGGATATTTGGAAGAGATCCATCAGGCCATGCTGGCCGCCAGAGACGTCAGCGCGACATTGCCTCTCGTCGCGCAGGTCACGATCGACGAAGACGGGAACTGCCTGGACGGCTCCGATCCTGAGACGTTCGTCGCCAAGCTCGAGGAATGGGGGGCAGACGTCATTGGATGCAACTGCAGCGTGGGCCCGGTCGCGATGCTCGACGCCATCGAGCGCGTGCGTGCCGCGACTTCCCTGCCGCTGGCCGCGCAGCCCAACGCAGGCATTCCCCGGTCGGTGGAAGGCAGAAACATTTACCTGTGTTCGCCCGAGTACATGGCGAGTTATGCCCGCAAGTTCGTGGCTGCGGGAGTTCGCGTGGTGGGCGGGTGCTGCGGAACCACGCCGGATCACATTCGCGTCATGAAGTCTGCGCTGCGCGTCGGGGAAGCCCGAGGGAAGACAGCCTCGGCACACGTAACGGGCGGCCAAGCCGCACCGAAGGCGGTTCCTGCGGTGCCACTCGCGAGCCGATCCTCTCTGGGCGCCAAGCTCGCTCACGGCGACTTTGTGACCATGGTCGAGATCGTGCCGCCCAAAGGAATCGACATTCGTAAGGAAGTGGAGGGCGCGCGATTCTTGAAGTCGGTTGGCGTGGACGCGGTGAACATCCCCGACAGCCCGCGGGCCTCGGCGCGCATGAGCAATCAGGCTCTGTCGTTGCTCATTCAGGGCGAAGTCGGCATTGATGCGATCCTGCACTACACCTGTCGCGACCGCAACGTGCTGTGCATTCAGAGTGACCTGCTGGGAGCGGCCGCGGTCGGCATCCGGAACCTGATCTGCATTACTGGTGACCCGCCGAAGATGGGCAACTATCCGGACGCGACTGCGGTTTTCGATGTGGACGCGATCGGCCTGGTGAACATCGTACGCAGCCTGAACCAAGGGCTCGACCTGGGTGGCAATCCCATCGGCACCGGCACCGGCTTTGTCATCGGGGTCGGAGCGAATCCTGGACTGACCGATCTGGATGAAGAGATCCGGCGTTTCGAATACAAAGTGGAAGCCGGCGCGGAATACGCCGTGACTCAACCCGTGTTCGATCTGCGACTGCTGGAGAATTTCCTGCGCCGCATTGAGCACTGCAGGATCCCAGTGGTGGCCGGCATTTGGCCGCTGGTGAGCGTGCGCAACGCGGAATTCATGAAGAACGAACTGCGTGTTTCCGTGCCGGACACGATTCTGGAACGCATGGCGGGTGCGCCGAACCCGGAGGCGGCCCGAGCCGAGGGCGTCGCCATTGCCCGGGAAATGCTGATCGCCGCACGGCAAATGGTGCAGGGAGCGCAGATCAGCGCCCCCAACGGACGCTACACCTCAGCGGTCGATGTGCTGGAGGCCTTGGGTAGCGACCGGGGATCCAGAGCCACAGCCTAACTCTGGTTTCGGCTAGCCGATGCGAAGAGCCGCGAGCGGATCGATTTTCGCGGCCCGTCGCGCCGGAATATAGCTGGCAGTCAGGGCCACAAGCACGAACAAGACTGAAATCCCGATAAACGTCGCCGGGTCCGTTGCGCTGACTTGAAACAGCATGTCCTGCATCCATCGAGTCAATGCGAACGCCCCTCCCACCCCGAGCAACACGCCCGTCAGAGCGAGCAGGAGAACCTGTCGAGCCACGAGTGAAAGAATGTTGCTTCTTTGTGCCCCGAGGGCTCTCCTTATCCCGATCTCCTGGGTCCGCTGCACGACTGAATACGAGATCACGCCGTATAGGCCAATCACGGCAAGCAGCGTGGCTACTGCAGCGAATGCGCCCAACAGTCTCATCATCAGCCGCAACTGTCCCTCAGAGGCATCTACCACATCGTCCATGGTAGAAACCTCCGAAGCCGGCTGGTTGGAATCCGTAGCCAACACCTGGTTTCGAACCTCATTGGCGAACGACAGCGGGTCGCCATTGGTCCGCACGACCAGCATCGCCGACCCGGGCGGCTTCTGCAGGCAGGGAAGGTAGACTCCCGGCCGCGGATCCGAATCTTTGCCCGTCTGGTGTATGTCAGCCGATATGCCAACGATCTCCTTCGGTTGCAGATCATTTCCTACCAGCAGGTGCTGGCCGATCGGGTCCGCGCCGCTCGGATATTCCGGCCAAAAGACACGAGCAACGCTTTCATTGATGATTATGACTGGCACTGATCCTGCGCCATCCTGCGCCGTGAATGCCCGTCCACGCCTCAGCGGAATCTGCAGCGTGCGGAAAAAATCTGGGGTAATGTTCTGGAAGATGGCGATGGGGCGTTCATTCAGCTTCCGCGGCTCTCTCCCGGCTAAATCCAAGGTAGTTCCCATCCATAGATCCCCCATGGGTAGCGTCAGGGTCACGGCTGCGCTCTGAACCCCGGGTAACGATTCCGCGTGCTCGACCACTTGCTCGTAGAACGCAGCTCTCTTCTGATCGGTGTCATAGCGCGCTGGCGATAGAGCAATCTTCATGGTGAGAAGGCGATCTGGCTGAAAGCCGGGGTCGACCCTGTAGAGATGAGCCAGGCTCTCGATCAGCAAGGTCGCGCCAATCAGCAACACAATCGAAAGGGACACCTGCCCAACCACAAGCAGGCCCCGCGATCCGATTCCGGCGAACGGCCTGGTGTGTGAGGAGACTGCTCCTTCGCCACTACCGCGCAGGACAGCGGCGAGATCCGGCCGAGACACAGCCAGAGCGGGCACCAGCCCGAACACCACGCCAGTAATCACCGCAAGGGCTGCGCTGAAGGCTAGGACCATCCCGTCGATCCTGATTTCTCCGGCACGTGGAAGGTCCACGAAATTGAGGTTGCGGATCGTACTCAAGCTGACTCCTGCCAACACCACGCCTAAGGCTCCACCGAAGCACGACAACAGCATGCTCTCTGCCAGCAACTGCCGGATGATGCGCCCTCGTCCGGCTCCAATCGCCGATCGCACGGCAAATTCTCGCGCCCGCGAAGTGGCGCGTGCCAGCAACAAACTGCCGACGTTGGCACACACAATGAGCAGCACAAAGCCGACCACTCCAAACAGCATCCACAGCTTCGGACGGATATCGGACACAAGCTCTTCTTTCAGCGTGCGAACAACTTCTGGCGCATCCCGCTTCGCGTCCAGCATCTCCGGATGCGCGGTTGCGTACTGGCCATTCAATACAGCGAGCTCAGCCGTTGCTTGCTCGAGATTCACGTGA
Organism: Candidatus Dormiibacterota bacterium; assembly: GCA_035632675.1. Taxonomy (GTDB): domain Bacteria; phylum Acidobacteriota; class Terriglobia; order Terriglobales; family Acidobacteriaceae; genus Sulfotelmatobacter. Next base: position 68,295 of record DASQGJ010000010.1, read on the forward strand.
GCTTTCAATCTGCCAAACACCGAAAGGAATGGACTGAGTGGTCTCGCCTTTGGCTGCAACACCGACCACTCCGACGGACGAGTCAACCACACATCCACGCCTGGCATCGGAAACTGGAACCCCGCGGGCAGTACACCGATGATGCCAGTGGGCACGCCCGCGAGTGTTGCAGTCTTTCCAAGGATTGCGGGGTTCCTTCCAAATCGTCGCCGCCACAGCTCCGCACTAATCATAGCCACCGGAGTTGCGCCGGGCTGGTCGTCCTGAGCAGTGAAACTTCGCCCGCGCAATGGATCAACCCCTAAAATCCGCAGGAAATTCGCCGACACGCGCGCCCCCTTCAGGGCCTCTGCTTCGCCGTCGCCGGAGAGCGCCAGATCTTCGACCCCGCCCGCGTAGGTCCCAGTCTCGCCGTATGATCGGCTCCCAACTGCGATCTCCTCCGCGCGTCCTGGCGTCGCGCCGTCCGTCACCAGCACGAGCCGATCTGGCTCGCGGTAGTTTAGAGGCTTCAACAGGACCGCTCGGATGGTCGAGAACATCGCGGTGTTCGCGCCGATGCCGAGGCCGATGGTAACAACCAAGGCCAGGGAAAAGCTGACGTGGTTGCGCATCGTCCTAAAACCGAACTTGAGATCCTGTCCTAGAGTTTGCAATAACGTTTTTCCGGTCACGCATTTCTCCATTGCTGCAATGGTTCCGTTCCGGGAAGTGCTGCGTGCAGTTTTTTCGATGTGATGCACTAAAAACACTGGACACGCGCTCGATTTCGTTGCATTACAATATACAGACGGAGCGAAAACACCGTTGGCCAAATTTGAAGAGTGCCTCCAGCGTCTGGAGAAGATTGTTCAGGAACTGGAAAAGGGAGAAGTCCCTTTAGAGAAGTCTCTAACACTGTTTGAAGAAGGCATGCAGCTTTCTTCCGCCTGCCGGAAAGAACTGGAACAGGCGGAGGGAAAAGTCGAGATCTTACTGAAGAAGAACGGAAAGCTCCAGGCCGAACCATTCGAGCCGCTGACAGAAAAGGCGCCAGCCCGCCGGTAAGGGTCAGTGACTCGAGAGATGCTAGCTGTCTGTGGAGTTGTGGTCTTTTTGCGCAGCCACCCCCCGCAGCCTTAGTCTCATCCGTTCACCACGGATGAAGATCGGGGGAAGTAATGGCTCAAAGTGTAGTTGTACTTGAAAAAGACCCGAGGGTAGCCCGGTCCCTGGCCGGTGGCTTACGCCCTCATTTCTCGGTGCACGTGGCCGCCTCGCGCGAGGAATTGCACGACACTGTGCTCCGGAACCGTCCGGAGGCCGTGGTCCTCAACATCGAATACTGGCGACTGACCGACGTCGAGAGTCTGCATAATGCCTTTCCGCAACTGCCGATCGTCTGCACGCACCGCGTTCCCGACGAAGACATGTGGATGGCGGCGCTCGAAGCCGGCGCCAGCGATGTGTGCCCCGCCGATGACGTGGGCAACGTGCTGACTTCGGTTCTGCGCAGCACCTCGCTGTCGCGGACCGCCGCAGCGTAACGTTTAGGGCCCTATGCTAGAAGGACGCCTTCGGGCGTCCTTTTCGTTTTTGCGCCAGGTCACTTCTCCGACGCCCTTGTTATACTGCCTCTTCATGTTGACGGAGACACTGGAACAAGGACAGCGGCTGACGGATGCCGCGCTCGACCGCCTGATTCCACTCGAGACCGACCACCCTGTTTCCATCCACAAAGCCATGCGGCACAGCGTATTTGCCGGGGGCAAGCGCCTGCGTCCGGTGTTGTGCATGGAGGCCGGGCGCATGGTCGACGGATCGCTGCCTGGCGGGATCGAGGAGCTGGGCGCAGCGCTGGAAATGCTCCACACCTACTCGTTGATTCACGACGACCTGCCGGCGCTCGACAACGACGATCTGCGCCGCGGGCGTCCCACGTGCCACAAAGCATTCGGAGAAGCTATCGCCATCCTCGCCGGAGACGCCCTGCAGACGCAGGCTTACGAAGTTTTGTCGCGGCTGAAGTGTCCGGCCGAGGCGCGGGTGAGAATCATCGAAGAGATCGCCCGTGGCACGGGCACGGTCGACGGCATGATTGGCGGGCAGGTCGTGGATCTTGAGGCGGAACATACCCGGCCGACCCCAGAAATGCTGGAGTACATTCATCGCTCGAAGACGGCGGCACTGATCACGGCGAGCCTGGTGAGCGGAGGATTGTATGCCGGGGCGAAGGATAGTGAAGTGGGCAAACTGCGCGCCTTCGGCCTGGCGATCGGCTTGGCGTTTCAGATTGTCGATGATGTGCTCGACGTGACGCAGACCTCCGAGCAACTCGGCAAGACCGCGGGCAAGGACACGGCTTCGGAAAAGGCGACGTATCCCGCGCTGTTTGGGGTGGAAGCGTCGGTGCGCAAGGCAGATGCGCTGGTGAATGATGCTTTCGCGGAACTGGAGAGCTTCGGCGAGAGGGCGGAGACGTTGAAGGAGTTGGCAAGGTTCTTGGTAGAAAGAAAGAAGTGAAAGGCGTAAACCACGAAGGACACGAAGGTGCACGAAGGTTTTCTGGAACTTGCATTCCTTCGTGTCCCTTCGTGTCCTTTGTGGTTTAATGATTTTGACGGCGATGGAGTTCGCCATAACCGCCGGAACGGCTGATAACTCCTACAAGAAGTGAATCCATTTTGTAGGAGTTGCGCTTGAAAGATTTCCTCGCCATATCCGTCGCTGCGATTGTCGGCGCTAACCTGCGCTATCTGCTCAGCCGGCTCGCCGCCCGAGAGTTCGGCCCCGTCTTCCCTTACGGTACGCTCGCCATCAACATTGTGGGTAGCTTCATCGTCGGTCTCTTTGTGATCTGGACCACCGAGCGGGTGCTGGTCGATCCGCGCTGGCGTCTGTTAGTGGTGGTGGGATTCTGCGGGTCGTTCACAACATTTTCCAGTTATGCCTTTGAGACCATGTCGTTCTTCGAGCAAGGCCAGTGGGGGTTAATGCTGGTGAACGTCTTCAGCAACAATTTGCTGTGCCTCGGAGGCGCGCTCGCCGGGATGGCAGTGGCGCGGGCGCTCTGACCATGGCGCATCCCACTCTCGAAACCGAGCGGCTCCGATTGCGGCCTTATACCGAGACCGACATTCCGGAGCTTTTGCCGCTCGTCGGAACTCGCGAAGTAGCGGCAACGACGCGCATCATGCACCCGTATACCGAGCAAAATGCGAAAGACTTTCTCGCCGTGGCACAGGATCCCGACAAAATCTGGCTGGCGGTGACCCTGCGCGCGGATGGCCGCCAGATCGGCGGCGTCGGCCTGCGCGTGGAACCTTCGCAACAGAACGCCGAACTCGGTTACTGGCTGGGCGTTGCGTACTGGGGAAAGGGCTACGCCACCGAAGCCGCCCGCGGAATGCTGCGATACGGATTTCAGGAACTCCGTCTGCATCGCATCTACGCTTCGCATTTCAGGCAGAATCCCGCCTCAGCACGAATCCTCCAGAAGATCGGTATGCGCCACGAAGGCTGCCAGCGCGGACACCTGCGGAAGGGCGATCAGTTCATCGACTTGGAGTTATACGGCATGTTGCGGGAAGAATGGCAGATTTCCGGAGAAGCTCGCGAGTAAAATGCCTGAAGCCATGGCAGTGCAAGTCACAGTCTACCTGAATGAAGCCGACCAGTGGCATCACCGGCCGCTGCACATGGAGATTCTCAACTACCTGCGCAAGGAGAATGTCTATGCGGCCACCGCGGTTCACTGCGTGGCCGGATTCCTGGGCCGGCACCGTGTGGAGACAGCGCACCTGGTCGAAGCCGGAGGCAAGCTGCCGGTGATCATCACGTTCGTTGATACCGACGAGCACGTGAACCGCGTGCTGCCCACGCTGAAGGAAATGGCGGCGCACCGGCTGATCGTGCGAGAGAATGTGGTGCTGGAACAAGGAAACCTCGACTGACATGGCTTCCATTCCGCAAGGCCAATCCCTCGACATACTCGCCATCGCCGCACACCGCGACGACGTGGAGCAGACCTGCGGCGGCACGCTATTGGGAGCCGCACAGCGCGGGCAGCGCACGGGCATTCTCGACCTCACGCGCGGTGAAATGGGCACGCGGGGTACGGCCGAAGATCGTGAGCGCGAAGCCAACGACGCTGCCAAGATTCTTGGCGTCGAGTGGAGGCGAGCGCTCGATATTCCCGATGGGCGCGTGGAGAACACATGGGAGAATCGGCTCAAGGTCGCGGTCGCCATTCGTGAGACGCGGCCGCGAGTCGTTATCCTGCCTTACTGGAAGGGGCGGCATCCGGATCACTACACGGCTTCGATGCTGGGATATGAGGCTTGCTTTCTGGCAGGACTGGCAAAACTGGACCTCGGACCTCAGACCTCGGACTTCGCGCCTCATCGTCCCTTCAAGATCATTTACGCCACGCTTTACTACGACATTCGTCCAACATTTGTCGTTGATATCAGCGAACAGTTCGAAGGCAAGTTCGCATCCATCCTCGCCTACAAGTCGCAGTTCAGCGATCAGGAAGCCGGCAAAGACCTCTTCCCGGCCCACGAGGAAATCCGCGCCCGCGTCGATGCCATGGCGCGGTTTTACGGGATGCTTGGGGGCGTCAAGTACGGCGAGCCTTTCCTGCAAAAGGAAGTCGGCCTGGTCGACGACCTGTTGGTGATTCCGGTCAAATCCATTTAGCATGGCTGAACTCAATTTCTGGGAGGAATCTCACTACTATGTCCCGCTTAGTTCTCTCACTGATCGCCGCTCTCTCGATAACCGCAGCAGCCGCAGCCCAGGCTGGAACCTGGCAGATCGATCCCAATCACTCGTCCGCGCAATTCTCTGTGAAGCATCTTGGGGTGTCCACGGTGCGAGGAGCGTTCACCAGGGTCAGCGGCTCGGCGAAGTATGATCCCTCTGACCCGAGCAAGACCTCTCTCGACGCTTCGATCGAGGCAGCCTCCGTTGACACGCGCGTCGAAATGCGGGACAACGATCTGCGCAGCCCCAACTTCCTCGAAGTACAGAAATATCCCACAATTACGTTTCATTCGAAGCAGACAAAAGCTGCGGGGCCGGGAAAGCTGCAGATCACAGGCGATCTGACCATTCACGGCGTGACTCGGGAAGTCGTGCTCGACGTGGACGGGCCTTCGGCTCAGATCAAAGACCCGTGGGGCAACCAGCGCATCGGCGCGTCAGCATCCACCAAGATCAACCGCCAGGACTTTGGCGTGAAGGGAGCTCCCGGGGTGGTCGGCGACGACCTCACCATCACGATTGACGTGGAGCTGATTCAGCCGCAGGCGAAGTAGGTGGCGTTGGGAGCTGGCTTGGAGCAGTTGCTGTTCAGATCCGGGTAGGCCTGGAGCGGATATGGCATGGGCTCGGCGGTCGAGTAGTTTGTGTGCGCTGGTTGGAACAATTGCGTTGGGGGCATGCGGTGGGGGTGGCGGGAAGGTTCCGCCGAGCGCGACGGTCGCGGTTTCTCCTAAGTTGGCTGCGGTAGTGACCACGACGCAGACGCAGCAGTTCGTGGCAACCGTGACTGGCAACGTCACCGACCTCTCCGTCACCTGGAGCGTGGACAACGTCGCCGGCGGAAGCACCACGGTGGGAATCATCAGCGCCGGCGGTCTTTACACACCGCCCGCGACTCCCGGAAGCCACACCGTCACCGCAACCAGCGTCGGGCTACCGACGTCCTCCGGCTCGGCGAGCATCGCAGTCACCGACCTGGCCGGGGTGTTCACCTACCACAACGACCTCGCGCGCGACGGCGCCAACCCTCAGGAATACGCGCTGACTGCGTCTACCGTGAACTCGGCGACCTTCGGCAAGTTGTTTTCTTGTCCTGTGGATGGCGCGGTCTATACGCAGCCGTTGTGGGTGTCGGGTATGAGCATTGGAGGCGGCACGCACAATGTTCTATTCGTGGCCACGCAGCACGACAGTGTTTATGCCTTCGACGCTGACGCCAGTCCCTGTGTGACTTTCTGGCACGCGAATCTGCTCGACACGCTGCACGGCGGCACCGCAAACGAGACTCCGGTGAAATGGAATGACGTAGGCAACTGCTTTGGAGACGTCTATCCAGAGGTCGGGGTTACGGGAACACCGGTGATCGATCCCATCACGAGCACGGTCTACTTGGTCAGCGCGTCCGAGAGCAATCCGACAAGTTCAGGAAGCTGTGCCGGTTCGACTGCGACGTTCTATCACCGGCTGCATGCCCTCGACCTGACGACGGGGAGTGAAAAGTTCAACGCACCGGTCACGGTTGCGGCGTCGGTACCGGGAACGGGCGACGGCTCGTCCGGCGGTATAGTCAGTTTCAGTTCCCAGCTTCACCACAACCGGTCAGGCCTGGCATTGAACGGAGGAACCGTGTATGTAGCATTCGCCGCGCACGAGGATGCGAATCCCTACCATGGCTGGGTGTTTGGCTACAGTGCGTCCGATTTGTCGCTGGCACCAAGTGTGTTCAACACCACGCCCAACGGGCTCAATGGCGCCGACGGTGGAATCTGGGGGGGAGGCGGCGCTCCCGCAATCGACAGCAGCGGGGATGCTTATGTTGCGACCGGGAATGGCGTATTTGACCAAGGCTCGGGCCTGCCGATGGAGAACGACTACGGCGACAGCGTGCTGCGGCTTCGCTCCACTCCCGGCTCCACTGCGAACGGAGTGAACATGAAGCTGGTGGACTATTTCACCCCGGACAGCCAAGCCTGCCTGTCCATTGCAGACGCTGATCTTGGCTCGGGCGCTCCGGTGCTGCTCCCGGATCAGACCTCGTCAACCTTGCCGTCGCACTTGATGGTGCAACTGGGTAAAGACGGCGTCGTCTATCTGATCGACCGCGACAACATGGGCAACTATCAAAGCCCACCCAATGGCAATTGTCCCGCGCAAGGCACAAACAGCCAGATCGTGCAATCGTTCCAGGCGACGTGTTGCTTCTGGGGGACTCCCGCCTTCTGGCAGGACAGCCTCTATTTCGCGGGATTGAACGATGTCCTCAAGCAGTACTCGTTCGATCCGAATACGGGATTCAACACATCCCCCGCTTCGCAGTCGAACCAGTCCTACGGTTTCCCCGATGTGTCACCGTCGGTGTCTTCGCAGGGAGCCTCGAATGGCATTGTGTGGGGAATTGACGCAGGTCTGTACGGCTACGCCAGCCCGAATGCAGTTGGCGCCATCGACTGCCGTGCAGATCCGCCGCCTGCGGCGTGCACGGGCCCGGCGGTGCTTCACGCCTACAGCGCCACGAATCTAGCAACGGAACTCTGGAACAGCGCACAGGCCGGCAACCGCGACCAGGCGGGAAATGCCGTCAAATTCGTGCCCCCGACCATCGCCAACGGCAAGGTCTACGTCGGCACGCGCACAGAAGTCGACGTGTACGGGCTTCTGCCGAAGTAAGGAAACTATTTCTTCGTGCCACCGCCAACCCGTCGCGAATCTGCAGGATCGTGCTGCCAGGCGTGGTCGGGGACGATATTACAATTACAATTACCATCGAGTTTAAGCTGCTTAGCCGGCGGACTGAAGTTCTCGGTGCGGAGGCAGGTATGCAGAGCAGTGCGAGGTTGGGCTCCTTTTTCTTCGCTCTAGGCTCCATCGTTATCTTGGCTTCGTCTGTCGCGAGGGCCGCGGTGACCGTGTCGCCAACTCTTACCGCGGTCGTGACTACCACGCAGACCCAGCAATTCACGGCTTCGGCGGGTGGCGCGACGTGGAGCGTGGACAACGTCGTCGGGGGGAACTCGACGGTGGGCACTATCACCGCCACCGGCCTCTACACTCCACCCGCGAAGGCGGGAACTCACACCATTACGGCCAGCAGCGGCGGTTCATCGGGATCGGCGACGATTTACGTCACTGATGTGAAAGGTGTTCTCACCTACCACAACGACGCCGCACGAGACGGAACAAATACCAGGGAATTTGCCCTGTCGAGCTCGACCGTCGCCACGGCAACATTTGGGAAGCTTTTTTCTTGCGCCGTCGACGGCGCCGTTTATGCGCAACCGCTATGGATGAAGGGAGTGACCATCGCTGGGGGCACGCACAATGTAATTGTCGTGGTCACGCAGCACGACAGCGCATACGTGTTCGATGCGGACGCGAATCCTTGCGTAACCTACTGGCATGTGAACCTGCTGGACACCCTGCACGGCGGCACATCGGGCGAGGCTCCAGTCACCTGGAACGACGTGGGCTACTGCTACGGCGACATCTATCCGGAGATTGGCGTCACCGGTTCGCCGGTCATCGATTCGACGACGAATACGATTTACGTGGTGAGTGCATCGGAGAGCAACGCAAGGAATTCCGGCAACTGCATTGGATCTTCGGGCAACTTCTATCACCGGCTGCACGCGCTGGATGTGGTCACGGGTAGCGAGAAGTACAACGCGCCGGTGACGATTGCCGCCTCCGTTCCGGGAACCGGCGATGGCTCGGTGAATGGGATGGTCTCATTCAGTTCTCAACTGCAGCACAACCGGTCGGGTCTGGCAGAGGCTGGCGGAAAGATTTACCTGGCATTTGCCGCACATGAAGACGCTACGCCGTATCACGGTTGGGTGATCGCCTACAAAGCCACCAACGTGCAGCAGCAGGTGGCGGTATTCAACACCACGCCGAATGGAGTCAATGGCGCCGACGGGGGAATCTGGGCAGGAGGCGGCGCACCGGCGGTCGACAGCGGTGGGGACATTTACGTTTCGACCGGAAATGGAGTGTTTGACGAGCTGCCGCCGCCGCCGAATGACGACTACGGCGACAGCATCCTTCGTCTGCATTACGTGACAGGCAGCACTCTGAATGGCGTCAACTTGAGCATATCCGGCTATTTCACGCCGTACAATCAACTAAGTTTGTCGCAATCGGACAGCGACCTGGGATCGGGCGGTGTGGTGTTGTTCCCGAATCAAACGGGTTCCGGGCCGAAATACTTGCTGACTGAAGTCGGCAAGGAGGGGGTGGTCTATCTCATTGACCGGAATAACCTGGGCCAGTACAACTCGTCGAACAATAACCAGATCGTGCAGAGTTTCAATGGACCGCCCTACGGTCTGTGGGGTGTGCCCGCTCTCTGGCACAACAATCTCTACGTTGGCGGCCAGTACGATGCCGTGCGCCAGTTCACTTTCAATCCCACGACCGAACTCTTCAACACCTCTGTGGCTTCGCAAACGTCATCGAGCTTTGGATATCCGGGCACGGTTCCATCGGTTTCTTCACAGTCGGCGAGCCATGGAATCGTGTGGGCGATTGATTCCAGCCTGTACGGTTATGCGAGTCCGAATGCGGGAGTGAACTGCTCGGTCTTGCCGCTCCCTGCAGCGTGTTCGGGGTCCGCCATCTTGCACGCGTACAACGCCGGGAATCTCGCCCAGGAATACTGGAACAGTACGCAAGCGGCTAACAATCGCGATCGGGCAGGGAACGCGGTCAAGTTTGTGCCCCCGACCATCGCCAACGGCAAGGTCTATGTCGGCACGCGCACAGAAGTCGACGTGTACGGGCTCCTGCCGAGGTAGCAAAAAGCTATTTTTTCAACGCAACCGCGAGCCCGTCACGAATCGGCAAGATCGTGGTGTAGAACTCTTTCGCGTCCGAGAGTTTGCGGTTGAATTCGAGGATAGCCTTGGTCCGCGCATCCTTGGGATTTTTCTCGGCAACTCGCCCGCTCCAAAGAACGTTATCCGTAACAAATAATCCGCCTTTGCGCAGTTTGGGAGCCACCAGGCGCAACACGCGTGGATAGTCGTCTTTGTCCACATCGTTAAAGATAATGTCGAACTCCTGCTTCTGCTCCGAAAGATACTCGAGCGCATCTCCGGTGTGCAACGTAATGCGGTTTGCGACCCCCGCGCGGGCAAAGTAGCCGCGAGCACGCTCGGCGTTCTTCGAATCGCCATCCGTGTAGATAACGCGACCGCTGGCGCCAACGGCCTGGGCCCACCAGATCGTCGAATATCCAATCGCGGAGCCCAGTTCGAAGACGGTACGAGCGTCGATCATCAGCGCAAGCTGCTGCAACACCCGCGCAACCGCGGGTCCGACGATCGGAATATTGTGCTGGGTGGCATAGTCTTCCATCTCGGCAAGCACAGCGTCGCGCTTGGGAAGCAGCGAGTACATGTAGTCATCGACAGGCCCGGCGGTCGTAAAGTTATAGTGCCTCCAACTGGCACGGTCGGCGTTCTTCTTGCTTTGAGTCACACGCTTCCCTTTCTTGAGGAAATTCCGCGGAGTTCAGCCGCCTATGGTTTGGCCCGGCTTCATGTCGACGACCTCAACGCCGGGCACCAGCTTCTGCAGCGCGCCCGGACGCCCGGTCAGTATTGGGAACGTTCCGAAGTGCATGGGGATGACAGCTTTGGGCTTGAGCAGATTACACGCGTACGCGGCTTCGCGCGGGCCCATGGTGTAGTGATCGCCGATGGGTAGCATGACGATCTCAGGGGCGTACAGGTCACGAATGATCGCCATATCGCCAAATACATTGGTATCGCCGGCGTGATAAATCTTCAGTCCGCTCGCGAACTCGACGACATATCCGCACGCTTCTCCGCCATAGATCGTCTCATCGCCATCCTGGATACCGCAGGAGTGATCCGCATGCACCATCGTGACTTTGAGATCTCCGAGCGTCTGCGTGCCGCCCTTATTCATCTCGGCAAGCTGCCTTGCGCCCTTCTTGCCCAGCCAGCGCGCCAGTTCCGGGATGCCGACCACAATGGGGTTGTACTTCCTGCAGATTTCCACCGCGTCACCAATGTGATCGCCGTGACCATGCGTGCAGAGAAGAATGTCGGCCTTCTTGACCGTCTTATCGGCTTCGGGGCACATGGGATTGCCCATGATCCAGGGATCGATGATGATCGTCTTGCCGCCGCCAGTCTCGATGCGAAATGTTGCGTGGCCCAGCCACGTGAGCTTGATGCCTTTCAGATTCATGCTGAAATCTGGCCCTCAGCACTCAGCCATCGGCATTCAGCCAGGAATCCCGTTCCACCTGTTCATGGGCCGAATGCTGAGTGCTGAATGCCGAGTGCTCAATCCTTTCTAACAAGCTCCGGCTAGTTTAATATGAAACGCCATGCCAGAACTCAAGGTGCTGATTTCAAGGCAGGACGTTGCCAAGCGGGTGAGCGAATTGGGCGCGCAGATCACGAAAGATTTCGCGGGCCAGTCCGTCATTCTGGTCGGAGTCCTGAAGGGTGCGACGATTTTCCTTTCGGACTTGGCGCGGCAAGTCGATCTCGATGCCACCTTTGATTTCATTGGAGTCTCGAGCTACGGCAACCGTCCCACTCCGACCCAGGAACTCAAAAATGGCTGGGACTCGACCGGCGAGGTGAAGTTGACCAAGGACGTGGATCAGACCATCAAGGATAAGAACATCATTCTGGTGGAAGACATCCTCGACACTGGGCTGACCATGACGTACCTGAAACGCATGCTGGTAGCGCGGCAACCACGAACTCTGAAAGTCGCTGCCTTGCTGGATAAGCCGTCGCGCCGCAAACTGCCGCTGGAAGGCGACTACGTGGGATTTAAGATTCCCGACGAGTTCGTCGTCGGCTACGGGCTCGACTACGCGGAAAAGTACCGCAATCTAGCGGATATCTGTGTTGTACCCCGACCGTAGAACAGTTCCTCGCGCCACGAGCCAGTGGTCGCAGCATCTTTGAGCTAAGCAGCGAGCCACATAGCGGCTGCTATCATACAAGGAATGGGTTCTGTCATTTCCAAACCGGATCGCTCACCGGCCGAGTCACTGCTGCTCGACGTCGCCGACGTGCTGGCGACATCTCTCGACCTGGACACGACCCTGCGCCGGGTTGCGGAAGTCGTCCGCAAAGTCATCAACTACGAGATTTTTGCCATTCTGCTGCTCAACGAGAAGACCCAGGAATTACGCTTCCGCTTTCAGATCGGGTATCCGCCCGAGTTCGCCGAGCGGGGCCGAATCAAAGTCGGCGAAGGCGTCACCGGACAAGCCGCCCAGTTACGCCAGGCAGTGTTGATCAACGATGTGCGCGATGATCCGCGCTACATCGAAGCCGTTCCCAACGTGTGTTCGGAACTCGCCATCCCGCTGATTACCAAGAACCGGGTCATCGGCGTAATCGACATTGAAGCCCGCGAGCCTGGCGCCTTTACCGAGGAGCACCTTCGCATCCTGACCCTGGTTGCCTCTCGCATGGCGGCGGGCATCGAAAACGCGCAGCTCTACACGCGCACCACAAAGCAGGCGCGGATTCTGCTTCTGCTGAACGAAATTGCCCGCGAACTCACGTCGATCCTGAATCTCGACGAACTGCTCGGGCGTATCGCTGAATTGGTGCGGCGATTGATCGACTACCAGATGTTCAGTATTCTCCTGCTCGACTCGTCGGGCGAAAAGCTGCAGCACCGCTTTTCTTTGCGCTTTGACGAGAACATCCATCTAAAACATGAAATCCCGCTGGGGCGCGGCCTGGTGGGCTATGCGGCCCAGGAAAAGCAGGCTGTCCTCGTCCCCGATGTCACCAAAGATCCCCGCTACGTCGAGGCCAATCCGGAGACCCGTTCCGAGCTCGCCGTACCTCTGATCTACAAGAGCAAAGTGGTGGGAGTGCTCGACCTCGAACACACGCGGCGAGGATTTTTCACCGAAGAGCACCAGCGCACGATGACGACGCTGGCCGCGCAGATCGCGATTGCACTCGAAAACGCGCGCCTGTACGAGGAAATCGAGCGGCAGGAGCGCCGCCTGGAGCGCGATCTTTCGCTGGCCCGCGAGTTGCAGGGACGCCTTCTGCCGCAGACGAATCCGAAGCTCGCGCACCTCGACGTTGCGGCCAAATTCGTCCCCGCCCGCGCCATCGGTGGTGATCTCTATGACTTCATCCCATACTCGATGTCGCGGCTCGGCATTGTGATCGGCGACGTGAGCGGGAAGGGCGCACCCGCCGCGATTTACGCCGCACTGGTCAGCGGGATTATCCGCTCGCACGCTCCCATCGAACCGGCTCCGGCAGAGATGCTCTCGGCGGTGAATCTTTCGCTCGCCGAGCGGCGCATCGAGGCGCAGTTCGTATCGATCATCTACGCCGTTTGGGATGACGTCCATCGCACTCTGACGGTTTCGAACTCAGGACTGCCCCGCCCCATCTACGTGCATGGCGGCAAGAATGAAGTAATCGAGGCCACGGGCTTGCCTCTCGGCCTGTTCGACGAAGCCGAATACGACGAATTCCATTTCCGCATGAAGCCGGGAGACATGTTCGTCTTCTTCAGCGACGGTATTCTTGACGCTCGCAACCGCAAGGGAGAACTCTTCGGCCGTGGCCGAGTCGAGAAGATTGTCGCAGAGTGTAGCGGCGATTCCGCCGCCTGCGTGGTGGATTCACTGTTCAAAGCGGCCGCTGAACATTCGGCCGGCGTAGAAACATTCGACGATCAGACCGTGGTTGCCATCCGGGTACATGGTGCCGCGCACTCCTCGGCCAAGAAGAAATGACCATTCGAAGTCAGAACATTTCCTCAGGACGTCCGCCCGGATTCGTTTATCGCGAGGCGAAGCGCGGCCTCTTGCGTCGCGGCGACTCGCCGACCTTGCATTGCGAGGGCGTCGCTGTTCAGAAGCTGGCTGAGGCTTTCGGCACACCCCTGTACGTGTACTCGGCGGAAACCATCGACGAGCGCTACCGCACGTTCGACCGCGCGTTCCGGGACATCGAGCACACGATCTGTTACTCGGTCAAAGCGAATTCGAATCTAAGCATCCTGCGGCTGCTGGCCAAAAAGGGCTGCGGATTTGATGTCGTCTCCGGAGGAGAGCTGGAGCGTGTGCTCACGGCGAGCCGCAAGTCGGCGAAGAAGGTCGTTTTCTCGGGCGTGGGAAAGACGCGCGAAGAACTCACCGCCGCGTTGAAAGCCGGGATTCTTTTATTCAACATCGAGAGCGAATCGGAACTGTGGGCACTGGCTGAGTGTGCTGGGCGCCTGCGCACGACCGCTGCGATTGCGCTGCGCGTGAATCCCGACGTAGCCGCGGAAACTCATCCTTACATTTCGACGGGGTTGCACAAACATAAGTTTGGTGTACCGATCGGCAAGGCGCGAGCGCTCTACGCGAAGGCATCGGGCACGCGGTATCTCAAGGTGCGCGGGGTAAGCGTTCATATCGGCTCGCAGATCACAGATGCCGCCCCCTTCGGCGAAGCCATGGCGCGCGTGGCGGACTTTGTCCGCGAGCTTCGGGGAGACGGGCATCGCGTGGACTACGTCGACGCTGGCGGCGGCCTCGGGATCGCCTACGACAATGCGAACACGAACGACTTTCCTGCTCAGGTCCGCGGCTATGCCCGTGCGCTCACCGCGCCACTGCGGGATTTGGAGGTGCGTCTACTGCTCGAGCCAGGTCGCTCGATTATCGGCCCTGCCGGTGTCCTGCTGACGTCGGTCGTCTACAAGAAGGCCAACGACGGCAAGCGGTTTCTGGTCGTCGACGCGGCCATGAACGACCTGATCCGACCCGCGCTCTACGGCGCGCATCACGAAATCGTTCCGGTCACGCTGCCGTCGCGTGAAGACGCAAAAACCGAGACGACTGACATCGTCGGCCCGGTGTGCGAGACGGGAGATTTTTTCGCACGCGATCGAGAGTTGCCAGCTGTGGAAGAGGGCGACCGGCTTGCCATTCTGGATGTTGGCGCCTACGGGATGGTTCTGGCGTCGAATTACAACACGCGTCCACGCGCAGCAGAAATATTAGTTTCGGGCAAATCGGTGAAGGTGATCAGGAAGCGAGAAAAGATATCAGACTTGATGCGCGCGGAACTGTAGCCGCATCCCGAGCCAGCCCCCTCAGACCTGGCGTTCTCCCCACTTCAACTTGCTGCGCAGTACCTGAAAGAAATCCGAGCCCGTGCGGAAGAGATCGACTTGATGCTCTGAGCGTCGACAGCGCACGCGGTCGCCATCGCTCAGATCGAGGCCCGGCTGGCCGTCGAGGCTGAGGTAGGCCACTTCCTGTTCACTGCGCAGCAGGATCTCGATCTCGGCGGAATCCGGCACCACCAGCGGCCGGTGCGTGAGCGAATGGGGCGCAACCGGAGTCACCACCAACGCGGCCACCGTCGGCATCAGTACAGGACCTCCGGCAGATAGCGAGTACGCAGTCGATCCCGTCGGGGTCGCTACGATCATGCCATCGGCCCGGTAGCTGGAAACGAATACCTTGTCGATGTACAAGTCGTAGGTGTTGAGACGGGCCAGGGCGGTCTTGTTGACGACGGCATCGTTGAAGACCAGGTAGCGGCCGCGCACCTCGTCGCCGCGCAACAGGTCGCACTGCATAAGAGTCCGATGCTCGACCGCGGCGCGGCCCGCGGCAATCGCATCCAGCATGGTGTATAGCGATTGCGGCGGAACTTCCGTCAGAAATCCGAGCGATCCGAGATTCACGCCGAGCAGCGGAACATCGACCGCCGCAGTCGCCCTTGCGGCCGAAAGCAGCGTGCCATCCCCGCCGAGTACGATCACCAGGTCGAGCGGCCGCGATCCCATTTCCGAGCGTGGGATTGATTCCTGTCCCATTCCGTATTTTGACGTTTCCAGATCGGTGACAACTTTGTAACCGTGTTCGTTCAACCATCGCAGTAGTCCCGGAACAATCTGCGCTACTTCGGCACGATCCGGTCGTGAAATGATGGCTGCGGTTTTCCGGGGAGATGATTGCGGGTTCGCCATTGCGATGGTGAAACAGTGATTGTACCGAAATGTCTGCCCCCTCAGGGGCTAAAGCCCGCATTCTTTGCTACTCCGGGCGGCGCGGCTGGAAGCCACGCCCTTTCATGTCATTCATGAGACAGGTTCTAGTAGCTACCGTATAGGAGGAATTCGCGATTGCCTTCGGCTCCGAGCATCGGCGACTCGATCACATCGGTTTGCTTCACGCCAAGCTTCGTGAGTGCGGCTCTCACCTTTTCTACGGCAGCATTTTGAGCACCCTCGTCGCGCACAATGCCACCCTTGCCCACGTGTTCCCTGCCCACTTCAAATTGCGGCTTCACCAGCACAACCATCTGCCGTCCGCCGCGCTCCTCAGGCGACGCTGGAAACGCCGAACCGATGACAGCAGGCAGGACGAACGTGGCCGAGATGAAAGACACATCCATTGCGACGAAGTCCACACTCTCGGCCAGAACTTCGCGCGTCAGATAGCGCGCATTCGTCTTTTCCAGCAGTCGTACACGCGGGTCCTGGCGCAATTTGAAATCCATCTGCCCGTAGCCGGTGTCGACGGCGATCACGCGGGCGGCGCCGTGCTGCAGAAGGCAGTCCGTGAATCCTCCGGTCGACGCACCCACGTCGAGACACACTCTCCGCGCTACATTAATGTTCCAGTATTCCAGCCCACGCTCGAGCTTCAACCCTCCACGGCTGACAAACTTCAAGTCCTCACCGAGCAGGCGCAGAAGGCAATCTTCTTCAACCTGTGCTCCCGCCTTCTCGACCTTCTGATCGTCGACCAACACCTTGCCGGCGAGAACCAGAGCTTGCGCGCGCTCGCGGGACTGAGCGAGACCACGATCCACCAGGAGTTTGTCGATCCGAACTTTCAAAAAAGTTGTCCCGTTATTGCACCACGAAAGTGCCAGCACTCACTCCGGTGCAAAATGTTGAAGCATCACTCGATGAATCACTTACGTGGGTACTTTGCCTGTTTTGCACAGAATTTTCCACGAACATGTTGAAAACTTCGGCCCACGGAATGCCGCTTCGATTGAAAAAAAGCCGCCCAGATCGTGGGCGGCTTTCTGATGTGCCGGCTTTCAGGCTTGCGATGAGAAGCGGACTATCCCGCAACTTCTTCCAGAAGTTTCTGATCGATGTCGAAGTTCGCGTGAACGTTCTGCACATCGTCGTGCTCTTCGAGAGCTTCCATCAGCCGGATCATGGTGTTGGCAGCCTGGCCTTCGAGCTTGATGTAAGTGTCGGGAATCATGCTCACACTTGACGACACGGGCTCGATACCAGCCCTCTTCAGGGCCTCGACCATATCTTCATAGGCGGAAGCCGCAGTCAGGATTTCCCAGTTCTCGCCGTCGTCAATGGGCTCATCCTCGCCGTTCGCTTCAATGATGATATTCATCAGATCGTCCGCTTTGGCCGCCGACTTGGGGATGATGATGTCCCCTTTCTTATGGAACATATACGCGACAGCACCGGCCGACGCCATGTTGCCGCCGTTCTTCCCGAAAACATGGCGGATTTCGCTGACCGTGCGATTGCGGTTATCGGTGTTGATGTCGAGCAGAATAGCGACACCACCGGGTCCGTAACCTTCGAGCGAGAATTCCTCATAGGTGGCGCCGGGCAATTCGCCGGTGCCGCGCTGGATGGCCCGCTTGATGTTGTCGGCGGGCATGTTCTCGGACTTGGCCGCGAGAATGGCACCGCGCAGGCGTGGGTTGGTGTCAGGATCGCCGCCGCCGTTCTTGGCAGCAATCGAAATTTCTTTAATGAGGCGGGTGAAAATCTTGCCGCGCTTGGCGTCGAGCGCGCCCTTCTTGTGCTTGATTGTGGCCCATTTAGAGTGGCCGGACATGGAGATACCTCGTTTTCAATAATCTTTGATGAGTCTGGTCTTGATCGCGCTGATTCTAACTATATAGGACGCGCCCGTAGAGGAGATCACAGGATTACCCTCGGGATGCCTCGAAACCACACGCAGACGACTTCAAAGTATA
>DASQGJ010000011.1:0-31748 GCA_035632675.1 Candidatus Dormiibacterota bacterium
GCGTAGGGTAGGTTTATCCGGTTGGCGGTGAGCCCGGAGCCCAAGCGAAGATCGCGCGTTGCGCCCCGCAAGGGAGGCAGCGAAAGCAGGTCGAGCGAGGGTCATTAAGCGAGCTACTGGCCGAGACGAATGGACCCTACATCACCTCGGAACTCTCTTTATTTTTAGCCCTGATTTTTGCCCCCGAAATGCAGCTCCGGACGCCCCGTCCGGGGTCGCGCAAAGCGCGATGGGTCTCATTTCTTCTGCCCGGTAAATTCACTCACCACCTTGCCGCGGTCGTCGAGAAACTGCAGCACACCCTTGCCATCGGATTGCACATCGAGAACGATGCGCACCTTGCCATTCCCGTCGCGCAGGCTGAGCCCCACCGATCCATCGGGCGCGCGCCCCAGCTCCAGCCGCTTCACATCGTGCCGGTGGGTCGCAAAAAACTCTTCCCACGCGGCGTCCTGCTTGTCCCCAGGGAGTTTGCCGATTCGATCCTCTGCCTTCCGCTTCTCCTCAACCGGATAATCTCCCTGGTCCGCAATCGTGATGCGCGAGAATTTGTCTTTGCCCTCCTGGCCTGCATCCAGGGCAAAAATCTGGTTCTCCTCATACTGGTCCAGACTCAAATGCCCGTGATTCTCGATCGTTCCGTCAGGAAGCTGGCTCGCTCCCCAGATAAGCCCGCCCTGTTCAGTGCCTTCCTCGCTCATGAACAGCATTCCCGCCGCATCGGTGCGATCGGGCCGCGGCGATTCCTTCTTATGAATCCAGCCACCCGGAAAATCTGCGCGATTCGAGATCGTAAGCCGGACTGTGCCGTCCGGTTCCACGATGTTGATGCGGCGCGCGGTGATGATTCCAAACTTGGCATTTCGCATCGCCGCGAGCCCGCACAAAACCGTCACCGCAAACACCAGTGTCAGTATTCCGGAATAAATCGCCAGGAACCGCGGACTGGATAGAACGCTCATCACACCCTCCCGCACAGGAGTTTAGACGACCCCAAGGCCTCGGCCAGAATCACTTCCCCGCATTGCCCGGCCCGCCCACTGGATAGATCCTCGGAATCCTCTGCTCTAAACCCGGCAGCGCGGGAAACGTCGCGTGCGGCTCGCTCTGATACCAGTATGCGACCGAGAAATAATTGTCCGACCGGTGATTCGCATGCCCATGCTCAATCGTCGCCCGCAACGACTTGGTGAACGTGATCGGCGAATCGAGATGGAATCGATACACCGATGACCGCCCGCCAGCCACTTCCTGCCCCACGACCGGCGCCCCGAACAGCCCATACGAAAACGGATGCCCGCCAAAATCCCACGCCCCCAGAAAATAATCTTCCGACCCGGTTCCATTGATCGATGGCAGCTTCTCCCCGTCGACAAAAAACATGTCGTCGCCTTCGCCCCACCACTTGTCTTGATTCTGCAGCACCGACATCGTCACTCCGACAAAGTGCCCGCGTCCCGTGGCTTCCATCCAGACATAGTTGCCCTCGCCATCGAGATTCTTCTTCCCGTCCATGTCTCCATTCGACTTCCACTGATTCGTCCAGCCCTGGTTCGGCGCGGCCTGACGATATTGCGCGTGAAAGTAAAGCTGATCCGACGGCAGCGGTTTGCTGTAAGCCCGGTAGTCGATGTTGAAATAAAACGCGTCGGTCCGGATCGCGCCTTCGTTGGTCACGGTAATCCGCGCATGCTTCTGAAACGGCATCGGGAAAAAACAATTCAACGCCTTATCCGACCCGACGGACAAGGGAATCGACTGGTACAGGTGATAGTCGCCCAGCCCCAGCCCGAAGAAATCCCCAATCGGAGCCTCCACGCTCGGCGTCGCCTCCCCATCCCAATACATGCGCAACACCAGCGCCTTCAAATGATTCGGATCATCCGACGCAATCGTCACCCACACATGCGTGACCAGCCCCGGCCCCGCCTCGTCAAGCAGCGTAAGCGTCTCGCCCCCGGCAATTGGACGCGCATCCGCATTCCCTCCGCTGCGGTCATAGCTGGAAGAACGATGCTGCACGTAGTCCTTGGCTTGCGGAAGGTTGGAGAGCCAAGCCGCCGTGTCTTGTGCGAGGAGAGGAAGCGTGAACAAACAGAATGCGGCGAGGGCGAATGGCTTGTTCATTCGGAACTCCTGGAATCGAACGATTCAGAGCAACCTGGATCCGAGACGTGGTGATTCTATTCTCGTTTCCGGGTTATCGCAGAACACAGATGATCTTCGGGAAGGCCGAGCGTGAAGAACTCAAAGGCGCCTTAACGAACCGCGTGCATCGCCGTGGAAGAGCGGCCCTTCCAGGGCCGCGTAAGCTCTGAAATCGGAATGGGCTTTAGCCCCTGCGGTCTGACGCACTCCAGAGAATCAGCCGCGCGAATCTCTTTGGAGCCGCCCGAAATAGAATCTTGTGCTCCTGCGAAATAGTTAGCGGACCGGCCAGAAGCTTCTGCATGTGCTTGTCCCAGGCTCTCTTCTCAGCTTCCCCTTCAGCAAATGGGTATACGAGTGTAATGACGACTGCACGGGAGCCATCCGCCTGTGCGTATCCCTCAACTCGACGCATCGCTTCCAATATTCCGTCGATGCGGTCGGTGATGTTCTTGCCAGGAGAACCACAATAGTTGGTGCAGAAACTCTTGATCTCACACCAAACCGCGTGGTCCGTGAGCTTGATCCAGAAGTCGCAGGCTTCCCTTTTCTTAGCGTCAAAGCCCCGCCGCTGCGGCCTCAATTCTTCCACTGCTTCGTTCGTAGCCAAGAAGTGCATCAGTTCTGCGTGCAGCCATCCTTCACTGTTCGCGTCAAAGCATGCGAAAAGCTTGACATAGTCCGACTTCTCCTGAAGAAGTTTCGCGAACTCTGGGAATATGGCTTGTACTTGAGATCTCACAGCGGTATATTCCCATGCTTCTTCATCGGATTCTTATCCCGCTTCGTCTCCAGCATGGCCAGCGCCTGAATCAGCTTCTTCCGCGTATCCCGCGGCTGAATCACCGCATCCAAGAATCCCCGGTCGGCGGCGATATACGGATTCGCAAACCGGTCGCGGAATTCGTCAATCTTCTCGCGCCGCACCTGCTCGCGATTCGCCGCCGCGTCCAGTTCACGCTTGTAGACGATGTCCACCGCGCCCTCCGGCCCCATCACCGCAATTTCCGCCGTCGGCCACGCGTAGTTCACATCGGTGCGAATATGCTTCGACGCCATCACGCAATACGCCCCGCCGTAAGCCTTGCGCGTAATCACGGTCACCTTCGGCACGGTCGCCTCGGCAAACGCGTACAGCAGCTTCGCCCCATGCTTGATGATCCCGCCATACTCCTGCGCCGTTCCCGGCAAGAATCCCGGCACATCTTCAAACGTCACCAGCGGAATATTGAAGCAATCGCAGAAGCGCACGAAGCGCGCCCCCTTCACGGACGCGTTGATGTCCAGCGTCCCCGCCAGCACCGACGGCTGGTTTGCCACAATCCCGACTGATCGCCCGTCCAGCCGCGCAAACCCCACGACGATATTCCGCGCGTAGTGCTCCTGCACCTCGAAGAAGTACCCGTCATCCACGACCGAGTGAATTACATCCTTGATGTCATAAGGCTGGTTTGACTGTGCCGGAACCATCTTGTCGAGGGCCGCGTCCGCGCGATCCGCCGGATCCGTGCACGCCTTCCGCGGAGGCTCATCCAGGTTGTTCGACGGCACGAAACTCAACAGCTCCCGCACCATCGACAGACACTCGGCATCGTCGTGCGCCAGAAAGTGCGCCACGCCCGAAGTCTCGTTGTGCGTCGCCGCGCCGCCAAGTTGTTCCTTCGTGACCTCTTCCAACGTCACTGTCTTAATCACGTCCGGCCCGGTGATGAACATGTACGAAGTCTTGTCGACCATCAGCACGAAATCCGTAATCGCGGGAGAGTAAACCGCGCCTCCCGCGCACGGACCCATGATCGCCGAAATCTGCGGCACCACTCCGCTGTACAACGTGTTGCGCAGAAAAATATCCGCATACCCCGCCAGCGACATCACGCCTTCCTGAATCCGCGCCCCGCCCGAATCGTTCAGCCCAATCACCGGCGCGCCCATCTTCGCCGCCAGATCCATGATCTTGACGATCTTCCCCGCATTCGCCTCCGACAGCGATCCGCCAAACACCGTGAAGTCCTGCGCAAACACGTACACCAGCCGCCCTTCAATCCGCCCGTAGCCAGTCACGAACCCATCGCCATAAACTTTCTGCTCCGCCATTCCGAAATCGTTGCAGCGATGCGTGACCAGCTTGTCGGTCTCCTCGAACGTGCCCTCGTCGAGCAGGAACTCGATCCGCTCCCGAGCCGACATCTTGCCTTCTTTATGCTGCCGCTCGCGCCGCTTCGCCCCGCCGCCATCTTCGGCAAGCTGGTTCCGTTTCTTCAGTTCTTCCACTTTTTGTTCGAGATTCATGCGCAGGATTATAGCCCCTGGCACCAGCAGGGACGTGTGAGGCAAAGCACAGAAGCGCCAGGTAAAAGGGGCGTCGTCTTTAGTTCGAAGACGCCGTGACGATGCTCTTTACGTCTTCCATCAGGGCCGTCATCGCCACGTCGTAGTTCTTCTCGCGGTTCCTGGCCATGCCCGCCGCCTCGATGTATTTGGTAATGGTCCACAACGCGACGTGGGTTTTAGGATCGAGCACTACCAACTTAAGTTGATATACACGAACCATCCCTTCGAACTTGTTGGCAAAGCCGATCTCAAATACCAGGTCCGCATCGGCGGGAGCCGACACCAGTTCGTATCGCCTCCAACTCTTCATGGCGGCGTAGAACTGGTTGTATGCTCGATTCGGACCGCCACGGTACAAGACGTCCTTGGGTAGGCGAAATATGGTTTCCTCTCCGGCATTAGAGATGAAAGCCTTTTTCGCACTCGCAACCTGCGCCGGGATTGGAGCCGCGGGTATCTCCTGAGGTTCCTGCGCCCAGACAGAAGTAGCGAGCAGTACTCCAACCGCGAGCGATTTCAAAATGTTCGACATGTGGTGCCTCCTTACGCCCCGAGCCGGTGTGTACTGCGTATTGTAAGAGCCTGCGTTCTCGGGTGCATCGAGAAGAGCGTGCCGGTAGGCCGCTCGGCGACAAGTCGGTCGGCGCTCTGATGGCGAAGGCGCCCGGACTCGAACGTCGAACTCTCCCGGATGAAAACCGCCTAACCCGCAGAGGCCGATCGAAATAGACCTGACGATGACCTGCCGTAATCTGTCATTGGCCCGGATGTTTCGCTAGGCTGGACTTTCGCCCATCATCAGGAGGAATGCATGTCGTTGAAAATCTGGTTCCGGGCCGGCGCCATCGCGGTTCTGTCGCTGGCGCTCTCCACAACCATCGCCGTTGCCCAGGACCACGGACACGGCCACGACAAACACGATCGCGACGATGACGACCGCGGTCACGATCGGGACTACGACCACGACCGCGACAATCATGACCGCGATCACGGCCATGGCCACGATCACGGACGCCACGAGGGATACCGCGACCACGACCGCGACATTCGTGGCTGGTACCACGATCACTATCGGCACCTGCCGCCCGGCCTCGCCAAGCGCGATCGCCTGCCTCCTGGCCTCGAGCAGCAACTGGTCGTGCGTGGAGTTCTGCCCGTCGGCCTCCGCGGCCGAATGCAGCCCTGCCCGCGCGAGTTGGAAGTCATGCTTCCGCCTCCTCCTCCAAATCACGTGCACGTCTTTATCGGAGGCAATCTGGTTCTCTACAACCGCGCCAACTTCCAGATCGCCGACGTCTTCCACTTCGACATCCAGTAGCACGATCTTAGGGAAACAGTAGGGTGCCCCATCTCTGCCGCGTCACTTGCGGCAGAGGTGGGGTTTTTGATTTTCCCCTGTGCCCCTGTGGTGGGCCGCCTCCCTGCGATACACTTGCCGTGGAATGTCCTCGTTCTCCGACCAGTTAGGCTTCACTTTCCGCGCCCCCGAGCGCCGCGTCTGGAAAGTCCGCGACCTGGTCTCCGCCGTCCGCACTCATATCGAGCGCGAATACTCCGACGCCTGGGTCGAAGGCGAACTCTCCAACTTCCGCGCCCCCGAATCCGGACACCTCTACTTCACGCTTAAAGACGGCGACGCCCAAATCAAAGTCGTCATGTTCCGCTCCTCCGCCCGCCTGCTTCGCTTCAAACCCGCGGACGGACTCCAGGTCATCCTCCGAGGACGCGTCACCATCTACGAAGACCGCGGCGAGCTCCAGATTTCCGCCGAGTACATCGAGCCCAAAGGCGCCGGATCGCTTCAACTCGCCTTCGAACAGCTCAAGGCCAAGCTCGAAGCCGAAGGCCTCTTCGCTGCCGAGCGCAAGAAGCCGATCCCCTCGCTCCCCTCGCGCATCGGCGTGGTCACGTCCGCGCAGGCCGCAGCCCTCCGCGACATTCTCAACATCCTGCAACGCCGCCATCACTCGGTGAACGTCCTCATCTATCCCGCGCAGGTTCAAGGTGACGCCGCCTCGCACGAAGTCGCAGCCGGAGTTCGCTTCTTCAACCAGCACAAGAATGTCGACGTCATCATCGTCGCCCGCGGTGGAGGCTCCGCCGAAGACCTCGCTTCCTTCAACCACGAGGGCCTGGCTCGCACCATCGCCGCCTCCGAGATTCCCGTGATCTCCGCAGTTGGTCACGAAACTGATTTCACCATCGTTGATTTCGTTGCTGACCTGCGCGCCCCCACTCCCTCGGCCGCGGCCGAACTCGTGATCCGCTCGCGCCAGGAAATCGAAGACCACGCTGCCGCCCTGCACGAGCGCCTCAGCCGCGCCATGCGCTATCGCCTCCTCATGGGACGCCAGGCCCTGACCGAGCTCGCGCAACACGGCGCCTTTGCCCGCATGATGGAAGTCATCCGCCAGCGCCAGCAGAAACTCGACGACCTCACCCACCGCATGGAACTTGCCGAGCGCGCGCTTCTCCAGCAAATGCACCGCCGCTGGGAAACCATCTCCGCCGCGGTGCGACATTACGATCTGCGTCTCATCCTCTCGGGCATGCGCAAGGAACTCGACAGCCGCACCAACTCTCTGGCTGCCGTGATGCGCAACGTCCTGCTGCAGCACCGCGTGCGCAGCGAGCGCCTGCACACCGCTCTCGAATCGCTCTCGCCCCTGGCTATCCTCGATCGCGGCTACGCCCTCGTCTTCGACGCCAACGGTAAGCTGCTCAAAGACACAAGTGCCGTCAAAGTCGGTGACGAAATCTCCGCCCGCCTGGCCCACGGCCAGATTCAAGCCGCCGTGACGAAGAAGCCGTAACAAGAAAAGAGAAGTAGCGATCGCCCCAAAACCACCTTAGCGGCGCTTGCGACGTTTCGTAGGTCGGGGCGGCGCCTCTTCAAAGACCGCGAAGTTGATCTTCTTCTCCACCGGATCGATACGGTCGACCAGCACCCGGAGCCGCTGGCCGATGCGGTAGATCTTGCGCGAGTGCTGGCCGATGATCTCGCGCGTGTTCTCGTGGTAGGTGTAGCGGTCGTCGATGAGAGTGTTGAGCGGGACTAATCCTTCAACGAAGAGGTCGGTGAGTTCGACGAAGAATCCGAACTTGGTAACGCTGGTGATGAGGCCGTCGAAGTCTTCTCCGACGCGGTCTTGCATGAATTTTACTTTCTTCCACTCCATCAGCTCGCGTTCGGCGTCGTCGGCGCGGCGTTCGGATTGGCTGGATTCTTCTGCGATGGCATGAAGCTCGTCGAGAGCGATGGGCCCGGTGAGCGCTGTGTGCGCCACGCGATGCGCGGCATGATCGCGGCGCTTGGACCATGGAGACGGCGGCTCATCGGCTTCCGGCTTTCGGCTTTCGGCTGCGGGAAAATCCCCACTCAAGGCAAAAGCGAGCTTGAGTGGGCCACCCTCTTCTGTATTTTTTCCACGCAGTACTTGTTTCAGGATGCGGTGGACGATCAGGTCGGGGTAGCGGCGGATGGGGCTGGTGAAGTGCGTGTACGTCGGCGCGGCCAGCGCGAAGTGGCCCAGATTCTCTTCCGAGTAACGCGCCTGCTTCAGGGAACGCAACATCAGATAGCTGAGGATTCGCTCTTCCGGTTTGCCCGCGATCTTCTCCGTCAGCTTCTGGTACATGCGCGGGGTGATGTGCACCTCTTTCGGCACCTCGATTTCGCGGACGCGCTTGCCCGTGCCGTAGGAGGCGCGCCGGTCGGCCTTCATCTGCACGCGATGAATCGGCAGCGCACCGACGCCGAGGGAGTATCCAAACGTGGCGGCGATGGTTTCGAAGTCGTACACGCGCTTGGCGTCTGGCTTCTCGTGAATGCGGTAGAGGCTGGCGATGCGGTGCGACTCGAGATGGTGCGCCACGGTTTCGTTGGCCGAGAGCATGAACTCCTCGATCAGTCGATGCGCAACGTTGCGCTCGGAGCGGGCGATGGACTTCATCAGTCCAAACTCGTCGAACTCGATGACCGGCTCCGGAAGATCGAAGTCAATCGATCCGCGGCGCTCGCGTTTGCGGTGCAGAACCTGCTGCAGGTCGCGCATCAGTTCAAACGTGGCGACCAGCGGGGCATAGCGAGTGCGTTGGGCTGCGTCACCTTCGATGACCGCATTGACCGCGGTGTACGTCATGCGCTCGGCCGAGCGGATCACGCCTTCACACAAGTCGTATCCGACGATCTCGCCGCGATGATCGATTTCCATGATGCAGGAGAGCACCAGACGGTCGAGGTGCGGCCGCAGGCTGCAAATGTCGGTCGAGAGTTCCAGCGGCAGCATGGGTACGGCGCGGTCGGGGAAGTAGACGCTGGTGCCGCGCAGGCGCGCTTCCTGATCGAGCGCGCTGTCGGGAGTCACGTATTGCGCCACGTCGGCGATATGTACCTGCAATTCGAAATTATGGTTGGGCAGCATGCGCACCAGGACCGCGTCGTCGAAGTCGCGGGCCGTCTCTCCGTCAATGGTGACGATGGGCAGATCGCGGAAGTCGCGGCGGCGTTCCACTTCGCGCGCGGGAATCGTCGCGGAAACTTGTTGGGCGTCATCCAGCGTTGCCGCAGGAAAATGGTGCGGCAGATGGAATTTGCGGATCGTGATTTCTACGTCTACGCCGAAGTCGTCGAGTTGGCCGAGAATTTCTGTGACTCTGCCTCGCGGGCTTTGCGTGGAAGACGGCCAGTCGGTAATTTCAACGTCGACGACCACGCCTTCAAGGTCGGCCCAGTCCGTGTGGCGGGCGGCTTCCTCGCCTAGCACGCGGTCGACGGAGTGTTTCTTCCTCTGTCTTTTCGGTGTCCCCTGAGGCGAGTCGTCAACAACCTTCACCACAGGGGGCACAGGGGCCACGCTGGATTCCGGGAATTCCATTCCTTCCGGGATCACGATCTCTTGCGTGATCTTTGAGTCAATGGGCGTGACATAGTTTCGCCGCGAGCTGTAATGGAAGATGCCGACCACGGTGGGATGGGCGCGGTTCACCGGGCGGACGATGCGGCCTTCGGCGCGGCCATCGGGGCGCACGTTGACGATATCGACCAGCACCAGGTCGCCGTGCATGGCGTTGCCGATCTGGTGCGGTGGGATGAAGATGTCGCCAACAAGTTTCGCTTTCAACGATGCGTTCAGCGACTTGGGGTCGGGGATCACGAAGCCGAAACCGTCGCGGTGCATGGTAAGGCGCCCGGCAATCAGGTTCTTGTCGGCGGCAGCCTGCGGGAGCGCGTAGCGGTCGGTGTCGAGGGGGAGCAGCGCACCGCTCCTGACCAGCTTCTGCAAGCGCTGCTCCAGTTCGTGGCGTTCTTCTCCATGCAGGCCCAGTTCGCGGACCAGCTGTTTGTATCCAGCCTGGCGCTTGGACTGGCGCGCGATGTGCGTAAGGATGGTCGAGTCAGAGAGCATGGATTGGACAGCTCTCAGCGATCAGCTGTCAGCTCTCAGCATAACCCACTGCCAGGTTTCCACCGTGCCCGGGCAGGCTCATGAACACTAGGCGCATTGCGCCGATGTCTTTACTTTCGCAGGCGCGCTCTCGACAGCATGCCGCTCAGCGCTGCGTTCGCCTCTGCGGATGAGCAGGATCGCTCCCAGGATCGCCACCGACGCCAGCGCCACGCGCATGGTCAGCGGCTCGGACGCGAGCAGCCATCCCAGCAGTACCGCGACCACAGGATTCGCGTAGGTGTGCGTCGCCACCAGCGCCGGCGGACACCGCTGCAGCAGCCATGTGTATGCCGTGAATGCCACAACCGATCCGAACAGAATCAGATATGCCAGGCCGAGAATGGACTTCACCGAAATCGCCGCCCAGTGCAGCGCGTGAAACTCGCCTGTGACGCCCGCCGCGGCCAGCAGCATCACCGCGCCGCACACCAGTGGCACCGCCGTGCGCGCGATCGCGTCCGAAGGCAGCTTGAGCCGCGGGGAGATCACCACTCCCGCCGACCACGACAGCGAGCCCACGAGCACGGCGAGCAGTCCGATGAAGCTTGCGCCTTTCGCAGACATTTCGATGCCTGTCAGAATCGCGACGCCGGTCACGCCCAGAGCCAGGCCCAGCGCGC
Source organism: Candidatus Dormiibacterota bacterium (assembly GCA_035632675.1). Taxonomy (GTDB): domain Bacteria; phylum Acidobacteriota; class Terriglobia; order Terriglobales; family Acidobacteriaceae; genus Sulfotelmatobacter. The sequence goes on from DASQGJ010000011.1 coordinate 10,550, forward strand.
TGATCCGGCTGATCTTCTGTTGTCCGCTTGCCCACGCCAGCACCAGGATGAACATGGGCTCGGTCGCAATCAGCAGCGCGGCTAGGCCAGACGCGACATGCTGCTCCGCCCAATGCAGGGTTCCGTGACCCACCAGAAAGAAGAGTGCGCCCAACACGATGCCCGCAACCCAGTGCTCGCGCCGGGGACGATATCCGCGCCTCCAGGCCCACGCCAGCAGGATTCCACCCGCGATCGTGTGCCGAATGCCTGCCGTGACCAGCGGAGGAATCGTCTCGACCGCGTAGCGAATCGCCAGGTACGTCGATCCCCACACGAGATAGATTGCCGCGAAGGCCAGTGCCAGCTTGACCGAGTCGAACTTGTTCGCGTCCTCGCGGTGATGACTGCTCGCGGGCTGCTTGGGCTTGGGCACGATCACGGGTCTTCCTCCTATGTTTACCATCTTCCCTGAACGAATCAGGGCCATTATTTGGGCGGATTGCGTGGAAACCATGATCTAACCTCTAAAACTACGTTCATAGGTTAGGTGAATCGTAGCCCGCCGAATCTAACTTGTCAAGAACGTTTTGATGGTTAGATAATGGGACCTGCACCTGGGAGACGCCTATTTCAGACCACAAGAAGGTGAAGCTGCGGCGGCCTCCGCGGTTTGAACTGTGCGGGGGCGCGTTGTGTCTTGACTTCATCAACACGCTCGACGACCGTTTCAGCAACGAGCCCAAAGAGTTGCTGAAGACCTATCTCGATCTGGCGCGCTTCGGCGAAGATGCGGGGATTCTCACCGACGTGCAGGCGGACAGTTTGTTCGAGCGCAGCATGGAGACTCCGGAGCCCGCGCAACGGGTGTTGGAGCGGGCCATTCGCTTGCGCGAGGCGATGCATGAGATTTTCTGGGCGCTGGTGAAGAAAAAGTCCGCGCCGCGGGCAGCGCTGATGGTGCTGAACGGATACGTGCAGGAATCGGCGCAGCACGCGAGCCTGGTGCCGGGCAATGGGCACTTCGGGTGGCAGTTCGATCCATCGCCACATAACTTCGATGCTCCGCTGTGGCCGATTGCGCGCTCCGCGGCCGAGTTGCTGGCTTCGGATCAGGTCGAATACGTGCGGGCTTGTGCGTCGAAGACCTGCGAATGGTTGTTCCTCGATGAGAGCAAGAATCATCGACGGCGCTGGTGCGATATGACGAAGTGCGGGAACCGGGCGAAGGTCATGCGGTTCTACACGCGGCGGAAGAAGAGTTCGTGAGCTTCGAGTCGTGAGTCACGAGCTTTGAGCTCTCAGCCCTCAGCGCTCAGCTTTCAGCAAACCTGAGTCCCGGAGGGACTCCAGAAAATAGGCCGCAAATGCAGGGCTGTCGTCGAGTGCGCAAAATCATCCTCCCTGGGACCACGCGCGACCACTTACCAGGAGTTCCGACTTCGACGTGAGAAATACGGACCACCGGGGCTAAAGCCCCTCGCATTGTGCGCACTGTTCGCGGCCCTCGAAGGGCCGCTCTTCCACGTTACTGCCGTCAGCATCTATGCATGTCGGCCAACTTCTGGGAGTATCCCAAAGAAAAATAAGATACCGGACTCCTGCAGTCTGGTTACCAGGTGTCGCCGCCGGCTTTTGGGGGCCAGGCGTTGAGGGTGCGGCGGATCAGTGCGATCTGGCCGGTGTGGTAGCTGGTGTGGGCGACCATTTGCCAGAGAACGGCTTCGACGGTGCCTGCGATTTTCTTGTCGTCCTCGCGGGCGGATTCAACCGGGCGGTCGAGCTCGGCGCGCGGAGATTGGGCCAGCCTGGCGAATTCGGAGAGGAACCAGGAAAGGTCGCGCTTCAGGCGGTCCCAATCTTCGGGGTTGGCCGGGGAAGCGTCCGGCGGGAAGCTTTCGGCGGCGTGTTCGGGATATTTCGGCCGCTTGCCGCGGATGCGCTTGAGTTCGTAGTTCAGCCAGTAATTCATGTGGAAGACGAGTTGGCCGATCGAGTGCGGGAATCCGGGTATGTGGCGTTGAGCCAGATCGGCGGGAAGGTCTTCGACACACGCGAGCGGGTCGGCGTGCGCGCCTTTGCCGCGGAGGAGTTCGGTGAGGACTTGTTGGGACATGGGGTGTGTTCTCTCGCGATTTCTCTGCTGCATCCGGCCGAGTGCATAGGTCTTTCGAGCCGCAAAATACGCGGCCCTCAGGATGACAAAGCTACTCTAAACACAAGCAACTGCAAGATCTTCAGCCGCGATTGAAATACTTTTCTTCCAGGATGCGGCGGTGGTGCAGTTCGTGGCCGGCGGTGATGTAGGCCAGGGCGCGGACCGTGACTTCGTTTTTGTTGGCGAGGCCGCGGCGCGTCCAGGCTGGCTCGTCAAGATTGCGGAGGAGCGTGAGCGTGGCGCGGCGGACGGCGATGTAGTCGTCCACGAGTTCTGCCAGCGGACGCTGGGCGAAGGGACCGTTGCGCACGTAGTCGTCCTGCTCAAAGCCTTCCATCGGAGTGCGGTCGGCGCGGGCGATGCGCAGCGCGCGGTAGGTGAAGATGCGTTCGGTGTCGCAGACGTGGCCGAGAACTTCTTTGGCCGACCATTTGCCGGCTGCGTAACGGAAATCGCCGTCGGCGTCATCGCGTCCGCAAAGAAGAATCAGCATCTGGCGGCGCTGGGAATCGAGCGTGGCCAAAATGTCGGATCCGGCCACAAGAGAAATATAGCGATCATAGTAGGGCGCGTACTCGCCCGGTTCAGGGCGGTCAATGGTCAATGCGGGAGGAGAGGCAACGGCTGGTTCCATCATGTTTGGCTCCAACTTCTCGGATAAGGGCCGGATCAAAACCTGAAACCTGGAACTCGTCGTACTTGAAAATTAGACGACACGGCGAAGACTTGGTTTCGATAAATCTTCGTCCCTGAGAGAATAACGCCGGCGGGGTGTGGAAGGATACGGGCAGGCAAATATTTCCAGAACCGTTACATTGATGGCGGTAAAAAGGCCACGACCCGCAGAGTGAGGGAGAGGCGGAGCTCTCCGATATGGGTGACAAAGGAGTTACTTTCGTTGAAAATAAAGGGTTTTCCACAGTGCTCAAATTGAGACAGGGGAGTACAATCGGGTTTGGTCACGAAAGTGCGGCCAAAAACTCCTAATCCCAACAAAGGAAAGGACCCTGTCACCCATGTGGAAGCCCACGAATCAGCCTCAGACCCCAACCCGGCCCGCCGAGCCGGAGCGCCCAACTACGTCTACCCCGAGCGCGCCTGTGATGGCGAGTGAATCGCCAGCGGCACCGCGTCCGGTGACCACAACCACGGCAGACCAGGCGACGATCGGCAAGTCGCTTGTGATCAAGGGTGAGGTGACCGGCTCCGAGTCGCTTTACATTGATGGCCGGGTAGAGGGTTCGATCAACCTCTCCGGCAATCGCGTGACGGTAGGCCGTAATGGAGTGGTGGCGGCCAACATCAACGCGAGAGAGATTGTTGTGCTGGGCAAGGTGCGCGGCAACTTGACGGCAAGCGATCGCGTGGATATTCGCAGCGATGGCTCACTGACCGGCGACGTGATTGCGGCCCGCATCTCGATTGAAGATGGCGCATTCTTCAAGGGCGGCATCGACATCCGCAAGGGTGGGCAGCCGCAACAGCAGCAGAAGGCGAACGGCGAAGAGAAGCCGCTTTCGGTGGGTGAGCCGGCTGCGGTTGGCGCGCGCGCATAATTTGCAGTAGCAGTTTTGGCGAAAGTTTAGAAGCGGGCATCCGTGAGGGTGCCCGTTTTGCTTATTGCGGAGTGGGTTTTCTTTGGGATTATGGTTGGCGCGTTTGCGAAGCTTGAGAGTTGTGCTCCGGGGCGCCGCGCTACGCGCGGGCTTGGACGGCCGAGGCGGCCGTCGCCACATGAGTTATTGGGCCGGCTCATTCCGCCAGCATGCAATCCCCATAGGAGTAGAAACGGTAGCGCTGGGCTACGGCGTGACGGTAGGCTTGCATCACATTTTCTCTTCCGCCTAGCGCGCAGACCAGCATGAGCAGCGTCGATTGCGGGAGGTGGAAGTTTGTCAGCAGGGCTCCGACAATCTGAAATTTGTAGCCGGGATAGATGAACAGATTCGCCTCGCCCGATCCGGCGTGCAGTTCTCCGGCATAATTTTGCGCGGCGTATTCCAGGGTGCGCACCGTGGTCGTGCCGACGGCGACGATGCGGCGCGATTCGCTGCGAGCTCTCCGTATTTTTTCCGCAGCCTCGTCGGAGATGAAATATTGCTCGGAGTGCAGCTTGTGCTCTTCAACTTTCTCCACGCGCACGGGCTGGAAGGTTCCGAGGCCGACATGCAGAGTGACTTCGGCGGTTTCGATTTGGCGGTCGCGGAGGCGGGACAGGATCTCAGCAGTGAAATGGAGTCCGGCGGTGGGAGCGGCTACGGATCCGCGCTCGCGGGCGTAGACGGTCTGGTAGCGGTCGCGGTCTTGGCGTGAATCGTTGCGGGCGATGTAGGGCGGAAGCGGGATATGCCCGATCTTGTCGACGTGGGCGAAGAAGTCGTCGACCGGGGCGAAGCGAATGTGGCGCTCGCCGAATTCGCCGCGAGTCAGAACCTCGGCCTGCAGTTCGTCATTTTCCCCAAAGAAAAGATGTTCTCCGACTGCGATCTTGCGACCGGGGCGGACCAGGCATTCCCAATCGTTCGGGTTCTGGTTCAATTGCCGGGTGAGCAGAACTTCGACGCGGCCGCGCAGGAAGTCGCGCGCGGCGGGGTTTTGCGGGCTCAGTGGCTGGGACTTGAGCCCGGCGCGGCGGCCATAGAGGCGCGCAGGAAACACGCGGGTATTGTTGAAGACGACCAGATCGTTGGGGCGCAGCAGGTCGGGGAATTCGCGGAAATTGCGGTCTTGGAGGCATCCGGTGGAGGCGGAGAGGTGTAAGAGACGCGATCCGGCGCGATCGGGGAGAGGTTCCTGGGCAATCAATTCGTCCGGGAGATCGTAATGAAAATCAGAGACGAGCACGCTGTCCGATTATAAGGATTGGGGCCCTAACTACGGGCGTTCTGGAGGGTTTTGCGGCGCCGATTTTTGCGAAATTTTGGATTGTTTCAGGCTCGGCGGTACTGATACTATGCGGGTGCCAAGTGTGGCCTGCTTTTTATCAAATCCCCCAAAGGTATTGGATGCCTACGGAACGCAAACACAGGGAAGAAATCGTCCGGTACGGGCGCATGCTGCACGAACGGGGATTCGTGGCAGCGATGGACGGGAACCTGTCGGTGCGGCTGAAAGGCGACCGGATTCTGGTGACGCCGACGTGTCTGAGCAAGGGCGCGATGCGGCCGGCGGACATGGTGATCGTCGATCTCGAGGGGCAGCGCGTGTCGGGGCACCGGAACGTGACGAGCGAAATCGGCATGCACCTGCTGATTTACCGGATGCGGCCGGATGTGCAGGCCATTTGTCATGCGCATCCGCCGACGGCGACCGGCTTTGCTGCCGCGGGCATCGCTTTGACCGAGCCGCTGGTGTGCGAAGTGGTGATGGGGCTGGGATGCATTCCGCTGGCGCGGTACGGGACTCCGGGAACGTCGGAGCTGGCGCAGACTTTGGAACCATATGTTCCGAGCTATGACGCGATTCTGATGTCGAATCATGGCGTGGTGTCGTACGGCGACACGCTCGAACATGCGTACATGAAGATGGAGACGGTGGAGCATTTCGCGCAGATTGCTCTGGTCACGCATTTGCTGGGGCGGCAGCAGCCGCTGAAGCAGGTGGAGATCGACAAGCTGATGAGCGCCCGGACCAAGTATTTTGGGGCGAAGATTGCGGCTTCCATGCCCATTCCACGGGTGCCGCAGAAGGTTAGCTAAAGCAAGAACCGGCCACGGATTGTCACGGATAGGGCGCAGAAGTCTGTTTTCGATCCGTGAGAATCCGTGGTGATCCGTGGCCTCGGTCTTATTCCCCTCCAATTCGAAAGCGAAGGCCGGCGCGGATGTTGATGGGGAGTGCCGGGTAGCCGACGACTTCGTTGTAGTGACGGTCCAAAGCATTCTCTATGTTTGCGTACAGGGTGATGCGGGAGCGGACGGCGTACCAGCCACCGAGGTCGGCGCGGACGTATCCGGCGGCGTGATCGATGTTGAAACCGATGAAGTCGTCGTCCGGGCGCCGGCCCACGAAACTGCCGCTAAGGTTTGCTCCCCATCGGCTGCCCAGATACGACAGCATTTCTGTTGCGGAATGCCTGGGGCGGCGAAGCAGTGGCTGGCCAACATTGAATTGCGAATCGATGGGAACCGGGTTATCGAGTATTTGCGTTGAAGTGTAGGTGTAAGCCGAGTTCAGCAGAAGGCGGGAGCGGAGCTTGGCTTGCAGTCCAATCTCGGCGCCGTGGGCCAGCGATTTGTTTACATTCACGTATTCGCCGATAAAGTTTACGGGATCGACTTCGACATAGTTGATCTGGTCGTGGAACAGATTGTTGAAGTAAGTAGCGGTGAAAACGAACTTACCCTGGAGCAGGCTCTGCTGCAGGCCGGCTTCGAAGGAGCGTGAGCGTTCCGGCTTGAGGGTGGTATTAGTTTGGGAGAAAGGTGGTCCGGCGAAGGTCTCTTCCAAACGCGGCTCTTTGAAACCCGTAGCGTAGGAGAAGCGGAGACGGGTTCCGGAGAAGACTGCGCCGCTGCGCAGCGCTTGCCAAACCAGGGCCACGCGCGGCACTCCCGTGCTGCCGAACGCGCTGTTGCGGATGAAGCGCGCACCGGCGATAGCGGTCAGACTTTTCCAGGTGAGTTGCTGTTGCAGGTAGAGGTCATTATTCAGGCGCTGGCCGTGGGTCTGTCCAAAGTTGAGGTCGCCCACGAATCCGTTTTCATTTTCCAGGCGGTATCCGAAGGTGGTGTGTGCCCAGGTGCGCTCGGAGTAGTCTCCCTGGTATTCGAAGCCGACGCGGTTGATGTGGTCGACTTCGTGCGAGGGAAAGTCGAACTGACCAAAGATGGGGCTCACGCGATTGGGATCGCCGGTGAGGTTCAGTTCGTCGTAGCGGTAGCTGTAGTCGAACGTGGTGAGGCGATGCTGCCATCCGGACGGTGCGGCGACGGCGAGTGCGGCGCTGCCCAGAATCGTATTGAGCTGGGAGTGGTCGCTGGGATCGGGAGGCTCGAGGGGAACGCCGTTGAAGTTCCATTCGCCGGGGACGCCGGTGTGGCTGTTGGAGTGGCGGAGGCGAAAGCGAAGAGAGGTGTGACCATTCAACGCGGCCCCGATGTTGGCGCCTTCCAGCGAATCGGAGTAGGCAGTATTGATGCCGGATCCGGCGGTGTTGAACTGGCTGCCGAAGGCGTTGTAGTCGAAGCGGCCGCGGGCGCCGGCGAGCGAGGCGTATCCGTGAGCGGAGGAGAAGTTGCCGCCGTCGGCGCCGAAGCGCACGTCGGGGACGGCGGTGGTGCCGGTGCGGGTCCAGACCTGCACGAGGCTGGTCATGGCGTCGGAGCCATAGAGCGTGCTCTGCGCGCCGCGGACGAACTCCATACGATCGGCTTGATCGAGAGGCAGAGTGCCAAAGTCAAAAGTGCCGCCAGGTTCGTTGATGGTGACGCCGTCGACGATGACTTTGTTGTAGCGGGACTCGCCGCCGCGGACGAAGAGCGAGGTGAGGCCACCGCGCTGTCCGGCATCGTTGACAATGGCCCCGGGAAGAAAGCGGACGGCGTCGGCGGCAGCGGTGGGTTGCACGATGGTGAATTGAGCGGAGTTGAGCACGTCGACGTCAGCGCCGGAGGCTTCGCCGGGAACCGGAGTGCGCGTGGCGCTGACCACAACCGTTTCGGCTGCGGTGGCGAGGCGGAGTTGGATGGTTTGCTCCGAGGCCGCGGAGGCGTCCACAGTTTCGGCGGCGAAACCAGGGGCAAGGACTTTGATCTGGAATGGTCCGGGGCCGGTTGGGTGGAAGGTTGCGACGCCTTCCGGTGAGGTGATCTGACTGGCCAGCACCCGGCTTTGGTTGGCGAGGAGCAGTTGCACCTGTACGCCGGAAACGGCGGCGGACTGTGGGTCGACGACTTTGACGGTGATGGCTTTCTCGGTTAGGTCGGCGAGGGCCGCGACGGAGAGAAGCTGGGCAAAGAGTACAAGAGCGAAAACGCGCATTCCATCCTCCTTTGCACGCGAAAGAGGTTTGAGTAGACGGATTGCGCCGGTCTCCTGGCTTTGCGAGTGAGGATGGTCTGCGTGAAGACGCATGACGTCCAATTTCGCCCACAGCCTTCCCGGGAGTTTCCCAGTGGCCGAGGGCAATGTCCTCGCTTACAGTTGCGCGGCAGCGCGGGATTTGCACCCGCTTCCCAGTCTTCGCCGAGCGGCAAAGACGCGCGTTCCGAAGGAAATGACAAAGAACGGAAACAACTGAACGATGAATGTAATGGGCGGGGAGGGGGATGTCAAATGGAGGGAGCTAGCTAGCGGTTGACGAATCAGGGCAAAGAGTGAGATGGCCCTTGCCCCTCACGGTGCCAACTCAAAGGGCACGCTCACTTCCACCGTGCTTCGCCGTGCCGCCGCCGCATACACCCACTGCTGTGCAGCCTTCGCCGCGGCCTCGCCCAGAATCGGGTTTCCGCCGAGCACACTCACATCATCGACGTTGCCCTTGGGTGAGATCGTCAATTGCAGCCGTACCGTGCCACTAATGTGCAGCCTCTTCAGTGTCTCTGGATATTCCGGTTCCACCCGCTTCAGTAATCGCCTTTCCGGTTCGTGCCCCTGCCGCACCACCGCCAGGATCTTCACTCCTTCCGAGCTCGCCGCGCTGCTGACGTATCCTATGGCTCCCCGCGTTCGCGCCACATAGGCCACGACTTCGGCATCGGAATGAAGTTCCTTCGGCATCAAGCCTTTGCCCGTGTAAACCAGTCCGTAATAGTAAGCGCGAACCTCCTCCGGATTGCGGTCCAGATATTCTTTCAGGAACAACTCCTGCGTGGCGCCCGATTTCTGCACCACCGGTGCTACGATCGAGCCGTCCTGCAGGGCCCTCTTCTGCAACAGAAACACGCTCTTCAGTTCGCCTGCAGAAATGGTGTCGGCGGTCACACTCTGGTTGGAGATGATTTTCACCTCGGCGGCGCGGGCGCTCCGCGCCCCCCAGACGGCAAAGGCCGCGGTGATCAGCCATCGGGTCGAAGCTTTCATCGTGCGTCCTTTCCCCGAGCCTCAGAAGTGAAATCCGGTTTTCAGCACCAGCGCGTTGGTGTTGGGCTGAAACCCCTGCGGGTTTTGCTGCCGGTAAAATCCGCTGGGATACGTTGCCCACCCGTAGCCGTTCATGAAGTGCCCCTCGAGCTTGACGTAACAGAAGCGGTTCAAATCCACCTGCCCGGAGATGACCTTGTCATAAACATGGTTCCACGGCTCGCTCGGGTCCGTCGGTCCAATGATCGCGGCCAGCGAACTCCCGCCGGTATTCTCCACCACATAGTGGGAATAGTAAGATCCCACCTCAACGTGTTTGCCAATCCGGTAGCTGCCCGCAATGTACCAGGCGTGAATGTTGGTCTGCAGATTGACCCCCGGCACGTAGGGGATCTCGAAAAAGTCCCGCCTGTACTCTGCATCGATACGCAGCCGCCGCACCATGTATTCCCCATAGAACACGTTGGTCCAATAGGTCTTTGTGGTCCTCTCGATGGGGACTAGCCCTGCTGCCGGATCAAACAGGCTTACGAAAGTGCCCTTGCCCGTGATGCTCTGGTTCATCCGCGACGCTCCGATCGTCAAGCCATTCAGCGGCGTGGTCCAGCGCAGGTCCCCCCCATATTGCCAACCTTGAAAGCTGCGAAAGAAGACTTGCCAATCCTGCAGCAAATACGGATACCCGCTGTAAATGCTGTCGCTCCTCCGCCCCGCGTAGGCGGTGTAGGCGATCTCGCCAGCCCTATGCTGCAGGCCAATGTTTCCGTAAACGTCCCCGCCCGTATGCGCGATCGTGGCATCGCGCAGGTCCGTCGGATAAATCCCCTGCGGAAGCAGCGCGAACACGTGCGCAAAACTCACATCCTGCGAGTCGTTGTACAACCCCAGCGTCGTCTTTACCTTGCCCCCTCGTACGCCCAGCCAGTTCTTGAACCGGTAATCGGCCACAGCCCAATCCAGCGATGGATGCCACTGTCCCAGTTGCCCCAGGTTGCGGTCATAGACCTGCGCTCCCACCCTTAGCTTGTCGCTGAACTGCGATGTTAGGTTCAGCCCCATGTCCGTCATCGCTCCACTGCCCGCATTGCTGTTCATGGTCAGCCAGTTGTTTCCGCTGGTGTACACGAATCCCTGCGACGCAAATCCGTGCACCTGCACCGTCCGGTCATGAATCTTGAATTCCTGTGCCTGCCCCAGCCCGGCCGCCCAAAAGCACAGCAGCGCCAACCTGAAAATTCGCCATTGCATACCGTTTTCCTTTAGAAGGGCCTACCAATGCAGGAATCGGCATCTGGCGCGACAACTTGATTCCTCGCTGGACCAGGCAACACACTGGTCACAATAGGGAAGAAGAGATTGGTCAGCGGCGGCAGAGGTCTTCGGGCACGGGCACAGGCACAGGGATGTCGTTTGTCGAAGATGTCTGTTCAAACATCAACCAACAAAGTTAAGAGTCGCTCACAATCCCGATTCCTTCGAACTCCCGCTCAGCGCCTCCTGATCTGGGCGCCGGACAACGGGGAGGCGGGGTAACTGCTGTTAACAGGGTGGGGCGGAGGTGCGTGATTGCTCCCGCCGTGGAAGGGCCGCCCTTCCACGACGGCGGAGATTCTGGGGCTAGAGACGCTCTGGATCGATCTTCTGATCGAGATAAATCCAAAGCACACGTGCAAGAAACGTCAGCATGGGGGCGAAGGGCAGGAACGTCAGGACCGCCCATATTGCAACCTTGTCCAGACGCCAACTGGTAAGAGCCCAGAGGACAGCGCCAAGGCCAACGACGAAGGCGAGGCCCAAGCCGTAACCGATGTACATGGCACCGAGAAAATATCCCGGCTCGCGATTGAAATGGAGACCGCACGCGGGACAGCGCTCGTGCATTTTGGGGAAGCCCCAATAAAGGGAAGAGCGGAAAATTCTGGCAGACCGGCATCGCGGACAAAGCTGGCCGAAGATGCTGCGCAACGTGGATGGGCGAGGGCGGGACAAGAATCCATGATATGGCGATTTTGCAACAGTTAGAAGGGCACGACTATCTGCTGCTTGCCGCTATGCCGATCACGGTTTCAGAACATGTGTGGGTAAAAGCATGCACCCCGACTTCAAGGCTACAGAGCATATGATCCGGCAGTCGGAGCGCGTGATGATCAGCCGATGTTTCTGGTGAGAAGGTTGAGAAAGCTGCAGCCGGAAAGGATTGAGCATTGACGGCGATAGCCTAGCGCCGCCATCTCCCAACGACATACAGGATGAGGGTGAGCAGGACGCTGAGCAGGATCGAGGTCGCGAGCGGGAAGTAGAAGGTTGTGTTCTTGCCGCGGTAGAGGATGTCGCCGGGGAGACGTCCCAGGGGCAGGTTGAGGCGGGCGAGGAGGGTCAGCAGAAGTCCGGCGACGATGAGGATCGCGCCGAGGATGATGAGGAGTTTGCCTAGATTGGTCGTTGGTCATGGGGCATGGCAGGGGCTAAAGCCCGCGTCATTCTTTTCACCCTTTACGCGGCCCTGAAAGGGCCGCTCTTCCACGGTTGAGCAGAGGCTTGTGATTGCTTCAAACCTGGAACGGTGTTCTTCCACGGTGGAGCAAAGGCTTGTGATTGCTTCCGCCTTGGAAGGGCATCTTCCACAGTGCGGCGGAGATTCTTAACTTTCTTCGCCCTTCCTACATTACGCCAGAGATTCGCGATTTTGTGCAGATTAGAGCATGTGACTTTGCATTGAAAAGTACTTGACAGGTGCGAGAACGGAGCGGTATTCTCGGAAGATGTTTGAGTCACAGCCACACCGCGCTCGGCGGTTTCGGCGGCCGGCGCGGGAACTCGGCCCGCCCGGGGTTGCGCCGAATGTCGTGGAGGATCTGCGATTCATTCGCGACACGATGGAGCGCTCGGCGGCGTTCACGGCGGTGTCGGGCTGGGGCACGGTTGTGCTGGGGTGTACGGCGATGGGCGCTGCGGCGCTTGCGGCGCGACAGGCTCCTGGATTCGGCTGGCTGCGGGTGTGGCTGGCTGAGGGTTTGCTGGCCGCGGCCATCGGGCTGCTCGCGTGCACGTGGAAGGCGAACCGGCGCGGGCTGCCGCTGTTCTCGGGGCCGGCGCGCAAGGTGGCGCTGGGGCTGGCTCCGCCGCTGGTGGCCGGAGCATTCCTGACATTCTTATTGTTTCGGTCGGGGCTCGGGTGGGCGCTGCCCGCGATGTGGCTCCTGCTCTATGGGGCGGGAATCATGACGGGCGGGGCGTTCTCCGTCCCGATCGTGCCGGTGATGGGGATGTGCTTCATGCTTCTGGGAGGGCTGGCGGTGCTCGGTCCGGCGAGTTGGGGAAACTGGTTTCTGGCGGCGGGATTCGGCGGTCTGCATATCGTGTTCGGGCTGCTGATTGCGAGGAGGCACGGTGGGTAGGGCACTGGCGTCGCATCGCAAGCACGGGAAGGTTGAGGCTCGAGTAAGGGAGCACGCTCGAGAGCACGCTCCGGTGCACACGCCCGAACTGCCGGAACTGGACCGGCTGATTCATGAACGGATCCGGCTGGGAATTGTGAGCGCGCTGGCGACCAACGATTCGCTGAGCTTCAATGATTTGAAGCGCGTGCTCAAGACGACCGATGGGAACCTGAGCGTGCATGCGCGAAAACTGGAAGAGGCGGAGTACATTTCGTGCGTGAAGTTTTTTGAGGGACGGGTGCCGCGCACCGAATACCGGCTGACGGCAAAGGGGCGCGGGGCGCTGGCGGAGTATCTGGATCAGATGGAGGAGTGGATCCGGGTGACGCGGGAATCGTGAGGCCCTTTTTTTGGGGTTGCATGCTTTACATTGCAAAGTACATTACGCAAGGAGCAGGCGATGAACGAAGCAGATCCAAACAGCCGAGGAGACAGCGTGGACCTGAAGGATGCGGCGCGGTTCTGGGAACGGCAGCGCGTCTGGTACAACGGCGTGCTTCTTGCGGTAATTGTGTTGTGGGTGGTCCTGACATGGCCGCACTTCCGTCCCGCAATGAACTTCATGGCGTTGGGAAAGATGACGGTTCTGGCGGTCCTCGCCAATCTCTGCTATTGCGCCGGTTATGCGATGGAAGGTTTCATCCAGCCTCTTGTGCCGCGGGCGTATTGGCGCAGGCTGCGGTGGGGAGTGTGGGTCGGGGGAATGCTGCTGGCGATCTTGCTTTCGAACTACTGGATTGCGGATGAGATTTTCCCGGACTTCAACCAAGAACGGGGAGCGGCCATGCTTGGTGCGGTGGAGATTTCCCGGGGAGGCACTGGCGCGGCGAGCAATATGAATTTTCCGGCTCCGGTTGCGGTGGTGGGATTTCTTGCCGCTTGTATCGGGCTATTTGTTGGGGCCGCAGCCGGAGTGATTTTCTGGTTCGCGCGCAAGCCGAGGTTTGCGCGAGTTGCCGGAACCACGATTGGAGTGGGAGCAGTGATCTACTTTGGAGTGCTGCTGGGGTTTTCGGCGGGCAGCCACAGCAACACCCTGGCGCGGGGACAGGAAAAATACTTTTGTGAGATTGACTGCCATCTGGCGTACTCGGTGGTCGACGTCAAGGTGCAGGGTGACGGGGCGGTGAATCATTACATCGTGACAATGCGAACGCGGTTCGATGAAACAACCACATCGCCGGACCGGCCGAAGGATGTGACATTGACGCCTTCGCCGCGCGAGGTCCGGATCGTCGACGGCGCGGGGCGGGAGTATGCGATGGTCTCAAGTGCGGGGACTTCTTTGATGACGCGCCTGAGGCCGGGGGAGTCTTACACGACACAATTGGAGTTTCAGGTTCCGAAGGATTCGAGTGAGTTGCGGTTATTGATCCGCACGGTGCCGGGGTGGCCGGATCATTTTGTGATTGGGGACGAGAATAGCCTGATGCATGGGAAGACGTATTTCGCATTGTGAGGTTAGGCCCACAGGGGCTAAAGCCCCGTTCCTGTTTTCGCCTATCGCGGCGCTGAAGCGCCGCTCTTTCACAAAGCTGAAGCGCCGCTCTTCCACGAAGGTGAATTGCCGCTCTTCCACGAAGCTGAAGCGCCGCTCTTTCACGACGTTCTAAATTCCCAGGGCTTTTTGGATTTCGGCGGCGATTGCGGCCGTCTGTGACTGCATCTTCTCCTCGGATTCGGCTTCGACCATCACTCTCGCGAGCGCTTCCGTTCCCGAGTAGCGGACTACGACTCTTCCATTTCCATCCAGTTCCTTCTCCGCAGTCTCGATCGCTGCCTGGATCGCGGGGACTTGTGCGAAGGGAGTCTTCTCGCGGACGCGGACGTTTTGGATCTTCTGGGGAAAGACTTTCAGGTCGCCGACCAAATCTGCTAGCGGCTTTTTGGCGCGGACGATGATGTCCATGAGGCGGAGGGCGGTGAGGAGGCCGTCGCCGGTGGTGGAATCCGCGTCGCGGAAGATGATGTGGCCGGACTGCTCTCCGCCGAGCGTGGCACCGGTCTTGAGCATTTCCTCAAGAACATATTTGTCGCCCACGTTGGCGCGCAGCATGCGGAGGCCAGACTTCTTGAGGGCGATCTCGAGGCCCATGTTCGACATGGTGGTGGAGACGACGGTATCGGCCTTCAACTTGCCTTGTACATGCAGATCCCGGGCGGCGGCGAGGAGGACGCCATCGCCGTTGACGACGCGGCCGGAGGCGTCGCAGAAGAGGGCGCGGTCGGCATCGCCATCGAAGGTGACGCCAAGATCGAATTTGCCCGCCAGGCCGGCGACCGTCTTGCCCAGAGTTTCCGGGTGCAGTGCTCCGCATTGTTCGTTGATGTTCCTGCCGTTGGGCGCGACGTGGAGGAACGTCGCCTGGATGCCGAGAGTGCGGAACAATTCGGGGGCCTCGGCGGTGGCGGCGCCGTTGGCGCAATCCACGAGAACGCGCAGTTTGCTCAGATCCGAGGAGACGCTGGTGGCGAGCGACTTGATGTAGGCATGGCGAAGTTCGGATTCGCCGGGGAGCGATGGTCGAGGGACTTTCAGCGCGGTGTCGTCGCCGGAAGCGGGATTCTGCAGCAGGGCGAAGATCTCCTGTTCAATGGCCAACTCGCAGGCGTCGGTGAGCTTGAAGCCGTCGCCGGAAAAAACTTTGATGCCGTTGTCGGTCCAGGGATTGTGGGAGGCGGAGATGACGATGCCGGCGGACATTCCACGCGAGCGCGCGAGATAGGCCACGCCGGGAGTTGTGATTACACCGGCGCTGTGGACGTCGACGCCAACTGCGGCTAAGCCTTCGGAGACGCGGTCGGCGATCCAGCGGCTGGACTCGCGAGTGTCCTGGCCGATGACGGCTTGCGCTTTGGAGACACTGCGTACCAGATCGTGGCCCAGGGCCCGTCCCATCAGGTAGGTGCTTTGCACGGTCAGGGGAAATTCTCCTGCGACGCCGCGAATGCCGTCAGTACCGAATAATTGCCGTTGGGTCATAGGAAGGTGCAGCCGCTCAGGATAAGAACACTCATTATAAGGTCGCGACAGCCGGCGGGACGCCAGCGCTACTCTGAAGTCTAGTGCGTGGTGGGGGCGCCGATTTTCTGGACGATCACGGTGACGCGGATGGAAGGCGCTTGCTCGACTTGGACCAGGGGATCGGGCACATAGACGTTCGTGGTGAAGACAGCGGCGCCCATCGTGCCGGTAGCGTCGATGAGATCGGTTTTGGCCTCATCGATTCTCTCCACATGATGGCTCGGGCCGGAGATGGTGACCCGGGGAGGATTCGGGTCCTTCTTCACAACGTCGTATCCGGCGGGAAACTTGCCGGTGACCTGAGCATTCACTGGAACCTCGCGGGTCATGCGGGTATCAAAGGCGAGGCGAAGTTGGCCGGGCACGACCTGCACAACCTCGATGTCGCGCGGGTGGCGCACCTGGCGCTGGGTCAGTTCGAAGGTGCGATCGCCGGACTTGACGTCGGCCAAATCGATCTCTGCCTGTACTTCATTTGCTCGAAGCTGGCGGATCGTCCGCTCGGGGCCGCGCACCCGAATCTGCGCTTCGGGAATGGACTCGGAGCTGATTTCCAATTGGGCCGGAACGTTCTGGAAAACGATGGGAGCGCGGAGGGCGACCTCGGCGGGCTGCTCGTCGCGCGAAATGATGAACCACAGGACGGCTGCCAACAACAGAGACAACGCTTTGAGGCCGAAGTTGTGGAGCACGTAGCGCTTGAAGAATCCGATCATGACCGTGGCTCCGATTGAGGGCCGGCGTCGGATTTGCGGTGGGGCGCGGGTTCGGCCAAGGGAGAGTCGAAGGCGGCATCGGATTCGTCGTCGGCACTCGTCGCGATGGAGGTTGGCAGGGTGACGGGGGTGATGTGGCGGCGGAGTTCGCTGCCGAGGCGCTCGCGGAGTTGCTCAACGGTGAGATCGCGTTCGATGGAGCCGCCGATGGCCAAGCTGATGGCGCCGGTTTCTTCCGAGCAGACCACGGCAATGGCGTCGGTTTCTTCGGTGATGCCGATGCCGGCGCGGTGGCGCGTGCCAAGCTGCGTTGAAAGCAGGGGATTCATGGAAAGAGGCAGGAAACAGGCGGCGGCAGCGATGCGGTCTTTTTGCACGATGACGGCTCCGTCGTGGAGCGGGGCGCTGGGACGAAAGATGGTGGCCAGCAGATCGTAGGAAAGGCGGGCGTCGAGCGGGACGCCACTCTCGATGTGGGTGCGCAATCCGATCTCGCGCTCAATCACGATGAGAGCGCCGGTCTGGTGCTGGGAAAAAAGATTGGCGGCGAGCACGATGTCGTCGTAGGAGTCGCCTTCGGCCGAGGAACCGCTGAGGAACGTCAGGCGGCGTCCGAGATCGGCGAGCACGTGGCGGATTTCCGATTGAAAGACGACGATGAGAGCGAACACCACGTAGGGCAAGACGCGGCTGACAACCCAGTTCAGCGTGGTGAGCTCGCCGATGCGGGCAAAGTAAAAAATGATGATGACCACGGTGAGGCCGACCAGCATGGGAACGGCGCGGGTGCCGCGAATCATGATCAGGACCTGATAGATGAGCAGGGCGACGAGAAGAATGTCGAGCGCGATCCATGCGCCCTGCTGCCACGATAAGATCACCGGCATCACGCGAAGAAGGCTCCTGGCTCAGGCAGGTCTCTGGAAAACCATTGTAATGCAGGAGGATTTTGCGGGGAGGGGTGGGCAGGGGGCGCGGGCGACTGAAGATCTGGGGGGGACGGAGTGGTGAGCGCGGCCTAGGGTACCCGCCGGCCGATGCTGCGATTGCCCAGCCGCGAAGGCGGCGGAAGAATGCAGCCCACGGCGCAAGCCGTGGGTGGGTTGCGAAAGATGCCTCCAAGCCCCGCAGGGGCGAAAGAAGCCACACCAAAGTAGCAAATTACGTGGGCCGCCTGATCCGCGTTAGAATTGCGCGGCATCCTCTGTCCAGGCATGGAAAAGAATCAGCTCTATTACGGCGACAACCTCGCCGTCCTGCGCGAGCACATCAAGGACGAGTCGGTCGATCTGATCTATCTCGACCCGCCCTTCAACAGCCGCCAGGACTACAACGTGCTCTTCGCCGAGCGCGACGGCACCCGCTCGGCCTCGCAGATCATGGCCTTCGAGGACACCTGGGAGTGGAACATGGACGCCGAGCGCGCCTACGAGGAAATTGTCGAGCGCGGCGGCCGCGTCTCCGACGCCATGCGCGCCTTCCGCACCTTCCTCGGCCACAGCGACATGATGGCCTACCTCGCCATGATGGCCCCGCGCCTGATCGAACTGCATCGCGTGCTGAAGGTGACGGGATCGATTTATCTGCACTGCGATCCGACGGCGAGTCATTACTTGAAAATGCTGATGGATGCGGTTTTTGGCCCGCAGTATTTTCTCAGTGAAGTGATCTGGAAGAGAACAAGTGCCCACAGCAGTGCGAAACGCTACGGGCCCATTCATGACGTTCTTATCTTCTATGGAAAGACTGATGGGTACGTGTGGAACGATCTGTTCACCGAGTACGATGAGTACTACCTTTCTCAGTTTTATACCCACAAGGATCCTGATGGCAGGGTGTGGCGGAGATCCGACCTAACGGGCGCTGGTGTTAGGCACGGTGAGACGGGACTCCCATGGCGTGGCATCGAGGTCACGCCGAAAGGCCGACACTGGTTTGTACCGCCATCCGAATTGGACAAACTCGACGCAGCTGGGAAAATTCACTGGCCAAAGAAGGCCGCTGGTGTACCCATGTTGAAACGCTACTCCGACGAGCAACCTGGCGTGCCGCTACAAGATGTGTGGACGGACATCCGGCCTATGCACAATCTCGCGGCTGAGCGCCTCGGGTATCAGACACAGAAACCCGAGGCTCTTCTCGAACGCATCATCAAGGCCAGCTCCAATGAGGGCGAGATTGTCCTCGACCCCTTCTGCGGATGCGGCACTGCGGTCTCCGTCGCACAGCGCCTCAACCGCCGCTGGATAGGCATCGACATCACGCACCTCGCGATCGGGCTCATCAAGACTCGCCTTGCCGATGCCTTTGGCGACGGCGTGCGGGAGACGTACGAAGTGATTGGCGAGCCGGTGGATTTGGCCGGTGCGGAGAAGCTGGCAGAAGAAGACAAGTATCAGTTTCAGTGGTGGGCGCTGAGCCTGGCTGGTGCGCGTCCGCTGGAAAAGAAAAAAGGTGCGGACCAGGGCATCGACGGCCGCCTCTACTTCCACGACGAGGCCAAGGGCGGCAAGACCAAGCAGATTATTTTTTCGGTGAAGGCCGGACACCTCCAGGCCACGCACGTGCGCGACCTGCGCGGCGTTATCGAGCGCGAGAAGGCGGAAATTGGGGTGCTGATTTCGATGGAGGCTCCGACCAAGCCCATGTTGAAAGAAGCGGCTGAGGCGGGGTTTTACCAGCCGTACATGGGTGAAAGATATCCGCGATTGCAGATTCTGCACATTGCCGAACTGCTGGCTGGGAAGAAGATTGATTACCCGCGGCTGCTGGATGCGACGTTCAAGCGCGCACCCAAGGCGCGGAAGGCAGCGGAGGAGCAGATCCCTCTGGGCGACGGTGAGATCGAAGAACCGTTTTAGGCGGTATCGGGGCTACTTTTCTTACGCCCCTTCGGGGCTCGGTTCAGTTGTTCGCGCCTTCCCCACGGCTTGCGCCGTGAGCTGCACTCTCTCGCCGCATCGCGGCTCTGTTAGGTTACCTGATGTCTCAAGCCGCGCTAGTTCCAAATGTATCGCGGGTCGTACTCGACATGATTCTTCTTCAGGAATGCGACGTATTCTTCCTGGAAAGAATGCTTCTTGTGATGCTCTTCCTGCCCCGCGATATATTTCGTGACCGCCGCCACGCTCGATTCGCTCACGCTGAAAACGCCATATCCGGTCTGCCAGGCGAACGCCGCCGAATGTTTTTCCCGCACCCAGCGTGATGAATTCGCCTTCACAACCCTCGCGATCTCAGCCGCGGAATGCACCGGCCGAAGGCGAATCAACATATGGACATGATCCACGTCGCCGTTGATGATCAACGCCGTCCCGTTCATCTCGCGAACGATCCCGCCGAGATAGGCGAACAGAGCGTCGCGAAGTCCGGGTTTGATCAAAGGACGTCGCCCCTCGGTCGAGAAGATGAAATGCAAGAGGATGTTTCCTGATGTATGCGACATTTTCTTACGCCCCTCCGGGGCTGGCAATGATTTTGGCCGTCCACCCACGGCTTGCGCCGTGGGCTGCATTCTTTCGCCGCTTCGCGGCTGCCATTACAACTGAGGATGCCGATTCATACCGAGACTGTTAGCCAGGGTGATCTGCCCCTGCGCCGCCTCGCAGTGTGTCCTTGCCGACCAGACATCCGCGCCCTGAGCCCGTCTCCGTTTGCTCTCGGTGGAGAGCCGTGGATCATTCCGATTGTCCGGATGCGAGGGGGTGAAAAGCGGTGATCGATATCACAAATGCGTTGATCACAGTTCAGATTGGGAATCGGATCTGGAAACAGCCAAATGCCTAGCTCCGAAGGAGCGAAAGAATGCAGCCCACGGCGCAAGCCGTGGGTGGTTAGCAGAAGATGGAGCGAGCCCCGAAGGGGCGAACGAAACGGCCGGCCTCGACGTCCCGACACGACGGTTCCGGCGATCATCATGTCGTTCCGCGGTCTGAAATGACGCGCCGGATCTGGAATCCGGCTCGATTTTCGCGGCCTCGGCGGGCACCAAACCAGTAAACTTCCTCATTTTTCAAAATGCCCCTTGCGCTCTTCTGCCTTCCTCTGGTATAAACAATTCACCGAGAGCATTTGTGTGGCTGGCTGGGCGCATTTCTGCAACTCTCGTGCGCGTCCGGCATCTAAGGTTTAGAGGGATGAGATCCCTCAATCGCCCCGGCCACGGGGCTTGATTCGGAAACAACCAGTAGGTTTCTGAAGGGTACCTTCAAAGCAAGGACCTCCAAAAGCAAGTTCTTTTCTCAATTTTCTGTCTTCCGCTTCGGCATGCGCCGAATTTGATCGCTTTCGAAGCGGAAGGCCATACCGTTGCGCGCTGTAACGAGCCTTTCGGCTCTCCGGTTCGCCGGCCCAAGCGAATTTTCCCACTGTGGAAATCAGGTGGAAATTCTGTGGGACGCTAGCGTTGACAGGGTCTTGCGCGGCAACGTATGTTTGTAAGGTTTCGAGGACAGCCGGATTCGCTCTAGTAGCGAGTCCGTCTAGAACTGAAGGCGCGCCGCTCAGGCGGAAGGCGATTCGGTCTTTGACAACTCGGTTGAACGTGCCAGTCGTGAGAGAACGGATTCGGGCATTAGTCTGAAACGATCTCACAAGATAGGCCACTGGATCGGAGCGCCGGAGCAATCCGGAAGGAAGATCTGTAGTGGTCGCCATCACACACTTTCGAGCGTGGAGATGGCAGCCCACCTTCTACCCGTCGGTGGGCGAACAGGTTTCAAACGAGAGTTTGATCCTGGCTCAGAATCAACGCTGGCGGCGTGCCTAACACATGCAAGTCGAACGAGAAAGTGGAGCAATCCATGAGTAAAGTGGCGACCGGGTGAGTAACACGTGACTAACCTACCTTCGAGTGGGG
>DASQGJ010000012.1:0-2813 GCA_035632675.1 Candidatus Dormiibacterota bacterium
GGTGTTCATGCTGTGCGTGTTCATCTGATTGTTCTCCATTCAAAAACTTTCTCTCTTCCTCTTCTTCTTTCAGTTCTTCCGGACTCTTTGGATTGAGCGTTTCCATTTCTCGCTCCTCTTCGGCCGTAAGCTTCGGTAAATAGCGAATGAACAGGACCAGCTTCCAGGAGTCTTGCTCATCGTGGGCCGTGCCACTTCCCCAAGAGGGCATCCCCGTTAGGCGGACGCCGTTTTGGATGATGTAGAACAACTCGCCATCGGTCAGATCTTGTGTGTTCGCCTGGCGCATGTCGGGAGCAGGCGGATACATGTGCTTTCCCATTTCGGCACTGCCGCTGCCATTGTTCGAGTGACAACCAGCGCAATGGTCCGCCCAGTGTGCGCGTGCGTCCGCCAGAACTTCCGGCGAACCTGCAACCGGATTTGTGCGCTTTTTCGCGTCGGCAGGCAATGCCATGGCGCGAGCCTGTCGTGCGGCGAAACGTTCGAGCACGCTGGGCTGCGCCCGAGCGCTGAATCCGTTCGCGCCCGTCTTTAGAACAATGACGCCACCAGCACCGACCACGACGGCCAGTGCGATCGCGCCGGCGACGAACCAAATTAGATTCCGCATAGTATGCTTCTCCCGCTTAGGTCGGCTATTGCAGTGCTGCCGGTCGCGATGTGGACACTCCTGTTCCAAAACTTCCTGACCGGCCTGGCCCAGTTACAGGCTGAGAAAGGCCATCCATCAATCCAAACCCCCGAATGACTAACGAACTCTGCCAAGCGTTATCGAGCGCCTGGATGTAATCGGCTTCCAACTGGAACAGCGTTCGCTGAGAGATGAGGACCTGCGGATAAGCGGCCGCCATTCTCTGGTACGTCGTTTGGTACAACTTGTAAGCTTGCTCCGCTCTCGGCAGCATCTCCGTCTTGTACTGCTGGACGATAACGCGGGCAGAATCGTAGTCGCGGAACATAGCCGCCAAGTCGCGCTCCAGTTGAAGTTTCAGACGGGCTAGTTCCTGCTTCGCGCTCTCGATTTCGCCCTTAGCGGCTGCAACGTTACCCTGGTTTCGATTGAAGATCGGGATTTGAACACCGACCTGCGCGCCACCCTGCAACCCAATAGGCCTTCGCGTTGTCTCGAGCGGCTCGTAGTTCTGCGCGAGAATTCCAGTGACCTGCAAATCCGGTATGGGTGCTTTTTTCGCTTGTCCGAGAGAAGCCTCTGCGGTCTCCACCCCTTGTTGTGCCAGTTTTACTTCAGGACTTTCCCGTAATGTGGTGGCGACCGATTCTTCGTAGTTGAGGTCTGGAATCGCCTCAAGGTCACCTTCCAAACGGGCAAGCGGCAGACCCGGTTTCCCGATCACCGCGGCCAACACCCTCCACGAAGCCTGTAGACTCTGCTGAGCAATTCTGAGGCTTACATTTGCCTGTTGTTGCTCCACCTCGGCCTGAAGAATATCTGGGCGATCGGCCTGGCCGACGTTTCCCAGTTGGTAGGAAGTCTGAGTGGCGTCTCCAGCAAGAGTCGCGAGGTTCTGCCTTACTTCCACCAATCTCTGCGCAGCAAGCACCTGGTAGAATAACGCCCGGACGTTATTCAGGATGCGCAGCCGCTGAATCTGTCCACTTGTCTCTACCTGACTCGCTTGCAGATCGGCTACGCGGCGCGCGGCACCGAGTTTACCCCCGAGCACGATCGTCTGGCTGACGAATCCGCCCTGTTTGCCGCCACCCAGATATCCACCGCGAATTTCATCACCGTAGTAACCCACCGTGGGATTGGGATAGAGACCCGCCTGCCTGGCGAGTCCCGTTGCCACACGGAGGTTGGCTTGGACCTGAGCCACGGTCGGATTGTTCGCCAAGGCCACCTGCTCTATCTCCTCCAGTCGCATCGCACTTTGGCTTGCTGCGCCCGGCGCTGCGGCACTATTCCCAGGAATCACCTGCACGTCGTGCAGTGTGAGGTCCCCCTCGTAGACCTTCGCCGTAATCTGATCTCCAGCTTTAACGCGATCGAACACGGCGTCGTTGTCGACGGCGAATCCCATCGTCATTGCACCCATCCAGCCCTCGATTGGTTCGCTATGGACGGTGAGCCGTTTTGTGGCGGGGTCCACCTGCTCGACCTTGCCGTGAAACAAATACTCCTTCTTAGCCGCCGGCTGTGCATCTGCAACGACCACAGACACCGCGAGGGCCAACGCAAGAAGGCTGAGAATCGGCACGCGGTAAAACTTAGTACTCATGACGATGTGTTTCACTGGGCGCTAGTCTCCGGTCGTCCTGGCGCTCTCTGTTTCGTTTTGAGATCCATGATCTTTTCGTATTGTTCGGGGGGCAGAACTCGAACCAGAGTCATCATCCCTCCAACAAATCCACTCCAGCCCGCTGGCAAGCCATAGGTTTCGGGTTTTTCGACATCCTTGTCGATCGCCATCATCGGCCCTTCCATGTAGGCGTCCTGAGGAAAGAGCGGCACTTGGTTTGCGTTCTTCGGCAGTTCGGGCATGCTCAACTTCGAGTGATCCATTCCCGGCATGTTGGCCATCGCCTTGTCCGCCTCGGTCTGAGACAACGGCCCGTTAGCACGTAGCATGTCTGTCGTGGATCCAACCCCAAGACCTCGGCCAAGGCTGGGAGCCTTGTTTTCTGACGTGGCATGACCGTCCCGCGGAATTCCCATCCCTTCCGCCATGCTTGCTCCGCCCTGCATACCCTGCCCGAGGCGGGTCATCGGTCCTACATTTGAGGACATCTGGTTCATCATGTGGTGGGGAAGGTGACAATGAAACATCCAGTCGCCGAGGCGGTCCGCC
>DASQGJ010000013.1:0-54868 GCA_035632675.1 Candidatus Dormiibacterota bacterium
CGCGGTGTTGGCGCCGATGCCCAGCGAAATGGTGAGGATGACGGTGGCGGCGAAGCCGGGAGACTTGGCGAACTGGCGGAGGGCGAATTTGACGTCGGTCATGATCAGGATTATGGACGGCGGAGAGGGGGAAGGGGAAGCAGGCGGAATGCAGATTCCGGAAGGCAGAATTCAGAATTCCAGGACTTCTTGAGTGCAAACTGAGATCTTGCTGGGCGCCGAGAGGCCCGACTTCTCGCGCAAAGTCCGCGCCAGAAATGGGGCACCCGGAGGTCGGCAGCTTGCTCGGGGCGGACGGACGAATGCGTCCGTCGCTACGTGTGTGGGGGCGAAAAAAGCCCTGGCTTGCGCGAGGGCTTTTCTGGGGGAGGGACTTTTGGGCGAGGCGCCCTTTGGGTCCCAACATTTGAATATGTGTCAGCTAAAACCTGCCGAGCTTCGCGCTCGGCGGACGGGCGAAAGCGCCCGTCCCTCAAACAAGCATTATTTCGGCTGCTGTTGCTGGTCGGCGGTCATGGCTGGAGCGGCGGTGTTGCTGGAGAGCTGCTCCAGGTCGTTCTTCAGGAGGCTGATTTCGACGCGGCCTCCGTTGATGCGCTTGGTCTTCGAAGCATCATCCGAGGCGACAGGGGCGTTGCCCATGCCAACGAGGTAGATGCGGTAGACCGGGATCTCATGGCTGAGGACGAGGTAGCGGACGACGGACTCGGCCATCTTTTGCGAGGTCGTGATCGCGGTCTGGCCCTTGCCGGAAGAGAATCCCTGGACTTCAATGATGTAGCCGCGCTGTCCTTTCAATCCGCCCGCCATTGTGTCGAGAGCGTCTTTGGCGTTCTTGCTGAGGACGGTCTGGCCGGGGCGGAAACGGATCTCGGTCTGGTTCGAGGCCTTGTACTGGTCGATGTTGCTGACCACGGTCTCGACGGTCTGGACGCGAGTGGTAACCTGCTGGGCGGACTGCTGGGCCAAGGTGGCTTTGTTGCCGGCATCGATGGCGTGCTGGTCGGCCTGGTTGGCCTTGTCAGAGGCGAGGCGGATGCCTTCGGTGGCGCGCGCGTCGGTGTCTTTGATGGCCTTGCTGTTGGCCGAAGTCAGTTCATCGAGTTCGTTGACGCGGTCACGGATGGGCTCGGTCTGGCGCTTCACATAGTTCTTGCGGGCGAAGGGATTGATGCGTCCCCAGAAGCCTTCGCGAGAAGGAGCGGCCAAAGGTGCCTTGCCGGTGGCGTTGCCGGAGTCAGACGAGGTCTGAGCGGCAGCGGGTTGAGTGGTCGAGTTGGTCTGCGCCAGGGCCGGTAACGAAAGAATGGCGGCTAAAGGCAGGGCGACGATTAGACGGTGGTTCATATATGACTTCCTCCAAGTTAGGCGGAGCAGGTTAAAGTGCTCCTACCCGGCACGCCTGGGGCGTGCTTAAATTTGATTGCGTCCCCTCTGAAAACCATTGAAAAGCCAGCAGATTCGCTGAGCCGACCCGCGCTGACGCTTCGCAGGGTCTTGAAACTCGGGCGCCGCACTGCGGTGGCGCCGCATTCTGGTATTACATGTGGGATGCCAAATCGAGCGCCGAGGTTGAGCGGCTAAATGCTTGATATCTATGGATATTGTAGCTGGGCACCGACGGGAAAGCCAGAGGAAGAGAGTTGTGCAGGGTAATTTTGGGAAAGCTGATATAAAAAGTGCGTGGAAAGGCGGACGTAGGCGGCGGACCTCAGGCGGCGGGTCGTCACTGAGGGCGAGCGCCGGCATGCTCCGCGGGGGCTTAAAAGCCCCAATCTTCATCTGCGCCTGGTGTCAGAATCACCTTGGAAGAGCGGCCCTTTCAGGGCCGCGTCAGCGCTAACACGACGTACGGAGGAAATTTGGAAACACGTAAATCCAGCTGGGTGTTGCGAATTGGTTACCGAATGGTGACTGCGATTCTCGTATTGGGTGTTTGCGGGTGCGTGGATGGTGAGGATTCCGGCATGGCATCGGCGCGAATTCCGGCGGAGCACATGCAGGAGTATTCCAATCTGGCGATGACGTGGATGCAGGAGTATCTGCGGGTGGATACTACGAATCCTCCGGGGAACGAGATGAAGGCGGTGGCGTTCTTCAAGAAGATTCTGGATGAAGAGGGAGTTGAGAATCGCACTTTTGAAATTGCGCCGGGGCGGGGGGACTTGTGGGCGAGGATTCCGCGGACAACCTCGGAATCGAAGCGGCCGATCATTTTGCTGAACCACATGGATGTGGTGACTAGCGATGCTTCGCACTGGAAGGTGCCTCCGTTTAGCGGAGAGATCAAGGCAGGCTACGTGTGGGGGCGAGGGGCGCAGGACATGAAGGACGAGGGGCTCGCACAACTCGTCGTGATGGTGATGTTGAAGCGGGAAAAGATTGCGCTCGATCGGGACGTGATTTTTCTTGGCGTAGCGGATGAAGAGGCGGAGGGAACGGGTACGGACTGGTTCCTCAAGAATCAGCGTGAATTGCTGGGGAATGCGGAGTTCCTGATCAACGAGGGTGGGGAGAATCTGCTGGAGAATGGCAAGGTCAAGTACGTCGGCGTGGACGTGGGAGAGAAGACCTCGTACTGGCTGCACGTGGTGGCGCACGGGCGGCCGGGTCACGGGTCGAGGCCGAATTCGGACTCCGCGCCGAACCGGCTGGTGCGGGCGCTGAACAAGATCCTGGCGTATCGAACGCCGCTTCGGGTGCTGCCGGTGGTGGACGAGTTCCTGCGTGACATGGCTCCGTATGAAGAGCCCGGGCGGGCAGGATATTACCGGAATATCCAAAAGGCGATCGAGGACAAGGAGTTTCAGGAAGAAGTGGAGCGGGATGAGTCGCTGAACTTTCTGCTGCGCGACACGATTTCGTTGACGATGATGGGAGGATCGGAGCAGACGAACGTGATACCTCCAGAGGCGTGGGCGAATCTCGATGTGCGCATTCTGCCGGGGGGAGATCCGAAGTCGGTGCTCGAGACGCTGCGGAGGGTAGTGAACGATCCGGATGTGGCGGTTGAGCCGCTGGAGCGCGAGTTCCGCGTGGCCAATTATTCGGGGACGGATAACACGTTGTTTGCGGCGATCCGGGAAGTGTCAGGAAAGTATTTTCCGGGGACGCCGGTGGTGCCGCACATCACGAGCGGGTATACGGAGAACCAGCGGTACCGGCCGCTGGGGATCGTGGCGTATGGGTTCAGTCCGTATGCGGCGACGGAGGAAGAGGGGAATACGGAGCACGGGAATGATGAGAGGATCCGGGTGGATGAGGTGAGGAGGGGGCCGAGGGTTTTGTTTGATGTGGTGGTGCGGGTGGCGGGGGAGTAAGACCTTTTGCCACGGATTTTCACGGATTGGCACGGATAGGGTGTGGACTAGCGCGGCTCGGCTTCGCCTTCGCGGGGTGGACGAATGCGTCCGCCCCTACGTGAGACGTCTAGACGCAATGTTTTTCATGCTGCTCGAAGATGAAGTGGTCGGTCATGCCGGCGATGTAGTCGCAGATTACCCGGGGGAGAGAGTCTTCTTTGGCTTTGTCCTGGTAGTTGTGGGGGAGGGATTCGGGGTGGGCCATCCAGAAAGCGAATAGTTCGGTGACGACGCGCTCGGCGTCGTCTTTCTCGTCGGCGAGCGAGGGGCTGTAATAGAGATTTTCGTAGAGGAAATCTTTGTTTTGCTTGCGCTCGGCATCGACCGCGGGGCTGAACGCGGCAAGACGGTCGGGATTTCGGCGGACGTCTTCCAGCGTTTGAATTCCTGCTTCGTTCAATCGCTTTTGCGTGGTTTTGATCAGATCGTCGACAAGACGGTTTAGGACGCGTTTGATGGTCTCGTTGAACTTCAGCTTTTCCGGAACGGTCGGGTAGAGCCGCTCGACCTCCGGGTAGAAGCGTTCGAAGACGGGGATGCCTTCACGGATTTCTTCCAACGACAACAGGTGAGATTCGTATCCGTCGTCGAGGTCGGCGGTGTTATAGGCGATTTCGTCGGTGAGATCGATGAGCTGGGCTTCGAGCGGGGGGCGCTGGTCGAGAAGGTATTCGGCTAGTTCCGGATGATCTTTTTCGGAGTAATCGCGGGAGTGCTTGATGATACCCTCGCGAACTTCAAAAGTGAGATTCAGGCCGCGGAAGGCGGCGTAGCGCTGTTCGAAGTCTTCGACGATGCGGAGGGCGTGCAGGTTGTGATCGAAGGAGAGTCCGTGCTCGCGCATAGCGGTGTTGAGGGCTTTTTCTCCGGCGTGGCCGAAGGGTGGGTGGCCGATGTCGTGGACTAGGGCGAGGGCTTCGGCGAGATCGACGTTGAGGCCGAGGGCTCCGGCGATGGTGCGCGAGATCTGGGAGACTTCGAGAGTGTGGGTGAGGCGGTTGCGGAAATGGTCGCTGTAACGGCTGGTGAAGACCTGAGTCTTGGCCTCGAGGCGGCGGAAGGCGCGGGCGTGGATGACGCGGTCGCGATCGCGCTGGAAGTCGTTGCGGTACGGATGTTGGGGCTCAGGAAAGCGGCGTCCGCGGGAGTGAGTGACTTCGACCGCGTAAGAGGCCGACATGGGGGAAGTCTAGCATTGTTGATTGATGATTCTTGATTGTTGATTTGAAATTGCCATGGCTCAACGCAACTTGAGGCGCATTTCGTTGGTGGGCTCAAAGCCGAGGGACTCGTAGAGATGGCGTCCGTCGTCGCTGGCGTGGAGGGTGATGCGGGAGAAGCCTTCCTGCTCGCACCACGCGATCATCGTCAGCATGAGCTGGCGGGCGATGCCAAGACGACGGTAGGGGGGATCGGTGTACACGTTGAGGATGGTGGCGCGGCGGCATTCGCGATCGTAGGGGTGCGCAGGCCAAGGGGCGATATGGACGGCGCCTCCCGCGATGGCGCGATTGGCGTCACAGGCTAGCCATGCACGGAATGTGCCGTCTGGGATGGCTTTGTACAGGTAGTCGGAGGTCAGGGTGGCCATCGCGGTGAGAGCGGTAGCGTCGGTGTAGTGCATGTCTTCGTACATTCGACGGCGGTGGCGGAGGATTTCGGGGATGTCAGAGAGGGTTGCGGCGCGGATCTGAATGTTCGGTGCGAGCGACATGAGGGGAGTTTAGCAAGGTCTGTCGCGGTGTATCCCGGGGGAGTGCCAGTGGTGCTGTCCGAGGGCGAGCCGCCCTCGGGACAGCCCGGCGACGATGGCGACGCTACTGTGGCTTGCTGGACGATTCTTCTTTGGCCAGCTTAACTCTGGCCGCATCGAGCTTCTGCTGGACTTTGGCGAAGGCTTCAGAGTCCTGCTCGGCGGGAACCGTCTTGCTCCATTCCTGGGCGGCCCGATCCCAGTGGGCTGCTGCTAACTTGAGGCGGCCGGTTTTTTGGTAGAGGTCCCCAAGATGTTCCTGTACGGTGGGGTCGGACCCCATATGGACCGCGGCTTTGTTGAGGTTCTCTTCGGCGAGATCGTACTTGCCCAGCTTGAAATAAGTCCATCCCAGCGAATCGAGATAGGCGCCGTTGTTGGGTTCGAACGCGAGAGCCTGCTTGATGTAGTTGAGGGACTCCTCGAGCTTTACGCCGCGGTCGGCGTTCATGTAGCCGAGATAGTTAAGGGTGGCGGCAGCTTGTGGATCCGTAGGTGGAGTGGAGTCGAGAACTTTGCGAAACTCGGCTTCCGCCTGATCGTACATCTTCTGACGCTGATAGAGGTCGCCACGCAGGAAGCTGACGTAGGCTTTCTCGTCGGGCTTGGTGGAGGTTTGTTCAGCCTTCGCGAGAGCCTGTTCGGCGTCGCTCCAGCGCTTGGCGCGGGTGTAGATGATGCCGAGGCGGAGGTACACCTCGCGATCCTCGGGTCCACCCTTAAGCAAGGTCCGAACGTCAGCCACGGCTTTGTCGAAGTCGCCGGAGTCGGCGAGTTGCGCGTCGAGAACCATGCGCAGGTCGCGGTCGTCGGGCAACTTCTGCACGGCTTCTTTGGCGGCGGCGGTGGCTTGAGGCCACTGCTTGGCTTCACGGTAGGTATCGATGATTTCCTGATATCCGCTGCGCGTGTTTTCGTCGCCCAGCGTGAGCATCTTGCGGAAAGTTTCGACCGCGGCGGTGTAGTTCTCCTGCTCGCGGTAGATCATGCCGAGGCGCTCGATGAAAATCGCGCGATTGTTACGGTCGGCCTGGCTGGTGCCGATTTCACTTTTTTCCGTCTTCTTCAGCAGGTCTTGCAGGATCTTGATCGCTTCATCGTAACGGCCCTGAGCCTGGTAGACGGCGGCCATGCTGTAAGGGACGTCCATGGTGTCGGGCACGAGAGTGTCAGCGCGCTTGAGATTTTCGAGCGCGAGATCGAACTTGCCTTGACGGCGGTAGATTTCCGCGATGCGAACGTAGGTCTGCGCATCTTCAGGATTGGAATCGGCGATGACTTTGTACTGTTCGAGCGCTGGTTCGAGTTGACCGTCGTTCAGGTAGTTCTCCGCCAAGCCACGAATGGCGTCGAGATTATCGCGATCGAGGATGATGGCGTGTTTGTATGAATCGATGGCGTTCTTGTAATCCTTGCGCTGCTCGTAGGCGGCGCCGAGCGCGGCATAGAGCTTGGCAGAGCGGGCGGAATCCGGGATCGAACTCAGAACTTTCAGGGCATGCGACGTGTCGCCCTCGTCGGTGTACAGCATCGCCAGCGTGGTGACAGCTTCTTCCGAACTCGGATCGATCTTGATGGCATTCTTGAGTTCGCCTTCCGCCTTTTGAAGATCATTGTTCAGGCGATAAAGACGGCCGAGAAGGAGGTGGTCATCCACGCTGTCGGGATCGAGTTTTACGATTTGTTCGTACTGATCGATGGCAAGCTTGAGGATATTGTCGGAACCCCCGCCGCCGGGCATATCCCCGAGCGAGCGCAGATAGATGCGGCCGAGCAGCTTGTGAGCCTCGAGATTCTTGGGGTCGCGCTTGATGATGTCCTGGGCTTCTCTGACAGCGTCGGCGATGCGGCCGGTCTTGACGTAGAGTTCGGCGAGGCTCGAGGTCAGGAACTCGGAAGAGGGGTCAGCTTCGATAGCGAGGCGGTATTCCTCGGTGGCCTTGACGGCCAAGTCGCTGCGGCCGTAGGCAGTGACCATCTCCTCGTACATGTGCGCCAGGGTGTAGTGGTAGTAGGCGGAGGCCTTGTCGACCTTGCGAGGTGAGGACTGGGCCGACTTGGTGTCGGGCTGGTTGGAATCCGTAGCTGCAGTGGGCTGGCTCGATTGAGCAACGGCGGCGCTGGCCATTGCAAACATCAAAAAGAGGCGAAAAATTCTAATCATTCTGGACCTGACTGCGCTCGCGGCGCGTTTCCGAAACCTCAGCTACTTGGATGCAAAGCCGACGGGGGAAAGGTGCCTTTTATTCTACCCCGAGGAACGCGGAGGGAGGGAAAAATTGCGGGCGACCGGAAGGTCAGGGACTGGTGGTAGAACGGACCTCAGGCGTCGGGCCTCGGACCCTCAGCGGAAGCCTTTTCGGCCCAGCGGTAATTACAAAACTCTACACTACATTTCGCTGAGTCTGTGGGGCCGAGGTCTGAGGTCTGGTCTTAGTGGCGGAAGTGGCGGACGCCGGTGAAGAGCATGGCTAGGCCCAAGCGGTCAGCCGCTTCGATGACTTCGGGGTCGCGCTGGGAACCACCGGGCTGAATGACCGCGGTGGCGCCGGCTTTCGCGATTTCCTCCACTCCGTCGGGGAACGGAAAGAAGGCATCGGAGGCGGCCACCGTGCCTTTCAGCGGAAGCTGGGCTTTCATGGCGCCGATTTTGGCGGAATCGACGCGGGACATCTGTCCGGCGCCGACGCCCACGGTTTGTCCGTCGCGGGCGTAGACGATGGCGTTGGACTTTACGTGCTTGCAAACCTTCCAGGCAAACAGCAAGGCGCGAGTTTCCTCCGGAGTCGGAGGGCGTTTGGTGACGACTTTGAGATCGGCGTCTTGCAGGGGACGGACATCTGCATCCTGGACTAACAATCCGCCGGAGATGTTTTTTAACACCCAGTTGCGCGCTTGCCCGGCCTCCGGACGAATGCGTCCGGGGCTACGTGAGTCGATTACTTCCACCAGGCGCAGATTTTTCTTTGAGGCGAACTTTGCTTTCGCGGCCTCGTCGAAGGCGGGGGCGGCGATGACTTCGAGGAAGAGCTTGTGCATCTCTTCGGCGGCTTCGGCGTTGACCGGGCGATTGACGCCGATCACGCCACCGAAGGCAGAGACGGGATCGCATTCGAGGGCGCGCTTGTAGGCTTCGGCGAGGATTTTGCCGGTGGCTGTGCCGCAGGGATTGGTGTGCTTGATGATGGCACACACGGGTTCATCGAATTCCTGAGCTAAGTCCCAGGCGGCTTGCAGGTCGACGATGTTGTTGTAGGAAAGCTCCTTGCCCTGCAGTTGGCGGGCATTGGCGACGCCCTCGCTGGAGCCGTCGGAGTACATGGCCGCCTTCTGGTGGGGGTTTTCTCCGTAACGGAGGTCGAGGGCTTTGTGGAAGGAGAAGCGCAACGTGGACGGGAAGGCGGCGCTGTCGGATTGCAGATTGACTGATTGTGGGCTGATACGTTCCAGCGTCGAGGCGATAGCGGAGTCGTAGGCCGCGGTGGTGGCGAAGGCTTTCTGAGCGAGGCGCCACCTGGTTTCTTTCGAGAGAGCTCCGCCTTCGCGTCCGAGTTCGGCAGCGATGGAATCGTAGTCCGACGGGGATGTCACGATGGCGACATCATGAAAGTTCTTGGCGGCAGAGCGAATCATGGACGGGCCGCCGATGTCGATGTTCTCGATCAATTCCTCGAAGGCGACTCCGGGCTTGGCCGCGGTCTTC
This sequence comes from Candidatus Dormiibacterota bacterium, assembly GCA_035632675.1. Lineage (GTDB taxonomy): Bacteria > Acidobacteriota > Terriglobia > Terriglobales > Acidobacteriaceae > Sulfotelmatobacter. The sequence continues at coordinate 8,819 of DASQGJ010000013.1, forward strand.
TCGAATGCGTAAAGATTTACGACGACCATGTCGATGGGCTGAATGCCGTGTTCTTTCACGGCTGCAACGTGCTTGGCGTCTTCGCGGCGGTGGAGGATGCCGCCGTGGACTTTGGGGTGCAGCGTCTTGACGCGGCCGTCGAGCATTTCGGGGAATCCGGTGAGATCGGAGATGTCTTTGACGGCGATGCCGGAGTCGCGGAGAAGTTTGGCGGTGCCTCCGGTGGAGACGAGTTCGATGCCGAGGTCAGAGAGTTTGCCGGCGAAATCGACTAGTCCGGCCTTGTCGGTGACGCTGAGAATGGCGCGCTGGATGCGGGAAGACATGCTTGAGCTCTCTTGAGTGATGATGATGAATGGCGACCGAGGATTCTATCAGCAAGTCGGCGTGGGTCGCTGGTCGTTAAGCGTGGCGCTGATTTCGTTGCGTTGCCGACAACCTGGGCACACGGGTTGAAGAAGAGGCGCGGGGACTTCGGAATCGGATTGGCTTCGCCTTTGCGGGACAGCCGATGCGGTTGTCGCTACGTGAACTCGCCAGGAAAACAAAGGCCGCGGACTTTTTCCGCGGCCTGATTGCGTGCGACTGGAGCAGGACTATGGGATGGTGCCCCACGCGGCTGCGGCTGGGGTGTTGGTGGTGAACGAGAACCATCCGGCTTGGCCTACATCGCCGGAGATGTTGGCGTCGTTGGAGGCGACAAAGACACCGGTGAAATCCGGTGCATTGGCGTCATCGGAGCTGGCCACGATCCAGTACTGAGATCCTTGACTGATCGAGGTCGCGGGGATGGTGACATTGACGGTTGCGCAGCAGGTGCCAAACGCAGGGGCGCCAGAGCCTTCGCCACTCGCCAGCAGCGTTCCCACGGTGCCGCCGCTATCGCTGTAGAGACCCACAACGAATTTGTTGGTTCCAGAGATCCACTGCGCGCCAACCTGCAGGCTGGTCACGGTCTCGTTGACATGCGGAATGAAGGGCACGCCGATCCACTGTTCCGAAAGACCGACGGAATTGTTCGGTCCGAGGATGTAGTAGCCGGTGGTGGCGTTGTAGGCGTTGGTGGGTGAGGGACCGAGGTTGCTCCAGAGCTTTCTGGTTCCAGTGGGGTTTTTTGTCTTTGTGGTGGCGCCGGTGCGATTCGTTTTTGCGACCTTTAAGGGGCCGGCGTCCTGAGCAACGAGAATCCCGGAGGCAAGCGTCAAGACAGCAAAGGCGCTGAGTGCGCGCTTCAATACCATTTTCCTATTCCTCCCATCATTGAGTAGCAGCATCGCCCAAGACAGACGGTCCCTCACGGGGCAATCGAATCGTGGTGAGACACGGCACCAGGGGCCCGGGAGAATGCGGTGCCAAGTACCCCAGAGCTGCGGGCGACCATCTTACCCGGAGTGCGGTGGCTGTCAACGGGAGAAAGACCCGAGGTCGAAAGGCTCTAGGGGAGCGGGGTCTGGGCGGGCGCTTAGGTCCTAGCTTTGGCTTTTAACTTGACTTGGCCATCGGTGAGTTCGACCGAGTATTCGACGCCGTCACACTTGTACTGTTTGCGGATCTGTTCGGTCTTCTTCTGCACAAACGAGGTGAAGGAATCGATGCTGCCGGTGACGTTCTCGCCGGCTTTTTTCTTGGCTGCAACCAGCGTGTTGTAGAGACGTTCGACCTGCTCGCGCTCGGCCTGATCAACACTGTGAAGGGTGAAGGGTTGCGACGATGTGCCGCCGGCGGCTGCATGGCTGACGCCGTAGACGTGATGCTGCGGCTTGTGTTCCTCTTCGTCGACGCGGACTCCCTGCACGGACAGGAGAGCGTCCTGCGGGCGGCGGTAGCCTTCTTCGCGGATACGGGATTTCTTGCGCCACAGATCGCTGTAGATGGCGTAACGCTGCGCCATTTCGTTGTAGCGGTAGCGCTGCGAGAAATTCATGCGTCCGCCGTCGGAGAATTTGCGCAGCATGGAAAGGACCTTCCACTCAACATCGGTGGGAGGGCGCTTGGCCGGATTGCTGAAGAAGATTTCGTACTCGATCTTCAGTCGGCGCAGTTGCGTGTCAAGAACATTGAGTTCCTCGTCGGTGGTCACAGGAGTCTCCATCCGTAGTGTAGTGAGTGGAGAGGGCGAGGACGAGGTATCGCTCGGACACCGAGGGGCATGGTACGAAAGTAAGCTATCAGCCGTCAGCTATCAGCTTTCAGACAAACCTCAAGCCCCCAAACTGAGGGAAAGCAAAGGCTAAACCTCAAGGAGTTTAGTCTTTGACTGATAGCTGATACCGAGAGCTGACAGCTTATTTACTGGAATTGGACGCCATCTTCTTGACCATGGCGAGGACGAGCTTGCGGTCGCTGTCGTTGAGGCTGGTGGAATAGCGGCGGATCTGGCTCAGGAAGCGGACTTCGTCGTCGGAGAGTTGCGGGAGTCCCTTGGAACCGTTGCTGTGATTGGGGTCGGAGAAAAATTGCGACAGAGGCAATTCCATGGCGCCGGCAATTTTGGAAAGCGTGTCGAGCGATGGAATGGTGTGACCGTTCTCCACGCGCGACAGGTAGCAGCGCAGAAGGCCGGTTCTTTTTTCGATGTCACCCTGAGACATACCTTTTTGGAGCCGGTAGTTGCGGATGGTCTCGCCGATATTCATGGTAGGGAGCATTTCAGGATGGGCCATAGTAACCAGAGCGGCAACTTCTGGCAAGGGGAAATTTGTGCCATGCGTGGGACGTTCGTGCCATAAGAAAAACGAATGACGGAGTGCAGCAATTCTGGTGCGAATGACGTTTGCTTGCACGATGTAAAAGCTATAACCGCCGTGAAATGCCGCAAGTGGCGGCTCTTTTCGACGTGTGTTTCGCAACGCGTGCTATTTCTTCAGCGTCATGGCAAGGAATTCAACGGTGCGTTTCCATGCGTCCGCCGCGTCATCGGCGCGGTATCCGTCTTTATTGTTGGGATTTTCGAATCCGTGTCCAGCGTCGTCGTAAATCTTGATCTCGATTTTCTGGCCGAGTTGTTTCAGCGACGCCTCAAACTTGTGCACGTCGTCGGGGGCGATGCCGTGATCCTGGGCGCCGAAGAGTCCGAGGATGGGTGCGTTGATCTTCTTCAGAGCTTCGGGATCGGTGGCGAGGTGGCCGTAATTGATGACGGCGGCCGCGAGGGTCGGTTCCTGCAGGGCGACATCAAGCGAGTAGCCTCCACCCATGCACCATCCGATCGCGCCGATGCGGTCTTTCTTCACGTTGGGCTGGGACGCGAGGAATTCGAAGGCGGCGTGAAGGTCGCGTTTGGCGCGGTCTTCTGGGACGCCCCGCATGATCTCGTGCGCCATGTCGGGGGTGGTGGCGACTTTGCCGCGATAGAGATCGACGGCCAGCGCGGCGTAGCCTTGGTCGGCGAGCTTTGACGCCTGGTCTTTTACCCAGTCGTTCAGGCCCCACCACTCGTGGATCACGATCAGCGCGGGGAATGGACCTTTCCCAGCCGGTGTGTAGAGAACGGACTGCACGGTCTCGTCACCGCTCTTGTAGGAGACGGGCTTGCTGTCGGCGGAGGCGGAGATGGTGAGTGATAGAAGGGCAAGCAGGAGCAGGGTGCTTCTCATGGCAGGATTCCTCTCGTGAAAATCCCACGTCTCAAAAGCGAGACGTGGGGCACCCATTCTGTCCGAAGCGCTGCGGGATTACAACTGGAGTTCCATGTAGAGAGCGCCGGCGATCGGGTTCTTGCAGTAGGGGGCGATTTCCTGGAAGCCAATCTTGCGATACATGGCGACAGCATCTTTCATCACGGGTTCGACGGTATCGAGGCGCATGCGCTGGTAGCCGATTGAGCGAGCCTCGGCGATGATGTGATCGGCAAGGGCGCGGCCCAGGCCTTTACCGCGGAATTGCGGGCGCAGGTAGAGGCGCTTCATTTCGCAGATGCCTTCGTCGAGTTTGTGGAGGGCGACGCAGGCGGCGAGTCGACCTTCATATTCGGCCAAAAGCAGGCGGCCGTCCGGAGGCGAATAGTCTCCGGGCAGGTCGGCAAGCTCCTTTTCGAAATTCTGAAAGCAGAGGCTGAACCCCAGGGACTGCGCGTATTCGAGGAAGAGTTCGCGGGCCTGCGCGATCTGGGCTGGAGATTCTGCCTGGGCGAAAGAAAAATTCTTCACCACAGGGGACACAGAGGAAAATCCTGGATCCTTAGCATCCGCTTTCATGGTTCCTCCGTGGCCCTCTGTGTCCTCTGTGGTGAGAGGTCTGAAGACTATCCCATCAACATGCCGCCGTTTACGCTCAGCACGTGGCCGGTAATGTAGGACGCGTCGTCAGAGGCGAGGAATGCTACGGCACTCGCAATGTCGTCGGTCGTGCCGACGCGGCCCAGCGGGATCTGTTTGACCGCGTTCTGTTTGAATTCGTCGCTGAGAACGTCGGTCATAGGAGTTTCGATGAAGCCGGGGGCGACGGCGTTGCAAGTAATCGTGCGGGAGCCGACCTCGCGGGCGATGGCCATGGTGAGGCCGATGAGTCCGGCCTTGGAGGCGGAGTAGTTGGCCTGTCCGGCTTGGCCCATCTGGCCGAAGACGCTGGTGACGTTGATGATGCGCCCCCAGCGCTGTTTGAGCATGGAAGGGATGACCTGCTGGATGCAGAGGTAGGCGGAGGTGAGGTTGGTTTGCAGGACGGCGTCCCAGTCGGCGCGCTTCATGCGCATGACGAGCTGGTCGCGGGTGATGCCGGCATTGTTGACCAGAATGTCGATTTTGCCAAACTGGGCGATGACCGATTTGATCGTCGTCTTGACTTGCTCTTCGTCGGCGACATCGAGGGGGAAAGCGGCAGCCTTGCCGCCGGCGGAGGTGATCTCGTTAACCAGTTCGTTGAGCTTGTCCTGATTGCGGGCGGCAGCGGCCACCGTGGCGCCTTCTTTGGTGAGCCGGAGGGCGCAAGTGCGTCCGATGCCTTGGGATGCGCCGGTGACCAGGGCTACTCGTCCTGTGAGGGACATGAGGGTTCTCCGTGATGCTGTCGAATGATTGCGGAACGGTGAATTATACGCGGGAGCGTGGTGGCGGAGAACGGCTGTTGGATGGTGTCGGCCGCGGCCGTCGAGATTTGCTCGACCGGACAGCCGATGGCAGCTGTTCCCACATGGTTCATCTCGGGCGCGCGGCCGTCGAATCACGTTGCTAATCCACAAGGGCGGCGGGTAACATGCGAGCACTCTCATGTCGCCTACTGCAACGAATGTTGTGACCATGCCTAAGCCTTCGAACGCGGACTCCTCAGAACCTGCCGGGACGGGACACCGCTCGACCCAGCGCGGGTCGGCCCTGGAAAAGTCTGTTGGCGCCGATTCGGCGTCGGCAGACGCGGGCGGAAGCGCCCGCGCCACACAATCCCCGTCCGCCGAACCTTCGACTGAAGTGTTTGCGGTGTTTGGCGTGGAGCCGGAGATTCAGGCGTACGCGATGGCGAAGTATTCGCGGTCGGCGCTGTCGATGAAGGAGTCGCTGCGGGAGATCAGCACGCAGAAGGCAGAGAAATTTCTCAACACTTTTTATTTCCAGTACGGGCACAGGTCCATTGCCGATCTGGCGCATATTGCACTAGCGGTGGAACGGCTGTCGATTCTGGCGGCGATTGAGTTGGCGGACGAGCAGCGCTGGGACGGGCAGGAGCGGTCGACGCGGTATCAGGATTTCCGGAAGAGTGGATACTTCGCGCCAGATTTTGGAGCGGACGACGAGGCGCGGAAGCTGTATCGGGAGACGCTAGATTTTCTGTTTGCCGAATACGACGCGATGTCGGCGCACATGACGCAGTACCTGATCAGCATCACTCCCAAGCCCGCGGACATGAAGCAGGATGCGTACGAGCGAACGCTGAAGGCACGCGCGTTTGACATCACACGCTACCTGCTGCCGCTGGCGACGAATACTTCGCTGGGTGAGATCGTGAATGCCCGGACGCTGGAGAACCAGGTGGCGCATCTGCTGTCGCACACGCATAAAGAGGTGCGAACGCTCGGGGAGTTGCTGAAGAAGGCGGCGACTGGGGCGGCGTATAACGTCAACGCAGAGTCACTGCGGGAGTTGGTAGAGGAGATTCGGGCGGTGAATCCGGAACTGGGGTCGCGTGCCGAGTCGGAATTGCTGCGCGAAGTGCGGGTGGCGCCGACCCTGGTGAAGTATGCGGATCCGAATCCGTATGAGATGGAAACGCGGCGGGAATTGCGGCAGGCGGTGCGGGAGTTGATGGCGGATGAGCCGCTGGCGCCTTCGAAAGCGATTGTGGATTTGCTGGATGAAGAGCCGCTGGAGGTGGAGATTGCGACGACGCTGCTGTACGAGCATTGCCATCACTCCTACCGGCAGATTCGGCAGGCGGTGCAGGTGGCGGGCGAACGGCGGCGGCGCGAGATTATTGATCTGGGGCTACGGCATCGCGGCAAGCACGATGAGATGCTGCGCGGGTTCCGCGCGGGGCAGCAGTTCCGGTTCGACATTCTGATGGATACGGGCGGGTTCCGCGATATGCACCGGCACCGGCGGTGCATCCAGGTGATGCAGGGATTCACCACGCAGCATGGGTACGAGATGCTGCTCGACATAGAAGACGCCGGAGTGCGCGGCCGCTTTGACGCCGCGATGCGGCGCGTGCAGGCGGCGGTGGAGAATCTGGCCGGGCGTAAGAGTCCGGAGGCGGAAGAGAATTCGCAGTACGCGATTCCTCTGGCGTATCGCAAGCGGGCGCTGTTCAAGATGGATTTTGCCGAGGCGGTTTACATTTCGGAGCTACGGACTACGCCGGCGGGACATGTTTCTTATCGCAATGTGGCCTATGCGATGTATGAGGCGGTGGCGAGGAAGTATCCGGCGCTGGCCAAGTATTTTAGAGTGCACGACGTGACGGCGCCGGTGGACTTGCTGCAGAGGTAGAATGTGGCGCGGGGGCACTCCTGACCGCGAAGTGCCTGCACCGACCGGGATGCATGTGTCGACAGCTCTTGAAGGGTTGCATGCCATTTTCCTGCTTGCTGATGGTTAGAGTTCGCGGGCAGGAGTGCCCGCGCCACACAGCCCTGCCTGCCCAATTCGGAACCTTCCACAGGTTAATTATGTAGATTCGCCTTTTCTTCGCTTTCATTCCTATGTATAATCCGGCCAGACTTAGAAAGCACTTATTTTCAGCATTCTTCACAAGGAGCTCCCATGGCGGATGAACGCGTCAAGGCGATTGAACTGGCGTTTGCGCAGATTGAGAAGCAATTCGGCAAAGGGTCGATCATGCGGCTGGGGTCGAAGGAGGCGATTGTCCCCATCGCGGTGATTCCGACCGGGTCGATTTCTTTCGACGCGGCGTTAGGGGTGGGAGGCTTTCCGCGCGGGCGAGTGATTGAAGTGTTTGGGCCGGAGTCGTCCGGCAAAACGACTATTACGCTGCAGGTGATTGCCGAGGCGCAGAAGACCGGTGGCATGGCGGCATTCGTCGATGCCGAGCATGCGCTCGATCCCGGCTACGCCAAGAAGTTGGGCGTGGATGTGGACAACCTGCTGGTTTCGCAGCCAGACTATGGCGAACAGGCGCTGGAGATTACCGAAGCGCTGGTGCGGTCGAATGCCATCGACGTGCTGGTAGTCGATTCGGTGGCGGCGTTGGTGCCCAAAGCTGAACTCGACGGCGAAATGGGCGACAGCCATATGGGACTGCAGGCGCGGCTGATGTCGCAGGCGCTGCGCAAGCTCACCGGGACTGTGTCGAAGTCGAGAACGTGTCTGATCTTTATTAACCAGATACGCGAAAAGATTGGCGTGATGTTCGGCAATCCAGAGACGACGACTGGCGGCAAGGCGCTGAAATTTTACTCCTCGGTGCGCATCGATATTCGGCGTATTGCGGCCATTAAAGATGGCGATGTGGTCACCGGCTCGCGCACTCGCGTAAAAGTAGTGAAGAACAAAGTTGCAGCGCCATTCCGCGAGGCCGAGTTCGATATTCTTTATGGAGAGGGGATTTCGCGGGAAGGCGATCTGCTCGACCTAGCTTCGAACAACAACATCGTCGAAAAATCCGGATCCTGGTACAGCTATAAAGGCGAGCGCATCGGCCAGGGCCGTGAGAATGCACGGCAATTCCTGAAGGACAATAAGGACGTGATGGCGAAACTGGATACCGAGGTGCGCAAGGCGCTGGGGTTGATTGCGGCGCCGGCGCAACCTGCGGCCGCGGCGCAGCCAGCGACGACCGGGGCAAAAGTCGCCACGATGCCGACGGCTACCGAAACCCCTAAGGCGCCGATCGTGGCGGCCCGACGTTAAAGGTTCGTTGCCTCCGGGCGCGGCCGAGTTGCGAGCTGCGCCCGGGCCTCCCTTCCACCAGCGATAGCGGACCTCAGGCGCTAAAGCGCGGCCTGGGGTAGGCTCTATTCGCGGCCCTTGAAGGGCCCCTCTTCCACGGCGATACGGTCGACCGTAACGATTCATCCTCGGGAGAGTTCATCCTTCCAGAGTGCAGAACCAGCGCTGATCTCGGCGATTGCCATTGATGGTCCCGCCCGCATAGAATCTCCTATTGCCGAACTTGTTGTTGAACCCCGCTGCTCGTGTCTTCACACGGGCGGTCCGCACAATGAGGACGATTGAATAAGGGCATTGCTGTCTATCCCGGGTCGTTTGATCCGCCTACCAACGGTCACCTCGATCTGATTGAGCGGGGCAGCAAGATGTTCGAACAGCTGGTGGTTGCGATTCTGCGGAATTCCGAGAAGACGCCGATGTTCAGCCTCGGGGAGCGGCTCGAGATGCTGCGACAACTCACGGCCGGCTGGAGTAATGTTCGCATCGATACGTTCGACGGCTTGATGGTGGAATACGCCAAGTCGATTGACGCGATGTGCGTGCTGCGCGGGATTCGCGCTATCAGCGACTACGAGTACGAGCTGCAGATGGCGCTGATGAACCGCAAACTTGAGCCGACGCTCGAAACGGTCTTCATGATGCCGGCCGTCAAGTATTCCTACGTAAGTTCGCGGCTGGTGCGCGAGGTGGCGCAGGCCGGGGGGCCGGTCAAGGATCTCGTCCCGGACGCGGTGGAACAGAAGCTGCGGGAGAAACTGGATCCCGCATACAAACTTCGGGACCCGCAACTGATCGAAGTCCCGAGGAAAAGGAAGAAGAAGGCATGAGCACGGCAATCATGGAAGCAGTGAAACTTACGGACAGAATCAACCGGATTGAGCCTTCGGCCACCATGGCGGTGGTGGCAGAGGCGGACAAGTTGCGTTCGCAGGGAATCGATGTAGTTGATTTCGGGGCGGGCGAGCCGCATTTTTCGACGCCGCAGCACATCAAGGACGCTGCCATTGCGGCGATCCAGGGAAACTTCACGAAATACACAGCGGTAGCGGGAACGGCGGAACTGCGGGACGCGATCGCGCACCGGCACAACGTCGACTTCGATTCGGATTATCGGCGCGAAGAGGTGATCGCCTCAGTCGGCGGCAAGCATGCGCTTTTTAACGCCATCCAGGTTCTGGTGGATCACGGCGATGAAGTGATTCTGCCGGTTCCATACTGGGTTTCATTCAAAGACATCATTCGGTATGCGGGCGGGAACTGCGTTTTGCTGGAAGCGGACGAGGCGCAAGGATTTCGCGTGACTGCCGAAATGGTCGCGAAGCTGATTACGCCGCGCACGAAGGCAATCATTCTGAATTCGCCGTCGAATCCGTCGGGCGCCGTGATGAAAGCCGAGGACATGACGGAGGTCATTCGACTGGCGCACCAGCGCGGGATCTGGGTGTTGTCGGACGAATGCTACGTGTACCTGAATTACACCGGGAAGAATTTTTCGGTGGGCTCGCTGCGCGAATATAAGGAGCGGTTCGTGGTGCTCGGATCGCTGTCGAAGACGTACGCCATGACCGGATGGCGGCTGGGATATGCGCTGGCTCCAGCGGCGGTGACGAGCGCGATGGCGAAGCTGCAGAGCCAGTCGACGTCGAATCCGACATCGATTGTGCAGAAGGCCGCGGTGGCCGCCTTGAAGGGGCCGCAAGAATGCGTCGAGCACATGCGGCGCGAGTACATTGAACTGCGCGACCACGTGGTGCAGGGGTTGCGGGCGATTCCGGGGGTGACGTGCACGAAGCCGGAGGGCGCGTTTTATGCGTATCCGAATATTTCGGCGTTCCTCGGTCGAGGCGGGCTGAAATCTGCATCGGACGTAGCCGGCAGGCTGCTGCGTGAGGCGCATGTGGCTACGGTTCCGGGCGAAGGATTCGGCACGAGCGAGCATATTCGCGTTTCGTATGCGACCTCGAAGGCGGAACTGGATCGTGGGCTGGAGCGGATGCGGAAGTTTTTTGGTGCACTGTAGTTCCCTCCTGGCTGTGGTCGGGTTCAACAACCTTCGCCACATAGGGCACGGGGTGTCACAGGGAAAAGACTTTGGTTCGGCAGAGGCCGTTCCGTTTGCGAGCGGCCTTTTTTGTGGGCGCTAGGGCCTGAATGGGAAACTTGTATCCATTGTTGATGCAGCCGGGATTCGATCCGCGGCCGTGGGGCACGCTGGATTTGTCTCCGATCTATCCCAATCACAAGTTTGGGGAGAAGATTGGCGAGGCGTGGCTCAGCGGGGACGACTGCAAGGTCGCGAACGGTCCCCTGCAAGATAAATCGCTTGCGCAATTGAGTGAGCAGTATCAGCGTGAACTAGTGGGTGAGGCGGCGCGGGATGCAAAGCGGTTTCCACTGCTTTTGAAATTTCTCTTTCCGCACCAGAAGCTTTCGGTGCAGGTGCATCCCGATGATGCGCAGGCGCTGCGCGTGGGGCAGCCCTGGGGGAAGACGGAATGCTGGTACGTGGCGCATGCGAAGCCCGGGTCGCAGATTGCGTTGGGATTGAAGCCGGGTGAGACTACCGCGCAACTGGAAGAAGCGATCCACCAGAATCGGGCCGAGGAAGTGCTGAACTGGATCAACGTTTATGCCGGCGACATGATTTATGTTGCCGGGGGAACGGTGCACACGCTCGGGCCGGGATCGATCATTGTCGAGACGCAGCAGCAATCCGATACGACGTATCGCCTATATGATTACGGGCGTCCGCGCGAGTTGCATTTGAAAGACGGCCTGGCCGCGGTGAAGGAGAAAGTGAAGTCGGGGAAAGTTGTGCGCCCGGCGCCGCAGCAGAGTGGAAAGAATCGACACGCGCCTCTGGTCGGGGCTCCATACTTCGTGGTGGATATGTTTGAGGCGAAAGATTCGCTGGAACTTGCGACCCGCGATGACTCCGGCAAGACTTCGGTGCAGATCCTGGTTGCGGTTGAGGGCTGCGGTGCAATCGAAGCGCCCGGCATGGAGGCCGTCACCTTGGCGAAGGGCGACGCCGTCGTCATTCCGGCCTGCGTGGGGAGTTTCAGCGTGCGTCCGCAGTGGACCTTGGAATTCTTGCGAGCTTACGTACCGGGGAAAGCACTACCGGAACCGGAAACGAGAATGTAGGTAAAGATTTCAGATTGTAGATTTCAGAATGCAGATTTTGTGTGGTGGAGATGAATCTGCAATCTGAAATCTTCACTCTGAAATCCCAAGACGCATGGCGAACAATCCAAATTTCTATCCCGTAATTCTGGCTGGTGGGCGCGGCACCCGCTTTTGGCCATTGAGCCGGAAGAAGTGCGCCAAGCAACTGCTGGCGCTCGACGGCAAGCAGACGATGATCCAGCAGACAATCGCGCGGTTGCTTCCACTTGCTCCGGCGAAGAAATTCTGGATCATCACCAATGAGGATTTGCGGACCGCCATCGCCAGGCAGCTTCCCAAGCTGCCAAAGCCGCAGATTTTGGCGGAACCTGTCGGGCGGAATACGGCACCGGCGATTGGGTTGGCGGCATTCCTGCTTCTGCGCGAGAACCCTGACGCGGTGATCGGGCTGTTTCCTTCCGACCATGTGATTGCGGATGAAAAACGCTACCGCGAAACACTGGAGCATGGAATCGAGATCGCGGCGGCGGGAGCCAACATTGTGGTGCTGGGCATTCGTCCGAACCGCGCCGAGACTGGCTACGGATACATCGAGGCGGGCGGATTGTTTCAGGGAGACGCGTTGCGCGTACGCCGCTTCACCGAAAAGCCGAATTCGGAGACGGCTGCGGAGTTCGTGGCGGCGGGGAACTACTTCTGGAACAGTGGGATGTTTTTGTGGAGTGCACGAACGCTTGCCGATGCGCTGCGGGAGTATCTGCCGAAGACGGCGCCGATGCTGGAGGAGATCGCCGCGGCGTTTGGAACGCCAAAGTTTGGAGCGACTTTTCGAAGGCTCTATCCGAAGTGTGAAAATATCAGTGTCGACTACGCAATTCTTGAGCCGAGGTCGGCGAAGGGCGAACAGAATAGCAACATCTTCTGTCTGCCGGCCGATTTTGGGTGGAATGATTTGGGGTCCTGGACCGCGCTCCACGAACATCACAATGCGAAGAGCACTCCGCCGGAGGGCAACCTGATTGCGGGCTCGGGAATGTTTGTGCTGAATGCGCGGGGGAACTATGTGCACGCTCCGGGGAAGTTCGTCGCGGTGGTGGGGGTGAACGACGTCGTAGTGGTGGAGACGCCGGATGCCTTGTTGATCACCACACGGCAGCACGCGCAGGATGTGGGGAAGGTTGTGAAGTATTTGGACGGGAAGAACATGAGCAAGTTGGTGTAGCGGTGGCGAGATGACACTACGACTGCGACGCTACTGAATCATGGCGCAAGAGATCAAATTCGGAACCGACGGGTGGCGCGGCCTCATCGCGGATGACTTCACGTTTGAGAACGTGCGGCGCGTGGCGGGGGCGATTGCCGGCTACGTGTTAAAGAATGAAGAGCCCGCGCGCGGAGTCATCGTGGGGTACGATGCGCGGTTTGCATCGCCGCGGGCGGCGCAGATTGTTGCCGAAGTAATAGCGGCTGCCGGGATTCCCGTGAAACTCGCGAATGATTACACTCCGACGCCGGCCGTGTCTTATGCCGTGAAACATCAAGGCGCGGCTGGTGGAGTGATGGTGACATCGAGCCACAATCCGTGGAATTGGAATGGGGTGAAGTTCAAAGGTAACTTCGGCGGCTCAGCTACTCCGGCAATCATGAAAAAGATTGAGGGCGAGCTTGCGGCAGGATCCGCGCCGAAGGGAACGAAGGCCGCGATCGAAGCGGTCGATCTTAAGAAGGATTACATCGCGGCCGTCTGCGCGTTCGCGGATATGGACCTGATCGCGAAGACGAAGTTCAAATTCGCCGTCGACGCGATGTATGGTTCGGGGCGTGGCGTTCTGACTGGAGTCCTGGCGGAGCGCGGCGTCCAGTATGTGGCCATCCGGCAGGAACTGAATCCACTGTTCCCAGGGATCAACCCGGAGCCGATCGAACCGCATACCGCGATGCTGCAGGAGACTGTGGTTCGCGAGAAATGCGATGCAGGGCTTGCGACCGACGGGGACGCGGACCGAATCGGAGCGGTGGCGGAAGATGGCAGCTTCGTCGACTCGCACAAGATCTTCTGCGTGTTGCTGCGCTGGTTGCTGGAGCGGAAGAAGTGGCCGGGAGATGTGGTCCGGGCATTCAATACAACGCGGATGCTGGATCGGATCGCGGCGAAGTATGGACGGAAATTGCACGAGACGTCGATCGGGTTCAAGTACGTCGCCGATCTCATGATGGAACGCGAGATCCTGATGGGCGGCGAAGAGTCCGGCGGCATCGGGTATTCGCGTTTTCTGCCGGAACGCGATGGCGTGCTGAACTGTCTCTTGCTGGCGAACGCGATGGCGGAGGAAGGCAAGCCGCTGGGGCAACTGGTGTCGGATCTCCAGCGCGAGTTCGGCCCCCACTACTATGGGCGGCGGGATTTGCACATACCGGAAGAGATGAAACAGAACGCGATTCAACGGGCCCGGGCAGAGAACACGCAGGTTCTGGGTAAGTACAAAGTACTCAGGAAAGAGCACATGGATGGCGTAAAGTTCTTTCTGGATGCTCCGACGAATGGGAATGGCGCGGAGGCGTGGGCGCTGTTCCGGGCGTCAGGGACAGAACCTCTGCTGCGACTGTATACGGAGGCTTCATCGCCGGAACTGGTGAAGGAGTTGCTCGCGACCGGGGAGAGTTTTGTGCGGAGTTAGGTGGCGTTGATTAGTGGATAACGATGGTAGACGATCCAATTTCGAGTCAGGCTGATTCGCCCGAGACACGGCGCTACAACCGTATCCGGCGGTGGCTCGGAATTACCGACTTTGCGGTTGGGCTCGTATTCTTAGTGCTGTTGTTGGTAACGCGTTGGTCGGATTCGTTGCGCGATTTGGCGTATCACTGGGGATTTCAGAACTACTCGCTTTCCCTTTTTATGTACGTCGTGCTGTTGCTCGGTATCAGTAAGGTGCTCGGAATCGGGTTGGATTATTACGGTTTCAGAATGGAGCGGGGGTTCAAGCTCTCCAACCAGAAATTCGCGTCGTGGCTATGGGACGAGATCAAGGGATTTCTGGTGGGGCTGGTGTTGGGGAGCATCGTGGTCGAACTGTTGTACTTCACGATCCGGCAATGGCCGCAGAACTGGTGGTTGCTGGCGTGGGTGTTCTTCATGGGGTTGTTCATTTTGCTGGCGCAATTGGCGCCAGTAGTACTCTTCCCGATTTTTTACAAATTCGAGCCTCTCGAAGACGAAGATCTGCGCCGCCGCCTGATCATGCTGAGCCAGCGGGCGGGAACGCGAGTGCGCGGGGTGTATCGCTGGAGACTTTCGGAGAAGAGTAAGAAGGCGAATGCGGCTCTAACGGGTCTGGGCACCACTCGACGAATCATCCTTGCGGACACGCTGCTCGATAACTACACTCCGGACGAGATTGAAGCGGTGCTGGCGCACGAACTGGGGCACCACGTACACCGGCACATTCTGAAGAGCATTGCCGTGCAGGCGGTGATCACTTTCGGGGGCTTCTGGGCCGCGAACTGGGCCCTCCACTACGCGGTCGACCATCACATGTTCGAGGAGTTGTCGGATTTCGCCAATCTGCCGCTGCTGGCGCTGGTTTCGGTGGTACTGTCGTTTCTACTAATGCCGGCGTTGAACGCTTACTCGCGCTTCAACGAGCGGCAGGCGGACCGATATGCATTCGAGGCGATTGCCAGCGTGGAACCGTTTGTTACATCCATGAACAAGCTGGCGGAGCAGAATCTGGAGGAGCGGACTCCGTCGAAGTGGGTGGAATGGTTTTTTCACTCGCACCCTTCGATCTCGCGGCGGCTGGCGGCGGCGGAGGAGTGGGGGCGGACGCAGAGCACGCATCCACACGTCTGAGGTTCTAGATGGATGCGGGGCCGAGACGGCCCTTCGACAGGCTCAGGGCAGGCTCTCGCTACAGCCGGCGGGACGCCGGCGCTACGACTGCAAAATCTTTATCACCCTCAGAAGGTCTTCTTCCGTGTCGACTCCGATGCTGTCGTAGGGCGTCTCTCCACAAAATATTGAGATTCCGTTCTCCAGGAATCGCAACTGCTCCAGGCGCTCGCTTTTCTCCAGAGATGATTCGGGAAGGGTAACAAACCGGTCGAGCGCGGGCTTGCGGTAGGCGTAGAGGCCGAGGTGCTTGAAGTAGCGCGGGTTGGTCACGTCGCGATCGAAAGGGATGGTGGCGCGAGAAAAATAGAGAGCGCGGCCGTTCAGGTCGGTCACGACTTTCACGGCATTCGGGTTGGGAATGTCGAGTGCTGCGGCGGGAGTCATCAGGGTACCGACCTGGGCCTGGGGATTCTCCATCACGTTGAGCAGGGAGGCAATTTGTTCTGCGCGCACGAGCGGCTCGTCTCCCTGAACATTGACGTACACGTCAGCAGTCTTCTTGCATGAGACCTCGTGGACGCGCTCTGTTCCGCTGCGATGTTGGGGTGAGGTCATCTGCGCGTTCCAATTGTGCTTGCGGCAGGCGGCCATGATTTCTTCGGAGTCGGTGGCGATGATCACGTCGGCCAAGAGTGTGGAAGAGCGGACGGCTTCATAGACAATGCCGATGAGCGGCTTGCCTGCAATTTCGCGGAGCATCTTACGCGGCAGGCGCGTGGAGGCCAGACGGGCAGGGATGACGGCAATGGCTTTCATGGGCGTTCTTATTATTTCAGATGGACTCACGCATTCAGATTCAAGGCCGTTACGTGCCTGGGTTGGTAGAGACCGAGAGCGCGGCCACTGGGCAGGGGGATCGTGGTACTGAGTCCCCACGGGGCTTCTTGGATTTCGGTGCAGCGCACATTTTTTTCTTGGAGTGAAGACATCTGGGCTTTCAGGTCGTCGCACATCAGATAGAGGACAGCGCCCAGCAATTGATGACCTCCGTGCAGTTGCGAGAAGTCGCCGTCCGTGGGATGAATCGCAGCTTCCGCCGGAGGCATGGCGAAGATGAGCCAGCCGTGTCCCACGTCTACAGAACGCAACCCTAGAATGCCACTGAAGAACGCCCGGTCGGCTTCAGGATCTTTGCTGTAAAAGAGAATGTGCGCGCCGGTGATCATGCGGAGAGTATACGCTGGGCGGTGAGAGAAGAGCCTAATCGCTGAGGGCGCAGAGGATTCGCGGAGAACGCAGAAAAGATCTTGTCCGGCAGGGCGCAACTCGAGGCCTGACGTTGAACACGGGTCCGTTTGACCTATTGTGCTGGCGCTCTTAGAATTAAAGTTTGGACGTAACGTTCCTTGGGTCGTTGCTTCCATGCCGCGAAAGTGCCGGTTCCATGCCGGTGCGGAGTTTCTTTCGCAGTCCTTCCTGTATCTAGGCAAGTGGCGGTGTAGCTCAGGTGGTTAGAGCGACGGTCTCATAATCCGTAGGTCGTAGGTTCGAGTCCTACCGCCGCCACCAGATTCCTTGGATTCACCACCATCTCAATAGTCCGTCGCCGGGTTGAACGGAGCCGTGGGAAAGCCCGCGGGCACGGTTCCCGGGTTGATGAGGGGATTAGACCGGCCAGGGCAACTCGGGCACGTCCCCGAGGTGCTAAAGGGAACGAAGCCGATATTGGGCGGGTTGCTCAGGAAAGTGAAGTTGTCGCTGGGATAAGTTGGCGACGTAAACCCAGGGTTTACGGAGAGGCTGCCGATGTCTTCTCCGAGCGACTGCCACTTCGGGAACGTGTCATAGGTCTTATTCTGGCAGGTAGACGATTCCGTGTTGAAGGCTTTGGTGTCGGTGGCGAAAGTTTCGGTTGTGTTCCAGTAGTCGTTACTCGCAAAGTCTTGCGCCGAGGCCGTCGGATTGCCGAGATAGGTGGCGCCGTTCTGCAAATTCGAGGAAGGGACCGACCCATAGGTGCGATCCTGCAGAAAGATGTTGTTGGAGAAGGAGAACTGGGTGAATCCCGCCTTGGCGCAAGCGTAGGTGTTGATGATGCTCTTGCGAGTGAAGGCGAAGATATTGTTGTTCGCCGTAATGATCTGCCCGGCGGATGGCGGGCCCATGGTGATGTTGAATGCGTTGTTGGTGCGGTAAACGAGATTGTTGCTGAGTTCGATGGGGCCGCCGCGATCGATGTAGAAGCCGTTGCCTCCGTAACCGTCGGAATCCAGCGACGAAGCATCGCTGAGGTCGTGGATCTTGTTGTTGGTCACCGTATCTCCGGCTGCGTTATAGGTGGCCATATACACGCCGCCGAAATCGTTAAGGATCCCCTGGCCGAGATTCCAGATATGGTTGTATTCAACCGCCTGGTTAAATCCTCCGTTGGAATTGCTGGTTCCGGCGCAATTGTTCGAGAAGCCCGGGAAGCAGATCATGATTCCTTCGCTGTATCCGTCGGTGACGTCATTGTGGGTGGTCGTGACGTCGTGCCCGAGCAGGTTCGCGATGCCTGCCGCTCCCGGGAACTTGCGCCCGATACCCTGTATGAGATTGTTCTGGATGGTGCCGAGTTGGAATACGTTGGCATCGGTCTCTGCGCCGGTGGGTATGCGACCGGTCATCAGGCCTCCGGCACCGAGATCCCAGAAGGCGTTGTTCTGAATGACGTCTCCGATGGCGGTTCCTGTGTTGTCGGTGGAAAATGACAGACCATAGCCTTCTATGTTGGTAAAGCTGTTGCTGTCGAAGGTGACATGGCTGCAGTCGAGGCACTGAACGGCCGGAGTCACAAGCAACTCCGACTGCGATCCGGGATAGCCCGCGGGATCTACGACGTAGTTGTCATGAGAGAACGTGAGGCCGTAGAAGGTGCGATACTGCACCCCCACTGCGGCGACGACTTGAGGCTGCTGCGGAATGATGACGGTATCGAGATTGGGATTCTCGCCGGGGTTCGCGATGTAGGCGAGAATCCAGGCCCCGGTCTTAGTCCGATCGAGGAACCACTGGCCGGGCACCGCCAGTTTGTCTTTGATGTTCTCGACGATGTAGCGGTGATTGAGAATGTACCCGTGTGGCGCGCCGGTGTCGGTGCTTCCGGTCAGATAGATCAGATGTTTTGTTGTGTCGATGCAGCTAATGCGCTCCCAGGAAACATCCCACTGTTCGAAAACACCGACCTGAATATCTCCCTGCAAGTTGGTGGGTCCGGGGGCCTGGCCACAGGGGTTCCCCGCGGCCGGAGCGTAGTTCTTCCAGGTAGTCGCTATGGGATCGCCGGGGTTGTAGTAGAAACGGTCGTAGTCACCGGCAACATTTCCCGCCACCCGGTAGTAGGTTCCCAAAGGACTTGAAGTCGATGAGCCCAGACGCGGGCGCTGGCGTCGTGCGCCGTTGTAGTACAGGGCCTCGAAGTTCACGGTGTTGGCGGGAAGAGTCGTTTGCCACGTGTTTCCCGAGGTATTGACCCAATTCAACACGCGCACGCCGCCGGAGAAAATGGGAGTCTCTCCAGGATAGTTTTCGAATACCACGGGCGCGGAGGCACTGCAGCCGCTATCGGCGGACGTAAGATTCAGGGAAAGATTGGCCCATGTTCCCGCGCGGAACTGCACGATGATTGGCGCTTTCTGGGAAGCACAATGAGTGCCGAGGTAATTCGCCACGACCAGAGATTCAGCTTTTTGCGCGGTGGCAAGAGGAAGCGCGAGAGTCCCTGGGTTTGTGTCCTTGCCGGTGGGAGAGACGTAGTATGCAACGGTGCTTTGCACTACTGTGACCTGCGTTGACCCGGTGATCGATCCGAGAGAAGACTTGATCGTCGCTTGGCCCGCGCTCACGCCGGTGGCCATGCCTGCGCTCGTCACGCTCGCGATGGATTTTGCGGTCGAGATCCAGGTAACTGAGCCGGTCAGGTCCTGGGTGCTGCCGTCGGTATAAGTTCCAGTTGCCGTGAGTTGTTGGCTCATGCCGACGGATAGAGAGGGATTCGCGGGACTTATGGCAATGGAAACCAGAACCGGGGCGGTAACCGTGAGTTTTGCGGTACCAACGATGGTGCCCGAGGTTGCCGAGATGTTGGTGGTTCCCTGCGCCAGAGTGCTCGCCAGACCGCCCGCGCTTACCGTTGCGATGGAGGTGGCAGAAGAAGCCCAGTTGGACGACGGGGTAACGTTCTGCGTGCTGTGGTCGGCATAAGTTCCCATCGCAGAGAACTGCTGATTCGCACCCAAGCCCACGGATGCCGACGACGGGCTTACCGCGATGGAGACCAATGTACTGGTGGATCCGGTGCCGATCAGGGAAACTACCTGCGGGCTGCTGTTGGCACTGTCCACGAAACTGAGAGTGCCGGTCCGGGTTCCAGTGGTCGTGGGCTTGAAACTAAGCGATGTTGCGCAACTGCCCCCCACTGCCAAGGTCTTGGGACGGATGGGGCAGGTGGAATTGACCAGGAAGTCGCCCAGGCTGCTGGTGACGCTATTGATCGTCAGGGCGGTCGATTGGTTATTGGTCAGGGTGACAGTTTGGGGAGGGGAAGATGTCCCTACCTTCTCGCTGCCAAAAACCAGAGCTGATGGGCTCACGACGACGGGGAGGACTCCGGTTCCGCTGAGGCTGACCATCGGGTTTGTGCCAGAGTCGGTAAAAATTATCAGAGTTGCCGTGAGTGGTCCTGTCACGGATGGAGTAAAGGAGATCGATATGTTGCAGCTTGCTCCGGCAGCCAGTGTCTGAGGGCTAATGGGACAGGTGGTGGTGTACGCGTAATCCGAAAGGTTGAGAGATACGGATGTGATGGTCAGGGCTGTGGTCTGGTTGTTGGTAAGGGTGACTTGTTGAGCGGGGCTGGTTGAGTTGATGGCTTGATTGCCGAACGAAAGGCTTGTCGGCGAGACCGTAACCGCAGTCGGGCCCGAACGGCGGGGAGCGCTTAGGTTCTGTGCCGTCGCTGGTAATGCGGCCAACAGAGCGAGGCCGGCAAGAAGACGCCGATAGACGTTCGGTCCAGTTTTCATCAGAACCCCTGAAGCGCAGCTTTTGTGCGGTCTACGACCCTAAAGCGTAAGAATGCAGAGGGAGAGAAGAAAGTCCAGGTTTCTCTACGCTTGTCGTGGGTTCCGCAACCCCTAAAATCGCGACGACCAAGGAGATGGGGAGGCCTCGGCCCGCTTATTTTGCCGGGCAATTGTAGCGGAGGGAGGCAGAATGCAAAAGGAGAAGAAAGACTCACTAGGACCTGGCTGGATTCGGCTGTTTCGCAGGAAGATGCCCGCGCCGCCCCGGGCTCGCCTTCGATGGTATCTTTGGGGGGAATCTCAACGAAAGCGCGAGCCTGCATGGATGTTCTTAAACATCTTTTCGAACAACACTTTCACACGGCGGTCGAGCAGGTCCGGCCGGTGCAGGGAGAACTGGGCGGTTCGGGCCGGAAGATCATCCGTCTGAGCGGCAAGGGCGCGAGTGCCATCGGGATTCTCTATGGGGTACGCGAAGAGAATGTGGCCTTCCTGGAATTCTCGCGGCATTTTCGCAGACACGGGCTGCCTGTGCCCGAGATTTACGGCGAAGATCTGGGGAATGGAGCGTATCTGGAGGAGGACCTGGGCGACACGTCGCTTTTTGAGTTCCTTTCGAAAAACCGCACGGGCGAATCCATCACTGCGCAAGTGATGGAAGCGTATCGGGAAGTCATCGCCGTGCTGCCGCGGTTTCAGGTGGAGGCGGGGCGGGACTTGAACTACAAGTTCTGCTATCCGCGGGGCAGCTTTGACCGGCAATCGATTGCCTGGGATCTGAATTACTTCAAATACTACTTTCTGCGCCTCGCCGGGATTCCGTTCAGCGAACAGGCGCTGGAAGATGATTTCAGCGGGCTCACGAAATTCCTGCTGAGCGCGGGCCGCGAATACTTTCTATACCGCGACTTTCAATCGCGCAACATCATGTTGCGCGGCGGATATCCGTATTTTCTGGACTATCAGGGCGGGCGCAAGGGTGCACTGCAGTATGACGTCGCGTCGCTGTTGTACGACGCAAAGGCCGACTTGCCACCGGATCTGCGACAGCAATTACTGGATCACTATTTAGCGAAGCTGCAGAGCTTCATCGACCTGAAGCCTGAAGTGTTCATGCAGCACTACTACGCTTACGTGTACATCCGCATCATGCAGGCGTTGGGGGCGTATGGGTTTCGCGGATTCTACGAGCGCAAGGTGCATTTTCTGCAGAGTGTGCCTTATGCATTGAAGAATCTGCGGTGGCTGCTGCACAACGTAGTTCTCCCGGTGGAACTTCCGACTCTGATGCAGGCGTTTCATAGCATGCTGGGATCGGAGAAACTGCAAGGGCTGGCGTCGGATGCCGACAATCTCGTAGTGCGGATTTTCAGTTTCTCGTTTCACCGCGGTCTGCCGAAGGACGAGAGCGGAAATGGTGGTGGATTTGTTTTCGACGGGCGCAGCCTGCCGAATCCCGGGAGGGAAGAGCGGTTCAAGGCGCTGACCGGGAAAGACGCTTCGGTGATTGAGTATCTCCAGCAGCAGGAAAGCGTGCATCAGTTTCTTGCCAGCGTCATGTCTCTCGTCGACGCCACCCTGAGCAACTACCAGCAACGTGGATTCAAGAACCTGATGGTCTCGTTCGGGTGCACGGGCGGGCAGCATCGCTCGGTATATCTGGCCGAGCAAGTCGCGAAACGTCTGCGAGCGCGGAGCGGAATCGAAGTGATCTTGCAGCATCGCGAGTTGGAGAGGATGGAAGCGGAGCATGCCGAGTTGGAGCGGTCCGTGAAATGAGAGCGATGATTCTGGCGGCGGGACTCGGGACCCGCCTGCGGCCACTCACCGACGATCGTCCCAAGGCTCTCGTGGAGGTCGCCGGGCACACGCTCCTGGAGATCACGCTTCGGCGGCTGGCCTCTTTCGGAATCCTGGATGTGATTGTCAATGTGCACTACTTCGCCGACCTGGTTGTTGGCTACCTAAAGAAGAACGATAACTTTGGCATGCAGGTGGAGATTTCCCGCGAGGAACTTTTGCTCGATACGGGTGGCGGGTTGAAGAAAGCTGCGTGGTTCTTTCTGCAGGCCGCCGGCAAAATGCAAGAGCCGTTTGTGCTGCACAACGTCGACGTCATCAGCACGATCGATCTCGCGCTAATGATCCAATCTCACCGTGAGAGTCAGGCGCTCGCCACGCTGGCGGTGCAGGAGCGAGAGACCTCCAGATATCTGTTGTTTGACGAGCAGAATCGGTTGTGCGGGCGGCAGGCTGGACGAGAGGCATCGCCGGAGATTGTTCGTTCTTCTCAAGAGACCCAGGCACTAGCATTCTCCGGCGTGCACGTGATTTCTCCCGGGCTCCTGGGGATGCTGAAGGAAGAAGGAGCTTTCTCGATTGTAACCAGCTATTTGCGGCTGGCTGGCGAGGGACAGACGATCGCCGCCTTTCGGGCTGATGAATACTACTGGCGCGATCTGGGCAAGCCGGAGAACGTCGCACAGGCGGCGGAAGATGTGCGACGTCACGCTATATCATTGTAACCAAGCTATTTACAGGCGTTATGCGCAACGAGGAGGTTAGCCTCCTCATCTCCCCCCGATATGATGGCTTGGTCGCTCCGCCGGGAGCCTCCAACAAAAACGCTGCTCCCCCATCTGGATCTCCGATAAAGCCCCATTGGCAAGTTACGGAAGTTTCCCTGAAATCTCCTAAACGATTGTTTCTAATAAGTTTAGCTGATATTCATGTGGATCGGGGGCGCCCTGCGTCCCCGTAGTGTGCTCACGCGAATGACTGGTGCAACCAGCATGTCCGTTGGTATGCCCGAGCGCTCACGCTCGTGGAAGAGCCTGTCCGCGCCGGCCAAGTTGTTTATTGCGCTAGTGGTGATGGCGGGCTTGGGGACGCTGGTCTACGGCGGGATCCACCAAAGTAGCAAGAACATTGCCGAGTTTATCTGCTATCTCGGCATAGCGATTCTGGCTTCGCGGCTGAAAGTGAATCTGCCCGGCATTACCGGAACCCTGTCCGTCAATTTCCTGTTCATTCTGATCGGCGTGCTGGAACTCAGCTTCACCGAGACCCTGATCCTGGGCGCTATCTCGATGTTAGCCCAGTGCCTGTTTCCGGACCGCCCGAGAGCGATGCAGGTTGCATTCAACGTTTGCGCCGGAACCCTTTCGACCGCGGTTGCTTACCTGGTCTATCACCATCCGCTGACAAACCTGCTTGTCGATAGCCGTCCGTTACGCCTGGGATTGGCCGCGACTGTGTACTTCATCGCCAATGCCGGCTCCATCGCGACCGTGATCTCGCTGACGGAACGCCGGCCCCTGAGCCGGATTCTGGTCGATTGCTATTTCTGGTCGTTCCCCTACTACCTCGTCGGAGCTGGAATCGCCGGAGTCATCAGCTGGCTGAACCAGAAGTTGAACTGGGAAACTTCGCTCCTTGTGCTACCCGTGGTTTACCTGATCTATCGCTCCTACCGGCTTTACCTCGGAAAGCTCGAGGACGAGAAGCGGCATGTCGAGGAAATGGCTAATCTGCACCTTCGGACCATCGAGGCGCTGGCGCTGGCGATTGAGGCCAAGGATCACACGACGCACGAGCACCTGCAACGCGTGCGCGTGTATGCCATCGAAGTGGGTAAGGAGCTGGGTGTGGAGGGGTCCGAACTCGAGGCTCTGCACGCCGCCGCATTGTTGCACGATATCGGCAAGCTGGCAGTGCCCGAACACATTATCTCGAAGCCGGGAAGGCTGAGTCCGGAAGAGTTCGAGAAGATGAAGATTCACACGCTGGTCGGGGCCGAGATTCTGGAACGCGTGCGCTTCCCCTATCCCGTGGTGCCGATCGTGCGGGCGCACCACGAGAAGTGGGACGGTTCCGGTTATCCGCTGGGATTGAAGGGAGCGGAGATCCCGATTGGAGCGCGCATTCTGTCCGCTGTGGACTATCTGGACGCGCTTGCTTCGGACCGCCAATACCGGCGGGCGATTCCGCTGAAGGAAGTGATGCAGAAGCTCTCTGCCGAAGCGGGCAAGTCGTTTGATCCCAAGGTTGTCGACGTCCTGCAAAAGCGCTACCAGCATCTGGAAGAGATGGCCATCGCAAAGACTGCCGAAGATCCGAATGCTCCGCTGTCGACGGCCATCAAGATCGAGCGCGGGCTGGAGCCGGCGGCGGGATTCGAAAATGCCAAGGCGCCGGATTATGCCGGGCGCGAAAACACATTCTTATCGTCGATCGCTGCCGCGCGCCAGGAAGCGCAGGCACTGTTCGAGTTGAGCCAGGATCTCGGGGCGTCCCTGAGCTTGGGGGAAACCCTTTCAGTCTTCTCCGTCAAGCTTAAGCCGATGGTGCCTTACGATGCGATCGCGATTTATGTCAAACGGGAAGACGAACTCGTGCCCGAATACGTGAACGGGGACAATTACAGGCTGTTTTCTTCGTTGCGCATCCCGGTGGGCCAGGGTCTTTCCGGGTGGGTGGCACAGAATCGCAAGCCGATCATCAACGGGAATCCGTCGGTGGAACCGGGCTACCTGAACGATCCAACGAAATTCAGCTCTTTGCGTTCGGCATTGGCAGTGCCACTGGAAGGAGTTTCCGGAATCATCGGGGTGCTCGCGCTCTATCGCGCCGAGCGAGATGCATTTACCTCCGATAACCTGCGAATTCTGCTGGCCGTGAGCGGCAAGATGGCGCTGGCGATCGAGAATGCGCTCAAGTACCAGCAGGCGGAAAACTCTGCGACGACTGACTACCTTACGGGACTGCCCAACGCGCGATCCCTGTTCCTGCAGCTTGATCGGGAGCTGGCGCGCTGCAAGCGAGACAACTCATCGCTGACCGTGATGGTTTCAGACATGGATGGTTTCAAGCAGATCAACGATCGCTTTGGCCATCTTGAAGGGAATCGTGTGCTGCGACTTTTTGCCCAGGCACTCAAAGACAGCTGCCGCGAGTACGACTACGTGGCGCGCATGGGAGGCGACGAGTTCGTGGTCATTGCCCCGGGGCTCGCTGCTGACGCCGCCGGGAAGAAAGCAGAGCAAATGCGGGCGTTGGCGCGGCATGCCGGTAGCGAGGTCTGCAACGAGGAGATTCTTTCGCTCAGCGTGGGGCGGGCAGTCTATCCCGACGACGGCAACGATGCGGAACAGCTATTAGCCGAGGCTGACCGCCGCATGTACCTGGAGAAGCAGAAGCAACTTGCGTACAAGGACCGGCGAGCGCATCCGCGCATGAAGTGCCGAGTAACGATCGAGGTGCAGACCGATGTGGGTGGCGTTCCTCTTTTCGCCAATCTTACCGACATCAGTATGGGCGGTTGTTATGTCGAAACCAGTACGATTCTTGCGCCCGGCAGCAAAATCAAGTTGAGCTTCTCCATGGATGATGCGAGCCTGTCGGCCGAGGGCTTCGTGAGCAGGATGGATCCCGGTTCCGGGGTTGCCGTTCAGTTCCGCGAAATGAGTCGAGAAGCCCGTGAAAGAATGTTCAGGATCCTGGAGTTCGTGCAGAAGACGACCACCTTCTACAACAACCGCTATCTCGACAGTCTGACGAAGAGCTGATTCTTTACGGCAGTAACGCCACTCTTAAGATTGGGTTCGCGCGGCAATTTGTATAGTCGTGGCTCGCACGATCTCGGAAGCGATCTGATTTAGGGGAAGGATCTTGTCGGCGAGGCCGGCCTTGGCGACGAATCCCGGCATTCCCCAAACTACGCTGCTGGCCTCGTCTTGCACGTAAATGCGAGCGCCGGAAGTGCGCAGCATCTCGCACCCCTTGAGACCATCCTGGCCCATCCCGGTCAAAACCACAGCCAGGGTGCGCTCTCCGTATACGGCGGCAACGGAACGAAACAGGACATCGACGGATGGACGGCAGAAGTTTTCCTTTGGACCTTGATGAGTCTTCAGGACTGGCGATCCGTTTTCTTGTTGCACGGTCATGTGGAAGTCTCCCGGCGCAATAACGGCGCAGCCGGGGGAAACGGGCTCGCCGGAAACACACTCGCGAACCGGCAGCAGTGACTTTGAGGAAAGTCGTGTCGCCAGCATCGAGGTAAAAATCGCCGGCATGTGCTGAGCGATAAGCACCGGCACGGAAAGGTTCGCTGGTAAGCGTGGGAGGAGTTGCGCTAATGCGTCTGGCCCGCCGGTCGACACTCCGATCACTACCAGCTTCGCCGGGGACAGCAACCGAGACTGGGGCGGTACGAACACTCTGGGCAGAGATGGCTTGGCAGGCGTCGTGAGGATACTCTGCGCTCCCGGCAAGTGGCACAGAGCGCGAATCTTTGGAATCAATTCGCGGCTGATTGCTTCGAGAGTGGCGGCGCCATCGATGTTGCTGGGTTTGGTGACGTAATCGGTAGCACCCAGAGCAAGGGCCTCCAGAGTAGCCGAGGCGCCACGTTCGGTCAGGCTGCTGAACATGATGATGGGAACGCAGGCGTCGAGTTTGCGCAATTCGCGAACCGTCTCCAGTCCGTTCATCTCGGGCATTTCGATGTCGAGGAGGACGATGTCGGGTTTCAACATCGCAAACTTCACCAATGCAACGCGGCCATTGACCGCGGTGGCGCCTACTTCGAGGGCTGGGTCCAGGCCGATCGCGTGTGCGAGCACCTTGCGGACGACCACGGCATCGTCGACCAGAAGCACGGTTTTTCTTGCCCTTTGCACGGTGACTTTACCTCGTGACAGGCAGCCGACTCCGTTTTCCCTCGCTCCGGCAAACTTCTCCGCACCGAAGCTTTTCCCAGAGTTTCTTGGGGTACGCGCCTCGGCGCAGCCATAGTGGATTGCTTTTCAAAATTCCCGGGGGCCTTTCGACTTGGCCAGATCGGAAAGGTCGACGACCCGCTCAATGTCGAGAGCGAGAAGCAGGCGTCCGGAGAGCTTGTAGACTCCCCGCACAACCTCGCGGGCGAAGCCTTGCAGGGTCTCAGGAGGACTCTCCAACATGTCCTCCTCGACCTCGATCACATCGCCGATCTCGTCCACCAACAGGCTGACCGCCCCCTCGTCGGTGCGGACGACGACGTTCATGGGAAGTTGTCCCGCGGGCCGATCCTTGAGACCCAGACGCTTGCGCAAGTCAATGGCCGAGACGATCTGGCCGCGCAGGTTGATCAGCCCGCTGACCACGTCAGGCGCAAGCGGAACGCGCGTCATGGCCTGGTATTGGATCACTTCCTGGACCTGCGGAACCGGCGTTCCGAAAAAGTGCCCATCGAGAAAAAACGTGCAAAACTGTTGCGAAGAAGGCATTAGATCGATCTCCTTAGCGGATTGAGTGCCAGCACCAGTTCGCCGACAGCCTTCAGGAGTTGCTGGTCCAGCCGGTCAAGGTTCTCGTTGCTCTCGATGAGAAAATCCTTAACGATTTCGTCCATAACTTCTGCTTCGTTGTCGTTTATGCTGACGCGGAGCAGTTTCCGCACCAGACTGTGCTTCGCTTTCACACCGTGGGTCGTGGTCGCCGGACTCTTGGCCTCCCATGGGCTCATCGGCAACCGCTGGAGTAACTTCATTTCGCAACCGCGCTGGTTCGGGGGAGATTGGCCAGGCAAATCACCGATGGTGTGCCGCGCCGAGCTTGATGCGCGTCCGCGCCGCCCGTAGACTTGGAGAATGCATGTGCACGCCCATGGCACCGGCGGTCCGACCCGTGTTCTGAAGATTTCACTGGCGGTGACGCTGGCGTATATCGTACTTCTGGTCGTGGCGGGGGTACGCGCGCACTCGCTCGCGTTGCTCTCTGAGGCCGGACACAACCTTTCGGACTTCCTCGCACTCCTGCTGTCGCTCGTAGCCGTCTACTTCCAATCCCGTCCCGCAAATTCGACCAAGACTTACGGCTACCATCGCGCTGGAGTGCTGGCGGCGCTGGTCAACGCCACGTCGCTGGTGGGGGTGTCGTTTTTCATCTTCTACGAGGCTTTCCGGCGGCTGCAGCATCCGGAACACGTCGAGGCCAGCGTGATGATGTGGGTTGCGGCCGCCGGGGTGGCGATGAACGGGGCAATCGCGCTGCTGCTTTACCGATCCGGCGGGGACGTGAACATTCGTAGCGCGTTACTTCACGAAGTGGGGGACACGCTTTCGACGGCCGCAGTGATTGCAGGGGGCTGGGCGATCCTGTTGACCGGCAACTCCTGGATTGATTCGGTGTTGTCGATCGGGATTGCTGTGCTGATCCTGTGGTCTGGATTCGGAATTGTGCGCGAGACGCTCAACATCCTGCTTGAGGGCACGCCGCGCGGGATGAAACTGGAGAAGATCGACCTGGCCATCCGCTCAGTGGAAGGTGTGAACGACGTCCACGATCTGCATGTATGGAGCATCGGATCGGAGAGCCACGCGCTCTCCTGCCACATTTCGATCGCTGATATTCCTCCGTCGGTCAGTGAGAGGATCTTGCGGGACGTCAAGGCGCGTTTGCTGCACGACTTCCGCATTGACCACACTACCATTCAGTTTGAGCACGTGGTTTGCGAGACAGCGCATGGCTGCGTGATTCCGGTCGTGGAGAGCGAAGGACACCACCATCACCACAGCCACTGACAGTACTGCAATTGCCTCTTAAGCCTGCGCCTCGTAGATCTCTCTTGCTCGTTCAATCGTGTCCGCCTCCTCCGCCGACTTGTCGGGACGCAGCCGCACAATCCTCGGAAAGCGCAGCGCATATCCACTCTCGTGCCGGTCGGACTGCATCATGTTATTGAACGCCACTTCCAGCACGATCTTTGGTTCGACCACGCGCAGGGGGCCCTGATCGTCGATCGTGTGTCCGAGGAACCACTTCGTCATCTCGCCGATTTCGGCGTCAGTTAGTCCCGAATACGCCTTGCCGATGTTCACGAGGCGTTCGCCATCCCACACCGCGAAGGTGTAGTCGCTGAGCACGCCAATGCGCTTGCCGTGTCCGTACTCGACGGCAGTGACGACCACGTCGAGCGTGGCAAGCTCACGCTTCATCTTCAGCCACGCTTTGCCACGTTTGCCGGGCGTATAAGGCGAGTTCAGGTCTTTAATCATGAGCCCTTCATTGCCACGGGAACGCGCCGCGGTGAACAACTGTTCCAGGCCTTCCGGCGAAGCGGCCCGAAAGACCGGTGCCCGGATGATGGCGGCGGACGTGTTCTCGAGTTCATCTCCGAAGGCCAGCTTCGCTTGCTCAGCTTTCCTGCGTGACTCCGTGCCTCCATGGTGAATGATTCGTTCCGCAGCCAGCAGATCATCCAGATGGCGCGCACGCTCCTGAAGCGGTCGATCAATCAACAGCTTCCCGTCCAGATACAGCAGGTCGAATGCGAGAAACGCAACCGGAGTTTCCCGCAGTATCTTGTCGCTTACGATTTTTCTTCCCAGCCTCTGCTGCAAGATGCTAAACGGACGCGCGCGGCCAGGACTTGCAGTTGTTTCTTCGCCTTCCGTCGGAGCGGCCTGGTCGACAATGGCGTTCTGCACGCCGGATGAATATTCCCAAGCCACAATTTCACCGTCGAGGATGGCATCGTTTGGGAGACCGGCCAAAACAGGAGGCAACTCCGGAAACGACTCGGTGATGTCGTCCCGCGTGCGCGAGAAGAGCCTGATTTCTCCGTTGGCAACGTGAGCCTGTGCCCGGATACCGTCATACTTGTCCTCGACGGCCGCGTCGGCGAAGTAGCTGAGGCCCTCTTGGGTAGATTCGACAGGGCTCGCGAGCATGAAGCCCAAGGGATGGAACAATCTCATCCGGGCCTCGCGCAGCCGGCCCTCTGCCGCTAGTCGCAAGGCCTCGCCAATATCTCCCAGCAACATATTGGCGCGCTGCACTTCAGCGAGTGTCGCCCCGTAGGCTTTGGCAATCGCTTCTTCGACCAGACTTTCTTTCAGTCCGATTCGGAGATCGCCGGTCATGATCTTGACAATGTATTTGGCTTCGAGCGGCGTCGCCCGAGAAAGGAGATTGCGCACAAGCGCGCTCTTTGCGGAGGATCCGCGCGCCGCGGCGATCTGCCGAAAGGTGCTCTCGACTTCAATCACGCTGGGGTCTTGAGCGGAGCGTTGGGGCAACACGTCGGCGGCGACACTTCCCAGATCGCCGTGTCGCCGGTACGCTGCGGTCAGTTCCTTTTCATTTTTTCCCGCCAGTTCCGCGATGATCCGCCAGAGCAACCGCCCTCCCACTTGCAGCGTCGTCTCCTCCCACACCGGAAACGGCCGTCCGGAAAGAAAGACCGATGAGACGGCTGCCTCGTCCTTTGTGCGGCCCTTGAGATAGTCCGCGACAATCGCGGTCTTCTGCAGCTTTTTGGTGGTGGCCGTAATGGCTTCGCACGCCGTTGACAGAAGTTGCATGGTTCTTCCCGGTGGGGCCTCGTCTTCCGGTAAACCCAGCCCCTTCATTGTCTTAGCGGGTCTATCGATCCATCCTAAATGAACCCGACCGTGTGGTACCCTAAAAGCGGCGTCGTGTCCCTATCAGGAGCATCTAAAATAGACGTGCGTTTCCTGCGAAACTATCTGCGATTTCTGGCTGCCCTGCAGCTCTTACCCGCGCTTGAAAGCGGCGAAGAAACCCTTGTTGGCGGACAAGCCGTGCTTGAGGGCGTGATGATGCGCTCCCCGCATGCTTGGGCCATCGCATGCCGCAAGCCCTCCCAGGATCCGTCGACTCCGGGCGAGATCGTCACCATGAGCGAACCGCTCGAGCGGCCCTCAGAGAAGCACAAGTGGATGGCTTGGCCGATCGTGCGCGGCGTCATGACACTGGGTTACGCGATGAATCTGGGATATCGTGCGCTGCGTTTTTCGGCGAATGTCGCTATCGAAGACCTGATGGTAGACGAGAAGAACCACGTGGAGACGGACGCCTCGCCCGTCCCGCCGAAGCGAAGCGAAGCAGAACCTTCTCGAACGCCGAAGTCTTCCAGAGTCGAGGGTCGTGAAAAGGCCGCTGTCCTGAGCAACTGGCTGGCCGCCGTCAATATTGTGATCTCGGTTGCTTTCTTTATCTTCATGTACAAGTACGTTCCGCTACTGGCGGCGACGGAACTCAAGAAGATCGATCCCGCGCTGGGCGGAAGAATTGCTTTCAATCTTGTGGATGGCGCTATCCGCTTGTTGCTGTTTCTGCTGTTCATCTGGGGCGTTTCGCTGTGGAAAGACATACGCCGTGTGTATGAGTATCACGGCGCGGAGCACAAGACGGTTTTTGCATTTGAGAATGGCGACCCGCTTACGACGGCTGCGGTCCAGAAATATCCGACGTTCCATCCGCGCTGCGGCACCAGCTTTCTAATGACTGTAATGCTGATTTCGATCGGCTTCTACATGCTGGTTCCGTTCACCACGTTCTGGGGACGCTTTGCGTCACGCATTGTTCTGCTGCCCGTCATTGCCGGAGTCTCCTACGAAATTATCCGCTTTGCCGCCAAGCATCGCGGATCGTTGTTTGCGATGATGACCGCCCCGGGCCTGTGGCTGCAGCGGATCACCACCAAGCCTCCGTCAGATGAACAGGCGCAATGCGCGATCGTCGCACTCGATCACGCCATGTCGCTCGAAAAGGAACGCGGCGGCGAGTTGGTGATAGCCTAGCGGTTTCCGCCGCGAATACTTCTCCTCGTCTCTTGATCGCACTAAAATGCCGTAGAGGGACGCAACTCTTTGCGTCTTGCCCGGCACACGCCGGGCACGCGGCCGAACCGGAGCGTAGCCTGCTACGTTCCCACGGAGCCGACTGACATGTTTGAACGCTTGGACCAAATCGAAGCCCGTTACGAAGAGCTGACCAACGCTCTCGCGTCGCCGGAGATCGTCAACGACTCGGCGAGATACCAGAAAACTGCCAAGGCGCACGCCGAAATTGCGCCCATCGTCGAGAAATATCGCGAGTACAAAGACCTGACCAAGGGGATCGCCGAGAGCAAGGCCGTGTTGGCCGACGAGAAGGATCCGGAGATGCGTGCCTACGCTCAGGAAGAACTCGACCGACTACAGGCCCGCGTTACCGGGGTTGAAGAAGAGTTGAAGGTCCTGCTCTTGCCGAAAGATCCGAATGACGAGAAGAACATCATCCTCGAGATTCGCGCCGGCACCGGAGGAGATGAAGCTACTCTCTTCGCCGCCGAGATTTTTCGCATGTATACCCGTTACGCCGAGACGCAGCGCTGGAAGGTTGAGGTGCTGTCGTCGTCGGAATCATCGGCCGGCGGCTTGAAAGAGGTCATCGCCATCATCGAAGGGAATCGCGTGTATTCCCAGCTGAAGTACGAGAGCGGGGTGCACCGCGTACAGCGCGTACCTGCCACTGAGCAGCAAGGCCGCGTGCATACTTCGGCGGTCACGGTCGCGGTGCTTCCCGAGGCCGAGGATGTGGACATCAAGATCGAAGCCAAGGACCTGCGGATTGACACATTCTGCTCTTCCGGACCTGGTGGGCAATCGGTAAACACCACGTACTCGGCGGTGCGCATCACACACATTCCGACCAATACGGTCGTGAGCTGCCAGGACGAGAAGTCACAGATCAAGAATCGCGAAAAAGGTATGCGCGTGTTGCGCTCCCGCTTGTACGAGATCGAAATGGAGAAGCAGCAGTCAGCGCTGGCTAAAGAGCGCAAGGCCATGGTGGGCTCGGGCGACCGGAGCGAGAAGATCCGTACCTACAACTTCCCGCAGAATCGCCTGACCGATCACCGGATCGGATTTACGATCCACCAGCTGGACGCGGTGATGGACGGCAAGATCCAGCCGCTGATCGAAGCGCTGGTTACCTACTATCAGGCGGAGAAGCTGAAGCAGGAAACGGCCAGCGTGGTTTAGGGGTTCTGATGGAAGAGCCTGCCTCGGGTATATTTCTTTGGGAACTGATTGCAGACGCAGCCTTGCAGAGTCGGCTGACCGTCTTCGAGCTTGAATTTCATCCAATCGCCAGTGCGTAGTTTGGATTCGTTGTTAGATTCGTCAA
Organism: Candidatus Dormiibacterota bacterium; assembly: GCA_035632675.1. Taxonomy (GTDB): domain Bacteria; phylum Acidobacteriota; class Terriglobia; order Terriglobales; family Acidobacteriaceae; genus Sulfotelmatobacter. The sequence continues at coordinate 42,148 of DASQGJ010000013.1, forward strand.
CGACCACGACGTGGTCGTGCGCGTCTAGAACTTGGGTCCGCGCGTCATAGGTGACGTGATCGGCTTCAAGCGCGAACAAGTTGTAAGCCACGAAGACGGGATCCGTGTTCGGTTGCCCTTCAAAATACTTATAAACGTCGCCAAGCAAGGTCCGCTTTCCGTATTGAACGAAGAGCGGGAATGCCACGCCTTTCTTCTGCGGTACCGGCAACAACTCCTCGCGGAGACAAGCTTCCTCGACTGCAGATTTTTGTTCCTCAGTTGGTGCAGGGTCTCCCGAACTGCTAACTATCTCCACGTCGCAGGTTGAAGTGAGCTGCATCGTGATGTCAAACATGAGATTCGCTTGCGGCGTCACGCTGAACCAGGGACGATGGTAGCGCCGGAAGCCCGAGACGGATACATCCATCATGTAGAGCCCCGGCGGCAGTTCGGCCTCGTATTCGCCTGCTCCGTTGGTTGTCGCGATTTTCTTTATCTCACCCAGAAATTTGACCTTGATTCCGGAAAAAGGTGCTCCAGTCGGATCCTTGATCGTTCCGTGAACTTGGGCGCCCGCTTGTTGGCTTGGAGGGGGCGCAGATTGTCCGAGCGCGCCAGCGCAGGACAGCAGCACGATGAACAGAATTCCGTGCGTGGGCTTCATAATGCGGTCATTATACTGTTCTGGATCCCGACTGCGTCTAGCCTTCAAAGGAATCGAATCCATGCAAGATATTCACTCGACGCTTACCTCTATTCTTGGCAATCGCTACTCCACAAACGCAGCGCGCGTGCGCGAACTCTCCGCACCCCTCACTGATAAGCAGTTCTGGACCAAGCCCTTCCCCTACGGCAACAGCTTCGGCCACCTGGTCCTGCACCTGACCGGCAACTTGAATTACTACATCGGAGCGCAGATCGCGAACACCGGATACGTCCGCGACCGCGACCGCGAATTCACCGATCCCAATCCTCCTTCGAAGGAGGAAGCACTGAAGCTTCTGGACGCCGCCGTGGCCATGGTGATCGAGACCATCCGCGCTCAATCGTCGGCAGATTGGGAAAAATCCTACTCGGCGATTCGTACAAGCTGCAGCAATCGCCTCGAAATGGTCATGCAGTGTGACGCTCACATGCAGCATCACATCGGCCAGATGATTTATCTCGGGTACGAATTGCAGAGACAGCAGGCTAGGGGATGACGTCGGTCGTGCCGGCATGCAGCCAAACCTTTCGCTGCTTCAGCGCCTCAGGTCTGACTCTGTGGTGAAATAGCTCTGTGCAATTGAAAGACTCCCTCGCCACCGCTATAGCACGACTCGCGACTGAGAAAGTTCCGTCTCCACGAATGAACGCTGAGTCACTCCTGATGTTCACGTTGAGCCGCGATCGTGCCTACCTCTTCGCCCATCCCGAGCGCGAACTGACGACCGACGAACAATCTCGCTACGAAGCAGTGCTGGCGGAGCGCGCCCGCGGTATGCCGGCGCAGTACATCACGGGGCACCAGGAATTCTGGGGGATGGATTTCATTGTCACTCCGGCGGTCCTCATCCCACGACCTGAGACGGAGCACGTGATCGAAACTATCCTGGAACTTCGCACCGCTGAGGTCCGAGGTCCGAGGTCGGAGGTCTGCCTTGTCGACGTCGGCACCGGATCCGGCTGCATCGCTTTGGCACTGGCGAAAGAACTACGCAGTGCCGAGATTCACGCGACCGATATCTCTCCTGCCGCGCTCGAAATTGCGCGCGCCAATGCGGCGCGCCATCAACTCGATCAGCGAATTCACTTTCATCAGACAGATTTGCTCCGGGGACTGGACGGAGAGTTCGACCTCGTAGTTTCGAATCCGCCCTACGTCGGAGAGTCGGAGGAAGATCTGGTGCAGTTGGAGGTCCGGAAGTTCGAGCCACGCTCAGCCGTGTTTGCCGGCCCCACCGGTACTGAAGTGATCGCACGCCTTATCCCGCAAGCTAGAGAAGTGCTGCGTCCCGGCGGCTGGCTCGTCATGGAGATCAGCGGCACGATCACGGAGGAAGTCCTCCAACTACTGGAAGGCTGGCAAGACGTGCAAATCAAAACCGACTTGCAGTCGATCCCGCGTGTGGTGCAGGCGCGTAAGCCAACAAGCTGAGCTTACCGGCGCACCGCAGCCGGCTGAATCTCGTCAATATCCACGATGTCGGTGGGATATTTCCCCGTGTAGCAGGCGGAGCAATAGGAGATCTTCTCACCTTCACCGCAGGCTTTCTTGAGGCCTTCAAGCGAGAGATACGCCAGGGAATCTGCGCCGATGTATTCTCGAATCTCTTCGACCGACTTGTTGGCCGCGATGAGTTGCTTCCGCGAAGGTGTGTCGACGCCGTAGTAGCACGGCGAGATCGTTGGCGGACACGAAATTCGCATGTGCACTTCCTTCGCACCCGCGTTGCGCACCATACGCACGATCTTGCGGCTGGTCGTCCCGCGAACAATCGAATCGTCGATCAGTACAATACGCTTGCCTTCAAGCAGTGACCGCACGGGATTCAGCTTCAACTTCACTCCAAAGTCGCGCACGCTCTGGCTGGGCTCGATGAAGGTGCGTCCCACGTAGTGGTTTCGAATCAGAGCAAAGCGAAACGGGAGACCGCTTTCGGCAGCGTAGCCTACGGCTGCGGTCACACCAGAGTCAGGGACGGGGACTACGAGATCGGCGTCCACTCCGGTTTCGCGGGCCAGTTGCCGTCCTAGCTCCTCGCGGCTGGTCTGCACAGGCCGGCCGAAGACGAGGCTGTCAGGGCGCGAGAAGTACACATGCTCGAAGATACAACTCGACTGCGGCGCTGCGGTCGAATAGAAGCGCGAACTGACTCCCTCTGGACCTACAACGACGAGTTCGCCCGGCTTCACGTCGCGCACGTACTCGGCTCCGATCAGATCGAAGGCGCAGGTCTCGGAAGCGAAGACGACGGTATCGCGCTTCTGGCCTTCCAGGGCCGGAATGCGGCCCATGGCGAGCGGCCGGAAGCCGCGCGGATCGCGAACGGCAAAAACCCGGTCGTTGCTCATCATCACCAGGGAAAACGCTCCCTCCACGCGGCGCAGGGCGTCGGCCATGGCCTCGGGCAGCGTCTGCTCCTTGGAGAGGGCGATGAGGTGAACGATGACCTCAGTATCGCTGTTCGTCTGAAAAATCGAGCCCTGACTCTCCAGCCGGGCGCGGATCGACATGGCGTTGACCAGGTTGCCGTTGTGCGCAACCGCAATAGCGCCTTTGTTCGATTGCACCAGGATCGGCTGCGCGTTCAGCAGGGCCGAGTCGCCGGCGGTGGAATAGCGGGTGTGGCCGATGGCGAGCGTGCCCCGCATTTTCAAAAGCACTTCTTCGGTGAAGATGTCGGCAACCGAGCCCATCGATTTGTGGGCGCGCGAGGTCAGGCCATCGGACGTGACGATGCCGGCGGATTCCTGGCCGCGATGCTGCAGCGCGTGCAGTCCAAGGTAGGCGAGCTTCTCCGCCTCCGGATGGGCGAAAATCGCCACGACACCGCATTCATCGTGAAATTTGTCGGAAATCAGCATTTAGCCCTTAGCCTTTAGCTCTTAGATCAAATCAACATCCGCTCGAATCGGACTCTTGTTTAAGTGGGGACCACCGCCTCGCCTAGTCAGCCGCCACCAACTCCGGATCGGTTCTCAGCGCCGCTTCCAGCGCACCCTCGTACGCCTCGCTCAGCTTCGACACCGCAGCCGAAATCACGGTCCTTCCATCCATTGAAATCTCAAATCTTTCCGGAATCGTTTCTCCGATTGCCTCAGCACCAACGCCGTACGTTGCGGCTACTTCTTTGATTCGCGAGACGCACGCCGGGTCGCAAGAGACCACGATGCGACTCGCGTCTTCTCCAAAAAGAACGTGCTCGGCAAAAAGATCGCCCGACGATAGATCCACGCGCGCTCCAATGCTCTTCGCGAAGGCTTTTTCCGCGAGCGCTACAGCAATGCCCCCATCGGTGCAGTCGTGCACCGAATCCACCAACCCCTGCTGGATCAACTCGAGCACAGCCTTCTGCAGCCCAGCCTCTTTCTCCAAATCCAGCTCTGGAGGATATCCCCAGACCGTTCCTAAGATTTCCTTAGCATATTCGGAGGAGCCGAATTCGGTTTCTGCATCGGTGATATCGCCGGGCTCCTCCGCGCGCAATAGCACGATCGTGCGTCCCGGCGCGGAGAAGTGCATCTTCGCTGCCTTGTGCACGTCGTCGAGAATGCCCACCACTCCCAGAACCGGAGTTGGATAGATGCCCTCGCCCAGAGTCTCGTTGTAGAAGCTCACGTTGCCGCCCGTGATGGGAATTTCCAATTCCTCGCAAGCTTTAGTGATGCCATCGATGGTTTGCGAGAACTGCCACATGATGTGCGGCTTCTCGGGATTGCCGAAGTTCAGGCAATTGGTGGCGCCTACGGGAGTCGCCCCTGAACAGGCAACTTTTCGTGCGGCCTCGGCAACGGCGTGCATTGCTCCCAGCCGCGGATCGAGATAACACCAGCGTCCACTGCCGTCCAACGCCATGGCCAGGCCACGGTCGGTGCCCTTGATGCGAATTACGCCAGCGTCTCCAGCGCCTGGGGCCTCGACGGTGTTGGTTTGCACCATGTGGTCGTACTGCTGCCAAACCCAGCGCTTACCGCAGATGTTCGGACTGGCGAGAAGCTTCTGAAGAATCGCGGTGAAGTCGATCACTTTGCCGAAGCTGATGTGCTCCGGCTTCTCGCGGGGTACCGGAGGTTCCCATCGCGCCAGAGGCCGCTTGTAGAGCGGCGCTTCGTCGGTCAGTGCAGGATTCGGAATCTCGGCCACAACCTTGCCGTGCTCAAGCACGCGCAAGCTGTTGCCGTTGGTGACCGTGCCTACTTCGACCGCATCGAGTCCCCATTTTTCGAAGACGCGGAAGACTTCCTGCTCGCGTCCCTTTTGCGCTACCAGCAGCATGCGTTCCTGGGACTCGCTCAGCATGATCTCGTAAGGAGTCATGCCGGTCTCGCGCTGCGGGACACGATCGAGTTCGATCTCGATGCCGACACCACCGCGGCCGCCCATCTCGCACGTGGAACACGTCAGACCCGCCGCGCCCATGTCCTGAATGCCGACGATTGCTCCGGTCTGCATGGCTTCGAGGCAGGCTTCCAGAAGCAGCTTCTCGAGAAATGGATCGCCAACCTGCACGTTGGGACGCTTCGCCTCAGAGGCCTCACTGAATTCTTCGCTGGCCATGGTTGCGCCATGAATGCCGTCACGCCCGGTCTTTGCGCCGACATAAATCACCGGGTTTCCCTCGCCGGCGGCGCGGGCATAGAAGATTTCGTTCTTGCGCACCAGGCCCAGGGCAAACGCGTTGACCAGCGGATTTCCGGAGTAGCAGGGTTCGAATTTCGTCTCGCCACCCAGATTGGGGACGCCGAAGCAGTTGCCGTAGGAAGCGACGCCGCTGACCACGCCTTCCATAATGGAATGATTTCGGTGGATTTCGTTCTGTGGCTCGACAGCCGAGGCGGCTGTGGCTACGCGAGTTGTGATTGGCCCAAAGCGCAGCGAATCCATCACCGCAACCGGCCGCGCGCCCATGGTGAAAATGTCACGGAGAATGCCGCCCACGCCAGTGGTCGCGCCTTGAAACGGCTCGATGAATGAGGGGTGATTGTGCGACTCGATTTTGAAGGCACACGCCCAACCGTCGCCGATGTCGATGATTCCCGCGTTCTCGCCCGGTCCCTGCAGCACCCGTCTGCTGCGGGTCGGCAGCCGTTTCAGATGCACGCGCGACGATTTGTAGGAGCAGTGCTCGCTCCACATCACGCTGAAAATGCCGAGTTCAGTGAGCGTGGGTTCGCGCCCGCCGAGAAGTTGCTTGATCTTCTCGTACTCATCGAGCGTCAGGCCGTGCTGCCGGAGGATTTCCGGAGAAAAGGCAGAGGTCAAAGAAGTAGACATGGAAGAGCTTCTATTGTCGCATTTTGGAGCGGCCCAAGGATAGAGCCGAAAGCAGGGCGTTTTGGACCAACGTTCGCCGTCTCCTGCTACGATTCTCCTGATATGAAATCGATGATTGTCGGTACGGCAGGGCACATTGACCACGGGAAAACTGCGCTGGTGAAGGCGCTGACTGGCATTGATGCTGACCGGCTGGAGGAAGAGAAACGGCGCGGCATCACCATTGATCTGGGCTTCGCTCACATGCAGTTGCCCGGCGCGAATGGCGAGACGCTGCAGTTGGGCTTTGTGGACGTTCCCGGGCACGAGCGTTTTGTGCGCAATATGCTGGCGGGGGTGGGCGGAATCGACCTCGTGCTGCTGGTGATTGCCGCCGACGAGTCGATCAAGCCCCAGACCCGCGAGCATTTCGACATCCTGCAACTGCTTGGCGTGCGGCGAGGGATTACGGTTTTGACCAAATCCGACGCGGTCGATCCGGAGACCCTCGACGTGGTGCGCCTTGAGGTCGAAGAGTTTCTCAGAGGGACGTTCCTGGAGTCACCGAAGGCTCCCATTGTCGCGGCCAGTTCCTTGACGGGCGCAGGGTTGACAGACCTGAAACAGGCGATGGCGGCTGCTGCCGCTCAGGTCGAGGCACGGGACTCAGCGACGCTGGCTCGCCTTCCAATCGACCGCGTCTTCACGATGAAGGGTTTCGGCACGGTTGTGACCGGAACGCTGATTTCGGGCACCATCCGTCGCGAAGACGAGTTGGAGGCCTTTCCCACGGGCAGGCGGGTGCGGGTGCGAGGAGTGCAGGTGCACGGAAAGGCATCGGATTCCGCGATCGCTGGGCAGCGCACGGCGCTGAATCTGGTGGGGGCCACCACCGAAGATTTGACGCGCGGAATGACGTTGGCTCCGCTGGCGACGTTCACGACTTCCCGTCGAGTCGATGTTCGGTTGAACCTACTGGCATCTGCGCCGCGTCCACTCCGAGACCGGGCGCGGGTTCACTTTCACTCGAATACGATGGAGACGGTGGTACACATTTCTCCGATTGGGGGCAAGCACATATCCCCGGGATCGGAGGTGTTTGCCCGGCTGAAACTTCCCGAAGCAGCGCTGCTGGTGCCCGGAGATCGATTCATTATTCGCCAGTTTTCGCCAGTCGTGACCATCGGCGGCGGGATTGTCCTGGACGCCGCGCCAATACCCAGGATGCCCGATCACAAGAGTTTCCTGCAGATTCTCGCGAGCGGAGACACCCAGGAGATGCTGGTCGCGCGGATTGCGCGGCGCGGTCGAGACGGAATTTCGCTGGCGAGGCTGGTCGCAGAAACCGGCCGCACTCGACATTCAATCGAAAAGACTTTCTCCTCAACAGCCAGCGATCGAGTCCGCCGAATCGGCGACTCTTACGTGCATGGTCCCGCGATTGTCGGGCTTGAGCACTCCATCGTGACGGCAGTCGGTGCGTTCCAGAAGAACAATCCCCTGGCTGGCGGAATTGCCCGCGAAGCCCTGCGCGAGCAGATGAAAGCTGTGGCTGAAGTGTTCACCGCAGTCGTTGATCAGCTGACTCGTGACCGGAAGATCGAGACTTCGGGTGAACTGGTGCGACTGCCGGGGCATGGCGTCGTCATGAAGGATGAAGAGGCTGATTCAACCGGGAAGATCGAAGCGGCATTCGCGACCGCGGGATTGAAAGTTCCAGCCCTGCACGAAGTTCTCGCCGGACTAAAACTGGACAAAGCGCGCGCGCAGAAGCTTGTGACTCTGCTGTTGCGCGACAGGGTACTGGTCAAAATTTCCGAAGAACTGGTTTTTCACCACAGCGCTCTCAAGGAATTGCGGCGCCAGATGGCTGCGCGAAAGGTGAAGTCTCCAAAGTTAGACGTCGCGACGTTCAAGGAAATCACGGGGGTGAGCCGAAAGTATGCCATTCCGCTACTTGAGTACCTCGATCGCGAACGGGTCACCAGGCGCGTCGGGGATATGCGGGAAATCCTTTAAGCGAAGAACAAGACGTGTGAGCCCCGCTGCGCAGATGTCGACGATTCCGGTTTCGGTGAACTCGCTTGGGTTTAAATCGGGACCGATGCTATTCGTCGTACACTAGGAGCATTACTACCACACTGAAATGCTCCAGATTCGTCCTGCCACGATTGACGACGCAGCCCTGCTGCGCACGATGATCCGCGAACTCGCGGAATATGAGCACGAACTCGAACTTGTGACCATCGGCGAGCAGGATCTCGCGCGCGATGGTTTTGGGGAGAATCCGCGCTTTCGCGCCTTTATTGCGGAATGGGACGGACAGCCTGCCGGCTACGCTCTCTTCTTTGGATACTATTCGACGTGGGCGGGGCGGGGCCTGTTTCTGGAAGATTTGTTTGTTCGTGAAGCGTTTCGGGGGAAAGGGATCGGAAAGAGATTGCTGGCCATGGTCGCACGCGTTGCGGTCGAGGAGCAATGTTACGGAATACACTGGGAAGTGCTCGATTGGAACCAGAAGGCAATCGATCTGTACAAGGCGCTGGGCGCGGAGTTTCGCGACCAATGGCGGCCGGTACTGCTGACGGGTGAGCCGTTGCGGCAACTGGCGGAGAAGGCGTTGTGAAGACGAAACTATGGCACTGATCAAGATCATTGGGGCGGGGTTGGCCGGATCGGAGGCTGCTTGGCAGTGCGCGCGCCGCGGCGTGGATGTCGAACTCTACGAGATGCGCCCCGTCCGATCCACACCCGCGCATCAGACGGCGGACTTCGCAGAACTGGTCTGCTCGAACTCGCTGAAATCCGACAGCGAGAACACGGCTCCATGGCTGTTGAAAGAAGAGATGCGCCGAGCCGGTTCGCGGCTGCTGGAGATTGCCCGCCAGTGCGCAGTTCCGGCTGGCCACGCGCTGGCTGTAGACAGGATCACTTTTGCTGCCCGGGTAACCGAAGCCCTCTCTCGCGAACCCCGAATTAGGGTTCAGCGGCAGGAAGTCACGGCAGTGGATGAAGCCGACGGCGTCACAATCATTGCTACCGGACCGCTGACTTCCAACGCGCTGGCCTCTGAGATTGCGAGGCTGACTGCGCCCAAATCTGGGATTGAGCAGGCGGACCCTCCAGACAATCCACATCTGTATTTTTACGATTCCATCAGCCCCATCGTCGAGGCGGACTCGATCGACATGTCTCGCGTCTACTTGGCCGCGAGGTACGACAAGGGTTCGGCGGACTATATCAACTGTCCGATGACGCCGGAACAGTACGGCACGTTTTACGATGCTCTGCTGGCTGCTCAATCGGTCGAGGAGCGGGAGTGGGAGAAACTCAATTACTTCGAAAGCTGCCTGCCGATTGAGGAAATCGCCCGCCGCGGGCGGGACACGTTGCGCTTCGGTCCGATGAAGCCGGTCGGGCTGAAGGATCCGCGGACCGGGAAGATGCCGTATGCGGTCGTACAGTTGCGTCAGGAGAATCTCCGCGCGGATTCCTACAATCTGGTGGGCTTTCAAAATCATTTGAAATTCGGCGAGCAGGCTCGGGTGCTCCGGCTAATCCCGGGACTCGAGAATGCGCGCTTTCTGCGTTACGGCCAGATTCATCGCAACACATACATCAATGGGCCAAGCCTGTTGCGGGAGACTTTGCAGATGAAGCATCATCCGCGGGTACTCTTCGCGGGGCAGATCTGCGGTGTCGAAGGCTATGTGGAATCGATTGCAACCGGATTGATGGCGGGGATGAATGCCGCCGCCCTGGTCTTGCGTACGGAGATGGTACCTACCCCGCGCGCGTCTGCTTTCGGCTCGCTGGCCCATTACGTCACCCACGCGGATGCCCGGAATTTTCAGCCGGCCAACATTACGTTCGACTTGCTTCCGCCTTTGGAGCGGAAAGTGCGGGACCGAAAAGAGCGGCATCGTCTGCAGTGCGAGTTGGCGCTGCGGGAGTTCGACGGCTGGCTCGCAAGCGCCATGCCGGTGTCGGCCCGAGGCTGAATTCGGCTCAATTCCCCGTCCAAACCCTCGCTCCCCGTTTATTTTTCCTGCAACTAAAGGCTGCTCCGATCCGTATCTGAAGGTAGTGGCGAGGGATTACTTTCCCTGCCGCCTCACGTCCAATCCACTGGTATGACTCTCCGCGACCTCGTTTTCGACGTGCTTCGGACGTTGTGGTCCCACAAGCTGCGTGCCTTCCTCACCATGTTCGGGATCGCGTGGGGCATCGTGTCGATCGTCCTCATGGTGGCGGCCGGTGAAGGACTGCGCAGGGGCCAGGCGGAGCAGGCACGGAACTTGGGCAAGGACGTGATGATTGTCTTTCATGGCCGCACCAGCCTCCAGGCAGGCGGCACGCACGCAGGACGCGTCGTGCACTGGGAAGATGAGGACGTCCCCGTGGTGCAGGCGGAGTCGCCCGACTGCGAGTATGCGATCCCGGAACTCGAGCAAGACACGGTTCGCACACACTCCAATTTCAACAACGCTGCTTTCACCGTGACAGGATCATATCCCCCGTTTGGCTACATCCGCAGCCTCGATGTCGGCGCCGGGCGGTTTTATGACTGGGACGACATGCGCGAAGCCAGGCGCGTCGCATTTCTGGGATCGGATGCCGCCAAACAGTTGTTTCCGGGGCGCAATCCTGTTGGCGACACGATCTATCTGAATGACTTTCCCTACGTCGTGATTGGAGTGATGGCGAAGAAGAAGCAGGACTCCAGTTACGACGGCTGGGATGTGAACAAAGTTTTTCTGCCGTTTGCCGCGATGCGGCGTGACTTTCCTGACAAGCCTCCGGGCACCAACACGACGTTCGATCAATTGCTGGTGACGCCGAAATCCGTCGAGCAGCACGAGGCCTGCAAACACGAGGTGCGGGTCGCTCTGGCTCGCATGCACCGTTACGATCCCGCCGACAAAGAGGCGTGTCCGATCTGGGACACGGTGCAAGAGGCGCAGGCCTTCAAGACGATGACCGATGGAATGAAATTCTTCCTCGGCGCCGTTGGGATCGTGACCCTGCTTCTGGGTGGCATCGGCGTGATGAATGTGATGCTTGTGGCTGTGCGCGAGCGCACGCGCGAGATTGGCGTGCGCAAGGCGATTGGCGCCCCGGCGGGAACCATTCTGCGGCAATTCTTCATTGAGGCTCTCATCATTGCGTTGCTGAGCGGCGGTATCGGGATGGGTGTGGCGTTCGGATTTTGCGCGCTGGTGAATATGCTGCCCATGCCTGACTTTTTCGCGGGACTGGTTCCGAGTTGGACTTCGGGTCTGACCGCCGCGGGCTTGCTGGGGGCTATTGCGGTGGGTGCGGCGTTGTATCCCGCGCGGCGAGCGGCTTCCATCGATCCGATCGAAGCATTGCGGTATGAGGCGGGAGGCTAACCCGGTCGAATGCTGATTGAGATCATCGTCGAAGCGTGGATCGCGCTCAAGCGCAACATCACGCGAAGTATGCTCACGATGCTGGGCATTGTGTGGGGAATCGCGACGGTGACGCTTCTGATCGCGTACGGCAGCAGCTTCCGCGGCGTTCTGGTGCATGGCTTCGACGCCTTCGGAAAGAGCGTGGTCATCTGCTGGCCGCAGCAGACCAGCGAGCAGCCCGGCGGTCAGCGCGCTGGAAAGAAAGTTGTTCTCGAACAGGCCGACCTCGATATGGTCAAGGCAACGGCACCGCTGGTAAAGCATGCCTGCCTGGAAACGGTGCGCCGGCCGGGGATTGCTTATGGCGACCGCATGGTGGGGACCGCTCCGGTGCGGGGTGTGTGTCCCGAGTATGGCGAGATGCGCAACGAAGTTCCTTCGGAAGGACGCTGGATTGATGCGGAAGATGAGTTGGAGCGGCGGCGGGTCATCTTTCTCGGTGGACGTTTGAGGGAGCAGTTGTTCAGCGGCCGGCCTGCGGTCGGCGAAACCGTACAGGTTTCAGGCGTGCGCTTCACCGTGATCGGAGTCATGGCGCGGAAGATTCAGCTCAGCAACTATTTTTCGAGCGACGACGAATCATCGTGGATCCCGTATTCGACCGCGGGCGATCTGTGGAACACGCGTTACGCGGCGGTCATGGTGTTTGAGCCCATCGCTCCACAGTTCGAGAAGAAAGCGATGGCGCAGGTGCTGGCTGCAGTTGCGACGCGCCAGAATTTTTCACCAACCGACCCGAAAGCCTTCCAGATGTTCGGCCGCGACGAGTTCCGCCCGGTCATCGATGCGCTGACAATTGGGCTACAGGTTCTGCTGACCTTCATCGGTACACTGACTCTCGGCATTGGCGGCGTGGGCGTGATGAACATCATGCTGGTCTCGGTCACCGAACGCACCCGCGAGATCGGCCTGCGCAAGGCCCTGGGAGCCCGGCCGCGCCACATCCTGGTGCAGTTCCTGCTCGAAGCCCTGGTGCTCACCTTCGCCGGTGGCCTGATCGGGATGGGAGTCGCCGTCTTCCTCACCTGGGTCATCCCGCCCATGCCGCTCTATGGCGACCTGTACAAGACGGCGAACCACGAAGGCGACATCTTCCTGCACGCCTCCGCTACGGTGATGATGGTCTCGTTCATCATCCTGTCGATGGTGGGAATCATCTCCGGCTTCTTCCCTGCCCTGAAAGCCGCGCGCATGGATCCGGTGGAAGCCCTGCACTACGAGTAGCAGAAAGTCAGGAGTGCCAAGACCGCGTAGGCACAGGCGCCCTCGCCTGTGCAGCCGCGGCGCCTTTTGCCGCGGCACCAGCCTGTGATCGCCATCCAAGCGTCGCCAATACATCATCCCCAGC
>DASQGJ010000014.1:0-73142 GCA_035632675.1 Candidatus Dormiibacterota bacterium
GAGGCACGTTCGTTCGAGAGCAGTCCTAGTCCTTCTGATAGGGTTCGAGCCCGGCTGTAGTCAGCCCAGCGCAGGGCCTGGTCGGGTTTGCCCTGCGCGACCAGAAAATGAACGTAGTCGTCGTAAATGTGCGCCGCGTTCGTCAGGAACGAAAGTTGAAAGTCTTCGCGCTGCACCGAAGAACGTGCTGCTTCGAATGTTGCCAGGGCCGCGCGAAATTCGCCGTCGGCTGCATTGGTTCGTTTTTCATCAACGTAGAGTTGCGCGAGTGAATGCTGCGCCTCCCATTTCAGAGAGACGGGAGACAACGGATCGTGCTCGACAGCCTCGAACGTCTGCTGGGCCTTAACCGCGTCGCCGCGCAGCGCCGCAACCTGCCCCTGTACAAGAAGGGGGTACAGTTCATCCAGGTGATTGTGACTTTCCTGCGCGATGTCTAGGGCCTTATCCGCATAATCCTTCGCTTTGTTTGGGTCGCCGGTCTGCAATTGCAGCCGGGCCAGCACGCGCAGTGCGTTGTACATATCCTGCTTGGCCTGGATGCCTTTGGCCAGTTCCAGCGCTTGTTGAAAGGACTGCGAGGCCAGATCAAACTTGCGCTGGTCCATATAGATGTAGCCGAGGTTGGTGAGCAGGTTCTCCTGGTCAAACACATCATCGCGCTGCGCAGCGGCTCTTTCCGCTTCGAGCGAGAGGGTCAGCGCTTTCTCTGCGTCACCCAGCCTGTAATAAGCCCATCCGATGTTGCCCTCGGCGACCAGCGCGATGACACTGGCGCCGATGCCCTGAGCGGCTTGATAAGCGGCCTCGGAGCGGTCCGCCGCTTCATCGAAATGTTCCTGCGCCAGGGATTCGTAACCCAAATTGAGGAGTGAGCTTGCTTCAAGAAACGGGTCGTTGTGAGACCGGGCGAACGAGAGACTGCGAGAAAACAGTTTCTCAGCGGAAGACAAGTCCGAGCGTTCGCCCGCCAGGATACCGAGAGCCTGGAACAAATCCCCGCAGCTGATGGCTTCCGGTGACTTACATTTGAGCAGCGCTTGATTGAGGATCTGCTCCGCTTCTTCCAGTTTGTGCTGGTGGATCCTGGCAACTGCCGCAACGGCCGTGGCCGAGACTGCGAGATCCGGACTCTCGAAATGGGACGAGGGATCTTCCAGCAGCCTTATCGCTTCGTCAAAATGCCCTTGCTCAAGCTGGGCTCGCGCTTCGAGTATTCTGAAGCGCATGGCCCATGGCGGATTCGAACTGATGAACTTCTTGTACCCGCTACTAGCCTCGTTCCGGCACTCCGCCAACAGGCCCCGTACGAGGTGCCGGTACGCGTGATCGTATTCTTCCTGTGGAAGCCTTTGACGGCCGCACGACGCCACCAACAGCAAAATGAGCGGCAGGAAACGCCACTTTAAGGATGCATGTGCCCGTTGGCCAGGGCGGTAGTTGCCGTCGCCGTTCCGTGTCCTATGCAGCCCAGGTTCATGTGGATTCCCCTCAATTCGAAGTAGATGCTCGGCTTCTCGGAGTCTTTGTACATCTTCTCGCCTACTTCGATCTCGCCCAGGGCCACCGACCCGAACTCCGGAATCACCAGAACGTGTCCGTACGAGGTCACGCCGGGAATTGGAATCTCGCCGATGCTCTCGACCAGGGAACATGTGATCTTGGGCTCGTCTTTGCGCGGCTTGTTCTCGCCGCTTGTACGGATAAGCATGTCAATGGTGGCAAGCTCATCATCGTACCGGGCCTTCAGGTTCTTGGGAAGTCCATTCCCATTCGCGATTTTCTCCGTCTGCTTCCTCACGGTATTCAGGAAGGCAGAATCCTGCAGATACGAGCGATCCCCATCCGGCCGCTTTCCACAGATTCCGAAATTCAGCTTCAACGTGACCGGGAATCCGCTCACGCGCAGATTCGTAAACTGGGTGCCCAGGAACGTGACATGCGGATAGTGCCCGTTCTCATACGGATGCTCCGTCGAGACCTGAGACACGAGGCGGTCCGCGGTGATGACCTCAAAAACGTTGAGGCCTTCCATAATCGAGGTGGAGAGAGTAATCCACCCGTTGGTCTTGAGGCTGCGGCTTCCCGATACACGAGTCTTGCCCTTGGTGAAGGAAATCAACCCTTCGATGTTCACGTTTTCGCTGAAGCGCGCGAAGTGCCCGCCTCTCCGGTCATGCAAGCCGACAGGAGATTGTTCCTCGATCTTCTGTTCGATCGGCCGCTGCAGGCGCCCGCTCAGCACATGGGCATGGGCGTGGTAATCATGCGAAGGAATCTGTTTGTCGACTGTCTCTGGTATTTCTGTCATAGTCGCCATATTGTACGCTCCGCTCGTTCGATCTCACTTCTCGATTTCGAGGGTGAAAGACGTGCCCCCCAGATCTTTGGATTCACCTGAGGCGGTTAGGCCGCGCACCGCGATTCTGTAATTGCCCGCTTCGCGATTGGCTCCCGGAACCAGAACTGGCCACTGGTCTTTCCCCACGACTGCCAGGATGTTGAGCGAACATTCTAGTCTTCCCGCCGGGTCATACAAGTCCGCGATGTAGCGAACATAGTTCCCGTCCGGGGGAATGCGCACGAAGAGCAGAAACGGGCTTCCCGCCGGCAACGCGATCGTCGGATTGGAAGAACCCCAGGTCCCCACTGCCACGGCTGCCCAAGGCAGAGTTTGCGGCTGACTCGAGGCATTCCGCAGCTTGGGGTAGGTCACAAGATTCTGGTAACCGATCACGCACAGCAACACCGCCAGCGCCGGGAGTGCAAAGGCAGGCTTAAGCCAGGCGGGATTGAGCCAGCCGAACCAGCCGCGGCCACCTGCGTTGCGAGCCGCAATCTTTACCGGAAGCGAGGCCTCTGACTCTTGCGCCAGAACAACCTTCGTGGCGGCTACAAACTGGGCGCCGGCCTGGACATCGAGCGCACACTCCGGGCAATCAAAGAAGTGTTCCTCGAACCGATCCCGGGAGTCAGGGTCAAGTTCCGCGAGCAGGTATCTTTCCGTCACTTTCTGTCGAACCACTTCGTCGTGGTCCATGGCTTCTTCCCCCTCGTTCAAATTAAGTATCTTCATAAGTTCACAACATTCCTAGGCGAGCGAGTAATCTGGGGGATCCTCTCCCATATGCCTAAGGTAGGCTGACTTAAACGCCTGTTTGGCACGGTGCACGAGCACTCGCAAGTACTCGCGGTCTACGCCAAAATTTCTGCAGACTTCATCCTTATTTCGCTCCTCGAGGAAAATCTCACGGAGGAGACGGCGATCGCGCTCGGGAAGCTTGTCGAGAATTTCCCTGACCTTCTTCTCGGTTTCCTTCGCCCCTAACGCCGCAACCAAATCGAAGTCAGAAGCTGCAATATTTGTCTCGTCCTCCTCATCGAGTGAGGTGCTGCGAGCCATCGCCCGGTAGTGCTCCAGCAGAACGTTGTTGCAGATCGAGTTCATGAACGATCCCAGGCGCTCCGGTTGGAGTATCTTGCCATCGCGCAAAGCTACAAAGAACCGCGCAAAGGTTTCCTGGCGTAAGTCGTCGATCATTTCCCGCGAGTTCACGCGCGAGCCCAACTTGATCCTGATCAGGGCGCCGAAATAGCTGGAGAAATGTTCCTGGGTGCGAAAATCTCCGGCTCGCAGACGATTGAGATAGGACTCGTCAAAGGACTGGAATTGCAAGTACTTGCCCCGAGGGTTCTGAAGTGGCAGACAGTGTAGCACCGGAGCAGGGGCAGCAACGCTGGCCTCAGGAACGTGACTGGGACGTTTTACAATCGCAAGGCCGCCACGGCGGCAGCTTGCGGGCGGTATGGGGTGAGCAATGCGCGCTGACAAATGGAGACTCCGGTGAAGATAGATAAGGAGTTGTCGTTTGGAGGAGTTGCTCAAAAAAGGGTCGGAGCCGCTTCCCCCGTCGGCTCCGGACCCTACGAGAACCCCACCAAGCGGTTACCGGCCGGGTCTCTGAAAAGTGGTTGATCGCCTATTGTCCAGCGATGCATTCCACATATGGATAGTGCAGAAGGGGTGCAAAGCGTTTCAGGAGTTTTTTGGAGGGCTCAAGAATCCTTTTCCACGAGAAACAGGTAGCTGACACACGGTCTGGACCAGGCTAGCGAACCTCGCGCAGGTGGGGGACCCGTGCCAGGGAGCCACGGTCGCGCGCGTCAACCACCACTGGCACGCCCGGTGTCGCGAAGCGGTACTGCCGGCCCGTTACTGCTCCGACCGCGGTGATGGCCGTTTTCCCAATGTACTCGAAGTAGGCTCTCCCCATCGGGAACCGACCCGCCGCGGCGTATGGTGTCCCAGACCCATGCACAGATGCTCTAGGTGTCGCGCGCTCTTGTGTTCTCTTCTGTCCGCAGCAGGACATGTGGTTTCTCCTCGTCTTTGAGATCCCTGTTTTCGAAATTCCCGTCTTCTAAATAATTTGCGGGTGCGTCCCCGCTTCGCGGCGAAGTCACCCGTTCCAGCAAAATTGCTCCCGCCGACAGCGCCGGCCACCAAAGCAGCCGCTCCAGCCGGGTTTCGGCGATCCAGTACGCCAGGGGAGCCGCCACCCACAGACTCAGGCAGTAGAAGCAGTCCAGCAGCTTTCCCAGGAAACCGCTTCCCGCCATCCTGCGCAGTCGAACCAGCACGTCCCAGGGTCCGTCTTCCGCCTGCAATAAATGCGTGACACGCCAGACACAGAGAACGCTCAGCATGAACCAGTAGCCGCGCACTCTTTCTCCTCCAGGATCGCAGTCCCCAATCGCAACCAGAGACCTCGACGGGTTGGACGCCGGTCGCTCCTCGTCGAGCTCAGCATCCAGTCTGCACTAAGGCCCGAATCGCTCTCCCTGCGCGTCAGCAGCGCGAAACCGATGGTCGAAAAGCAATCATGTTGATGCTGAGGGCTGCATCCATTCCTATCCATGATCTGGAGATCAGGTCGCCATCTGCATTGATATTGTATGCTGGCCATTCGTGTATGTCCCCAGCGATACCGACTGTGCGGCAACGTGACTATGGGATCGTTGCGTCTCGGCCGCGGCAGGAACCATTCGGGTTAAGGATGAGGTGAAGCGCAAGCTCGACATCCTGGCTCGCAAGCGATAATAGCCCACGGGGCCGATCATGAAGCCGCGCGTGGTTTGTGCTCAGGATTGCGGCACGACTAAGTCCCCCATTCAACCAGCAGCGACCTAAGAATGTCCCTGTTGATCGGGCGTAAAGATGGAATAGTCCGCGAGCGCGGCCTGTTCGGTTTTTGTAACAAGATTGCTGCTGATATCTGGAATTGCATTGCCCGAAAGGGCTTTCGTCGTGCGAGGACCCCAGAGACTCTTGACGTTCACAATAATGCTGCCCGCAGGTGTGTTCTGATTTTGTAACAACGCGTAATAAGAGGTCCCGCGGCACACCGAGGGTGTACACTCCACTGCTTCCCCAGAGAATTCTTCTGCCGAAGTGCGTAAATGTGGAGGTCTTGTGCGACTCAATGGACTTGCCAGACGCGTACTTTTGTTGGCCTGCGTTGCCTTCTATTCCGTCACATATGTTTCCGCTCAGGCTTCAACCCCACCACCCGACCAGTGCACAACCCCTGGCCACTTCACGATCTCACCGCGTGACGCACGGATCGGCCCCGGGGGAACGGTAATTTTTACGGCCTCAGCCGATTCGAAGTGCACTGTTCCGGCGCTTCAATGGGCTATCGTTTCGGACCCCGGCTCGACGCTGGACCAGGCTAAAATCGATCCCAAGAGCACGCCCGCCGGTTCCGGTTCGGTTGCCCTGACGCTTAACCTACAGCGAGACGCGATCGAAAAGGCGATTCACGACGATCCTGGCAAGGCCTATATCCACGTCACCGCGACTGCGACATCCGACAATCCGCAGACCGCCATAGCAACCGCAATGGTCACGACCAAGGCACCTGGGAATATCATTATTCCCATCATTGGATTTGAGCAGGCGGGCGGGAGTTCTGCGCAAAGTGCTCAAAAGTTCTTCATGAACCTGTTTGTGAATCGTCCCCTGCCTTTCGGGCACGACTTGATCCTGGACGACGGCGTCAATCTTGGAACGCCCTACCGCTGGTTCGGGGATGTCCGCATCGCGTCCTACCCCCAACAGATCAACAGCAGCGTAGGAGAGTTCGCCACAGGGTTTGCAGGCCAGGTTGCGAGTCTTAAGGTGAACCAGGTGGCGCAGTCCGGCGAGTTTAATATGGGTCTGGATTTGCGCCTTCGGTCGCCAAGGTGGAGCCTTTACGGCATCGGAGACTCTAATGTCAAAGAGTATTCCATGCTGAGCTTCGTTGCGGGATTCGGAGCAATTAGTCCTCTTAATCCGGTGGAGAATCTGCAGATTTTCTACACCCCTCCGGTGGGATCTCCCCAGCGTGACCCCTTCCTGGCTCTGTACCCAGGTTCAGCGAACTCCACCTACACCGGGTTCATCCCGCCAGATCGCGGACGCTTTTATTGGGAGTATGGGGCAGGTTTCCGCTTCACGACTCTCTACTTTGACAGGTCGAACGTGCAGGGCTACGTAACTCCTGCCATGCTCACTTATACCCTGGGACAGAATCAGATTGTCACCGGGGGCGCCAGCACCGGAGTTGTGCAGAGGATTGAAGGCTTCCTGCCGCTGCCGCTGGGCGAACGCTTTGCTCGGAATGTGACTACACTCTACCTGTTTGGGCGAGTGGACATGCGGTTGGCGCGTCCCAAGCAAAGTACGCCATTTGTTCTTCAACCCGCACCCGACACTGTTCATGGGTACGATCCGGACGTCAACATCGTGAGAGCTGGCAGTACCCGCGATCTCTACACGATTGGTGTGGGCGTAGACGCAATAAAACTTATTAAAGCGATCTCGCTGCAGAACAAGACTACCAAGGCTGCAAGCACGAGTGCAGCAGCACCGCCGCCGCACTAGTTGCATTCACGGCGGCGGGTCTATTCCGTCGTGTAGTTGATTTCCATGCGCCGAACCTGAAGACTGGAAATTCCAAGCGCAATCGCCGCCACGATCACCACCCCGATCACCGCCAACGGCGCCGAGACCGGATCGGAGTTTGAAACCAGTAGTGCGAGCACCGCCGGCGTGCCCGGCGAAACTGGAATGTCTACCGGGCACAATGACTTGAGATAGTAGATCACGCTGAACTGCTTGAGCAGTGTCGGCAGGAAGGGGTTGATGAATTCCCAGATCAAGATGGCAGCGGCCGGAAGAATCGGATTCTTGAACAGCATTCCCGCCACCAGAAAGAAAGCTCCATACCCAATGCAGGCGAGCACGGTGACTCCCACGTACACGGCAGCGTGTTCGAGACCGTGATTATGATAGAGATACACGTCTCTCGTGCTCGGGCTAAAGTGCCACAGGAAAGCAACCGTCTGCAGCACTTCACTGGTGACGAAGATCGTGCATGTCGCCAGCAGGCCGGCCAGAAACTTTCCCGCCATCAGCACTTCGCGGCGAACCGGCGCCAGAAAATAGAAATGCAGGCTCCGGTCGAGGATCTCCCCGCGGAACAAATTCATGAATATTCCCAGGCAGCCAAAAAAGATCGCCAGCCGCAGAAAGAAGAATTGAAATACGCCGGCGAACATCACCGCGTCCTGGCCCAGGTCGTAGCCCTCATGAATGTTAATGCTCTCGACTCTGCCATCGGCGAATCCTAAGAAGAGATCATTTTGCCCATCGGAGTAGTGATATTCCTCATGAAGTACCGCCACTTTTGAGCCCGGCGCGGTCTCTCGACTCTCGGTCCAGTGGTAACTGGCTGGCGGCTTTCCCAGGATTGCGATGACTTCCTGCTTCTCCATGCCCGACTTGATTGCCAGCAGGTCCTGATAGGTGAGTGGCTTCTCGCCCCGCCGAGCGATGGCCATGGTTCCGTGTTGCTGATTGGCAGTCGCCACGGCATAGGCAATGAAGAGCAGCACTGGCAGCGCGGCAACCACATATATCCAGAGGCCCCGCTTCGCGAAAAAGGTCTTCTTCATCTCCAGCCGGATCACGGCCTTAACCTGGGTCCACCAGAGTCGCCTCATCGGACCACCTCTTCATTTCCGATCAGGTACTCGTAGACCGAAAGTACGTCATCGTCCGCCGGAGCGATCGATTCGATTTCGATCCCGTTCAATGCGAGTTGATTCAACGCGAGGTAGAAGCGGTCGGAGTCCCGCGTCTTCACCAGCAGCCCGCGGCCGTCTTTGTGGATGGACGCCTCGATCGTGAACTCCGACTCGAACATCTTCGCCGCAAGCTCTCGCGGCCGGTCGCACCGGATCAGAATCTGCGTGGGATGTTCCTGAATCTCGCTGCGTACACTTTGAATCTGTCCTTCCGCCACGACATAGCCATTGCTGAGCAGGATGACTTGATCGGAAATTACGTCGACCTCATGCAGGATGTGGCTGGAAATGATCACGTAGCAGCCTTGCGCCGCCGACGCCCGAAATAGCGCAATCATCTCCGACCTCGCCAGAGGATCAAGGCCATTCAGCGGTTCATCGAGAACCAGCACTTTCGGATTGTGCGCCAAAGCTTGGGCAAGCCGAATTCTCTGCCGCATTCCTTTGCTGTAGCTCGCGATGCTTCGTGTGGCGGCGTCCACCATGTTCACGCGCTCAATCGCCTGCCGGGCAAGCTGCTGAGCGCTGTCGGAGCCCATCCCGGCAAGGCACAGGTAGGAATACAAAAATTGATATCCCGTAAGGCCTTTGGGAAACGCGTCGAATTGGGTGGAGTAGCCCAGAATCTTGAACAGGTTCTCCGCATCGTCGGTCTTGTAGCCAAGCACCTGAATTTGCCCGCGGGATGGCTTCACCAGGCCGGTCATAAGGTTCATCAGCGTAGTCTTGCCGGAACCGTTGGGGCCAACAAGGCTGGTGATGCCTGGGGGAATCGACAGGTTGACGCGATTCACACCCAGGATTTCGCCGTAGAACTTCGACACGTCTTCGAAGATGATGCGGTCGTTCACCGGACCACCTCGTAGGCGCGCACTTTGCGCAGGAGCAGGCCGAGGCAAATTCCGCAGTATACGAGCAGAGCGATCCAGGCCTGCACGACGGGAATCGACTGGTCCCAATCCAGCCCGAACAGTCCATTCGCCACGATCTCCATCAAGTAGCCTAAGTTAAAGAAATGGCCGGTCTGGGTTCGCAACACAGCATTGACGGCTTGCGCGAAACCGGCTCCGAAGAACATCACGGCAAGCAACAGCGCCCCGGCCACGATTCTCCATTTAACCCATGCCGAAAGCGCCATCGAAAGCAACGACAAGATGGCGATCCAGATCAGAGCGGATACGACCAGGCTGCCCGCAATCCAAAGGTTGCTCCAGGTCCAACTCACACCCGCGAAGCTGGCCTGAATCACGAAAAGAACCACGCCAGGAATCCATGTGATCTGCGAGAGCGTGATCGCAAGAACCGAGGATTTCCCCAGCACATACTCAGCCCGCGAGAATGGCCGGCAGAAGTAAAGGGGCAACGCTCCATTGGCAAGATCGGGTGAGATGAGCCCCGGTCCAACAAACGCCGTCAGCAGAAATGCCAGGACGCCCTGCACACTCATGTATCGAAAGAAAAACCTGCTGTCGATCGAAATCAGCTCGCTGGGCACGCCGAGCTTCGCAAGAAAACTGGCGCTATGTGCCAGGTAGATCATGATCAGACACAGCACGGGATAGAAGAAGCAGGCCACAAAGAATCCGGTTTGAATTTTCGAGCGAAACAGATCCCGCCGGGAGTACCGGAAAAGAACGAGAAACCGCGACCACGCTGGCGTCAGCATGCCCGAGTACGGTTTGTAATTACGCCGGTAGACCGCCATCTACGCTCCTCGCCTGTGCCTGTCCGACCGCGACATCAACTTTCCATGGCCTTCAGGAAAATATCTTCCAGCGTGTCTCGTCTAAAGTTCATCCGCCGGATGCGCACCTGCTGCTCGGCCGCGAGCCGAAAGATGTCGCGAGTTTCAATCCCATCCGCCAGCACCATCTTCATGCGGTTCGCCGTCACGGCGCACTCACAGCCGAGGCTTTCGATCGCCTTGGTGAAGTCGCCATTCGCGCCGTAAGTTTCCAGTTCCAGAAATCGTTTGTTCGCGCGCCGCTCTTCATTGAGATTCGAGTAGTGCGCGATTTGTCCCTGCTTGAGAATGAGCACCTCGTCGCACGTGTCCTCGACATCCCGTAGCAAGTGGGAGCACAGCACAATGCGCATCTCCTGCCCGTCACGAATCTCGCGGATCATCCGGATCATGCGCTGGCGCGCCGAGGGATCCAGGCCGTTCGTGGGCTCATCCAGAATCAGCAGCTTTGGCCCGTGAACAATCGCCTGCGCCAGCTTGGCCAACTGCTTCATGCCGAGCGAGTACGTTCCCAACGGTCGATAGCGAGCCTCAGCCAGGCCCACGTAGAACAGCGCTTCATGCGCGCGCTCCAGGGCAACGCTCGAAGGCAGCCCCGAGAGTTCCCCCATCATCTGGACGAAACTCACCGCATTCATCTTCGAGATGAAAGCGTCATTCTCCGGCATGTAGCCGACGAGTGCGCGAATCGCTCTTATGTCCGTGTGGATGTCACGCCCGAACACTCGCGCCGAGCCCGCCGCGGGCTTGTAGAAACCGAGAAGAGTATTAATGAGAGTGGATTTCCCCGCGCCGTTAGGGCCGAGCAATCCAATGGCGCGCCCGCCCAGAGTGGCGTTCAGGCCGCGCAGAATATCCCGATTGCCGAAGCGGACCGTCAGACCGCTCAGTTCGACCAGTGGCATTGGCGGAGCACCAGCCGGCGGTTGTTTACTTTCGCCTGCCAGTGCTCCGGGTTGTGTCGTCGTACTCACTGAGTTTGTTCGTTCGGATGGCTTATGGTTTGGCCCAGAAACATCTGCGGCAGGAACGGTCCATTATGACCCATCGTCAAAAGTGTTCCCAGATCGAATCCCATAAATCCGGTGTTACTGGCCACCACGATCCGGTCCGGCTCGCCATAGGCGTAGATCAAGCCAGGTGCGGAGTTCGCCGTGAGCGCGTCCACCGACTGGCGTTGCTTTGGCGTGAGCGCTCCACTCGCTTTCAATTGCTCGGCCAGCGGACCCACGACCGGCCCGATATTGTGATAGAAGATCGCTGAGAAGTTCGTGTAGCCATCGCTGGGCAGGAGCGCCTGAAACTTGGGGGAATGCGTCAGGCTGTATCCTGCTTCACGCGACTGAATGGCGCGCGCGATCGTGCCCAGATCCGGCGCGGCAATCAGATAACTATCGACAAAGGTATAGTCGACTTCGACGTTCGGCTGGCTCGGACTGCTGATGACAAAGTAAGTCCGCGAACCGACTTCCTTCTTCGTTACTTGCAGGGAATGGCCGTGGTTGTTGGCCTCGCGATTGAGGTCATCGATCAGCTTTTCGATGGTCGACTGAAGAGTTGCCGGATCGTTCACCTCGAAGATCAGCTTCCACCGCGGCGTCGGAACCATGGGACCATCGAACGCCATCGTAACCTCGCCGCCAAGCGGGGCGGCAATGTCGTCCAGCACATTCACTCCCGCCTTGGACTCGAATTCCGCCAGGTGCTCGGTGAAATTCGGGTCGCCGCTGCCGATCATTTTGAAAACTTCTTCCATGATGTTTCTGGGATTCTTGATTACCGCCGACGTCACCATGCTCGCGTCGGGCGAAACAAATTCCAACGATCCCATGGAACCTGGGGCAGCCAACCACGATGCCACGCCCTGCCGCTCCGAGGCGAAGGTCAAGTCCGCGTGGCTCTCTGTTTTGCCGCCAACTTCACGATGTTCCATCGTCAGATACCGTACGTCCCCGATACCCGGGGGAACGTCGTTGTTATTAGCTGGTACGTTATGCGAGACAATTTGTTCCATGTCGGCAGAGAAGAGCCACTCCGCTCCCTGCTCATAGGAATGCGCAATCTGCTGGTAGAACGGGGTCCCGACGAACTGGCTGCTGCCGCCCTGCTGAGAACGCCGTACTGCCAGTTGCAACTGGGGCAGGTCTGAAGTCGCGATCATCAAGTCATTGCTCACGTAAACCAGCAGCGGGTGACCCGGCGCTGGCGTCACCGACCATGGATCGCGAACCGTCTGGAGCGCAACTTCGGCCGAATTGGTGCTCAGCCGTTTGCCCTCCTTCTGGAGGAAGCCCTCCAGTCCAGGCTGCCGTACCTTGGCAAGAACGACGGGAGCGCTATAGTTTGCGCCATCTTTTCCCACGGCAAACACTACTTCGTCGCCCAGATAGCCGCTGAAACTCTTGACCTGATCGAGCACGTCTTCCAGCTTTGGACCGTTACCTTTCTCCTGTTGCCGGAACCAGTTGCGCAGGTCGGGGCTCTGCCGCATCCGATCCTCGAAGAGCCGCCGGGCTTCTCCGAGCGTATTCGCGAGATTCGGAATCGCCGCGTAAACCACGGTGTGGTCGGGAACATAGGGCAGAAGCTCGGAGCTGTAGCGCAGCCCCGGCCCCGGAATCGCCGCAATCTGCTTCTGGAGAATCGCGAAGTCGCCCAGCAGGGCAAGATACTTCGCAGAGTTCTTGCTCCACGCAACCTCGTCTTGCACCGGAACCTTTGACAACGCGGCGCTCGAGGTTGCCTCATCGCCAGCTCGCAGGTCGGTGGTGTTGTCTCCGAAATTGACCCGGACTACGCCTTCCACAACGGCCACGCGCGAACCCTTCGTTCCGCGTCGTACCGAGAAGATCGTCCCCTTGACCGAGACCAGCCCGTCCTCAGTCGCAACATAGAGGCGTCCAGTCCGTTGCTTGGCCGCCTGCACGATCACCTGCCCACCGTCAAGATGGATGGTTGTGCCTTTCCATTCCCTCGACACGGATAGATCAGAGCGCTCTGCCATTTCAACGAGCGACCCGTCGAGCAACCGGACCTCCGCCGTCGATCCCTTGGCGGTGCGGATCCTGTCTCCGTTCCTGAGTTCATAGCCCGCCGGAATCACGCGCGTCTCGCCGTCGACCATCGCATAAAGCGAGCCGTCGACAGTCTGAACCGCCGCGCGAACCGGATGCTGTCCCGGCAGAAGCCCGTTGGAATATGCGAATGTCACCAGGGCTACGACTCCCACGGCCGCTGCTCCCATGGCCAAGCGCCAGGCCCACGAGGTTGAGCGCTTCGTTTCCAGACGCCACACGGGCTGCAACTCTCCTTGCCGGGCGCGCTCCAAAGCATGACGGCATGCCACGCAGGCGTGCACATGATCTTCAAACAGCATGGCTCGCGCCGGTGCGAGTTCCTTCTCCACATAGGACGGGATCAGCGCCTGAAAATCCGCGCAGCTCCGCAGCGTGTGCGAATTGAGGTCCACAGTTGGCGAGGCTCCGGCAATCGCGTTCCAGACCCGCTCGCCGGCCTTGTCGACAGCCTTCTGATCCACTTCTTCATTCCGAATCGACAACAGCAAGCGATCGAACTTTTCGTCCTTCATGACCTGTCTCCTAGGTATTTTCCAAGCTCCTTGCGGAGCTGTTGCCGAGTGCGGTGGACAATCACGGCCACCAGCACTTGTGAAATGCCAAGCATGCGCGCGATCTCGGAATTGTCGAAGCCTTCCAGGAATCGCAACGTGAAGACCTCGGCGGAACGCGGCTTGAGATTGCCGAGAGCACGCCCGAGAGCTCTGCGTAGGTCGGCAGACTCGTGGTCCGCACCGCCAGGAAGGTCTACAAGCTCAACGTTACGTTCGGCCTGCCGCGACCGAATCACATCCAGAGCCGCATTGATCGCCGCGCGGCGAAGATAGCTTTCTTCATTCTCAAGTGCCGCGGCTTGTGCAGCCCGACGAAACAAGCGCATGAAAACCGTCTGCGACACATCCTCCGCATCCGCCGCGTTGCCCGTAATCCGGTAGGCCGTGCGGAAGACCAGGCCGTAGTGCGCCCGAAAAGCGCGTTCGAGTTCGTGCGGAATCGCGATTGCCGGTTCCTCAACTGCCAGTACGCTTCGCAGGTTACGCCTCCCTGGTGCCGACTTACACCACTAAAGACGGGCCCGGCGGCGGATTATTACATGGCTTCTGATTATTTTTGATGTGAAACGAAATAAAGGACTTACCATTCGACTTAGGGTCGAACCGGATGCTGTGCGTTCGGAATAGCTGCGAAATTCCTCAGACCTGCAGGCTCCGCAGGTACGGAACGCTTTCCTTCATCATCTCCAGCTTCATTTCGACGAAGTAGTTCTTGATCCCACCGGTTTTCGCCGCGGCGAAAATCTTCTTCCAATCCAGGCTGTCGTGTCCCACCGCCATCACCTTCTTATTCTCCGCGGACCAGCCTTGCACGTGCATCGAAACGAAACGTCCGGGATACTTCGTGAAATACTCCGCGGCATCATAGCCCTGGCTGATCGTCGAGACCTGAAACTGAAATTTAACCAACTTGGGATCGAGAAGTTCGAACAGCACGTCGTAGGTGCGCTTGCCATCGACCGTCGAGAGCTCGAAGTCTTCATTGTGCAAGCCCTGCTGAATGCCCGCGGCAGAGGCCTTTGCGCCCATCTTGTTGTACTCGTCGGCAGCTCGCTTCACATCGTCCATGGCCGGCTTCTTCGGCCCGTCGAGGCTGGGGACGAGCATCTGGGTCAGGCCGACGTCCTTCGCCCACGCAATACGGTCTTCCTGATTCTTCCTGAGTTCGTCGATGCCGAAGTGAGAGCTCACGCAGGTAAGACCAGCGTCGCCAATGATTCTCTTCAGTTCTGATCCCTTGTACTTGGCGAGCGCGCCGAATCCGAATTCGGTGTAGCCGACGGGAGAGCAGAGTTCAATGCTTTGGAATCCCGTGTCTGCCAGCATTTTGAGCGTGGCGGGGAAGTCTTTGGCGATCATGTCGCGGACGGCCCACGTCTGACATCCGATGGGCATGCCAAGCGGATTCGCGCGCAGCTTCAACGTGCCCGCCGACAGCAATCCGACTCCTGCCGTTGCCGCGCTAGCAGTCTTGCAGAATTCTCTTCTCGAGATCGAAGACATCGATGCCTCCTCATCCGCGGGTCACGCAGACGTCTAGCCGTTAGAGTTCCCATCCCTTGCGCCGCTCAGGACGAATGTACTTCTGCGCGAAATCTGAATTGTTGGCCTTCATGTTGGAACGATCCCAACTGAGCTTTTGTCCCGTGAGACACGCCACATTTCCCAGCAGCAGCGTCTCGGTAACCAGATCCTCAAATTCAAAATTTCCGCCCGGCTTCACTTTGCCCCCCTTACAAGCGTCGAGCCATTCCCGCTCGTTCCCCGGTGACCGGGGAAGCGTTCTTGGTGGCTGCTTGTAGCTATCCATTTTGGATTGTGGGATCAGCTTAGGGTTTCTGCCGTTGAATCCACAGAGAATCTTGCCCTTGTCTCCGACAAAGAGAAGTCCTTCGTCTTCGTCGCTCTCGCCCCGGAACGGACGATCCGGCTCCAACTCCTCCGGACGTGGCGGCTTGAGACCACCGTCATACCACGTGAACTTGACCGGCGGCATGTCCCCGCGAGCCGGAAAGTCATAATGAATGATCGACGCCATGGGATACGTCTCATCGAAGCGATCCGTCGAACTCGCCTCCACACTCACCGGCGCCTCGAGTTTCATCACACGGAAGATTGTGTCGTAGCTGTAGCAGCCCATATCGCCCAACGCGCCACAACCAAAGTCAGCCCACCCTCGCCAGACGAAAGGCAAGTAAGCGTGATGGAACGGGCGTTCCGGAGCCGGACCCAGCCATAGATCCCAATCCAAACCTTCAGGCACAGGCTCCGCTTCTTTAGGACGCTCGATCCCTTGTGGCCAGAACGGACGGCTGGACCAGTTGATGACCTCTCGCACCGGCCCGATGGCTCCAGCCCAGATCCATTCGCATAGTAGTCGAGTATCTTCCGAAGCCTGGTTCCCGACGGCGATCTGCGTCGCCACCCCGGTCTCGCGCGCGATCTCGGCGATGCGCCGCGCTTCATAGATGCTGTGCGTCAACGGCTTCTGGCAGAAAACGTGTTTCTTCTTCTTCATCGCCGCGGCAGATATCGCCGCGTGCAGGTGATCCGTCGTGCAGACGACGACGGCGTCGAGATCCTTCTGCTTCTCGAGCAGTTCGCGGAAGTCGTTGTAGGCCGAGCAGCCGTGATACTGGCCGGACTTCTGCTGGGTTGCGTAGTACGCCTCCACAATCTTCTGACAAGGTTCGCGACCGGCAACACCGCTGGTCACCTGCATGGAGTGGGTCAGCTGAATCGGTTGTTCAGGGCTGAGCCAATCCCAACCACTGTCGACGCCGAGCAATTTGCGGACGTTATTGCAGAATTCGTGGCTGGCCCACTGCGGGTACCCCGCGCCTCCCTTGTTGACATCGCATACCGCCACACCCTGCACGTCGGGCTCGCGCAGGAAATGCAGCATGACACGCAGTCCCTGCGCGCCCACGCCGACGAAGGCGATGTTGACTTTGTCGCTCGGAGCAACGAATCCTGCACCGCCCAACACCCGCCGCGGAACGATCGTGAACCCAATCGCCGCAGTTGCGCTCTGAGCCAGGAACTGTCTTCGCGAGACCGAACGTGCTGGAATGTTGCAAGGCACAACCGGATTTTTCATGGTCGCTCCGAATGCAGTTCGCACGGAATGACAAAGTCCTGTGGCGACTGCGTGTACCGGTCAACGTGCATACTGTACGCCAGTAGAACGTGAGTAACAATATTTCCGCGTAGCGTCTGTCGTACACTACGCCTCGTGAGGAACACCTTGGGGGAGCAAATGCCTGAGTCAGACTCGCCCGGCCACAACAATGCCGGCCTGCGGCACGCCCAGCCTCCAGTTGAGACCGACGCAGTTCAAATCACCGCTCCACCGCGGGTCGCCGCCGGACTGAAGTCGGTCCTTAAAGCTGCTGAGTTCACTCTCAGGGAGCCGGGCCTGTTGCGGGGCGTTTCGGCCCTCGTCCATCTCAATCAATTCGACGGCTTCGATTGTCCGGGGTGCGCCTGGCCGGACCCCGATCACGAGCGCTCGCTCAACGAATACTGCGAGAACGGCGTGAAGGCCGTCGCCGAAGAGGCCACGGCCGCGCGCTGCACTCCAGAGTTCTTTCGTTCGTGGAGCGTCAGCGAACTTTCGAAGCAATCGGACTACTGGCTCGGCCATCAAGGACGGCTGACCCATCCCATGGTTCTGCGGGCCGGCGGTGACCACTATGAGCCGATCTCCTGGGATGACGCTTTCGCGATGATCGCGAAGGATCTCAACGCCTTGAGCAGCCCCGATCAGGCGATCTTCTACACCTCAGGCAGAACCAGCAACGAGGCAGCGTTTCTCTACCAGCTATTCGTGCGGCAGTTCGGCACCAACAACCTTCCGGACTGCTCCAACCTGTGCCATGAGTCCTCGGGTCTGGCGCTGAAAGAAGTGATCGGCGTTGGCAAGGGAACTGTCACGCTCGAAGACTTCGATGTCGCTGACACTATCCTTATTATTGGGCAGAACCCGGGCACCAATCACCCTCGCATGCTGTCAACTCTGCAGCGGGCCGCCCGACGCGGCGCAACCATCGTCAGTGTGAATCCCTTGGCAGAGGCCGGGTTGACCCGCTTCAAACATCCCAAAGACCTGTTGCATCTATTCGGTCCCGGCACCAAGATCGCAAAACATTTCGTCCAGGTTCGGCTGAGCGGAGATCTCGCCTTCCTCAAGGGGCTGTGCAAGGAGATCCTGGAGCGAGAAGAAAAACATCCCGGAAGCGTCAATCAGGCCTTCATCGCTCAAAAGACTGCGGGCTTCGAGCCTTTTCGCGATGCGATCTCAGCCCTCTCCTGGGATGAAGTCTCCGAGCAGAGCGGCGTGTCACGCGCTCAGATTGCGGAGATCGCTGAGGTCGTGGTGCAATCGAAAGCGATGATCGCCTGCTGGGCGATGGGCCTCACGCAGCAGCGCCAGGCCGTCGCGACCATTCAGGAAATCGTGAACCTGATGCTGCTCGGCGGACACATCGGACGCCCCGGTGCCGGAGTCTGCCCCGTGCGCGGGCACTCCAACGTGCAGGGGGATCGTACGATGGGCATCTGGGAGAGAATGCCCAACAGCTTTCTCGACAAACTGCGCGATGTTCTTGCCTTTGAACCTCCACGAAAGCATGGCTGGGATGTGGTGGATTCCATCAAGGCCATGCACCGCGGCGAGGCTCGTGTGTTCTTCGCGATGGGCGGGAATTTTCTCTCCGCAACGCCAGACACCGAGTTCACCGCCGAGGCCCTGTCGCGCTGCGATCTGACCGTACATGTTTCGACCAAGCTGAACCGCGCTCACCTGATTACTGGGAAGCAGGCTCTGATCCTGCCCTGCCTCGGTCGCACCGATCGCGACTCACAAGCCGCCGGTCTGCAGCGGGTCAGCGTCGAGAACTCCATGGGCATCGTCCATAGCTCGAGGGGGAACCTGGAACCGCCCTCGGATCAATTGCTGAGCGAGCCGGCAATTGTGGCGCGTCTCGCCATCGCGACTCTGGGGGCGCGCACCAGCGTGAACTGGATGAACCTCGTGGACGACTACGACCGCATCCGTGATCTCATCGCCCGCGTGGTGCCCGGCTGTGAAGAGATGAACGTGCGCGTGCGCCAGAGGGGCGGTTTCTACCTGCCGAATGCAGCTCGTGACAATGACTTCAAGACCAAGGCCGGCAAGGCCACATTCACCGTGTCAGTCCTCGATCCCGTGGCCTTCAAGCCAGGACAATTCCTGATGACAACTCTCCGCAGCCACGATCAGTACAACACGACCATCTACGGTCTCGACGATCGCTATCGCGGTATCTTTCATGGCCGCCGCGTTGTGCTGATCAATGCCGAAGATATGAAAGATCAGGGTTGGAAAGCGGGCATTGCACTCGACATCACCAGTCATTTCAACAACGACGGAACAGAAGAATTGCGAAAAGCTCTGCGCTTTGTTGCCGTGCCTTATGAAATTCCTCGCGGCTGCGTGGCCACGTATTTCCCCGAGGCCAACGTGCTCGTCCCGATCGATAGCGTCGCGTTAAGAAGTAATACTCCAACGTCGAAAGCCGTCGTCGTGAGTTTCGCGCCGTCTGCTACCGCCGGCGACTACCGACAAACGTGAGTTGTCATCCTGAGGAGCTGCTCTTGGGCAACGAAGGACCTCTGCACTCTGCTTGCACCGCAACTGTTCGGACCAGATTTTCTGCGGTGATACCATATGCGAAATCGCCAGAGTTCATGCGCATCGACGCCCATCAGCATTTCTGGATTTACAGCTCCGCCGAATATGGCTGGATCGACAACTCCATGTCCGCAATCCGCCGCGACTTTCTTCCCGCGGACCTGCATCCTGAACTCGAGCGTAACGACGTTCAAGGGTCCGTTTTGGTTCAGACCCGCCAAACGCTCGAAGAAACTCGCTGGCTGCTGGAGCTCGCTGATCAGTCCCCAAAAATCCTGGGCGTGGTTGGATGGGTAGACTTGTCTTCTCCGGACGCTCGGTCGCAGTTGAGCGCGTTCACAAAATATCCCAAGCTTGTGGGCATCCGCCACATTGTCCAGTCAGAACCGGACGACCGTTTCCTTTTGCGCCCAGATTTCCTTCGCGGCATCTCGTTGCTGCAGGAATTCGATCTGGCCTATGACATTCTGATCTACCCGCGCCATCTGGCTGTCGCTACAGAATTTGTGGAACGATTTCCGGGTCTGCGTTTCGTTCTCGACCATCTAGCCAAGCCGCCGATCAAGACCGGGGAAATCGAGCCATGGGCAAGCGGAATTCGACGCCTCGCCGGATTTCCAAATGTGTTCTGCAAGCTGTCTGGCTTGGTCACCGAAGCCGACTGGCATCACTGGACACCGGAACACATCGTTCCCTACATGGACGTTGCCTTCGACGCCTTCGGACCCAGCCGCTTGATGATTGGCTCCGACTGGCCCGTGTGCCTCGTGGCAGCCTCTTACAGTCGCGTTCTCGATGTAGTAAGAAACTACCTCGAACAGCACACGGCGGAAACGCGTGAGGCGGTTCTGGGCGGAAATGCGCAGCGCTTCTGGCGGCTGCGCTCGTAGACATCAGCCTCGGCTTCGCGATCGAAATTGCGGAGCGGCGACGTAAACGTTTACACTGCCGAGCGTCGCGTATTTCTCGCGCTTCGATTATGCATTCCAGGGTCCTTCAGCTCGATTCTCACGACAACGTCCTCGTGGCGCTCAGCGATCTGAAGCTGGGCGAGGTTGTCGAGTACGCCGGCACTAGCCACACTCTGAAGTCCAATGTCGCGGCTAAGCACAAGTTCGCCATCGCCGATCTGGTCCCCGGTGATCAAGTCGTGATGTATGGCGTGATGGTTGGGAAAGCTGAACAGCCCATCGCTGCCGGGGAGCTGTTGACGACCGGGAATATCCGGCATCAAGCCGCGGCATTTCACGAAGGATCGCAACAGTATCGCTGGACCCCGCCTAGCGTGGCGCGATGGGCCCAGCAGACGTTTCACGGCTATCAAAGATCCGATGGTCAGGTCGGCACAAGAAATTACTGGCTGGTGGTGCCGCTGGTTTTCTGCGAGAACAAGAACATTCAGGTCCTGAAACAGGCGTTTGAAGAAGAGCTTGGATTTGCTGCGCCGCAGCTTTACCGGCAGCAGGTTGCCGAACTCGCCAGGCTTTACCGTGAAGGCAAACTCACTGACTCGGGAAGTCCGGGCCTGACGGGCGCACCCGCCCCATCCTCACGACAGCGCATCTTCGAGAACGTAGACGGCATCCGCTTTCTTCTCCACGAAGGCGGTTGTGGCGGGACTCGCGAAGATTCCAACAATCTCTGCGGGCTGATTGCCGGCTACATTCACCATCCCAACGTGGCTGGGGCAACCGTCCTGAGTCTCGGATGCCAGCACGCGCAAATCGATATCCTTCAGACCGAAATTCGCAAGTGCAATCCCAATTTCAACAAGCCCCTGGTCATCTTCGAACAGCAGAAGAGTGGCTCCGAAGCTGCAATGATGCGCGATGCGATTTCTCAAACATTTCTGGGATTGGTCGAGGCCAACAGGGCCCAGCGGGTTCCAGCACCGTTGTCGAAGTTGTGCGTGGGGCTCAAATGCGGAGGGTCGGACGGCTTCTCCGGAATCTCTGCGAACCCCGCGATCGGACACACCTCCGATTTGCTCGCCGCGTTGGGGGCGAGAACCATCCTCTCCGAGTTCCCAGAATTGTGTGGTGTGGAGCAGGAGTTGATCGATCGAGGCCGCAGCAAACAGGTTGGCGACCGCTTCATGCGCCTGATGACCGACTACGCCGCACGCGCCGCCGCGGTCCGGTCCGCGTTCGAAATGAATCCGTCCCCCGGCAACATGCGCGACGGACTTCTTACGGACGCGATGAAGTCGGCCGGCGCCGCAAAGAAGGGCGGCACGTCGCCGGTCACGGCGGTGCTCGACTACCCCGAGTATTCGACGGAGTCGGGACTCAACCTGCAATGCACGCCGGGCAACGACGTCGAGTGCGTGACGGCACAGGTTGGAGCGGGCGCAAGCGTCGTTTTGTTCACCACCGGGCTCGGCACGCCAACGGGCAATCCAATCGCGCCTGTGGTGAAACTCTCGACCAACTCTGCCCTTGCGCAACGTATGCACGACATCATCGACATCGATACCGGATCGATCATCGACGGGCAGACGACCATTCAGCAGATGGGTGAAACCATTCTTGATTTCGTTGTGCAAGTTGCGAGTGGGCAGACGCATACCAAGGCAGAGTCGAAAGCGCAGGAAGATTTTATTCCCTGGAAACGAGGCGTCTCCCTCTGACCAGCGACATTAAGCCGAGCCCCAACTTCCGCCTTGACGGCAAAGTTGCGGTGATCACCGGGGCGGGCAGCGGAATTGGTCAGGCCATCGCCCTCCGCTTCGCGGCGCACGGGGCCGCCATTCGAATCTGGGATGTGAACAAGGCCGCAGCCGCGGCAACCTGCCGGCAGATCGCCGCTAATGGAGGCATGGCTTCTGCGCACGTGTGCGATGTCACCGATCAGAGGCAAGTAGAAGCCTCGTTCGTCGAGTTGTTCCGCGGCGAGCGTATCCACATCCTCGTGAATAACGCCGGCATCTCGCACATTGGAACCGTCGAAAGCACGTCGGAGGAGGATTTCGACCGGCTGATTCGAGTAAACGTAAAGGGTTTCTACAACTGCATGCACGCCGTAGTAGCGCACATGCGCGACAACGGCGGTGGCGTGATTCTCAACATGGCTTCGATCGCTGGCTCGACGGGGCTCGCCGACCGCTTCGCCTATTCGATGACCAAGGGCGCCGTGATCGCGATGACATATTCCGTCGCACGCGATTATCTTGCCCACAACATTCGCTGTAACTGCATCTCTCCCGCCAGAGTTCACACGCCTTTTGTGGATGACTATCTGAAGAAGACGTATCCCGGCCGCGAGCAGGAAATGTTCGAGAAGCTTTCGAAATCGCAGCCCATCGGAAGAATGGCGGAGCCCGCGGAAGTGGCTGCGCTCGCGCTGTACTTGTGTTCGGACGAAGCTTCTTTCATCACCGGCATGGACTACCCGCTCGACGGTGGCTTTTTCAATCTGAGAGGCTAGCGCATGGATCTGCAACTGAAAGACAAAGTCGTGATCGTTACCGGCGGCGCGAAAGGGATTGGAGCCGCCATCGTGCGTGCCTGCGCCGCCGAACAAGCCGTGCCGGTGATTGTCGGGCGAGACCCCGACGCTGGAGCGAAGCTGCAGAAAGAATTGCAGACAGTCGGTTCCCGATGCGGACTGATCACCGTCGATCTCACGACTCCGGAAAGTTGTGCGCAGTCCGTCGAGCGAACGATCAAAGAATTCGGACACATCGACGGCTTGGTGAACAACGCAGGCCGCAACGACAAGGTAGGCCTTGAGCAGGGCAATCCGACGGAATATGTCGCGTCGCTCAATCGCAATCTCGTTCATTACTACAGCATGGCGCATTATTCTCTGCCGCACTTAAAGCGCTCGCATGGTTCCGTCGTGAACGTCGGCTCCAAGACTGCAGTTACAGGCCAGGGCAGCACATCGGGCTACGCGTCGTCTAAAGGCGCCATCATGGCGCTGACGCGGGAGTGGGCCGCAGAACTGCTGCCCTATGGAATCCGTGTCAATACCGTGATCCCCGCCGAGGTCATGACGCCGCTGTATCGCAACTGGCTCGACACATTTCCGAATCCAGACCAGAAGCTGAGCCTCATCCTATCCAAGATTCCTCTGGAGAAGAGAATGACCACAGCAGAGGAGATTGCCTCGATGGTCGTATTCCTGCTGTCTGGCAAGTCGAGTCATACAACGGGACAGCACCTGTTTGTGGACGGAGGCTACGTCCATCTGGATCGCGCTCTAACGTAATACGTCCGACGAGAACAAGATGACGAAACCCGCGCCAGTCACGGAACGCCGCTACATAGTCCCCCTCGCCATGGTGACCAGCCTGTTTTTTGTGTGGGCGATCGGAGTCAACCTGAACGACGTGCTGATCCAGCATTTGAAAAAGGCGTTCGGGCTTACAGATTTTCAGTCTTCGCTAATACAGTCGGCATTCTTCGGCGCATACGCCCTGGCTGCTTTGCCTGCAGGATGGCTGATGCAGCGGATCGGCTACAAGCGCGGGATTCTGACTGGTCTGCTGGTATGCGCGACGGGAACCATTCTGTTTATTCCCGCCGCATCAGTGCGCGTCTACGCCTTTTTCCTGTTTGCACTCTTTGTGATGGCCTGCGGTCAGTCGGTGCTGGAAGTGGCTGCCAATCCATACGCGACGACTCTTGGCCCGGTGGAAAGCGCTGAGCGGCGACTGAATCTGGCGCAGTCGTTCAACGCTACGGGGGCGTTCCTGGTTGTGCTTCTGGGGTCGAGGTTCATCCTTTCCGGGATTGAATACACCCCGGCGCAACTGGCCGCCATGTCTCCGGCGCAGTTGCTGAGCTATCGGATGTCCGAAGCGAACATGGTGAAGTCACCGTACATTGTAATCACCGGAATCTTCCTTTTTATTGCAGTGCTTATCTTCTTCACGAAGCTGCCGGAAATTCACGAGTCGACGGATTCGGCCAAAGGCGGCGAGAGCCCGAAGCTTGGTGGAACATTGGGGTTTCCACATCTGCTCAGGGGAGTGGTGGCGCAATTCTTCTATGTGGGTGCGCAAGTCGGCGTGGCCAGCTTCATCATTCGTTTCAGCGAATTCACATTGCAAGGAGCGCACGAAAAGATCGCCGCTCGCTTTCTACAAGCCCACGTCTTTGGTTTCATGATGGGGCGATTCATCGGCTCGGCGATCATGCGCAAGGTCTCTCCCAGCCGGCTGCTCAGCGTATTTGCGGCCGGTTCGTTGCTCTGTGTGACGATCATTTTGCTGGGCTCGGGTGTACCTACAGTCGCAGCCATCGTTTTGCTGGGGTTCTTTCACTCGATTATGTTCCCGACAATTTTCGCCCTGAGTATCAAGAATCTGGGGCCCTACACCAAACTCGGCTCGTCTCTACTGGTAATGTCCATCATCGGAGGAGCCGTCTGTCCGGCGATCATGGGCCGGGTCTCTGACGCGTGGAATATCCAGCGTGCGTTTCTGGTACCGTTGCTTTGCCACGCTTACGTCTTCTACTTCGCCATGCGCGGATATCGACCGTCACCAGTCACGTCAGCGCCCGTGGCCATTCCTGCCAGGGAAATCCCATGAAACGACGGTTCTGTCTTACTCTCGATCTCAAAGATGATCCCAAGCTCATCGCGGAATACAAACGTCATCACACGCAGGTCTGGCCCGAGATCAAGGAGAGCATCAAAGACTCCGGCATCGAAGATATGGAGATCTACTTGCTCGGGACGCGCATGTTCATGATCATGGAAGTCGGTGAGCATTTCTCGTTCGATGCGAAAGCCGAGGCCGACCGACTCAGCCCGAAGGTGCAAGAGTGGGAGAACCTGATGTGGAGATTTCAGCAGGCCTTGCCCCAAGCCAGGCCCGGCGAGAAATGGCTGCTGATGGAACGGATTTTCAAGCTGGAAGGTTGACCGACTCAGCAAGCGCGAACTACTGCTCAAGATACGGCACGAACCCGGCCGTCTTGGTTTCCAGGCGATACACAGACGTCGTCGCCGTGATGTAAAGCGTGTGATAGTCTTTGTCGCCCCAGGTCAAATTGGCGGGCTGTTCCGGCATCACGATGGTGCCGAGATGATTGCCCTGCGCATCCCACACCCAGATGCCCTTGGGCCCCGTCACAAACAGATGACCAGCCCTATCTACCTTGATGCCGTCGGGGACGCCATCGCCCTTGCCGCCCGGCTCGTCCCCGAAAATGCGACCATTGGCGAGATTCCCGTCTGAAGCAACGTCATATACGCGGATATTTCTTTTCTCGCTGTCGTCGATATACATCTTCTTGCCATCCGGCGAGAACGCCAGACCATTCGGCTGCGTGAGGTCTTTCGTCAGCAACGTCACACCGCCCTTGGCATCGAGCCGGTAGACGCCCTGAAACGGGATCTCCTGCTTCTCACCCGCAACCAGATCGAGCGTCGGATCGGTGAAATAAAGAGCGCCGTCGGGGCCGACAATGACGTCGTTCGGGCTGTTGAACTTCTTTCCCTCGTAGCGATCGGCGAGGATGTTGTATTTTCCTTCCGGAGCCACTTCGATGATGGCCCGCAACACGCTGGCACAATCGATGAGTCGATGCTGGCGATCGAAAGTGTTCCCGTCAGGGTCCCCCAGCGCGATCACCTCTTCCTTCTTGCCATCTGGATAAATCCGGAAGATTTTGTTCAACGTCTCGTCGCTGACGTAGACGAAACCTGCCGGATCCCACATCGGGCCTTCCGTGAAGCCAAACCCGGTCGCAACGGTCTCGACCTTCGCGTGGTGATCGACAACGTCCCAGAAGCCGGAAGAGAGTGCTTGAAGCTCAAAGCTGTGCGACTTCTGGGCGGCGGCCGGAAGCAGCAAGACGACCACGGCCGCCCCATGAAGCAGCATCCTGTCCACGATCTTCATTCACTGTCCTTCTTCGCAGCGCGCGCATTCCCCGTATCGGCACCTGAACTCGCGTTCATCAGGTAGCTGACCAGGTCGTTGAGTTCGGCGCGACTCAGTCGCTTACCGTAATCGGTCGGCATCAGCGGCTCACCGTGATACTCCAGCTTCCGCAAGTCAGACTTTTGAAAGAAATGGTAACTGCCGTCCTTGGCTTGCATCTGCACTGAGAAGTTATCTTCATTACGAACGATGCCTTCCACACGGGTTCCATCGGTAGTTGTGGCAGTCGCGAGCTTATAGCCGGAGGGAACAATCCTGTTCGGGCTCACAAGCTCCGCGAGAATGGCTTGCGCCGGCATTGCCATGCCATAACCCGAGAGATCGGGACCAAGGAATCCGCCTTTTCCCGCGATCGAGTGGCAGGTCGAGCACTCTCCTTTGCCCAAGAAAATTTTCTCGCCATTGCTCGGGTCAC
Organism: Candidatus Dormiibacterota bacterium; assembly: GCA_035632675.1. GTDB lineage: Bacteria > Acidobacteriota > Terriglobia > Terriglobales > Acidobacteriaceae > Sulfotelmatobacter. The sequence goes on from DASQGJ010000014.1 coordinate 26,496, forward strand.
CCGGCAGTGCTCGGCTCTTGCTTTTCCCTTGCAGCGTTCGGAGGTAGTGCACCACCGAATGCAACTGCGCTGGACTCAGAGAATGGAAGGCGGGCATTCCAGTCCCGGAGACTCCGTTTGCAATGATGTTCGAGAGCTGAGCATCGGAAAGGCGTTGCGTCTTCGTATTGCTCGCGATGTTGGGTGCCCTTTCGCCTCCCCGCCCGTCCAAGCCATGACATCCAGAGCACGTCGAAGTGAAAGTTCGCTCGCCGGGGGAAGGACCGGGTTTGAAATCGTCCTCCCATGAGTCCTGCTGTTGCGCCTGGGTTGACCAGATGCGCATAGGTCCTCCCCACAGGAGGAAACTTACGATCAAGAAAAGCGACGAGTTGCGGATTGAGCGCATTTTCTCCGTACGGAGTCTAGAACAGGACTTTCGCTCCCACCTGCATGATTCGCGGGTCACGCGCGCTCGTGACCAATCCGAACTGGCTGGAGTTAATCTCGCCATCCGGGTTTCCGAACTGCGCATGGTTGAACACGTTGAAGGCTTCAAAGCGCAATTCAAGACCTTTGGACTCTGTGAACTTGAAGTTCTTCAGCAACGCCATATCGAAGTTGTTGAGTCCAGGCCCGTGGAAAAAGCGCCGGCGCGAATTGCCCAGTTGCCCCAACAGCTCCGGGGTAAACAGATTGGGGTTGAAGTACGCATTCCCATGGCGCGGATTCTTGTCCGCGAGGACTGATCCGCCGGCAAAATTGGGAACATCCACGGGCACCGCATTGGAGCCGATCAACGAATTGTCGTCGTTCTCCGACACGCTCACGGGAAGGCCGCTGGCAAAACGCGTGATGCCCGACAAGCTCCAGCCACCAATCAGCGCGCGCGACCAGGCACTGGTGGCGAACTTGTCGAATGGCAACAGCCAGTTGTAGTTGAAGACGAACGATTGTGTCACGTCGAAGTTACACAAGCCGACGCTGAGCCTCGGATTGTACGGGTTCGTCGAATCCTGCAAGCCGGAAGCGTTGTCCATGCACTTGCTGAAGGTGTAGCCCGCCATGAAGCTCAGCGACCCGGTGGTGTGACTCACACTCAATTGTGCCGAGTTGTAGCGGGAGTTTGCGATGGTGGACTCGAAGGGATTGGTATCGAACAGCGGCCCCAGCGGCCGCACCGCGGCGATTGTCTGTCCTGAAGCGGTAACCCATGGCGTACTAGTGCCCGTCGTCGAGTCGAAAGGCGGTGTCTCACTGAACGGACCGCATGGACCCGCGCTGTTGGGGCCAAGGTTGTTGGGATCGCTGAGGAACAGGCACAGCGCCTGATTCGCTGGATTGGCTTCGATCGACGTCACCAGCCGGTGTCCCTGATTCCCCACATAGCTCGCGGTAACTACGGTGTTGGTTCCGATCTGCCGCTGGATCGAGAACTCGTAGTGTTCGGAATACGGCAATTTGTTCCGGTGATCGAACGAGAAACCGAAAGAAATAGGCTCCACCTGGGCCCAGGGAAAAGTCGTGTCGGGATTCTTCGCGGATACATTCGTCGGAGGGAACGGGAACGGGAATCGTAGTCCCACGGAAGTCCCGGTCGAGCGAACAATGTAGGGCGATTCCAGCAGCGGTGGCTGCGCGCTTCCGTAATACAAACCATACGGAGGATCGCCGACTTCGAGAAACTGAGAGAGGTCCTCAACCGATGTGTAATACAACCCGCCGCCGATCCGGATACTCGTCTTTCCCGGTCCACCAAGCAACTTGCCGAGCATCCCCGATGACGCGCTGGGGGAATACGCCAGGCCAACGCGCGGTGAGAAATTGTGCCACTGGGTCGGAGCGAGAGTCCGCGGGACTCCCGGGTCTCCCGGCAAAACCCATCCTGCAGGCGCTCCGGGAAACACGACCGACTGCTGACCGGGAATAATGGTCTCAGTTTTATTCTGCGTGTCGTACCAGGGCATGCTGGCTTCCCAGCGCAAACCATAGTTGAGCACCAGGTCTGCGGTGGCGCGCCAGCTGTCTTGCGCGAACAGCCCGTAATACTTGCTGCGGGAATCGAGAATCTGGGGACTGGCTTGCGTCAAGCCGTTAGGAGCCCCCAGCAGAAAGTCGGCAAAATCGATGCCGGTTTCGTTCCCGCTGAATCCGTACTGTCCGTTTTCTGCGGCCAGGTTTCGCTCGTTGATCTGGTCGTAGTGAAACTGCCCGCCCAACTTGATGCTGTGGCGGCTCATGGCTCGGGAGAAATTGTCCAGCACCTGAAACGAATTGTTGTATTGACGCGTGCTGACCTGCGGAACTCCGATGGAGAAATTGTTGAACGTAATATAGGGCACGCCCTCCAGGTTGGGCGCAATCGGACTGATCCCTCCCGTATTCGCGTCCCAGGGTGTGGTGAATCCCAGGTTCGCAAGACTGTAGTTCGAACCCACGCCGCCTTGAGGCTCGCCCAGGGACAATGTGTTGCGCACATAACTGAAGCGGAATTCATTGACCGCGAGGGCGCCGACGTTCTTAGTGTCGCCGATGTTGAGGAGTTGCGCCCGACCGGCGGTTTCGGCGTTGTACGCGAAGTTGGCCGCTGGAATGCTTGCGCCTCCGTTCGGAAAGGGCGAGTTCAGCAGATAATCGTCGACAAAGTAATAGGCGAAGAGGCTCCCTAATCCTGTATTTTGATCGATCCTGATCCCGCCTTTATCGTCGCGCAATTTCTGCGCATACGCCGACGTCTGCAGAAAGTTGTTGGCTGCATTGGGTTGGGGAATCAGTCCGAGATTCAGCATGTTCGTAGCTACTTTTGACCAGACGCTGGGAGCAATGATCGCTGTCGGGAACACACATCCCGTTACCGGATCGTTGCTGGCGCAGTCCGTCGCATAGGGAGTCCCGATGCCGGTGGAGGGGTCGATCGTGGCTGGATTCACCATACCTGCGGTGTAGTGATACGGTTCTTGATCGTTGACGGGATAGCCCAGGCGCGTAGACAACGTGTTGGCCCATCCACCCGGCGTTGTTGTACCTTGAACGACCGCTGCGATCGGGTTTTGCGCGGCGTCGACGCCCGTCGAGAAGGAACTTGCGGAATCGGTGAAGTCGCCCGTGAAATTTCCAGGCGATGGCATCTGGGTGTTGACCGTCGGCGCCTGGGTTTGCCGCCACGCCTGGTAGTCAATGAAGAAGAAAGTCTTGTCGCGCTTGATGGGGCCGCCGATGGTTCCGCCGAACTGATTCTGGCGAAATACCGGGGTCTTGTCGGTCGACGCTGCGAAGTAGTTCTTCGCATCCAGCGACGTGTTCCGCAGGAATTCAAAACCGCTGCCATGGATTCGGTTTGTGCCTGATTTGGTTACGACGTTGATCTGGCCGCCGCTGTAGTTACCGTACTCCGAATCGAAGTTATTGGTGATGATGCGAAACTCGGAGATGGCGTCAAGGTTCGGAATAATGGCCGCTCCGTTATTCTTTCCCTCCTCAACGTTGGAGCCGTTGACCATGAAGCCGTTGGCAGATTCACGCTGGCCGTTGACCGACTGGTTGCCGGAATTCAAACCGCCGTCCACTGCCCGGTCGCTCACCCCTGGAGTTCCGGTGTCTCCTGCCGTGTACGGCGAAACTCCTGGTTGAAGCGCCAGCAGATCCGTGTAGGCGCGCCCGTTCAGGGGCACGGCTGTCATCGCTTTCCCCGTAATCACTTCGCCCATTTGCGTGCTCTCGGTTTCCACGTGAACCGCATCGCTCGTGACCACCAGGGTTTCTACCGTTGTGCCCAGTTGCAGCGCCGCGTCCACGCGGAGAGCAGAGTTGGCGTCGATCGTCAACCCGGTCACGCGATGGGTCTTGAAGCCCTGCTGGGAAATCTCAAGATTGTAATTGCCGACCGCTAGGGCGGGCAGACTGAAGAAGCCCTTGTTGTCGGTGGTCGCATTGGATTTCACCCCGGTTTGCGTATCCGTGGCCACGACCGACGCCCCCTCGATCACGGCGCCGCTTGGATCGGTGACCACACCCGAGATGCTTCCGGTGATACCCGCCGATGCGACTCCCGCCACCAGGCACAGAAACAGCCCCAACGCGATCCATCGGCGTTCGACGACCTGCATGATTGACTCCTTACGAATTAGTTTCCTGTCGGATTCCACTTTCATGGCATGAAAGTGGCCCCTCCACGTGAAAAACAAGAATGGATGTAACGAGGATTTATTAACCGCAGGGTGTGTGTCAACTGTCTTTGGTGATCCGCAATAAGTGCGTAACCTCTTGTTGTGGCTTCCCAATAAACCTCCAACAGTGTTAGAGTCCGCGCACATGTATGCATCGGGAGGATGAAATGGGCAAACCTGGCAGGCTTCGGAAATTCGGCACGGTCACCGCTTCGGTGGCGTTCACTTTCCTCTTTGCTCTAGCGAGCGGCGGCCGGTTCGTTCGCGCACAATCCGGTGGGGCAACTCCCCAACCTTGGTCCGACCGCGAACTGATCGCGCAATTCCGGCGGGTCGAAGTCGCCTCGGTTTCCGACGCGATCGAGCAGATCACGGGCAAGAAGATGTATATGAGTCACCGCATGCAGCCGATCTTCACATCCAAGTTCGCCGGCTTCGCGCGCACCGTGCAACTCAAGAAAGATGAAGGAAACACAGACCCCAACGCGCTGTCCGGCATGTTGCAAGCGATTGACCAAGGGTCGGCCGACTCGGTCTACGTGATGGTGCTCGAGGACGGCGAAGACATCGCCGGCATGGGCGGATTGATGGGGACCGCAATGGCAGCGCGCGGATATTCCGGCGCCGTGATTGATGGCGGTGTCCGCGACGTGGCTTACCTGCGCAAGATCGGCTTCCCGGTCTTCGCCACGGGAATCGTGCCCTCCACGTCTGTCCACCACTACCGGTTTGCCGGGACACAGATTCCGCTGGTCTGCAATGGAGTTCCCGTCAACCCCGGAGACATCGTGGTGGCCGACAGTGACGGCGTAGCAGTGGTGCCGAAAGCGCAGGCGCAGGCCGTGTTGACGCTGGCACAACAGATGGACTACAAGGAACACTCCATGTACGCCGTAATTGAGCAAACCAGGTCGATCGTGGAGGCGGTGAAGAAATTCGGCCGGCTCTAACCGGAAACGGTTGCAGAAAAATCATTTTCATCAGATAATTTGTCACTTTCATTTTTGCACCTTACCTGATCGTTCATGGCGGTTCGACCAAAACGCACGTACAACATCACAGCCCTTCAGCGCGGGCTGCGCCTCCTGCATCTTTTCAGCGAGCATGCGCGCGGACTCACCGCCAAGCAGGTCGCCGGTCTGTCGCGGCTCCCGGTGAGCACCGTTCATCGCTTTCTGGCGAATCTGGTCACATCCGGCTTTTTGAGTTGTGACGGAGACGGCAGCTATCACCTGGGGATTGCCTGCTTTGCGATTGGGCAGGCCGCCGTGGGGCAACTCGATATCCGCCGGCTTAGCCTCCCTCACTTGCGCGAACTGAATCAACAGACTCGCGAGACCATTCACCTGACGGTTCGCCACGGCCTGTCCGCGGTTTACGTGGAGAAGCTGGATTCCACCGAGCCTTTGCGGATTCACTCGCGCATCGGGTCCTCCGTTCCACTGTATTGCACCGCGGTTGGCAAGGTCATGCTGGCCCACATGCCGCAAGACGAGCAGGATCGCATTCTGCCGGAGTTGGCTCTGAAACGTCTCACTCCAAACACGGTGGGCAATCTTCAAGAACTCAAGACAGAACTGTACCGTGTCCGCAAGAACGGCTATGCCTGCGATCTGGAAGAGCACGAGATGCACATCCGCTGCGTGGCCGCGCCCATCTGGGACCATACCGGCAGTGTGCACTCCAGTCTCAGCATCACCGCGCCGGTGGTCCGCATGCCGGTAACCCGGCTCCGGCAGCTCGCCCCGCTCATTCAAACCGCGGGGTTGCAAATCTCGCGCGAACTTGGCTTCCAGCCGGTCGGAAGCCTGGCATCGCGGATGCAAGTCGACAAAAGTTCGCGGAAGGCTTCCTGAGCATGGCGACTCCGGTGCATGGCATGGTCTTGTTCTGTCTGATCACGGTTGCTGATAGTGCGTTCGCGCCCGCGAAGATCGATGTGCGCCCGGAAGATTTGCTGGCTCATCCTCCCGCAGCAAATTGGATTTCCTACAACGGGGACTACACCGGCCGTAGAAACAGCAGTCTCTCCGAGATCAATGCTGCGAATGTGGATAAACTGCGCGCCCAATGGGTGTTCCATGCCCACAACACCAACCGCCTGGAAAACACTCCAGTGGTTGTGAACGGAATGATGTTGGTCACGGCGGCCAATGATTTGTTCGCACTCGACGCGCGTACCGGGCGGACGGTTTGGCACCATTCGCGTCCCGTTTCGGATGGGCTGATCGACGACGCCTCTCAGCACGTGAACCGCGGGGTCGCACTCTGGCACGATCGCGTCTACATGGAGACCGACAATGCGCACCTGCTGTGCCTGGACGCCCGTTCCGGAAACCAGATCTGGGATGTGGCTTACGCAAACTGGAACAAGAATTACGGCGCCACCAGCGCTCCGCTGGTGGTCAAAGACAAAGTCCTGGTCGGCACTTCCGGCGGGGATGACGGAGTCCGAGGCTTTGTCGCCGCATACGACGCCATGGCCGGCAAGCTGGCATGGCGATTCTGGACGATCCCCGGGCCGGGCGAATTTGGTTCCGCCAGTTGGCCAGGCAAAATGTACCTCCGCGGCGGCGGCACCACCTGGATGCCCGGCACCTACGATCCCGAACTGAATCTGATTTATTGGGGCACCAGTAATCCCGCACCCGATTTCAACGACGACGTGCGTCCAGGAGACGATCTCTATACCGATTGCCTGCTTGCGCTCGATCCGGATACGGGCAAGCTGAAGTGGTATTTCCAATTCACGCCGCACGACCTGTTCGACTACGATTCCGTGGAAACTCCTATGCTGATCGATGCGGTTTACAAAGGCGAGCCGCGCAAGCTGCTGGTTGAGGCTAACCGCAACGGGTTTCTCTACGTGCTTGATCGCGCCAATGGGAAATTCCTCTCCGCAACTCCCTTTGTTGAGAAACTGAACTGGGCCAGGGGAATCGATGAGCGAGGCCGGCCGGTTCGCACCGAAGTTAGGCCCACGCCTCAGGGAACGCGAGTTTGTCCGGGCTATTCCGGCGCGACCAACTGGTACGCGCCTTCGTATAACGAATCCACACACATGGCGTATTTCCTGGCCCTGGAAGAATGCCAGACCTATTTTTCAAGTCCCACGCAGCCCTTCCGCGAGGGCAAGGAGTACTATTCGACCGGAGTAAAGCGCATCCCGAACGAGACATCGCAGAAGAATCTTCTCGCCTACAGCCTCGACACCGGTTCCCTTGCGTGGAAGTATCCGCAGACGGGGCACGGACATTCCTCTGGCGGTACGATGACAACCGCTGGAGGTCTGCTTTTCTTCGGCGATGATTCCGGTTCCCTTGAAGCTGTGGATCCGAATAGTGGCAAGCAACTCTGGCACTTCAATACTGGCCAGGACATGAGCGCTTCTCCCATGACATATGCCGTCGAAGGAAAGCAGTATGTGGCAATTGCCGCCGGAAGTGATGTGTTCAGTTTTGCGCTGCCTTGATCTTGAATTTGAAAATGAAAGGAACACGTACATGAATCTCACCTCTACTCGCAGGATGTTCGCTCTGCGCTTCGCCTCCGTGCTGTCGGCCTTGGGAGTTTCCGCCGCCGTGTCGCCCACGCGCGCCATGGCCAGCAGCACGCCTCCACAAGACGCAAACGGTATTCGCAAGATGAACTCCGAGGGCAAACCCGGGAGCGAGAAGGACGTGATCATGCCCGTGATCGTGTACAACAGCTTGATCTACGTCTCCGGACAAGGGGCGCACGACTCGCGTGATCAGAAAGAATGGACGATCGAGTCCCACACCAGCATGGTCATGGACAAGATCAAGAAACACGTGGAGATCGGCGGCGGCACGATGGACAGCGTCCTTCAAGCCAACGTGTTCCTGGTGAAGATCGAACATTGGGACGGGATGCACAAAGTATTTGCGACCTACTTTCCGCACGGCGGACCGGCCCGCACCACCGTCGCAGTCGCTGCCTTGCCCGGAGATTCGCTGGTGGAAATCAATTGCATCGCAGCCGTAACCCGCAAGTAGACGAAGGAGATTCTCATGGGACTCAAATCAACGTGGAACCGGCGCGGATTTCTCGGCACCGCCGCTGCCATCGCAGCCTCGATCTTTACACCGCACAAAATGTTTGCGACCACCGCAGCAGCGGCCAGCGCGAAGACCGAGGTCAGCGGCTTCGGTCAGACGGGCAATCCCTACGAGGAGTTGGGCGTCACCACGGTCATCAACTGCGAAGGCACCATGACCATGCTGGGCGGCTCAATTCTGCGCCCCGAACTCGAAGCGGTCATGGGGATGGCTGGTCGCCACTTTGTCAGCATCCCGGAGCTGGAAGTCGCCGCCGGCAAGCGCATCGCCGAAATGCTCAAGCTCCCGGATGGCTACACGGCTCTGGTCACATCGGGCGCGGCCGCCGCGATTCAATCGGGACTCGCAGGCATTCTTACCGGCGACAACGAAAAGCTGATCCAACAACTGCCGGACCTCACGGGCATGAAGTCGGAAGTCATCATCCAGAAGTCGCATCGCAATCCGTTCGATCATCAATTGCGGTCGACTGGCGTGAAGCTCATCGAGATCGAAACTCGCGACCAGCTGCAACAGGCCGTCAACGACCGTACCGCGATGATGCACTTCACAAACTTCGCCAATGCCGCCGGCCAGATCAAAGTCGACGAGTGGCCGAAGCTCGCCAGGCAATACAACCTGCCCTGCATGAACGACGCCGCCGCCGATACGCCTCCGGCCTCGCACCTCTGGGACTACACGGTCATGGGATACGATCTCGTCACTTTCAGCGGTGGCAAGGCCATGCGCGGCCCTCAGTGCGCAGGCCTGCTGATCGGGCGCAAAGATCTGGTCGCGAATGCCTTGCTGAACAACAGCCCGCACGAGGACACTCTTGGCCGCAGCCAGAAAGTTGGCAAAGAAGAAATCATCGGAATGGTCAAGGCACTCGAACTGTATCTGAAAGAAGATCACGACGCGCTCGCCAAACAGTGGCAAAGCCGCCTGGACGGAATCTCGCGCGAGCTCACAAAGATTCCCGGCGTATCTACCTCGTTCTTCACACCCGACATCGCGAATCACGTGCCCCACATGCAGATCACGTGGGACTCAAAGATCTCGCTCACGCCGCAGCAGGTATCGAAACTCTTGAGAAGCTCGAAACCGGCAATCGTGATGAGCGCCGGCGAAGACCGGCCGGGACTGGCGATGAACTCGTTCATGCTGCAACCCGGCGAAGACAAAATCGTCGCTGAGCAACTGTCGCGTATTTTGAGAGAGCACTCCGCGTAGTCCAACGAGACTATCCACCATGGCTCCGGCGAAACCAACTCGCGTGCGCTGGTTTCTTGTCTTCTGGCTGTTCGTCCTCAGCGCGGTGTCGTATCTGGACCGCGTCAACATCTCCATCGCGGGTGGGTCGATCGCTGATGCCTACCACCTTACCGATGTTCAACTGGGCAGGGTCTTCGCCGCGATGCTGTTCGGTTACATGCTCTTTCAAACAATCGGCGGCCGCCTCGCTGATCGTTTCGGCCCACGATATGTGCTCACCGGCGGGGTAATCTGGTGGGGAATCTTCACGGCCCTCACCGCGCTCGTTCCAGCAAATATTGCCGGTGCCCTGTTCCTTTTCATGGCGGTTCGCTTCCTTCTCGGCGCGGGCGAGGCGGTCATCTATCCTTCTGCAAATCAGTTTCTCTCCCGCTGGATTCCCGTCCACGAGCGCGGAATCGCTAACGGCTGGATCTTCGCCGGGGTCGGAGCCGGTGCCGGCCTCACGCCCCCCTTCATCACCTACCTGATGGTCCATTATGGATGGCGCTCCTCCTTTTGGGCGTGCGCCGTGATCGGGTTGATCGCCGGAGCGATCTGGTTTACGTCGGCCCGCGATACTCCAGCCGAACATCCAGAGGTTACCGACTCCGAGCGTGCCTTCATTGAGTCCCGTCTCACCTTGGCACATCCGCACGAAGAGCCTTCGAGTCGAAAGTTAGAGCTTGCGCCGTGGGCGCGCGTTCTGCGCAGTGGAGAAGTGTGGGCCCTCACCATCAGCTATTTCTGTTACGGCTATGTTGCCTGGCTCTTCTTCAGCTGGTTCTACCGGTATCTGTCGAAAGTAAGAGGACTGGATCTCAAGGCAAGCGCCGTCTATTCGATGCTGCCGTTTCTTGGGATGCTCGCGGGCTGCCTGCTCGGTGGCATGATCAACGATCGCCTGACGAAATTGCGCGGCCCACGGGTCGGACGGTGCGGGATTGCGGTCCTTTCGATTTTCATAGCCGGCATCTTCATCGCGTGTGGCACGCAAGTGCAGAGTGCCCGCCTCGCGAGCGTTGTCCTCGCCGGTGGTGCGGGCGCGCTTTACTTGTCTCAGAGCTCCTTTTGGTCCGTCACCGCAGACATCGCCGGCGGATCGTCAGGAACCGTTTCGGGGATCATGAACACGGGCAACCAGTTCGGCGCCTTTCTTACCGCTATGCTCACTCCCTGGATCGCATCCCGATTCGGCTGGACAACTTCTTTCCTGGTGGCAGCCGCTCTGTGCGTGATGGGCGCGGCCAGTTGGCTGATTGTCGATCCCACCAAAACGCTTAGCTCACTTCCGCCTGAGAGTTCTTCGCCAGCGCACGCTGCAGAGCCGGCCCCAGCAGCGACGCCGAGCTCTTATCCAGATAGATCGTAGCGTTCGGATGTCTCCGCAGAATCGACGCCGGCGCCATCGGACTGATCTCGCCCTCGAAACAATCTTTCACTGCCTGAGCTTTCCGCTTGTCGGGGACAACTGCGAGGATTTCTTTCGCTTTAAGGATCTGCCGGGCCGACATCGACATCGCGTATTTCGGCACCTGCGAAATCTCTGAGAACCAGGCCTCGCCCACCTGCTGCCGACGGCACGCCTCATCAAGCGCAACGATGATGTAGGGATCGTCGGTATTGAAATCCGCAGGTGGATCGTTGAATGCGATGTGACCGTTCTCCCCAATTCCGAGGAATGCTATGTCAATCGGCGCAGAGCCGAGTTCTCCTCCGACTTCCCGAATGACTTCCGCCGGGTCCGAAGCATCGCCCGCGAGCAAGTGGTAGTGCGTGATTCCAGTCTTGGCGACCAACTGCTCCATCAGCATCTTGCGAAAGCTTCCGGGATGCGTAATCGGCAACCCGATGTACTCGTCGAGGTGGAACGCCTCTACTTTCTTCCAGTCGATACCCGGCTCTTTCGTGAGCGAGTCGAGAAACTCCAATTGTGAAGCGGCAGTCGCGGCGATGATGCGAGCCCGACCGCGCTCCACGATGGCACGTCGAATCGCAGTTGCGGCTTGATCAGCCGCCGCATGGCCCAGGGAGATTCTGTCGCCGAATACTCTAAGAAGCATATGAATGCCTCCGCGAGAAGAGAGAGGAGAGTTGCACATTATCAGAATCGGCGATGATACGGAAGACGCAAACGCTGAACGGATACGGGAATGAACTTGTGTTTCATCCAGTGAAAACCTGTGGCGGCAGCACAGGACTTTGTTGTATGACTCTCTGTGTCGAATCAGATGACCATCCGGCCAGCACCATGAAAAAGCATATCGGACCAGTTTCCCTCCTTAAGCATGCGGCTGTCCTTATTACTCTTTCAGCCAGTACTCTGGCGATCAGTGCTCTCGCGCAAACCGTCACCGTCGACGCAACCCCCAGCCACGTCGCCAACAAATTCAGCCCGCTTTATGCCCTCGGTTCCACCGTAGATCGCGTCCCCAGCAACGCCACCGATGTGTTCTTCCGCCCCGACCAGGTCCAGAAAGTCCTGTCGGCGGGGTGGGGCGTCATCAGCTATCGCCAGAACACGGACCTGTTTGTGCAGGCCTGGCATTGGAACCCGAAGGGCTCCTGGAGCGATCCGTCAGGCAAGGGATACTTCACCGGCGACACCAATCCAACCAGCGAGATGATCCGCCACTCGTACGGCTATTCGCTCCGTCATCGCGGCTTCACGCGCAACGGAGGCACGGAATTCGATGGCTACTCGCGCCTCGACGACGGGGACCCACAAACCTACTGGAAGAGCAATCCCTATCTGGCCAAGGAATTCACCGGAGAAGATGATGCGCTCCACCCGCAATGGGTCGTGATCGCACTCGACAAGAAAGAAGACATCAACGCCACCCGCATCCATTGGGGCGATCCCTATGCCACGTCCTACCAAATCCAGTACTGGGACGGCGAAGGCGACGCCATGGACGACCAGGACAAAGGCATCTGGAAAACTTTCCCTTACGATACCGTGACCGATGGCGAAGGCGGCATCATCACGCGCACTTTCACTCCCGCCGTCAGCACGAAATTCGTGCGCGTCCTGATGACCCGCTCCTCCCACACTTGCGACACCCACGGCTCCGCCGATCTTCGGAACTGCGTCGGCTACGCCATCCGCGAAATCTATCTCGGCACCAGCGACAAAGGCCAATTCAAAGATCTGCTCCACCATTCGCCGGATCAAAAACAGACGTTAACGCTGTGCTCCTCGGTCGATCCTTGGCATGAGCCATCCGATCTGTATGTCGCTCCCGACCGCATGGAATCCGGCGATCAACCGGGCTTCGACCTCTTCTTCACCTCTGGCATCACTCGCGGCCTGCCGGCGATTGTTCCCGTCGCCATGCTCTACAGCACACCCGAAGACGCGGCGGCGCAAATGACATATATAAGGAAGCGCGGCTATCCGATCTCGTACATCGAGATGGGCGAGGAGCCCGATGGCCAGTACATGCTGCCCGAGGATTACGCGACTCTCTACCTGCAATTCGCCACGGCGCTCCATCGCGTCGATCCCGCCTTCAGGCTCGGCGGGCCGGTCTTCCAGGGCGTCACCGAGGACATCAAGGTCTGGCCCGACGCACAGGGCCGGACGTCATGGCTCGGCCGCTTTCTCGATTACCTTAAAGCTCACAGTCGCCTGCAGGATCTCGCCTTCATGTCGTTTGAACATTATCCCTACGATGGTTGCGAGACACCCTGGGAGAATCTCTATCAAGAGCCTGAGCTGATCACCCACATCATGAAAGTGTGGCGTGACGACGGGTTGCCTCCCAGCGTCCCTCTGCTCGACACCGAAACCAACGCGCATGGCGGCGAAGCGTCCGTCGATATCTTCGGCGCACTCTGGCTGGCCGACTCTTTTGCAGGATTTCTCAGCGCCGGCGGCCAGTCCACTCACTATTATCACGCCCTGTCTTATTCGCCGCCGCATCCCGCCTGCTCCAACAGCTGGGGAACCTACCATCTCTTTATGGTGGACGATCACTACCAGATTCAGCAACCCACATCTCAGTATTTCGCCGCCCAACTCATGACCCGGGAGTGGGCGGAACCCAAAGACGCCGAGCATCTCCTGTACCTGGCTTCGAGCGACGTGAAGGACTCGCAGGGACACCTCTTAGTCACGGCCTATGCGTTGCATCGCCCCGACGGACAGTGGTCCCTGATGTTGGTTAACAGGGATCACGACCACCCGCATCAGGTGCGGGTCGTGTTTCACGATGCACAAGCGGATCGTGACGCCTTCTTCGGCGGCCCGGTAACAATAACTACCTTCGGCAGCGAGCAGTATCAGTGGCACCCCGACCGCAAGAAAGGTCACGCCGACCCCGACGGCCCAGCCAAGACCGCAACTCTCCACGGTGAAGAGAACATGCAATACAATCTGCCGCCTGCCTCACTCACAGTGCTCCGTGGCCGCTTGCAATGACCGCCTCCGAGCGGTCGGAGAATCCGCGCATCAAACTCCCCGCGTGCCATGTGGCGCGGGCACTTCTGACCGCGCACTTGTTCGGGATTCGTAACGCAAAGTAATCTTCCAGAAGATTTCTGTACATCTCGGAGACAATGCCATCAACACGAGGGGGAGAAGGAGTGGCTCCGGAAGACTGCCCGAACTGTGGCGGTTCTGGATATGTTGCGAAGCCCGTGGACTTGAACGGTAAGTCCGACGGCGTCGCATTTATCCGTATGAAGTGTCCTGCCTGCGCGGGCACCGGCCGGAAACGCCCAATCTCACCTACGACCGCCGGCTGACCGCACGGCCTGCGGTGCTTGCGAAACGTACGGAACCGGGTCGTCATACTCCCGTCCAACGGTCGACGGCCCGGGCCGCACGTCACCTGACTTCCCTTGATGAATCACTGGAATTACGCGATTCCCGCGGCTTTCACATGTATCCGCTTCGTGGACGAAGCGGTTTCGACTCGATTCCGGCCGTTCTCCTTGGCGCGATACAGGGCCTTGTCCGCAGCCTTCAACACAGTATCGGGATTCGATTTCTCCGTGGACGATGCGACTCCAATGCTGACCGTGACCGAGAGCGCGGTGCTGGCGGGTTCGGCTGCAAGCTGACGGATTGCGTGGCCCTTCTTCGATCTGCGGGGCCGCTGGTTGCGACGGTCCGGTCCGCGGGGCGCCTGACGCCGATCATTGCCCCGCATAAGAAACTGTGACGCTTCGACCGTTTCACGCAACTGCTCCAGATGTCCGCCCACTTCAGCAGTGGTCTTTCCGGCAAACAGAATCATGAACTCTTCTCCGCCACACCGGTAAGCCTCGCCTCCGCCCGTCACCCGTGCCAGTTTCCCCGCAACCAGGCGTAAGACTTGATCGCCAGTGTCGTGCCCGTAGGTGTCGTTGAAGCGCTTGAAGTGGTCAATGTCGACAACTGCAATTGAGTAAGGAACCTTCAAAGTCAATAGCGCATCGTTGAATGCGCGCCGCGAAGGCAGCGTCGTCAATTCATCGTGATATGCCAGCAGATATGAATTCTCAACAATCGAAGCTGCGAGGATGCACGCCGCAGTCGCCCAATAGAGCGTCGACGGGCGCGGCGTTCCCGCGAAGTGCACTGCCAGGTAGAAAGAACACAAAGACCAAAGTAACGCGCTCTCCACCGGCTTTCGACTGACCAGAAAACGAACCGCGAGGAAGACGCCGGCCGACGCCAAAAGAATCAGCGCATACCGGGGCAAAGCAACCGTCGCCGTCATGTGCCGCAGGCGCGGCCCGGCACCGCAGATCACGGCCACCGTCAGGGTTTCCACAAACAGCAACAGGCCGACAGGAGCCGTCGACTCGATCGTAAAACCACGCTCCTGCATCAGCGCGATTAAAACGAAATTCACCGGCACCAAAACCGCGACCGCCGACAGTGTCCCGAGGACAAAGGGCGGCTCTCCCGCGGAAAGGGCCACGCCCTGCTGCGCGAGAAAGATCACCAGCAACGAGAAGAAGATGCGGCTCGAACGAAATCTCCAGGCCAGCAACGCCCCTCCCGCCAGCGCGCAATAGTAGAGAAAGCTCAACGCCGGTAAGGCCAGACTGAACCAACCGGAGTACGCCAGCCCCACCACACCGAGGAGCAACACTCCGCCCGGCAGCACCAGGGACTTCAGTTGGCTCCAAATGCGCAAGGCTCACTCCCAGTCGACAAGCTTCCAGTGTGAATTATCTACATTGGGCAAAGCTCGGGGAATTGGCCGTCAAGGTTCCAGTACAGAGAACCAGCTTGAGATAGCCCCATCTCGAGCATCCCAATCTGAAACCGTGGCCCATTCTTGCCGCCCTATACCTTTGTGTGCCCTTAGATTCGGCTGCACTACAGGCATTTCTAACTAGACTGGGCTGTTCGATTAAGGACGGTTCACTTCTATGCGAATTCTTATTGCGGAAGACGATGAGGCCCTGGGCAAGTTTGTCCGCCAGGGTCTTGAAAGCGAGCATTACACCGTGGATGTTTGCAAAGATGGGGAGCAGGCCCAGGCGGCAGCAACCGGCACCGAGTATGACCTGGTGATCCTCGACTTGAATCTGCCCAAAGTGGATGGCGTCAGCATTTTGCGCCATTTGCGATTAAAGAAACCCAGTCTGCCCGTGCTGATTCTGACCCAGCGCACGCGCGTGGAAGACCGCGTCCAGTGCCTCGACACCGGCGCGGACGATTACGTACCCAAACAATTGTCGGCCGCGTCGCTTGAGATCATTCACATTCGCGCCGACCTCATCGCCAAAATCCGGGCAGCCGCGCATTCTCACAGAACGCGCCTCTCGCCTCCACCTCCACGAAAGCCGGCCCAGTCCGTGTCCCTGGAGGAACACCTCCTGCTCTCCACCAGCATCGCGGTCGCGGCCATCGGCGTTTCCACCGGCGGTCCCAAAGCTCTTGAGGAGATTCTTCCTTGCCTTCCGGCCGACCTTCCCGTTCCCATCCTCATCGTGCAGCACATGCCTGCCGGCTTCACCGGCCCCTTCGCCCAGCGGCTCAACAATCTTTGCTCTATCCATGTGCATGAGGCCATTGCACGCGAACCCCTTTGTCCAGGCGTGGCCTACATCGCGCCCGCGGGTGTACACATGCGCGTTGCCAGCAGGCTCTCCGACTCACACCCCATCATCTCCCTCGATCCTCAACCCCAAGATTCTTTGCACATTCCATCCATCGATGTGCTGATGAGTTCTGTCGCTGAACTCTTTCACAAGCGGGCCATGGGAGTGATCATGACCGGAATGGGTTCCGATGGCTCGGAAGGTATGAAAGCCATCTTTGACGAAGGCGGTCTCGCCATCGGACAGGATCAGGCCACCTGTGCGGTCTACGGAATGCCGCGCGCCTGTGCGGAGCTTGGCATCCTCTCTCGGGTGGTGCCCCTGGCTCAAATTCCCGCGCAAATCGTCAACGCTACACACATGCGCAGGCACGCATAGCGAGAACGTCCGCCGGATCCAGCAACTGCCTCACCCGGTCCAGCAGTGCATCCGCGGAAAAAGGTTTCGCCAGGCAATCTTCGTTTTCCGTCGCTCGCATCACCATCTGCTCCGGATACCCCGTGACATACAGTACCTTCAGCGCCGCGTTCTCCCGTCTGACTCTCGCGGCCAGAACTCGCCCGCTCTCTCCCGGCAGGATCACATCGGTCAGCAGCAAATCCACCTCCGTGCCACGCTCGTTATAAATTCGTTGAGCCTCCGCCGCACTGCCCGCGGTTAACACCCGGTAGCCCTCCGATTCCAAGATCTCCCGCGTTACTTCCCGTACGAACGCCTCGTCCTCGACAAACAGGATCGTCACCGGATAACTCTGATCCACCTTCCCAAAGATACGAATGCTCGTCGCACCATCTCGATCCATCGCCAGCTCACTGCCGAGGAAATGATCCATTTTTCACTCCCGTAACCACCTACCACCTTGCAGGTAAGTCGCCATTCCGCCGCGACGAGGCCCATCGACACAAATTGACCCGAACACAACACTTAGGTAGGAAGGAGAAGTCGCAACCCCGCACGCCCCGACTCCGAAGCACCCAATTCGGGAATCGCTTCTGGAGCGTGGACCAATCCGGCACCGCCTGGCGGTTCACAACCTTTACTTCGGACTCGTCAGTATCGTCTCGTAAGGGTCCAACACAATCTTTTGAGCTCCCGCAGGCGCCGGTATCCGGAACGTCGATTCGTCGCCATCCGCGAACACACGCCCTAACAACACCTGCTGTTTCCCCGCCATAACCGCATACACCGGCACCGACGTTACCAGATCATTCGGAGCATCCTTTTGCAAAATCGTTCCGCTCACGATCGAGCCGTTCCCTTTCGGCGTGAACTTCACCGACTTCAATTCCAGCTTGGGCAGCGAAATGCCGTTAATCCATCCGCGCAGGAACCATTCCAGGGAATCCTTCCCCTCGTAGCGCAGAGGCGGCGGAAGCTCTTCAGCGAAAACATCCAGCAGTTCCCGCGTGCTGATCGATCTGCCTTCGTAGCGCTGCCGCACTTTTCGCAAAGCCCGGACGAATGGCTCATTCGTTTCCGTCCCAACCCCCGAACCTCTGCGCCCTTTCTCCTGCTCTGCCGCATCTTTCAACATGGTTCGCAGCATGTGAAACAGCCACGTTCCGCGCCCATAGCTGATGGCTTCATACCCCTGCGGAAACCGCGACGACAGCAGCCGTGTACCTAACGTCACCGGACCCGCATCCATCGGAGCCATTCCATCCTGGTTCTTCTCGACCAGATCGCGCCGGTACTGGTCCATGATCAGCCGAAACCCGGTGGGATTCCTCTCCTGCAACATCATCAACGAGCAGTAATTCGCCAGCCCTTCGGAAAACCACTGGTCGCGATAGCTATTCCAGGTAATCAGATCACCCCACCACTGATGCGCGGTCTCATGCGCCGGGACCGATTGCTGCAGCAAGCTCCGGAACGGCTCGAAATGCAACTGCTCCCGCTGCTGCTGATCGAGAAATGCGTACGACGACAGAAACACCAGTCCTGGCCATCCCTGGCTTTCGCGCCCAGGCATCTGCGTCAGCGCAAGATGACTGTAAGGAAATGGGCCGAATCGTTCCGCAAAGTATTGAATCGCTCTCGCCGCCGATTCCCCCACCGTGACCTCGGTCTTCGCCGGCGCGGGACGCGAAGGAACGATCAGCCGGGGCGAGTGCGGCTTCGGACTCGCAGGACTCGTGGGCAGTGGCTCGATCTCTTGGATTCGCGGGCTCGGAAAGTCTCGCTCCACCCCCTGTGCCGCATACGTTTCCACTTCAACGTCTCCCGCCCGCGTTGTCGCTTCCCGGTACTTGCCCAGGTTGAAGCCCGCCACCGGAATCGGCCGATCGGAGACCCAGCGCGACACCTGATCCCCCGCTTTCGGGGCGCTCTCCGCCGCAACCTCCGCCGGCTTCCCAGTCGCAACCAGCGTCCAACCCTGCGGATAACTGAACTGCAAATCGAAATCCGACATTTCCATGCCCCGGTTCGGATACCAGGTGCCGCGCGCGCCGACATACAACAACCCGCTGCCCGCCTCGGCCAGAACTTCTCCGCCATACTCGAATTCCAGCCGGTGTGCCTGTCCCGCCTGCAACGGTTTCGGCAGCACGACCGCGACAACATCATTTCCCCGCCGCGCCAGCTGTGTACCCTCCAACGCCGGATTGTGGATAAATTCCACCGCCTCGCCGTCGAGTTTCACGCTTGCCACTTGCAGGAATCGCGACAACTCAAACAACACCGTTCGCGGGCCCCTCTCCCGCGCCTCACATTCCATCGTGGCGCGCGCATGAATCTGCTTGGGAGGCAGCACCTCAGTGTGAATCGTGTATTGCCGAACCGCGATCAGGCCCTCGTGCCCCTT
This sequence comes from Candidatus Dormiibacterota bacterium, assembly GCA_035632675.1. Lineage (GTDB taxonomy): Bacteria > Acidobacteriota > Terriglobia > Terriglobales > Acidobacteriaceae > Sulfotelmatobacter. The sequence goes on from DASQGJ010000014.1 coordinate 45,803, forward strand.
CTCCCCCGTTCGTGGCGACGCGCCCTCGGCGTTGTGTGACCCTCTTGCGGCGCTCCCGTTAAACGCTGCCCACACGTCGTAATAGCTCTCGCCGGTCTCCGCCGTCTTGGCCTGTCCCACTTGAACCTGCTCCGCCAGCGTCGAATCGAAGAACACATCGAACACTCCGAGCTTGGTTCCCTGCAGACGCGCGTGCAGAAAATGATCCCCGGCATCCTGTCCGTCCGATCCCGCGTTCCCGCCTCCGCCACTCACGGGCAGCATTCGGCTAAACGTAAGTAGTAACCGCATGGCGTCCGACGCGGCCAGATTCTTCGTCGTCGTTCCCCAATGAGCGACGAATTCATCCTTGTTCTCCGGCGCTCGCAGGTCGGGGCCTAACTCCGCCGCCGCATCATCGTTGAATCGAAAATAGGCGGACTCGAAGCGCTCTTCCAGGATCGCCATTCCTGTGAATAGGCTCATCGACCTGCGCTCCACTTCGGACGGCGGTGTCAGCAGAATTTCACCGTAGCCCTCAAAGAACGCGCCCGTGATCCGTCCCATCACATCCTGCGTGAAACCGATCGTTCCATCTTCCAAACTGATTTGGATCGCGGACCTCGTCAACGATCCTCCCCGCACCTTATAAACCCTCGAAGGATCCAGCCCTACCTGTCCCAGCTGCAGATAGAGCGCTTCCGCCGGTTTGTCCGGTGGATTCTCGGCCGCGTTCCCCGCAAGCGGCAGGCAGCAAACCGCCCACATCACCGTCTTCCACACCGTTTGGCTCGTCACTAGTACCTTCGTCACGTGGGTTCGAGGTTCCTCCGTTGCTAGAATGCGCCTGAATGCGCTTGCGTGTCACCTTGCTCGTCTTTTGCCTGGCGGCCCCTGTGATTTCAGCACGGGCGGACACCATCCATCTCAAAAATGGCCGCACCATCGTCGCCGATCGCGTCCGCGAAAATGGCGCTCGCTACGAATACGAAATCGGCGAAGACACCTACGCCATTCCCAAGTCCTCGGTGGACCGCATCGACGCCGGCGGGCTGCCCTCTCCATCCGGTGGAACCACCGGAGCTGCCGGCCTGCCCGCCTTCGCGCCCGCCGATAGCCTCGCCAACGAAGGCGATCTCGTCGGCAAGATCATCGAGGAAGGCAAAGTCAACCCGGAGTCCCTCGCCGCGCTCGAGAACAAAGGCAATGCCGAACTCAGCGCGACCGCCGACTTCATCGCCGGCAAATTCGAATTCGACCACGGCAACATTGCGCGGGCGCGTCAATACTTCGACAATGCCCTCCGCTTCCAGCCCGACAACGCCACCATCCTTATCTATTACGCCGCAGTTCTGGTTCGCACCGGCAATCCGAGCCAGGCCATGAGTTATGCCCAGCGCGCCGTCCGCGCCGCTCCCAGTTCCCCCGATGCTTATACGATGCTCGGCTATGCGCAATTCGCTTCCGACCGTACCAAGGATGCCATCGCCTCCTGGAAGCACTCCCTCGAACTTCGTCCCGACTCCAAGGTGCAGCAGTTCCTGGCAAAAGCCCAGCGCGAACAAACTGTCGAATCAGAATTTTCCTCCGGCGAAAGCACCCACTTCGTCCTGCACTACGAAGGCAAGCAAACATCGGAAGCCTTCCGCAGCCAGATCCTTCAGACTCTCGAAGCCGACTACGATGACCTGGTTCGCGACCTGGGCAACCCTCCCCGTGACAACATCCTGGTCACTCTCTACACCGAGCAGGCCTTCTTCGATGTGACCCGCGCTCCCTCATGGTCCGGAGGCATGAACGACGGCAAGCTGCGCATCCCAATCAGCGGCTTGAGTTCGATGACGCCTGAACTGGCGCACGTTCTGAAGCACGAACTCGCGCACTCCTTTATTACGCAGCTTTCCGCCGGACGCTGCCCGCCCTGGCTGCACGAAGGCATTGCCCAGTTCCTCGAACCTAGAAACCTCGCTGGCGAAGGACATCAACTCGCCCGCCTCTTCAAAGAGCAGCACAACATCCCGCTCAATGTTCTCGAAGGCAGCTTCCTCCAGCTATCGGGAGCGCAAGCCTACGTCGCCTACGCCGAATCCCTGGCCGCCGTTTCGTACATCAATGATTCCTACGGCATGAGCGACGTTCAACGCATCTTGCAGCGCATCAGCCAGGGCAGCTCCACCGAAGCCGCTCTCCGCGCCACCATCCACTCCGACTACGGCCAACTGGAATCCGACCTGGCAAGATACCTGACCGACAAATACGGCAACTGACTGGGATCTTTCGGTCTACCTTCCGAACCGCGTGAAGCTCCGTGGAAGAGCGGCCCTTCAAGGCCGCGTAAAGAGCGCACACAAATGATTAGAGCTTCAGCCCCGGTTGCCCCGCACCCACGCCTGTGCTAGCTTCGCCCTTGAGCTTTCCGCCATGCTTTCCCGTCCCAACTCCACGCATCCCGAGCCGCCCGCCGCCGTCGAGCCCGTCCCCACAATCTTTCCCAGGATCGACGGCGCAGACATCGCCGCGGTCTTCGTCGGCAAACGCCTGGCCGGCGATTTCTACGACTCCATTCGCGCCAGCTCAGAACGAGTCCTCATCGGCCTGCTCGACGTTGCCGGACGCCGCGAGGACACCCGCAACCTGCTCATCGCCGCCCAGGAAGTCTTTCGCTCTCTCGGAGTCGAGCTCTTCTCGCGCTCCGATATCAACGAGTCCGACGCCATGACCGAGCTCTGTCTGCGCCTCAACCGCAGACTCATCGACGTCTGTTGCGGTGTGCATTCCTGCCCCGCCTTCATCGCCTGCTATCACGAGAAGTTCGGCACGCTCTGCTACACCAACGCCGGACACACTCCGGCACTTCTCCGCGACAGCACTGGAATCATCGAGCTCGGTTCGACCGGACTTCCTCTTGGACTCTTTTCTCACGCTACCTGCGAGGCTCCCACGATCGCAATGGAAAAAGCTGCGGCTCTGCTCCTGGTCTCCCGCGGGGTGGTCGACGCAGAGGGCCACAGTGACGGCGACTCTGGCGCTTTCGGCCTGGACCGCGTAAAAGCCGTTCTCCTCCCTTCTTCAGGCGGCGCCGCTCAACCCCTGTGCGCCTCAGTCTTACAAGCTGTAGCCGAATTCTCCGGCAATGCCCCCGTACAAGACGACCGCACCGCCCTGGCCCTGGTCCGCAAGGAGTGACCCACCTCCAACGACTGGCGTAGGGACAGCCGCCTCGGCTGTCCGCCGAAGCAAAGCGAGGCCACCGGTCTTGCCTACGATGACAACCGATCCTTGAATCCGCGCATCCTTCTGAAAGGAGTAAAATAACCCATCGGCCCGAGCCCACCGTTTGCCCGCAAGCCCAGCAACCGTGGCGGCCCAACACATCCTATGAAGAAACTTTCCCTGGTTCTCGTGGCCCTGGCTTGTATGCCCGCCCTCTCGGCCGCACAAGTCGTCGAAGAGATCATCGCTCGCGTCAACAACCAGATCATCACGCACTCTGAGTATGCCCGCAGCAAAGACACCCTGCGCGACGAAGTCAAGCAGCAGGATCCCAACAACGCCGACAAACTCTACGCCGAGCGCGAAAAAGATGTTCTCCGCGACCTCATCGACCAGCAGCTTCTCCTCGATAAAGGCAAAGATCTCGGCATCACCGCCGACACCGATCTCATCAAGCAGCTCGACCAGATGCGCAAGGACATGAAGCTCGATTCCATGGAGGCGCTCGAAAAAGAGGCCGAAAAGCAGGGCGTTTCCTGGGAAGACTTCAAGCAGACTCAGCGCAACCAGATCATCACCCGCAAAGTGATTGGCGAAGAAGTCGGAGGCCGCCTCGCCATCTCGAAAGATGAGATCGAAAAGTTCTACCAGGAACACAAAAACGAAATGGAGCAGCCGGAGTTCATCCGTTTGAGCGAGATCCTTGTCGCCCCGAAAACGGCGGCTCCCACGCCCGCGCCTGCGCCTGCAGCCGACCCGAACGCCCCGCAGGCCCAGTCTCCCAATCCCCCAGCCGATGAGGCCGCCAAACAAGCCGCCGATGCGGCTGCTCTTAGCGCTGCCGAGGCCAAAGCGAACGATCTTTTGAAGCAGATTCGAGACGGCGGCAATTTTGTGGACATTGCCAAGAAGTCTTCTGACGGACCTTCCGCCGCAGATGGCGGTGCGCTCGGCATCTTCAAGCGCGGCCAGCTGGCCAAGGAACTCGAAGACAAAACCTTCGCCATGAAAGCCGGCGAGGTCACCGACGTCATCCGCACCAAGCAGGGCTACGTCATCCTCAAGGTTGACGATCACCAGCAGGCGGGCGTCCCTCCGTTAAAAGACGCGTTGCCTAAGATTCAGGACGCGCTCTACTACCAGAAGTTGCAGCCCGCGCTCCGCGCCTATCTCACCAAGCTGCGCGAAGACGCCTACATTAAGACCTCGCCGGGATATGTTGACAGCGGCAAGAGTCCGAACCAGACCGAACCGGTAGAAACCGCCGCGGCCAAAGAAGCCGACGCCAAAAAACTCACCAAGAAGAAAAAGAAGCTGGGCATTCTCTGACCTATAGCCCCTTCCGGCTTAGAGGCCCTTCCGGGTGCCCCATTTCTCGCGCGTTTTGTGCGCGAGAAGTGGGGCCTTTCTTGTGTAGGGACGGACGCCTCGTCCGTCCCTAGGCGAAGCCCGGCTAGGCGCGGAAGAGCGCATCTTGCGCTCCGATCCTTCCATCTAAACTGAAGCATCCAATCCGCGGAGGACCAATGTCCCAAGACCCGCACGCTACCCTACGCCACCATCTCCTCGAACTCCTCGCCGGAGGCCACGCCCACGCTAAGTTCGAAGACATCATCAAAGATCTTCCGCAGAACCTCCGTGGCCAAAAGCCTGCAAACTTTCCCCACTCCCCGTGGATGCTCCTCGAACACCTGCGCATCGCGCAATGGGACATCCTCGAATTCAGCCGTAACAAAAAGCACAAATCTCCGCAGTGGCCCGAAGGCTACTGGCCCAAAACCGTCGCCCCACCAACCGCAGCCGCGTGGAAGAAGAGCGTGGCCCAATTCCAAGCCGACCTGAAAGCGATGCAGGATCTCGTCAAGAATCCCAAGACCGATCTCTTTGCGAAAATTCCCTGGGGCGACGGCCAGACTATCTTGCGTGAAGCCCTGCTGGTAGCCGATCACAACTCCCACCATCTAGGCCAGCTCGTAGACGTCCGCCGCCTCTTAGGCGCCTGGAACCGTTAACACCCAAAAATCTCGTAGACGGCGCCGCTCCGTTGCCCACCTCTCGAAGTTCAGCATTGTCATCCTGAAGCGGCGTCTGTTGCCGCTGAAGGACCTATGCAACTTGCCGGCAGCACCTCACCGCCAGCAAGGTGCACAGGTCCTTCGCTTCGCTCAGGATGACAGTCAGCGTAGGAGTCGAGGTGGAGCAAGGATCTCGGGCCGCCCAACGCGGGATAGCAGTCAACGAGATTTGACAAATCCCCACCCTCGCCCTGACACTCTTGCCCACACCAAACTCCGGGGAAACCTTGTCATGAAAAAACTGTTCGGTTTTTTCGTCATTGCTCTTTCTCTGCAATCCATCACTGTCGCGCAAACCGCAGCAACACCACCCGCACCGAAGACCACCTACATCCTCGCCGGCCGCCTCTTCGACGCCACCGCCGACACCGTCCGCCAGAATGTTCTCATCACCATCGAAGGCGACCGCATCAAGAGCGTGTCGCCCGGAGCGCAAGCACCTTCGGGCGCCAACGTCATCGATCTCTCCCACGCCACGGTCCTGCCAGGCCTGATCGACTGCCACACGCATCTCAGCAGCCGCGCCGACCGCTACGACCCCATCAACCGCTTCAAGGAGACGCCCTTCGACCACGCCTTCTTCGCGGTGGTCAACGCGCGTAAGACTCTAGAAGCTGGATTCACCACCGTCCGTGACGTCGGCTCTCCGCCGTTTCTTGCCGTCGATTTGCGCAACACCATCAACGACGGTCTCATACCCGGCCCGCGCATCGTCGCCAGCGGCCCGGGCATCTCGATCACCGGCGGCCACGGCGACCTGAATAACTATTCACCGCAGACCCGCGTCTCCATGTTTCCCGACGAGCGCAATTTTCAGATCGCCGACGACGCGAATCAACTCCGCCATGTCGTGCGCGCGCAGGTGAAGTATGGCGTTGACGTCATCAAGATTCTCGCCACCGGCGGCGTGCTTTCGAAAGGCGACAGCCCCGGCGCGCCGCAATACACGCTCGAAGAACTCAAGGCCGCCGCCGAAACCGCCCACATGGCCGGACGCAAAATCGCCGCCCACGCCCACGGCACCGAAGGAATCAAGAACGCCATCCTTGCCGGCATCGATTCCATCGAGCACGCCAGTCTCGTGGACGATGAAGGCATCCGCCTCGCCAAAGAACACGGCACCTACTTCGTCATGGACATCTACAACGACGATTACCTTCTCAACGAAGCGCCCAAGGTGGGCCTGCCCCAGGAAAACCTCGACAAAGAAAAAATGGTTGGTCGGTTGCAGCGTGAGAATTTCCAGAAAGCCGTGAAAGCCGGCGTGAAGATGGCCTTCGGCACCGATGCCGGCGTCTACCCGCACGGTGACAACGCCAGGCAGTTTTATTACATGGTGAAATTCGGCATGACCCCGGCGCAGGCCATCCGCGCCGCCACATCCAGCGCCGCCGACTTGATCGGACGCTCCTCCGACGTGGGCACCATCGAGCCCGGCAAGTACGCCGACATCATCGCCGTAGAGTCCGATCCGCTGGCGGATGTCAAAGCGTTAGAACACGTTGATTTCGTCATGAAAGGCGGCACGGTCTACAAAGACACCCGCCAAAAGCAATAACAGAAGTTTGCGTAGGGACGGACGCCTTCGGACGTCTTCGTCCGTTTTCGGGCGAAGCCCGGTAACAAGGCTTGCGCGGAGGCAAGGCTAACTGGATCGCCGGCAAACCCGATGTCATCCTGAGGCGCAAGCGCAGCGCGCGCCGAAGGACCCTACGACACTCACCCGCACAAGCGCCGCCAACGAGACCTCTGCGGCATCACGCCGACCTCCGTGCCTCCGTGTCTGCGCGGCGAGAACGATCTTGCGGCCGCTTCCGGAACACCACCTTTACGCCCTCCCTCCACCTCTCGTCAATCCCCACAAACGCCCACTCGATCTCCGGCGAGATGTACCGCAAGATCACGTCGGTCGTCGGATGCACATGCAACGCCGGTGCCACTAGGAAAAGCAGCGGCGCCTCCGCCGACAACTCCCGCCCGCCAAAGTATCCAAACCTCAAAAACTCTCCCCGCCCGTGATGCCACTGCACTCGCGCCCAGTAATCGAGCCCCTGCAGCGGCAAATGAATGTCCTCGTCCGCCTTCAACTCCACCACGGCCAGCCGCCCCTCGTGCGTCAGCGTGAGCACATCGATCATCGCCCGGTCCGCCGCCGAAAATGCGGGCACTTGCGAATACACCGACTCCGGTTCCAGCCGCTCGTCAATCACGCTGACATCGGCCCGCACCAGCGACTCCAGCCAGCGCTCTGGATGCATTCGAAACAGCCGGTCATGCCTCGGTCCATACGGATGGCGCGCATCGCGTAACGCCGTGAGCAGTTGCACAAACAGCGCCCAATTCTGGTCCTCCAACACGCGTTCATCGGCGCCCACGCCGAAGACGATCTCCTGCCGGCTGCGAAACGTCACCACCTCGGCTCCCATTCGCGCTCGCGCAAATTCCAACCCGCGCCAGCGAAACGCAATTTCGGCTGGCGAAAGCACCCCAACTTCGCAATTCGGCAGGATCGTCTGAATTCGCCCGATAGACTCCGCAAACCTCTCCAGCGCCGCCGTCTCATTCGTCGCATGCACCAGCCGCGTCGCGACATTTCCGCGATCGGTGCAGTCCATCTCGAACGCAGTATCGTGCCGCTCATCGAATTCAAACAAACGCCACTTCGCCGCCGCCTGGTTCAGATTCGCCATCCGCTCCCGCACCAGCGCCGAACATCCCACAGGCACAAAAAGGATGAGCCCCTCAACGAAACAAGTCCGCGACTTGGAGTGCCCCATTTCTCCCCGCGTTTGGGAGAAAGCCTGCCCTGAGCCTGTCGAAGGGTGGGGATTTTCACGGCAAACATCGAGCCACAAAATCCCAAAGGTCAGCGCCGCATCGATCGAACTCTGTGTCTCCGACGCATTCACCCCTAGCACCGCAAATGCAGTCTGCCCGTGTCGCAACAATCCCCGCGCATAAATCGGCCCAAACGATTTTTCCAGATCCACACCCGAAGTCAGCCGCGTGATGGCAAACCCCGGAAAGTGCCTCTCCAGCGCCCGCCGTAGCCTGCCCTCATACCCCGCCCGCGCCGCCTTCTTCGCCGACGGAGTCCGCCGGTCGCGCTCAAGGCAAATCTCCATCTTCGTCGGACGCGCCTGCCCCAGCCGCTGTACCGCCAGCCGCAGCATCCCGTTCTTCACTTCCGCTTCGAGCACCCGCCGCACCGTGTTTCGCTCCGCAGACCACAGGTGCAGCACACACTTGTTGTGCTCCCCCGAAATCGAGTACTTCGCCTGCCCCAGATCAAACGTCACCGCCCCACCTTCGAGCACGACGGCACCCGAAGCCTCGCTGAGAGAGTCCTGCACCGTACGGCTCAACAACTCTGGAGTCATCTCGCAATTGTCCTCGCACAGCACCTTCCAAGTCTGTGATGGACAAACATCGCGCTGTGCAAATTCCCATATTGGTTCCCGGCGGGCTCGGACAGCGAGCTCGGACAGCGGGCTGGGACAATGGTGGAGACGGCCGCTTCCGGCCGTCCGTCGAGCGCAGCTCGACCCTATGTTCCCCACTCGGCCGCGAATCCTCGCGATTACCTGAGAGTGTTCTCCAAATCCTCGAATCCCTTGACCCCTCTTCCCATATGGGATAATTGAACAACAGGAGCAGCCCGCCTCCGAGTCCTGACTTAACTCGACGGCATCTAATGAAAGTGGAAAATATCAAAGCTAACGCCCGCTTCTTCTTCGAGCATTACGGCCTGACCGAGCACGACCTCGAGCGCTATCTGGCCGCCGCCCTTTCTGCCGGTGGCGACTACGCCGACCTCTATTTCGAATATCTCTCCTCGACCTCGCTCTTGGTCGACGAGTCGATGGTGAAATCGGCGAGCCAGGGGATCTCCGCCGGGTGCGGAGTCCGCGTCGTCTCGGGCGAGCGCACCGGATACGCCTATACCGACGACCTCTCCTCCGATCGAATCCTGCACGCCGCCCGCACCGCTGCTCTGATCGCCAGCGCGCCCGCGAAAACCACGGTCGCCGGATTCCAGAAGTCGGCGGCGCGCAGTCTCTATCCGGTTACTCTTCCGAGCGTCGACGCCGAAATCAGCGCCAAAGTTGAACTCGTCATGCGTGCCGACAAGGCCGCCCGCGCCTACGATCCGCGTATCAAAGAAGTCCGCGCCAGCTACGCCGATTCGTTGCGGAACATCCTGGTAGTCGCCTCCGACGGCACTTTCGCGGAAGATACCCAGCCGATGGCCCGAATGGGCGTTTACTGTATCGCTAAAGGGGAAGGCAACTCCGGCTCAGGCAACTCCGGTGGCGGTGGCCGTGTCGCTCTCGATTTCTTCTTCAGCGACAAGAATCCAGAATTCTTCGCCAAAGAATCCGCCCGCCAGGCGATCCTCCAACTCGACGCCCGCGAGGCTCCTGCAGGAGACATGGAAGTCGTGCTTGGCCCCGGATGGCCCGGCGTCCTGCTGCACGAAGCCGTGGGCCACGGCCTCGAAGCCGATTTCAATCGCAAGAAGACTTCCGCGTTCGCAGGCCTGATCGGCAAACGCGTAGCCAGCGAGGGTTGCACCGTCGTCGATAACGGCACCATGCCCTGGCGTCGCGGATCGCTCAACGTCGACGACGAGGGCAACTCCACCCAGGAAACCGTGCTCATCGAGAAGGGAATCCTTAAAGGTTATCTGAGCGACAAGCTTTCGGCTCGTTTGATGGGGATGGCCAACACCGGCAACGGACGCCGCGAAAGCTACGAGCACATCCCCATGCCACGCATGACAAATACGTACATGCTCGCCGGCCAGGATAATCCCGAAGACATCATCCGCTCGGTGAAGCATGGAGTCTACGCCGTCAACTTCGGCGGAGGCCAGGTCGACATCACCAACGGAAAATTCGTCTTCTCCGCCAGCGAAGCCTACATGATCGAAGACGGCCAGATCACCGCCCCCATCAAAGGCGCTACGCTGATCGGCAACGGCCCCGACGTGCTGACGCGAGTCAGCATGGTGGGCAACGATCTAAAGCTCGACGAAGGCGTAGGCACCTGCGGCAAAGACGGCCAATCCGTTCCGGTAGGCGTAGGCATCCCGACGTTGAAGGTAGATCGCCTGACAGTGGGCGGCACCGCCAGAAAAGAACCCGGCGGCTTCATGCAATAGATTTTCGGCCACGGATTTTCACGGATCTCGCGGATATTTCAACAGCATTGTCATCCGAGCGAAGCAAGGGACCTGTGCACTTCCTCTGTGGCCCCCTGTGCCCTCTGTGGTGAAAGATTTTTTATGTCCCCAACTGAACTGGAAACGAAAAACACGAAACTCGCCACCGATCTCCGCGAAGTCGCGCAGGACATCGTCGCCCGCGCCATGGCCGGAGGCGCCACCGCCGCCGAATGCGTCGTCCTCGAAGGCGACGAATTCTCCACGCTCGTCCGTCTCGGCCAGGTCGAAACCCTGAAAGAATCCGGCTCCAAATCCATCGGAGTCCGCGTCTTCTTCGGACAGCGCGCCGCCTCGACCTACTCGACCGACTTCTCCAAAGCCGGTCTCGACCGCATGCTGAAGTCCGCGCTCGAACTTGCCCGGATCACCTCCGAAGATCCCTTCGGCGGAATCCCCGCAGCCGACCAGCTCGGCCAGCTCAAAGGCAACCTCGATCTCTACCACGAAGACGTCTACTCGCTCCCCGGCGCTGACCGCATCGACTACGCCCGCCGCGCCGAAAAAGCCGCGCTCGATTTCGATCCCCGCATCAAGAACTCCGAGGGCGGATCCTTCGACGCCGCCACCGGACACAAAGTCCTCGCCAACTCGCACGGATTCGTCGGCGAATACTCCCGTTCCTATTGCTCCGTCACCGCTGTCCCCATCGCCCAGACCGAAGCCGGAGCCATGCAGCGCGACTACTGGTACTCCGTCGCACGCACGCTCCGCAAACTCGATACCCCCGAAAACGTCGGCAGAATCGCTGCCGAGCGCACGATCCGCCGTCTCGGCGCGAGAAAAGCCAAGACCGCGAGAGTTCCGATCGTCTTCGATCCCATGGTCTCGACCTCGATTCTCGAGCACATCTTCGACGGCATCAACGGAGACTCCGTCTACCGCGGCGCCAGCTTTCTGGCCGGCAAACTCGGTCAGAAAATCGCCGGAGACAACGTCACCGTCATCGACGACGGCACCATCCCAGGCGGATTCGGCACCAGCCCATTCGATGGCGAAGGAATCCCTACGCGGCGCACAGTTGTCATCGAAAACGGCGTCCTGAAGTCGTACCTGCTCAACACCTACACCGCCAGGAAGCTGGGTTTGCAGACTACTGCCAATGCCTCGCGAGGACTAGCCGGCACGCCCGGCATCGGCCCCGGAAATTACTTTCTCCAGCCCGGCTCGAAATCTCCGAAAGACTTGATCGCGGGAATCAAAGAGGGCCTGTACGTCACCGAATTTCTCGGCCATGGCGCAAATCTGGTCACGGGCGACTATTCGCGGGGGGCATCAGGCCTATGGATCTCCGGCGGCGAACTGACCTATCCCGTAGAAGAAATCACGGTCGCGGGCAACTTGAAGGAACTTTTCTTCAACATTTCCGAAATCGCCAACGACCTTGAATTCCGCGCCCCGGTGGCGGCCCCCACGATCCGCGTCGACGGCCTGACAGTAGGCGGCGAATAAGCTCGTGCAGGGTTGCTCGATTTTGGGTGGCGCAGTGCTTCAAGCGCTGCGATAAGGCGCCGCGGCCTGACGGTGCTCCGGGGCCCCTGCTTGCTTTCCCTTCCGTACAATCACACCATGCCTGTCTCCCTCGCTCGCGCCGCCGCCTTCGACATCCTCCTCCGCATCGAGCGCGAATCTTCCTACGCCTCCGAACTCCTGCACTCGTCTGCTTACCAGAAATTGTCCACTCCAGATCACGCACTGGCCACTGAACTGGTCATGGGAGTCCTCCGCTGGCGCTCGCGACTTGACGACGAAATCACCCTCGCTTCCTCTCAACCGCTCAAGAAACTCGACCTTGAAATCCTGATCGCCCTTCGCCTGGCCCTCTACCAATTCCGCCATCTTGATCGCATCCCCAAGCGAGCAGCCCTGAACGAAAGCGTCGAACTCGTAAAGCGCGCCCGCAAACGCTCCGCTGCTCCCTTCGTCAACGCCGTTCTGCGCAAGCTCTCCCTGAATCCCCTGTGTTCCCCCATGCCCCCTGTGGTGAGTGATGTTTCGCCGCAAGCCCTGGCCGCGGCCTACGCCCATCCCGCATGGCTGGTCGAACGCTGGATGCGCCAATACGGACCGCCGATAACCCAACAAATCTGCATTCACAATCAATCGATCCCGCCAACCACTCTCCGCCTTCGCACGCCCGAGGCAGAATCCGAACTCACCGCCGCAGGAATCTCTCTCGACCGGGGGAGCTTTCTCTCCTCCGCTCATGGCGTCCTCTCAGGCGACGTCACCAAAACGCAAGCCTTCCGCACCCACTCTGCAGTCATCCAGGACGAAGCCTCACAACTAGTCGCCGCCCTGATCGGCCCGGACCGCAACCGCATCCTCGATTGCTGTGCCGCCCCCGGCGGCAAAACTCTCGCCATCGCCGACCAAAATCCGGGCGCCTCGATCACCGCCGTGGAACTGCACGCTCATCGTGCCCGCCTGATGCAAAAGCTTTTCCCCGCGGACACTGCTATCCAAACCGTCGTCGCCGACGCCCGCCATCTCCCGCCCACCCTGCCCTTCGACCGCGTCCTCGCCGACGTCCCCTGCTCCGGCACCGGCACGCTGGCCCGCAATCCCGAAATAAAGTGGCGCATCGCCCCCGCTGATCTCGCAGAATTACACGACCGACAGCTCTCGATCGTCCGCGCCGCCCTGTCCCACCTCGCCCCAGGCGGACGCCTCATCTACTCCACTTGTTCGCTGGAAAAAGAAGAAAACGAAGACGTGATCGCGCAAGCCCTGTCCGAAAACAATTCCTTCCGCCTGCTGGATTGTCGTGCAGAACTCGACCGTCTGAAAGCCACCGGCGCGCTGACCTGGCCCGACCCCGCCTCACTCACCCGCGGCCCCTACCTGCGCACAATCCCCGGAGTCCACCCCTGCGACGGCTTCTTCGCCGCCATCCTCGAAAGAAAAATCTAGGCGAAATGGAGTGAGCCTTTTCTACACGCCCCTGAGAGCGTTCAGAAGTTGTCTGCAAATGATTCACGAACGCTGGGGACCACCGTGGAAGAGCGGCCCTTCCAGGGCCGCGTAAAACGAAAGCGGAAAGAATCGGGCTTTAGCCCCTGAGGTCAACCGCTGCCAACGCCACATTCGTCGCCCTGCTCGTTGCTCCCCATCCGTGCAAATCCGTGGCAAAAGGTTTGACCTCACCGCACCTCAAAGCTAACCGCTGTCCCCGCCAAGACCTTCTGCCCAGCCGCCGGAACCTGCGAAACAATAACGCTAGCAGGCGTAGCCTGCACCGGAGGCGCAGGCGCACTCGGCCCCGCCGCCTGATCCGCCGGAACCTCCACAATCGACGCCACGCTCACATTCCCCAGCCGGAAACCCGCATCCTGCAGCGTTCTGCTCACACTCCCCAGCGGCTGTCCTACGAAACTCGGCATCACAAACGCCTGCGGCGCCGCCGCGCCAGTCACCAGCAGATTGATCTTCGGAGCCACCAACTGCGTCGCGTTCGCCGTCGGATTCTGCGCCAGCACCTGGTCCGCCGGAATCCCCGGCGTCCCCACCTCCGCCATCGATTCGATGTCCAGCCCGCGCCGCCGGATGTTCAATTCCGCCGCATGCTCGCTTTGCCCTGTCACATCCGGAATCGCCACCCGCGTCGGCCCCAGACTCTGCGCCACGCGCAACTGCCAGCCCCGCCGCACCTTCGTTCCCGGCAGCGGCAGCTGCGACATGATTCGCCCTTCCGGAATTTGCGGACTGTAATACTGCCGCTCGATCGACATCTGCAATCCCAGATTCGCCACCGTCCGCTCCGCCTCTGCCGGAGCCAGCCCCACCAGCGCCGGCACCGCCACCTCCTGCCCGTGGATGGCAAACCGCATCGCCGTCAACCCCGACAGCATGGCCACCACGATCAGCACCAGCGCCAGCATCGCAAATCGAATCGCAGCTTTCATCTTCCCGCCAGAATTATAGCCCGCAGTGTTCCGGGACCGGGGGACGCAGCGGAGGGTGGGGATTTTGACTTCAGCTGGGTGCCCCATTTCTCGCGCGCACTTTGCGCGAGAAGTGGGGATTTCTTCTGCCCGCCTGCCCCAAGCATCCCGTAAATTCCCCCGCAATCTAACCACTGGCCCGCGTTCTACCTGCGAGGTAGCCCCATGCCCCGCCCCTTGGAGTATCATATTTCTATGCGGCCTTCGACTCCGGCTTCGGTCGCGCTTCTCACCGTCCTGGCGACCTCCCTGCTCCTGATCCCCGCTCAAGCCCAGATTAACGGCGCTCCCGCCTCGGTAACCTCTCCCGGCTTCGGCGGACGCCCCATCAATGGTCCGCGCGCCAGCGTCACCTCGCTCGGTCCTCAAGGTTTCGCTCCTGGACCACGCGCGGTATTCACTGCGCCCGGGCCTGACGGAATTCACCGCGACGGCCGGCGTCACCATCATCGCAATGGCAATGGCGAATTCGCCACACCGTTTCTTTACGCCGTCCCTGTCCCCTACGCCGTCGATGCCACCGCAGTCGACGAGGACTCCCAAGCAAACGACGACGATGCCGAATATCAAGGTGGCCCCACAGTCTTCGACCGCCGCGGATCAGGCTCCCGCTCCTACGTCCCGCCCGTAAAAGACGCAACCACGGCGCATGCCGCCGAGAATTCCAGCGGGACTTCCGACGCCGCTCCCGCGGACCCCGAGCCGCCTCTGCCACCCACGCTCCTGGTCTTCAAAGACGGCCACAAGCTTGAAATCGGAAACTACGCCATCGTCGGCGCAACCCTCTTCGACCTGACGCCCGGCCACCCCCGCCGAATCGCCCTCGCCGATCTCGACCTCGATGCCACCCGTCGGCAAAACGACGACCGCGGCATCACCTTCCAGCTCCCGCAAGCCCCGCAAGCAAACTGAACCACGCACAACCGTGGAACAGTCGGGTTGGAAGTTGAACTATGCACAACCGTGGAGCAGTTGGGTTGGAAATTGAACCCCGCACAACCGTGGAACAGTCGGGCTGGAAATTGAAGCACGCACAACCGTGGAAGAGCGGCCCTTTCAGGGCCGCGTTGAGTCACCCCAAGAAAGGGCTTTAGCCCCCGTGGCTCACGCCGCCGCCGCAAACACCGCCACCCTCCCCCTCTCCGCACTCCTCTCCCGCACCCGCAACATCGGCAACTCCACCAGATAATACGACGCGCTCGCCGCCCCCACCGCCAGCAACACGAAATACCACGGCCTCGGATGCTCCCCATAGGCAAACAACTGCTGCCACAGATAGAGGCTGTAGCTGATCTTCCCCAGCCACACGACGGGCTTCACATTCAAGATCCAGTACGGCCTCTGCACCACGTGCAGCAGCAATCCCGCAATCGATAAGTGCATCACCGGCCACAGCACGAGCAGCAATAACGGCGTGATGTGAAATCGCAGAACACCCAAATACACGGGAACCAGAACCACAGGCAGGATCATTCCCAGCGCCCACACGCTCCTGACGCTCGGCAGCCGCCTCGCAAAACTTGCAAGCAGGCACCCAATCGCCAGAACGTCCGCTACAGCCGGAAACGTTTCGTCCGCCTTCCCATGCATCTGCAGAAAATGACACGCCACCCGATACGCCGGCGCAAACGCCACCACACCCGCCAGAATCGCCACCCGGTGCCGGTGCCATTTCTTCAACACTCCCGGCCACAAGAAATAAAACTGCTCTTCCACGCTCAGGGACCACAGATGCCCCAGAAACCAGGGATGCGCAAAGTCAAAATTCGCCAGGTATAGTGCAGCCGCAGCCATGTGATACCACCGCAACTCATGCCAGAAAATCACAAACACCGTCAGCATGAACACAATCGCAGCGGGAACTATGCGGTACGCCCGGCGCACATAGAATTCCCGCAGGCCAATCGTCGAGGTCTTGCGGTATTCCTTCAGCAGGAGCGTGGTGATCAGGTATCCGGAAATAATGAAAAAGATTCTCACTCCCAGATTCGCAAACGCTCCTGCCACATCGGAGTGGTAGCGCAGCTCCACCAAGTGTCCTACGACGACCAGCGAAATCGAAATGGCTCTCACCCCATCCAGAGACGGAATCCGGTTCATATAGCGCGACGCTACCAACGCCGCGGCAGAAGGTCAGTGCGCGCACCACGATCGCGGAATTTTTCTGCGCGAATTTCCCATCTCGGAACAATTTGAAGAAGAGTGGCCCTAGGTGGAAGAGCGGCGCTTCAGCGCCGCGTCATGCGCTAATTGAATTTGGGCTTCAGCCCCCGCCGGGGTGCCAGGGTGCCCTATTTCTCGCGCGCCCTTTGCGCGAAAGCATGCCCTGAGCGAAGCCGAAGGGTGGGGATTTTGAATCCATCTGATCAACCTCGCTGGCCTGTCTTCGTGGTATAATCACACCAGTTCCCAGGGCACATAACATCCTGTAAATACAAGGGGTTACGAGATGACTGATCGCGCGAAACAAGCCGATCGCCAGCCCGGAAACTGTGAGAGTAAAACGGAAGAGCTAAGAGCTAAAAGCTAACCGCTAAGAGCTGAATTCATGCCAGACGACCAGAATCCTGAACTCCCATTGACTCCTCCGCCCGGTGGCGATGGCCCCGGCGCGTTGAACATTCAACCCGTCAACATCGAAGAGGAGATGAAGCGGTCGTATCTCGACTACTCGATGTCGGTGATCATCGGCCGTGCTCTTCCCGACGTTCGCGACGGACTCAAGCCCGTGCATCGCCGCATTCTCTACACCATGCAGCAGATGGGCCTGTACCCGAATCGCGCCACGCGCAAATGCGCCCGCATCGTCGGCGAAGTGATGGGCAAGTACCACCCGCACGGCAACCTCGCCGTCTACGACGCTCTCGTCCGCTTAGCGCAAGACTGGTCGATGCGCTACCCGCTGATTTTCGGTCAAGGCAACTTCGGCTCCGTCGATGGAGATCCTCCCGCAGCCGACCGTTACACCGAGGCGAAACTTGCGCAGGTATCCACCGCGTTACTCGAAGATCTCGATAAAGAAACCGTCGACTTCCATCCCAACTACGACGGCAGCGAAGTCGAGCCCGACGTTCTTCCCGCGCGCATTCCGAACTTGCTGATCAACGGCTCCGACGGAATCGCTGTCGGCATGGCCACGAAAATTCCGCCGCACAACCTCACCGAAATCGTCGACGCCACCATCACGCTGGTGAACAATCCCAACGCGCAGCTCGCGGAAATCCTGAAGTTCGTGCAGGGCCCCGATTTTCCGACGGCCGGCATGATCCACGGGCGCTCGGGAATTTTCGAAGCCTACCGTACCGGTCGCGGACGCTTCATGATGCGCGCCAAAGCCGCCATCGAAAACATCACGAAAGATCGCCAGGCCATCATCGTCACCGAGATTCCGTACCAGGTGAATAAATCTGTCCTGATCAAGCACATCGCGGCGCTGGTCAACGACAAGGAGATCGAAGACATCTCCGACGTGCGCGACGAATCCGATCGCGACGGCATGCGCATCGTGATCGAACTCAAGCGCGGCGCCGAGCCCCAGATCGTCCTCAACCAACTCTTCAAGCACACGGAGATGCAGCAAGGCTTCTCCATGATCCTGCTCGCGGTGGTCAACGGACAGCCCCGCGAAATGGGGATCATCCAGACCATCAAGTACTTCATCGAGCACCGCGTCGACGTCGTCCGCCGCCGCACCGCCTACCTGTTGCAGAAGGCCAAAGACCGCGAGCACATCCTCGAAGGCTATCTGAAGGCCCTCGATCACCTCGACAACGTCATCACCATCATTCGCGGCAGCGCCAACCGCGCCGACGCCCGCGAGAATTTGGTCCTCTACTTCGGCGGCAAGAAGATCGACGTCAACACCACCGGCCGCGCGCCGAAGGTCGATCCCGAAAAGCCTTTCACCGCCAGGCAGGCCGATGCCATCCTCGAACTGCAACTGCACCGCCTGACCAAACTCTCGATCGACGAAATCTCGAACGAGTTAAAGGAAGTCCGCGACAACATCGCCGAGTACGAATCCATCCTCGGCTCCGAAGCAAAGCTGCGCAAAGTCATCATCAAAGAGCTCGAGGAAGTAAAGAAGCTCTACGGGGACGAGCGCCGCACCCGGATCGAAGACGAAGCCGCCGAGATCGTCCTCGAAGACTTGATCGCCGACGAGCAGGTCGCCGTCACCGTCAGCCACTCCGGCTACATGAAGCGCACGCCGATCTCCACCTACCGCATGCAGCGCCGCGGAGGCACGGGCCGCACCGGCATGAAGACGCGCGACGAGGATTTCGTCGAGCATCTCTTTATCGCCAGCACGCACGCTTACATCCTGATCTTCACCAACAACGGCCGCGTCTACTGGCTGAAGGTGTACGAGATCCCGGATGTCAGCGCCGCCGGCAAAGGCAAGCACATTGGAAATCTAGTCGGCCTGCAGCCCGGAGAAACCGTGCGCACCATGGTCGCCGTCCGCAATCTTGAAGAAGAAAATAAATACGTCTTCTTCGCCACGCGCAACGGCACCGTGAAGAAATCCGAACTGCGCGAGTTCATGCACGTCCGCTCCAACGGCATCAACGCCATCGGAATCGATCCGGGTGACGAACTCGTTGCCGTCCGCATCACCAACGGCAACCAGATCATCTTCCTCGCCAGCCACGAAGGCATGGCCATCCGCTTCGACGAAAGCCACGTCCGCCCCATGGGCCGCACCGCATTCGGAGTCCGCGGCATCGACCTGGAAAAAGGCGACTACGTAGTAGGCATGGCCACCACGACAAAGCCAGGAAGCTCGCCGGAAACGGGAAGCGCCGGTGAAGCGGGAAGCGCCGTGGTAGCGGGAAGGACCGTGGAAGAGCGGCGCTTAAGCGCCGCGTCAGGCGATCAAAAAGATGGGGCTTTAGCCCCTGAGGTAATCGACGAAGCCATCAAAGGCGACCTGATCCTTTCCGTCACCGAAAACGGATTCGGCAAGCGCACCGCCGCCGACGAATACCGCCTCACCAACCGCGGAGGCAAAGGCGTGATCAACGTCAAAACCACCGAGCGCGTCGGAAAAGTTGTCGGCATCGCCCAGGTCGACGAAAAGTCCGAAGTCATGCTGATCAGCCACTACGGCAAAATCATCCGCATGGACTCAACGACGATCCGCGAATCAGGAAGAAACGCCCAGGGCGTCCGACTGCTGCAACTGGAACCGGGAGACCGAGTAGCCGCAGCAGTCGTGATCGCGCCGGAAGAAGAGTCAAACGGCGGAAACGGTGGGACGCTGATCCAGTAACATTAGGGCGTTCGGGCTGGACGCGGTGCGATGCGTTCAACGGGGGTTGGCTTTGCCTGTTGTCGGGTTCGCCTCTCGGCGTATCGGGAAACTAGCCAAGCTACGTGCTCCTTCTCTTCAGGCAGAAGGTGTTGCCAGAGCTCTTCGACAGTTTGAAGTTCTGTGTCTCCATTCGTAAGCCGGGGTGGGATTCGGCCATATTTACGTTTCACATGTTCAGCAATCAACATTTCAGACATCGACTCCATGTCTAGCTTCAGGAAACGGCAGATGTCGCGCAGGAGGCGCTTACTAGGCGGTTCATCTCCAGTCACTGCCGTCCGCGCTCTCTCATATCCGACGCCAGTCGCATCGGCGAGTTCATGAATCGACACTCCCCTCTCCTGCATCCGAGTGTGGACAGCAAGTGACAAGGGTGTCTTGGGCTTAGCCTTGGGAGGCATAGAATTTAATTGTAGACACACAATTAAATCTGTTGTATACAACCATATATTGTGGTTGTGTACAACCAACCATATAGGTTGTGTAGCCAGATCGCCCATCGGGCTGATAAAGTTAAGGGTCTTCAATCCGCTTGGCGGTCCCCCTTCTCACAACCGTGAGGTAACCATGCACTCCGAACATCGCTTTTCCGAGCTTACAGAATCGCTAAAGAGCGGCTTCCTCCTAGACGACATTGTTTTGGCGCTCGCACGGGCGGAGAAAGGGGAGTCTTTGGGTGAGAATGATCGTCGCCTCCTAGAGAAGGCGGTCTCGCTGCTGAGGTCTGCCGAGGCCGGATATCACTGGCTCGACAAGCCTGAGCTAACAAGCGAAACGAACTCGTCGGCGACCTTCTTCGCCAGGGCCGTCAATGCGATGCCTAGCGTTTACGCGAACGACACCTTCCTCGAAAAGGTCTCAGAAATGAAGGCAGTGGCGGAAGACCTTTCTACAGGAAAGTCGGTGCCAGCCCCCGAGAAGATACACCTACTCCAGACTTTCTTCTACAATACAGCGCAGTCCGAGTTGGAGCGAACTGAAGGTCTGCTGTCAGGGGAAGTCGGCGCTGACATCATCAAATGGACAGTTATGGACGAATAGCCGCGCTAAAAATTGAGACCGCACAGGACCGTGCACACGCAGTCATAGAAGAAGTTCAGCGAGTCGAAAATAGGGTCTACGCATCGCCCGGATCACGCAATCTCCTCTCGTTTGTCAGCGATGCGGCAGTTAAGATTGACGTTCTCCTCGAAAACGAAAAAGCTCTTACGCAAACAGGGCTTCTAACGGTCTCACAAATAGAGACGCGCCTGCATCGAATCACCAAGCTGATCCCCCTTCTCCATTGGATGCTCGGATTCGTCGAGGGCTCAGAGGTGCACCGATCTCCCGCCCAACTGATTCCAACGCTGCGTCGTTATGCCCAGTCAATTCTGCCTGACTCCGAAATCGTTGTCCGTTCAAAACCGGAGCTGAACTATTCAATTCAAGACATCGCAAAACCTCTGGCGGAGTTGTTTAAGGGAACGCCCCTTGAAACGAGTTGCTCGAAATTGCCCGACCGGCTATTCATGATGAGCATTCCGGGCGTAGAGTCAGGGCACATCCTCATCCACGCAGTGCTTTCGCACGAACTAGGGCATGCCCTTTACAACAAGAAGGAAATTGCCAAAGAATTACTCCCCAAGATTGGGTTCAACGAAAATCTCGTCAAGGGCCTGGTCAAAATGATGTTTGAAAACCAGGAGAAGCAAGGCAATCCGACTCCGGAGCTAAGAATACGCAAGCAGGTTACACAAGAAATCACCGGCAGGGTTCACGGTTGGATCAAAGAACTTTGCTCGGACGCGATTGGAATTAGGCTATTCGGACCAGCTCTCTTCTTCGCAGCAGCACACCTTCTTACATCACTGCGCCCTTTAGACAAGAGCAGCGAGACCCATCCGCCCTTACGCCTCCGGACGAAACTAATGATTCGGATGCTCAAAGAGCTCTATACCGTGGAAAGATGGCACGATGAGCTTCAGGCGTTCGTAAGGCTTTGGGACGAGGTTTCGGGTGAACCGATTTTCTCGACAAACCCCTATGATCAGATCGCTCTTGAAACAGTCAATGACGCTGCTTTGGATCTGATTTCAGCAGCGAGCGATACTGCCACGGCTTCACTTTCGTGTTACACATCCAGCCAGTTCACCCGCGATATAAAGGTTCTAGCTCCTCTACTCCTTTCCTACATACCGCCAGGCGAGGTGGGTCCCTATGGGCAGTGTGGAACCGCGGAAAAATTGGCTTCAATAATCAACTCAGGCTGGCATGTTTACCTGTGCGATTTTGAAACCTTCAAGCAGAATCTCCATCCAAACGACGCCCGTACTCGTTTTAGTGCAGCGACAAAGTTGCATGAGTTGGTGCTCAAGGCATTAGAGATTTCGGGAATTCAGGTTGCGTGGGAAGAGGCTAGTCGTGATTCTAAGCGCAGAAAAGGTTAGAAACCTGTTAGCACATCCACCCGAAAACCCGGTGGACCGCCTCGTCATCAGCCCGCTTCTGGACATAGACAAGCAACTTAAACCCGGAACAGCGTCGGTCGATATCCGCTTAGGTCAGCGATTCCACATTCCCTTGCGGGCCAAATTATCACAACTGGATCTGCTATCTGAAACACATCAGGCAGACCTACTCAAATACAAAGATGACACGTTCGTACCCATAGGTGATTACTTTGTCCTACATCCTGGACAGTTCGTGTTAGGCGAAACTCTCGAATGGGTACACCTCCCCAAAGACCTCACCGCCTTCGTAGTCGGCAAGTCGACATGGGGAAGGGACGGCCTCATCATTGCTACGGCGATCGGTGTGCATCCGAATTTTTCCGGGATCCTAACACTTGAAATCTCCAATGTTGGCGAGATCCCTATTTACCTCTATCCGGGGCTTTGCATTGCCCAGCTCTTCTTAGCTTCCGTTGAGCAGATCCCGGAATCGGTTGCACCTGTTCCTTCAGCCTTCCTCGTACAAACGAGTCCGCGGACAAGAAACGTAGAGATTGAAGATCGCGACGTCGTTGACCTCTTCAGGAAGAAACTGAAGCCGAGTTAGCACCTATGGGTGCTGAGCCCCCGTGCGGGTTTGCATTCCCCTCCGCCCTCGGAGTATCGTCTTTCCCTTGCTGAATTTTCTGCCTCCTTCACACGTACAAGTTCGGAGCGATTCCATGAATAAGCCCCTTCTTCGCCTGATCACTCTCGTCCCCGTCTCCGTGCTGCTCCTCACCGCGGCCGACACGACCCCCGCGCCGCCGGTCGCCAAGACGATCCCGCACGTCACCGAGATCAACGGGCACAAGCTGACCGACAACTATTTCTGGCTGCGCGAGAAGACCAACCCTGAAGTCCGCGCCTACCTCGAGCAGGAAAACGCCTACACCGACGCGGTCATGAAGCCCACCGAGCCCTTCCAGAAAAAGCTCTACGACGAGATGCTCAGCCACGTGAAGGAAACCGACGTCGAAGTCCCCTACCGCGAAGGCGACTACTTCTATTACATCCGGACCGAGGCCGGACAGCAGTATCCCATCCGCTGCCGTAAGAAAGTCAGCCCAGACGCGTCTGAAGAAGTTCTCCTCGACGTCAACGAACTCGCCAAGGGCCAGGTCTTCATGTCGGTCGCGGCTTTCGCCGTCAGCCCCGACGGAAATTTTCTCGCCTACAGCTACGACAACACCGGATTCCGCCAGTTCACTCTGGCCGTGAAAGATCTCCGCACCGGCAAGACGCTCGCCGATCATGCCGAGCGCGTCGGCTCCGTTGTCTGGGCCAACGACAATCGCACCATCTTCTACACCCAGGAAGACGCCGTCTCCAAGCGCCAGTACCGCCTCTACCGCCACAGCGCGGGATCGTCCGAGCCCGACGCGCTGGTCTACGAAGAGACCGACGAAAAATTCAATGTGGATGCCGTCAAGACCCGCAGCCAGTCCTACATCTTTCTGATCTCCGGCAGCCACACCACGACCGAGGCCCGCTACATCCCCGCGGCGGATCCAACCGCGGACTTTAAGATTCTCGAGCCCCGCAAGCAAGGCGTCGAATATTATCCCGACCACAACGCCGATTCGTTCTACATCCGCGTCAACGATACCGGACGCAACTTCCGCCTGGTCAAAGCTCCCGTGACCGATCCTGGCAGCAAAAACTGGCACGAGGTCATGGCCCACAACGCCGGCGTCATGCTCGACGACACGGACTTCTTCAAGAACTTCTGCGTCCTCTACGAGCGCGAAAACGGACTGCCCCAGATCCGCGTCATCGACCTGCGCAACGGACACTCGCGACGCCTTTCGTTCCCCGAGCCTGCCTACGCGGTTTATCCCTACATTAACCGCGTCTACGACACCGCCGAGTTCCGCTACGGCTACCAGTCGCCAATCACTCCGTCTTCGGTCTTTTCCTACGACATGGAAACGGGCGCGTCACAGTTGCTCAAACAGAAAGAAGTCCCCGGCGGATACGACGCCAGCAAATATCAGGTCGAGCAGATCTATGCCGTCGCCTCCGATGGCGTGAAGATTCCCATCTCCGTCCTGCATCTAAAAGGCGCGAAACTCGACGGCACCGGCGCGCTCTATCTCTACGGCTACGGTTCGTACGGAATTTCGATCGACATGTTTTTCAACTCGAACATTTTCAGCATGGTCGATCGTGGAGTGGTCGCCGCCGTCGCCCACATTCGGGGCGGTGGAGAAATGGGCAAAGCCTGGCACGATGCCGGACGCATGATGAACAAGAAGACCACGTTCACCGACTTCGTCGCCTGCGCCGAAGATCTCACCAAGCGCGGCTACGGCTCCAAAGACCGCCTCGTCATCGAAGGCCGCAGCGCCGGAGGCCTCCTCATGGGCGCCGTCCTCAACCTGCGTCCCGACCTGTTTCACGCGGCCCTGGTCGGCGTCCCCTTCGTCGACGTGATGAACACCATGCTGGATGAATCTCTGCCGCTAACGGTGGGTGAGTTTGAAGAGTGGGGCAATCCCAAAGAGCCCGCGGCGTTCGACTACATGATCACGTACTCGCCCTACGACAACATCGCGGCTAAGGCGTATCCCAACATGCTGGTGAAGACGTCGTTCAACGACAGCCAGGTGATGTACTGGGAGCCCGCGAAATATGTGGCCAAAATGCGCGCCACGCGCACCGATCACAACACCTTGATCCTGAAGACGAATCTAAGCCCCGCAGGTCACGGAGGAGCCTCCGGCCGCTACGACCGCCTCAAAGAAGCGTCGTTCGACTACGCCTACATCCTGACGCAAATGGGAATCACCAACTGAACGCCGGATAATTCTGGAGCCTTGTCATCCTGAGGCGCGCGCCTTTTGCGCGCCGAGGGACCTATGCACTCTGCCGTCAGCGCTGCAGACGTCCTCAGTGTTCCTCCGTGCCCCCAGTGGTGAGGCTGTTTCAAATCAACCCCGCCTTCAACCTCCGCAAAAAGTCCTCTCCCGCAACCTTAGCCCGCGCCAAGGTCTGCGGCTGCCCCCGATACTCTAACTCGATTTCCTGCAGAAACAGCTCAACCGCATCCTTCGGCTTGAACCCCTGCGACACTAACTTCCGAATCCGCGCCGTGAAGCTGTCCTGGTCCGCCGGGCCGAGCCGCGACAGATGTTCCGCGCACTTGTGATCCCGGAACTTCGCCGCCGCCAGCCGGTCATAGGCCGTCCGCGCGTCCGCATCCGTTAGCAGCGTGGGAAGCGGATAATTCCACTCGCACTGCGAACACGTCCATCCTTCGAACGTGCGGTGCGACGTCCAGATTAATTCCCGCGCGGTCGTCTGCTGTAGCGTCCGATGATTGGCACTGCTGTCCAACTGCACCACTCCCGCACCAAGCAACTCTCGTGGCCCCTGTTGTTGTTGCCGGTAATCGTAGCGCGTAATCGAAAAGTTTGGAACGTACCTAGAACGGTTCAGGAAGGATCAAGCCCGGCAGCGGCGACTGGGCGCAGCATACTCAACACCTCTGGAGGAACCGTGAGAAGGCGGCCCTCGGGCCCGTAGAAGATCGCGCTTCCAGGCCGCGGACGTTTGCTGGCCGTGGACGCTTCCAGCCCGTGGAAGAGCGGCGCTTCAGCGCCGCGTTAGAGGCGGGAAAAAGGTTCCGGGCTTTAGCCCCCGTTACTTCGCAAAGAAATAATCAAACGACTTCACCGCCGTAAACTCGTCGTCGCGAATATCGAACACCGTATACAGCTTGGTCACGTGCAGCACGTCATGCACCTTCTGCGTCAGGCTCAGCAGCTTCAACTCTCCCCCGGCGTTGCGCACCGTAGTAAACGCTCCCACCAGCTCGCCCACCCCTGAGCTGTCGAGGTAGTCCACATCCGCCAGGTTCAGAATGATCTTCTTCTTGCCCTCAGCAACCAGGTTCCGCACCGCATCCCGAAGAGTATGGATCTCTTCTCCCAGTACGATGCGTCCATGCACATCCAAAATGGTAACGTGAGCAACTTCGCGACTATCAATTTTTATAGACATGAGTGCGGGCTCTCGGCCCGATGGCCGGAATACTAGTGCCTCCCCCCCAGCAAGTCAATGCCACCAAAGGAGCTCCGAATCCACGTAGGGACAGCCGCCTCGTCCGTCCAAGCGAAGGCAAAGCCGAGCGCCCAGAAGCAAGACCCAACCACGAAGAATGCATTGCTGTGTGCACGAACCGTGTGGCGACGGACGCCTCGTCCGTCCAAGCGAAGGCCAAGCCGAGCGCCCCCGGGCAAGAACCCAACCAGGAAGAATTGCATTGCTGTGGAAGAAAGACGCTTCAGCGCCCCGAAAACAACACTGCTGGGACAAACCGTGGAAGATCGTCCTACGAATGCGCCCCGTGCGGCCGCGGGTCAAACTCCAGCACCGGCAGGCGCACATGATCCCGAATCTCCTGGATCGGCGACGTCACAATCGGCGTCGGATACTCCGGATGCCGAAACTCCAGATGCATCCCCCGCCCTACAAACTGCAGCTTCAGCATCGACCCGCCCCATGTCGATCCCGAAATCGCCACCTGCACCGGCTCCGGACAGAACTCCGGATGCCCCGACAACATCGCTTCGCTCCCCCCCAACAGCACCGCCTTATAGCAGTGATGCATTGTCTGAATCTCCAGCACCGTCGACGGCGGCAGGTCGTTCAGAAACACGCCGCCCTCAATCTCCGACTGGATGATGCCGCGGTTCACTTCATCCGCAAGGTTGGGATGGGCGTTAAACATACGAATGACTGGACAGTAGCCTACCGGGTTTTCCGCCCCCGAACAAGACCCCTTTGGTTCGTATTCCCAAGCGAAAGACCACGCCCCTTAGACGGACCATCCTACCCAGAGGTTGCAAACATTATGGGCTTAACGGATGGACCCGCCGGGCTGGAAGCCGCCACGTCTCACGTAGGGACGGACGCTTTTCGTCCGTCCCGCAAAGGCGAAGCCCAGCCCACTGATGCTCGAGGCGTTGCCGCTCCCTCGGATCGAAGCCGCATACCGTCTGAATTCCTCTGTGCCCCCTGCGGTAAGTGCCCTGTCCCACATCATTGCCCTTAGAGCATTAACGATGCCCTCGAACCAACCGTGGAAGAGCGGCCCTTAAGGGCCGCGACAA
>DASQGJ010000015.1:0-66791 GCA_035632675.1 Candidatus Dormiibacterota bacterium
CAGTTTGTACGCGGAGCAGACGTGCCAACCTGTCTGGCCTGCGGGAATCTGGCCGGAGCGCTCTCCACCACGCGCCCCGGCGGCACCGAAGCGTTTCGTGATGCTGAACATCGGGAGAAGTTTTTTCGCGAGCGCGGTTGACGAAATCACAACTTGCCGACAGCGTTTGTCAGGGTTTGTACAAGCGGACTACCCCAAGCATTTTTTGTGACTGCGGGGATCACCGCAATGGCGTAGCCGGAAGCGAAGCTGCCGACAAAACCTTCGATGCCTTGTCCGACTGTCAGATGAATCAACCCGTTAAACAGTGCGAAGCCCAGCACTCCTGGAGCCAGCCAACCACAACCGTCGTGGCCGACAGCCTGGTTAAGTTTCCGCGCAAAATAGACTCCGAAGAATGCCTCGAAGAAGCCCCATGCGACGACTGTGACCGCTAGTCCCACGACACACTGCGGAAATCCCGCCGCCAGTGACATGCGCACCGCCGGCTGCCGCCGCAAAGGAATCCACATCAGGGATCCGGCATGCCATGACATCGCAAGGTCGTAAACAATCGCCAGAGCAAATCCCAATGCGCAGGACCTTCCTGCGCTGCGCCGCGTGAACCCATAGTCTGAAAATCGCTCGCGTCGAACAACCATGATGACGAGAGGAGCGACACCCTCAAACGTAAACTGGTACGCGGCCAGTACAAACACCATCGCCAATCCGCGTCCCTTGCGCAGAATCGGGTCCAACATCGGTTCCGTCAGGCAGCACGCAGAAAAGAACGCGATCAGAATTGCAAGGTCAACGATCGCGGCACGGCGAGTTTGAGACGGAACCGATGACATTCTCCACCGAAGATATTGATTCACTCTTTGGCGCACTACTCAGACTGATGGAAAGGGAATCGTTTGAAATCAAAACCTACTTCCCACTCACCTCCAACAACAAATGCTCCTTGAACTCCGCCTTCAGCTTTGCGATGCTTCCCGTCGCCTCCACTGTCCCCAGATCTTTCCCGTCCGTATAATCCACTACGCGATAACTCCCAGGCTTCAGGCCGCGCAGCTCCACCTCGCCTTTGAACGAAGTATTCTCCGGCGCGAAGAACGCGTAGTACATCTTGCCGTCCTTCTCAATCGCATAGCCTTCCGGGACGTCATACCCAGTAACATACAAATCCAGAAAGTTGCCCTTCGATAGCATCTTCTGGTTGTACAGCCCAATCCATTTCTTCCAATGCTCTTCCTTCTCGGTAGTCAGATTGACCGGCTTAAACTTCGGCCCTGGATCCGGCCACACAAACTTCGTCCCGAGCACGCCACCGGCGCCGAGTGTGGAAGCGAAGTCGCTGCCGTGCTCGCTCCAGCCGTCTTTGCCCACGCGGGTCATCGACGAGAGTTCGACGTGATCTCCATATACTGCGGCTTCAGGCCCGAGCAGCGCCTTATACATCTTGATGCGCCGCCGCACCTGCACCGCGCCCACCGGATCGGCCGTGACCGCCTGGTCGATGAACGGCAGCCATGCCAACGACGGCGTCGTGCCACACGGACAGGCCTGGGTCACGCTCTCCGGCTTGATGGCCCGCGTGGTCTGGAAAATCGTCTTGTAGACTTCGCTCATCGCG
Source organism: Candidatus Dormiibacterota bacterium (assembly GCA_035632675.1). Lineage (GTDB taxonomy): Bacteria > Acidobacteriota > Terriglobia > Terriglobales > Acidobacteriaceae > Sulfotelmatobacter. The sequence goes on from DASQGJ010000015.1 coordinate 1,616, forward strand.
TTCACCGAGTCCTGCGGCGACTTGTGATGATGCGCCGGGTTGTAGCACGCGGGCACGCTGTAGATGTTGTCGAGCTTCGATCCGTCGAATCCCCAGTCGCGGATGAATTTCTCCGTGAGTTGCTTATAGTAGGCCTGCACCTCGGGTACAGCAGGACACAACGCCGCCAAGTCGCGCGTCATCCGCCCATGCTTGCCGTTCTTGTCGAGAATGAACCAATCGGGATGTTCCTTCGCAACCTTCGACACAATGTATTTGTGCGACTCCCACCGGCCTTGCCCGTCTTCGGCTCCCAGCGGCAACCACCACAGCTGGGCCAGAATTCCCTGCTTGTGAAAGTCGTCCACCATCTGCTTGATCGAGTCGCCGGGAAAAGTCTCGTTTCGCGGATTCCAGTCGCCATACGTATCGAACCAGCGATCATCGAGCGTCGCCCACTTGATGCCCATCTCTTTCAGCTTCGGCACCGTTCCCAGCATCTGCTTGGGCGTCACATTGAATTCATATCCCCAGCCGCACCAGCTCACGTTGTAGGCTTCGCTCGAAGGCTTCGGAATCGCCCAGCCTTCTTTCTGCAGCACACTCGACCACATCCGGAGCGGCTCGTAGAAATCCCCGCTGTACACCGAAACAAAACTGCGCGGAGTGGAGTAGGTCTCTCCCGGCTTCAGGGCTGCGTTGACCGGGATCGCAATGCTCGCATTCACCCGCCCGTCGGCAGCCACCTTCACCGGCATCGACAGTGTCCAGGGCAGCGTCTCCACATGCCCGATCGCTTCGCCGACGGATCCGGTCCAGAATGCGGCCACCGGAATCCCGCCCCCATAGCCACCTTTCACGGCCTCGCCCATTACGTTCGGCTGCGACGAAGTCCGCGTCAGATGCTGCACGTCATCCTTGCCCCAGTCGTAGCTCGATCCTTGAAACGACCACATGTCATAAGGCTGCGCCTTGGCCTCGTGCGCATTGAACCGGTGCTGCTGCATCCACACCTGACCGACTGGAATATCCGTAGTCCCAACGTTCTTATAGGTGGCGCTCACCAGCGCGATGTTGGGGAAGTCGTCATACGTTTCCACCACAATCGAGCGCTCGATCGCCAGGCCTGAGGCCGCCAGAGGACGCGCCGGCATCTCAATGCGTTTCCCGCGTCCGAGTTTGCCGTTCGCCTCCAGGACCTTTGCCTGGGAGAAATCCGGCACGAAGTCATACTCCTTCCCGGCCAGCACAATCGAATCGCTGCCGCCCGCCGAGCCGACCTCCGGTTCGTCCAGGGTCAACCGCTTGCCATCTTTCAATAGGGTCGCCTGCAGGAATCCTGAGGGCAGAATCTGAAACTCTGCTGTGCTCGTCGTGACCACCACGGGCCCGCCATCGCGCACTACCACCTTGATGTCCGAGGGCCGGGACGGAGCGGGTTTCGGCTGCTCAGCTGGCTTCGTGCAGCTCAGCATCAGTGCTGCCAGGGCAAGGAAGGTGATTCCCGGAACGACGGAAAGCAGGCTGGACTTACGGGCAACGCGTTTCATGGTTCCCTCTCACAAGCCCCATAGTATAGCGAAAGAAAACATAATCTTTCGTACTATTTCGCAACCATGAGAACTCCCGCCGTCTACCGGATCTCCGCCAGCGAATGCTCCAGGGCCCCGCGTTTCGGTGTGGGCATTGCACCCACCTCGCTGGCCACCCACGCTCCCACCAGGTTCGCCACTTCATTCATCAAGTTCAGTGACGCACCGTGCAGATACTCGTGTACGAGTCCCGCGGTAAACGCGTCTCCCGATCCCACAGTATCCGCCACGCGGATCTTGAATCCGGGATGCTCGCTCACATCTTTCCCCCGCGCCAGCAGGCTGCCGCGCCCGCCCCGGGTAACGCACACAATTTTCAGGTCATATTCCTTGAGCAGTCTCTGGGCTGAAGATAACTCGTCCCTGTGAGGAATCCCGCTCAAGCTCATGATCTTCGGCAGTTCGTCGTCGTTGAGCTTCACGACGTCGGCGAGTTTCATCGACTGCGCCAGGATTTCCTGCGAGTAATAGCTTTGACGCAGGTTGACGTCGAAGACCTTCACCGTGTCGGGCGAGGTTGCCGAAAGAAACCGCCGAATCGTTTCACGGCTCATCTCGGACCTCTGTGCCAGAGATCCAAAGCACACCGCGTCGGCCTTTTCGGCCAGATGCTGCCAATCCAGCGTCCACTGCAGGAAATCCCACGCCACCGGATGCGCAATCTGGAATCGTGGCTGTCGTTTAGAATCGAGTTCCACCTTCACCGTGCCCGTCGGACGTTCCCGGTCCGTCTGCACGTGATCGATGTCGAGTCCCAGTTCCTCCATGCGGCGCAGGGCGTCCAATCCTCGCGAATCCTCGCCCACACAGCTGGCCACAATTCCCTGATCGCCCATCAGCGTCGTGATGTAGGCAAAATTCGCCGGAGCCCCGCCCAGGCACGTCCGCTCGGGCAGAAGATCCCACAATACTTCGCCCAGTCCCACGACTCTTTTTCTCATGGCCAATTACCGAAGAACTGCAGACCGGAAACGTTTACGGAGCCGGTTCAGTAAAAAGAGGGACCCCCGAAGGAATCCCTCTACGAGTCTACTCCGCGAGCTTAGAACGAAATCTTCAAGGCGAACTCGATCTGGCGCATGCCGGTGGTCGAACCCGGTGAAGCGTCGGCCTCGATGTCGGTGATCCGACCATTGACACTAGAAGGTTTTGTTGGGTCACCTACGCAATCGATACACTGACCGGTCCCGCCCTGGTTTCCGTTGAAACCAAGCACTGGATGGTTGAACAGATTGAACACATCCATCCGGAACTGAGCTTTGAATCGCTCAGTGATCGCGAAGTTCTTACTCACAGCCGCATCGGATGTGAATGCTCGCGGGCCACGCAGGCTAAACACACCGTAGTTGCCGAGGTTTCCGACACCAGGATCGGTAAATGGTCCGCCCAACGTGGCCAGAGGTGTGAAGAACGGCTGCAGGTGGTTGATCGGGTCGAACTTCCCTGCTCCAAGGTGTAAAGAGCCTGACCCCTTATTGGGCCGGCAGACACCCACGTCTTCTTCGTTGAGCGCGCCACATTCGGCGATCGATGGAGTCCACGGCAATCCGCCGCTCCAGTTGGTGGTATTCGTGATTTGCCACCCACCAATGAAAGCGTCCATCAACCGGCTCGCATTCCCTGCAAATGTCTTGCCCTTGCCGAACGGCAATTCATAAACGAGATTGGTTACCCATACGTGGTTGCGATTCTGGTCGTCAGGGCCGTACGCAATCGGATGGCTGATCGCGTAGTAGTTCCCGTCATACTTGTTGGCGTGTGCAAAAGTGTAGTGCGAAAGGAACTGCAGCCCATGGCTGAAGCGCTTTTCCACCTTCACCTGAAGAGCGTTGTAAACACTGCTGGCGTCGTTGCCAAGGTAGTTGCCGAGGTCGTTGCCACAGCAAATCACTACCGGCGACGTGCAAGTGGCGTCTGCACAGGGCGTCGAGAAGCGATCAAAGAACGGACGTCGCGCGGATTGGTTCGCCACAACACCAAATCCCGCCATTGAAACGGGATTGACATTGTAGCCCGGCCCATCGCCTGCGAAAACGTGCGAGCCCTTGTTCCCGATGTAAGCTACCTCGAGGCTGGTGCTGTTGTTTAGCTGCCGTTGTACCGTGACATTCCAAGCGTCTATGGTGGGTAGTCGCTGGAACGTCGGTCGAATCTTCGGATCCACATTACTTGCCGGACCCTCAAGTGGCAGCTGGCCATTCACGAACTGCGTCGGGAACACGTACGCAGGCGGGCCGGAAGCCAGCGTGAAGACCGGGATTACGTTGTCTGTGCCCAGATTTAGGTTGCTAGCGCTGATGGACTGATTGACCAGTACGGGCAAGTTCTGAGTGACCGTGTGTCCGAAGTTGGAACCGAACACTCCGATGTCGAAGCTGCGGCCGTACCCCATTCGCACAACGGTCTTTGGAGTGACCTGATACGCAACGCCTAGCCTTGGTGCAAACGCGGTGAGCTTGTTGTTAACATTACCGCTTAGATTGAATGGCCCTTCGCCAGCCACCCTGATCACGCCTCCACCGTTGTCGCCGGTGCCGACAATATTTGCAAATCCGCCTTGGTCCTTCCCGTTTACGCTTTCAGGTGTGTAAATCTCCCAGCGCAATCCGTAGTTGAACGTCAACTTCGGCGTAATGCGCCAGGTGTCCTGGCCATAGAAGGCAAAGCGTTTTTGGCTCTCAGCTGCGGTCAAGCTAGTGCTGACGTAGCGGCTCATGTGAGCTACGTCGCCCACCAGGAACGAGGCTAAGTCGAGACCGCCGAACGAGCCGCCACCCGTGACTCCGAGTGCCGTGCCACGATGGTCGAATGTCATCTCGCCTGTGCGGTTGGCATCGCTTGGCACGCGCAGGTTATGGGCAAAACGGAAATCCGCGCCAAACTTGAACTGATGATTCCCCTTCATCTTCGTCCAGTTGTTCACGAACTGGTACTGATGCTCGTTCTCTGTGAGGGGGCAGTTGCAGCGGGCCACATTCAGTCCGTCGCCGAAAGCACTGAGTGTCTGGGTTCCACCAGCCCCCGAAGGATCAAAGAAGAATGCTGCGAGACCGGCCGTCGCTGCTGCCTGATCCCCTGTGAGGTTCATGCCCGGAATTCCAAAGCCCGTCATCGGCGCACCCGCGTCCGGTTTGCGGGCCTCGGGGTTGTACTTGAAATATCCAAAACGGAAGTCAGTCAACAGGGATGAACTGACAGTCTTGGTGAAGCCACTGGCAAGGCTGATGTTATGCACAATTGAACTGCCGGCCAGCCCACCAGGGCCAAAGCCCGAGCCTCCCAGTGGACCCAATCCACCTTGTCCGGACAAGTTGAAGTAGTCGAGACTGAACCGGCCAAAAACGCTCAAAGTCTGACTGGCCGTATAGTCAATTCGGGTGTCGAAGCTGTTCTGCTTGAAGGGGCCGGCTCCGCCTTTGATGTAGTTGTTGAGCAGGTTTCCATTGTTCGGCTGCGGAAACAAGGCCAGTAGACCTGCCGCCTGTGACGATATGGCACCGATCGGAATCAAGTACGGAGTCGCGCAGGCTGTGGTGGTTGGATCAATCTCGGTAGCGCCGCAGAAGGCCAGTCGCCCATGTCCATCGGAGAATGCGCTGCTCGTTGGGTCGTAGATAAAGCTGTCCTGAGTACCCGCCGCGGCGCCGCCCCCTCCGACTCTCGCGGCGTAGTCCGCCAAGTTGCAGAATCCCGGAGTCGTGCTCGAAGCATTCGTCGCTGGATTACAGGAACTCAACGCGGTCAGCGTCGGAATCGTGTATTGGTTCGTGATGCCGCTGGTCTGCCTCGTGGCCTGATAGTCGCCAAAGAAGAACAGCTTGTTCTTGATGATCGGTCCCCCGATCGTCCCGCCAAACTGCTGCCAGCGCGACGAGGGAATAAACCGATGCGTGTTCGCATCTTTCGCAAACTGGGTGAACGGATCACGCGCCGCCAGTGCATCGGTGCGCCGGAACCAGAATCCGCTGCCGTGGATGTCATTGCTACCAGACTTGGTTTGCACCGTCACCACGCCCGCTACGGCTTTACCGAATTCCGCGTCGTAGTTCTGCAGAGCAATCTTGGTTTCGGTGATGGCTTCGAGATTCGGATTGACCACGATGATCCCGAGGATTGGATCCTGGTTGTCCGTTCCGTCCAACTCAAACGCCGTGCCGCTGAAGTGCTGGCCATTTACAAAGATCTGTTGCCCACCCTGAGGATTCTCGGTCGCCGCGTGGCTCCAACCCACCAGCTTCTGCGTTCCGGGAGACAGCAACTCAAAGGTCGTGAAGTTGCGGTTCATCACGGGCAGGTCTTCCACATATTTCGAGTTGAACTCGATGGCCACGTCCGCACGGTCGGTCTTCAACTGTGGCGCTTCTGCCGTCACCTCTACCTGCTCGCTCGCCGAGCCCACCTGGAACTGTCCATCAACCTTTGTTCCGGTATCCGCAGAGACCTGGATGTTCTTGACCTCGATGGACTTGAACCCCGTGCCTTCGATGCGCACGGTGTACACGTCCGGGATCAAGTGCGTCACCGCGTAGTTGCCGCTCTCATTGCTCGCATCGGTGGTCGACACGTTCTTGGTCTGGCTGGTGACTGTGACCTTCGCTCCGTTCACTGCCGCCCCGGACGGATCGGTCACTGTGCCAATAATGCTGCCGTAAATCGCTTGCGCCATCGCTCCAGGCGCCCAGAGACTGCACAGTAGACCCACAGCTGCCACTGCGACCCACACTGACCTTTTCATGAACTTCCTCCTAGACAGCTTGCCCAAAACAGTTGCCAACACGATTGCCCCAGAAATGCAGAGGAGAACTTGACGAGACAGGGTGCAGTCTTAATACAAAACAATTATCTGGATTAAGTTTCACTAGGTTTGATACTGTTACGGGAACGAAGTTCCCGCTGTTCAGTTAGATAGGACGGTTCGTTACTTCCCCGTTATATGGCCGTGACACACAGTTTCGTGATCGGTCGGGAGCAATGCTTCCAGCAAATAGATAGACTTACCAAAAGCCATAGCCTTCATTCCTCAGAATCCCTGTGCAGGCTGCTCCGCTACCTCGCCGAACACTCCCTCGATCACCCCGGCGTAGCCCTGAAGGAATACCAGATCGCCACCGAGGTCTTGGGGCGACCTGCCGGATTCGATCCGCAAAGTGATTCCACGGTTCGTGTCCAAGCCGGGCGCCTGCGCGTGAAGTTGGCCGAATACTATGCCCAGGAAGGTCTCGACGACCCGATTCTGGTGGAGGTCCCCAAAGGCGCCTATGGCCTGACATTCCATTTGCGTACCAGGTCAACCGCACAGGTTGTGGAAGCTCCGCGCATGGAGCCAGTGGAGAGAAGAGTTGCAGTTCCCTCCTCCAACCGTGGTTGGGCCATCGCCGTCCTGGTACTTTCCCTGTTGCTCGTCGCTTCTGTGATCACCAGCGCCGTGTTGCTGTCGCAACGCACGCGCACCCAGGCGGGCGCGGGTCAACCCGTCCCCGCGGTTTATCAACTCTTCTGGAATCGCTTCGTGAACGGTCCGCAACAACCCTGGGTGATTTTCAGCAATGGCAGCTTCGTGGGACGGCCGGAAACCGGAATGCGCTATTTCAATCCTGCGTCCGATGCACGCGCCTTCATTCTCGACCACTACACCGGAGTGGGAGAGGTGCTGGCCATTCACCAACTCGACCACGTATTCTCTTTGCTGAACCGGCCCTTGCGGGTGAAGCGTGGAGCCTTGTTCTCTCTGGACGATGCTAAGAACAACGACCTGATTTTTGTTGGATCTCCCTCCGAGAATCTGACTCTGCTCGATATTCCCGGTACCCAGGATTTTATCTTCCAGCGCCTCGACTCCGGCCCGCGTAAAGGAGATCTCGCGGTTCTCAACGTCCATCCACTGCCCGGCGAACCGAAAATCTTTCTGGCTACGCCGGCCAATCAACCCACCGTGGAAGACTATGCGGTCGTGAGCCTTTTGCCGGGCCTGGATCCTTCGCGCTCGATCCTCATCCTCGCCGGCAACTCAACTTTCGGCACCCAGGCCGCCGTCGAGTACGTTTGCCGGGAGGATTCAATCAAAGAATTGCTGCAGCGTCTGAATGTCTCCAAAGCGAGCGACCTCAAACCCTTCGAAGCACTTCTGCACGTGAAAATCGCACACGGCGTACCCGTCGTGACGGACCTGGTATCCGTTCGCAATCGCGATAACTGAAAAAGCGGTCCCGCGAGGACGCCCCAACCCGACTCATCGCGATTTACTTGCCCGGCACAGTCAATCGCGGATCCAGCTCCGCTGCCTTCTCAAACTCTCTCCTCGCCTCATCTTTCTGGCCGCTCTGCTGCAACGCCAGCCCAAGCTGATAGTGCGCTGGCGCGTACTTCGGTTCAGAGTGAACCGCCGAGCGGAACTGCTCGATGGCGCCTTGCAGATCCCCCACTCCGAGCAACCGCTTCCCCGAATTCGTCGAAACCGTCGCCGCCTGCAGGTTGTTCACCGAAGCCGCGATGCGCGCTCCCTCTTTCGATTCCTCAGCCGCACCCTGCGCATCGCCAAGCTGCCGCAGCACCCCGGCAAGGGTCGTGTGCGCTCCGGCAAAATCCGGCTGCAACCGGATCGCCTCGCGTAATTCCGACGCCGCGTCCGGCATCTTTCCCTGTTGCTTCAGGATGGTCCCCAGCATGTAGTGCGCTTCGGCATAGTTGGGCTGGCTCTGAATTGCACTACGCAATTCTGCTGCGGCCTTGTCGAACTCTCCGCGCTGCCAGAACAGTATTCCCAGCGTGTAGTGCGCGTCGGCCAAATCCGGCTGCAACCGGATCGCCTCTTGAAATTCCGAAACCGCCTGATCCAGTTGGTCTCTCAACTTGTACGCCAGTCCGAGGTTGTAGTGCAGCGACGGATTGCCCGGCGCGGCTTTCAGCGCCGTCTCGAGTTCTATGGCGGCCGCCTCGAAATTGGCCAGCTGGATATACGCGATTGCCAGATTCCCGCGGAGAGTCGCGTCCTGCGGGCTGAGTTGCACTGCGGCCTTGAACTTCGAGATAGCGCCCTCGGCATCCCCTTTTTGCACCAACGCCAGTCCCAGATCGTTGTACATTTCTGGATCCTGAGGATGCAGCTTGATCGCCTGTTCAAACGCCGTTACCGCTCCTTTGATGTCCCCGGCACGTTGGCTGGCGATTCCGAGTTCGACCTGTAATTCAAACCAGTCGGGCTTCAGCGCAGCTGTCTTCCTCATCTCCGCCAGAGCTTCGCGGCTCTTCAATTGTGCGGTCAATGTCTTTGCAAAGTAATAGTGAGCGGCCGCATCCTGTGGGCCCAATTGCACAGCCTGGCCCAGTTCACTCGCCGCGTCGTCCAACTGCTGCTTTTGCAGGTACACCACACCCAGGTGGAAATGCGCCGATTCGAGATTCGGCTGCAACTGCACCGCTTCTTGGAAGGCCACTTCCGCGTCGGCAAACTGGCTTTTCTGCGCCAGGATCGTCCCCAGTTCATCCCGCAGATCGGCTCGTTGCGGAGCCAGCTCCACCGCGCGCCGCATTTCGGTCAGCGCCTCGTCACCTGCACCATGGCTCAGAATCCGCGCCAGGGTTCGATGCGCCTCCGCATTCTGTGGTGCCATCTTCACGGCTGCGCGCGCCTCCTGCTCGCCTTCCGCCCAATGTCCTTGTTGCGCAAGCACTCCGGCCAGCGTCAATCGTGGGTCGACGAATGCCGGCTTCGCTTTGATGGCCGCACGCAAATGCACAATTGCCGCATCCGCCTCGCCTTGTTGCGCCAGTACCCATCCGAGCGCCGATTGCGCCGCCGCATGACTCGGCGCCAAACGCACCGCTTTCTCAAATTCCGCGCGTGCGCGCGCCATGTCTCCGGCCTTGAGTGCCTCCTGTCCGCGCTGCATTGCCGACTGCTCTGTCGATTCAGGGGACGAACCCTTCGCGGACTGTGCGGGCGCGTCAACGCTCACCGCGAGCGTAAGTATGAGGCCGAGGCAGGACATCATGGAAGGAGATCGCAACACGTTGGGTAGAGAATTTTTCTTCCCGATTATATCCAACCCGCGTAATGGACCGATGTGATAAGACATTAGGTCGAAACCAGTGAGCGCTTGCGCTGGGCGCAACGAATCTACCGATGCCATTCTCTCGACGGTCGTTTCTGCAACTCTCAGGCACCGCAGTATTGGCGCCCGCATGCGCGCGACTCTCGCGTGCCATCGCAGGACCCGACGATTCCGCGCTCTGCCGCAAGCTGGCGTCCGACCCGCTGCGGCCGCAGTATCACCTGCTCCCGGCTCACAATTGGATGAACGATCCCAACGGTCCCATCTTTTTTCGCGGCCGTTATCACATGTTTCACCAGTACAACCCGCAAGGCGCGGTGTGGGGCAACATGAATTGGGCGCACGCCGTGAGTCCCGACATGATCCACTGGGAGCACCGGCCGATCGCGCTCTCCCCCACTCCTGGCGGGCCCGACAGCGATGGAGTCTTCAGTGGCAGCGCAGTTCTCGATCATGGCAAGCCGACGGTGATTTACACCGCAGTCGCGCCTCCCCGCACCGACGCGGACGCAACCCTTCGCGACGGCGCCCACACCTGGCGCGAAACACAGTGTCTCGCGGTCGCGCAGGATGACAATCTGAATGTCTGGAAGAAACTTTCCGATCCCGTGATTGCCGCGCCGCCTCCCGGTCTCGCCGTCACCGGCTTCCGCGACCCCGCCCTCTGGCGCGAGGGCGACAACTGGATGCTCATCGTCGGCTCCGGCACACTGGCCAGAGGCGGAGCAATTCTCCTCTACACTTCGACCGATCTGCGCCACTGGATTTACCTGCACCCGCTGGTCGAAGGTTCACCCAGCGGCAAGAAGAGCGCAAACGCCGTCGATACCGGAGACATGTGGGAGTGTCCTGACTTCTTTCCCCTGGGCAACAAACATGTGCTGCTCATCTCTACCATGGGCAAGGTCCGCTGGAAGGTCGGCATCTACGCGAACCATCGATTCACGCCTGAAAAAGAAGGAGTCGTCGACTGGGGATCGTACTACGCCGCCAAGACCATGCTCGACGCCGGCGGCAACCGCATTCTCTGGGGATGGATTCCTGAAGCCCGCCCCGACGCCGATCTCATTGCCGCCGGGTGGGCAGGAGCGATGTCTCTGCCGCGCGTGCTCTCTCTGAGTTCCGAGAATGAACTGCAGAGGGAACCCGCACCCGTCGTTCGCAAGCTCCGCACCGATCACATCGGCGTCGATGATGCTGAACAAAGCCCCACGAGCGAGCGCGTGCTCGATACAGTCCGCATCAAGGATCTCGCAGCCGAGATCGACCTTCGCTTTCACCCCAAAGCGGACGAATTTGCTGTTCGTCTTCTGTCTGACGCTGGAGACTTCGCGTCCATCTCTTGGTCGAAGCAATCAGGCAGCCGCGAACTCCGCGTGAACACCGTCACTGCGCCACTTTCTGGAATCGCCGGATCATCAGTGCACCTTCACATGTTCCTCGACGGATCAGCTCTGGAAGTGTTTGCGAATGAAACCGTTGCGCTGACCGCACGCGTCTATCAGATCCCGTCAGGGCCATTGCGCGTGAAGCTTGAAGGCGACGCGAAGCTCAAGTCGTTCCACGTTTGGCAAATGACTCCCATCTCCAAGGACAGGCTGACCGGATCGCTTTGCCGGTGAATTCGACCTGAAGATTCTTGGAACTGAAACCTCTTCAATAGATCCCGTTCCCCGCTTGTGTGCTCTCAATCTTCCCCTTCACAACCGACAACGAATACGCAATCCCACCTTCACCCTTCCACTCGGCCAGATCAAAATGCCCACCTGCTTGAACGCGATAGACATCCATCTCGCGAAATGTGAGCGGCACGCCCTTCTCGCAAACCTCCGGTGGCCGAGTGGGTCGCAGAAGATACGCGCCCCTCCCCGTTCCAACCACAGTGGCCTTCCCATCGGCCTCGACCAGCACCGCCGACTTCTCATCAATCGCGACTTCCCGCGGCGACGCACTCCATCCATCTTTAGTAATGCGCGCCAGAAATCCCAGAGTCCGCCCCATCCGGTCACGCTTCGCAAAGTGCGAATCCGTAATCAGGTTCTCGAGATGCGGAATCTTCAGGAAATCCCGCACCAGGGTGACGCGATCAAAATAAGGATTCGGCAACACATCGGTGGACGCCAGATCTTTGTCGTCAGGCTTATCCCCCAGCGCCCCATAAACGAACTCGCCCTGTACAGCCAGCCCAGCGCTGGTTCCGCCGATGGGCTTCCCTGCCGCAATTCCCTCGTTGATCGCCTTCTCGACCGGAGTTCCCTTCCAGCCTCGAATGTAGTTCGCCTGATCCCCTCCCGCGATGAATATTACCTCCGCCTTGCGAATGATTTTCGCAACCGCGGGATCTTCTGCCGAAGTGCGGTCGGGAATAATCAGCGTCCCCACGGAATTCGCCTTGCACAATCCTTTCACGTAAGCGTTGTAATCGTCGTCGCCCCGCGCGCGGAGAACCAGGAAGTCCCCGCCGTTGCCCTTATCGCACAGCCAACGGAAGGCTTCATCGAGATCGTCGCCACCACCCATCATGGCGATGCCGGGGACAGGCTTCGTCTGAATGTCTTCTTTATTGCCGAGACGGAAATACTTGTAGGACTGCGCGTGTGACAGCGTCGCTGTGCACACAACAAACATCAGCACAACGCGTCGCAGGTTACGCTTCATCACGCTGAGAATATACCGCAACCGCTCGTGTGGCGATGGCCGCCTCGGCCGTCCCGCCGAAGCGCAGCGAGGCGGAACCTTCCAATCGGCCGAAAGAACCACACCAAGGAAAACCTGGCGGCCTTCCCTACTTCAATCCCTGCACCAAATACAAATCCGACAACGTCCGCGTATACCCATACACGTACGCCTTTTCGTCGCTGGAAACAATTACGCCTCGAATCGTGTCGATCCCGGCTGAATCCGCAGGTTCAAATGATCTCCATAGAGTTCGATGCCCGGTGGCCAGATCGACGCGAAACACCTGCGCGGGAATCTGCCCCCGCGTGATCACGTAAAGCGAACGCCCATCCGAAGACCACGCCGTCGGAAATTCGCCCGTCTCCGTACCCGCGACCAGCTTCGGTTCTCCCCCGTTGACGGGAAACAAATAAAGTTTCTGATCCGGGCCGCGCAGCGCCACAAACTTCCCATCCGGAGACACCACCAGCCCCCCCACCGCTACGCCGCCCACGCCCTCCATGCTGAATGGATGCGCCTTCCCGTCCTCCAGCGACTCCACATACAGGCGTGCGCCATGCCCAACCTCGTTCCCGGTGAACACAAAGCGTTTTCCGTCGGGAAGAAATGCCCCGGCCATGTGGTTCAGCCCATCCTCTTTCAACTGCTTCACATCGCCAACTCCAGTCGGATACAAAACCAGAGGAGACGGCACAACATTCAGCCGCGACAGCGCCCAGTTTCCGTCGGGAGAGAGCGAAAGCCCACTGCCTTCGCCCAGCCGGATCGCCGGCGAGCCGTTCGTGTTCCGCAAATACACCGCGTACTTGGGCCCGCCTCCTTCGCCCGATTCGAAGAACAGAATCATCTTCCCATCGGCCGATAGACTTCCCGGCACCGACCAATCCAGCCACGACAGATCCTTTTCCTTGGCGTCTCCCGGCGCCAGCCCGACCATGCCTGCACGATCGTTCCCGCGAGTCAACAGCACGTTTCCTTCTTTGCCGATGTCGAGGATCGTCAACTCGCCCGGCACTCGCGCCAGCACCCGCACCCTCCCTGACAGGTCCGTCGCATACAACGATCGGTCTCCGCCCGTGCGCGTCGCCGTGAACCAAATCTCGCTAGCGTCGGGCGACCACGCCAGTCCTTGAATGCTGTCCCATCCTTCGGAAAGCCTCGTCTTCTTTCCTGCCAGATCCACCACAGCCACGGCGCCGCCGTCGTCTCCGGTCTGCGTATGATCGACAAAAGCAACCGTCTTGCCGTCCGGTGCGACCCGTGGATTCCCGATCCATCCATCCGATTCGTACAGCAGTTTGCCCAACGGGAATTCCAGCCGCTTCCGGCCCGCAACTTCGTGCACTACCACGACATTCGTTCCGTCTGGCGACCAGTCGGCCCACTCCACGTCATTCAGAATCTCGCGCGGGGCGCCGCCCACCAGCGGCACCCGTGCCAGAGTCCCCGCATATAAGAAGGATGAATCGCGCGGCTTGCTATGGAGCGCCAGCAACATTTCTCCAGACGCCGATACCGCCAACACGTCTGCCCCCTTTGGCTCCATCTGCTGCGACTGCGGGCTCTCCGGACGCGTCGTATAAAGATCCAGCGGCTTGCCTTCCCACGCTCCGCTGTAAATCACTGTCTTGCCATCGGGCGCGAACCGCGCTGAATGCACAATTCCGCGCCGGAAGGTCAGCGGATGATACACGGCAAACTCCGTGTGAGCCTGCCCTTTGAACAACAGGATTCCCGCGCCCAGCCCGGCCAGCAACGCCACTGCGCCCGCGACACTCGCCACAGTCCACATACGGCTTCGCGGTACGAGTTCCGCTGCTGCTGGCACTGGAACACTTGTCGCCGACACCGCCGAAATCCCGGAAGCGCTCGCCGCCCGAATTCGCGAACTCTCCAGCCCCCGCTTGATGCGCTTCAGATCGCCGCGCAACTCTGCCGCCGTCTGGTAGCGCATATCCCGCTCTTTCTCCAGCGATTTCACAATCAGGTCGCCGAGTTTCGCGGGAATCGCCGGATTCAGGGTTTCAACAGAATTCGGATCACGATTGAGAATGGCCTCGAAAATTACTCCGTTGCTGCTTCCCGAGAAAGCCATCTGCCCAGTCGCCATCTCGTACATGACCGAGCCGAACGCAAACAGATCCGTGCGCGGATCCAGGTCCTCGGCCCGCACCTGCTCCGGCGACATGTATGCCACTGTGCCAATCGTCGACCCCGGACTGGTCATCGCGCCTTCCGGCGTGGTCAGTGTGTGCTCGGTGCTCGCCGCCAGCTTCGCCAGCCCGAAGTCCAGCAGTTTTGCCTGGCCGCGCTTGGTAACAAAAATATTCGCCGGCTTGATGTCGCGGTGAATAATGCCCCGGCTGTGCGCCGCATCGAGCGCGTCCGCAATCTCTAAGCTGATCCCCAGCAGCGTCTCCACATCCATCGCGCGTCCGGCGATGCGATGCTTCAGCGTCTGCCCTTCCAGATATTCCATCGCGATGAACGCACTGCCGTTGTGCTCATCGATCTCGTAGATCGTGCAAATGTTGGGATGATTCAGCGCCGAAGCGGCTTGGGCCTCACGCTGAAAGCGGGTCAGCGCCTGCGGGTCTTTGGCTACATCATCAGGAAGGAACTTCAGCGCCACAAAGCGTTTCAGCTTCGTGTCCTCGGCCTTATAAACGACACCCATCCCGCCGCCGCCCAGCTTCTCAATGATGCGGTAATGGGATATGGTCTGGCCGATCATGCCGTCGGAGGTCTCTGGGAGCGCAGCTATCTTACGGGCGAAGTTGATTTCACGCAAGCACTCTCCCGCTTCCCGCCGTTAGCACATGATATGTCCGGTTGAGATAGCAGGTGATGTGTCCGCGTTTCAGGACGCCTTTTTGGCAAGACCGGGTGGGGATTGCGACTTGAATGACCAGATCGTTATCGAATGTCGCACATGGAATTTCCGAGTGCTGTTCGCCAGGGATTCAAGAAGAGTGGTGAGCGCGGCAGGACTCGAACCTGCGACCCATGCCTTAAAAGGGCATTGCTCTACCAACTGAGCTACGCGCCCTCACCTTAGAATCAAGCACTTGCGGCGGTTATCTGAGATGCGTGGGTCCACGTGGGTTCCAATCATCGCAATAACCTTGCGTTGTGCTTCTCTTTTCACTGGCATGAGGTCCTGTGTATACGTGTCCAGCGTTACTTTGCTGTCCGCGTGCCGCAGTGGACTCCTGTACCGTCTTCACGTCCTCACCATTCCCTTTCAGGAGGGTTGCAAACGAGTGTCGGAATACGTGCCAGCGGACATGCTTCGTAATCCCAGCCGACTCTGCAGCGGGCCGAATGTGTTTTGCCATTGCTGAGCTAGGCCACAGCGGCTGCTTGCCGTGTTTCTCAGCGGACGCGAAGACATAATCCGTCTCTTGATTGTAAAGACACTTCTTACGCCAGTCCAGTAGCAGCGCCGCTAGGCCGGCATCCATTGGATCGGGTTTCTGTGAGGATGGAGGCCGCCCGCTTGCAGCTTCTACTGCAGACTTGTCCACATGGTGGCTCTTCTGCAAAATACGTGATCCTGGGAATGGCCTTCACATTCTTCAAACCAAGTTTCACGGGCACCAACAGCGGAGCGGTGCTCCATGATCCACGGTAAGGGGCTGACCATGGAAGTGTGTGGCGGGAAGTGCTTCCTGATAGCGCGCGCAGATTCAAGGACCTAGCTTTTCGGTTGGTTTGTAGACCGCAGCCTTTGGCAAGCTGCGTTCGAAGGCAATCCCGTAGCTATGACTGACGAGAGCGGAGACACGGCTCATCTCAAGCCCTGAGCGCTAGGGAGCGGCGGGAGGGTCTGAGAGTTGAACCATTAGTTTGCCATTATTGGAACCGTCGAATAGTCTGTTGATCGCCGCTGGTGCAGACTCGAGACCGCGGACGATATCCACCCGATACTTTAGCTGGCCCGAGCTGTGCCACTGCGTGAAGTTGCTTACCATTTCCTTTACCTTCGAAGAGTAATCAGTTGCGAGGAAACCTTGGATCTTGAGGCGCTTGCTGATGACCAGGGCAAAATTGGAGGGTCCCGGAACGGGTGCAGTGGCGTTGTACTGCGAGATCAGGCCGCAAACCACCACGCGACCAAAGGTGTTCATGAGGTAGAGCGCGCTTTCCAGGATTTCTCCACCGACGTTCTCGAAATAAATATCCACTCCGTTCGCACACGCAGCCTTCAGGTGTTTCTTGTAGTTCTCGTCTTTGTAGTTCACAGCAGCGTCGAAAGCGAGTTCCTCTCGTAGCCAATTGCACTTCTCGTCGGTTCCGGCGATGCCGACTACACGAAGTCCCTTGATCTTTCCGATCTGGCCGACGAGTGATCCGACCGAACCTGCGGCGCCGGAGATCAGGAGAGTTTCGCCGCCCTTGGGCTGTCCCACTTCCAAGAGTCCACCGTAGGCGGTTAACCCAGCCAGTCCAAACAGCCCAAGGTATGCCGAAAATGGAAGTCCGCTCTCCGGCAACTTCGTCACAGCTTCACCATTGGAAAGCAGATATTCTTGCCAGCCGAACATCCCTTGGACTCGGTCACCGGCGGCAAATTTTGGATGATTTGATTTCTCTACTATTCCGATGGCCAACCCGCGCATGATTTCGCCAATCTGCACGGGAGGAACGTAAGACGGACGGTCAATCAGCCACCCCCGCATCGCTGGATCGAGAGAGAGATATACGCTGCGAATCAGAAGCTGTGCCTCCCCCGGCTCCGGTGTCGGTTGGGACACAAGCTCGAAGTTGTCGGCTTTAATCAGCCCCGTGGGCCGCGACTTGAGCCGCCATTGGCGGTTTACCGGGTTAGCAGCAGCCATAGCGGAGCGTGCCTCACAGTCAGACGGTGTAGCACCCAGCGGCCAGAAGGCGGCCGGCGATGTTGCGCCGGAGTGCGATCGCATCGAGCGGATCGTAGTTGGCGAAGCCGCGTAGAGTCGCCATATTCTCCCGCAGGGCGTGGCCAGCCGAGCAGGCGCCGATGACATTTCGCGCAGAGACTTCCACTCGGTCCATGGCCTCGCGCAGAAACACAGCACACATGTCGGCGGCATTCGTCCCTGCGCCTGAGGCTGCGAGCTTGCGACTTCTGAGCAGGCTCGACTCCATGGCCAACACCTCCATGGCGATATCGGAAATGTTCATCACTACCTCCTGCTGTCTTTCCAAATCAGCCCGGTGTTTTTGATATGCAATTCCGATCGTGAACAATGCAATTTTTTTCGCGCTGCGCACAAGCCGAGCTTCTTCATCAGCACCCGCAGAGCCGGTTGTCTCTTTCACGGTGTCGTTCAGCACCGCTTGAACCGCCGGGATGAGCGCCAATTGCCCACGGGCGGCGCGCTTCAGCAGCATTCCCGTTATGAGGAGCCGGTTGATTTCGTTGGTACCTTCGAAGATCCTGTTGATTCGCGAATCACGGTAAGCCCGTTCCACCGCATAATCTTGATGGTAGCCATAGCCGCCGTGGATTTGCACGCCTTCATCGACAACGTAATCCAGCATTTCGGAGGCATACACCTTAATCATCGAGCACTCCGCGGCGTACTCTTCAACGGCTTTCAGCTCGGTCTGTGAATCCGCGTGTTTATCGTGAGCGGACTGCGCCAATTGGCTCTCGATGAGTCCCACCACACGCCACACCATGGATTCCACCGCGAACGCGCGAATCGCCATCTCCGCCAGCTTATGCTGGATGGCGCCGAACTCGGCGATCGCCGATCCGAATGCTTTGCGTTCTTTCGCGTATTTCAAGCAGATGGCAAGCACGTTTCTTGCTCCACCCACGGCACCAGGGCCGAGTTTCAACCGGCCGATGTTCAAGATATTAAACGCGATGATGTGCCCGCGCCCGATTTCGCCAAGCACGTTTTCGACCGGAACCCGGACGTTGTCAAAATACACCGCCGTGGTCGAGCTTCCCTTGATGCCCATCTTGTGTTCTTCGGCGCCGCTGGTCACGCCGGGAAAGCTGCGCTCCACCAGGAACGCCGTGAACTTCTCGCCGCCTACTTTAGCGAATACGGTAAAGAGGTCTGCCGCGCCTCCGTTGGTGATCCACATCTTCTGTCCGTTGAGGACGTAGTATGTGCCGTCTGCGCTGAGATCCGCCCGGGTGCGCACGGCGAGAGCATCGGAGCCGGCCAGCGGCTCGGTTAGCGCGTAAGCGGCCAACAGCTCAACCTTCGCCAGTTTGGGAAGATATCTCCGCTTCTGTTCTTCATTGCCAAAGAAAAGAACGGGCAGCGTACCGATCCCGGTATGGGAGGAGTGCCAGGACCCGTAAGAAGCGTCCCGGGCCAGATGCTCACCCGCGATCATTACAGACGGCAGGTCCATTTCCATGCCGCCGAATTTCTCGGGGATTGGTATCGAGGCGAGTCCCAGCTCGGCCGCTTTGCGAAGCACGCTTAGTGCGACCCCCGGAGTCTGCTGGCGGATCGCCTCGAGATGAGGTTCCACCTCATTTGTCCAGAATTGGTCAACCGTGCGGGCTATGGCAAGGTGTTCTTCGTTCAGATCTTCGGCCGTGAAAATTTCGTTGGGCGAGCGATCCTCAATGAGGAACGCGCCGCCCTTAACTTGAAGAGGAGTTGCCGCGGCAGTTGTCATCATCTTCCCCCGGGTTGAACGATTGCGACCCCACACGGGCAAATCTGCGACCGCGATGCTGATATTCCGATGTTTCGAGGTCAGAGCTCGCAAACCAGCCGATTCCCCTCATCCGTCCGGATGGAGAGAATCACGTTCAAATTGTGTTAGTCTATATCAGATATGAGTAACTAACGTCAACATCGAACACAAACATTGAACACCGGCGGCGCCGAACTGGCCATTGGATAGCGATTTTGTGAGAACAGCCGATCGAAGCTTCCATTGTTAGAATCGATCCGGTGTCTTGAGCACCGAACCGGTAGCATGTCCTGCAACCTTGATCAGGAGAATATACGACTATGGCTCGTGTTGAAGTTGCCGCCCCGCAAAGAAGTCGGAATCATAGGAACTCGGTGAAGCGAAATGCGCCGGCGCAGATTCACGAGATCCCAGGGCTTCGGGAACGCAAAAAGGCGCGACTTCGTCAGCAAATTATCGAGACAGCCATCCGATTGTTCCGCAAAAAGGGCTACGAGAAAACTCGCATCGATGACATCGTCAAGATTCTGGAAATCAGCCAGCCGACTTTCTTCCGTTATTTCCCGAGCAAGGACGCTGTTTTACGGGATGTGGGTAAACGTGGCTTCGAGTGCATAGCGGAGCGCCTCAAATCAGAACTTTCCACCAAGGCTGATACCGCCGAGCGCTTGCATCGCCTGTATCACGCCATGGCGCTCGAAGCCGAAGCTGACCGGCCTCTATGGAAAGCGGTGGTGCTGTCGGGTGCGATGGATCCGGTACGTTCTCCGGAGGTGCGCGGAGTCGAGGGAGTTGCGATCAGCCGGCTGCGGGAAATTCTGGCACAGGGTCAGGAACGTGGTGAAATCACGAGCGTGTTCCCGGTCGTGCATCTTGCCGAATTTATGGAGGCGCTCTACCACACAGTGGTCCGTCAGTGGACCGTCGACCTCACTGGACCCCATAAACTGACCGAGCGCGTGGACAGCGCCGTGGAATTTTTCTTGCGCGGTGTCAAGCCGTGATTGGTTCCTGAACCAGTCTGCTCTCCCCGTTCTTGCAAGGCTAAAGGTAAATGAAAGCCGCTATCCTGCACGATTTCAAGAAGCCGCTCTCGATCGAGGAAGTGGAACGCCCTCATCCCGAAGCAGATGAAGTTTTGATCCAGGTGGAAGCCTGTGGTGCTTGTCATTCCGACTTGCACGTGGCAGATGGAGATTGGACACAACTGGCGGGGATCGTGAAGAAGCCGCTGATTCTAGGCCACGAAATTGCCGGTCACGTAGTGGAGAAAGGCCCGGGAGTGCACGATTTGCAAATCGGCGATCGCGTCGGCGTGCCCTGGATTCACTGGAGCTGCGGTGAGTGCGAATTTTGCCGCGAAGGAAACGAAAACTTGTGCAGCCGGCAGAAGATCACAGGGGTCACCGTGGACGGTGGCTACGCCGAATTTGTCAAGGCGCCGGCAACTCACTCGCTGAAAATTCCAGACGGTCTTTCTGCGCTCGAAGCCGCCCCGCTTTTTTGTGCGGGACTCACCGTTTATCGCGCCCTGAAGGGCGCCAGGATTGTGCCCGGTCAGCGCCTGGCTGTTTTCGGCATAGGTGGCCTGGGACACCTTGCAGTGCAGTTCGGACGGGCCTTTGGCGCGGAGGTGACCGCGATCGACATTTCCGAGGAGAAGCTGGAACTCGCCCGGACTTTTGGTGCAGCTGACGCTCTTAATGCGGCCACGACTGACGTGGTTAAGCAGCTGCGCCGCAAAGGTGGAATCCACGTGTCACTGGTTAGCTCCGCCGCAAAGGCAGCTTATGACACCGCTTTTCCCTGCCTCCGGCCCGCCGGTACTCTGCTCGTCGTGGGCTTGCCCGCTGAAAACATCTGTTTCCCGCCGATTCTCATAGCAGCACGAGAAGTCCGGATCCATGCATCAACGGTCGGTACTCGGCAAGACTTGCGGGAAGTACTCGCGATGGCTGCTGCCGGGAAGATACGCTGCCATGTGGTTAAGCGGCCGCTTGCTGAAGCCAACGAGGCGCTGGATCTGTTGCGCAAAGGCCAAGTCTCCGGCCGAATTGTCCTGACTCCCTAAGCGGCGGGCCTCGGGAATCCGACGAGGTCGGATTTTCGTCCTGCGCCTTGTCGCCATTTCCGAACGACTATCGCCTCGCCGCCATTGAATCGCTGGGGGCGCGATAACATGCGCCCCATACCGCGTCAAAAATGTCGACGTTTCCTTCTTGACGTTAGTGACTCTTATGTGATACTCACTCTCACAATCTGCGGTTTCGTTGGGTACGATTTGAGTTTTTGATCGATAGCGAAACAGCAGCTGGATCAGTATTGACGGCTCTTAGGGTTGGCGCCCGCATCTGGCAGGGCTTTGGGGAGTTGCGCCGCACTGGGGAATACGCAGAACCAATGCGGCGATGTGCAGATACTTCCGTAAGGAGAATCCTATGAAGTCACTCGCATGTACGTTTGTGTGCTTGCTGTTGGCAGCCAGTGTGGTTTATGCGCAGGGTGTCGGGTCATCGGGAGAGATCACCGGAACTGTAACGGACGCTTCCGGCGCTGTTTTGCCCAACGTTACGGTCAATGTGGTCGATAACCAGACCGGTCTGAAGCGCACGGCAATGACGAATGGTACCGGTCAGTTCAGAGCAGTTCGGCTGTCGCCGGCCACTTACGACGTCAGTGTGGAACGGCCGGGTTTCGCGACGGAGATTAGAAGGAGCGTCACCGTCGCGATCGGGCAGACGGTCATCTCCGATTTCAAGCTGAAACCGTCGCAGGTGGCGACGGTTGTCGAGGTCACGGACCAGCCGCCCGTGGTGGAAACAGAACGAGGCAGCCAGGCAGACAGAATTTCGCAACAGTACATCACCGACCTGCCCATTGACCGGCGCGATTACCTGACATTTACGTTGCTCGTGCCTGGCGTCTCTGATGCCACCCGGTTGGCCGGAGACCAGGATTTCAGAGTCAAGCAAACCCCGACCAGCGGCCTGTCGTTCTACGGCAGTAATGGAAGAGGAAACAGCGTCACGGTGGACGGTGGCGAGACCTCAGGCGACAGCGGAGGGCAGCGCCTGACCGTAAGCCAGGACGCCGTACAGGAATTCCAAATCAATCGCAGCAATTACGCCGCGGAACTGGGTTCGGCCACCGGCGCTTCCATCAACATTGTGACCAAGTCAGGCACCAACAATGCGCATGGCAGTTTGTATGGTTTTTTCCGCAACGATGCGATGGACGCCCGCGACCCATTTGCTTTCAACTCGGCCCTGGCGACGGACCCGACCTTCTCTAATTTCAACACCACCTCTGTGGCCCATCCGATTAAGAATTCGCTCAGCCGCCAGCAGTACGGCGGCGCCATCGGCTTCCCCATCCAGAAAGACAAAACCTTCCTGTTTGCTTCCTTCGAAGGCCTGCGGCAGAATTCACAGAATTCAGTTCCCCTTTTGACGGACAGTTCGATCTTCGCCGGACCCTCCGCGGCGGCAACCACGAACCCTTTTGGGCAGAGTGATTCGAGGTTTGGGCAACAGGCGATTGTTTCAGCTCTAGCCCAATCCACAAACCCGAGCGTGCCTTGCCTCAACCTCCCCACTGGAGGAGTTCTTCTCGAACCTGCCCCAGTTTGCGCTTTTGCTCTCCAGGGCATTCTGTCGGTGAACCCAACTCCTGGTTCGAACCCGTTCGTAACGGCCGGCCAGTCCGCCTTGAATGCCTTTCTGGTAAACCAGTTTGAAACCCAAGGCGGAGTCTTTCCTTACGACACGCGGGAATACCTGGCATCAGGACGGTTGGATCACCGCTTTAATGTGAACAACGAGCTTTCTATTAGCTACAGGTATGGGCACGACGTGGAGCAGTCGCCGGATGTGCAGTCTCTGACAGCTTTCTCGGCGGGTAGTTCGATCCACACTTATGATAATAATCTACAAGCCGCCTGGTACCGCGAGTTCACTCCGACAATGCAGAACGAGGCCCGGGTGCAGTTGGATTACAACAGCTTTAACGTGATTCCGAACGAGCCGGGACAAGTGGGGCTTCAGATTCCCAGTTTCATCAATAATTTGGGAACGAACATTTTCCTACCCAATATCACCATCCTGCGCCGGTACGAATTCGCGGACAATTTCACTGTCATCCGCGGCCATCACGCATTTAAGTTTGGCGGCTCCGAACTGCTCCGCGGCAATCACACCGAGTCGCACACTTTCTTCCCGGGTCGCTTTGTGTTCGGATCGCTGCCCGGGTTTTTGATCAGCCCGTGCTTAGCTGCAACCGCAAGCGCGAATCCCTGTACTGGAGTACCTTCATCAGGTGCCACCATCAATCCATTGCAATCGGCATCGTTCGGGCTGCCACAGGTTTACCAGCAGGGGTTCGGAAATCCTACCTACCCGTATTACACTCGGCCGCTAACAGAACTCTACGCCCAGGACTCCTGGAAAATTACACCAAGCTTCACTCTGGACTACGGCCTCCGCTACACACTGGACACGCAATTCGCGCCCTTAACCACGTATAAGAAGGATTTTGCCCCTCGGGTTTCTTTCGCGTGGGATCCCTTCAAGAATCACAAGACGGTGATCCGGGGCGGGTACGGAATCTTTTACGGACCGGTGGACGTCCAAATTCCCGACGTCGACTTGAGCCTGGGAGTGGTGAACGGCAACAAGACTGCGGTCGAGAACAGCTCAGGTGCCGGTCAGGTGGCAAACCTGACGGCGATCTGCGGATTCTCTCAGTTCGGGGTAACGATCATCCCCGGTAGCGGCTCCAGCCCTTGCAATCGGGAAATTTCTATTTATGTAGACCCGCTCGGCGGGGTTCCGGCTTTAGGATTAAAAGGTCCGGAGGTTATGTTCCCGACGCTCTTTGCGGGGGGGACGCCGAACAACTTAATTGCTTGCACCACACCGGCCGCAGGAAACAATGCCTGCATCACGCCGGCTGCGGTGGCCCAGTTCGGCATCAATGTTACGAATAGCGGTCCCGTGGGTCCGCTGCAGGTGGTTTTCGTGAACCAGCCGGGCTATCGTCCCCCCATCGCGCAACAAGCTTCGTTTGGAATTGAACGCGAGATCGGACCTGGGTTCTCAATTTCTCTGAGCGGTATCTATTCCCACACGCAGAGACTCCCGGTCGCCATCGATACCAATCTGCTGCCGGCTCCGTTTAGCACGGTAACCCTGGCCAATGGCCGGACGGTTTCCTATCGCAACTGGAACACCGGGGCGGCCGATCCGCTGGGAGGCATTGAGGGACTGCCCTGTGCAACCCCTCCCGGTGTTCCCGATCCTTGCGTCGTGAACGCGCTAGTGGTGCAGAACAACCAATATAGCTCTGAGGCATACGCCCTTTACGAGGGTGGCATCGTAGAAGTCAAGAAGCGCTTCAGTGAGCACTTCACATTGTTCGGGAATTACACCTTCAGTAAAGGCTTTGACACGTCCACGGATTTCAACTCCGACTACGGACCACAGGATCCGACGAACCTCAATTTAGATCGAGCGCTCTCCGAGTTTGACGAGCGGCACAAAGTGGTGATTGCGGGAGTGATCGATAGCCCCTTGAAACAGGGACTCTTGTCTGGTTTCCAGCTGGCTCCGATTTTCTCCTACCACAGCGGACATCCTTTCAACTTGCTGGCGGGAGGCGAGGTGAACGGTGACAATCACACCACCAACGAACGTCCCATCGGAGCGCCGCGCGACACAGGTCTGGGCCCCAACTATGTCGACTTCGACATGCGCCTGAGCTGGCGGCACAAACTAGGCGAGAGGGCTAACCTGCAAATCACCGCAGAAGGATTCAACCTCGCAAACCGGACAAATTTTGCCAGCGTAAACAACGAAGTAGGCCCTGTCTTTGGCTTGATCCCGGGGTTCACGACGTTCAACGTGCATGGAGTTCGACCGGGCACCGCGCTTGCGGGTGGCGGGACGGCTACGCCTAGCATGCCGCTGACTTTCACATCCGCCTTTCCGAAACGCCAGATCCAACTCGGCCTGCGGTTGACATTCTGACCGGGAGCACTGATGGCGTTCGTCGAGAATCAGGGGGCCAAGATCTATTGGGATGAGCAAGGCCAAGGTGAACCGGTTTTGCTCATCATGGGACTGGTTTACCCATCCCAAATGTGGTACCGGACGCGGCCTCTTTTGGCGTCGCGGT
This sequence comes from Candidatus Dormiibacterota bacterium, assembly GCA_035632675.1. Taxonomy (GTDB): domain Bacteria; phylum Acidobacteriota; class Terriglobia; order Terriglobales; family Acidobacteriaceae; genus Sulfotelmatobacter. The sequence goes on from DASQGJ010000015.1 coordinate 26,742, forward strand.
ACCGGACCCTGGCCCTCGACAACCGTGGCATAGGGCAGAGCGATGCGCCCCCGGGACCGTATCCCATCGCGCTGATGGCGTCCGATGCCAAAGCGGTGATGGATGCCGCCGGCATCGAAAGTGCGCATGTATTCGGCGTCTCCATGGGTGGCATGATTGCGCAGGAGTTTGCGCTGCAATACCCGAAGCGAGTGCTGTCGCTGATACTGGGCTGCACCGCGGCGGGCGGGCCGACCGCGGTGCGCGCCGAACCAGAGGCTGCCCAGATGCTGATGACGCGTGACAAAATAAGCCCTGAGCAGGCCGCCGAAGCGCCCGTGCCGTTTATCTACGATTCGGCAACTCCGCGCGAACGGATTGATGAGGACATTGCGATTCGCCGGCCGTGGTTTCCGCGGCCCGAAGCCTATACAGCACAGCTGCAGGGAATACTTGCGTGGGAGGCGTACAGCCGCCTCTCCGGAATCGCCGCCCCCACCCTGGTGCTCCATGGGGAGTCCGACCGGCTGGTGCCGCCGGGCAATGCCAAATTAATCGCAGAACGCATTCCAGGTGCGAAGCTCGTGATGATTCCACATGCCAGCCATCTCTTCCTAACTGACCAGACGGAGGTTTCACACCACGCTATTCTGCAATTTCTTAACGAGCAGACCGGAAGTGCGGGAAGCGATGCCGGGTCGGAGAAGGAGAAGGTCTCATGTTAAAGGAGGCCGCCAGCACCCCGCGGGATTCCACGGTGAATGTGAAGCAGCTTTTCGATCTAACCGGACGCGTTGCAATCGTCACCGGAGGGTCAATCGGACTGGGCCGCCAAATGGCGGAGGGTCTGGCGGAGATGGGGGCCGATCTGGTGTTGTGCGCTCGCAAGAAGGAACGCTGCCATCAGGCCGCCGAAGAATTGCAGCGACTTGGCGTCAAAGCCATTGCCCTTGGCTGCGATGTCAAGAACCCGGGCAGTATTCGGGAGATGGTGGAAGCAACCCTCTCCCAGTTCGGGCGAATCGATGTACTCATCAATAACGCGGGAATATCCTGGGGCGCTCCCGTCGAGGAGATGCGGCTCGAGGATTGGAACAAGGTCATCGAGACGAACCTGACCGGAACCTTTCTGTGCGCCCAGGCGGTCGGCAAGGTCATGATCCGCCAAGGCAGGGGTGAGAACAGCGCATGCAAGGACAGCGCGGGAAAAATCATTAATATTGCGTCAGTGGCTGGACTGGGTGGGGCTCCGGCGGAACTTCCAGCCATTGGGTATCACGCCAGCAAGGGTGGAGTCATCAGTTTTACCAAAGACTTGGCCTGCAAATGGGCAAGTCACAACATTCAGGTAAATGCAATTGCTCCAGGCTGGTTTCCCACACACATGTCGGACCGCGTCCTGGAGCACCATGAGGAGCTCTTTCTCTCCCACATTCCGTTGCGGCGTTTTGGCAATGAACATGACTTGAAAGGAGCCGCTGTGTTTCTCGCTTCTGCCGCCTCGAACTATGTCACCGGTCACGTGCTGGTGGTGGATGGAGGCCAGTCAGCTTGGTAGTGACCAGATGAAGCCATGAATATTCCTCTTACTCCAGTACGATTCCTGCGTTATGCCGAACAACAATTCCCCGGTAAGACTGCCGTGGTGTGCGGAGACCATCGTTTCACTTATGCGCAGGTTGCTGAACGTGCCAGCCGTCTTGCCGGCGCTCTGCGCGAAGCGGGGGTAAAACCGGGCGACCGGGTTGCATTTCTCAGCCTGAATTGCCATCGGCTTCTCGAAGCGTATTACGGCGTACTGGAAGCCGGCGCGGTGTTGCTCCCGTTGAACTTCCGGCTCGGTCCTCGGGAGCTGGCCTACATTCTGAATGACGCCGGTGTGAAAGTGCTCTTCCTGGAAAAAGAGTTCGCCGAGGTCGTGGATTCTTTTCGGCAAAGCGTTTCAACTGTGCAAACTTTCTTCCTGCTTGACGCTGCACCGCAGGGAGCCTGGCTCTCGCCAAGAAATTATGAAGACATTCTGGCGGCGACGACGCCTTACCGGGCGGATGTGATGGACTTCGACGAGAACTCCTTGGCTGAACTGTTCTATACCAGCGGCACCAGCGCCGACCCCAAGGGGGTGATGCTGACCCACCGAAATGTTTATCTCCACGCTCTCTCGGTTATCGTGACGTTCATGACCAAGCCGGATAGCGTAAATCTACACACAATTCCGCTGTTCCATGCCAACGGTTGGGGTACTGCCCATTCCGTGACCTTCATGGGAGGGAAACATGTCATGCTGCAGCGCTTTACCTGCGCGGAAGTCTTCCAGTTGATCCAGCGCGAGCGCGTCAACTCGCTGAGCCTTGTGCCGATCATGGCAACGGCGTTGGTGAATTCGCCAGACCGGCAAAAATACGACTTGAGCAGTGTGGAGTGGATTTCGATCGGAGGAGCGGCTTCTTCTCCGACCTTGGTTCGCGAGGTCGAAGAAAAGCTCGGCTGTACATGCTTTTCCGGATACGGCCTAACGGAAACTGCGCCGGTTCTCTCCACCGCCAAACTGAAGCCGGGAGAGCAATTCGATGGTGGAGAGCTTTACGTGGCACGGGCGATGACCGGGTACGCGATTCCGGGCGTGGAGCTTCGGGTCGTGGATTTCGAGGACAACGATGTTGCCCGCGACGGAAAAACCATGGGGGAAATTGTCGCTCGTTCCGACGGTGTGATGCAGGGCTACTGGCAACAGCCCGCCGCCACGGCGGACGCCATGCGCGGTGGCTGGTTCCACACCGGTGACATGGCCACGATCGGCGAGGATGGACGGATCCTCATCGTCGATCGCAGAAAAGACATTATTGTCAGCGGTGGTGAGAATATTTCATCGCTCGAAGTGGAGAAGGCGCTGCTGGCACATCCCGGTGTTTACGAGGCTGCCGTCATTCCAGTCCCGGATGAAAAATGGGGTGAAGTGCCGAAGGGGCTGGTGGTAGCAAAACCCGGATCCAACCCAACGGAAGCGGAACTGCTCGAATTCTGCCGCTCTAGTATCGCGCACTTCAAGTGCCCGCGGTCGATCGAGTTCCTGGAGAGCTTGCCCAAGACTGCTACCGGGAAAATTCTGAAAAAAGGATTGCGCAAAAAGTATTGGAGCGAACAGGAACACAGCGCGCACGAATTTACGGCGCGCAAGTGAACCTTTGAAGATGCTGGAGAGAGAGTTCAGTGCCATGGACGATCTAGTTCAACTTGCCAAAGATAAGGATGTCGCAATTATCACCATCAATAACCCGCCAGTGAACGCATTGAGCCCTGGGGTCGCCCAGGGGATTGCCCAAGCCATTGAGCAGGTAAGCAAGGAGGATGCGATAAAGGCCGTAGTGCTGATTGGTGGCGGCCGTACGTTCGTCGCCGGCGCGGACATAAAGGAATTCGGCAAGATCACATCCGGCAAGACGCAGCGAGGCGCAGGCCTGCTTCCGCTCCTGCTTCAGATAGAAGATGTGCGAAAACCAGTGGTGGTGGCCATCCATGGCTCTGCCTTTGGCGGCGGTCTGGAACTGGCGATGGCCGGCCACTATCGCGTGGCGGCTTTGAATGCACAGTTGGGTCAGCCTGAAGTGAAGCTCGGCATTATTCCTGGAGCAGGTGGCACCCAGCGGCTACCTCGGCTGGTAGGAGTCGCCAAAGCCATCGAGATCTGCGCGGAAGGCAACCCGATTAGTGCTCAAGAAGCGCTGAAAGTCGGACTAGTGGATCGTCTGATCGAAGGCGATCTATTGGCGGGTGCGTTAGATTTCTCGCGTGAAATCGCCGGCAAACCGGCGCTCAAAACCCGTGAGCGCAACGACGAACTCGGCATTCCGGAGCAGAACCCGTCCCTCTTTGCTGCTGCGCGCGAGAGGTCTCGTACCAAACAACGTGGCATGATGTCGCCGCTAGCGGCCATCGATGCGGTGGAAGCCGCCACGAGACTGTCTTTTGAAGAAGGATGCCAGTTGGAACGAAAACTGTTCGACGACTGCCTTTTTTCCGATCAATCCAAGGCCCTCATTTATGCGTTTTTCGGCGAGCGCGAAGTTGCCAAGATCCCCGACATACCAAAAGAGACCGCGCTTCTCCCAGTGAACTCGGTTGCAGTAGTCGGCGCCGGAACGATGGGCGGCGGAATCGCGATGGTCTTTGCCAATGCCGGGTTTCCCGTATTGCTCAAAGAGGCTGACCAGCCGGCGCTTGATCGTGGGCTGGCCGCCATTCAGAAGAACTATCAGAGTTCGGTTAAACGCGGCCGGCTTAAGCAGCAATTCGTGGATGAACGTGTGCAACTCATCAAGCCGACGCTCAGCTACGACGATTTCGGCAAGGTCGATATGGTCGTCGAGGCCGTGTTCGAGGGCATGGCGCTCAAAAAAGATGTCTTCGGCCAGTTGGATCGCGTGTGCCGGGCAGGCGCAATTCTGGCGAGTAACACATCAACGCTCGACATAGACGAGATAGCCTCAGCCACTTCGCGGCCCGGTGCCGTCATTGGCACGCATTTTTTCAGCCCGGCGAACATTATGCGGCTGCTCGAGATCGTGCGCGGCAAGTCGAGCAGCAAAGAAGTGATCGCGACCTGCATGCAACTCTCTAAGAGACTGGGGAAAGTCGGGGTGCTCGTCGGCAACTGCCGGGGCTTTGTGGGAAACCGCATGTTCGGCCCCTATCGCCGTGAAGCGCAGTTCCTGGTGGAGGAAGGCGCCAGTATCGAAGCCGTGGATAAGGCGCTGTTCGACTTCGGCATGGCGATGGGGCCCATGGCTACTGGCGATCTGGCAGGCCTCGACGTGGGCTGGCGTATCCGTAAAGAGTACCGGCACCTTGAAAAGCCTGGAGTGCGTCAGCCGTTCGCGGAGGACCGGCTCTGCGAGCTTGGGCGCTACGGCCAGAAAACCGCTGCGGGCTGGTACAAGTACGACGAGAACCGGCGTCCGATTCTCGATCCTGAAGTCAACGAGATGGTGCGCAGGTGGGCCCGCGAAGCCGGCATCGCGCAACGCAAGATTTCATCCGAAGAGATCGTCGACCGCTGTATCTATGCCCTGGTGAATGAGGGCGCCCGTATTCTTGAGGAAGGCATCGTATGGCGCGCTGTCGACATCGACATCATTTATCTAAACGGCTACGGATTCCCGGCCTATCGCGGCGGTCCGATGTGGTATGCGGACACCGTGGGACTGGACAACGTCTGCCGCCGCATCTCAGAATTTCATCAACGGCACGGCGAACTCTGGGAACCTGCCCCTCTGTTGAAGCGTTTGGCCGAGGAAGGCAAGACCTTCGCCGAACTGAACCCGGAACGGGCCGTGAAGGCGTAAGAATTAAGAGCACGACTGCGAGCCCTATAACCCGATCGCCACGGATGTGAGACGCGTTGCGGATTTTCGCTCGTGGCGTTTGATTGTCCGCGCGGGAGAAGATATGCGAGAAGCGGTAGTGGTTGCCAGCTCACGGACCGGGCTGGCGAAATCGTTCCGCGGTTCGTTCAACATAACCCGCCCCGAAGATCTGGCAGCACATTGCATCAAGGACGTCCTGCGCAAGGTGCCGCAGCTCGACGCGGCCGAAATAGACGACGTTGTGTTGGGATGTGCACAACCACACGGTCCGCAGAGTCACAACATCGCCCGCACTTCCGCCATGCTGGCCGGCCTTCCCACTTCGGTCGCGGGCACGACCATAAACCGGTTTTGCTCGTCGGGATTGCAGGCGATTGCCGTGGCCTCGCACCAGATCATCAGCGAGAGCGTGGAGGCGGCGATTGGCGGCGGCGTCGAGAGTATCAGCATGACGCCAGCTGCCGGCAATCCTCACCCGGAACTGCAGGAACGGTTACCCGGGTTGTACATGCGCATGGGTGACACCGCGGAAATCGTCGCCAAGCGCTACAAGGTGAGCCGGGAGGTGCAGGACGAGTACGCACTGCTGAGCCAGCAGCGCACTGCTCGCGCACAGCGAAAAGGTTTTTTCGAGGGCGAGATCGCACCCATGAAGGTCACAATGGCGCTTCTCGATAAGAAAACTGGCGAGAGGATTGGAACGCGGGAGGTTTGCTGCGACCACGACGAGTGCAACCGGCCCGACACCACGCTGGAAGGCCTGCTCGCGCTGAAGCCTCACTTTGACCCGCACAGCGGCGAGGGCACCGTGACGGCCGGCAACTCCTCGCAACTTTCCGACGGCGCTTCGGCCACTCTGTTGATGTCCCGCCAGCGCGCTGATCATCTGGGTGTTCCCTACAAGCTGGTGTTTCGCGGATTTCAAGTTGCGGGTTGTGATCCGGACGAAATGGGCATCGGTCCCGTCTTCGCGGTGCCCAAGCTGCTCAAGCGCACCGGCCTGGAGATGGATGATATCGGCCTCTGGGAACTGAACGAGGCTTTTGCAGTGCAGGTGATTTACTGCCGCGACCGCCTGGGAATAGATCCGGAAAAGTTGAATGTTAATGGCGGCTCCATCTCCATCGGTCATCCGTTTGGCATGACCGGTTCGCGCATGGTCGGAACGCTCGCCAATGAAATGGCGCGCCGGAAAGCGCGCTACGGCATCGTGACTATGTGCATCGGCGGGGGGCAAGGTGCTGCCGGTCTGTTCGAAGCGGTTCATTAATTTGCCGAATCCTACTTCAAAAAGATGCCCGCTCCCACGTCAACTGAAGCCACAACCGCTGCTGCTCAGACCCCTGCCGATTCTAGCGCGCATTCATTGCGCTACGCGTGGTACGTCGTCGGAGTCCTAACACTTCTGTACGCATTCTCGTTCATCGACCGCCAGATCTTCAGTCTGCTGGTCGGCCCGCTTCGTCGCGACTTACATATCGGCGACGCTAAGATGAGTTTGCTGATCGGATTTAGCTTCGCGCTGTTTTATACGTTCTTCGGAATCCCTCTCGGCAGGTTGGCCGACATCTACAGCCGCAGGCTGATCATCGCGACCGGCCTGGTACTGTGGAGTGGGTTCACTGCCAGTTGCGGACTGTCGCAAACGTTCGAAACAATGCTTTTGCTGCGCATGGGCGTTGGCGTGGGAGAAGCGGCGCTTTCCCCGGCTGCCTATTCGCTGATTACCGATTATTTTCCTCGTGGGCGGCTGGCTACGGCCCTTAGCGTCTACTCGATGGGCATCTACGTTGGCTCCGGCATGGCTTACTTGCTGGGCGGACTGGTTGTTGCCTACGCATCGACTCAGGCCCTGTGGACGATTCCCCTGCTCGGAGCCGTGCATCCCTGGCAGATCATCTTTCTCCTGGTTGGCCTTCCCGGCATTGCAGTAGCACCGCTACTCTTCACAGTGAACGAACCTGCCGTACACCGCGGAGCTAGCCGACGGTCGACTGTTCCGATGAGGCAGGTATTCTCATACATCTTCGAAAACCGGCGGACGTTCTTGCTCCACAATATTGGTTTTGGGCTGCTCGCGCTCTCTTCATACGCCAGCGCGGCTTGGGTGCCGGAATTCTTTCGGCGACACTTTCACTGGAGCATTGGAATCACGGGCGTAATTTACGGTTCCTGCGTCGCGGTCTTTGGCTGCATTGGAATCGTCAGTGCTGGACGGTTCGCTGATTACTTGCGCAAACGCGGCCGAGGCAACGCGACCTTGTTCGTAGGTGTGCTGATCGGACTAGTCTGGCTGCCCGTCAACTGTCTTTTGTACCTGGCGCCCTCTGCGACTTGGGCCACGATTTGGCTGGTTCCCGGATGCGCACTGGCGGCCGCTCCGTTCGGCATTGCCCCCGCCGCGATTCAGCAGATGATGCCGGCCACCATGCGCGGACAGGCCTCGGCGGTGTATTTGTTTTCCATCAACCTCATCGGACTCGGAATCGGACCTGCCGCTGTGGGAGCATTAACGCAATACGCATTTCGAACCGACGACGCCGTGCGATACTCGCTGGTGATCGTGACATCGGTCGCATGTGCACTCGCTGCGATACTCCTCTATGGAGCTTCGAAACCTTTCGTTGCCAGTCTTGAGCGGGTGCGCGTTTGGAATGCCGCACATTCTGGTTGAGTTGACGTCTCGTGGGAACACTTTCCGTCGGAAAGGCTTATCTCGATTGCATCTCGATACTAGTCCCGTTCGCCCAGGGGAAGAACTGAATCTACCTTCGCTTGCCGACTGGCTGCGCGGCCGAATCGCAGGCGCTGAACGAGGTATCACGCTCGAACAGTTTCCGAGCGGGCACTCGAACCTTACATATCTGCTGCAGATTGATGGGCTCGAGTACGTCCTGAGGCGCGGCCCTCTGGGGCCAGTCGCCCCGAAAGCTCACGACATGGGGCGTGAGTTTCGAGTGCTTCAGATGGTGCATCCGCATTTTCGAGAAGCTCCAAACGTCTTTCACTTGTGCGAGGATACAGCCGTGCTGGGGTCTGTGTTCTTCCTTATGGAGCGGCGGCACGGGCTTATATTGCGGGATGAAATTCCGCCACAACTGGCGAAGATGCCGAATTATGCTGAGCGAGCCAGCAAGGGATTTGTCGATTGCCTAATACGCCTGCACGCCATCGATATTTCCCGGACCGGTTTGATTGCCCTCGGTAAGCCGGAAGGATTTCTTGAACGCCAAGTGCAGGGTTGGGCAGATCGTTGGAAACGGGCCACAACGGATGACATGCCGCAGATGGATCGCGTAATTCGATGGCTCGTCGCTCGCCGGCCGTCTTGTCCCGCGCCGACCCTGGTGCATAACGATTACAAGTTGGATAACGTTATGCTCAGCGAAGACTCTGCCGAGCGCATCGAGGCGGTGCTCGATTGGGAGATGGCGACGGTTGGCGATCCATTGGCCGATCTGGGCTTGACGTTGTGTTACTGGGCTTGGGTTGAGGCGCCGCAACTGCGCGCTCGCGGAGTACCCTCGCTAACATCGCAGCCCGGTTGGTACACGCGAGATCAGTTCGTTCAGCGTTATGCGGAGGGAACCGGACGCGACCTCTCGCAGATCGGTTACTACGAAGTACTTGGCATCTTCAAGCTGGCAGTGATTCTGCAGCAGATTTACTACCGCTTCCGGCGTGGCCAGACGCAAGACACACGATTTCAGAACTTCGGAGACCGCGTGAAGGGATTGGTGGAATTGGCGGACTCGCTCGCGGGGAAATCCACTTGAGCACCGTCTATCTCGTGCGCCATGGGCAGGCGGGCACGCGCGACGCTTACGATTCGCTTTCCGAGTTGGGACAGCGTCAGGCACGCCTGTTAGGCGAGCACTTCATTTCACAGGGAATCCGATTTGCCTCCGCCTATGCAGGAGCACTTACGCGGCAGCAGCAAACCGCCGAGCAGATCCGCGCGGTCTATGCCGGCGCGGGGGTTGCCTTCCCGACAGTTCGCGTCGATTCTGGATGGGATGAATTCGATCTCGGGCGAGTGTATCGCGAGATTGCTCCGCTCTTGGCTGCCGAAGATCCGGAATTTCTGCGCGAATACGACGAAATGCGCGAGCAGGTTCGCGTTAGCCAAGGCGCGCACGGGGCACGAATTCATCGCAAATGGATGCCTTGCGATACAAAAGTGGTGGAGGCATGGCTCTCCGCTCGTTATCCCTATGGCGGCGAAACGTGGGGCCAGTTTCGTGAGCGCGTTGCGGCCTGTCGGTTGAAGATGCTCGACGCGCGGCAAGAGAACATTCTCGTGGTTACGTCGGCCACGCCGCTTGCGATTTGGACTGGCCTGTCACTGGAGATTTCCGATCAGCGGATCATGCGGCTCGCCGCGGCAGTGTATAACGCATCCTACACAATCCTGCGTTTGCGAAAAGAGCAGCTACGGTTATTTACCTTTAATACGGTGCCGCACCTCGCCGCTCCGGGGCTGTGCACCCACCGCTAAGAGGATTCCGCGCACTGCTTAGAAGGGACGCTACCTTATATATAGTAGCGAACTACCCACTCAGCTACGCAGCACGGCTTGTCGCTACCCTGGACTTCCACTCTCGCATCGAAGACTGCTTCCAGCGCATCAGGCACGTCTTTTAGCGATTGAAGAGTGAAGCGAACCCGAATCTTAGAGTCGGCGCGCACAGCAGAAGGAAATCGAACTCGATTCAAGCCGTAATTGACGCTCATGCGGAGACCACCTCGGATCTGAATTGCCTCCTTCATAAACCGGCTCAGTAGCGACAAGGTCAAGAACCCGTGAGCAATTGTGGTTCCATAGGGAGACTCACGCTCGGCACGTTCGCGGTCCACGTGGATCCACTGGCGATCCTCGGTAACTTCAGCAAACTGCTCAATTCGTTCCTGGGTGATCGGGAACCAGTCCGTCAGGGTGAGTTCGCGACCTACCCAATCTCTTAAGGAATGGGGTGTTTCCAGGACAAGCGGCACTGGTGTCTCCTCTCGATTCTGCCGCATCTCTTATCTCTGTCGAAAAGATTCAGGCGAGAGCTGCAGCAGGAACGACTACTTCCTGCGTGAGGGACGCGTGACACGACGAGCACTCGGCACGCGGGCGGAGGCCCGGGGTCCGAGGTCTGACGTCCGAACAGCAGGAGGATTGATGAACATATAAGTAACGATGGCCGTTCCAATCGCACGCCCACGTTCATCGGTGAGATCCACGCTACCTACACACAGCGTGGAGCCGATGCGAAGAAGGTGCGACCGGGCAAAGATGCGTTCTTCCGTCGCTGGTAGAAAGTAGTTGATCTTCAACTCCACCGTGGTGATCCGACGCCCCCCACCGAAGTGGCGCTGGATGGCGTCGCCCACAGCTGCGTCGGCCATGGCTGCAGCGATACCGCCGTGGGCTACCCCAGCCTTGTTTCGCAAGTCGTTGCGAAGCGTGCAGTCGATCGTAATGCCGTCGCGATGCACTCGGTGGAGTCGCATCCCGAGCAAGGTATTGAACGGCACGCTGGTCAAAGAATCGCGGAGTTGTCGAAGGGTCATTTCTTGTCACCCAAGGCCTGCGGCAAACCCCACTTCCTGAGTTCCATCTTCGCGACAGCTTCGGTGTGCACTTCGTCGGGGCCATCGGCCAAACGCAGAGTGCGCACATTCGCCCAGGCGTCGGCCAGAAAGGTATCCTGGGAGACGCCCGCACCTCCGTGAGCCTGAATCGCGTGGTCCAACACTCGCAGACAGGCATTCGGCGCCACGACTTTGATCATCGCGATCTCGGCGCGTGCTTCTTTGTTTCCGACCGTGTCCATCATGTAGGCCGCTTTCAAAGTCAGAAGACGTGCCTGCTCGATCTCCATGCGGGATCGCGCAATGTCGGCCCTTAGGGTGCCTTGCTCGGCCAGCGGCTTACCAAAGGCCACCCGCGCTTGCACTCGCTTACACATGGTTTCGAGGGCCCGTTCGGCCACGCCGATACAGCGCATGCAGTGGTGAATGCGCCCCGGACCCAGCCGCCCTTGGGCAATTTCGAAGCCTCGTCCTTCGCCGAGTAACATGTTCGAGACGGGCACGCGAACATTTTCAAAAGTGATCTCGCCGTGCCCGTGCGGCGCGTGGTCATAGCCAAACACCGTCAGCATGCGCTCAATCTTGAGCCCGGCGCTATCCATCGGCACCAGCACCATCGACTGCTGTTTATGGAGCGCAGCCGAGCGATCTGTCTTGCCCATAAAGATCGCGACCTTGCAGCGCGGATCGCCTGCTCCAGAGGACCACCACTTGCGGCCATTAATGACATACTCGTCGCCCTGCCGAACGATACTCGCCTGGATGTTGGTTGCATCCGATGAAGCGACCCCGGGTTCCGTCATCGAGAAGCATGATCGAATCTCCCCTGCAAGCAGAGGCTTGAGCCAACGCTCTTTTTGCTCCGCGTTGCCGTAGCGGGCGAGCACTTCCATGTTGCCGGTGTCCGGCGCCGAGCAGTTGAACACCTCAGGAGCAATAAAACTGCGCCCCATAATCTCGGCCAGAGGTGCATATTCGAGATTCGTCAACCCCGCCCCATGCTCCCGATCCGGGAGGAACAGATTCCACAGGCCCGCGGCCTGGGCTTTGGGCTTGAGTTCCTCAATTACGGCCGGCGGCGACCAGCGGTTGCGTTCGATCTCATCGTGGTAGCGCTGCTCATTCGGATAAATTTGCTCATCCATGAAAACCTGCAGGCGCCGTTGCAGGTCCTTCACTTTGCCGCTGAACGAGAAATCCATGTCTGCCGCCTGTCTCCTATTTACCCGTGAAAGCCGCGGGGCGCTTCTCCACAAAGTGCGCGACACCCTCTTTGAAATCCTCTGTGCGGAAACACGCCACCATCTCGCGCACGGAAATGTCGAAAGCTTCCGCGAGCGGTTGCGACATGGCCTCGTATACCTGGCGCTTGATGATGCGCAACGAGCGCGGGCTCACCATGGAAGCCAGTTCTTGGGCAGACTCCTGGGCTTTCTCGAGAAAGGTTTCGTGGGGGAAAACTCGATTCACCAACCCTATGCGCAGTGCTTCGGCGGCATCGATGGTCCGGGCGGAAAACAGCAGGTCGAGCGAGTTTGCAATTCCAATGATCCGAGGCAACATCCAAGCCATTCCATACTCGGCAATCAGCCCGCGCCGCGCGAATGTGGTGCTGAAGCGGCTTGCGTCCGAGGCCAGCCGCAGATCGCAATACAGAGTGATAACCAGACCAAGGCCAACCACCGGCCCGTTGATGGCGGCAATCACCGGCTTCCCGATCGCCGGAAAATACGAGTATTTCATCTGAAAATCCGGGGCCGCGCCTTCACGGCGGCTGGCGCCGTCGCGCAAAACCTGCTCGCGGCCCCGGTCATCCAAATTCCGGTAATCCAAGCCCCGATCCGCCACCGCGCTCAGCAGCGACATGTCAGCGCCTGCGCAAAAGCCCCGCCCAGCGCCTGTCAATACGATCACGCGGACCTCGTCGTCCTGCTCAGCGTTCTCCATGTGCGAGCGCACCTCGCTTTCCATCAGCGTCGTCCAGGCGTTGAGTTTGTCCGGCCGATTCAAAGTAATCGTGGCCACTCGATTGGCTACGTTGTAGAGAGTCTCCTGAGTTGGCATGACGCGCGATTATATAGAATCAGCTTGCGTTAGTCACTATCATGTCATAGCGACTATCGAGATACGGAAGAGATCCGTCGAATTAGTTGACGCATACGCGCGGGATCCCGTGGACTGCACAAGAGGGCACTTGAAGTAGAACGAACGGTCGTGCCATCGCCACCGCAGTCATCCCGAAACCCTACACTGCCCTACATCCATGCAGTGGACTGGCCCCTTGGCGAGTCGGGACGTTGAGGTCTCTCATCCGAGACAATATGTTACCTAGTCCTTTTACAGCGAGCGCTTCGATCTCGGAGGTGAGGGTTGGCCCAAAAGACCTGCCTACTCAGCCCTAGATCCCGGCCCAACGTCAACCCTGCCACTCACAAGTTTTCAGGCACTTACGCAGCCACCCGGCATTGCGGCGCTTCCGCGCGCTAAATTCTCCCTCCGTTGATTGCGCTCAGATAGTATCAACTGGGTTGCAGTCGCATCGTCAGAATGGAAAACGCACCGACGTGACCAGTTGTGCCCGTAGGCATGAAAATGTGTAGCAGCAATCTGCACACCTCCGCCAAAGGCAAAGCCTAACCGTTTCCACAAGTGCAGCTTGCCCACCCTGCAGGTCAAAGTTTCCCCAGCCTTTCCCTAACGCCAGCGCGGGCGTAAGTGAGGCATCTGTGGAACCGTTAGTGTAGGTGCCCGTTGGGACAGTGGCAGCCAGCATTGCAGTCACCACGTAGTTTCAACAAAAAAGTCATGTCGCCCATGCCGTCGACGAGTCCAGGTTTGGTGTGAGTTATATTAGGAGGGGTGCTCACATAAAGCTCTATTCGGTCAACGGGAACCAGTTCGAGCCCCTGGCTGCCGCCATAATTGGCGTTCGTAAAGCCATTGTTCGACTGCCAACCCATGTCATAACGAAATTGCTGTACCAATCTTGGAGTGATGGTGAACATCGGCGCCGCCCAGTGCGGTTGCTCGGATTCGGCGCGTGTTGACCGCTGGAACCAGGAACTCAGAAAACCTTCGTCAGCGGATTGAGCTGTGGCGTTCTGTGCACACGTGGAAACGGGAAACAGTCCAAGCGCAAAAACTGCCGCAAGAATAACTATGATGAGACTTTTCAAAGCATGCTCCTACGTTCAGAATCTTCGGCTCTCGGTGGTGCCTCAGCCCTCTCGTGCATGTGTCTAAGGAACTGCACAAGCATTGTCATGAGCACTGGAAAACCGGGCGCACTGGTCCCGTCCAGCTTAGCCTTGCCGGCGGGGAGCCAGTTCAATAAGTGGCGTTCCAGAAATTCAGTCTCGGCTCTCGCGAGCGAAACAGCGGTGCTCTCTTCGGATGTATGTTCGCCGGTATAGCGGAGGGCGGCGAGAAACTCCAGTTGGGTGACGAGGTAATCAGGGACGGCTCGGCCGGGATCCGACTTGAGCCCGAGAACCTCGTAGAAGTAGGTATTCTCCAGCGCAATCTCCTGCGCCGGATGAGACTTGTCATGGGCTGACTCGAATAGAGGTACGGGCGGCTCGGGTATGCCGACATCAAACAGCGCGATATAGGTTGACTCATACTGCTCGTAACTCGCAAACCATTGGAATCCCGGATATTCCCCCTCGCACTCCAAGTGCTGCCATAGATTTCGTAGTGCCTCCGGCAGGGCGGGTTGCGACAGAAGTCCGAAGGACTCTTGCGTTGGCGGCGCAAAGACCAAAGCAAAGAAGCGGTAAAGATCGTTCTGCTGCCAGTCGATCGAGGTAATCGGTTTCTCATCTGGAACGATTGTTAGCATCGCGACTCCTGTTCTTGACCTTCCCTCTCTACTCCAGCACTTGCCAGACCGAGAAATACTTCCGGCCGTCGCGGTCCTTTTGGCTCCCGTTCCACACGGCGAAGGCCACGGTCGTGCCCGAGGGCAGATCGGGCAACTCGAAGATCACGCTCCACTGGCCATTTTGATAGGTATAATTCACCGGAAAACTCTGACCAGTGCGGCGGGTCGTACCGCGTCCCTGGGCTTGCATCAGCATCGCGCCGCGCGTGGCGTTCCAGTAGTAGATCTCCACCAGATGCTCAGCGTCTCCCATCTGCAGCGAAGGGGCAATCGCATCGAAGCCTCGCTTTGCAGGAAACATGATGGCGGCAGCATCGAAGAATCGGTCGTCAGCCTCCGTCTGAACTTTGCGGAAGCGGGTCTCGGGCGGCGTGTTGGGGACTTCCGCCAGGGTTATCGCGTCATGCGTTGGATCTTGCCAGCTCAACTGCACCAGCAACTTTCCATCGGCACGAGCTGTGCGGACGTCAACCCTCGGAATCTCCAAGGTCGCGGGCTCGTCGGTGTCATAGAGCGGAGGCGTGCGGTTCAGAGCCACGCGCTTCACCGCAATCTGGTTCCACGCGGCAAGTCCGCCATTGAGCAGACTGTCGGCGCTCGCTGACGACACGGTGACGGACAGAGACTGGCCCACAGCTGGCTTTGCCCCGGCCTGAGCGCGAATCATCGAGGAGAGGAGCAACACGGCTGAAGCAATGATCAGAAGTTGACGAATTTTCATTTCGTTCTCCTACAACTGGATCTGGACGAACTGGGGACGGACGTGGAAACGGGTCTCGGCGTCGCGACCGATCAGCAGTTGCAGTGCCTCACTGTGCCCGCCCTCTTGCGTCTTCTTGAGTTCTGCCTCCAGACGCGTGATCACATGTTTCACGTCCGGCCCGAACAAATAGATCAGATATTCGAGCGGAACTCGGGGATCGTCCTGAATGCTTTTGCCGTAGTTCTCGCGTTTCGGTGGATTGAACGGCGGCACGTAGAAGACATTGGGTTGTGTGCCCTTCTCAGGGAAAAGTGGTAAAGCGATCTTGTGCAGTAAAACCAGCTTGTGCACCGGAGATTCGGGATCGTCGAGCAGGCCGACGAAGCGCAAGCGTCCAGGACACTGCGCAGCGCACGCGTTGACCTGACCCTTTTCCAGCCGCGGATAACAGAAGATGCACTTCTCGGATTTCCCACTCACTTCGTTGAAGTAGATCTTCTTGTAAGGACACGCCTTGATGCAGTAGCGGTAACCCTGGCAGCGATCTTGGTCGATGACCACGATGCCATCCTCTTCGCGCTTGTAGATGGCCTTGCGCGGACAGGCTTCCAAGCACGCAGGATGGGTACAGTGGTTGCAGATGCGTGGCAAGTAGAAGAAGTAATTCTCGTCCTCATTCATGCCGCCCACGTCTTCGTCCCAGTTACAGCCAGACTTCGGCTCGGGCGAGGGCATGACCGGTTGCTTCTTGCCTTCATAGAGACGCTGCTCGTAGTTGTATTCCCAGGCGTGGCCGTAGTCGTCCATTGTGGGCAAGGGGCTGGGCTGGAGCGATCCATCTTTCCAGCCGCCGCCGATACGATCCCACTGACGCGGATAGCCGAGGCCGGGACGGGTCTCGACATTGTTCCAGTACATGTAGCCGGTGCCGTCGCGGTCGGTCCACAGTTTCTTGCAGGCGATCGTGCAGGTCTGGCAGCCCAAGCACTTATTCAGGTCCATCACCATTGCGTATTGGTGTTTTGACATGGCTGCTTCTCCTCAGACATTCGCCTTCTCAACGTCCACCTTGATGTCGCGGTTATTGCCGGTGGGCCCCCAGTAGTTCAGGCGAAAATTGACGTGTCCGTACTTGCCGATGAGCTGCGTGGGCTTGATCTTGATGTAGGTAAGCGACTGCCATCCACCCTCCTTGAACCCGAGATATTTCTCCCAGCCGTGATACATGGTGACCCGGCCGGGCTTTTCGCCGGGCAGTATCTGCAGGCGGCAAACGCAGTGGCCGACCTCGTTGTGGATGCGGACCCAGTCGTTGTCTTGCAGTCCGCGTTTGCGAGCGTCGTCGGGATGCATGTAAACGATTGGCCCGCCGCGCTGCAGGCGCAGCATGGCACGGTGATCGCGCCAGGTGGAGTGGATCGACCAGCGTCCGTGGGGCGTGTTCCAAAAGAGTGGATACTTTTCCGCGACCGGCTCCTTGAATGTAGGGAGGGCCTCGCCCAGTTCGATGTACCAGGGATGATCGATGTAGAACTGCTGGCGACCGGTGAGCGTGCGCCACGGACGTTTCTTTTCTAACTGATGCTTGAAGGGGGTATAGGCAATGCCTTCTTCAATATCGCTATTCCAGGACTCAGGATCGGTTGCGACAAAGCGCTTTGGCTTCTCCTGCAACTGCTGGTACGTCATGCCCTTGGTTTCTTCCGCGTTGCCGAGGATGAAGTTGACGGCCTGCTCGTCGCTTTGAATCGCGCCCTTGCCCGTCCAGTCGTGGCCCAGTTGCGTGAAGTCGCGGGTCCAGTCGAAAGCGTCGTCGTGAAACGGCTTCAGACCCTTCTTCGTCGCAACTTCGGCCATCTTCTCAGCCAGTGCGCGGAAGATGTCCCAGTCGGTCTTGCTTTCGAACAGGGGCTCGCAAGCCTTGCCAAAAGGATGAATGTAGCTGTGGCAGTCGGTGGAATTGATGTCTACTTTCTCGTAGTAGCTGGCCGCGGGCAACACCACGTCGGAGTAGAGCGCCGTCGTGTCCATGCGGTAGTTGATATCTACGATCAAGTCGAGATCTTTCCAGAGTGACGATTCCAGGATCTCGTTGCCTTTGGCTTGGTTCAGGTAGTTGGCGCGCCACACGATGAACGCCCGCGGCTTCTTGCCGTCCTTCGGCCACAGCGGCATCCATCCGTTCTTGACCGATTCCTGGATGTACCACTCGATCGGCTTTCCGTTGTAGAGGTGTGGGTCTTTGTTGGTGGAATGCACGTAGCTCCAGAGCGTAGTGTTCTGGAAGCGTTGCTTCTTGCGGGTTTCGGGGAAAGCGAGCTTGAAGAATCCCTGCTCGGGCCAGAGGCGTTCCTGCCCAACATAGTGATTGAATCCCCCGCCGTTTTTGCCGGTGTTTCCAGTGAGGGCAACCAGCAGGATGAACGAGCGGTTGGTCAGATCGTTGTGGAACCAGTGATTCGTGCCGGCTCCGTGGATGATCATCGCCGGCTTGCGCGTGCCCAGTTCCTTGGCGAAGAGTTCGATTTCGTTCGCGGGCAGCCCGGTTCGCGCCGCGACTTTGTCAACCGTGTATCCGGCGATTTCTTTCTTCAGGAGTTCGAAGACCGTGGTGACTTCGGTGGTTTTTCCATCGGCGAGTTGCACGCGAAAGGTGCCCGTCAGCGCAGGGTCAGCACCACTGAGTTGGATCGTCTTCTGCTCCGATCCCATCGAACCCGGCGTAGGAACGGCGCGTTGCTGCTTCGTGTCCCAGAAGTAGAAGATGTCTTCCTTGCCGCCGTTCTTGAGGTCGGACTCGCGGAGGAAACGGTTCGTGCCCAAGAGCACGAGCAGAGGCATGTCGGTTTGTTCCTTTACATAGGGCACGTCGATTAGATTCTGATCGACAAGCAGATTGGCTACGCCCAGCGCAAGGATGCCGTCGGTGCCGGGATTGATGCGGAAGTACAGATCGGCGTGGATAGCGCTGGAATTGTAGTCCGGTGAAATGCAGACGATCTTGGCGCCGTTGTAACGAGCTTCGTAGGCGAAATGCGCATCGGGGATGCGGGTCTGAGAGATGTTCGATCCCCAGAGCACGATGTATTTCGAATTGAACCAGTCGGCGCACTCACAAGATTCGGTCTGAACACCCCAAGTCAAAGGCTCGCCGGGGGGTAGATCGCAGTACCAGTCATAAAAAGAAAGGAAAACACCACCGATGTAGTGAGCCAGGCGCGAACCGGCGCAGAAACTGACCGGGCTCATGGCGGGGATCACGCTGAAGAAGGAATTGGTGTCCGGGCCGTAGTTGTAGATATTGTCGAGCAGTTTTTCGGCAACCAGTGTGAGCGCTTCGTCCCAGGTGGCACGGCGCCACTTGCCTTCACCACGTTCTCCAGTGCGAATGAGCGGATAGCGCAGGCGCTGGGGGCTATAGACATATTCGGTGAAGCAGCCGCCCTTCTGGCAGCCGCGAGGGTTGTAGTCGGGCAGGTCAGCATTGATACGCGGATAATCAGCGGCCTGCTCTTCCCGGACCATTACCCCATTTCGTACATACACCTTCCACGAGCAAGAACCGGTGCAGTTAGCGGAATGCGTGGAGCGGACGACTTTGTCCCACGTCCAGATCTTGCGATAGAAGTCCTCCCATCCGCGATAGGGATAGCTGCGCAGTGGATCAAAGTCACCCGTCAGCGTAGTCAGGACAGGCTTCTCTTTGCGGGAGCAACCGGGTAGGGCGAGGGTGGCGGCCGTCATGGCGGCGGTCTGAATAAAGTTGCGCCGCGAGAATGGTTTCTGCGATTTGTTCTCGGCGCTCGTTTTTTCGCTCATGGCTTGCCTCCCGCAGGAGTTCCTGACGTTGCGTTCAGCGCTATCGCTTTCTGACCTTTTGCTTCTCCGAGTGTTCGTAAATAGGCAAGCAGGTCGGCAATGTCCTGATCGCTGAACGCCGGCGCCTCGGTACGCTGGAAGGCAGGCATCGCCGTTCCGATGCGGCCGTTGCGGATGGTGCGGAGGATGAATTCGTCGGTGGCAGCTTGTTGGAATACCGGATTGCCGATCTCGGGTGCCATCCCACTGCGCCCGTTCATGCCGTGGCAGCCAGCGCAGTTTCTCAGGAAGAGGGAAAGACCGTTGCTGGCGTCCCCCTGCAGCGTCAGCACTGCCGTCGTGGGAGTTGCCGGAGCGCCCGGGCCCGAAGCACCCGAACGAAGATACTCGATCACTCCCTTGATTTCTTGGGGAAGCAATCCGCCCGCATGCAGAGCCCAAGCCGGCATTTGCGTGCCGGGACGTCCTTGCTCGATGTTGCTTTGGAAATACTCGGGAGTTGCGGTTGAGATCAGAGAGACGCCGCGAATCGCCGGAATGAAGCGGTTGAATTCCTTGTCCCACCGAGTGTAGGTTCCGTTGCCGTGGCAGGCAGTACAGTACTGCCTGTAAACCTGCTCGCCGGCCAGGGGCACGGGATGGAGCGCTCGATATTTCTGTTCGATCTTGTCGGCCGCGAGATAGCTTTCTGGTACATCCCTCTTCCACTGTGAGAGCATGTACGCGGTCAGCGCTAACGCTTCCTGCCGGGTTACGGTTGGATTGCGCATCAGGCTGTCGGGAACCACGCCGCCGGGATCGCGAAAGTGCGCATCCTGCCAAGCCCAGGTGGTGTGCGGCGGCTTCAGGTTCGTCATAATGAGCTGGTGCTTAGTCTTCGCTCCTTCATTGTCGAGCGCTGGACCGAGCACCCCGCCGCGTCCACCAAGCTTGTGGCAGGACCCGCAACTTTTCTCCCGATAGAGCTTCATCCCCGCAGTGAGCAGCGGAATCTGATCGGGCGGCAGTTTCTCCGCGTCGTGACAGGTGACGCAGGTCGATTCAGTCATCTCCGGGGGCAGCAGCGGGTAGTCCCAGAACACGTCTTCGGCCTTGGCTTCATTGAAAGACATGGCCGCGCCCTGCCCGTGGTGACATACCGTGCAGCCGAAGCGATCTACGGGATGCTTGTCGAGGATATGACCGGGATGGGTACGATGCGGCTGTGGGACATCTGTCATGCGCGGATCGTCGACGCCGTTATGGCAGGTGACGCAGCGATCCACCGTGCCGAGCGCGGGAATGCTGGCCTGCTTCATCTCTACGCGGAACTTGGCGAGCAGTTCTCGGCCACGATCGTCGGTGGCTTTTTCGCGAAGAATGTTGCGATATTCCTGTTGCACGGTCCGCCACTGCGCCAGATAGTTTTCGCGTACCGCTGCGCCCACCAGATAGACGATGGTGACGACGCTCGCCACCAGCAGGAGCCAGCGATAAATCCGGGATGGGTCTTTCATCGCATTCTCCTCAGTGCACCGGCCACTGCGAGGGCCACCAGTAAAAGTGCCAGTTGGGCCCGCGATGGACCGTCGCAAAGTAGGTCAGCAGAGTGAACCCGATCAGGAAACAGGTGAATAACGAGACTGCTGCCAGGCGCACCGAATCTTTGCGCTTCAGAATGAAGAGCGACCAGGCAGCAAAGATCAGGACAAACAGCGAACCGGGGTTAATCGCGATGATCCAGAGCTGGTGAATGTTGGGGAACCAGTTTCGCAGCCAACCGTAGTTGACCGTGAAAGCAAGCATTCCGACGGTCACGGCGCAGGCAAAGAACAAGGATTGCCAGAACACCGAGCGTTCGTGACTGGTGCCGAACCACGTGCCTTCGCCTCCAGGACGGCGATCCAGAAACGGAATCAGCGCAAGTCCGACCAGGACAATCATGGGAATCAACATGCCTCCCATGAACGCCGAATAAGAGACCAGTTCCTGGAGCCCCAGGAAGTACCAAGGAGCCTTCGCCGGATTTTCCGGAATGGCGGCGTTCGCGAGTTCTTTCAGCGGTGCATCGCTATAGAAAGCCAGGATCAGCGTGACCGCAACCGTCACCATGAAGACGGAGAGTTCCGCCCAGAACAAGTGCGGCCAACTCATCACCGTGTTTTCGGGCCCGCGATTCACCGGTGGACGATTGCCTTTGACCAATGCCATCAGGCCATAAGTTTTCGTGGCCAGTGGCTGGAATACCGGGCGTTTTTCTCCACCCCACTCGGCCAGTCCGCCGGGCGGATCCTCGGGCTTGGCGAGACCGCCATCTTTGCGGATGCGCCAGAAGTGCACACCGAGCAACGTAACCAGTACGAGCGGAAGAACGAAGACATGAAGAACGTAAAAACGAATCAGCGCGTCCTGCCCGACGTAGTTCGCGCCCAGCAGAAGCCGCTTCTGGAAGCCACCCGGGTCAAAGAACTTCGTAATGCCGATCGCGTCGGTCAGTTCGCGTGGAGAGTTGGCGATGTTCGAGCCGATCGTAATCGCCCAGTACGCCAGTTGATCCCAAGGCAGCAAGTAGCCGGTGAAGCTCAACGCCAGAGTGATCACTAGCAGCCCCAGCCCGACCAGCCAGTTGAATTCGCGCGGCTTCTTGTAACTCGCCGTGAAGAAGACCCGCGCCATATGAAGAAGAACCACCAGCACCATCAACTGCGCCGACCACCGATGAATATTGCGAATAAAGCGTCCGGTCGAGACCGTGAAGTGAATATCTTTGATCGATTGATAGGCGAGATCGGTCGAAGGCTTGTAATAGACCATCAGCAGCACGCCAGTGATGAGGGTGATCAGGAAACTGGCGGTGGCCACCAAGCCGAGACCAAAGGTAAGCGTAGGCTTAAGCGTGCGCACGTGGACCCGGACGCTGTGGATGTGCAGAAACAGGTTATGAAATGTGGCCTGCGATTCTTCGCGCTCCGATTCGGGCTCTTTCCCCAGGCGGAAGCAGGAGTCCTTCACCGTCTGAGGGAGTGCGCGCAGGTTGTGCAGGAATTCTTTGGTTGCGGTCTCTGCCACGGTGTGCCTCCTACACGCGATAAAGCGTGCCCTCCGGTACTTCGTTGTCTGCGTTGACGATCAGATCGCCGTTGGCCGCGCGGCTGACTTCGAGCCAAGGCAGTGGTCGCGGCGCTGGGCCGCCCACCACGCTGCCCTTGCTGTTAAAACGGGAACCGTGGCAAGGGCAAGCAAACCCATCCTTTGATCGCGCCACAGTGCAACCGAGGTGCGTGCACGTGCTCGAGATCGCGTAGAAGCCTTCGTCGTCGCGAAAGAGCACGAGGTTCTGGTCGGCAAAGGGAGTCTCACTTCCAGCGGAAAACTGCTCCGGCGGCCCGAGTTTGAAGCGGCGCACAGGGCCGGGCAGCACCGCCGGGTTCGGCAGGCGGAGCATACCGACAGCCGCTGTGCCCATTGCGACAAAGAAGCTTCCCAGCGACGCCAAGCTCAAAAAGCTGCGCCGGCTGACACGGGGTGGATCTAGACGGGACATGGCTTCCACTCCTTGGCAAAACTGAACTGTTCCATGGTGATGGCGGTGGTTGGACAGCGCTCCGCACACAATCCGCAGCGTATGCAGCGTTCTTCATCCTTAATGATGGCGGAGAGATCGATAGGATCGAGGTTCAACTCGCGCCTGGCGGTCTCAAGTTCGGGCGTAAGTGTTAAACGGTCGAACGTCACCAGCTTCAGACATACAGTGGGACAGACATCCACGCAGCCGCCGCACAAAATGCAACGTTCTCCGTCGAAGATGGTGTTGATGCCACAATCGAGGCAGCGGCCGGCTTCGGCGCACGCCTGTTCCTCGTTGTATCCGATCTCGACGAGTGCGGTCGGACTCTTCAGGCGTTCTTCCGCGGAGCGTGTAGGAATGTGCAGGCGGGCCCGCCGCTCGTAATGTTTTTCGCGGCGATAGTGCTCAATAGGGAAATGGAACTGGACTTCCTCGGGCGTGATTTCCCTACCGCGCAGGTAACGATAGACCGAACGAGCCGCCTGCTTGCCACTGGCAATGGCATGGATCATGAGCCGGGGGCCGTAGGCAATGTCGCCCGCAGCGAATATGCTGGGCGTTGAAGTCGCACAGGTCGCCGGGTCGTTGACGATCTGCTGCGGCGAGCGCATCTCGATTCCATCGCGTTGCGCATCGATAAAACTGAGGTCCGCAGACTGCCCGACTGATAGGAGGACCGTGTCAGCTTCGATTTCAGTTGTCGTCGACTCATCGAACTTCGGTGCAAAGCGTTTGTTGTCGTCATACACTCGCGTGCATCGTGCGAACTTGACTCCGCGGACGAATTTCTGCCCGTTCCTCTCGTCCACCAGAACTTCTCTTGGCCCCCAACTGTTGTGGCGTGTAACGCCCTCTTCCTGACCTTCAAGGATTTCCACCGTGTCGGCGGGCATTTCTTCGAGAGATTCCAGGCAGACCAGATTCACCTGCCGCACTCCCGCCACACGGGCTGCCGTGCGCGACACGTCATATTCTTCCTGTCGCAGAACCGTCCGGGCGACGTCGTAGGCAACGTTACCGCCGCCGATCACAACAACCCGCTGCCCCAGCGAAACTTCTTTGCCCAGTGACACATCGCGCAGAAAGTCCACTCCCCCCATCACGCCAATAGCGTCGGCGTTGGGAATAGGGAGCGCCCGCGAGCGCTTCGCGCCACAGGCGATGATGACGGCGGCAAAGTCGCGCCGAAGATCTACAAAGCTGACATCCTTCCCGACCTCTGTGCTGCAACGGATTTCGACGCCGAGCGACTGAATCACCGCGACTTCTGCACGGATGAGTTCTCGCGGCAAGCGATAGCCAGGTACGCCGGTGTACAGCATTCCGGCAGGCTGCGGTTCCGTCTCAAAGATCGTAGGGCGGAATCCCATCAGGGCGAGATCGTGGCCCGCAGCCAGCCCCGCTGGCCCAGAACCGATGATTGCGATCCGTTCTCCGGCAGGTTTGGGAAACTCGGCATTCGCGAGGAACTCAAGCAGGTGGCTGAGTTCTTCAATATCATCGCATTGGCGCGTTTCCGTCTTGTCTTTTAGATAGGGAAACCGTTCGCGCCCAGCATCCCTGCACGCATCGCTTTCGAATTTCTCGCAGACGAAGCGCTTAAGAGCGCGAATCGAAATCGGTTGATCAATGGTTCCCCTACGGCAGGCCGCTTCGCATGGCGCACCACAAATACGGCCGCACAGAGACGCTAAGGGATTGGGGCCACGTGCAATCAGGTACGCTTGTTCGTAATCCCCCGCCGCGATTGCCCGCACATAACCGCGAGCGTCGGTGTGAACCGGACAGGCATACTGGCACTTGATCTGTTCGCGCCAATACCCGTGGTCCGCCACTCGGACGTTGTAGCGTGGTTTGTCCACTGTTCTCGCCTGCTGTCCGCAGATACGCGACAGTCCACCTTACGCAAGGGGACAGGGGCGGTCTGTGATCAAAGTCACGATTTCGAGTTGGTTATTGCGCCTGTTCCGTCGCGATCGCTCGCGGAAACAAGATGTTGTTTCAAGATGAATGTGTTGGTGCAGATCCGCTTCGAATTCTGCCAGGGCTTTGTAAAGCGTCTGGTAGCTGATGCATGCGTCGGGTGGAGCGACGTAACCACCACTGGCCTACAAATGAACTGAAACAACCGCAACTACGCCTAGGTCGCCAAAATGTTTTGAGAATTTCAGAATCACCAAACTGTCTTTCCCGGCAGACGAGGGTGATGCCGCCAGGTGATACCGGGATCTGCTTCAAGTCTTTTTGTTACCGTCCCTGACGTAGAGAGCTGCATTCTCCACAAGCCACCGGCACTGATCGAACGATCGGCGACGCCGACAACTTACGGACGACCGACAATACACTCAGAGCTGCCCCGTTTCCCAGAAGCCCGTTTCTGGACCGCTTCCTGTTGCGGCCAAGTCGGTTCCGGTCAACGAGTACGGACCGGTGCAGAAGGGGTCTGTTGGCGATTGTCAAACGCCCGCCTTCCTGAGTTCGTGGCACCTCTATCACGGCAGGGAGGGGCCATACCTGATGCTGTAAAGCGAGTTCTCCTTTAAAGCCGGATACTCCAGAACATCGCCGGGACTGAGGGTGAGAGTGCCGATCCAGTCTTATTCCGGGCCCTCCTTGCCGTCCACCACCACCAATTTCTTGTCGCCCTTCTGCGCTCGATACATCACGCGTTTATCATCAGGGCCGACGAACGGGTTGTGTTCACCGATTCCGTCTTAGGCTGCGCCCTCCTGGCCGTCCACAACCACCAACCACTTCCCGCCCTTTTGGGCGGTATACGCCACGCGTTTACCGTCGGAGCTAAAGACCGGTGTACCTTTATCGATTGCGTCGTACTCCGGGCCCTCGCGGCCGTCCACCACCACTAACAGTTTGCCGTCCCTCAGAGCCACGTACGCTATGCGTTTGCCGTCAGGGCTGATGACAGTATCGATCCTCTGCTCATCCACCGGTCCCAGACGAGTCTCTTCGAGTTTGCAGGGAGGCGTCCGCGTACATGCCGTAATCCCCAAACAGACCATGGCCGTCGGCCAGATTGCAATCCATTTCGCGCCTTTCATTCGCCGACTCCCTTCATAACTGCAATTCCTACGCTTCAGCGAAATGCTAGTCAAACGTATTGTGTGTCCGTTTCGGCCGGAACCGCAATGGGCTTGTGCGCCGCGAAAAGACTCGGAATCAAATCACATTCGTGTTCATTCGCGTTGACTCGTGGGAAGCGGGCCACAAGTCAGCTTCGAGGAGGTCTCCTCGAAGCCCGTTTGTGGACAGCTTCCGGTTGGCCACCAACCGTCCTGAACACGAACCGTCCTGAAATCCACGAAATCCGCAAGCTCTGACGGCTTCGGGAGAATGCTCTCCCGCCCTGAAATCACAGGCGGTTGTGATTTCAATCACTTCCTCGATCCACAAACCAAGATAGCCTTGGCTCATTCTTTTTTTCGAACGCTCGTTCGAATTTGTGGGTGTGGAGGCCTCCGATGACGACAGTCCTGCCCGCGCAAAGCGCACTCTCCGTTCCTGCTACGAGCACGGGTCTCGCAATGGTTGCCAAGGGCCAGTTCGACTGGGCTGAAACGGCTCTGGGAGAACTCTCTCCTGACGAAGTGATCATCGCGGTAGCAGGCTGCGGGGTTTGCCACACTGACATTGGATTTGCTTACGAGGGCATTCCCACCCGCCATGCGCTGCCGTTGATCCTCGGACACGAAATTGCCGGCCGCGTCGTGCTAGCCGGGGAGAACGCGGGAAGCTGGATTGGGCGCTGCGTCATTGTGCCTGCGGTAATTCCGTGCGGCGATTGCCCTGCCTGCCGCAGCGAGCGTCCGACCATCTGCCGCAAACAGTTCATGCCGGGCAATGATGCTGATGGAGGATTTGCGACCTACGTGCGGGTACCGGCACGTGGCCTGTGCCCGGTACCCGAAGAACTTCCCAAGGGACTGCCTCTGGCGATGCTGTCGGTCGTCGCGGACGCGGTCACGACTCCGTATGAGGCAATTCGCCGTTCCGGTCTGAACGCCGACGATGTCGCGGTGTTTGTCGGAGCCGGCGGGATCGGCGGTTTCGGAGTGCAAATTGCCACCGCCCTTGGCGCCGCTGTCGTCGCCATCGATGTTGACGCAGGCCGGCTAGAGCTTGCCGCGGCGCATGGAGCTGCGCTGGCCCTGAACGCCCGCGAGTGCGCCGATGTGAAGTCGGCCGTGCGGTCTTTCGCCAAGCAAAGCGGACGGCGTGGGATCGGCCTCAAGATCTTCGAAACCAGCGGGACCGTCGCCGGACAACAGACGGCGTTCAGCCTGCTCGACCCTGGGGCTCACCTGGCGATCGTTGGATACACCGCGCAGAAACTTGAAGTGCGCATGTCTAATTTGATGGCCTTTGATGCCACCGCTCGCGGAAATTGGGGGTGCCCTCCCGCTCAGTACCCGCACGCGCTGGCCATGGTGCTCGAAGGAAGAATTCAGATTCAGCCTTTTGTCGAGATGCACCCACTCGAGGATGCCCGGCAAGTTCTCGAGGCGGTCCATCATCACCAACTCCGTAGACGAGCTGTGCTGGTGCCGCAGTCGCGAGGCACAGGACAAGTAAGAAAGCCATGAAAGATCACAACCTGGTCGAACCGCTCTCCCCCATCGAAATCCTGCTGGAACGCAGGCCCGCACGCGATCGCGACGGCACGAGTGTGGTCGGGTTGCACAACGTATGGATCACTCTGAACAATCCGCGCGAGCTGAACAGCTACACCACGACCTCGATCAAGGAGGTGATTCTCGCGTTACGCGAAGCCAGCAATGATCGTGCCGCGGTCGCGGTTGTGATCACGGGTGCGGGTACGCAGGCATTCTGCACAGGCGGCAACACGCGCGAGTATGCCGAGATTTATGCCGGAGCCCCTGGCGAGTACCGGCAATACATGCGCTTGTTCAATGACATGGTCAGCGCCGTCCTCGGTTGCGACAAACCGGTGATCTGCCGCGTAAATGGCATGCGCGTCGGCGGTGGGCAGGAGATCGGAATGGCCTGCGACTTTTCCGTCGCCAGCGACCTTGCGGTGTTCGGTCAGGCCGGACCGAGGCACGGTTCAGCGCCCGACGGAGGTAGCACCGACTTCCTGCCATTGTTTGTGGGCATCGAGCACGCCATGCTCAGCGCCACGCTCTGCGAGCCATGGAGCGCCCACCGCTTCTATCGTCTGGGTGGACTGACGCAGATCGTTCCTGCACTCAAGGCTGACGGCAAATATGTGTCTAACCCGCTGGTCGTGACCGATCGCGAGTACGACGAATTTGGCCGCTTGGTGTTCGGAGACTGGAAGTCGGGAGACGCGCGAGAGGCGGGCAAAGCTCTGATGTCCAAAGGCATCATTGATCTTTCCTTGCTGGATGAAGCCGTCGAGGGACTCTGCACGAAGCTGCTGCACACCATGCCGGATTGCCTGACGAAGACTGTCGAGAGTGTGAGGAAACATAAGCTGGAACACTGGGACCGCAACCGCGAGACCAACCGCGCCTGGTTGGCGCTGAACATGATGACAGAGGCCAACGCCGGTTTTCGTGCTTTCCACTACGGCACCCGGCAGCAACGCGAGGTGGACTTCGTCCGGTTGCGCCAGCGTCTGGCGGAAGGCGTGCGCTGGAGCGAGGAGTTGATCGCCGAGATTGCGCCCTGGGCCGCTCGGGAGACAACAAAGGCAGGACGATGAGCAGCGTAAAGCTCTCCTTCGAACACGATGGCCAAATCGCCCGCGTTGCATTGGCTGCGCCCAAAGCGAACATCGTCGACCAGGCCATGATGGCTGCTCTGGCTGCGGCCTTCGAGGATCTGCGGAATCGACCCCAACTCAAGATTGTGGTTCTCACCGGGGAAGGCCCGCATTTCAGTTTTGGCGCCAGCGTACAGGAGCACCTGCCCGAGCATGTCAGGGCCATGTTGCTACGGTTCGGCGGACTGCTAGGGCAATTGTTGGAATTACAGGCCGTCACCGTTGCGGCCGTGCGCGGGCAGTGCCTGGGCGGAGGATTTGAGCTGGCTCTGGCGTGCGACTTCATCGTAGCGGAGGAAGGCGCCCAGTTCGCGTGTCCCGAGATCAAGCTGGCCGTTTTCCCGCCTGCGGCGGCCATGCTATTACCAGCTCGAATTGGCGTGAGCCGCGCCACGGAACTCGTCTTGACCGGAGCCGCATGGAGTGCCGCCCAAGCTGCGGCAGCAGGACTAGTCGTGCGAACCACGCGGCAAGGACAGTTGGAAGCAATAGTCGACACGTGGATCCGTGACAACTTCCTGGCTCGTTCGCGGGCCGCTCTGCAATACGGCGCGCGCGCTGCCCGCCTCCCGTTGCGGCGGGCGCTGCAGCAGGACCTGCCGCAATTGGAGCGCATGTACCTTGACGAACTCATGGCGGAGCCCGATGCGCTCGAAGGACTCCGCGCGTTCATCGAAAAACGTGAGCCACGTTGGGAGAAAAACCGGGAGAAGAAAGGAATGCTCGCGTGAACCCTGAGCTCGAGCAACTCCTGAGCCGCGCCCAGACCTTGTATGAGGACGTGGACTACAGGGCAGTGGCGGAATGGAAGTCCAGCGCGCCCGGGCGCAAAGCGATCGGGTATATGCCAATCTATGTCCCGCGAGAACTGATTCATGCGGCTGGAATGCTGCCGGTTGGCATCTTCGGCGGAGGCGACAGGCTCGAAATCATCCGTGGCGACGCCTACTTCCAGAGCTACATCTGCCACATTCCCCGCAGCACAATCGAGCTGGCATTATCGGGACGGCTCGACGTGCTGGACGGCATGTTGTTCCCTTCGATCTGTGACGTCATCCGCAACCTGAGCGGCATGTGGACGATGCTCTTTCCTGGACGCTACGTGCGCTATGTCGATCTTCCCCAGAACTACGATGCCCACGTTGGTGGTGAATTCTGGCGGCGGGAATTGACGGCGATCCGCGAAGACATGGCGCGGTTGGCGGGCGGACCGATCACCAATCAGAATCTCCGCAACAGCATCCGGATCTACAACCAGAACCGGCGTACGATCCGCGAACTCTACCAGGCACGCAGTGAGTCCCCGTGGCTCTATCCCATTTCGCAGGTCTATGCAGTACTGCGAGCAGGCAGTGTGCTGCCGCCGGAGGAGCACACCACAATGGTGCGCCGCTACCTCGACATCGCCGCGCAGGGATCGAGCCTTCCGGAAGATCGCAGCCGAGTTGTACTGACGGGCATGTTCTGTGAACAGCCTCCCCTGGCATTGCTCGTCACCCTGGAACGCGCGGGCTGCTGGATCGTGAACGACGACCTGCTTCTGGGGTTGCGCTGGTTCACAGGCGAGGTGCATGAGGAGGGTGACGCGATCGAAAACCTGGCGCAGGCCTACCTGACGCAAAGCGTGGCGACGGCCTCCTGCTATGCGCCCGATGGGCACCGCGGCCGGTGGCTGGTCGATGCCGTGCGGCAGAATCACGCGGATGGCGTCATTTTCTGCGCTCCGAGCTTTTGCGATCCCGCATTGCTGGAGCAGCCTATGCTGGTCGCCGCCCTGGAGCACGAACACATTCCCCACACGCAGTTCAAGTACTCCGAGGATACGGGACAATTTGCCGTCATCCGGGAACAGGCCGGCACTTTCTCGGATTCCATCCGACTGTGGAGCGAGGTATGACCAGAGACAGTGTGCAGGGATCGACCGCGCAGAAAGAGCGGAGCATGCTCCTGCAGAAGCAACTCATCGGGGACTACTACGAGTCTCTGGGACGGGCGCATGAAGAGGGAAAGCGAGTCGTCTCCACGTTTGTTCCTGGGAATTTGACCGAACTGCTGCGGTCCTTCGATCTGCTTCCGATCCTGCCGGAGATCAATGCTCTTCAGTCCGGGATGCGCAAACTTTCCGCCAACTACATTGCGCAAGCCGAGAAGCACGGGCACAGCGAGGATGTCTGTACGTATGTGAAATGCGACATCGGCATGTTGAAGTCGGGCAACGTCGGTCCCACCGGCGTGAAACTTCCTAATCCCGATTTGCTTCTGCTCTCCTACACCGGATGCTTCACATTTCTCAAGTGGTTCGAACTTCTGCGCGAGGAATATCAGTGTCCCGTGGCTATGCTGCACGTGCCGTACCTGGCCAACGGACGCATTGAACCGCACCATGTCGACTACGTAGTGCAGCAGTTGCGCACCGAGGTGATCCCGAAACTGGAGCAAGTCAGCGGCCGTCGCTACGATGAGGCTCGCCTTTCTGAAATGTTGGCTCTGTCTGCCAAGGCAGAGGACGATTTCGTGTGGGTGCTGGAGAGCGCGAAGAACGAACCCTCGCCGATTGATGCCTACTTCGGCGGGGTGTATTACATCGGTCCGATATTCACCGCCTTCCGAGGCACCAGCGACGGAGTTGAGTATTACCGCGTGCTGCGCGATGAGATTGCGGAGCGGATCAGGCTTGGACTTGGTCCGGTTACTCCCGAGGGCACGATGGAGCGTCAGCGCTATCGCCTGGTGGTAGAAGGCCCGCCCAACTGGACGAGCTTCCGCGAGTTCTGGAAGATGTTTTACGACGAAGGTGCTGTCGTAGTTGCCAGCAGCTATACCAAGGTGGGTGGACTCTACGATCGCGGCTTCCGCCACGACCCCAACCGCCCGCTCGAAAGCCTAGCGGAATACTGCCTGGGTTGCTACACCAACCTCGGGCTGCCTGCGCGCGTCGACCTGCTGGAGCGCTACATCCGCGAGTACCGCGCAGACGGCTTCATGATCAACAGCGTCAAGAGTTGCAACTCGTTCAGTGTCGGCCAGTTGCTAATGCTGCGGCAACTCGAGCAGCGGACGGGTGTGCCCGGCGGATTCATCGAGAGCGATCTCGTGGACCCGCGATATTTTTCGCCGGCAAACATCAAGAACCGCATCGAGAGCTACATGCAGATGCTGGCACAAAAACAAATGGCTGGGGTCACTGCATGAGCGTGGAGATTCTGCTTGGCATCGACCTGGGCTCGACCACGACTAAGGCCATTGCACTCGACCGGACCGGCCGGATTATTGGCCGCGGCATCACCAACACCCGCAGCAACTATGAAGTCGCTTCCCAGATCGTGCGCGAGGAAGCGCTGGTGCAATCCAGATTTGAACTGGTGCGGCATGCCCTGGCAGCCGATCCGGAACTCTCAGGAATCGAAAAGAGGTTCATTGGATCACTGGTGCGTAACTTCCGCCGGCAGCAGCATCTGGCACAGCTGGAGTTTCTGGAGTCGACGTTACACCGTTGCGCCGATGCGCCCCGCTACGCGCCCAACCGGGAGGCAGTAAAGGAAGTGCTCAATCGCATCTGCGACGCGATGCGGTCGCGTGTCCCCGGCCATTTCAGCGAATTATCCGTGCGCAAAAGTGATTTCTTCCGCGACCTGGCCGCAGCCGACTACATGCAGTTCGCGGAACAGTTCAGCGAGTCGAAGCACGCCTCCTTCGACGTCCTGTGTGGTCTGTTCGACGCCGCCATCCTCGAGGTCGAGAATGCGGCAGGGGACGGGGCATTTGAGCGGCACTCCGGGCCAGCACTGGAGCAGACGCTGGCCACTGCGCCACCGGACATCCGCGAACGGGAAGCAAGACTGCGCTCTGCCGTTGAGTCGGTGAGATCACTTGAATTCCAGCTGCTTGGAATGGTCGGTACGGGCTATGGCCGGCAACGGCTTCCGTTCCCCAAAGAACAGATCCGCAGCGAGATCCTCTGCCACGGCCTGGGAGCACATGCCATGTTCGCCGGGACGCGCACGGTGCTCGACATTGGCGGCCAGGACACCAAGGCGATTCAGGTGGATGGCACCGGCATCGTCACCAGTTTCCAGATGAACGACCGGTGCGCGGCGGGATGTGGCCGCTACCTGGGCTATATCGCCGACGAAATGAACATCGGGTTGCATGAACTGGGCAGGCTGGCACAGGAGAGCACTTGCAGCGTAAAGATCAACAGCACATGCACCGTCTTTGCCGGAGCGGAGCTGCGGGATCGCCTCTCTCTCGGGCAGAAGCGGCCGGACATCCTGGCGGGTCTGCACCGGGCGATCATGTTGCGGGCGATGTCGCTGCTGGCACGTTCCGGAGGAATCTCCGACGAATTCACTTTTACTGGAGGAGTGGCCCGTAACCCCGCCGCGGTTTCCGCCCTGAAGAACCTGGTCCAACAAAACTATGGCGTGCGGACCCTGAATATCTCTCCAGAGTCTATCTACACCGGAGCCCTGGGGGCGGCGTTATTCGCGCAGCGTGCGGCCGACGAAAGGACGGTGGCATGACGGATCGAGATAGCATCCTCGCCGCGGGCATCGACGTGGGTTCGAGTGCCGTCAAGTTTGCGTTGGTACGGACTGCTGCAGACGGGGCGGAGCGCGTGCTGGCTCTGCACAACGAGCGCATCCGCCGCCGTGAACTGCGGAAGGTGATTCGCGACGGCTATGAGGCTTTTCTGGAAACGGCTGGAGTGCGCCAGAACGACATCGCTTACACCGCCAGCACCGGGGAAGGCGAGTTGGTGGATTTCCGGCGGGGTCATTTCTACGGAATGACGACGCACGCGCGAGGAGCGGTATTCCTGCTGCCCGGCACCGGTGCCGTGATCGACATTGGGGCCCTGCACGCGCGCGCCATGCGGGTTGACGAGCGCAGCCGCGTCATGGCATACCGCATGACCAGCCAGTGCGCCTCCGGTTCAGGACAGTTTCTCGAGAACGTTGCCCGTTACCTGGGCATCATGCTGGAGGACGTTGGACCTCTGTCGTGCGAAGCCAAGAATCCCGAATCGGTCAGCAGCATCTGCGCCGTGCTAGCGGAGACCGACGTAATCAACATGGTGAGCCGCGGCATTTCGCGCAGCGACATCCTGAAAGGAATTCACCTGTCGATGGCGGGCCGCTACACGAAGCTTCTGCGCTCGATCGATGCGTGCGGCGACGTGGCGATCACCGGCGGACTAGCCGCTGATATTGGGCTATGCCGTGCCTTGGAAGAGAAGATCGCCGAAGAAAAGCTGGCCATGCGCGTGCGTACTCACCCAAACTCGATCTACGCTGGAGCGATCGGGGCCGCGCTTTGGGGGGCGTACCGCCATCGTGTACTGGCGCGGCGCACAGAGGTGGTGGCATGAAGAGCACTCTCGAAAACAAGATTGCCGTGGTGACCGGTGGATCCGGCGCCATCGGGTCTGCCATCATCGCTGCCTTGGAACAACAAGGAGTGTGCGCGGTATCGCTGGATATGACACATCCGGCGGCTGCGCCGTTTCAGGCTTGTGATGTGCGGGACGATGGTTCAGTGGCTGCGGCGATCGCAAAGGTGCAGGATACTTACGGGCGCCTTGATCTGGTGGTACACGCGGCGGGAGTCTCCCGCGAAGCGGTTCTCTGGAAGCTTGCTGTCGAGGACTGGGACTTCGTGCAGAACGTGAACTTGCGTGGGGCT
Source organism: Candidatus Dormiibacterota bacterium (assembly GCA_035632675.1). Taxonomy (GTDB): domain Bacteria; phylum Acidobacteriota; class Terriglobia; order Terriglobales; family Acidobacteriaceae; genus Sulfotelmatobacter. Next base: position 61,065 of record DASQGJ010000015.1, read on the forward strand.
TTCCTTCTGCTGCGCCATGCCATCCCTGTGATGCGAGCCGGCGAAGGTGGACGGATCGTGCTCATCGGTTCCATCAATGGTTCGCGCGGAAAGTTCGGCACATCCGCGTATTCGGCAAGCAAGGCTGGTTTGATCGCTCTGGCCAAGACAGTTGCGCGCGAGGTTGCCCGCCTGAAGATTCTCATCAACATCGTCGAGCCGGGATGGGTGCGTACACCGCTCACCGACAGCCTGCCGCAGGCGGTCCGCGACGCTGCCTTAGCGGAAAGTCTGGTAGGAAGATACGTCGAGCCTGCGGACGTCGCTGCCGCGGTCTCGTTTCTTTGTGGACCCGGGGCACAGCAGATTACAGGACAGATCCTTCGCGTCGATGGGGGACAGTCGCTAGGCAGTGTTTGAGACAGGAGCTATATGGCTACCAAATCTCTGGAAGAACCGGGAGTCCTGGAGACGGACAGTACCCTGGTACGACTTATGAACGAGCATGACTTGGAAGCAGTCGTCGCGATTGATGCAGTCGCCAGCGGGCGGCGGCGTCCCCGTTATTTCGAACTGATGTTGGAACGGGCAGTGAAACAAGCGGCGCTGCAAGTCTCGCTGGCTGCGGAAGGGGATGGGCACGTCGTCGGATTCGTCATCGCATCGCTTTACTACGGCGAGTACGGCGTCAGCGAGCCCACCGCTTCGCTCGATGCCATTGGCGTGGATAAGGCACACCGCGGTCACCACGTAGGCAAAGCCTTACTGCGGCAGTTGCGGCTGAATCTATCGGCGCTCCGAGTCGCGACGCTGCGCACCGAAGTATCCTGGGACGATTTTGATCTTCTCGCTTTCTTCAAGAAAGAAGGATTCGCCCCGGCGCACCGTCTCTGCCTGGATTGTGCGCTCGACCCCACGCGGTTTGAGTAACTCGGTTGACTGACGCGCTGTAAGGAGGATCGTATGTCAGAAGCGACTCAGGCCTCTGTACGTTGTCCCCGCTGCGGTAAGTTGAGCGCCACCGCGGACAAGTTCTGCGCCGAGTGCGGACGGTTTCTCCGCGACGCTTCGATTGACCAGCGGCTTCTTCTGGCCGCGGTGCATGAACGCGAGGGACGGGGGCGGGAGGCACGGCAGGAGCTTCAGCACTTGCTTGATGCCGAACCCGACAACGTCCTCGGTAACCACCAACTCGGAAACCTTTTGTTCCACGAAGGTCTGCTGGACCAGGCCATCGAACACTATCGCCGGGCCGTGACAGCCTCGTCGACATTTGTTTTGGCCCACTATGATCTCGGGGTCGCTTACTACCATAGAGGCAACATGCCGGAGGCGGCGGTCGCCTTCCGCCGCTGTCTCGACATTAATCCCAACTACAACGCCGCTCACTACCGGCTTGCCCTGGCGCTGTTTCACCAGGGACAGCTTGCAGAGGCCCGCGAGCACTTCGAACTTTCGGCGACCCTGACGCCGGAATACGTAATGGCCCACTATCACCTGGGCGTGATTCACGAGCGCGAAGGCGAGACCGAGATCGCTCGCCGGGAATTCGAACGGAGCCTGGACGAGGGGGTTCACGAGCTCAGCAGTCTGTTCCACCTTTCGTTAATCCGTCGTGCGCAGGGTGACACTGCCGGAGCAGAAGAGCTTTTGAGACGAGCGGGTGAATTTGGCAAGTTGCACCCGGCGGCAGCCGAAACCCGCAGCTAAACGAGAGAATGCGGCATGGGAATCTCCGAGGAAAACGGCCTCATCTTCGACTGGGCAGGCGCCGGCCCGCGGACTGCCTCCTGGCCGGCACACGTCATGCTCGACGATGAAACGCTGCGCGACGGCCTTCAGAGCCCCTCGGTTACCGATCCGCCCGTGGGGGCAAAAATCGAGATTCTGCATTTCATGGAGAATCTCGGAATTGAAACCGTCGATGTCGGCTTGCCCGGAGCGGGCACACGCCAGCGCGAATCTGTTTTCGCACTCTGCCGCGAGATCTCCGACCGCAGGATGCACATCCGCCCCAACTGTGCCGCCCGTACCATGATGGTGGACATTCGTCCCATCGCGGAGGTTTCGCAGCTAACGGGCGTGCCGATTGAGGCCTGTTTATTTATCGGCAGTAGCCCCATCCGGCAGTACGCGGAAGAGTGGACCCTCGATCAAATCCTGCGCCACACTCGGGAAGCGATCCGCTTTGCCGTGAAAGAAGGCCTCGACGTGATGTACGTGACGGAGGACACCGTACGCTCCTCGCCAGACCACCTGCGTATCCTGTTTGCCGAAGCGATCGAGGTTGGAGCCAAACGGCTATGTCTGTGCGACACCTGCGGTGCCGCGACTCCGGAGGCGGTCTGGAACCTGGTGTTCTGGGTGAAGAAGTTCTTGGCTGAGATCGGCGCCGACCTCGGCATCGACTGGCACGGCCACCGCGACCGCGGCCTCGATTTGGCGAACACACTGGCCGCCATTGAGGCGGGGGCATCGCGCGTCCACGGCACCGCGCTCGGCATCGGCGAGCGCGTGGGCAACACGCCGATGGAACAGTTGCTGGTGAATCTCAACCTACTCGGCATGCGGCACGATGACCTCAGTTCTCTGCAGGGGTATGTGGACTCGGTTTCGGCCGCGACCTCCGTTCCAGTTCCAGCGAACACGCCAGTGATTGGACGCGATGCCTTCCGCACCGCCACCGGGGTCCACGCGGCGGCCATCATCAAGGCGCAGAAGAAGGGTGACCGCTGGCTCACCGACCATGTCTATTCGGGAGTCCCGGCAGGCATGATCGGACGGAATCAGGAAATTGAGATTGGGCCGATGTCGGGCAGTTCGAACGTTATCTTCTATTTGGCAGAGAGAGGAATTGTGCCGGGCCATGAACTCACACAGGTCATACTGCTGGCGGCCAAAGAATCCAACCGGATTCTGCAGGAGCCGGAAATCTTGGCCATTGTGCGGCGCTTTGAAGACGTGACTTCGTAGTCCGTTATTCAACGTTGGCGGGCCGACAGTCGCGACGACCAGATTTTGTTAGGGGTTTAGAGACTTAGCGATTCTGGGTGGATGACGGACAAGCCGGAGGTAGTTCCGGGCCAGAAGTCGGCTTCGAGGAAATCCCCATTGATCTCCTCCAAGCCCGCTTCTGGATAACTTCCGGTTAGCCGACTACCCGCCCAGTGACGAGCCGATTCCGGGGTTTGAGCGTAATTGATTTTGCGCTCGTTGACCGAACCGAATGCAGCCAACACTTACACGTTCATTGACTTACCGAATCTCTACCCCTAAGATTTCAGCCCAATGATCGGCCAGACCATCTCCCACTATCGCATCGTCGAAAAACTCGGCGGCGGAGGGATGGGTGTCGTCTACAAAGCCGAGGACGTGAAGTTGCATCGCTTCGTCGCCCTGAAGTTCCTGCCCGATGACGTCGCCAAGGACGCGCAAGCTCTCGCCCGCTTCCAACGCGAAGCACAAGCGGCGTCTGCGCTGAACCATCCCAACATCTGCGTGGTGCACGAGATTGACGAGAGCGAAGGCCGGCACTTCATCGTCATGGAGTATCTCGATGGCATGACGCTGAAGCACCGCATCGGCGGGCGTCCGATGGAAACGGAATTGATTCTCTCGCTCGCTATCGAGATTGCCGACGCGCTCGACGCCGCGCATTCTGAAGGTATTGTCCACCGCGACCTCAAGCCTGCGAACCTTTTCGTCACCAAGCGCGGCCACGCCAAGATTCTCGATTTCGGGCTGGCCAAGGTTGCGGCTCAGAATGCCTCCTCGAGTGGAAACACGGAAACGGAGCTCACGTCCGATCAGTTGACCAGCCCCGGCGCGATGCTGGGCACGGTGGCGTATATGTCGCCGGAACAGGTGAAGGCAAAGACACTTGACGCCCGCACCGACCTGTTTTCTTTCGGTGCGGTGCTGTACGAGATGGCGACGGGGAAGTTGCCGTTCGAGGGCGCGAGTTCGGGCGAAATCTGCGGAGCGATCCTGCACCAGGAGCCGGCCACGATTTCGTCGTTGAGTCCCGACTCCCCGGCCGGACTGGAACTGATTGTCCGCAAGGCGCTGGAGAAAGACCGCGAGCTGCGCTACCAGCATGCGTCGGACATGCGGACGGATCTGCAACGGCTGAAGCGGGACACGGAGAGCGGGCGGGTTCCGGTAGCTAGCTCAGACCCTGTGGGGACGGCCGCCTCGGCCGTCCCGCCGAGCGAAGCGAGGCGCCCGGGACCGACCCAGGCCTCACCTGCGCCGTCAGCCGCGGCTGTCGAGCTTCGCTCGACCGGGCGGACGAGGGCGGCCGCCGCTCCACGTGCTTTCTCGCGAGCCGACGGTTATATTGTGGCGGCTCTGGTGGCTGCTTTGATCGCTGGCGGCCTCTACTACCGCTCCCGCCAACGCGCTGCGCACGGCCTCACCGAGAAAGACACCATCGTTCTCGCCGACTTCGCCAACAGTACGGGCGACGCAGTGTTCGACGACACCCTCAAAACCGCGCTCAGCGTTTCGCTCAACCAGTCGCCTTTTCTGAATGTGCTCCCCGATAACAAGGTCGCGGCGACCTTGAAACTCATGACACGCCCTCGCGATACCAAGCTCACGCCCGAAGTCACCCGCGAGATTTGCCAGCGGGCGGGCAGCAAGGCTTACATTGCCGGATCGATTGCCAGTCTGGGCAGCCAATACGTGCTGGGATTGAAGGCGGTAAATTGCCAGAGTGGAGACCCGCTGGCCGAGGAGCAGGTCACGGCGGCGTCGAAAGAGAAGGTGTTGGAAGCGCTGGGCGAGGCGGCGTCCAAGCTGCGCGGCGAACTGGGCGAATCGCTGGCCACGGTGCAGAAGTTAGATGTTCCGTTGTCAGAGGCCACCACGTCTTCGCTCGAAGCGCTGAAGGCGTACAGCCTTGGACAAAAGGCGATTAACGAGAAAGGCCCCGCCGCAGCCCTGCCTTACGATCAACGCGCCATTGAGCTTGATCCAAATTTTGCCGTGGGCTACTTGGTGGTGGGCAACGACTACTCCGGTCTCGGCGAGGTAGGGCGGGCGAGCGATTACTACACCAAGGCATTCCAGTTGCGAGAACATGCCAGCGAACGGGAGAAACTACTTATCGCCGCCCTCTATTATCTGAACGTAACCGGAGAACTGGGTAAAGCGGCCCAGACATTTCAGGAGGAGATTGAGAGCTACCCGCGAGACTACCGAGCGCATCTCAATTTGGGCAATGTGTACGCTGCGCAGGGACAGTATGAGCGGGCTACGGAGTCGTATCGCCAAACCCTCCGTCTCGCCCCAGACGATGTCAACCCCTACGCAGGCCTTGGCAGCAGCCTGATCTCCTTGCAGCGCTTCGACGAAGCGCGGCAGATCATCCACGAGGCGCAGGCGCGAAAACTGGATGACTCACTACTCCACAATGCTCTCTACGCTCTTGCCTTTCTCAGTTCGGATTCGGCGGCGATGGCGGAACAGCAACAGTGGTATGCGGGCAATCCCGAAGAGAACATGGAACTGGCGCTCGCATCCGACACCGAAACCTACGCTGGTCATCTGGGCAAGGCCCGGGAACTGACCAAGCGGGCTGTGGACTCGGCCATTCGGGCGGACAGCAAAGAAAATGGGGCGATCTGGCAGGAGAATGCCGCTATCGCGCAAGCCGCTTACGGCAATCCTGCGGCAGCGCGACAGTCAGCGGCAGAGGCTTTGAAGCTGGCTCCCACGAGTCAGGGCGTCGAGGTCGAAGCGGCG
>DASQGJ010000016.1:0-57917 GCA_035632675.1 Candidatus Dormiibacterota bacterium
AAGACGTGGCCGCGCTGTTGGAAAGTTTCGATGCCCACCAGCTCACCGCTATCGCCGAGTTCCTGGCTCGCACCACAGACCTTGTTTACCGTCATGCGGCCCTGCTGCGCGCTGAGACAATTTCCGCCATGGGCCGGACTCGCGTGACCGGACAAGCAACCTCCCCCGCCAGCGAGAAAGTCAGTAGGACGTGAAAGCCAATAGTATCCTCGAAGTTCCCGGCGGTGGCCCGCCCTTCGCTGCGAGTTTGTACAAGCTATTGCGCCGACAGGGCACCCGGCCAAGGAGGGGACACCAGCGATGACCCCCAGTCTCCGCAAATTGGTCCTCACGACGCATGTCTCCTTCTCGGTCAGCTGGATCGGTGCGGTCGCCGCCTTCCTCGCTCTTAGCATCGCCGGCCTGACCAGGCGGGACGCTGAAGTGGTGCGCGGCGCCTATCTCGCGATGAATCTGATCTGTCTGTATATCATCGTCCCGCTGGGTCTCGCTGCGCTGGTGACCGGACTGATCCAGTCACTAGGCACGCAATGGGGCTTGTTCCGGCACTATTGGGTTCTAGTCAAATTCCTGCTGACCATCCTTTGCATCACCGTCTTACTGTTCCACCAATTCACGGCGGTGGCGAAGGCGGCGAAGCTTGTATCAGGGACTGCAGCAGGAACATTGCCCAGGGCCGAACTCGGCAGGGTGGGGTTCGTGCTCGTGCGCGCCTCTGGCCTCGGCATACTGGTCCTGCTCGTGGTCATGACACTGTCGGTGTACAAACCATGGGGCCTGACCCGCTACGGGCGCCGGCAATACCAGCCCCCCAGATCATTGCGGACATTACCAGTGACGCCCATGTCTAATCCTGACAAGGACGCTCCCGACGTTGATAACGAGACGACCGGCGACCGCCCCAGTTTAGGACTCAAGATCGCCCTCGGCGTCATCGGTGTGATCGTGGTCGCGTTCGCCGTGCTGCATCTCACTGGCGGTGGTCTTGGGATCCACGGTCGTTGACGCTGGACTAAGCGTCAGGAAGTAAAAGAAATCCGTCTACTACCGGGAATATGGCTTCTGGATTGTCGGAGTTCACTGCGGCGCAACGCCAAGTTTCGAAACGAACTGAATCTCACCCGACCCGTCAGCTGAGATGTCGTCCGTGAGGCTGAATGAGACGGCTGAATGTTGCGACGCAAACCCGATGCAATAGATCCTGAGCAGCGTCGATCAAGCTACGCAGTGGCTTTCCGCAGAAACCGGCGCCCTCGCCGACGCATCTTCTTCCACACTTCCGGGCTGATCGCCAGTGGCTGCACGCGATTCTGTCCGATGCTGACGAACGCGCCATGGTGATCAATGCGACCGTATCGGAACAGCCGCGTAAGCAACGCGAGTGCGTGTTGCGCTAGCGTCTGATTGACAAAGGGTTCCTGCCGTTCGAGTGCCTCGGCGGCGCTGCAACTTGGGCCGTCAGTCGCATCAAGCGACTCGTCGGAGAGTTCGGGGAAGATCTCAGGAGCAGTGCGCAGACGATCCAACGAACGCCGGTTCCGGCCGTTCAACGGCTGGCCAAGCACGAACTGCCCGCTATCGGCCGAATTGCCAAGATCGAGCCAGTAGCCGACACGGCTCCGCCATCCATGGACGTGTTTGCCGATAAGTATCCGCGCTGCCCGCGTATCCACGCAACCGATCACCACATCGAAGTCGCCAATCTTGCTCTGCTCCGAAAGAAACTCTGAGCTAGCCGTCCAGCTGAGCCCCCAGAAGAGATTTAGACGGCTGACCATGACAACCGCTTTCGCAAGGCCGATTTCGGCAGAGGAAAAGGGCTGGCGCACGCAGTTTGCCGGCGAAATGATGTCCCCGTCCATCAGCGTTACCCGCAACCCCCCCGGGTGCCCAGCCACAAGCATCGCCTGATGGAGGTACGGCAATCCGGCAGCGACCGCGCTGCCATTGCCGCCGCAGCCGACTACAAGGACTCGGACCTCGCGTCGCAATAGTTCGACGGTGAGCGTGTGCATCGTTACTCTCCTACCGCGATTCACGCGTCACGAACTCCAAGAGTGTCTGGTTCGCCGGTGCCAGATGCTCCACCGGAAACGGATTTCGGCTTCCCGATAAGCTCGCCCACAGTCCCAGGAATCCGCCAGGATGGATAGTGAGCCGCCGGGTGCCAGTCTGATGCGTGAATTCGCTTTGAAAGAATGCCCGCTCCCAAAGCGGAATCGCCGCAACTCCAGAATCTTCTGGCGATCGCATTGTTCCTTGGCAGGTCAGACCATCCTCGCCGCTTACGTTGAAGTACGGGGCCACCCGCAGCTTCGTCGTGGGCTTGGGTCGCGCATTCTCCGGCATCGCGCGCACCCACAGTTCCCGGCCGCTGACGCGCCACACGAGTGACGGATGCGGGAACCTCTTGCCGTTCAGGGCCTGAGTGTCTTCGGCGGTCGAACGGAAGAACATCGTTCGGTGCGCCGCCGGAGTCCACCAAACGACTGCTTCCGCCGTGCGCACAAGCACGTTCTCCGGGAGGACCTCTATTGGAATGCGTGACCCTAAGCCTTGAGCCAGGCCGTACACGAAGTCAGTCGTCAACGGCTGCGCCTCACCGAGAAACGGAGCGCCTTGCTCCAAGTGCCTCGCCTCGTGCCACGCTACGAAACTGCGGCTCTTGCCCTGATATACGAGCAGGGCCCCTGTCAGCGTGAGCGCCTCGCTTCCCCCAACGTCCACGTAGATGTTCATAAGCCGTCCTCAATCCGGACGCTCGTTGCCCGGCATGATCTTCATCAACCGTCTCGCGCAGGCCAGCGTCTCGCAGCAGGCTGCCAGCCTATCGAACGCATCCCGAACACTCTCCACGTCCTCTCCGTTGAGCCGGATGATCAGATTCGGTTCGGGTGTGACTTCGAGCATCCCTTGCGACTCCTCATCAAACTGCCCCTCGATCGCGTCCTGTTTCTCGAAGACCGCCAGCAATGCCGGGAGCGCTTCTCCGCAATCGGCGAGCATGGCACCGGTGTCCTCATCAATGACAGGGCGAACGAGACGAGTGGCTGCCCGCTCGATAGCGAGGAGGTTCTCCACCAAATGCTTCACCGTTGTGTCCTTTATATTAGTGCCGACGCGCCCAAGCGTCTTCGGAGAGAGCGGGCGCCGTTTCATGCAATGCGGGATGCTCGATTCGATATCCGGCAGTTGCACCTCCTCAGCGGTTTCCGGCGGGTCCACTTCGTACCACTCCCGGAGCCTGTCCACCCGTTCCAGCGCATCGCGCCAGTCGTACACGCGAACCCAGCGATTCAGCGAGCCGAGGAGAGTATGAGCGAACGTGACCGGCAACCGCGGGTGTATTGTTTCGAGCATCCGCAGGGTCGGGCCTAGAACAACGTACCCAGCCGATTCCGGCTCGATCGTGAGATACAGTTCCGACGTGGCGCTGGGTTCCTGGTCCGTGAAATAACGGTCCAGGCTCGTCGAGAGCGTAAGGTGGAGTCTGAACTCCTCCTGAATCTCAGTGGCCCAGTGTGCAGCTACCCAACGATTCAAAGTCGTCTTCACAAAATCGAAGGGGTTGCGCTGTGCTCGATACCAGTCCTCTTCCGACGCCAATCCCGCTTTCAGGAAGGCGGCGGCGGTTCGCGCCGCGGCCTGCTCACCTTGCCACATCTGATGTTCCCTCAGAGCACCGTCAAGGCGAGGAATTGTCAGTCCCGATCCCTTAGGCATCAAGCGGTCGGCGGCAGCCATCCGGACGGCGGTGAAATCGGAACCCCACGGCGCCGTCGATGTAGGGAGGCATCGAGAGCCCGAACAATTGAGGCTGCTGCATTCTGCCAGTCCGGACATTGGGTAAACCTCATCAACGGAGTCTGCTGTTTCGGGTGCGTGCCCTGTGCGAGTCTTTCGATCTCGCGTATTACTACACCGGATGGCGCTTTCGCGCGGCGAGGCATCTTCAACCTTTGCTGCCGATCGCTCGATCGAACGTATAGCGCATCTTGTCGCCGACAGCTTCAGGACCGTTGACGACAGCCGTGGTCAGTTCGGGGTATTGGGCACTGTACAGTGCTTTTACGTTATCGACGCTCATCTCAGGGTTGGGATCAGGCAACCGAATCCCATTGAATTGGAAAACTCTGGTCATCTTCGTGATGGTAAGGGCCATATCGCACTCCATGTGTAGGTTGACAGTATTACTGAAAATTCTTGCCACAATTCTTGAAAACGCTCGCCAGTATTAATGAAGAAATCCTACATCCCGTGGCTCTGCGGACTGGAGAGCGAGACGGCCGCCTGGCCTACCGCTTCTTCTTTCGCTGGCGAGTTCTTCTGAACTGCGCATAAAGAGTCACCTCTTCGAGGTTCTCATCGTCCAAGTCCGCTGTAGCGCTGAGAAGGGCGTTCGTTCTAGATTTAGGTTCCGGCTGGGGGAAGAAGGCGGTGATCGGAGTTCCAAAGAAGCGAGCCAACCTCTCCAGATCGGAGATTGAGGGTTTGTAGGTGGCAGTCTCCCAGCGGGAGACCGTGTTGGCGGTGGTTTCCACCGCCTGCGCCAACTCCTCCTGGCTGATGCCCTGTCCCCTGAGCGTCGTCCTCAGCTCCCGAATCTGCCTCCCGATCTGCTCATAGATGTCTGGCATGTGCTTTCTTGGTTGTCCTTTTTAAGGATATCATAATCCTTTTGGTGTTGACATCAAGTCGAAGCTGCGATAGACTTCCTAATTAAGGAATACAGACATCCTCTGCAAGGATTGCCCGAGACAGGGAAAAGCGCAAGCGTTTTTGCGCATGCCTGGAGGATTGATGAACGATTCGATTGAAGGGCCTCGTCGCAGCAAGCTGACTTTTGTCGCCTCATGCGACTCAGCAGCTCGCGTTGAGGTCGATCACCTACGACGAGTGCGCGAACCGGTGAGCCGATCAAAGTCTGGGGTGCAGGGTAAAGTCGCCGATGTAGTTAACCGCCGGTCGCGGCACGCGGAATCACAAAACGAACTCAAGGCCTTTCAGATTCTGGTCGCCAGTGGGCATGCGGACGCATGGCAGGAACAGCCTTTCGTCCTCGAATATCACCATGATGGGAAAAGGCATCGTTACACCCCCGATATTCTCGTCGCTTGGGGCGCGAGCCACGAAGTCGTGGAGATCAAGGAGGACTCCGAGGCCGACAAGCCCGAGAATCGGGCGCGGTTTGCCTTGGTCCGCGATCTGCTGGCAGAACATGGATACTCATTTCGCGTCTGGACGCGGTCCGAGATCTGCGCGGAGCCCCGCCTGGCGAACGTCGGCCTCGTCTTGCGATATCGCTGCGTTGACGTCCCGGCGGCAGAACGCGAAAAGATCCGTTGGGCATTCTCCTCCGGAGCGGAGCTGACCCTGCGGGCCGTGAGCGAAACCTCAGGAATGACAGCGGCCGCCGTGCTTCGCCTTGTCCTCGATGGCATTCTTCAAATCGACTGGTGGGAGCCGCTCCGCCTGGATTCCAGAGTGAGCGGTACACCTATCGGCCGGCAGATCTGGCCCGTTCCCCTTGGCTGCCGATCGCAGGAGGAACGATGTCACTGAGTACGCTGAGAAAGGAGCAACGGCTCAAGGTTGGGGCAAGCGAGTTCCTGATTCTTCAAAAACTGCCGGACAGCAGATGGCAGTTGCAAAACTGCGCAACCGGAGAATGGTCTGCACGATCTGAAGATGATCTTCTCGATGGGTTTGCGCAGGGTGAGGTGTCGTTCATAGTCGATGCGCAGGCGAGTACCGGCGGCCTAGCGGCGAAGATTGCCCGCGATCTGTCAGCCTATCCGCCGGAACTGGTGACACTAGCCAGAACTCGCGAGCAGTATTTGAAAGAGATCGATCGGCAGCAGCCCATTTCCATCACGAGGACGAGCATGGAGCCGCTCATTCGTTCAGTATCGGAGCGCATCAAGGATGACAAGCCACCCGGCTGGCTAACGGTCTGGCGAGATTACCGAAAGTGGATCGCCTCTGGCCGCGACGTCCGGGCAATCGTCTTACGACACGCCGATCGTGGCAAGAGCGGTGCGCGATCGCTGCCGGCTACGCAGACCATCAGCGACCGTGTCATTGATGAGCTGTACATGACGCCGGAGCGCAAGCGGGTACCAGAAGTACACCTGGAGATCGTTCGCCGACTCAGCGATGCAAACCAGCTACGCCCGGAGGGTGACCGGCTTCCGATTCCAAGCCAGCGGACGATCTACCGTGAAATCGCCCGGAGACCACCTTACGAACTCATGGCAGCGCGATACGGCAAACGCCGGGCCGAAATGGAATTCAGAGTGTCCGTCACGGGACCGGAAACCAGCCGCGCGCTCCAACGCGTCTCCATGGATCACACTCCCAGTGACATTATCGTGGTGGACGACAGCAGCATGTTGCCACTGGGGCGGCCGACCATCACCTCCGCCCTCGATGAGCACACCCGCTCCCCAATGGGGTTCTACACCGGCTTCGAGCCACCCAGTTGCTTATCAGTGATGAGGTGCTTGAAACACGCGATTCTCCCAAAGACCTACGTCCAGCGCGAGTTTCCGGGGATCAGGAACCGCTGGGGATGTTACGGCGTGCCGGAACTCGTAGTCGTCGATAATCCGCCAGAGTTTCATTCCAGCCATTTCGAGCGCGCATGCTTGCAGATCGGTGCGGACATCCAATATGCGAAAGTTCTCGTGCCCTGGTACAAGGGCAAGCTTGAAAGATTTCAGGGCACGATGTGCCACGATCTGATGCACGGCAACCCTGGAACGACGTTCAGCAACATCCTGGAACGTGATGACTACGATCCGAGCCGGCAAGCCGTCGTTTTGCTCAGCACGTTCCGCGAGATGCTCCATAGGTGGATCATCGACGTCTACCTGCAAACACCTCATCGTGGCATCAAGGATACTCCGGCCCATCGGTGGCAAAGCGATATCAGCGACCTGCCGCCTCCATTGCCGCCGAGCGCCAGCGAACTGGAAGTTGTACTGGGGATGACTGTCCAACGGGTTGTGTTCCACTACGGTGTTGAACTGGAAGGCCTCAGGTACAATGGCCCGGAACTTGGAGAACTGAGGCGGCGAATGGGAGTGGGCGCGAAAGTCGAGCTGACTTTCGACCCTGGCGACCTGGGCCGCGTCAATGTGCTTGATCCCCAGAAGGGAACCTATATCTGTGCTCCCGCGGTGAATCAGGCCTACGCCAAGGGCCTCTCGTTCTGGCAGAACAAGGTCATTCGCCGATACGCACACCGGCAGTTGGATGCCCGCACCGACATCGTAGCGTTGGCGCAAGCCAAAGCAGAAATCCGTGCGCTGGTGGAGCGCGATTTCAACCGCAAATCGACGCGGGGCCGGAAGCGCCATGCGCGGTTCTTGGAAGATCACACCGCCGGACCTACTTCGGGCGCGGTCGGCGGCGAAGTCGTGGGCGGTGACGCCCGAGATCTCCGAGTGACACAGCCCCATCCAGCGGAGGATACGGGGGAACGTCCGAAGCCGCCTACTGAGCCGGGTCCTCGACCGGAGCCGCAGCCCGCACGGCGCGATGCTTTCGCTGATGACGAGGTCCTACCGGTATTCGAAGCCGATCTAGACTTGCCTCGCCTCTCGGCGGCGGTGATTTCGACTACGGCTATAGAAGAAAGCTAATGCCAGAATCCATGGAGCGGTCGGAACGTGTACTGGTCAAATACCCGTTATTCAAAACGGCGGTTGCGCGAGTCCAGGCATGCTTTGATAGCCATGACGCCACGGCCGAACCGGACTGTTGTCCCATCGTTGGCGAAAGCGGCAGTGGGAAGACCACGATCATTTCGTACTTCGCCAGTCTACATCCACGCGTTGACCACAAGTGGGGTTTGGAAGTGCCGGTGCTCGTCGCAAAGGTGCCAGCCCGGCCAACGGTGAAGAGTTTCGCCGAAACGCTCCTATATCAGCTCGGTGATCCGCTATGGTCGCGCGGTAACACCGTGGCCAAAAGCATTCGCCTCCGGGAGTTGATGAAGCGGTGTCGTGTGCGCCTGCTGGCGCTCGATGAGTTCCAGCATTTCGTGGATGTCCGGCAGGCGAACATCCCAAACGATGTCGCAGACTGGCTGAAGGAACAGGTCGAGGAAGCCCGGCTGGCAATCGTGGTGCTCGGCCTACAACGTTGTTTGGAAGTCCTCAAACAGAATGAACAACTCCGGCGGCGCTTTGGCGCGACCCTGCGTGTAGGGGCTTTCCGCTGGGACGCCAAAGACGATCGGACAACATACCGGGCGTTCCTGCGCGCGGTTCAAGAACAGCTTCCCGAGTACGGAATGCCCTGTCTGTCGGACCTCGACATGGCTTTCCGCATGCACTATGCGTCATACGGCCTGATCGGCTACACGATGAAGATCATCCGCGGCGCCGCACGGATCGCCCGTTGCCATCCTCGCCGGCAGATCACATTACGCACCCTCTCGGAATCCTTCGCGGAGCATGTCTGGTCGGAACGCCTCGATGATCTGAATCCGTTCATCGAAACCTTCGATTGTGACAAGGTGCCGCCGCTGACTCTGCCAAGCGCAAGGACGTGTGTCCCGCGCTCCTCGGGCGGTCATCCCAGCGTGGGCCTGGAGTTGCACGCATGAGCGTACCGATCCTCCGAGGCGCCCGCTTGCTTTTCCGTGTCGATCCGCTGCCCCGCGAGAGTCCCCGCGGATACCTGTGCCGCGTTGCTCAGGAGCACGGTTATTGCGGCCCCCTTTCACTACTCCAAATTGCCGGATTACCAAGGTCCGGCTTGGAGCGAGATGACAACGCCAAGCAGATTGGCCACGTGTTGCGCCTGGAGCCAGAAGAGTGGCAGGCGATGTGTTACCGGCACATCGGCGGCCGGAATCGATTCGAGCAACGGTCATTTTATGGCCAACGTATCAGCGACGATGATCTCAATTACGACCGCCCACGGATTTGTCCGCGTTGCCTGCAGCAGCGTCCCATCTGGTGGGCCGTGTGGGATTTGGGTCTTGTCACAACCTGCCCCATCCACCGTTGCCAACTGGTCAACCAATGCCCGGTCTGTAAGAGGAGGCTGGCGTGGCAGCGTCCATCTATCCATAAATGTCGTTGCGGGCTCGATTTGTGCACCTTAACCACCGAAGCAGCAACACCCGATCTGGTCGCAATCAGCGCAGCGATCTATAGGGCAGCTGGGTTTCCGCCCGGTGAAAGCGCTGGACTCGATGTAGCGGCTGTGGGCTTTCCGCCGGAAATGCTCAGGTTGGGCCTGGGGGATCTGCTAAGGCTCACTCTTTTTGCTGGTGCCAGTCGTGAAAAGGAAAGGCTGCGCCTGAAACAACGCCCCTTTACTGCGACTGACCTTGCGGTCGCAGCCGAGATTGATCGCGGCGCCGCCGCCTTGCTGAGAGACTGGCCTCGGCCATTACGGGAAGTACTGCGGAACATGCTCCCACGGGACGGCACTGATCTGGCCGCTCTGAACTTCAATGAGATCTTTGGAAACTTTTATCGCCATCTGTTTCGCGTTCTTCCGCGCAGCGAATTCGGATTTCTGCACGATGCCTTTGAGAGGTTTGTAGTCGAGGACTGGCCGGGCCTGATCCGCGGCCAGCACAGATACTT
The DNA here is from genome assembly GCA_035632675.1 of Candidatus Dormiibacterota bacterium. Taxonomy (GTDB): domain Bacteria; phylum Acidobacteriota; class Terriglobia; order Terriglobales; family Acidobacteriaceae; genus Sulfotelmatobacter. Next base: position 9,609 of record DASQGJ010000016.1, read on the forward strand.
TTCATCTGCCGTGCGGCGGAGTTCCCATTGGGTGGCTGCAAACGAGGCAGAAAGAATAGCGTGCACGACCTCCACGCGGATTTGGGATCTTACGCGTCAGGGCCAAGTCGAAGCCATATTTCTGAACGTGCGCGGACGAGAAAGCCGCACTGAGTGCTGGATTCGACGGGAATCGCTGAACCAATGGATTGCCGCTCGCGACGCGGAACTCGCGCCTTACATACCGCGACCCGAGGCCGAGAGGGCGCTCGGTCTGAAGAACTTCACCCTCGCAACAGTCGCCGCGGCCGGAGCGATCCGCTACGTAATAGGACCCGAGCGAAATTTCCCGGCGCGGTGTTTCTTCTTCCTTCGCGAAGACGTCATGATGATCAAGGACGCCTTCGAAAAATATTCTGCGCCGGTGACGGCATACTCGAGACCTGGCGAGTTCATAGCACTGCGCCATGCCATGAAGAATTACCTCGGCCGCGATTCAGGGCTTGCCGCGGTTATCCGGGCCGTCGTCGACGGCAGTCTTGTTCCGATCGGATACACCAACCGGTTTCGTGGGATCACAGGGTATTTGTTCCTGTCGAAGGATCTGCGTAAGTACCGCCCTTTGCCAGGCATGACTGTGCACCCCGAGGGCGTTGTCACCTACGGGGAGGCGGCAGCCGTTTTGGGCGTAGCGACGCCTGTGATTCGCGGCCTGGTAGCAGAGGGCATTCTACACATCACGGCGGAGTATCGGAATGGCTTTTCGAAGCTGTTGCCTGCCGCGGATGTTCAACGTTTTGCGGCAGGCTACGTGGCGACATCAGTCCTCGCCAAGCGATTCCATCTCGACAGTGGTTCGCTTGCGCGCTACCTGAAAGAGTCGGGCACACCGCTGCTTGCGATCCCAATACCTGATGCCGGCAAAGGCCACGCATTTTTCCTCGGCAAAGATGTTGCAGCAAGTATACAGCTTCCCAGCCGCTGGATGCTAAGGGAGGAGGCAAAGCGGCGCATCAAGGTCGCCCGGAAGACTGAGTGGGCAGAGTACAGGCTAGCCAAGGAAATCGCCGTGGGTAAACCCATGCGGCGAGTCCGCGCGAATTGACCGCAGCATTCAGATACGATGGCATTCGTCGTTGCCACTGCAACAGTCGTCCTGATGATCACTAGGAAGGCTGATTCGCTGGTTATTGTCGCAGGATCTGCTCTACTGATGCTGGTTGCGAGCGCATTGCGGCTACACAGCTAAAGCAGTTTGGCGGCGTCCCTTATCTTAAACTGTCCAAGTCGTTTCAAGGAGCTGGGAATTCTTCTTCGAGAATGGCCTTTGCACCCAGAGGCCCAGTCAAGGTCAGCGTCCAAGCGGCCTGATTGCCCGAAACGGAAAGTTCGAATCTGAGGAACGGGCAGCACAGCCTTTCCAGGCTGATCCATTCCGCAACCTCTTTGAGGCCGATGGCTCCACCGTCCAGCTTGAAAGCGTAACCGCTTGAATGCTCGGTCCTTTCGCGAACGCTGGCCCGAAGTCTTTTCATCAAGTCGTTGTACCGGGGGCGCTCGGCAGAGGCGATTGCCTTCAGGTTGCAGGCGAGTGCAGGCGTTGAACCGTCCTGAGCTGAGACGAATACACCTCCGCACAGGATGGAAGCAAATAAGGCAGTTGCAATAGTCATGGTTTAAAGGTAAGACTTGAAGTGAACTTCAAGTCAAGGGTTTTTTTGTGACGATTGGCGAACTTTCATCTCGAAGCGGCCTACCTGCCTCCACAATTCGGTATTGGGAAAGAATTGGCGCACTGCCGAAGCCTACGCGGGTCAGCGGACAACGCCGCTATGCTCAAGATGCTGTTCATCTCCTGGCGGTTCTGCGGCTTGCGCAGGCATGTGGGTTCCGGCTGGATGAAATGCGCCATCTGATGCACGGATTTCGTCCAGGTGTCCCCGCTTCGCGTCGATGGCAGGAACTCGCCCGCAAGAAGCAAGACGAACTCGATGAGCGAATAGCACAGCTCGAAACAATGCGGAAACTCGTGAACCGAGTTATGCAATGCCGATGCCCGGAACTTCTCGACTGTGGAAGAATTGCCGGTTCCGTGTTAGCGGTTGCTGTCCGGACTCGACGCAATTAGCTCACGTCACCCGCCAATTGAGTACATCGGACGGGGCGGTGCCACAAACCGCTGGGAGTTGATCTCGTGGCCGATCCACTTGCCAGCAACCGAGCCGCGGATGGCGTCTGCGATTGCTACGTCCGATGCACCGCCGCGCAATAGCGGCCTAACATCGGTCTCCTCAATTGCGAACAGACAGTACCGAAGGTTCCCATCTGCGGTCAGGCGCAAACGGTTGCAATTTAGACAAAACGGCCGGCTGACCGAGGCGATGAAACCCACGCGGCCGATGCCATCGGCAAAGCGATACACGGTGGCCGGAGCCCGCGGGTCACGGTCGGGAACTTCCTCCAGCGGCCCGATCTCTCGCGCGAGCATGGCCAGCACGTCATCGGCCAACAGCACACGCTCGCGTTCCCACAAGCCCTGCGCGTCGAGCGGCATGAACTCGATGTAGCGGACCTCGATCCCGCGCTCCCGGCCGAACCGGGCCAATGGAACGATGTCGGGTTCCACAAGGTTCTTCACGGCGACCGCGTTGATCTTGACCGGACCGAAGCCGAGTCGTTGGCAAACTTCGATGCCTTCGAGTACGCGATCCAGTTCGTCGCGACGCGTGATCTGAAAAAAGCGGTCTCGGTCGAGCGTATCAAGATGGACATTGATGCGGCGCAGGCCGGCTTGAAAGAGTTCCTTTGCTTGCTCGGCCAGCAACACGCCGTTCGTTGTCAGCGCCAGGTCTTCAATGCCTCCGATTGAGGCGAGCTTGTGAATCAGCGTGGCAAGATTCTTGCGTACGAGGGGCTCGCCCCCGGTGATCCTGAGTTTGCGGACGCCCAGGCCAGCCGCCGCTCGTACAAACCGCTCGATCTCTTCAAACGTCAGTAGATTCTCGCGCGGCTCAAACTTTACGTTGGATTCCGGCATGCAGTAGAAGCAGCGAATGTTGCAGCGGTCCGTGACGCTGATCCGGAGATTGTTGTGCAGACGTCCGAAGGTATCGACAAGGGTAGTCATGCCGGACACTGGATATGAAGGAGGCTCGCCTCATTGTAGTGCAATGACGGACGACGCACGGAGTTCTGCGTCGTATGTCTTCCCGACAGAAGGTCAAGGACTCCAAGGCGGCTCTTGCACATAGCTCCAAACCTCATTCAGAGTGTCTCCAAAGATCAAATGTCACCGGAATTTCCGCTCTCTTCACCGTCGGTCTCCTCTTGTTCTTGAATGATCCAGAAGAGATCCAGGACGAATGCTGCTACTACAACATCGCCGATCACCATCGCTAACCGTCCTGAGGGCAGGAATTGATCGATCGCCCAAAGAATGAAAGTGCCCGCGAGAAGTACGCGTTTTGCAAGGGTCCGTCTGCTCGGCCGCAACCGAAGTTGCAGGACAGCGTAGGCGGCTCCAGCGAGCGCCAGCGGGAGAGAACTGAGCCATGTATGAGCCCACGTGGAGGTGAATTGCAGATTTGAAAGCAGGAGCAACACTGAGCACAGTAGTGCGGACTTGGCGAGAAATCCAACTATTGATGAGATCTTTTTCATTGCTGTCTTGGTGAACCAGGTTTTTGTGGCTTACGGCTGCAAGACACACTAGGGACAATCGGGGTACGCCGGTTCCCTGCAAATGGGCGTTACGCTTCGAGCCTCTTGCCTTCAGAACTGTGCAGCTCTCCTTGGGAGCGGGATCCCATTCGCCCATCCCAGAATACCAGCGCATCGTCCTGATCCCAAGTTTTGATTTGCCATGATGTCCGCTTCTTGCCAGACGAAATGACGAGAAGCGTCTATATTGGAAAACTCCGAGGCACATTTTGCTGCACAGGAAATGAAAAAGTTATAAACGAAAATCGCCGCCGTCGTTAGGCATCACAGTATCTGATCACAAGCTTAGGGTCGGTAGGTTCTGTAAACGAATTCAAACAGGAGAGTAAATCGTGAAGGCAAAGTTGCAGATAGAAAGATTGCGCCATCAGCTTCTTGGCAAGGCGCTTCTGAGAGGCAGCATCATGCTGGTTGTTGCCGCCGGAATCATGGTGGTCTTGCTCACGCCCTGTATAGCCCAGGAATCCAAACCTGATCCGGCCGGCATCGCCACGGGTGATAAGACGACGGTAGTTGACGCTGGGGGCAACGCATTCGTTATTACTGAACCGACCGACAAGACAGCTCCCGACTACGCTCAGAAGAAGAAAGACTTCGACGAGTTCCAAGCCCAAGCGGCCAAAGAACCGCTCACCGTGAAACTCGCCGACGCCGTGGGCCACATCCGAGTGGCCACCAATTTTGCCTGGACCCTCAACACCGGATATCTCGTGCTTTTCATGCAGGCCGGTTTCGCACTTCTCACCTGCGGGTTGGTGAGAAAAAAGAACGCAGCCCACTTGATGATGTTGAACTTCGCGGCCTATGTCTTCGCTTTTATCGCATATTACGCGGTTGGGTATGCGTTTCAGTTCGGAGCCGTGGCCGTCAATGCCGCGCCTTCCAATCTGGGAGGGACTCCGACGCTGAATCACTTCCTCGTGGGGAGCGGGTTGTGGGGCTTTCTCGGAGGCAAAGGCTTCTTTATGGCCGGGCCCGCTTATGATGCCGGCAGCAATGTTTTAGCGCTCTTTGAAGTAGTGTTCATGGAGACTGCGGGATACATCATTGTGGGGTCCATCTGCGAGCGCATTTCGTTCTGGTCCTTCCTGCTCTGCGAATTGTTCGTAGGCGCTATCCTCTACCCGGTTTTCGGTTGCTGGGTGTGGGGCGGGGGCTGGCTGTCGCAGCTCGGCAACACAATGGGTCTGGGGCATGGATACGTAGATTTCGCGGGATCTACTGTGGTGCATGCAATCGGTGGTTTCTGTGCCATGGCGCTCTCGGTGGTGCTGGGACCTCGCCTTGGCAAGTTCGGGCCTGACGGGAGGCCGCGTGCCTTTCCGGCTCACAACCTCGTGTACGTCGTCATCGGAACCTTTATCCTGCTCTTCGGCTGGATGGGTTTCAATCCAGGCTCGACTCTCGGTGCGACAGACCTTCGCATTTCGGTCGTCGCGATCAACACCAATCTGGCCGCGATTGCGGGTTCGGCGACCGCGATGCTTTTCTGGTACTGGAAATTTGGAAAGCCGGACATCACCATGGCCTGCAACGGGATGCTTGCCGGCTTGGTTGCTATCACGGCGCCTTGCGCATTCGTTGCGCCGGGTTCGGCATTCATCATTGGTATCCTCGCGGGCCTTGTGGTCTGCCTAGGAGTTTTGTTCAATGACAACGTGACCAAAATCGACGATCCCTGCGGCGCGATTTCGGTGCACGGCTTCTGTGGCGTGCTGGGCGCCATTTGTCTTGGACTTTTTGCCGATGGCACTTATGGAGCGGGATGGAACGGCGTTGGGGCTACTAGTTATCTGGGACAAGCAGGGAGAGGCGTCACCGGGTTGTTCTACGGCGATACCAAGCAGTTCCTGATGCAGATGATGGGTGCTGCGATCTGTGCCACCTGGGCCTTCGGCGCGACGTTTATCGTCTTCAAGGCTGTCAACGGCGTGAAGTCGATGCGGGTCTCGAAAGAGGTCGAACAAGAAGGGTTAGATGTCCCGGAGTTTGGACTTCTGGCCTATCCCGAAGATGCGATACACGCTACGGAGTCCTAAGTGAAACGAGAATGGAAAACATATGAAAAAGATTGAGGCGATTATCCAGCCGCACAAGCTGGAGGAAGTAAAGGAAGCCCTCATCGGTATCGGCGTTGAGGGCCTCACGATCTCCGAAGTGCGTGGCCATGGTCGTCAGAAGGGCCATACCGAAACGTATCGCGGGGCGGAGTATACAGTCGATCTCCTCCCTAAAGTAAAGATCGAAATCTTCGTGCCGGACTCGCGTGCGGAAGAAATTGTCAGAGTGCTAAGCACCGCCGCTAGCTCCGGAAAGATCGGTGACGGCAAGATTTTCGTCTCTTCGATCGAAGAAGCTGTTCGCATCCGCAACGGCGATCGTGGAGAGAGCGCTCTCTGACCCCTTCGCCACATCAGAGGCAAGACAGCCACAGGGCTGCTTCGAGACCCGGTTATTTGGCCCTCCGTGAGCGGGTAGCGTGGCTCGATTTGTCGAGTCGCGGAAAGATCCGGGTAACCGGTGACGACCGCGTGCGCCTGCTGCACGCCATGACCACCAACCACATCGAAAGACTGAAACCCGGCGAAGGATGCTATGCGTTTTTCCTGAACGCGCAGGGCCGGATCATATGTGACGTGAACCTGTTTTCTTTTGAAGATCGCATCCTGCTCGATACCGAGCCCGAGACACTGGTGCAACTGTTTGCGCACCTCGATCGCTACATCATTGCCGATGACGTCACAATTGAAGATGAAACGGATCGCACATGCACAATCGGTGTCGAGGGGCCCGAGGCGGAAGCCGTGCTGGCAAGGCTTGGTGCATCAGTTCCCGACGCTCCCTATTCGACTGCGGCTTGGGCCACCAGGACCGTGGCGCGTCTCAGCTCCACCGGCTCGGATGGTTACTTTCTGTTCGCACCTGCGAGCGAGAAAACGGAATTGATGGGACAGCTTTCCGAGGCAGGCGCTGTCGCGGCGTCGCCTGATGACGCCCGCATCATTCGCATTGAACATGGCCGTCCGCGCTATGGGGAAGAGATCACGGACCGACACCTGGTCCAGGAGACTGATCAATTACACGCTGTTCACTTCACAAAGGGCTGCTACGTCGGTCAGGAGATCGTGGAACGAGTCCGCAGCCGAGCGCAGATCCATCGCGTCCTGCGGAGGCTGGAAATCGAGACAGCCGAAGCTCCTGCGGCGGGAACCAAACTGAAGTCCGGCGAATCCGACGCAGCTGTTATCGCCAGCGCTGCATTCTCTCCCGCGCTGAGAAAAACTGTGGCCCTCGCCAACGTGCGCGTGGATTTCGCCGAACCGGGCACGGAACTTTTGCTGGGGGATATCCGAGCCCTGGTCTGCTAACCCGCGGCCAGGGAGGGTGTCGATATCGCCTTCACGTCCGAAAGTTGCCAGTGATCAATGTCGACTTCCTCTAGAATCGAAATGGTGAGCACTTTAGTGAGGCAGGGAGAAAGCTGCCGCGCCCTTTGTGCACCTGGAGATAGAGATGGCGTACGTAATTGCAGAACCTTGTATTGGTGTGAAGGACACCGCATGCGTCGATGCGTGCCCAGTAGACTGCATTCATCCGAAAAAGGACGAACCGGCATTCGCCGATGCGGAGATGCTGTACATCGACCCTGTGGAGTGCATCGATTGCGGGGCTTGCGTGCCGGTTTGTCCCGTTTCGGCAATTTTCGCCCTCGAAGACTTGCCCGAGAAATGGGCACGCTTCACCCAGAGGAATGCGGATTACTATCAGAAAACGTAGTCGGTCTTGCCTCAGTTGGACGCTCCGCGCTTATCCAGCGATGGCCGACTGTCTCTACGATATGTATTTATGAGCATTGTGGAGTCGCATCTCGATCACCATAGAGACAGGGCGGCGCCGTCCTCCCTAGGCGCATCCTTCGCCTCGCAGATTTCGGAAGGGAATGCTGAACTGCGGCCCCCGATTTGGTGGCAGGCGCTCTACAGTCGGGATCAAAGGTTCGATGGCCGATTCTTCATCGGCGCCGCCACAACGAAGATCTACTGCCGCCCGGTTTGCCCTGTACCCTTTGCGAGGCCGAATAGCCTTGTTTGGTTCGCGAGCGCAGCCGCTGCTGAAGCGGCTGGATATCGGCCTTGCGGGCGATGCCGCCCGGAAGCTTCTCCGGGTACGCCAGCGTGGTTAGGCACTTCGGCTATCGTCTCTCGTGCGCTCAGGTTGATTTCAGAGGGCGCTCTCGATGAAGGCAATGTTGAGGATCTGGCTGGTCGGGTTGGCGTTGGAGCACGGCAGTTACGACGTCTTTTTGTCGAGCATTTAGGATCCTCGCCGGTTAAAATCGCCATCACATATCGCGTTCATTTTGCTCGAAACCTTATCGAGGAGACCGATTTACCCATTACCAAGATTGCTCTGTCTGCCGGATTCACGAGCATTCGTCAATTCAACCACGAGGTGCGGCTAATTTGCGGCCAGTCGCCGACCCAACTTCGCCGCGCCCGTGGCGAATTCCCCACTTCATCGCAAAACGGATTGGTGATTCGGCTCGCTTGTCGGCCCCCGTTCGACTGGCCGGCGTTGGTGGAGTACCTGAGACCCCGGGCGACTCCAGGAGTGGAATTGGTCCAGGGCGGCGCCTATCAACGGACAATCAGCGTTGGTGACTCGACGGGCTTCATCGAGGTGCGTCCGGGCAAAACCGAGCCGGCTCTGGCAGTGCGTATAGAATTGCCTGGGTGTCAGTTTCTCATGAAAGTCGTCGATCGTGTTCGGCGCATTTTCGATCTTGGCGCGGACCCGCTTCGCATCGTCGAGGGTTTGTCGCGTTATGCGCGGCTGAAGCCGCTATTGGACCGGCATCCCGGTCTCAGGGTTCCCGGCGTGTGGGACGGCTTTGAGCTGGCGGTACAAGCCGTTCTTGGCCAACAGCTGACGATTACAGATTCGACGACATTAACCGGGCGATTGGTGCAGAATTTCGGAAAGCCCGTTCAAACCTCTGTACAGGGCCTCACACACTTGTTTCCAACGCCGAAGGACCTTGTTGACGCCGACGTGTCAAGAGCGGGTATTCGCGGCGCTCGCGCGGCGACGCTCCACGGGCTAGCCCGCGCTGTCCATAGCGGGAAGCTCACATTTGCAGCGTCGATGACTCTGGAAGAGGCGATCTCGGGGATCTGTAGTATTCCTGGCGTCGGGGAAAGCACAGCGCACTACATTGCGATGCGGGCCTTGGGTGAGCCGGACGCGTTTCCGTTTGCCGATGTGGGACTTCGGAGCGCTCTTGGGAGGGGCGGGGATCCGGTCTTACCTTCAGAGGCCTTGCGCATCGCCGAAGACTGGCGGCCCTGGCGCGCCTACGCCGCAATGCATCTTTGCGCCGCGGTTACGGTTCGGGATGACGGCGACAAAAAAAGGATGAATGGTCGCCGTCAAACTCGCATCAATCCACGGGAATCACCGGTCACGCATAACCTGAGCTGAAAACGTGCTCGAATCCGAAGTCTACTCAATCATTGGCGCGGAAGGTTTCACGCGCCTAGTGGCCGCCTTCTATCGGCAGGTCCCGCAAGACGAGTTCCTTGGGCCTATGTACCCGGCGCGGGACCTCGAGGGTGCGGAACAGCGCCTCCGGGATTTCCTGATTTACAGGTTTGGAGGGCCGCAGAACTACATTGAACTGAGGGGCCATCCGCGCCTCCGCGCGCGGCATTTTCCGTTTTCTATCAATCAAACAGCCCGTGATCGCTGGATGAAGTTGATGAACAACGCTTTGGCGGAAGCCGCGCTACCAATCGAGGCCGAGCAAGTCCTTCGGAAATTCCTTGAGGGGATGTCCACCTTCATGATCAATCGAGCGGAGCCTGAACCCACTCGCACAAGCCGCTAGGATGCGCGACGCTTCAAATCGCGCTTTGAGTCAACCACCAGCGCCGAAGCGCAAGCACAGACCAGGCGCACTCGGCCAGACCCAGTAGCCAGGCGCTCCGGAGGAATCCGTCGATTGCGCCAACCGCGCACGCGCCGGCAAATGCGACTATAAACCACGGGCTCCGCTTCTCGAGCGCGTAGAACACCAGCATTGCCGTCACCGCCAACAACCCAAAGCCATGAGGCGTGTCCATTGGTCGAGTATCGCAGAATATGGCTCCAACGTTAAGCCTGTAGTGGTCTGGTGATTACTTGCGCTGTCCACCGGCTTATTTATGTTCATGACTTTTTTATAAATGCGCGCGCCGTTGAGATGAGGTCCGAGAGTTGCCAGCAATCGCGGGCGCTTGACTCTACAGTGGGGTAGAACAGGAGATCGAGATATGTGGCGACGGTTGGAGAATCTGATTCAGAGACTTGATACTATACGATACCGGCGAGGGATTGAACGCGCGCTCGCCCTTCACTTGCGCGGCGAAGTACGCAACGACGGGTTGAAACTCAAGAAGGTAAGTAATCGACTGGAAATCGAGTGGCAGGCTCGCGATGTTCACCCCTGGGACCGAGATGATCCGCCAGACAGGAAGGCGCCGATCTTGGTCCGACAATCTCTCGCGGATACGGAGGCAGCCATTACGCGACTATTTCAGACGTTGCCTACGGTCGACGTTATCGCTCTGACCGTCCGGGAGCACAATTCGGAGAAATTGATCATGGCTGGGACCGTGCATCGTTCTGATGCGGAACCCGCAGCCGAGCTGTCAGCCGGAATGCGGCTATGGCAGCGTGGAGTAAAGTATCACTCGGACGGCTGGGTTTTCGAGACGCTCGGCTTAAGCGGTGACCTAGAGGGTTTCGCGTCTCGAGGCGTCGCGGGGCGGATACACAGCCTCATTAAGTAGAAAAACGCCTACAGTCCAAACACTGGGCCGTGGCCTGAAGCCAAGAGCAACGCATTCGAGCCGAGCGCTACGCTTAGGGTCTATACCAGATAGAGTGAGTACCGCAGGTCGTGCCGCCCTTCGGTCAAATGTGTTCCGGTAGGATTATTTCAAGAACAGTGGCAAGCGCATAGGATGTTTTCACGAACTATAGCGAGATTTTTCATGATCTCTGGCAGGCAGCCCCGGGTTGCCCTTTGCCCTCAACACTGGCATTTTCAGCTACTCTGACGACCTACACCATGTGTAGGTTGACTGAATTGTTGACAATATTTGACGCAGAAAGTGACAAAACTCGACACAGAAGGTGGCAAACTCCTACCGGCAAGGCACGGGTGCCCGTTACTCCGGGAAGGATTAGTCACTCAGTGACTAGCGGGAGGCTAACGCCTTCTTCTCGACCTGTGTCGCGCCTTTCTGAACTGCGCATACAGCATTACTTCTTCCAGATCGTCGTCATCAAGATCGGCGGTCGCGGTGAGAAGCGCGTTGACCCGTGACTTCGGCTGCGCCTGGGGGAAAAAGATCGTGATCGGCACGCCAAAGAATTGGGCCAGCCGCTCCAAATCGGAAATCGACGGCTTGTAGGTAGCAGTCTCCCAGCGCGAGATCGTGTTGGCAGTTGTCTTTACTGCTTGCGCCAGGTCCTCTTGACTAATGCCCCTGCCGCGGATTGTGGTCCTCAGCTCCCGAATCTGCTTTCCGACCTGTTCGTAGATGTCAGGCATGCTTTGGGTTATTCCTTATGTAGGATACCACTATCCTTTTTATGTTGACAGCAAATTCAGCTCATGCCATACTTCCTGATGTAGGATTATCCGATCCTATACAAGGAGTAGCGAAGCCAATGTAGGGCTGTCGTCACATGAAGGATGCATGCAGAGCGTGCTACAAGAGTGCTGTCGCAGTAAACTGACGTTCATCGCCTGGCAGGGCCCTGGTGAGTCTATACGACCCGACCAGTTACGGAGGGTACGAGAGCCGGTAAGCCGCTCGAAATCGGGGGTGCAAGGCAAAGTCGCAGATCTTGCGCACGGCCGCTCACGCCACGCCGAATCCCAAAATGAACTCAGGGCGTTTCAGATCTTGATGGCCACAGCGCATGCCGACTCGTGGCAGGAACAGCCATTCACTCTCGAATACCACCACAACGAAACGAAACATCGATATACCCCGGACGTTCTGGTCTCCTGGAGGGCGATACAGGAGGTCGTTGAGATCAAGGACGATCAGGACGCGGAATCAACTGAGAACCGGGAACGCTTCGCCCTCATCGGCGAATTACTTGCCGAGCATGGTTATAGATTCCGCGTTTGGAAGAGATCTGAGATTTGTGCCGAGCCACGCCTCACGAACTCCAATCTCGTATTGCGGTACCGTTGTGTGGCGCTCCAAGCTGCGGAGCGCGAGAGAATCCGACGCGCGTTTTCTTCGACGACCGAATTGCCCTTGGACAAACTCTGCGAAATCTCAGAGGCTCCGGTTCAAAGCGTGCTTCGACTTGTTCTCGACGGCGCAATCCACATTAATTGGTGGGAACCGCTTTGCCTGGAGTCCACAGTGAGCACCGCTCCCGTGGGCCGCCAGATATGGCCTTGCACTTCAGAGGAGATCACGTGTTGCTGAATGCGTTGCGAAGAGGCGCGCACGTCAAGATTGGGGCGGCAAGGTTCCTAATCCTGAAGAAGCTCGATGTAAGCATCTGGCAACTTGAAAACACGGCAACCGGCGAATGGTGCAGGTTCACCGAAGAAGATCTCCTGGACCGGTTTGCTCGTCATGAGCTGACGTTCGACTGCAACGTTGCGGATGGCCGGGCTGACAGTGGGACCTCCAAACTCGACCGTAGCCTGTCCGCCTATCCCCAAGAATTGGTCGCAGTCGTGCAAAGCCGTGTGCAGTATCTCAAGGAGATTGATCGACAACAGCCGATCGTTATCACATCCAAGAGTATGGAGCCACTCATCCGGTCCATCTCGAAACGAATTAGCGACACGAAGCCACCTAGTTGGCGCACGCTCGCTCGCGACTACCGCAAATGGCTGAGTGCGGGCCGTGATGTCCGGGCCGTCATCTTGCGGTATTCCGATAGAGGCAGTCGAGTCCCACGTCTGCTTCCAGAAGTCAAATCCGTCATCGCCGAGGTCATCGACGAATTGTACATGACGGCAGAACGGAAGCGAGTTCCAGAGGTCCACCTGGAGATCGCTCGCCGGCTTGCGGATGCGAACCAGTTCAGGCCGGCACACGCTCCACTTCCGATTCCGAGCCAAAGGGCGATCTATCGTGAAATTGAACGCATATCCCCGTATGAACGGATGGTGGCCCGCTACGGTAAGCGGCGTGCCGAGATGGAATTCCGCGTCAGCGGCATCGGCCCCGAGACATCCCGCGCGCTCCAAAGAGTGTCGATGGATCACACGGCGAGCGACATCATCGTAGTGGACGACAACACGATGTTGCCGCTCGGACGCCCCACCATCACCTCCGCGCTCGATGAGCACACGCGTTGTCCCATGGGCTTCTACACAGGCTTCGAGCCACCGAGTTGCCTGTCCGTAATGCGGTGCCTAAAGCACGCGATTCTTCCGAAAAGCTATGTGCCGCGCGAGTTTCCCGCCGTCAAGAACTCGTGGGAGTGCTATGGTGTGCCGGAGCTCGTGGTGGTCGATAATCCGCCGGAGTTTCATTCCAGCCACTTCGAGCGCGCGTGCCTTCAGATCGGGGCCGATATCCAGTACGCGAAGGTTCTCGTTCCTTGGTACAAGGGCAAGCTTGAACGATTCCAGGGCACGATGAATCACGATCTGATGCACGGAAATCCTGGAACCACGTTCAGCAATATCCTTGAACGCGATGAGTATGATCCCACCCGGCATGCTGTCGTCATGCTGAGCACGTTCCGCGAGATGTTGCACAAATGGATCATCGACGTGTATTTGCAAACGCCGCATCGCGGTATTAAGGACACGCCGATCCATCGGTGGCATAGCGACGTGAGCGCTCTGCCGCCTCCTTTGCCGCCGAATGCGCGCGATCTGGATGTCGTGCTCGGCATGACGGCTCAACGAGTGGTGTTCCACTACGGCATCGAATTGGAAGGCCTGAAATACAACGGACCAGAGCTCGGAGAGCTACGCCGACGGATAGGATCTGGTGCGAAAGTCGAGCTAACATTCGACCCTGGCGATCTTGCCCACATTAATGTGCTTGATTCACAGAAGGGGGCCTGTATCCTGGTCCCGGCTATCGATCAGGCTTACACCCACGGGCTCTCTCTTTGGCAGCACAGGGTAATCCGTCGCTACGCCCAGCGCCAGTTGAATGCGCGGACTGATATCGTGGCCTTGGCGCAAGCCAAGGCCCAGATCCGCGCCCTGGTGGAGCGCGACTTCAATCGAAAGTCGACTCGTGGCCGGAAGCGGCATGCGCGCTTTCTGGAAGATCACACTGGTAACGCGGTGCCCGCAATCACCATTCAGCCTCCGTTCGGGGAGAATCCAACCCATTGCGAAGTGACATCCGTTTGCGCGATCCGCATAGCAGAGGCAGAAGCAAGCCCCGAAGTTCGTCCAGTGCCTTCGCCCTCTGACGTCTTTTCGGATGATGAGGTGCTACCAGTGTTCGAGGCCAATCTCGAGTTGCCGCGGGTGCCAGTCGATCTGGGTGAACTTCCGGCGAGGCATCAAGCCGAATGACGGAATCAATGGACAGTTGCGAACGGATACTCGTCAAATATCCGCTCTTCAAAACTGCGATCGCACGAATCCAGGCGTGTTTCGATAGTCATGATGCCACGGCCGAACCGGACTGCTGCCCACTTGTCGGCGAGAGCGGTAGCGGGAAGACGACGATCATCTCCTACTTTGCCAGCCTTCATCCCCGTGTTGATCACAAATGGGGCGTCGAGGTTCCGGTGCTCGTGGCAAAAGTGCCGGCGCGCCCAACAGTCAAGAGCTTCGCGGAAACCTTGCTGTACCAACTCGGTGATCCGCTTTGGTCCCGCGGCAACACGGTAAGCAAGAGCATCCGTCTGAGGGAATTGATCAAGCGCTGCCGCGTTCGCCTCCTCGCGCTCGATGAATTCCAGCATTTCGTGGACGTCCGCCGGGCCAGCATTGTTACCGACGTCGCCGATTGGTTGAAGGAGCAGGTCGAGGAAGCCAGGCTCGCCATCGTGGTCTCTGGGCTCCAGCGCAGTCTGGAGGTGTTGCGGCAGAATGAACAACTCCGGCGCCGTTTCGGTTCGACGCTACGAGTGAGCGGTTTTCGGTGGGACATCAAAGAGGATCGGACAACCTACAGGGCTTTTCTGCGCGCGGTTCAGGAACAGCTTCCCGAGTACGAAATGCCGAATCTGGCTGATCTCGACCTGGCCTTTCGGATGCATTACGCCTCCTACGGCCTCATCGGCTATACGATGAAGATCATCCGAGGCGCAGCCCGGATTGCCTCTTCTCACCCGCGCCGTCAAATCACGATAAGGACCTTTTCGCAATCCTACGCGGACCACGTCTGGACGGAACGCCTGAGCGATCCGAACCCGTTTGGCGAAACGTTTGATTGTGAAAAAGCGCCGCCGATAGCGCTCCCAAGCGCAACGGCCTGTATCCCGCCCTTTATACTTACGCCGCGTGCTGTCCGTCTGGAGCTTCACGCGTGAGCGGGCGGCTCCTGTTTCGAGTCGATCCGGTGGCGGGCGAAAGTCCGCGTGGCTACCTCTGCCGTACGGCTCATGACCACGGCTACGGTAGTCCCAACGCGCTCGCACAAATTGCCGGGCTTTGGGTATCCGGGACTGGCAAGGTCACTGGCTTGGATCAGGACGCAGCGATCAAGCAACTTTCGTACACGTTGCGCCTTCACCCGGAAGAGTGGGGATCGATGTGCTATCACCACGTCAAGGGGCGGGATCGATTTAAGCAGCGATCATTCTATGGTGAGAGGATTAGCGCCGATGATTTCAATTATCGAAAACCGCGCCTCTGCACGGCCTGCCTTCGGGAGCATCCGATCTGGTGGGCCGTTTGGGATCTCGGGCTCATCGTCGCGTGCCCTGTACACCGCTGCTTCTTACTCAATCAGTGTCCGGCCTGTAAACGGAAAATCGTCTGGGAGCGTCCGGCCGTCCACAAATGCCGGTGCGGTCTCGACTTTCGGCAAGTAAGTTCGGAGCCTGCTGATCCTGGCTTGGCGGCGATCAACGCGATCGTCTGCCGCGCGGCCAAGTTCACGCTGGAAGGGGCGGCTGGAGCCGATGTGGCAGATTTCGGTTTTCCGCCGGAACTGCTTCAGTTAGAGCTCGGTGCGTTGTTGAGGTTCATTCTGTTCGTGGGGGCCATTAACGACGGGAGCATCCTGCGACGGAAGCAATTACAATTTCGCGCGACGGACCTTGCAGGTGCCGTGGCCATCTGCCGCGGTGCAGTCGCGCTGCTGCGAGACTGGCCGCGGCCTTTGCAGGAAGTCTTACGCCGAATGATCCCGCACTCAGCGAATCCCGCCACGCTCAACTTCAGCGACATCTTCGGAAATTTCTATAGGCACCTTTTTCGCGTTCTTCCACGCCGCCAATTTGGATTCGTTCACGACGCTTTCGAGGAGTTCGTCATCAACGATTGGAAGGGCTTCATCCGTGGTCAGCACCGTTACTTTTCCGCTGCGGTCCGGCGGAACTCCCATTGGGTGACAGCTAACGAGGCGGAAACGATCGCACGCGTAAGTGGCACGCGGATCTGGGATCTTGCCCGTAATGGTCGACTCGCCGCGATATTCCTGAACGTGCGCCGAGGAGGCAGTCGCACGGAATGCTGGATTCGGCGGGAATCACTCAACCAATGGATTGTGGATCGAGACGCCGATGTCGCTCCGTACATGGCGCGCCCTGAGGCCGAAGCCGCGCTCGGCCTGAAGAACTTCACCCTTGCCACAGTCGCCGCTGCGGGAGCCATCCGGTATGTGAAAGGCCCCGAACGGAATTTTCCGGCGCGGTGTTTCTTCTTTCTTCGCGAAGACGTTATGAAGGTCAAGGAGGCGTTTGAAAAGCATTCTGTGCCCCTGACGGAATACTCGAAGCCGGGCGAGTTCACCGCGTTGCGCCATGCGATGAAGAATTACCTCGGCCGCGATTCAGGCCTTGCCGCTGTCATCCGGGCTGTAGTTGATGGTAATCTCGTACCAACAGGCCGCACAACCCGGTTTCGCGGAATCACCGGTTATCTGTTCCGGTCCGAAGATCTCCGCAAATACCGCCCAGTGCCAGAGGTCAAGACACACCCCGAGGCCTTTCTCAATTTCAGAGAGGCGGCATCCGTGCTGGGTATCAAGAGCAATATCGTTCGCGGCCTGGTAGCACAAGGGCTGCTTGGCGTTGCTGCCGGCTATCGAAATGGGTTTGCCAAACTGGTGCCCGAGAAAGAAGTTCAACATTTCGCAGAAGGCTACGTGTCAACATCGGTCCTCGCCAGGCGATTCCGCCTCAACAGTGGTTCTCTTGCGCGCCATCTGAATGAGTCGGGCACGCCGTTACTCGCCATTCCGAACCCTGACGCAGGAAGGGGTCACGCCTATTTCCTACGCAAGGATGTTGCAGCCGAGATACAGCTTCCAACTCGCAGGAAACTGCGAGAGGACTCGCAGTTCCGTATGAAGGCCGCACGAAAGAAGAAGTGGGCGGAGTCCAGACTGGCCAAGGAAATCGCCTCTGGTAAACCCATGCGACGACTTCTTCTCGCGAACCGTCCTTTTCCGCGACCATGATCACGTTCTAGTGAAGTCAGCCCTCAGTGATGACTATAGACCGAATTCGTCAGCACGATTTATCGGTTGCTGGCTAAACGCGGCTACCAGGCTCTTCGAGCACTTGACCGAACCATGGGTATAGTGCAGGCAGCACCAGAAGCGTAAGAAACGTCGATGTGATGATGCCGCCGATGACTACTGTCGCCAGCGGACGCTGTACTTCGGCACCCGCGCTCGTTGAGAGAGCCATCGGGAGGAAGCCAAGGCTGGCTACAGCGGCTGTCATGAGCACGGGTCGCAAACGGAGCAGAGTGCCCTGGTAGACAGCTGTCTCAAGGGACTCGCCCTGTTGATGGAATCGACCGATGAACGCGACGAGCACGAGGCCATTGAGGACCGCAACACCAGAAACCGCAATGAAGCCTACTCCAGCGCTCATGGAGAACGGCATGCCACGAAGAAGAAGCGCTAGGATACCCCCGGTAACGGCAAACGGAACACCCGTGAAGACCAGTGTTGCGAGTCGCGCTGAATGGAAGGTGGCGAACAGCAGCATGAAGATGATCAAGAATGTGACGGGCACGACGATCAACAGCCGGTTTCGGCCGCTCTCCAGGTTTTGCCATAAACCGCCCCATTCCATGATGTAACCTGGCGGCAATTGCATGTTCCGCGCAACGTCTGCCTGCGCCTGCTGGACAAAGCTTCCGATATCGTGGCCGCGGACGTTTGCCTCAACCGAGATACGCCGCTGGCCATTTTCACGGGCGATTTCGACCGGGCCTGTTTCCGTGCCAATATGCGCTAATTGGGCAAGAGGAATTCTCTGCCCGTTCGGCGCACTCACGAGGAGGTTCGCAAAGTCGCGCGCATTCTGCCGAACCTCCGGCATCAGGCGGACCACAAGCTCAAAGCGACGGAAGCCTTCGAGCACACGAGTTGCTTCGGTGCCGGCGATGGCTGTCTGTATGACCAGCTGGACGTCGGCGACATTGATTCCGTAACGCGCGATTGCCGCCCGGTCGATGTTCACTTGCAGCACCGGCTGGCCGCTCGTTTGCTCAACCTTGACGTCAGCGGCGCCGGGCACTTTGCTAAGGATGCGCGCGGTTTGTCCCGCCTGTTCCCGGAGGGTGTCCAGGTCGTCGCCAAATATCTTGATCACCACGTCGGACCGCGCTCCAATTCCCTCGATCAGCTCCTGCATACGGAACTCGATTGGCTGCGAAAACGAATAGGCTTGCGTGGGAACGCTCGCCTTAAGGCGTTCGTCCATTTTCGAGACGAGTTCTTCGCGGCGCGCCGCGCTCTTCCATTCCGTTATCGGTTTCAGGAACACATAGGTGTCGCCCATGTTCGGCCCCATCGGGTCGGTTGCAATTTCGGGCCTGCCGATTCGGCTGACAACTGTGTCCGTCTCGGGGAACTCGCGCACCACCTTCTCAAGTGCACTTGACATTCGCACGGCTTCGGAAAGGGATACGCTTGGCAGTCGGTTCACGTTGATCGCGAGCGCGCCTTCATCCAGCTTCGGCAGGAACTCGGCTCCGAGATAGGGATAGAGAGCGAGGCACGCGATGACGAACAGGAGCGCGCCCAGCGCCGTCAATCGCCGGTGACGGATCGCTCCGCGCAGGAGGGAAGCGTAGAATCTGGCGATGAAATGAATGATAGGATTGTCTGCTTCCAGGGAGGGTGCTTCAGCCTTCCGGCCTTTGGGAACCCGCCGGGGCTCGCGAAGCAGGAGGGCGGACAACGCCGGTATCAGGGTCAGGCTCAAGACCAGGGCTCCTGAGAGCGCGAAGATGACGGTGAACGCCATTGGGCGGAACATCTTGCCTTCGATGCCCACCAGCGACACAATCGGCAGATACGCTGCGATGATCAGGATTTCACCAACCTGTCCCGCCTTTCGCACCTCAACGCTCGCTTCGCGGACCGTCGAGCGTCGTTCATTACCGGTGAGCGCGCGGCCCAACTCGCGGCGCTTCTCGGCAAGCCTGCGCACACAGTTTTCGACGATGATCACGGCGGCGTCGACGATCAAGCCGAAGTCGATGGCTCCCAGGCTCATCAGATTTGCGGAAATCCCGAAGTACCGCATGCCGATGATGGCGACCAGCATCGCCAGCGGGATCGCCGAGGACACGATCAGGCCGGCGCGGAATTGGAGCAGAAAGAGGAAAAGAACCGCCATGACGACCAAGCCCCCCTCGATGAGATTTCGGGTCGCGGTCCGGATGGTGCGATCGACGAGTGTGCTGCGATCGTAAAAGGGCTCGATTTTCACGCCTGGCGGTAGGGCCTTTTGCACTTGTTGTAAACGCTCGGCGATGCGCCCGGCCACTGCGCGGCTGTTCTCTCCCTTCAGCAGCATGGCGACGCCCATGACGGTTTCTCCCTTGCCGTCGCGTGTGGCTGCGCCTTGCCGGATCTGTGCTCCGCGCCCTACTTCCGCGACCGAGCTGACATATACCGGCGTTCCCTGGTGCGACGAGACAACGATGTTGCCGATATCGGCTTCGTTCCGGATCAGGCCAACGCCGCGGATCAGCTCCTGCTCGCCGCCGTGTTCCAGATATCCCCCGCCGGTGTTGATGTTGTTCGCCGAAAGCGCGTCGATGACCTGACGCAAGGTGAGGCCATAGCCGATTAACTTCGCGGGGTCGACGAGAACCTCATATTGTTGCTCTTTGCCGCCAAAGCTGTTTACTTCGATGACACCGGGAACCGCGCGAAGCTGTGGCTTGATGAACCAGTCGAGCAGCGTACGCCGCTCCATCAGTGAATAGCGGCCCTTGCCGGATACGTCTTCCACGGTGAACTGGTAAATCTCACCCAGCCCGGTTGAGATCGGCGCCAGCTCGGGTGCGACGCCCGGCGGCAAATCCCGCTCTACGTCGTGCAATCGTTCCAGGACAAGTTGCCGCACGGCGTACAAGTCCGCATCGTCGGGGAAGACGATCGTCACCTGCGACAGGCCGAACTGGGAAAGCGAGCGGATAGCCTCCTTGTGAGGCAGACTGCTCATAGCAACCTCGATCGGGGAGGTCACGTACTGCTCCATCTCCAGCGGTGTGAATGCCGGTGCTACCGTGTTGATCTGGACTTGGTTTGTCGTCACGTCCGGAACAGCATCGATAGGCAAGCCGATCGCGGCGTAAATGCCGGCACCTATCAGCGCGAGCACGAGCAGGACAACGAAGAACCGCCACTGGATGCTCCAGGCAATGAGTTTGTCGATCATGGCCGCCTCATTCCTTCTCTTCCTTCAGTTCTTTGCCAAGAAGGACCGATTTGACGGCGAATGCCCCTTTCGATACCACGGGCTCGCCTTCTTTCAGTCCTCGGAGGATTTCGATTCGGCCATTGCCCGAGGAACCGGTTTCGACCTGGCGAACGGAAAATTGTGAAGGCGAGGTTCGCACGAACACTGTTGGTTTTCCCTCGATGTCTTGCACTGCGTCCGTGGGAACGGAAAGCACCGGCCGCTTCATGGCTGTCGGAAATTGGACGGAAGCCAGCATCTCGAGCTTGAGCCGCGCGCCGGGATTTGCAACTTGACAGCGCACGGCAGCGGTACGTGTTTGAGGGTCGATCAGGTCGCTGATCGAGGCCACCTGCCCGGTGAAGCGCTCGCCCGGATAAGAATCGATGGTAATGGACGCTGGCTGCCCGGCGTGAACCTGGCCCAGGTCCTTTTCATATACCTGAGCTTGAACGTAGACCGTGGAGAGATCGGCAACTGAGAACAGCTCGTTGCCAGCCTCAACGACATCGCCGGGCGCTGCCGCTACCCGAATGATCACCCCGGCGAACGGCGCACGGATGGCTGTCATCGGGGCCTCGCTGCTCGCAGGGTCCGTAATTCCAAGGCGGCGCAACCGTACCGTCAGGCCAGCGATCGTGTTCTCCTGTCCACGAATACTCTCCTGCTGGGCTTGTTGCTCGGCGAGACTGAACTCATAGTCTTTCTGGGGCGACGCGCCAATCTCCGCCAGACGCCTGTTCCGCTCGACCTGACGCTGCTGCGCGGCAAGCTGGATCTTTAGACGCTGCAGCTCCGCCTGGGCCGTGTTGTGCTGCGTCATGATTTCGCCGGCTTCGATATTGTCCAGTTGAGCGAGCGCCTGGTTGGCCGTGACACGGTCACCGAGTTTTACGAGAACATCCTGCAATCGGCCGCGCGTCAGCGGGCGAACATGCGCGATGCGGCTGTCGATCGCCTGCACGGTTCCGGTCGCCTGGAGCTGCTGGGCCATGGAAGCGGCTGTGGCCGTCGAGACCACGATGCCGCTGCGTTGTTGCGCCTCGGGTGTGATTTCGACTGCGCCTGCCTCGCCCTTCGATTCGCCCTTTTCATGTTCTTCCTGGGCTGATTGTGTCGCTTCAGATTTTGCCTCGGGGCCGGAGGCTGTTTTCGGTTTGCTGCAAGAAACAATCACAAGCGCGCAGATGATTATCGACAAGCTCTTCATGGCAATAGTCCTCCTGTCAGGCGCTCCAGGTCAGCCAGGGCGCGAGCTACTTCAACACGGGCATCGAGGTAGGTGAACTCACTGTCGGTAAGGCGGCGCTGCTCATTGAGCACGTCGATCAGTCGCAACTGGCCGAGTTGATACGCCTCTCGCACTACAGCAATATTCTTGTTCGACTGACCCACGACGGCGTCGCGGAGCAGGTCGCGCGTCCGCTCCGCCGCCGTCCAGCGTTCGTAGGCGCTTTGCACTTCAAGGGGAATCATTGCTTCAAGGTGTTCGCGCCTAAGTCGGGCGCTCGCCGCTCCTGCGGCGGCGGCTTCGATGGCCCCCTTATTCCTGCGTTCGCTCACCAAGGGAAAGGAAACGCCGACGCTCAAGGTATTGAAGGTCCCCCGGATCGGGTTGGATGCGCCGGAAGCGGTGACTCCATACTGATTCTCGAAGCTCTCCCGGAGGTACGTGTATCGGCCCGAGACCGTCACGTCAGGATGCGCCTCCGATTTCGCAAGAGCGGTTTCCGCCTCCCCCTGCTGTTCCACAAGCCGGGCGGCGCGCAAGTCGGCCCGCTTCTCCAGGGCACGAGCCAGAAGCTGCTCCAGCGAGAGTGCTGCCTGACCGCCCGTCGGAGGCCCGATGGTGGGCAGCGGATCACCCGCCGCCAAACCCGTAAGACGGCGAAGCGCCAGCTCGGCCAAGGCGAGGCGCCCGGTCGCTTCCGAACGTTGAGCATCGGCCCGTCCCTGTTCGACCGCGAGCAACTGCGCTTCGAGCGGTGCTGCGTCCCCTTCGCGCACGCGAGCATCTGTAAGCCTGCGTGATTCGCGCAGAGTGTCCGACACCCGGTCGAACACCGCGATACGTTCCCTCTCATAGACCGTTGACAGGTAGCCCGTCTCGATCTCGTAAGCGATTTGGGTGCTGCGCTCGTCGAGCTCGGCCTGGGCCAGAGCGACCGCGGCGTCGGCGACCCGCAGTCTATTCTTCCGCTTGCCGGGTGCTTCAATGGGCTTGACATACGCCGCCGAGAACTCCTGATCGCCGGGGTTCCCGAGCGGCGAGCCGCTCAGTCCTTCGGCTTCTATGCTTGGCGCAGGACGCACGCCGGCTTGTTGCGCCAAGCCGCGCGCTTGGGTGACGCGCTGGCGCAGGGCCAGTACTTCGCGATTTCTGTCCAGGCTGGCGCGCACCAGGTCCTCCAGCGTGGTTTGAGTTCTCTCCTGCGGCTTTGCCGGGACGCACATCAGCAACGCGCCCAAGCAAAGAGGCAAGGCACAATTCCTCTTCATGGAATCTCCTTTGAAACAGAATGTATGTATTTGGTAAGGAGACCTAGAAGCGGGGAGGATGTTCGATATCGATCGTACGGAATTCGGGGGCCTGAACCTCGTCAAACGGAACAGCGCGTGAAATGAAGCCAAGGGTCGCCAGCGGCGTTATCGGTGTGGCCACCACAATGTGCGCGCAGCAGCAGAGGCACCCGTCGCCCGAACCGCCTTCGCTGGTATCGGGCGTGCTGTGGCTCGAAAAAATGCAAGAGTCCGGCGAAATGAGCTGGCACGCAAAAATCTCGGTCGCTGCCAGCAGCAGCACCAAGAGCGTGACTACGCGCCGCGTTGTCGGCCAGCTTGCCATGAAGTCTTATTCTATAGCGATATTAGAGCCCTGTGCCCGAACATTCGTGGCACTCGTCACCTTCCCAGGCTTCCCGACCTTCCTTTATCAGAAAGTAGACGATGGCGAGCGAGGCCAGCGAATCGACCCACCAGGCTCCCAAGACGAGTTGGGCGACCAGGCCAAGGACGACGACGAACGATAGCCAGCCGCAGGTAATGCTCTCGATAGCGTCAGCTCGGAGCGCTCGGCTTCCAAGTTGTTCGGCCACGGCCAGCTTTCGGCGGGACAGAAAGTACATGACGGGGATGGCCGTCACAGCTAGAACGATGCCGGGCGTGGAGAATTCAGCACCGTGATGCTGCCAGAGCCCGATGCCGGCGGCGACAACCACGTAGAGCGCGAGGGCAAAAAGCAGACCTCCAGCTATACGGCTGGCTCGGCGCTCCGTGGCCTCCGAAAATGCCTGCCCGTGGCGCAGTTCAACAGATAACCTCCAGAGAAGGACACAGGCCGAAGCGAGTTCAATGACGCTATCGACGCCGAACGCCACGAGGAGCAGGCTGTGGGCGATAATGCCCGAGCCGATCGCGACGGCGCCCTCGATGACCATCCAGGCAATGGAGAGCCATTCCAGCCGGAAGGCATGGCGGATGAGCACAGCGCGTTCGGCCGGATCTGCACCTGACGACATAGGACCTTCGCCCATTTTCATTTTGTAGCCTTGGTGTAGCTACTGAAGAGGCACTTTACCAGATCGCTCGATTTTCAAGCATAGGGGTACGGGGTTCTGACGGGACCTACGGATCCGGCGATTCCGAACGATCTTTTTCGTGAGGGTGAACATTGGAAAACGTTCGCCACTATTGAGAATCGCGTGGCGCTGCGGACTACCCAGCAGGCACGCTGGGTGTTTTTCAACGGGGGTCAGGAACGCTCTAACACCGAAGCGGCAATTCTTCCACAGTCGACAAGTTCCGCGCATTGGCATTGCAGTACTCGGTTCACCAGGCTCCGCATTGCGTTGAGCTGTGCGATTCGATCATCGAGCTCCTGCTGCTTGTTGTGGGCGAGTTCCTGCCATCGGCGTGAAGCCGGAACACCTGGACGAAATCCGCGCATCAAATGACGCATTTCAGCCAGCCGGAAGCCGCAGGCCTGCGCGAGCCGTAGCAGCGCCAGGAGATGAAGAGCGTCTGGAGCATAGCGGCGTCGTCCGCTGACACGAGTAGCCTTAGGCAGTACACCGACCTTCTCCCAATAGCGAATCGTGGAGGCAGGCAGTCCGCTCTGAGATGCAAGTTCCCCAACCGTCACAAAAATCACCTCTTGACTTAAAGTCCACTTCAAGTCTTATCGTTAGGCCATGACAATTGCAACCGCAGTATTTGCTTGCGCCCTTTTCGGATGCGTATTCGCCTCGGCTCAGGATAGTTCAACGCCGGCGCTCGCCTGCAACCTGAAAGCAATCGCCGCCGCCGAGCGCCCCCGCTACGACGAATTGATGAAGCGCCTTCGGGCCAGCATCTCGAAGAGGGTCGAGAATGCAGACGGCTACGCTTTCAACCTGAACGGTAGAGCGATCAGCCTAAGAGATGTTGCCGAATGGATCAGCATGGAGCGTCTGTGTTGCCCATTCCTGACGTTTCAACTCTACATTTCTGGGAATCAGGCCGATTGGACGTTGACCTTAACCGGTCCGCACGGCGCAAAGGCGATCATGCAGGAAGAATTTCCAGCTCGTTGATGGCGGTAGCGAACAAACGGCCTTCGAGGGCTTGCCGCGGATTTGCGGCGATTTCAGCGCTGTTTTTTCTGCTGATGATGCGAAGATGCGTAGACTCTACGCTCTGGGTCCGGGTCGGGCACTTAACCGCAATGGTTGGTCGGCGTCGCCCCGAAATACTACCTGTGATAGTATTTGAGCAAAGATGAGCCCCTGGGTCCGACGAGCGTTGTTGATAGCGGCCATTGTCCTGGTCCTTCTGCCGCTCGTTGAGATCGGCGATCGCTGGGAGACTTTTGGTTCAGACCCAGAGTTCGTGCATGTGATCACGGTCGCCGCGATTTGCCTTGGCTTTCTTCTGTTCCGGCGAGAGATCGTCTGTGTATTGCGCCGCCTCCTGACCATCAACGTTGCCATGCGCGAGGCGTTGAACGTTGATTGTTTGTCGCCCCTGCCCATTCAGGACAGCCCCCCAAGGATTCGAGCTCCGATCCGTATCTAGCCACAACTCCTGATTCTTGATGCCTAGTACAGGTGCGCGCACGCGCGTGTCTGGCTGGGATCGTTTTGCCATGGGCTGGAATAAGGAGATCTCCCGATGGTTTTCACAAGGCCACGGACGCTCGGGCGCGCGGCGCTCTTCGTGCCGTTGTTGTCGTTTGTCAGCTGTTATCACTACCGGCCGCAACCCCTGCTGCCCCCGGCGGTCGAGCAGCAGTACCGTTCGCGCAGTCTGGCCGATCCCGGACTGAAAGAATTCATCGAGGCGCAGCCGGTGGGGAAACCGGCGTCCTGGCCGTCGACGGAATTGAACCTGGACACGCTCACCCTGATAGCGTTCTACTTTCACCCTGATCTGGATGCGGCACGCGCGCGCTTTGCTACTTCGGAAGCCGGTGTGATTACAGCTTCCAAGAAGCCCAACCCTGGCGGCAGTGGAGCAGGCGGATACACCAATGCAGAGCGGGCCGCTTATGTTCTGAAGTTCAGTCTGGACTGGACGATCGAGACTGCCGGAAAGCCGGAGTACCGCACGCAACAGGCCCGGAATCTAAGCGAGGCAGCTCGATTTTCGCTGGGCGAGACGGCTTGGCAGGTGCGATCAAGAGTTCGCGCCGCACTCTTGGACCATCTGTTGGCCTCGCGCGAATTGGAGCTTTTGATGCGCGAACAGCAAACTCGCGCGGAAGCCCTGAAGCTGTACGAGGAGCGGCTCTCGGCTGGTGAGATCTCGCGCCCCGAAGTCGATGTCGTACGCACGTCGCTGACCTTGCTCGACGTCACCACGGAGCGGGCCAAGGGGCGTGAAAAGGAAACTCAAGCCGCCCTGGAAGCATCGCTGGGTCTCGCACCCGCCGCCCTGAACGGAGTGCGATTTGTTTGGAACTCGTTTGAGACGCCCCCCGGCGAGGAAACCCTTCCCTTACTCAACGTGCAGCGTGCGGGATTATTGAATCGCCTGGATGTCCAGCGTCTTCTCGCGGAGTATGCGGCGAGCGAAAACGCTCTCCAGTTGGAGGCCGCGCGCCAATATCCCGATATCCGCATCTCACCGGGCTACGAATTCACAGAAGGATTCAACAGTTATTTCATCGGCCCTTCCGCGCTGCTCCCGCTGCGCGACCGTAACCAAGGTCCTATCGCCGAAGCTGAAGCTCGAAGAGCGGAAACCGCCGCGCGCTTTCTGGCGCAGCAAGCGGCAGCGATCGATCAAATCGAGCGGGCGCTCATCCGCTATCGCGCCGCGCTGGCGGATTTTCGCGAGGCGGACTCCCGTTTGAAAGTGTTGCTTGAAGATCGCGAACGAGCGATTCAGCAGCAAATCCAGGCCGGTGAAGCAGACCAACTGGCTCTCGTTGGAGTGAGACTCGAAGCTGTCGCGGCTGCTGGGGCTCGATTAAACGCGCTTCGCGCGGCCCAAACAGATCTGGGGGCAGTGGAAGACGCGGTGCAGTATCCGCTCGAAAGCGGAATCGCGCTGCCGCCTGTTCCGGAAGCAAACCCCAGGAGGACACAATGAGTCGCACGCTGAAGTGGATAATCGCGATCGTCGCCGGCCTCGGCTTAATTGGTCTCGCGGTCTTCGCCGTTATTGCGGGCCGAGAAGAAATCGCACAAGAGCGCAAACGCGAAGAGCCTGTCAAAACACCTCCGCGCCTGTCTCGGGGAGCCGACGGCGAAGTGATCGTGACGCTCGACCGCGACACCCAGACGCGCATCGGACTGAAGGTGGAGGCGGCGCGAACGGAAACGATCTATCCGGAGGTCGTAGCCTACGGCCGCCTGCAGGAAGATCCTGGCGCATCTTTTGTGGTGCGTGCGCCCGTGGCGGGTACTGTGCGCACCGCGGACTCGCGACCTTGGCCGCAACTCGGCGAAACACTTGCAGATGGATCTTCTTTCGGAATCATTGAGCCGCGGCTGGTTCCCTTTGAGCGTGTCGACATTGGAAATCGCCTCACCAATGCTCAGGCCGACATGGAAGCTGCCCAGGCGAGCGTCGACGCTTCTCGCGCGGCTTATGAACGCCTCAAAGGGCTCAATGTGAACAAGAACGTTTCCGATCGCGCAGTGCAAGAGGCCGAGGCCCGGCTCAAAGGCGATCAAGCGCGGCTCGAAGCTGCGCGCAAGAACGTCGCCCAGCTCGAATCGGCGGCCAAGGCGCAAGCTGGCGGTGCGGGACCGGTGTCTCTCACTTCGCGCGCCGGCGAGGTGGTCGACGTATTTGCACACCCCAACGAAGCGGTCGAGAGCGGGCAGCAGATTCTCCGAATCGCCCAATTCGATTCGATGCTCGCGCGCGTGGATTTGCCAGCGGGCGAGATCGTAGATGCCAGAATTTCATCTGCCCGCATCGTGCCGGTTGGTCACGAGGACCGGGAGACAAAAGGCGAGCGCGTGAGCCTGGCGTCTACCATCGACCCTCGCACGCTGGGCGAAGGATTTCTTTTTCGTGTCCGAGGACTAGGATCACTATTGCGGCCGGGGGCCGCGTTGACCGCCTATCTCCAAGCGCCGGGAAAGCCAGTCGCTGGCGTTTTGATTCCGCAATCCGCCGTGGTACGCGCTGCCGGCAAAACATGGGTGTACCGGCAGATCGCGGATGACCAATTCACCCGCGCAGAAGTAAGTCTGGACAGGAGCACGTCGCAAGGCTCCATCGTGACGAAAGGAGTCTCGGCGGGCGATCGCATCGTCACCATCGGCCCGCAGATCCTGCTGTCTGAAGAGCAGAAATCGCAGATCCAGGTTCTCGAAGATACGGAGAGCAAATGATACGGCCTCTCGTCGAGTTCTCGCTCCGCTATCGTGGCGTGGTGATCGCGCTGGCCTGCCTGCTGCTCATCTATGGCCTCAACACGGCCGTGCACGCCAAGCTCGATGTCTTTCCGGAGTTCGCGCCGCCGCAGGTGGTGATTCAAACCGAAGCACCGGGTCTCGCCTCCGAACAAGTCGAGCAGCTCGTCACCCGGCCCATCGAACTGGCGGTAAACGGTGTGGCGAACCTGGAATCGATTCGCTCACAATCCATTCAGGGGTTGTCAGTGATTACAGCAGTTTTTCAGGGCGGTACCGATATCTACCGTGCCCGCCAGATGGTGAGCGAACGGCTCTCCACCGCCGCCTCGCAACTTCCGCAGGGAGTCCGGGCGCCGCAAATGGCCCCGCTGACTTCGGCCACCAGCATGATCCTCGATATCGGTCTCACTTCCGAGAAACGCTCGCTGATGGAGTTGCGAACGTTCGCCGACTGGACGCTACGTCCGCGCCTTCTAGCGGTGCCAGGCGTCGCAAACGTCGTGATCTTTGGCGGTGAAGTGCGGCAGCTCCAGATCCAGCTTCGGCAAGAAAAGCTCCTCGCGTATGGGATTTCCATCGATGACGTGCTGGCTGCGGCCCGGAACGCGACCGGCGTACGCGGAGCTGGCGTTGCCGATACGCCGAACCAGCGCATCGTGCTCCGCAGCGACGGCCAGCAGATCACACCTGACGAGTTGGGCGGAATCGTCCTGCTTCAGCAGGAGGGTGTCAGCGTCCGGCTGCGCGACGTCGCTCAAGTAGTCGAAGCACCGGAACCTATGGTGGGAGCGGCGGCCATTCAGGGGACGCCAGGAGTGATTCTGGTTGTCTCCAGCCAATACGGCGCAAATACGCTCGAAGTTACCCAGGGCGCCGAACGGACGCTGGAAGAGTTGGCCCCCGCCGCGAAGGCAGAGAATATCGTCGTGTACCCTCGGCTGTTTCGTCCGGCGAGCTTCATCGAAACTGCCGTAGAGAACGTGAGAACGTCTCTCCTCATCGGCGGGGTTCTGGTCGCAGTCGTGTTGTTCTTGTTTCTCCTGGACCTGAGGACATCCTTCATCTCGCTCACGGCCATTCCTCTTTCCCTATTCACCGCAGTGATCGTCCTGGACCGGTTTGGAGCGACACTAAATACGCTCACCATCGGAGGACTGGCCATCGCAATCGGCGAAGTTGTGGATGACGCCATCATCGATGTCGAAAACATTATTCGCCGTCTCCGTGAGAACCGCTCGCGGCCCGATCCCTTGCCGGTGTTCCAGGTCGTGTTGGATGCTTCGCTCGAAATCCGGAAATCGGTCGTTTATGCCACGTGGGTGGTGGCTCTTGTTTTTCTGCCCGTGCTCACGATGTCCGGAGTCCAAGGCCGGATTTTCGCTCCCTTGGGAATCGCATATATTCTCGCGATCATAGCCTCACTCCTCGTGGCGCTGACCGTCACGCCCGCGCTTTCCTTCGCCCTACTGACAGGCCGGGCCGAGGCGGTCCGCACTCCTCGCTACATCGATAGTTTGAAGACCCGCTATCGGTCCATGCTGGAAAATGTCGCCCGCAGGCCACGGTTGATTCTCGGGATCGTGATCGGGTTATGCGTCGCTGTTCTCGGCATGCTGCCGTTCTTCGGCGGAGCCTTTCTCCCTGAACTCCGCGAGGGGCACTTCATCGTGCACATGTCGGCGATTCCGGGGACCTCGCTCGATGAATCTCTGCGGATCGGGCGCGCCGTGAGCCAGGAGCTTCTCAAGAACCCGCACATCCGCTCCGTCGCCCAGCGCGTGGGGCGCGCGGAATTGGCCGACGATACCTGGGGCACGCACTATAGCGAGTTCGGCGTCGACCTTGTTCCGCTGAAAGGAGAGGAAGCAGAACAGGTTCAGTCCGAAATTCGCAACGTTCTGACCAAGTTTCCAGGCGTGTATTTTGCCATCAAACCATTTCTGGAGGAGCGCATCGAAGAGATTCTCACGGGCGTGAGCGGGCAAGTGGTGATCAAGATCTTCGGGAACGATCTCGATCAAATCGACCGCAGCGCTCAGCAGGTCGCGCGAGTCTTGGCCAGCGTAAAGGGCGCGGCGGACGTTCAGGTGGAATCGCAACCCGGAATGCCGGAGATGGTGATGCACCTGCGCCCGGAACGCCTGCTTCAGTTCGGCTTTCAGCCGGTCTCCGTGATGGACGCTGTGCAAACGGCGTATCAGGGCACAACCGTGTCTCAAACGTACGAAGGCGACCGCGTGTTTGCAGTCAACGTTATTCTGAATTCCGCCACACGCAGGAATCCTGAAGATGCGGGCAGCCTGATGCTGGATAACGCCGGCCGCACGCGCATTCCCCTTCGCGAGCTGGCGGACATCTATGAGACCACTGGGCGCTACGTTGTGCTCCACGAAGCCACACGGCGGCGCCAGTCCGTCACATCGAACGTAGCTGGGCGCGATGTCGCGTCCTTCGTCGCCGAAGCCCGCAAGCGAATTGAGTCGGAGATTCGATTACCTTCCGGTGTGTACCTTTCCTACTCGGGAGCGGCTGAAGCGCAGGCGGCCGCGCAGCGCGATATTCTGTTGACCTCCGGGATTGCGGGCGTCGGAATCGTCCTGCTGCTTGCCATCGCATTCGGTAACTTTCGCAATCTGCTTCTCGTTCTCGCGAATCTCCCGTTCGCCCTCGCGGGCGGAGTGCTCGCGATCTTCTTCTCGGGAGGCTGGCTAACGCTGGGCTCGCTAGTTGGTCTGGTCACGTTGTTCGGCATCAGCACCCGAAACTCGATCATGATGGTGTCGCACTTCGATCATCTTGTGAAGGTGGAAGGTCACGCGTGGGGTCTCGAAACCGCGCTGCAAGGAGCCTCTGAGCGGCTTGTACCTATTCTGATGACGGCGCTGGTTGCCGGACTGGGTCTTCTGCCAATCGCCATCGGCAGCGGAGATCCCGGCCGCGAAATCGAGGGGCCGATGGCCATCGTGATTCTCGGCGGCCTCGCGACTTCAACGGCTCTGAACCTTCTCATCCTGCCGACCCTGGCACTCCGCTTTGGTCGATTTGAGGCTTCGGCATGATCTCTGACGTACTGCTTAGCGCGGAACGTATCACGAAGAACTTTGGATCATTCCACGCTTTGAGCAAGGTCTCATTTTCAGTCCGGCGCGGCGAGATTTTAGGTCTGATCGGTCCTAACGGCGCTGGCAAGACTACCTTGTTCGAGTGCCTCGCAGGCGTGCTGCCAGCGGATGGCGGATCAGTCCATAGCGGTGGTCGCGCTTTAGCGCCAAATGACCGGTCGCGTCTGATGTTCTACTTGCCCGATGCAATTGCACCATGGCCTGCGCAAACGGTTCGCTGGGCGCTCGATTTCACCCTCGGATTTTGGCGCGGCCCGACTGACGCTCGCGACGAAGTAATCCGGGAGTTTGATCTTGCTCCCCTACTCGATTCTTCAATTGGGACATTGTCTAAAGGTCAGAGAAAGCGCGCGCTTCTAGCAATGGCGCTCCTTACGCCGCAGCCGGTTCTGCTTGCAGACGAGCCCTTCGATGGACTCGATCTTCGTCAGACAAGGGACGTGGCGCGGGTGCTGCGAACCCATGCAGAGGCAGGGAGAACGCTCTTCCTATCGATCCACCAGATTACAGATGCTGCACGGGTGTGTGATCGCTTCGTGCTTCTCAGCGCCGGCGAGGTTCGAGGCGAAGGCACGCTCGCCGAGCTGAGCGCCCTTGCGTCTTCCCGCGGCGCGCAATCCTCGCCTGCCGACTTGGAGGAGGTGTTCCTTGCCCTCGCATAGATCGGCCTGGGTGTGGTTACTCGAAAAAGAATGGCGGGAACTAATCGCGTCTCGCTCATGGTGGGTGATGCTTGCCGCAATCGGTCCTCTGGTGGGCATCTCCTTTATAAGCGCTGTACGCACTTATGCGGAGGTCAGCGGTTTGGGCGGTACCGCCGCCGGAGTCGGCGAGGCCCTCTCACCTTTGGTCGGCGTCTGGGCGCCGTCGTTCAGTGCGTGCGAGTTGGCTGCTGTGTTCCTGCTGCCCTTTGTTGCCATTCGACTTGTCGGGGGAGATCGGCAAAGCGGAGCACTGAAGCTCGAACTACAGCACCGGATGCCAGCATTTGCCCGCGTAGCGGCCAAGGCATCAATCCTCCTGATCGGCTGGGTTGTTGCATCCGTCGCGCCTCTCATCGCGATCCTGTTGTGGAAAAACTATGGCGGAGCAACGTATGCGCCCGAGCTGGCGACCGTCGCAACCGGACATCTCCTGAACGCGGGCCTCACGATCGCACTGGCTGCGGCAGCAGCCTCAATGACCGAACATCCATCAACCGCCGCCATCGTAACTCTCACCGTCACGGTGGGTACATGGATCGTCAATTTCATCGCGGCTGTTCAAGGCGGAATCTGGGAGCGCGTTGCCGGTTACACGCCCACGGCAATGGTCGCCGAATTCCAGCACGGGCTCTTGCGGCTGGACCTTGTGCTAATTTCGCTCGTGCTGATCGCCACTGGCCTCGGCCTGGCTTCCGTCTGGATGCGACTAGGCATTGCGGTTCGGCGGAGGTTTTTTGAGTCCCTTGCAGTAGCCGTCGTCGCAGCGACCGCAATCATGGCGTTCACGAACGCACACGCGAGCTGGGACACTTCCGAGAATCGGATGAACTCGTTCTCGGAAGCTGATGAGCAGGCATTGCGCAAAATCCACGTTCCGTTGCGGATCGAAGCGCACCTTGCGCCGGAAGATCCTCGCCGCGCGGACCTCGAACGCCGGGCGCTCTCTAAACTGCGCAGAGTGATGCCAGAAGCGAAAGTCGAGTATGTTTCGGCGACATCCATTGGCCTGTTCGAGCAGACGCGTGAACACTACGGTGAGATCTGGTACGAGCTGGGCGGCAAGAAAGAAATGAGCCGAATCACGACCGCCGAAGGCGTGCTTGAATCGATCTATTCAGTCGCCGGAATCACACCACCGGCCGAGAATGACGAATCCGTTTTCCGTGGACACCCGCTTGCCGCGCCGCCTAAAGGTGCTGGAATCGTGTTCTACGGCATTTGGCCAGCAGTCGTTGTACTTAGCGCGATTCTGATGAGAAGGAGGAGTTTATGAGAACGATCATGGAGCGAGGAATTACGGTCCTAACGGCGACGCTATTGACGTTGCCGCTTTCGGCTGCGGACATGCGGATAGACCTCGGAAAAGAGCAGGTCGGCAAATCGCCAATGAACTTTGAGCCAATGGTCGGCACCTGGGTCGTCGCGCAAGATGGCAAGGACAAGGTGATCATGGTGGATGGACGACCGTGGGTCGCGAACAAGGATAACCCGACCAAGCTTCTCATTCAGTCGGCCAGAAAGCTCTACGGCACGTCGAACGAAGAGCTGATGGATAACGCGAAGCAATTCGCGTACTACCCGGTCGCAGTGCTCAAGGGCGTCGATAACTTCTCCGATGGCACGATCAGCATGAAGTTCAAGACTATCGCCGGCGACTCCGACCGGTGCTCGGGAATTCTTTTCAACGTCAAGCAAAATGGCGACTGGCTGGCTGTCCGTTACAATGACACCGAAAACAATGTCGCACTCTGGGAATTCCACAATGGCATCCGGCGACCCGTGAAGTTCAGCGATCGGACGAAGCCGTTTATGCTCGATCGGAATGCCTGGCACGAGCTAAAGATGACCATTAACGGCACCGATTTCAAAGCCTGGCTTGATGGGAACCTCGCGCTCGAACACACCCTTGGCACAGAGCCAACCGCGACCAAAGGTACTCCGAATCCCGATTTGTCGCCGGCAAGCAACCCCGTCCTCCGGCCACCCGTCTCTGGAAGAATCGGGCTATGGTCGAAGACCGACAGTACGAGTTATTTCAAGGACTATGTCGTGATTTCACTTAAATAGGACCGCCACAGCGTCCCCGGCCGCCCGTGCTTGCGGGCAGGCAGTTCGGGCCGGGGATGGAAAGAAGGGCCGCTGATGAACGTCACATTACTCAAAGCGCTCGTGGTGTTGGTGCCCGGGGCGATGCTGCTCGCGGGTTCAATAGCTCTATTCCGCCGCCAGAGAACCGTATACTCGTGGCTGCAACTGCTTGGGGCTGGTTCCCTCGTCGTCGTCGTCCTTACGCACGTCTTCGAAGCGCTCCACGCGTTTCCCTGGATGGGGTGGGGGCAGGAGAGCAGTCTGGGCCACTATGTCGATCTCTGCAGCGCTATTATCGCGGCGACATTGTTTCCACTCGGCTACTTGCTTCACGCACTGAGGACGAGACGCTTCCAATAGCGGATTCCTCCGCTGGCGAGGCTACCCAGCATAGGTTTATGCCATGTTCTACGACAAAAGCGTAGGATCTTGCCAACAATCGTGTCGAGCACTGTCACGAATCCTGGCACGAAAACGAGGATCGTCCTTTGGAATGAACACTCGCGTTGTCAGCTATCGTGGCAACCTACACCTCCTCCTCTTTCCTCTCTTTTCTTGGTATGGGCTATTTCTGCGGCGGTGGTGATGGTCGTCAGTCCGGATAATCGTTCGCTTCGGCAGTGCCTGGACCTTGTTCCACGGCACTACAGGTGCTCGCAGGCGAATGTTCTTCCGGTTCGTCAGGGCTTTCGTCAAATAGCCCCAGGGATGTCTGCCCCGCCTCGGGCGGCTTCACCGATTCCGGTTTTACGTCCACGCCGGCAGGTGGAACGACCTTGCTTTTCGTCTTCTTCGCGCGTCGCTCGTCGGCAGCTTCTCGTTCGGCCTTCTCGGCGGCCGCCAGTTCGTCTTTGACCTTCTGGATGTTGGTCGCAGCCTTCGCGTGCACATCTGTGAATTCGCGGAGTTGTGCGGCCAAGTCGCGGTCAAGCTCTTCGGCGCTCGCCGTAATGCACAGCGCCGTCGTCAGCGCGTCGCTTTCATCGTCCTTTACTTTCTTCGGGATCACGTTGAGAGTCAGGAGCCCCTTGCCGTCCGCCGCAACGGTCATGATGACCGTCCGATTGACGAGCAGAGGCGCCAGTCCCTGGAACAGGCCCGTGGATTCTGTGGTCATGATTGAATTCTCCTTTTCGTTTGGGCGGCCTCGCCGCCGATATGTCATTGATTGTCAGCATCTTGCGGATGTCAGCCAAACTCGCTTGGCGATTCGGATTGTTGGCCGTATCCTGCTGCTGTGATTGGTACTGTTCTTCAGTTGCGCAGCCTAGCGGAGGTTGTGACCTCCAACGGATCCCTGCAATGCTCCTTTGAGGACGGCACTACGGCTGAGGCACCCGGCATTCTTGCTCGGTTCCTCCGGCGTCGGGACCAACTCAGATTTCTAGGAGCGAGCACCGAAATCTTGATCCAGCACCCGACGGATCGGCGACACCAACAACTTTTGCACGCGACCATCGGATACGTCGGTCTCCCCAAACCCGGCAAGAACGGAGAAGCCTTTGTCCGCGCCGAACTCCCCGACTGCAAGGAGGGGCCCAGAGCGTTATTCCTGTCCGAAGGAGCGCTCCGGCGCTACTTCTACCTGCTTGATGGGGAGGAGCCGCAGTCTCTATACCGGCTTCTCCGCGTGCCGGAAACAGCAACTCTCGATCAGCTCCGCTTCGCTTGGCGCATGCGTTCGCTCGAACTCCAGGTAAGCGACTCGAAAGATCGGGACCTTCCCTACGTCGAACGAGCCTTCAACGTTCTGGCACACGCCGATCTCAGAAATTGCTACGACGCGCTTTGCAAGAACGAAGATGCCGCGCCGTTGTTTCCGTACGGCGGGTTCGGCTCGATCCTGGTTGACGGCTACCTCTCCGATGACGAAACTGCTTTCTTCGCTGACCGGATACTGGCGTATAAGCCGGAAATGACCTCACACAAGGTAACCCTGCTGCTCCGCCGTTGCGAGTTTTTCGCGGATCGGGTCGTCTGCCGCGATCCCCGGCGGAAGCTGGAGGTCTGGCTGGATTCGAATGTCCTCCCAGGGTTGGGCTGGGATCTCACATGGAACCATTGGAAGCATTGGCTACGGACTCGTATCGAGGTCCAGGCGACTTTCGTTCACGCCGGCAAGTACCGTCTGTACAACGGCGAGTGGATTCTCCGAAAATGGCAGGCCGCGCTCCCATCCCGGCTTCAGGTGCACGCGCCTTCGAACGTTCCCGACGATCTTCAGCAGGCCCAGACGATTCATGCCCTTCTCGGGGAGCACGCCGATCTGGTTCAGCACATTCGCAACCAGTGCGAGACACTTCCCATCGAGTACACCCAGGTTGAGCGCTGGTTCGATCAAGTCAACGCGTCCGCGCACCTGAAGCCTCACTATGTCACGTGGTGTCCAGACTACGAGCCCTACTACTTCGATCAACTTCGCAAACGCTGCCGGACGTGGTTCCTGTTTCGAGACGAATACTTATTCGTGTGGCGCAACGTATTGGTTGCGGAAATTCCGCAGCCGGGTCACGCCACGTACCTTTTCGCGAAGCCTGAGAACCTGGATGAGTTTCTGGAACGCTACGCCAAGCTCACGCGTGAGGACATCCGGCGCAATCGTGACAATTTGGCCACCGTACTCGGCTTTGTCGGTCGCGTGGTCCGCGGCAAGCGAAAAAAGCGCTGGCTGGCAGATGTGCTCAAACAGGCGGGCGAGAAGGCTGACTACATCGAGGCATTTGATTGACCGGAGGATCATTCATGGAGCCAATGACCGACGAACTCAAGGAGACAATCATTCACGGGCATCCAGACGGCATCTGGCTCGTGCTCGCAGAAGAGAATCCGCCCGACGTTGTGACGGCCCACGATCTGCTCTGCGGCAGGCATCGGGAAAAGGTTATTCCGTTTACAGAGCCCACGAAGCAGGTGAACCCACGCGTAAGTACTCTGTGTTGATGGATCGGATTGCGGGCGCGACGTTGGCCGAAACGGATTGCGGGTGCGCCTCGGTGCCTTTCCTTGATAAGGATACCCTCGATCCGCCTTGATGCCCCGAAGAATAGGCTCGTGGCTCATTGATTCCACTCGGAGCTATGATGGAGCATATTCAGGGGGTGACACGCATGAGGTTCATTTCATCGCTTGACCAACATCCGGAAGTGCGTAGACAGAGATTTCCGGAACATCTCTGGCCGAAAGGCAACAGTCCCAAGGACATGGACGAGGGCTGGATCTTCCTTGAGTTCACCAATGCTGCCGGGCTCCGTCCCGACACCGCACCAACCAAGCTCCAACCACCGATGCCGGATCTGGAATGCTTTGTTGACGATAAACGGATGCTTTTCGAACTGGGCGAGGTCCTCCAAAGCGATCTAGCTGAGGGCGTGGCATATTCAGGCAAGCAATCTCAGAAGAAAATGGAGGCTCTGGCGAGGGGTGACAACGCGACTGCCAACTCGATTCAGACCGCAGGGTTTCGTTCATTCCCAGGCAATGCGTCGTTGGAGAGGATTCTTCGACAGAAGCTGGCCAAGAGGTACGAGACGAGAGGACTCCCAAGCCACCTCCTGCTCTTCTACGATCAGCAAACGCCTTGGGGGCCGTTCGACTACCTCATTCCGTGGCAGGACGAAATAGCAAGCCTCATCGCCGGCAGCGTCTTCGAAAGAGTTTGGATTTTTAGTTTGCGGTCAGCGACACTCATCGGATACCTCGAAGCGTCCCGCTATGGAACTCTTCGAATGGTCTTCGATTGCCAGTTTCACTTCGACTGCTGCGCGCCGTTCGAAGCCCTCGTCCCCGGCGGTGGCGAGAAGCCCGACGAGATCCGCCGGTTTGTGCCGGTTCTGGCGGGTCCCAGCGCTCGGAGAGAATCGCGTTAGGCGAGGCTGGTCCGCGGGGCTAATCCTCAAGCGACCCGGGGCACGCTAGACGGAGTCCTCCTCAGCGAGCCGCATCTTGCGCCCGCCCGCCTTCACCAGCATGCCATCGAGGTCCGCCGCAAGCGCGGTCATTCCCTGTCGCACGCGCGTTCGCATGTCTCCACTGCTCCGCAGATCGTTCGCCGCTACACCCTGGAGCAGATCCCGGGCCCTGCCCACCAAGTCCTGCAACTGCCGGTCGTCGGTCACGTTGCGGAACGAGAAGTTCGATAGGAACTCGACGAGATTCGATACGGTCGTTTGCTTGAACTTCAGCGGCTTGCCGTCGGCCCCATCCTTCAGCCGGTCGGCCATGTGTGCGACCAGATCGGCCATGGATTGCCGCAATACTTGCTGGATCTCTGACGACGCCTCCGCCATGCGTTGGGCCGCCTTGTCACGCTCCTGCTCCCACACTTCCTGCGAGATGCCCTTGAGTTGGTCCGGCACGCCGAAACTGACGTATTGCCAAGACAGCCCGAACTCGCGCGTGACTTCGTCGATGGGAGGGTAGTCGGCGGGGTTGTACAAACCGCGCAGTCGTTTGGCTGCGTCCTGGCACAGGCTGGGGTACACCGCGAGGAACGCGGTCACCAGCGTCTGACGTTCCTCGGCGAACTTCCGCAAGCGATCCTCGACGGTTTCGAGTGCTGCGATGGGCAGCAGGTGAATGCCTATTTCGAAGGGCAGGCAGATGTTGTAGAGGAACCGGCGGATCTCGCCGTCGAAGCGGCCGATCGCCTTCAACTCCGCTGAATCTAGCAGATGCTTCGATACGCGCAATAGGTCCTTGTCGGCATCCGCCTCGATCTGAGAGGTCGAGACTTTGCGGGTGTTGCCCATCGTCGACAGACGCATCTTGATGCAAACGGTTTTCTTGGCCAAATCGACGCCCGGGTCCTGGACAACAACTTGGGCTGGCGGGCGTCCATTGTCGCCGTTGGCCGGTGCGGTGTCGGCCATGAGCGCCACGGGCATCTCAGCCACCGACAGGCTATTGAACGGAAAAAGAGTTACTTGAGTCGCCATTGCTGGCCACCTCCTGAATTTTGATTTGGATTGAAGTTGGAACCGACCACCCGCGAACGCAGGCGCCAGCAGTTGAAAGAGTCAGTGTTGCTACAGCGGCAAGCCCACGAGCGGGAAGCCGGTAATCTGAGTTAGTCCTTGGGCCTCGATGTGAACCTCGAATTCCAGGGGCTTGAAATTGTCCTCGCGGTAGCGGTCGCTGAAGAGCCGCAACGCCTGATTGGCGCTGGTCCGCAGCGGCAGCGTAGTCGGCCTAGCAGTGACGAATCGCCCGAGCACGGCAAAGTCGAGGTGCTGTTTGATGTCCTCCCAGATCCGACGCCTCGCTTCTTGCGCGATGCCATACCGGGTCCAGAAGCGGCCACTGTCCAATTCACGCTCCGTGTAGCCGGAATACATCCCGACGCTGAGTTCAGGCCGCGCACGTTTCAGAAGCCGTATTAGTCCCTGTAGATCCGCGGCCTGCTGCATGGGCTCGCCACCCGAAAAGGTAACGCCGTCGAGGAAGCGGGTCCGGTGCGCGGCTGCTACCTGCCCGGCCACGTCTTGCACTCCGCGCGACGGACCTATGAAGGTGTGTGTCGACGGGTTCCAGCAACTTGCGCAACCCAGATTGCAGCCCTGGAAGTAGACGACGGCCCGCACGCCCGGTCCGTTCACCCGGCTGTGGGCGACAAACCCATGAATCAACATCGCTGCCCCGCAGTCCGCTGGAATGCTGCTAGGAAGCCCTGGTCGTGGATGTTCGCGTCCCACATCTCCATGAAGCTTTCGAGATCGCGAGTCTCTAGGGGCCGACAGGTCATCGATCCGTCGGCCTCCCGCTGACGGTTCCAACGTTCCACGCCAGCATAGTCATTGCGGAAATAGTACGGCCAAAGCTTTGCTGCTCCATTCTCCATGACAATCTCGGCGCAGATCTCTGGATCCCTCATGGCGTCGCCATTCTGCTCTCCGTAGTGGGCGATTGACAATGCGCGGTGGCCGTTTGGACCCGGCTCGCCAAGCGACTCGATCACAAGAAGCATGAACGGCGGATTCTCAATCCGCGTCCAGGTGAAAGTAGCAAGGCCGCCGGCCTCTTCGATGATCTGCATAACCGTTTTCATGGCGCTTCGTCCTCCTGTTCGATTCCCGAAGGAAAACCCAACGTTTCACCAGCCCGGTCGGATACTTTCAGATATTCGGAGGCAGCCAACAATTGATCGGCGTCGACCGTTCCGTCTATATGAACTTCGATACAAGGCAGGTCGCTATGATTGAGCCGCGGCACCTCGTGGTACTTTTCGCCGGCACTCGCGAAGCAAGCTCCGTCATAACTTCCACCGGCATCGTGCCAGCCACGGAATACGATGCCTTTCTCCGCGAGAGCCTGAAGCTCGGTCGTGGCCCCTTCGGATGCTTCTGCATCGACCATCGTCACCACGTTGGCAGGCAACGCATGACGGAACTCTTGCATGAATCCGAGAGCCTCAAACAGCGGCTCGTCCTCTTCACGGCACACGATCTCCACGTACGCTCGATCGCCCATAACATGTTCTCCCTCGGCCGAGCTACAAACTACGTTTGCTGCAGCGACTGCTTCACGGCAGTCGCCTGCGTGTAGAAGTCACGTTTCTTGCTGGACTGAGTGACGGAATCGCCGCCACGGAAATCCTTCGCGACATCGCCGCACCCCTGGCCGTGAAAACCTTCGAGGTCAATGGAGCTATTTCCGTTTTCGTCTATTTCGACGGTGATGAGTTTTTCTTGCATGATGGTTCTCCTCGCCCCTTCGTTAGCGAACAGCGAAACGCAACTGCACCTTTGGTCCTTGCGGCGTTTGAACTATTTCGCGGCCGCGGAACACGTAACCTTTAGTCTTGGCCACTGCCATGGTCTGCCGCTCTTTGTAGGCCTGCGCGACTTGGCCCAGCCAGCTTGCGTCGAGCCCGCTGCATTTCCGGTCCAGGTCATCAATGACGGCCTGGAAGACTCCGGTTTCATCCCGACCGAAGCCGACGGGTGCCAAAGCGCCGCGAAGCTGCTCCCTCGGGATTGTGACCTGTACTGGCCTGTTCCAACTGACCCCGCCGTACCCACGTAAGGCCGTGCCTTCCGTTTGTACCTCGGGCTTGTAGCCCATCTCCGTCAGTGCCTCGACCAGGTATTGCTGGTTATTCATAGTTGTGGTGAGTTCCTCGTATTGGCTCATGATGCCTCCCCTATTCTGTTTCTCGAAATGCCCGTCTGCCGGACGCAGCAGGGCTGTCTGATTCGGTCGAAAATACTCCCGGCCGCGCCGCGCTCAGGAATCGTCCGGATGCCTGCCGACGCAGTGCTTCGATTTGATCCGCCGCCGATCTCGAAACCGGAACGATGTACTCGGCCGACTCCTTCAGCGACAGATTCAGCCGCCACGCCTTGCGGCAGCATTCCCTGATCTCTGCACCGGTCCAGCCTTCGTCGTTGGGCCGTTCCCCATCAACGTTCCATTTCGCGAGGTAGATCTTCCAAATCGCCTCACGCTCCTCGGCTGACGGCAGATCGAAGAAGAACGTCCCCAAGGTGAAGCGGCGCCGCAACTCCGGCGGCAGGCTCGTGATCGAATTACACGTTGCAATCCACAGGCTCTTGCCCTGGGAAATCGCATCGACGACTTGAAGCGCGGCGCGCAGTCGCTCGCCTGAGCCGCCCACCAGCGAACTCTGCATCGCCGAAAGATCGAACGCGACGGTAGGAATCCCAGCCGTATTACCCGCGGCTTTCGCGATCATCGACTTCGCCGCCCCCGGAGGGCCTATGGCGATGATGCCGTCCGCACCGCGGTCC
The DNA here is from genome assembly GCA_035632675.1 of Candidatus Dormiibacterota bacterium. Classification (GTDB taxonomy): domain Bacteria; phylum Acidobacteriota; class Terriglobia; order Terriglobales; family Acidobacteriaceae; genus Sulfotelmatobacter. The sequence continues at coordinate 51,695 of DASQGJ010000016.1, forward strand.
TGCATCCACCCGAGCATTGTGCCGGTCATCTCGGTCTTCACGCCGGACGTGTCGGTGCCAGTGCCGGCGAACGCCTTTTCGATCTCGTCGACAAACACCACGACACGCGGAGATTCCTGGCCCGTGAGCACCGCGCTAAGAAACCTCTTGATGTTGTCGCAACCACCGATGTCTGCGAAAGTTTCGCCGCCGCGCCAAATGGTCAAGCCCGGTGCCTGTTCCACGGCCTGACGCTTTCGCTCCCATAGACGCTCAACATCCAGACCCTTCTTCGAGAGCGACATTGCCAACGCTTGCTCCGCCGGAAATGCCGCGAGTCCCACCAGGGCATCCACAGCTTGATCCACTACGGACCCGTCAGGTGGACCCAGTTCGGCCGACTCGAACATGCCGGGAATGATTTCGCGCAGGTCGTTCGCCGAAGGAAGCGGCTCGTCAATAACCATTACGTCGTTCTGCAACTCAACTGGGAGCGCCGAACCGGGAGTCGTCACCAGCACGAGCATCTGGCCGCCGACCTTGAATGCGTCGCGGAGATTCCAGACCCCCTGCACGATGTCGACCTGTTCCCAGATGCGCTGCGGGTTGTTAAAGAACACAATGGCATCCGCAAACTGTTTCGCCGTAGCGCCCTTGTGAAGGGTCAACAGTACATCCGCCGGACCGGCGACAGCAGCCTTCTCGCCGAACACGTGGGCCACGGCTTCTTTGCCTGACTTGTTGCGCGCGGCGATACCGCCCATGATGTCCCAGGCGAACACAGGAACTTCGGTTTTGCCGCAAAGGCTAGCCGAAACTTGAGCCATCGCGCTGGCCGGATCGGCCGTCCTGACGGCAAGTAGTGGGGTACCGGCCCGGCGAGCTGCCTTGAGCAGGCTGCGGAAATCTTCTGTGGATCGAATCATTGAATCTCTCTCCTGCAAATCGAAAAGGAGAGCCCGAAGGCTCTCCAGGTTCTGAAAGTGTGTTGGGATCTATTTCACGCGAGCAGGGCGGCTGCGGCGAAAATGATGGCGTTGTATGCTGAGTGCGCCAGGAACGGCGATGTCGTCGAATTCGACTTGATTCTCAGCCAGGCGTAGACGACGCCCATCACGAAGATGACGCCGATCTGGAGACCCGTGATGCCGGTCTTCGGAAGGTGACACAGCGCGAATACGGCGGCTATCGCAATACCCGTAATCCAACCTGGATGGGGAACTCGTTTTCGAAGTCCCAACTCGGCCAAGCCGAAAAGGTACCCGCGAAATATGGCCTCTTCCATGAGCGGACCGAGGGTAATTCCGATCCAGGCATCTTGCCATTTGAACGGCGCGCCTTTGTAGAGGGCCTGGAATAGCAGCGCTACCGCAAGACCGCAGACCGCGCCGAAGCCCAGAGCCTCCGCGCTCTCACGGGCGCTAGTCCGGTTCCAATGAACGAACTCGAAACCCATGGAATTGAGGCGGCCGCGGCTTGCCCAAGCCAATGCCAACAGAGCGATGGTGAACACAATGCCGGCGAGTTGAAGAGGATGAACCGGAAGAGTGAGCAAGTCCGACCTCCCTACTTGAGAATAGCCAGCCCGACCACGTGATGCTCCAACTCTCTTATACTCTGGTGTTTTCACCGGACGCGGACGTGGCTGCCAGTAACCAGCCTCGCGCCCGCAATCGCCTCTTGGTTCACCAGCGCGGCGCGGATGGCTTCGCCGTTCACCTCCCAACCGTCTTTGAGGGCCAGTTCCAAACGCCGACGCGCTTCTCCTTCGGTCAGTTGATAAACGATCTCCTGTAATTCGGTCTTGTTGAAACGGACGTTCCGCTCGAAAAAGTGTTCTGCGATTTGGAGCGGATCGTCGATAGCCAGAGAGGCAGTGCTGTTTCGTTGCATGCCGATGTCGCTCTTCTCGCCTTCCAGTTTCTTGATCCCGCGGACCATCATGAAGGCGAATAGGAATCCCTTCAGTCTGGTCACCCGATTCTCGGCTGCCTTCTTTCTGGCCGCCAGTCGCTCCGCCTCTTTGGAACTGATGTCGGCGATCGATTGCTGCCACCGCCAGTACCCGACGATGCAATCCACCTTGAGCCGGTAGGCTTCCAGATACGTGTCGATTTCTTGGGCCAGTTCCGTCGAGATTTCGCGTCCGGCTTCCGCAGCTTCCTCAACCAGCCCCATCAGTTCAATCAGCCGGTCGTCGAGATCGAAGAGCGAACGATGGTCCCGGTCGGGCCTGCTGACTATGCGGTGACGCAACACCTCCACCAAGCTCGCAGCCTGTTCGCGTGTCGTATCGGGAAGCTGACCCTGGACACCCTCTAACTCGCTCTGCTCTAGCAATTCCGCCAATCGCCGCGAAAGGCTGGAGACTGTTTCGGGTGCAACGGGCACGATTGCCAACGCTGACATGAGTCACCTCCGTCACTTCAAAACAAGGAGAGCTGGACCGCCGGGACCGCCGGTCGAATCCAAGTTGCAGCCTCCATGGAGTCCCTTTCATGCACGGCAGTCAGCGATTCGACCGCCACCGGCAAACCGGTATCCGCAACCTCGACTGGCCCTCTGTGTCGACCCACCAAATTCTTCCAAACGTCTGCAGCGGCCTCGCCTACACCCTGACGTGTGACGAGCTCGCGCGCCATTGCAGTAAGAAGGTCGTCGTCCGCGTCCATAGATTGAAGCCCATCGGCATGGAGCTTGCCTTCCATAGGTAGCGACGCCATCAGCTTCTTTCCCATCAGCCGTAGGCACGCTTCCTGCGCTGTCTCTGAATAAGTCAGGAATCCCACGCGAATCGGGCGCTTCTGCCCAATCCTCCAACTTCGCCGGCTGGCTTGACGGAGCGTGTATGTCGAGTACCCGGTTTCGTAGAACAGCAGCACTGGGAAGTCCAGCAAGTCGAGGCCGACGCTGCACAGTTTCGGGTGAGCCAGACAGACCTGCATGCCGTTCCGAAGCTGCCGCTCGTACCAAGCCTCGCGCTCGGCTGGCGGCACTTCTGCTGTCAGTATCTCGACGCGAATCCCTTCCTTCGAGAGAAGTCCCTGGAGCCGCCGCGTCACGTCCCGCTTCCTTGTATAAACGGCGAAAACGTGGACCTTTCTACCGACAGCGAGCTCGCGTTTGATCTCTTCGATCAGCCGCCGCTCTTTCGCGTAGACGAACTCCTGGTCCAGGTCCACGGGCTCGGAAATCACGAATCGTTCGCGCTCTCCCGTCTCAGGATTGCGGTCGAACCCATAAAGGGTTCCCAACCCATAGGGCCGATCCGGATACAGCAGTAGTGCGTTCATGGCTGTACTGACCACGGAGGCGTTGCCGTGATGTTGACGCAGCGCTTCCCGGACGTCGTCCTCAAGTTGTCCGTATGCCACTTTCATCGTTGGGTCCATCTCGACCGAAATGACTTCCTCCTCGTAAGGCGGGAGCGCATCGGAGATGTCTTCCAATGACACAAACGCGGCCAAGTTCATCAGGAAGCTACCAAAGAGTAGCGGCGATGCGCCGGGCCGGCGCTTTACGGTCGTCGTCACCTTTGCTTTTGAGCAGGCGTTGTCAGCAGCCTCGATGGTTGTTACCTTTTCGAGCACGCCGTACACGCTTGCGAACTGTCGAACGCCAGCCTCTCCATGATCGAATCCTTCCTCGCGCATCCGCTTGGGTTCGACCCGATAGAGGATGTTGAAAACGTCGTCGGCGTAGCCGCCCAGCAATGTGCCGGTAAGAATCACCGTCCGGTCGCAAGCGGACGCCATCGTCCCCAAGGCATTGCCTTGCGCCGTTTCGCCCTTAAGCTCGTGAACCTCATCGGCGATTCCGTAGTCGAAGAACCCATCGAGATACCGTCCGATGAACTCCATCGGTGCCATGCGCGGGATCTTCGCATTGTCGGCTTGCCACAGCGCGCTATGGAAAGGAAGCCTCGCCCTCAGCGAGTCCGGCAGAATCAGCTCCGAGTGTTTCACCTTTCGGAAGTCCGCCCGGCGTAGCTGATCGTCTGACGTAAGGATCGGCTTCCCAGTATCAGGATTCACGACACATCCGTGAAACGGCCCCGAGTGAGGTGTTCCGTAAGCGTGGCGCCAGAAGTAGCCGAGCTTGGCCCGCTCTCGCGATATGACGAAGATCGAGGGAGCGCCAACATTGGTGTTCCATCGTGCCCGCGCCGAGCGGTGACGCTTTGCCAACCGAAGCTCGCTCAACGTTGTCTTCAGCCCCTCCCGGACGATTCGTCCGTTACGGAATTTCACTTCGTTCACTCCCGTGAAGCCATTCGACGAAGCACTGTTTCGCACGCCATCAATGAAAAAGACCCGAACGCCGGGCAGCGTTGAGAAGCACTCGCGCGCCCATTTTTCAACCAACTGGGGCGGCACCATAGTCAGCGCCGTGAACCGCTTTCCGCGCCCGTGTGTGAACACACTCCCCAATGAGATAAGCGTCTTTCCGGTACCGCATTCGGCCACAGCGGCCGCGCAGCGTGCCTCTTCCCATCGCTTGACGATCCCCATGATCGCCAGCGCCTGGGCAGGAAATGGGTGCCGCTTCAGTTCGTGGAGTGCGGGCCAGACCGGATCGGAGGGTTGATGGAGCGGCGGAAACTGATCGACAACCCGACGCCCCAGATCAGCTCCATAAAGCTTCAAGTAGTCGTTGATGCAAGTCAAAGCGCCCATGCGCGCACACTCCTTCGGTTCCAGAGAAAGGCAAATGAATAGATGACGCAGGTAGACGTGTCTAGCACAATGCTGTTCACTTAACGCGTTGAGGGGGCAAATAGCCCTGTTGCCTGCCCGCTCACACCAGGCAACAGCTTCGCTGAAGGCGGCGCCTCCTTGATGGGACTTCTGGGGAGCCGAGGCGGACTTCTACGAGAAGCGCTGCTCAGCCAAGTGGAGTCGCCTCATTCAAAGGCTTTCACCACAGGGCGCTCACGCTCGGCGTGATTGAGGATGGTGCTTAACGCCAGAGTGAGACCCTCTCATGGCTTCGTTTGCCGTCCGAAATGGTAACTGAATCACGCCGTGGCGTAGGAGGGAACGTAGACGCCCACCACGTGCTCGAACGACTGGCTGTCTGCAGGCAGCGGTGGGGCGACGCTATCCTAACTTCGATCGTTGACCTTTACCGTTACGTTCTATCGCAAGGGCAACCAGAACGCCGGCGGTGATGGAGAGGACCAGGACACCTCCATGCCAAACCAGGAGATGGGCCGCGTCCTGATGGATGCAGCGGAATTGCAGCACAGTGAGGCCCAGAAGACCGGCGATCGCGCCCAGAGTGCCTCCAAAAGCGCCGGCGGAGAGAGGAACCCCGCGCCGGGTGAGCAGCCAGAACAGAATTCCGCCAGGAATCGCGACCGCCGATCCTGCCAGTAGACAGGGCCATCCGTGTGAAACGAATGCCTCGGTTCCGCGCCAGGGGAACAACAGGGCCGCGCCAGTCAGGAACCCCACGCCAAAATACGCCCAGGAAAGCTTAGCGGGGATCTTCTGCAGGCTCCCTGGGCGGATTTGCCATGCCAGGACCAGCGAGAAAAGCGATACTCCGACCGCGAGGATTGCCACAATACCCAGGGCCTGCCAGGCCTGCAGTGTTCGGAATCCTGTAACCCCCATCGTGGCGATCAGGGCCGCCGCAAACATCAAGAAGATCGACGCAAACTGCCCAGCCAGCACCCCGGCCGACGGCATGGGCTTCACCGGCTGGAGCGAGGCCGCGATGGCTCCACTGATTTTGCGATGAAGGTCCGGTGACAGCTCCGCAGCGGGAGCCAGTTCCAGCAAACGGTCGATCTTCTCGTCAGTTTTCGCATCGGGAAATTGTAGTTCCGCCATAGACCATCCTTTTCAACCGGGACCCTCGGCCGCCAGCATGCTGCGAAGCGCTCCATAGGCCCGGTGGGCCTTCTGCTTGATCGCTCCAGCCGTGGACGAGGTAGCTCGGGCAACCTCCTCCAGGCTCATGCCCACCACCTTCAACATCACGATCACCTCACGTTGGCCATCGGGCAGCCGATTCACCAGTTCCATGACGCCGCTGCCCGGCGCCGGGGCCGCGCCGGCCGGTTCGGGAGTTCCCGCAACCAGCACTTCCCGTGATCCTAGCCTGCGTCTGCGGCGATAAGCGTCCAGGCGCGTATGCCGGGCGACCGCGAAGATCCACGGCAGCAGCGGCTCCGAGGGCAGGTAGGTATGGCGAGCGCGATGAATACGCAACCAGCAATCCTGCAGCACGTCCTCGG
>DASQGJ010000017.1:0-18157 GCA_035632675.1 Candidatus Dormiibacterota bacterium
CGGATACAGTGATCCGGTCTCCACCTGAAGCACATCTCCGGATTGCAAACGCAAAGCCTGGACAATGCCATATCCATGCTGCGGTCCCCATTGCAGCGTCTGCAGAATGAGCATGTCGAGTGTTCCCTGCAGCAGCTCAATCCGGTTCTTATACTGACCTTTCTCGTTCATGGATGTAGACATTCTACTTACAGTGGAGGTAGATTGTCTACTCCCGCGTCATGGCGGCGCCTCAATTCGAAGCCGTGCTTATAGCAACTCAGATGAGATCGGAATCCGGCCTGACATTCCGGTCGAAGCACGTGGAGCGGGCGGTAGCCGCCGACTACGAGCAGGTCCTCCATGAGGTCGCGGCGTGCCTGTTCAATCGATTTCACAAAGCAAGCTCCGACGTAGCACTTCTTACGACAGCGGCACTCCTTCCTGAGGAAATGCATAGGTAGATTGAGGAACATTGGATCGAACTTCCGCGTTGGATTCAATTGCACCAAACCGAAAGCTCTATTACGCGAAGTCTCGATAGCCGCGTATCAGACTGCGTGATCCGAGCTGTTCAGGAACGAACACTTCGATCCGAAAGCGAACGTGTTTAGGCGGTTTGCGTGGCCGTTTGCCATTGGAATGTAACATTTACGCGGCACAGCCTTTGGCAAGCGATTTGCAACACCCAAATTAGTTTCATCTCTGACGTCTGGGAATCGCCCGCAAGAATTCCAAGCTTTTCAGGAGACTTATATGGCCTCCGTTATTAGCCAACTCAAGCAGGTTCTCCGGCGACTCGGCCGCGCGCCATTTTTCACGGCCGTCACTCTCATCACGGTGGCGATCGGTGTAGGCGCCAACACAGTTATCTTCAGCGTGGTGGAAGGCGTCCTGCTCAAACCGCTGCCTTACCAGCAACCCGACCGGCTCATTGGCGTCTGGTATAAGGCGCCCGCGATTAACATCCCGAAAATCAATATGGCGGAGTATCTCTATTTCACTGATCGCGAACAAAACAAGACCTTGGAAGATATCGGTCTCTATGGCTTCTTGTCGTTTCACATCACGGGCGGCGCTGAGCCGGAGCAGGTCCAGGGATTGGAAGTGACAGATGGCACACTGCCCATTCTCGGTGTTCGTCCTGCCCTCGGGCGCCTATTCACTAGGCGGGATGACTCGCCTGATACGCCGCAGACCGTCCTTCTTACTTACGCTTTCTGGCAACGGCATTTTGGCGGCGATGCTGCAGTGGTCGGCCGCACTCTGAAGTTAGATGGGGCGATGCACGAAATTATCGGCATTCTGCCGGCCGATTTCGTGTTCATGGATCGTTCCGATGTGGATGTTGTCGTGCCAGGGCAAATTGATCGCACCAAAACGACGCTCGGCGGCTTCAGTGTCAACGGCTTGGCACGCCTGAAACCGGGAGTTACTTTGCAGCAAGCCACAGCCGATTTGACCCGCCTGGTCCCGATTGCTACGCACAGTTTTCCGCCGCCAAAAGGCTTCAGCATAGCGCTGTTTGAACAAGCAAATTTCACTCCCACTCTTCAGCCCCTGAAGATTGATGTCATCGGCGACATCGGCAATGTGCTTTGGGTGTTGATGGGAGGCATCGCTATCGTTCTGTTGGTAGCGTGTGCGAACGCAGCTAACCTGCTGCTGGTGCGCATGGAAGGCCGCCGTCAGGAACTTGCCATTCGCGCTGCTTTGGGAGCGGATCGTAAGAATATGGCCGCGGGACTGCTGCTGGAAAGTTTGGTGTTGGGATGCGCGGGCAGTGCCATCGGGCTGGGCCTCGCGCACGGCGGTCTAAATTTAATTGTTGTGGCCGCGCCTACGGGATTGCCGCGCCTGCACGAGATTGGCATTGATATACCTGTGCTTCTTTTTACGGCAGGCCTGGCGCTTTTCGTCAGCCTTGTCATCGGTATGATTCCGGTTCTGAAACACTCCGGTATCAGAGCAACAGCCGGTTTGCGTGAAGGCGGACGCGGCCTCAGTCAAAGCCGAGAGCGGCATCGCGCACGCAAAACGCTGGTTGTGGTCCAGGTTGCGCTGACGCTGGTCTTATTGATTTGCTCAGGGCTGATGATTCGCACCTTCCGCGCCCTCACCCGCGTTTCTCCAGGATTCAGCGATCCCAATACCATCGCATCGTTCGACATCTTTATTCCCACGTCGCAGGTTCCTGACACAAGCCGGATCGATGTATTGCGCATGCAGCAGGCCATCCTGAACCAAGTTGCTGCTGTCCCCGGAGTGAGTTCAGTTGCCATTTCGTCAAGCCTGCCGATGATCCGGAGCCGTCCTCTTGATCCTGTTTATGCCAGCGACCGCATTTATAAAGACGGCGAGCTTCCACCCTTGAGCATGGAAAAGTTCGTATCGCCGGGTTTCTTTAAGACCATGGGCATCCCGTTGATCGCGGGACGAGACATGACCTGGCAGGAAGAGCTTGAGAAACGTCCAGTCGTCATTGTCTCGGAAAATCTCGCTCGCAAGTACTGGGGCTCGTCGGCCGCTGCTATCGGGAAACTGGTACGCGTCGGCTCGAACGATCCCTGGCACGAAGTCGTCGGGGTGGCTGGTGATGTGCACGATAACGGAGTAAATCAGGATCCGCCCACTGCGGTTTATTGGGGGTTGCTCCAGGACAATTTCGCGACGCAAAAAGAACTCGTGCTCCGCTATGTGCACTATGTGATTCGCACGCCGCGCGCGGGTTCTGCGTCATTCTTCGAAGATAGCGAACGTGCAGTTTGGTCAGTGAATCACGATCTGCCGCTCGCCTATAACAAGACGATCGGTGAGCTGTACGCCAAATCGATGGCGCGAACTTCGTTCACACTGGTTTTGCTGTCGGTTGCAGGCGCCATGACGCTCCTATTAGGCATCGTTGGGCTCTACGGCGTGATCGCGTATGCAATTTCGCAACATACACGCGAGATTGGCATCCGTATGGCTCTGGGTGCGCAGCGTGCGGCACTCACCCGAATGTATATTCGCGAGGGACTGATACTAGCTGTGATTGGCGTCATCGGCGGTGTGGCCGTTGCGCTTGCAACGATGCGTCTGATGAGTTCGCTGCTGTATCACGTGAGCCCTGTGGATCCGTGGACTTATTTTGTAGCAACGGTTTCAATTCTTATCGTTGCGTGCATTGCGACCTACGTGCCATCGCGGAAAGCGGCGGTCGTGGACCCGATGCATGCGCTGCGGGCGGAGTGAAACCGTCCGAAGAGTTGCTAGGGAAGTGGCCTCGATCTTGTCGTGGTTCGAGGGGAGAACTGTGTGGTCTGTCTCCAGGCTTTCAGCGCAGCGAGTGTCTCTGCCTCGCCCGGAGTAGACGGTCTTCACGTCTCCCACTCTTTGGCGCACAATGCTGCGTTCAACGCGAAGCGTGCAGTTCAACCAGTCAACGTCGCTCCACTTCATGAACCAGCGAGTCATTTGGCACCTCCTGTCGACAAAGTTCGATCCGGCGGGTGCGCATGTGAGATTTTCGCGCCGCTACGTACTGGCGGCGACTCAAAAACGAGACCCAGACGGTTGAGCTGAGAAAACCGAAAGCCGATTCCTATTCGTGACGTGCTGACATGGTCTGGATGAAAGTTGGTTCTCCACCGTATTCGTCCGGAAAGCTATATCAAGGAATTGAGTATTTCGGCCACATCAGGTGCGGTGTCGTCCCAATAATGCGTATGTGCCCCGGCGCCAATGCATGCCTCTGAGCGTCCTCCCCCTGATGCGATGCAAAGGCCATGGTTGCTATGTGTGCGCCGATACCACTCGTCAAGCCACAACGAGCGTCCGACATAGTCTCCGCTGCGGTAGACATTTACCCATTGCGCGATGCCGAGATCATCGGGATCCGGCGTGGCGTCCATATTGATCGTTGGAGCCTGGGTCGAGCAGGCGGGTAGACATGTCAGACCATTGTCGGGGTTTGCGCGTACCCAGTCATAGAGAAACGGAAAGAAACGATTCAGGAGTTGGCGTATGGGGCTCCCCATCGTGAGCAACTTGATGGGCGCAGGTTCTCCGCAAGGCCGAGGTCCATTTGCGAACACCTTCGATCGGAGGTCCTCGTCGTGATGCAAGAACCGTAACAGGTCCGCTGAGATGAGCGTCCCGAGGCTGTGGGAGACGATGACGATGGAGTCGTATCCTCGTCCGTCCGCGCCACGATACTGGTTCAGGTAACTCAGCAGAGAGATATAGCGCTCCGCAATCTTTGCCCGCGGAGCTGCATCCTCGGGCGACGTGCGCAGGTACGTATCCACGTCGAGGATGGCGCTGAGAACCGGACTTCCATAGTGGATGATCGCCGCCAAGCCAGCTGCGCCACCCAAGAAGGCGAGGGAATGGATGATGAATACGCTGCTGTGTGCGCTCCAATCGATTGCACCTTTGATCCATCCGGGCCACACAATGTTTCCCGAAACTGCCTTCTCGATGAGGAACAGCGGCGCGACAACGAAGATTGAAATCCAAAGCAGAAGAGTGATGACTGAGATGGCATCGAGCCCACGCGAGGTCCAGGTGCCCAGCCTTTCGGTTTGTGCGTTCGTCGATGCGCGAGGCGGCTCATCGCTTCCGCGAAGAGGGAATTTTTCAGTCATCACGCCGGGCAATACCCACCAGAACAGCAGGAACAGAACCGCCCCCAGCAGGATCAATGCGACCGCAAATCCGTCGGTCACGCTCCAGTTGAGTACTTCCCTCAAATAGTCTGGCTTGAAGTGCTCCGTGTCATCCGGCACCTGCTGAATCTGGGCAAGTTGCCCTTTTGCCGAGGGACACTCCCGATGTGCCTCCGGTGGCAAAGGCTCAATCCTCGCTAGTTTGGGCATTGAGCACCCAGGGTTCAGTGTTGAGTCACAAGCCTTGTTCGTGGTCTCACGCGTGATCGCCGGATCTGGAGCCAAGGAAAGGCGTAGCAGCCAGCTCTGGTTCGGTGTTGACGAGAGATCGGTGGCACTGAAAAATGGGTCGTGGATCGAACGCGCGATGGAAAACATTCCTGCCCACAGCACTGTGGTTATGAGCAGGAAGAGTATCGCCGGCAACGCCAGGGCAAACCTGCTGGTGCGTACGGCCGCTCGCGCACGCGCTCGCTTGGCGGGCTCCTCCTTTGAGATGGACCGCCACGCCAGGCTTCCCAGGCCAAGAGCCAGCAAGGCGAGGACGAACAGCAAAATCCAGGAGAGTCGCAGGGCAGCGAAAATCCAAATCGCAGTCCACAACGTACCCCTGGGAACGAAGGGTGATGGCATACCCTTCGTGGGATCCGCTACCCCGGGGTGCGCTTTGGCCGCATAGATGTAATACGCGAATGCCGTGGTCGCGATCGCGTAAAACACCAATCCAACCGCCTTGACTCCCTTGCGCACACCCTCATACTTCCCGAGCACGTACAAGACCAACGTGCTGCCCACCAGTATCCAGGATTCAATGGCCAGCAATATATCGGCCGCGAATCCGGCGCCAAGCAGCGCGGTAGCGATGCCGGCTCCGGCGGCGAAGGGCACGACCGCGCGCAAAGTCCACGTCCACGGCGAATTGTGAACCGGCCGCGTGCTCTTTGCGTTTGCCAGATAGGTGAGCGCCAACCCCACCAATCCTGCCATCAACACTGCGGGCACACTTTGTTCATTCGGCTTAAGAACAAGGGACGGAACACACGCCAGCAACGTAACCAGCAAGATCACCTTAAGCAGTGGGATCGGCATCTGCAGCATCCGCACGGCGTAGCGCTGAACGGAACAATACGTGTTCCATGTCCAATGGCTATTTTCGGACGAGCCCGTGTCAACGGCCAGACGACTCAGGCTGCCGAGGTGCAGAACAAGCTGAAAAAGAGAGAAGAGAAAACTCAAGATCGTGTTGGTTGGCCGGGCCAAGTCTGCCCAGAGCATTTCATAAATGTGCACCTCGGCAGGCCCGGCCGGTCCGACGCCGGTGCGATTTCCTTCCAGTCGCGTGGTGGAGTAGAAATTCCCGTCAGCGCCTCCTTTATAGTCCTGCAAGAGGAGACGCATGTAGTCGTTGCCCGTCTGTCCGGGAACGACTTGATCTCCTTTCACTTTCTTGCTCGTTCCATAGCGCGCGAAGTAGGCGCTCTTTTCCTCCAGGAATCCGAACAAGAAGCCGAAGATCCTGGTGAATCCACTGCGTTCAACTTTTGGCAGGCGTGCCACGGGAGGCATGCGAACCGGCACGCGGATGCCGGTAGCCGAAAACGTCTTGTATGACGCTGGACTGTCGGGTTGGCCAGGGGGCAATAACAACAGAAGATCGGCCATTGCGTTTGCGGTGGCACCTGGATCGTGGTGTGCGACACCATGTACTCCGACCACCGCAACCCTCGGGACGTAGCTCTGACTCTGGGACTGTGGCACGTGGAGTTCCTCCTATTTTCCGGATACGCCGAGCTTTTGCATGACCGAAGCGATATCGAGTTTCACTCCGAACAGAAAGCGCAGATCGTCACTCGGTTGCAGGCCGAGATCAAGATGGCGTCGCGCTGAGGCTTTGACGTTTGCATTGAACCCAACAAATGCAACTGTCTTTGGAATTTTCAAGATACCTTCCAGGTCCAGACGATTGAGCGTGACGCGGCTGTCAGTAAATGGCTGACTCGGCGGAAAGTACGCTCCGCACTGGCTGTCGGCAGGTGTGAACGGCTGAAGCACAGTGCTTGCCGGCTCACACACAAAACTCTGGAGATTGCTGTAGTGGCCCAATGTCACATCGAGATAACTTATCAGTTCCGGTGCCTGGCTCGGACTACTGGTGAGGCCGTAGTGGCCGATTCGCATGCCGTAACCGTAGTGGTTGTAAAAACGATCGAAAACCAAGTTTGATGTTGAAGTCGGAATGGCCTGCGAGGTTGGGCCTGTTAGAGTATCAAACCCCACTTTCGCCAATGGAGCTATGAAGAGCGCATTCGGGGCCTGTTGAAAGTACCAGTGGGTAAGGACCCAGGGAAAATACACACCCACGCCCAGCCGGGCCGTCTTCTGTGAAGTTTGAAACGTCGAGGCGGTTCCTGTATCTGACGTCGACTTCGTGGTCGAAACCGGAATCGCCGTCAGCCGGGTCTCGAAGTAAGTCGATACGCCAGGAGTTCCTGCTTTGGATCCGGACTGGCACTTCGCGTGGCCGTTCTGGCCGGGCTGCAGCAGGCTGCATCCGGGCAAGAGCCAGGTCTTCTCAATGTTAAAGGACACAAACTCGGTGGCCGACGACGATGAAAAACTGTTTTGGCCGCTGGCAATGAGTACGCCCCCAGCAAAGTAAGCGCGCACTCGACCCCAATCGAGAGTGGTCTCAACTTGCTGGACATCAGACGCGGCCGACCCGGACGAATCCTTTGCCTCCGCCGAGGCGCAGACGAATGTGTTTCCGACGAGCGGGCTGGACAGGTCCATCTCTGCCACCCCGGTGTCCTTGTTAGCAGAGGCCGCAATCGTGGGAGTCGTGCCCTTTAGTTGAAACAGGCTGCCCTTCGTGGTGTCACATGTAGAAGGAACAGAGCCCGGAGAATCCTGGGACAACAAATACAATTTGACCGTACTTTCGGGCGCCGCCGACACATAGACGATCGTCTGTCCCTCTACCAGATGCTGTACAAACACCGGCTTCACGGTGCTTGCGGTCTGCGCCGCTGTCACGTTCACCAGCAACATAACCGCTGCAAAGAGTTTTGCGTAAGTCCAAGTCATCTTCTCCCCCAGAAGCGCCGGAGTTCGCGCCGCACATCGTGCGTTTGCCCAAGCCTTGCCTGGAATCCGGTCGAATAAGAGAACGTAGGAGCGTTGCCAATCCCTTTTTCCTCTACGGGGGTGAAAGACATTCGACCGCCGGGCAGTGGGTTACAATTCCCCGACGAGCGCCGGGAGATTACGGCCTATTCCTATGCGGCCTTTGGAAGATCTAATTCGCGCTTGTGCCGAGAGGGGAGAGGCTTCCGACTGGGAGGAGTTCGTCAGCCGTTTCCACAGTTTGATTGCGTCGGTTGTCTTGCGGACTACTCGACGCTGGGACGTAACTTCGCCCGCGGTGGACGATCTGATCCAGGAAACCTATCTGAAGATCTGTGGCGATCAAAAACGGCTCCTAACTGAATTTACCCCTCACCATCCCGAGGCCTTTTACGGATATCTGAAGGTAGTTGCTTCGAATGTGGTTCATGACTATTTTCGGGCGCGGCACTCGCAGAAGCGGGGTCTCGGACAGCCGGAGGTCAGCCTTGATGAGGCAGGCTCCGGCACTCCGACTGCAAGAGATGGCGCCGACGAGATCCATCGCGACATACTGCTGCGCGAGGTTGACGACATTTTGCGCTCCACGTTGTCAGGGGAGCAGCAGTCCCGGGACCGGATCATCTTCTGGCTCTACTATCGGTATGGACTGAGCGCGGCAGATATCGGCCGGCTGCCTTCCATCTCCTTGACTGTGAAAGGCGTAGAGAGTGTCATTCATCGATTGACGTCCAGCGTACGCGAGCACCTTGCGGAAAGAGAAGTGTCTTGAGTTCAAAGCATAGAAAAGGACTTCACACCCTGAAACCGTTATTAGGAGGTAACGACTGATTGGCGAGAGATCCAAATAGCCACCTCAGTTCGGAAGAGCTGGCATGGTTGGCGGACCAGGCAGCGTCCACAGCGGAAACTCGCGATCGATCTCTCGACCGCGCTGAGGCTGAGGCGCACTCCCGCGTTTGTAGCGAGTGCGGACTTCTCCTCAAGGCCGAGGGAGAGGTGCGAGAGAGGCTTTTCCGCCTAGGGAGTCAGGCAGTGTCATTCCGTAAGGCTGGCTGTCCGGACGAGCAAAGGTGGGCCGAAGTAGCCGCCGGGACTCTCCCTGAGGCTGAAGCGCGCGTCCTTCTCCAGCATGCGTCCAGTTGCGATCATTGCGGCCCGCTGCTTCGTGAGAGGACCGAAGATTTGAATCCCGAGATTTCTGCCGAAGATCAGGAACTCATCGGTCGATTGCCCAGTGCGAGTCGCGACTGGCAGGCACATCTCGCCAGCCGGATGGCAGACGTTCAGCAGGCAAACCGGAGTGAGAGCCGCGAAGCGCAAGCAGTACAAGTTCGCCCTTCACGCCGCCAGACGTTCTCATGGCTGCGCTGGGCCGTTCCTGTAGCTGCCGTCTTCGCAGTCGCAGTGTTGGGAGTACTGACCTGGATGCAGCGTTCCCCATCGCTGTCATCGACCAATCAACTCATCGCCCAGGCATATACCGAGCAGCGTCCCTTTGAATGGCGGTTTCCCGACGCCCGTTACGGCCCGGTAAGACAGCGCCGTGGTGCCCCAGACCCGCGCATGGACGAATCCCCGGCACTACTGGAAGCCGAATCCAGCATCGCACACGCACTGGCGAAGCATCCCGACGATCCGGGATGGCTGCAGGCAAAAGCCCGCACGGAACTGTTGGAAGGAAACTATGGTGTGGCAATTGAAGCCCTCACGCGAGCAGAGAGTAGTTCGTCGGCAGACGAGTCTCTGCAGCTGGATTTAGCGATTGCGTACGGCGAGAGGGCTCGGAGCCAAACCAACAGATCATCGCAGTTTGCAGACTACGACCGCGCTCTGCAGCTGCTAAACCAGATATTGGCCAGAAACCCGAATAACGAGGTCGCTCTATTCAATCGCGCTGTCGTGAATGAGCAGATGAACAAGCGGGCCGAGGCTGTCTCCGATTGGGAACGATATTTGAAGCTTGATTCGGAGGGAGCGTGGGTGGATGAAGCTAAGAAGAAGATTGGCAATGCACGCTGACCGAACTGTTGGCCAAGCGTGAAATAGAGAATGAGCCAGGATAAGGGTCCGGGCTCATTCTTTGTTGCTATTGATTGCAAGCGCTTGCGGTGCTGTTGCTCGAACAAACAAACAATGGCGGAACCTGGCAAACCCTGTGAGTTGTAACAATGTAGGGGATGTGCTGCTTAGTATTTGACACAACCACGCTGGACTGGGTCTTGCGTCCCGCTTGATCAGATCCATTGTCCTTTTTCTGCACGAACTCAATATCACGCTGGACGCCCACCACATTGCTGGCCATTCGGAACGCATGCCGTGCATGGGTTTCGTAGTCCTGGCCCGAGACCGGCTCCGCACTCAACTCGATCCTCAATTCCTGAACCGTTACTCCACCGACAGATTCGGTGATCGCGCCGTTCTTAATTGGAGTCCAGACAATCTTCTGTTTTGGGGGACTCAAGTCAATCAAGGAAACGGTTGCGGGGTCGATGTCGAGGTACCGCAATACTATTCTCGTTGCGTAATTGCAGCCGTTGGTCGAATTGCAGCCACTCGGTCCAATCGGAGAAGGATCTTGATGAGCGTGCACATAGATTTTCTCCACTGTGGGATTCTCTGGCCACACCTCGTCTGGGTCGGGCACACGCAAAGAAAAGCTAGTCAATGCAGGGTTTGGGTTCTTGCAGTCGGCCTTCTCAGAATAGAATGTCGCAGCTGAGTTCTGCGACATTAGTTTCATTTGTCGCATCGGTGTCGACCCGTTAGGTCCCTGAATGTTCATCGCGAAATCAATATTGTCTGGATAAGCCACGTAGTCGACTATGTCGTCTTTGTTGTCCGGTGGGACGAATCCGTCCAACTCCCCCATGAAGCCTGCCAAGTAGTGGGTGCTTTGAAGATTCGGAACGAGAACTGTGAGTGTGCCAGGAGTCTTTTCGCACACAGCAAAAGGCCCCTCTAAGATGAGCTGCAGGTTGGTTTGTGTTTGCGCATTAGCCACGGCTCCTAACCCCAGCACAAGCGCAATACAAGCGACGAAGTGGCGTTTCATTTTCATTTCTCCTTCAATTTTTACCAAAAGCATCGAACGGGGCCCAGTAGTACGGATGTGGCTCCTTCTGACGCAGTGCTGACTCTGCCTGCGCGAGTGCCTGGGAGACTGGCATGCCGGAGATCAGGTTGTTGTAGAAACTCTCCATAAGAAATGCGCTCGAGGCAGAATCGACGTTCCACCGTGTCGCCAAAACGTGCGGCACGCCCTGCGACAGAAAGGCGCGTGCCAGGCTCCCATAGTCCTGCGATCCACCTTCAGGACCGTTTTCGGTGGAGCATGCTGACAAGACTGCGAGTGATAGTCGCGGCATAGAGACATTGCCCAGAGCTTCGGCATCGAAGATATTCCGACGTGGCCCGTGTCCTTCCGGCGACACGAGCAAGCCGGCACGCCCCTCCCCGCCGAGAGCGTGTCCGGCAAAGTGAAACACCTCCGTGCTCGAGAGTCGGCTGCTGATCGCGCTTCGCGAAGCCTGATCGTCGGTCAGCATCTTGGCTTGCCCAAAGTGATGGGCTACGTTCCTGGCTTCCGCGACGGCATCGGCGAGAGGCCGAAGCTGCTCGTCGGGTTCGCCTCCGCTCGCAACCACCAGGGCCGAAGAGTCCGCACTAATACGGTCCACTCTTGTCCGCGAGTCTGTGTAGTAGGCGAGTCCCGGGAGATAGCTGATCGGGCGATCATCTTGCAGATACCGTCCGGCACCGTCTACCAATACTTGGAAAGGAACAACCGACAGAGCCTCATCCGTCTCGACAATGAGTGGTTGATGAGGCCGGAGATCTGCCTCTACCGGTTCGATAAGCGTTCTGTAAAGCTCCCGCGATGCTGACCGAACTACCGCCAGAGGCGAAGAAGGTTGAGAGCACAGCTCCGCGAGATGCTGCGCTTGAAGACGAATATTTCCAGGATCCGCTCTGCGCAATTGTCCGGTCACTCCGCGATCGTCATATAGCCAAGTCGCCAAGCCATGCGGCACCAATGCAACGACTAAAACAGACTGCCCTTTGAGTAACGGCAGCGTTTGATTCAAACGCTCCGACTCTCGCATCAGTGCCCGACGCGTCGATGCCACCGCCGCCTCGGTGTCGTCTGCAGGTAGCGGAGACTGTTTTGTGTCAGACAGCGGAGCCACAGCCGGATCACGATACAACTCCCACAATTCAAGCGACTCGCGGGCTTTGCCCAGTTGCAACTCGGAGTCCACGAAGTCAACATACGGCCTCTGCCATTCGTGCTGCCATGAGACTCGCTCCGACTCCGTCCTTAACGAACCGCGCATCTTTTCCCCTAAGGCCACCGCGCTGATGAGTTCCTTCTCGGCAAGTTCTGGCCTTCCGGCGAGGTTGTCCAGCTTGCCTGCGACGCGATAGAAGTCGGCAACCACGTTGGTGTTCGCAATTCTAGCCAGTTGCGGCCGCACGCGGTCCAGTCGCTCCGAGGCCGCTTCTGCATGGCCCGATTGCCCGAGAGCGAGCGCCGAGTAGCACTCCACCGTCAGCCGGTAGTTGTTAGTGACGTCCGTTTGCGGTACGGAGACGAGAAGATCCTGAGCGGCGTTCAGTTCTTGTCCTGCTTCGTCCGGTCGACGCGCCATCAGTAGTGCTTGCGCCAGGTCAGTATGTTCTATAGCCAGCGACAAGGGGTCTTGATTGGGATCGGCAATGGCTAAATCCTGTTTTGCGGCAACAGCATCCGTATACCATTGTTCCTTGCCCTCAAGAAAAGAGACTAGTTCCGAATAGAAAGCCCTTCCCAGATAGCTGGTGGTCGAGCCTGACCAGTACTTCTTGAGGCCCTGCTGGTATCGCTGCAACGCGGAGCGCTCCCTTCCTTTGAATAGATCATCGCTTGCCTGCATGCTCAGGACGCGAAGCGCCAGTGCCGGATAGTGCCCTGCTTCCGCGTCGCGATAGGCCGCCGTTAGTTGATCAAACTGATCGAGGTTCCCGATTTCCATCGAACAGTTGTAGCGCTCCATATGCAACTGAGCCTTCAGCCGGCGATACGGAAGTTTCTCAACGTCTGGTGCCAGCCGAGCCAGGAGCCGTAAGCACTCTGGGCCGGCATCGGAGAGGCGTAACGCATACAGTCGTTCAAAGCGTGCTCGCATCTCTCCGGCGCTGTTGCCGGCAAGTGAAAAGAGTTGGGCAGCCTCGGCCGCTTTTCTTTCCGCGAGCACATAATCTGCATTGTTCGCCTTAACGGCTGATCTAAGAGCATCAATGGCCGCTGCAAAATGGTCAGAACTTGAATTGGATAGCAACTCCTTCAGCCACCGGTCACCGTGATTGCGATCAAGCACGAGCGCGAGTATCTCCAGCGCGTGGCGGGCTTCGGGCGAATCGCGATGCGCATGATCAGGTGGGAAGGCCGACGGCAGCCAATCGCTCACCGCCACGGAAAAGTACTCCTCAACCCTCGCCTCTATTTCTTCCCAACTCTTCGGGTCGGAAAGATTTACCGTTCGGGCAATTTCCGGCGGACTCATCAGTGGATGCTTTCGTTTCTCAGCGTGTTCTTCCACGATGTTCGTAACATCCGCGAACCTTTCCCTGGCTTCATCGGCCCATCCGCCCGTTGGGACAAGCGCCAGATAGCGCCGCCAGTCGGTCATGCTCTGCTCGTAGAAATACAAACGCGAGCCGGTGATTGCGCGATTGAAAAGAACCACCGGATCGTCTTTCTTCAACTCCAGCGCGCGGCTTTGCAGTTCGAAAGCAGTAGCATAATCTTCAAGTCTTCCTTCTGACTCGGCGCGCTCGAAATACGCGGTAGCCAGGCCATCGAGCGTGCTTGGCGATTGAGGCTCCAGATTCAGGGCCTCCTGAAGATCGGTAATCGCGGCGTCGTTAGATCCTTCAAGTAAGTTGGCTTCTCCCTTTGCCGCTAAGAGAGGAGCGTTCTGGGGCGCCTCCCGTAAACCTCGCGCGATGACCGCTTGGACATCGAGTAGACTTTGCGGGCGATCGGAGTTGGGCGTCCGCATGCCTCTCACCTCGCGAAACGGCGAGTATGCTGAATTCCCCAGTCTGAGGGTTACGGTTCTACGCTCCTCGTAGGCCCGAGCGAGCAAGTCTGTGACGCTGACCGATGAGAAAAGCCGCCATAGAACAACGAAGGCTATGAGTCCGCCAGCGACGGAGAACAGATAACGATACGGCGTAGCTTTGCCCATAAATGGGGCTACATTATCGTGGCATCGATGCCTCAAGCCAACACAATTGTTTCGTACCCGTCTTCGCACACCTAGAGAGAACGGATTCTTGCGCCAAGAGCCTTTTCATCATAGGTGAGGTGTAAATCGGGAAGATCATGTGTTGCTACGGACGACTCGGAACCGGCTAAGGCCACGGGACAGTCCCGGCAAAGCAAGTCCAGCTTAACTTCCAGTGATTGTTCTTCGGAGGGATCGTGGTATGGCGCCGTTACTGAAACAGTTATACCCCCGACCACTAACCTGAGACCACGGGCTTCGTTGCGCCTTGCCGGTTCAAGTCAGGCCTTGACAAACATTAGAGGACGCTCGTACTCTTAGCCTATGCGATACTCCCCGGAACACAAAGCGGAGAATCACGAGAAGATTCTTTCTGTTGCTGCTCGCTCTTTCCGCGAGCGCGGCGGGGACGCGAGCGGCATCGGGACGGTGATGACGAAGGTAGGCCTGAAAAAGGGTGGCTTTTACCGGCATTTTAAGAGTAAGGATGACCTGTTCGTCGCAGCGGTGGCACGGGCGCTCGACGAGACAGGGAGAGGGTTGGTGGAGGTTGCAAAGTCCGCGCCCGAGGGTCAGGCTCTGCGGGCTATCATCGAGCGGTATCTAAGCGTTGGGCACTTGAATTCGCCGGGAACAGGATGCGTGCGGGCCGCCCTGGGGCCGGAACTCGCGCGCAAACCGATAGCCATACGAAAAAGGATCGAGACGTTGTTGGAAGCGTATCGTGAGCGGTTCATCCCATTCGTTCCCGGAAAGACCCGAGAAGAGAAACAGGTGAAAATCCGGTTGCTGTTCCCCAGCATGGCGGGAGTCATGATGATGGCTCGCGTTAGTTCGGATCCCCAAAGGCGTGAGCAGTTCCTGATGGAGGCGAGAAGATTTTTCATAGCGCGCTTCGCTGAAGAGTAATTTTTTTGATCTTAAAGAGTACGTGCGTACTCTATAGAGGTAGCGACACCAAACTAAATCGAGAGGAGAACCAATGAAATTCATGATCCCTCTGCTCATCGCAGTGCTTCCGGCGGTATCGGTAGCGCAATCACAGTCCGGCGGCGCTTCAGGTGTGCCCAGCATCGCTATACCCAAAACTACGGCAGTGTTGGTTATTGAGACGCCCAAGCAGGGCGTAACCCCTCAACAAATCATGGCCGTCATACCGGAAGAGATTCGGGCAACTGTGAAG
Source organism: Candidatus Dormiibacterota bacterium (assembly GCA_035632675.1). GTDB lineage: Bacteria > Acidobacteriota > Terriglobia > Terriglobales > Acidobacteriaceae > Sulfotelmatobacter. The sequence continues at coordinate 15,207 of DASQGJ010000017.1, forward strand.
CTCTACCTAGACGGGAAAATCCGCGAGTGGTATTCGCGCGGCAATGGCAAAGGCGTCGTCTTTCTGGTCGACGCGAAGACGGAGGACGAGGCGCGAGCCCTTATGGAAACGCTGCCACTCGCGAAGGAACAGTTGATGGATCACGAGTACATTCCGGTTGGACCCTTGATGCCGCTCATGGCATTGAACCCAGCAGCCCTGCAGTGACTTTCTTGAAAGCGTTGCCGCAGGAAGGAAGCACTTTAGAAGGAGACGATCATGATTAAGCCGAGAATCATCGTGACTGGCGCAACCGGGAAGACAGGCAGCGTTGTGGTTAGCGAGCTGCTGAAAGCGGGCTATCCGGTGCGCGCCCTGGTACACAAGGAAGATGGCCGCAGCGCCCACTTGAAGGCGCAAGGGGCGGAGCTCGCGATTGCCGACATGAGCGATGTCGAGCGCGTGGCTGAGGCGCTGAAGGACGTCCAGCGCGCCTATTATTGCCCGCCTTTCGATCCGTACATGATTCAGGGCGCGGTCGCCTTTGCGGTGGCCGCTAAGGAAGCCCGCCTCGAACATATCGTCGGCCTGACCCAATGGCTGGCGAGCCCTTCGCATCCCTCGCTCATGACGCGCCAACTGTGGCTGGTCGATCGGCTGTTTTCGATGACGCCCGGAGTTACACATACGATCGTCAGACCGGGCATTTTCGCTGACGCCTATCTAGCGACGATCGGCTCGGCCGTGCATCTCGGCATCTTTCCATGGATGTCCGGCAATAGCCGCAACGCGCCACCTTCCAATGAGGATATCGCGCGAGTCGCCGTCGCGGCCCTGATAGATCCTGCGCGACACGCCGGGAAGAGCTACCGCCCCACTGGGCCAGAGCTTCTAAGCGCGGAGGAAATGGCGAACGCCATCGGTCGAGCTGTTGGTCGGTCAGTCAGGTTCGTGCCGACACCAACCTGGCTGTTCATGAAGGGCGCACGAATGAACGGCTATCCAATCGACCTGTTCAGTGGCATTCGCTACTACATTAACGATCACGAGCGCGGGGCGTTCGAGCTGGGCGCACCAACGACCGATGTGCTCGATGTGACCGGCCGCCCGCCCGAAGACTTCGAAACGATCGCTCGTCGTTATGCGGAGCCGTTCCGCAACCAGCGGACTTTCGGCAACCGGCTTCGCGAGTTTGTGCAGTTCCTGTTGACGCCGCTCAGCCCGGGCTTCAATTTGGACCGATACGACCGCGAACTACGCCGTCCGTTCCCGTCGGAGCCGCAATTCGCGCCCGATTCAAAAGTATGGCGGCGCGAGCACGGTATCACCGACCCCGCTAAGTCTGCAGCGTCAGTCAACAAGAAGGCCACTTCAGCCACCGGCCGCCCTCGATGGCTGGAATCTCAATAGGAGGAATTTATGCAAACGCAAGTCGCTTTTTTCGTCAGCATCGCATTCAGCTTCATCGCGTGGGCTATCGTCGCCGCCCGGTATCTCTGGCCGGAACTCCGGCTTCGGTCGCGGGCCGAAGCGTTGCGGCCTTTGCTCATCCTGCACAGCTTCCGCTTCATCGGATTAGCATTTCTAGTACCCGGGGTCGTATCGGCTGACCTGCCGTCCGTTTTCGCGCGTTCGGCGGCCTATGGGGACCTCATTGCGGCGATACTCGCTTTGCTTGCACTGATATCGCTGCCCAGTGGGGTGGGCGTTGGAATCGCCTGGATCTTTAATATCTGGGGTGCGGCCGATCTTTTCAACGCCTTCTATCAGGCCAATCATGCCGGACTCGTCGCCGGGCAGTTGGGTGCCACCTATTTCATTCCGACTTTCATCGTGCCCCTGCTTTTTGTCACGCACGGACTCGGTTTCCGGATTCTTCTGCAACGTCAACCGCAACCCACGATGCAAGAAAGCCGGCACATGGCATGATGGCTCTAGGTGAGGTAAGGATCACTTGAAAGGAGCTATCGCTTTGACCAGCAGACGCCAACATGTTTCGACCGGGTCGCCATTCGAGCCGAAGGTAGGAATCTCGCGAGCAGTGCGAGCCGGGAACATCATCGCAGTGACTGGCACGGCGCCACTGTCGCCAGAAGGCAAGACAGTTGCGAAGGGTGATGCAGCGGGTCAGACCCGAAGGTGTCTTGAAATAATCCAGTCGGCAATCGAAGCCCTGGGCGGCAAGCTTTCGGATGTGACCCGCACCAGGATTCTGCTGACCCGAATAGAGGATTGGGAACAGGTCGCGGCAGTCCACGGCGAGTTCTTTCGAAGCAGCCGTCCCGCAAACACGATCATGCAGGTCGTGTGCTTCATCGACCCCGACTGGCTGGTCGAGATCGAGGCTGATGCGGTCGTGGAAGGGTAGGAATTCTTTTGCCAGCAGGCAGACATTAAAAGGGGAGAGCTGAATGTCGGATGACGTGGAACTCTTAAGGCGAGTCTATGAGCTCTTTAATCGTCGCGACATCGAGAGGGTCCTCGCGGCCATGCATCCCGATGTGGTTTGGGCAAATGGAATGGAAGGTGGCCACGTCCACGGACGCGATGAGGTGCGCAGCTATTGGAAACGTCAATGGGCGATCATCGATCCGCGAGTCGAGCCCGTCGAGATCTCGGCAAACAGCGAGGGGGAATTGGTTGTCAAAGTTCGTCAGGTTGTACATGACCCCAACGGAAATCTCCTGGCCGACAGACTGGTGATGCACGTCTTCCACATGCGAAGCGGGCTCATCCAGCGTTTCGACATCCGCGATGTATAGTCCGCCGCCAGAACCGTTCATGCAGCCTTGCTGGTATGTTCGGTCGGCTTGTCGGCCACCTGGAAGTTGAAACTGTAACTCCGAGGCCAGCCATACAGCCTGGACTTGCGTTACCAGGCCATGACACACGGTAGAACATCAATGTTCCGCACTCCCGCGCACACAAAGCACGCTTTCGACTGGACTTGCGCCAGCGCTCCAGCGCTGGCG
>DASQGJ010000018.1:0-77981 GCA_035632675.1 Candidatus Dormiibacterota bacterium
GAAGAGCGGCCCTTCCAGGGCCGCGTCACTCGCCCCAAAGGATGACGGGCTTTAGCCCCCGGCGGGGTGCCCCGTCCTTCGCGTTCTTTGCGAAGGGCGGGAACCACAGACGCCTGGAGCGGCGCAGCCTTTGGGTATGACAAACAACATGGTGCAAACAGCATCGTACCCGCCCTTGCAAAGAGCGCAAGAACGGGGCACCCACAGTCTCGGAACGGGAAAAGAAACAGAAAGGCCCGGCCACCCGCCTATGTGTCGCTGTCGGCTCATCAGTACCGGTTGGTCCGGGGAGCAGTACAATATCAATTGGCACATGTCCTTAGAGGTAGGGAGCACTGAATGGAACGGAAGCGGATTATAAACCTGATTCTTCTCGCGAGCTTAGCTTTGAGCTGCCAAAGCGCTTTCGGTCAAGGCGAAGGTCGAGGGGTCAACATCATTGCTCTGCTGGCGAACCCAGAAAAATTTGACGGCAAGGTAGTAAGCGTTTTAGGCTTCCTGACCATTGACCACCAGAAGAGTCATGCTGCCATTGGTTTCTTATTCCTTCATGAGGAAGACGCCAAACACCTTTTGTCGAACGGGTTGCAGGTGGTCCCAAGCGAACAAATGATTCGAGACGAGGAGAAGATCGACAGAATGTATGTGATAGTGACCGGCACATTGCGAGCGGTTCCGGGGACGGGCGATTCTCACGCCCTGGTGATGAAAGATGTTAAGAGTTGCCGCGTTTGGTCCGATCCCAAACGGCCGGTCGGTTTGGGAGAAGGCAAATAGCGAGTTCAATGACAAAAAGGGGGACCCGCCCCCTTGCTTCGTTCAAGTAAGAATAGGAGAGACCCTTCTTGTTCTATCTCCGGTTTGGGAAAATGCGGGGACAGAAAATGCGGGAAAATGCGGGGACAGACGGGACGTTAAACTAGTTTTCTAAAAGCGGATTTGCCCGGCCTTCGCCCGCCCTTTTTGTATTCTTTCAGCTTCCGCCGTGACTCGCGATTGTGACCCACAGTCACCGCTTGCGCTCCCCCTAACCTATTCTCCCTATTCGACCTGCGGGCATTTCACGAATTGTACGTACAATCCCGTAAGACAAATGTTCCTTCAGGAACACTGTGGAAAACTTCCCTGAAATCGCCCCAACCTACTCATACCGCAGGCTTTCCACCGGATCGAGCCGCGACGCCCGGCCGGCGGGAACCGTCCCGAAGATGATCCCCACAATCGATGACACCACGATGGCGATGATCGCCGACAGCCCTGAGATAGGCAGACGAAAATCCGTGAAGAAGCGCACCGAGTAAGGGATGGCAAGCCCCGCGACGATCCCCGCGATGCCGCCCGTCACCGAGATCACAATCGCCTCGGCAAGAAACTGGAAGCGGATCGCGCGGTTGGTCGCGCCGATGGCCTTGCGAATTCCAATCTCGCGGATGCGCGACGTCACTGTCGCCAGCATGATGTTCATGATGCCAATCCCGCTGACCAGCAGCGTGACGAACGCCACCAGCATCAGGATGACTGTCAGCGCGTCGGCAATCTTTCCTGCCACGGTGAGAAGCTGTGTGAGGTTCTGCACGTTGTAAACCGACTCGGCGCGATGCCGCGACTGCAGCACACGCTTGATCGCGGCCGTCGCGGGCACCACGTCCTGTGGCGTGGCGACTGAAAAGTAAATCTCATACACCGCTGTCGTCGGCGTGAAGAAACGGCTGACCGTGTACGGGATCAGCATCGTCTCTTCCTGAATCTCCGACTGGCCGAACGTGTCCACACTCTCCTTGAACACTCCGATCACAGTGAACGGCAGGCCGCCGCTCAGCTTGACGATCTGCCCGATCGCTGGTGGAGAGCTGCCATAAAGTTTCTCCGCCAGTTTTTCTGTGATCACGCCCACCTTGTTGTGCCCTGACGAATCCTGCGAATCGAAGAAGCGTCCGGCGAGCACCTTCAGATTGCGCACGCGCATGTATTCCGGATCGACGCCGAGCACCAGGATGTCGCTCTGCTTGCCGCCACCCAGGCCAATGCGATCCACCAGCGCGACGGTGGGCGATGCCGCCACCACGCTCGAAACCTGCTCGCGCACCGCGTGCACATCATCAATCGTCATGGGATCAGGCGTCGAGTCGATGCGGTTCGATCCACCCTGATAATCGGCGTAGACCATGTTGGTGCCGATGGCCTGCAGCTGGCGCAGGATGTATTGCTTGCCGGTCAGGCCGATGGTCGCGACCAGGATTACAGAAGCCGTGCCCACAGCCATGGCCAGCGCGGTGAGCGTGAACTGCAGCTTGTTGCTGCAAAACGAGTCGTAGGCAAAGTTCAGGGTCTCGTTGAGCCCTATGGTGATCCGGCGCTGCGTATCGGTGACGGATGAGGTTGTCGCGGTTGCCATCGTAAGTAGTTAGATGTTAAACCTCGCTTCGCGACGCCGCAAACTCGCCTATGCTGTACCCTGAAGGGAGCGTGCTCCTCATCAGATAATTGAGATCGAGTGATCGAGATCCATCCCGGTAAATACAAGACGGCGACGATTCTGCTGCTGACCGCGGCGGCCATGCTGATCCACGGCTACCATCCTTACGCCGAAGACGCGGAGATCTATCTGCCAGGCGTGGAGCGCATGCTGAACTCCGTTCTGTTTCCGGTGGGGCAGGAGTTCTTCCAGTCGCATGCCAGCATGACGCTGTTTCCGAATCTGGTGGCATGGTCGTTGCGCGTGACGCACCTGCCGCTTGAAACCGGATTGCTGGTGTGGCAGGTGGCTTCGATCTTCTTGCTGCTCGTGGCCTGCTGGCAGCTCAGCGGCATTCTCTTTGATTCATCGAAGGCGCGCTGGGGATCGGTGTGTCTGATTGCAGGGCTGCTCACCACTCCTGTGGCGGGCACCGCGCTCTACATCATGGATCAGTATTTGAACCCGCGGAACCTTGCGGCGTTTGCCGCGGTCTTCGCGGTGACGAAAATCCTGGAAAGGAAATACGTCGGGGCGCTGGTCTGGATTGTGTTCGCAGCGATCGTGCATCCGCTGATGTGGGTGTTCCCTTTTTCGTTCGGCGCGCTCTGGATTTTGCTCGAGCAAATCGAACGCCGCTTCGGTGCCGCGAGAGAACTCGGCACTGCCACGCTGGGATGCGTCTTGCTGCTTGGCATTCCGCTGACACAGTCGTCGCCTGCGTACCACGAAACCGCGCGGATGCACTCTTACTTCTACATTCAGTACTGGGCGTGGTATGAGTGGCTGGGCATCTTTGCTCCGCTGGCGATGCTGTGGTGGTTCGCGCGGATGGCGCGAGCGCAGCACAGGACATTGCTGGCGCGTGCCTGCCGCGCCTTCGCGATTTATGGCGTGATCTATTTCTGTGTAGCCGTGGTCGTGGACCTTCCGCCACGATTCGAGAGCCTGGCGCGCATCCAGCCCATGCGCAGCCTGCATCTTCTCTATATGTTCTTGTTCGTGTGCCTTGGCGGATTTCTCGGCGAGTATGTGCTGAAGGGCCGCGTGTGGCGATGGCTCGCACTGTTTGTGCCGCTGAGTATTGGGATGTTCGCGGCGCAGCGCGCTCTCTTTCCCGCCAGCGCGCACGCCGAGTGGCCGGGGCGCGCGCCGAAGAATCCGTGGGCGCAAGCGTTTGTGTGGATTCGAACCAACACTCCAACGGACGCGATCTTTGCGATGGACCCTGACACCATGCGCCTGCCTGGAGAGGACGCGATTGGATTCCGCTGCATCGCGCAGCGCAGCCGCATGGCAGACACCGTCAAAGATGGCGGAGCGGTCAGCATGTTTCCACCGTTAGGCGAGGAGTGGTGGGCGCAGGTGCAGGCGCAAACTCCGTGGAAGAATTTTCAGGCGTCAGACTTCAGAAGGCTGGGGGATAAATACGGCGTGAGTTGGGTCGTGGTGCAGCAGCCGGGCGTGGCGGGACTCGCGTGCGCCTATCAGAATGCTGTCGTGCGCGTGTGTCGAGTGCAGTAGCAGATGCAGGCGGGTAGAGGCGCTAAAAGCCCAATTCCCTGGGGCACATTCTCGGCGCGGCTGAAGCCGCGCCCTTTCAAAACGTCACTATTTCGAAGCGTCGCCATCTCATCAACGAACAAAAGCAGTACAGTCAGGACGCTACGCGGAACGCACGTCTTGCTTGCGGGGGGCGTAGTAGGGTTCGCGTTCGGTTTCGAGTTTGCGGCCTTGCGGGCTGAAGCGCGGCAGGTGGGCCAGGCCGATCTTCTGGGCGGCGAACTGCAAAGTAGTGGCGAGCACACCGAATCCGTAGGTCACGCTGCGGCGGAAGTTGATCGACGAGGCTTCCTCGAAATATTTCGTGGGGCACGATACTTCGCCGATGCGGAAACCGAAGTGCACGCACTGTGCCAGCATCTGGTTGTCGAAGACAAAGTCGTCGGAGTTCTCGAGCAGCGGCAACTCGGTGAGCACCTTGCGGCTGAAGGCGCGGTATCCGGTGTGATATTCGGAGAGCTTCACTCCCAGAAACAAATTCTCGAACGCGGTGAGCAAGCGGTTGGAGATGTACTTGTAAACCGGCATGCCGCCGCGCATGGCTTGGCCGCCGATGATGCGCGATCCCAGCACTACGTCGTAGACATCGTAGGCAACCATGCTCGCCATCGCAGTGATGAGCAGCGGGGTGTACTGGTAGTCGGGATGCAGCATGATCACGACGTCCGCGCCGGCGGCGAGCGCTTCGCGGTAGCAGGTTTGTTGATTACGTCCATAACCATAGTTCTGATCGTGCTGGAAGACGTAGAGGCCTAGCCGGTGGGCGACTTCGACGGTCTGATCGCGGCTGTGGTCGTCGACCAGAATGCGGATGTCGACGAGGTCGGGGAGTTCTCCGACAGTGACCTCGAGGGTTTTTTCCGCGTTGTAGGCGGGCATGACGACTGCGATGCGTTTGCCGTTAATCATTGGCGTCAATCATTGAAGATACTAGTTTACTCGAAGGGCGTACATCAGGGTCTGAGGTGACGCCCAAACCGCGGAGGGAATCGAGGACGCTGGTCGCCGCCAACAATCCAGAACTACGCTTTGCGTGGGAGGATGAACGAGACTGACTCCTCAATGAGAGCCATCGCTGGCTACAGCAGTTTCGCAATTTCAGCCACTCGGAGTAGCATGTTTTCGCTCTAGGGTTCCATGAACGGGGGGAGGAATGAAGATCGCGTCGATTGTCTTGCTGTCATTGCTGGCAGGTCTTGTGCACGCACAGACCAATCCAGATGAAACGGCCATTCGGAAGATTCTGGAAGAGGAAGTAACCACGTGGAACCGTGGTGATACAGATGGATATTCCAGGCACTTCGCGATCGAAGGGACCTTCACGAATGTGCAGGGCATGTTTTTTTCGGGATACAAAGCCTTCCGGGACCGGCACGAAGAAATCTTCAAGGGACAATTCCGCGGAACCGTGCTTCACCAGGAAGTGGTGTCTCTCCGGTTCGTTCGCCCCGATGTCGCGGTGGTTGAGACGCTTACTTGGGTATCGGGATTCCCTAAGGCGGGTCCACCTCCTGTCCTGCATACGGACACAAAAGGGCGTCTTCGCACGCGGCTACTCCAAGTGTTGGTGAAAGACGGCGACGACTGGAAAATCACTGTGTACCACAACGTAGATATAAAGCCTGGAATAGAATCGCCGGAGCCGAAATAGGCATGTGGGCTTCATTCCTGGCGAAAAATCGCGATTGCGCTCATTGACCGAGTGTTCGTCGGCGCACGATTCGTTCTGCGCCTAGCGCATGTTGTCGAGGATGGAGCCGACGATTCCGCCGACTACGCCGCCTTCGACTGCCTGTCGCGGGGCTTCACGGGGGAGATATCGCTCGATGGCGTGTGCGAGTTTGGCGATGGGCAGCGTCTGCAGCCAGATTCTTCCCGGGCCGGTGAGCGCAGCGAGAAAGATTCCGTCGCCGCCGAAGATCATGTTTTTGATGCCGGGGACGGTTGTGATTTGAAAAGAAACGCCGGCCTGAAACGCGCCCACATGGCCGGGATGCACACGCAGAGTCTCGCCGGGCTGAAGATCGCGGACGACCAGTTCTCCGGAGAGTTCCAGCCAGGCGATTCCCTGGCCGCTGACTTTCTGGAGGAGGAATCCATCACCGCCGAAAATGCCGGCGCCGAGCGACTGCTGGAAGCCCACGCCAATCTGAATCTGCGGAGTGGCGCAGAGGAACCCCTGGCGGTGAATCATGTAATCGTTGCCGGGGGAAACTTCGACGGGCACGATGTGTCCCGGAAGCTTGGTGGCAAAGGCAAGTTCTCCGGGAGCTCCCATGGCACGGTATTCGGTCATGAAGATCGAACCGCCTCCGGCCACGCGCTTGATCACGCCAAACAAGCCTCCCCCACCGCCGAACTGGGTGTGCGTGGTCATCTGGATGGAACTGCCCATCCAGGAGAGCTCTCCAGCTTCGGAGATGATGGACTCGTTGGGATCGAGAATGAATTCGAGAACAGGCATCGTGGTGCCGGTGATTCGGCTCTGCATGGCGGATCTCCTGAGTGAAGTCGCGCGAGAAATTGAGAGTATACAACGGGGGGGACGGGGATTTCAGGGGGCGGGGGGCAGAGGTCAGGGGTCAGGGCGCAGGGGCCAGCTTTTAGCTTTTGGCTTTTGGCTTTTGGCTTTTCGCTTTGGCTTTGGGTTGGGCTCACGACTTTGTGTTTTGGTTCTCTGATTTCGTCTGTGCTAGAGTACGGGCCTCAGGATGGGGTTCATCGGTCACCACGAGGGCTGCATGGGCATTTCACGCAGAAGGTTGCTTCACGGAATCGGGAGCGGCGCGGTCGCGGCAGCGACGTTGCCGGGGATCGCGGCAGGGCGGTCAGTCCTCTTGATGGGGGCGCCGGAAAATGGCGGTCCGATTCATCTCGACCGCAACGAGAATCCTTACGGAGCGCCGGAGTCGGCAATGGCCGCCATGCGGGAGAGTCTGAAGAGTCCGAACCGATATCCGGATGGTTCTGTCCTGACGAAGAAGATCGCGGAGCATCACAATGTTTCTGCGGAGCAAGTCGTTCTGGGATGCGGATCGAGTGAAATTCTGCGGATGGCAGCAGACGCGTTTCTGGCGCCGGGCCGAAAACTTGTGCTCGCCACGCCGACCTGTCCGATCCTCGCGTCCTATGCCCGGCAGAAGGGCGTGGAGGTCGTGGAAGTGCCACTGACGCGGGAGTTCGCGCACGACCTGGTGGCGATGCTACCACGCTGCGACCATGCGACAGGTATGGTTTACATCTGCAATCCGAATAATCCGACTGGAACACTCACGCCGCAACAGGACGTGCAAGACTTTCTTCACAAGCTGCCAGCCGGCATTCCGGTCCTGATTGACGAGGCTTATCACCACTACGTTGCAGCGACGCCTTCCTACGCGTCGTTTCTCGATCAACCGGGGGATGAGCACACGATCGTCACGCGAACTTTCTCGAAAATCTACGGCCTTGCAGGTGTGCGAATCGGCTATGCCGTGGCACCGAAGGCACTGGCAACTCGGCTCCCACAGTTCGCGTTGCCGTTCGGGGAAAATGCTGCCGGCATTGCTGGCGCCATGGCGGCACTTGACGACAGGGAGTTTGTGAGCCGCAGCGCGGACCGGAATCGCGCGGACAAGCAGACTTTTTTTAACAGTGCGGATGTGCGGTACATACGGGTGACCGACACGCAAACGAATTTCACGCTGTTGAGACTCGATCATCCGATCGACGAGGTGATTGCTCATTTTCGTGCAAACGGCATTTTCGTGGGTCCTCGTTTTCCGCAGTTAGACAACTACCTCAGAGTCTCGATCGGACGTCCCGAGGAAAGCAGAGAGTTCTGGCGGGTCTGGGACATGTTGCCGCATAAGCCGGTGCATGGGATGAGTCACGGGGACCCTAAGGGATGAGTGCCGGATCGGCATTTCATAAAGAGGTCAGGATGTGTGCAGATTCTTGCGCACTCGGATGTGGGGCCTTTAGTCCGCATCGGGACTCATTGACCCTAGAAAATTCTCGTGATATACAGGGCTGCGCTTACACGGCCACGAATGCCGGAACCAGGCTCCCCCAGCCTGTTGCGAGCCGATGAGGACGTCGAGATGCACACTGCCGCCCAATCCTGCACATCCCGCAACTCGTCTATCTTCACCTCCCGTGCCATGAGGTGGGGCCGAATATCGTTCGTGAAGGCCGCCGTTGCAGCGGCACTTCTCATGGTCACGCCGTGCTTGACGGCGCAGACAAAGAGCAATGCGGCGAGTGTGGGACAGTGGCAGGTCTTGTCGAATACATTGCCGCTGAACCCGGTGCACGCGGCGGTGATGTACAACGGCAAAGTACTGATGATTGATTCGAGCGATACGACGAATCCGATTGCGGCAGTTTGGGATCCGGCCACCCAGACGGCAACAACGCTTCCGACCAGCTACATCATGTTCTGCAACGGGATGGTCGTGCTGCCGGACGGCAGACCCTTTGTCATCGGCGGTACAAAACATTTTGGAGAACCGTGGACCGGAGTGAATCAGGATGCCGTTTATGATCCGACTACCGGCGTTTTCACGAATCAGGTTTCGATGGCGCGGGGGCGGTGGTATCCGACCGGAACCGTGCTGAGCGATGGCACCGTATTCGTGTTCTCTGGCCAGGACGAGAATGACGTCACGAACAACACGGTTGAGATCTTCACCGCAAATACCGGCACAGGCTCGTGGACAACTCCGGTGACCGCAAATTGGGTGCCCCCGCTTTATCCGCGCATGCACCTGTTGCCTGATGGACGGCTGTTTTATTCTGCTCCGGGCCCAACGGCAAAGTTCTACGACTTGACGACACAGACGTGGACGGACTGCTGCACGACGAACTTCGGTTTGAAGCGGACCCAAAGCACATCGGTGCTGCTGCCTTTGCGGCCGGGCAACAATTACAAACCCAGAATCGTCATCATGGGGGGAAGCAGCTCGGAGGACACGACTCCGGCCACGAACACAACCGAGACCGTCGACACCTGGGTGGCGAGTCCCAAGTTCGCGTGGGGACCGAACATGTCGCAGCCGAGGATTCATCCCAATGCGACGATTCTGCCGACGGGGGATGTTCTGGTGTCGGGAGGGGAACAGTGGAGTGAGAATACGTCCACGGCCAGTTTGAACGCGGACTTGTATCACGGGAATGGCAGCGATGCGCTCTACAACACGTTCACTTCGGCCGGCGTGACGTCGGTGCCGCGAGCTTATCACTCGAATGCAATTCTGCTGCCGGATGCGACGGTGATCACGACTGGCAGTAACCCGCCGAACGTGCCGTACGAAACCCGTGTGGAACTGTATCAACCTCCTTATTTGTTTACGTCGACCGGAGCTTTGGCGAAGCGCCCGACGATCACCGGCGTGCCCACGGGAAGCATCGGGTATAACGCGCCGTTCACGGTGCAGACTCCGAATGCGTCCAACATCCAAAAAGTCGTGATGATGCGTCCGGACGCGCCGACCCACGCGTTCGACATGGAGCAGAGATTAGTGGGGCTAAACTTCACGATCCAGAGCGGAGCGCTGACGGTAACTTCGCCGCCGAACGCGAACATCGCACCTCCGGGATACTACATGCTGTTCATTCTGAACAAGGCGGGCGTGCCCTCGGTAGCGCAGTTCGTGCAACTGTGTCCGACGACGGGATGCATGTAGAGGATCGGGCAGCGGCAGGTGGCAAGTGGCGCTCCAGCAGGATTGACACCCCGGAGGTGGACTGTCGCTCATTGTTACACAAGTCTTCAAGGCGTTTTCGAATGTCGTAGCCGGAGCAATCATGGGGATGGTTGCAGTGCTCACAATCCGGACCTGGAATGTTCAGCACAAACATGACGCGACATACGAGACGTCTCAAGTTCATGAGCCAGCCTCACCCGACATACCTAGAATCCGTGCTGCATACGTGTGCGCGTTCGCTTACACTCGATGCCACTCGATCGGTCGTGCAAATTTTAGGGCGATTGCAAAGCCTCGATCAGCTACGACGGGCTCTACTCGTATCACTTCACCCTCGCCACGAAGCACAATCGTACTGGTCACCTGCCCACCTGCAATCGTCATAGTGAAGATCACTGGAACGCTCTCAGGGATAAGGGAAGCGGATTCCATCAACATACCGCCCATGCTGACATTCTTGGTGACGCCATCAAGCTGGGAGGTTCCACCGGCAGTGCGAAACTGCAGGTGCACACCGCACTGGAACGAATAACGGCGGTATTTGCGCTCTTTTAGAGTGGCCATACGACGAGCCTAGAGGAGGCTAGGCCTACGCGACCGCAGATCCACATTGTGCCGTAGCCCCAGAACGTTTAGACGAAACTGCAGATCAACGACGCACGATCTTCGCGCTGAGGTCGGGTTCGTGGTATTCGGTGAGAGGCGTAGGCACGCAAATGATGATCGCGTCCATCTCTTCTAATCTGGCAAAGTCCGATGTGGCGACAAACCCCCTGTCGCGCGCATCCTGGATCTCTTCCTTAGGGATACGGTAGATGTATGATTCTCCGGCCAAGGCGTCGATGAGGTGTTCTGTGGGCAGACTCAACAATATGGGTAACGAGCCTGGAGCCTAAGGTGAGGGAATGCTGACTAGAATCGGCCTCGAATACCCACTCTGGGCATTCCCAGCGACAGCCCTTACAGAGTAGGAGTACGTTCTCTTGGACTCAACGGTAAGATCAATACAGCGAGTCCCCTGAATGGGGATAACGTTCATCCGGTCACTCTCGGAAAAAGTTGGTTGCGACGATGAGGTCCGATACACGTAGTATCCTGTGACGGCATCACCAGGCGAGGCCGATGCGGGTACGCTGGCGTTCCATGTGAGTGTGACCGAATGCGGGCCCTGATTCGATTGAGACAGCGCAGGGTTCGTGGTTGAACCAGCTGCGGCTCCATTGCATCGCGGGATGTCGTCAATTTGCGAAGGGGCTTTGATTCTTGCCGGATTTTGAATCGAATGAGCAGATTGACGAAATGCTCGAACGCAGAGCGCGGTCAACAGAACCAGACAGATTGCTGTGATCGGGATCGCTTTTGTTACCGGGATCATGGATTTTCACATGCGGTAATTCTCGCCGACGATTCCGAAACCCTGGCAGGGGAGGCATACAGTGACATTCCGGTTGACCCGCAGGAGGGTACTTTCAGTGATCGCAGTAGCTCTGCTGGCATTCAGTGCTTTCGGGTTTGGTTTTGTGTCGAGCCTGCATCTAAAAAGTACTTCCTCCATTGATCTTCGCCACCAGTATCTGCTGCAAACGGGCGACGCGCCACCTGCCGTGCGCGCCGGAGTGCTAGCTGCATTGCGTAGCTTCCAGGACGGATATGTCAGGCGCGACCCCAGAGAGTTGGGTTCTTTCATGCATCATCTTTTTCCCGAGGACGGCGACATTTTACTTCTCGGAACGGATGCGGGTGAATGGGTGCGGGGCTATCCGGCGGTGGCTGAGTTCATTCGGACGGATTGGCTGAAGTGGGGAGATTTCAGGTTCGCGGTCGACGACTCCATTATCTGGTCATCTGGAGACGTTGCCTGGATTGCCAGCGTCGGTGTCGTGCACGACCAGTGGTCGGATCGTCCTGTACGCTTCTCTGCGACCCTAATGCGCAGTGGTCCGAATTGGCTCTTCCGGGAACTGCATTTTCAATGGGACGACCGCGATGCTCGTGCATCGGACCTTTTCCGTCCGAGCACACACCTCAGGATTGCTCGATTGGTGATGCATTACATTCGGCGAGTGGCAGGCAGCACAGGGACATCTCGGTCTTCTGTGATCAGTCAGGGCTCGGAATGCAATTCCATCCTCTGCTTCTCCGGGGAGTGGAGGAGCCAGACGAAGGTTACCCAACAATCGACGCTGGTTCCAATGCAACGTCGGACGGTTGGGGGGGATCGTGTGGCGGCCGAACCTGAACGCGGTCAAGGCATATCTGCAACTTCTCCGCCAATACTCGCACGTTAGGTTCGTTGAGCATGTCACCGTGACTGCCCGGGACATCCTGCACTTCGATCCCTCCTGCGGCCAGTCCCCCCCAGCCCAATAGCTCGTCGTTTTCAGGTACCGCACCCACACTGCGAGTCACGGAGCGAAAGATGATGAGCCGTCCAGGATAGAGGGTTGGGCGATACAGTGACATCGCAAAGCGATTGATGTCCTGCAGAGTGCTGACGCGTTGAGGTACCGGACGGCCGAGTCTATGGAAGAGTCGATACACCATTCTGGTAACTCTGGAGGTAAGAACTCCGTTTATGTAGTCCCACCCTCCCTTGATGAAGCGGTCCAGACGCAAGGCCCAGCGTTGCTGGAAGCCTGCTGAGTTTCTGACACGGTCTAGATACTGCCACTCGATGGTGTCGAGAAAGCCGAGCAGAGCAACGCTCTCGCCAGCGGCATGAAGTTGCTGTGCCATTTCGAACGTGACGTAACCGCCGAAGGAGTATCCGGCCAGGCAATAGGGGCCGTGGGGCTGGACACTGCGGATTTCACTGAGATAGTAAGCAGCCATTTCCTCAACCTGAGTGAGATAAGGTCGCTTTCCATCCAAGCCCTGGGGCTGAAGCGCGATTACCGGCTGATCGTCTCCCAGACAACGTGCCAGAGTATGGAAACCGATGACTTCTCCGCCAAGACCAGACAACAGGAAGAGCGGCAAACGTGAGCCTTGCTCGCGAATCGGAACGATTGCGTTGGAAGTGACTTCTTTGTCTGTACTTGAGGCCCTTGCCTGCCGGATCAAGACCCCTAATCGCCGGACAGTACGCGCCTCAAAGAGTGTGGAAAGGCCCAAATCCAGCCGGAATGTCTTCTTGATCTTGTTGAACAGGCGCAGAGCGATCAGAGAGTGACCGCCCAAATCGAAAAAGTCGTCGTCCAGTTCGACCTTCTCAGCCCCCAATAATTCCTGCCACCATTCCGCGAGTACGCCCTCAACTTCACGGTCCGTCTGGGTCGCGTTCTTTTCGGGAGGCGCCGCTGGCGAGTCCGTCGCCGTGGCCGTGAGACCGCCAGGCGCGACGATGATGCCTGGCGGCATGTCGGCCGAGAGGATCTGCTCGAAGGCCTTAATCCCGTCCGCCGAGGAAATCCCCTGCTCTGCCATTGCCATGTCGCTATAGGTTGCTGGCGTCCGCGGGCGGAATATCTGTACTGGCCCGTCGGCAGCGGCTGCGATGCGTCGTAAGGAGAATTCTTCGATTTCAGCCAAAACCTGGCCCACATCGTCGAGCAAGGTGAGATTGAAAGTCGCAATTTCACGCTGCGCCGTATTCTCCTGGCGGGAGCGGATGTGACTGAAGAACTTGGCGGGTATCGGACGATAAAGCTTGATCCTCTTATAGGAGAGTGGCAAATAGACAGCTTCAGAGTCCTCGTAGCCCTCAATGAGATAGAGTGCACATCCAGTCGCGAGATCGAGGAGAGCGGGATGCAGGAACCAGGTCGGCAGGTCCGCCGAGAAGTCCTGCCCAAGCTGCAACTCGGCCAATGCCTCATATTCTCCTACCTGCAAAGTCCGAAGGCTCCGCCAGCGAGGGCCGAAATCGAAATACTTCTCCTGACGTGTCCGGCGCTGATCGTCAAAATCTATGCGGCGTGATGAGCAACGCGCGCGAATCTCTCCGACCCGCTGCGCTGGGGGAAGCGGTCTCTGATTGCGCGCAATCTGCCCCGATGCATATTCGATCCACTCCTTGTCGTTCGCCAGAATGGAAAAGCGGAAACCGGAGCGCTGTCGACGCAGACGAACGCGTACTTCCTTGGTCTCTGCTGGGGCAACCGAAAGAGGGGCCAGGAAAAACACATCCTCGAACTGAATAACCGGTTCAAACGGGCCACGTACCATCGCAGCGCTGGCCAACTGAAGATATCCAGTCCCCGGTACCAGAGCCTCACCGCTCTTAAATCGATGTTCGCTGACCAACCAATTTCTATCTGAGCTCAGCCGCGCCGAATACACTGCCTCCGAGGCGGATTGGAAAATCTTGCGGCCCAAAATCGTATTACTACCCGCCGTATCCCGGGTTGCCATACCCACGTCGGACCACAAGCTCCAATTCACAGCGGTGGTTGATTGACCAGTCTGGCTCAGTGCGAACGCATCCAAAAATGCATTCGCGGCGGCATAGTCGACCTGTCCGGGCGGCGGAGTGATCGAGCTTATCGAGGAGAACAACAGCCAGAAATCGAGTTTGTGGCCACGCAAAGCTTCCTGCAAGACCAGTGTGCCTTGGACCTTGGGAGCCAACACACGAGCTGCGCTCTCGCGCGTCTTGACCTGCAGGGGGCCGTCCTCAATCAACCCGGCCGCGTGGATCACTCCATTCAGCGCGCCGAAACGCTGCTGCACGACTTGCAGTGCCTCTTGGGTCTGCTTGTGGGAGGTCACGTCGACGGGAATCGTGAGAACCTCGCTCCCGAGGGACTCCAACTCCCGCAGCTTCCTGATCGTTTGTTGCGCGCCGTCCGCGGTCTCAGGCTGCCTGAGAATAGCGTCCCATTCCGAGACCGGAGGAAGGGCCGTTCTTGAGCTCAGTACCAAACGTGCATGCACGGTTCGCGCCAGGTGCTCAGCGATCACCAACCCTATGCCGCCCATCGCGCCGGTAATCCAATAGACGCCTTTCTCCTTGAGATGGGAAGACGACGGCTTAACAGGGAGAGTTGTGGTTCCGAAGGTCTCCACCCAGCGTTGTGACTTCCGCCAGGCAACACAGGTATCAGCAGTGCGCTGTGCGCAATCGGCGATGATGTCACTCGCAGCTTTATTCAAATCCCGGATCTGCCAATCAAGATCGACGTTGCGGCAAAGAATGCCCGGAAATTCTTTGGGAATGACGCGGATGGGCCCCAGCAACGTGGCGCGTGCGGGTTGGACAACGTTTTCCGAGGAAACCGAGTGCAGCCCGTTTGAAACCGATATGAGATCTACGGCTTCGAGGTCTTGTTCTCCGAGAGCTTGTCCTAAGAAGAGGAGACTGTAGAAACTCAAATCGAGCGTTTGATCGAGGGAGTGGTTGGAATTGGTCCCCATCACCGGCCAGAGGTGCAGAATCTTCGCCGGCAGATGCTCATTTTTCGCGATATCGGCTAACAACTGATGGTAGTCTTCCCGCGCACCGGGTTGAATCGTATACATTCCAGCGCCGGTGCGTTTGTACTTGGCCCCGACTGTGACTTGCAGGACCTCATGTCCGGCAGCCTTGAGTTGATCGGATATCTCTGTACCTAATCCGGTCTCATCGAGAAAAATCAGCCAGCAAGCGAGGGTTGTTGCGACTGACTTCTCGAGGTGAGATCTTTTCCAAACTCGCTGGTGAAACCATGTATCGGCCTTAGGTGCGTCGACTGCTGAAGCAGCATCGGATCCCCTGCCTGCCAGCACGTCGACTCCCGGCTCAATCCAGTAACGCTGACGTTCAAAGGGATAGGTAGGAAGGGGAATTCGCTGCGGTATCTCTCCGTCGTGGACTGCCTTCCAGTTGATCGAGCATCCAGAGATCCACAATTGTCCGGCAGTGTTGAGCAGGAATGCTGCATCAGAAACCTGTTCCTGTGGATGCTTCATGGAAGAGAATACCCGCGAGCCCTTCGGCCTGTCTGAATGCTGACGCGCCAACGAAGTGAGAGCCTGTCCGGGACCAATCTCCAGGAAAACGCGCGATGACTCACGGAACAACTCAGTCAGACCGCTGGAGAACTGTACGGCATTCCGCAGATGCCCGGCCCAATAGTCGGGACTGGTGGCTTCGGAGGCCGTGATCCACGTGCCGGAGAGATTGGATATATACGGGAGTTTGGGTGCGTGCAGAGAGATCCTGGCCAGTTCAGCGCGGAAGGACGCCAACATTGGCTGCATCATCGCGGAATGAAAGGCGTGTGAAGTGTGCAACCCCCGCGAAACGATACCCTGTTTTTCGAGTTCCTGTGCGAATTCCTTCACTGCATCGGTTGGGCCGGAGACGACGCACTGCGCGGGTCCATTCACCACGGCAAGCGATAATGCCCCGGGAATGGAGAGCGCTGCCGGACTCGCGGCGACGGAGAGCATTGAGCCGGGAGGCATCTCATCCATCAGACGCCCGCGGACAGCGGTGATATGAAGTCCATCTTCCGGCGAGAACACTCCAGACAGACAAGCAGCTACGTACTCTCCAATGCTGTGGCCAATCATGGCGGCAGGCTGAACGCCATGAGCGATCCACCATTGAGCCAAGGCGTACTCCAGCGCGAAAAGGGCAGGCTGCGTGAATCGAGTGCGGGCGAGTTTCCCGGCAGCTGCCTCGGACTCCTGCTCCGGTGGGTACAACAAACTGCGAAGATCGAGGCCAAGATCTTTAGCCAGCCACTCGGCGCACAAATCCAGCTGGCTTCGGAAACTTGGCTCGGTTTCGTACAACTCCCGGCCCATGTTCACATGCTGCGAACCCTGGCCGGAAAACATGAAGGTAACACCGGGAACTGAAGCCGCGGCCTGTCCGCTGGAAACCCGGCCCGACGTTGGGCTATGGAGCAATCGGACGGCTTCTTCAGCCGTTGCAGCTACGATTGTGCGCCGGTGACCGAAGGCCTTCCGTCCTGCCTGGCACGTATAGGCAACATCCAGCAAAGATAGATCCGGGTGTTGCTGGAGGTACGAGCCGAGATTTCGGCCAGCTTGTTCGACGGCTGACTCTGTTTTCGCCGATAGCACCAGCAACTGATAGGGCTTCTTAGTTCCGTGGAGCGGTTCAGCGGGCAACGCCTCTTCCAAGACCACGTGGGCATTGGTGCCGCCGATTCCGAGTGAAGTTACACCTGCGCGTCTGGGCCCGCGCGAGGCTTTCCATTCTGCCAGGCCGGTATTGACATAGAACGGGCTACTGGCAAAGTCGATCAGTGGATTCGGCTTATGGAAGTGGAGGCTTGGCGGAATCAGCCGGTGCTTCAGCGCGAGAACTGTCTTAATAAGACCGGCAACACCGGCGGCTGTATCCAGGTGTCCGATGTTGCTCTTGAGGGATCCGATTGCGCAAAAGCCCGTGTCTTGAGTGTCCTGACGATACGCCCGCGTCAGCGCCCGGATCTCGATTGGATCCCCAACCTTGGTCCCAGTACCGTGTGTTTCGACGTAAGAGACATCCCGTGCCTCAATGCCGGCGACGCCCAGAGCTTCGGCAATCACTTCAGCTTGCCCCTCGACGCTCGGTGCCAGGTAGCCGGCCTTGCGAGCGCCGTCATTATTCACCGCCGAACCGAGAATTACCGCGTGGATCGCGTCGTGATCGGCCAATGCGTCTTCGAGCCTTCTCAGTGCAACAATGGCGCCGCCACTGGAAAACACGGTACCGCTGGAGTCAGCGTCAAAGGAGCGGCAGTGTCCATCGCGCGACAGAATTTCGCCATCGCGATACAGGTAACCTCGTCCGTGCGGAAATTCGATGGTGACTCCGCCCGCCAGCGCCATATCGCACTCCCGGTTCAGCAGGCTCTGGCAAGCAAGATGAACGGCAACCAGCGAAGTCGAGCAGGCCGTCTGCACACAGATGCTCGGTCCGCGAAGATCCAGTTCGTACGAGACGCGGGTGGCCAGCACATCTTTGTCGTTGCCCGTCTGCCGGATCAGAAACAACCCGGTGTTTTCCATCAGCGCTCGGTTCGTCAGCAGGTTGTGGATCATGTAGGAGTTCATGCCAGAACCGGCATAAACGCCGATGGAGCCCGCGAAACTCTCCGGCACGTGGCCCGCGTCTTCCAAAGCCTCCCACGCGCACTCCAGGAAGACCCGGTGTTGGGGATCCATAATTGCCGCGTCCTTCGGGCTGAAGCCGAAGAATTTGGCATCGAACATATCCAGGTCCTGCAATACCGTGCCCGACTTCACGTACTCCGGTTGGGCGAGTTCCTCCCGCGAGACTCCAGCGGTGAGCAATTCGGAGTCGGCCCAAGAGCGGATGGATTCCACTCCGTTTTTCAGGTTCTGCCAAAAGTCGGAAAGGTTCGGCGAACCGGGGAAGCGTCCGGCCATTCCGACAATGGCGATCTCTGTGCCGTTCTTTCTCATTGCATCCGCCGTTGGTGAGCGGCACGACGCTGCTCCGCACGATTCGTCGCCGGCATCGCGGTTTCTTGCCCACAGAGGTGGGCCGCAAGCGCGCTCACCGTTGGGAATTGAAACAGGTCGACCAGAGAAATCTCCCGGCCGAGTAACTGCTGCAACTGTATGTGGACCTCAGCCACCATCAGGGAGTGCGCGCCAAGATCGAAGAAGTTCCGGTGCAATCCCACTTGCTCCACCGCCAGAGCTTCCTTCCAAGTCTGGGCAATTGCCTTCTCCAATTGGTTTCGGGGGAGGTCCACAGCCGTCTCCAGATCTTCCTGCATTACGGGCTTGGGCAGCGCGTTGCGGTCGATTTTTCCGTTCGCGGTGAGGGGCAGGGAACGGAGCACCATAAAGTTGGACGGAACCATGTATTCGGGAAGCGTTGCCGCGAGCGCAACGCGTAGATCGGCGGGCCTCAAGTCCACGCCTGCTTTCGGAACAACATAGGCCACCAGCCTCTTGTCCTCGATCTTGACGCTGGAATTGAATTCACAGGCGACCACGACGGCTTGGGCCACGCCCGCCTGGTTTTCCAACGCCGTTTCAATCTCGCCAATCTCGATGCGGAAGCCACGCAGCTTCACCTGGAAATCCGCTCGTCCCAGGAACTCCAAGTTTCCATCTGGCAACAAGCGCGCAATATCGCCAGTACGGTACATCCGATTTCCTGGCAGAAACGGATCATCGAGAAATCGCTCGGCTGTCAATTCCGATCTTTGCCAATAACCGCGCACCACGCCATCCCCGCCAATGAACAGCTCCCCCTCGTGCCCTGTCTCCATCGGGCAAAGCGTGGAGTCGAGCACATACACCTGGGTGTTCACTACGGGTTTCCCGATCGAGATCGTTTCAGGTG
The DNA here is from genome assembly GCA_035632675.1 of Candidatus Dormiibacterota bacterium. Classification (GTDB taxonomy): domain Bacteria; phylum Acidobacteriota; class Terriglobia; order Terriglobales; family Acidobacteriaceae; genus Sulfotelmatobacter. The sequence continues at coordinate 18,965 of DASQGJ010000018.1, forward strand.
TCTCTCCGATCTGGAAGGTGGTAGACCAGATCGTGGTCTCCGTGGGCCCGTACATGTTGTACATTTCGCCGTGAAAAGCGGTCCGTAGTTGCCGCACCAGCGCCAACGGAAGCGCCTCGCCGCCGAGCAGAAGCTTTTTCAAACGCGCCAGCGACGCCAGTCCTTCCGGGTTGACCGTAATCATTCGCGCCAGAGACGGCGTGCACTGCATATGCGTGATACCGTAGTTCCGGATCTCATCTGGAATTGTCTGTGTACCCTCGTCTCCGTGAATAACGACCTGGAATCCTCGACACAGCGTCCAGAAAAGTTCGAGCACGGAAATGTCGAAGGAAATACTGGTTACCGCGAGCCAAATTCCCGGGGCCTGACCGATTACGGCATCCATCCCGTCGAAGAAATTCACAACGTTACGGTGCTCGATCATTACGCCCTTGGGCCTGCCCGTGGAACCAGAGGTGTAAATCACATACGCTAGATTGTTTCCGCTGGCTGGAGAAGCAAGGGGGGCCACAGCGTTTTGGGCGATATCGTCTGCCTGGCCGTCGATGGAAAGGATGAGCTTGGACATCTGGGGCAGCCGCGGTTTTGTCTTTTCTGTCGCAAGGATGACAGGAGCCTGGGAGTCCTCGATCATTAACGCAACGCGCTGCGGTGGAAAGTTAGGGTCGATGGGAACGTAAGCCCCGCCGGCCTTCAGGATCGCCAGCAGTCCCACGATCATTTCCAGCGAACGTTCCACCGCGATGCCCGTCAAAACTTCCGGCCCAACTCCGAGGCGCTGTAAATGCCGCGCCAATTGATTGGAGCGCTGATCGAGTTCGAGATACGTCAAGCGGCGCCCCGCCGAAACGACCGCTACTGCATCGGGTGTGCGTGCCGCTTGCTGCGCAAACAACCGTGCCATCGTGCTCTGGTGGGGTCGGTCGTTCTCGAAATAATTGGTTTCAACCGTTTTTGCGGACAACAAGTCGGTTCTCCAGGAAAAGGAATTCGATCCCAGTGCCTAAGAAAGTCTCGATTGCCTCTTCGGGTGTGTTGACGATGGGCTGTCCCTTCACGTTAAAGCTGGTGTTGAGCACCATCTCGCGGCCCGTGGTCTTGCCAACCGCTCCGAGAAGTCGGTGAAAATCGGAATTATCTTGCTCGGAAACTGTCTGCAGCCGGGCCGAGCCGTTTACGTGAGTGATGGCGGGAAGCGAGGCCCGATGCTCAGGGCGCACATCAACTACAGTAATCATGTAGGGCATCGTCACACCCGGCGCGACTTGGAACCAGCGAGGTGCTTCCTCAATCGAGCATGCGGGCGCGAAGGGGCGAAATGCTTCGCGCATTTTGACCATGGCGTTGATGCGGTCGCGCATCGCCGGATGTCCGGGGTCCGCAAGAATGCTGCGGTTCCCTAATGCTCTGGGACCGTATTCCATGCGGCCGCGAAACCAACCAATCACGCGACCCTGGGCAATCAACTTGGCGGCTTCTTCGCAAGTCCGGTCTACAGAATCGAACTGGGTTACTGCAATTCGGTTGGAGTATTTCTCGACTGCTTGCGCGATGCGCGAACTGTCATAGGCCGGGCCCAACAGTGGTACTGGCATTCGCACATTGACGGCATCTGCCGACAGAGATGCCCGGTATAACGCAGCTCCGAGAGCCGTGCCATCATCGCCGGCCGCAGGTTGAATGTAGACTTCATCGAAAATGCCGGAGTCGATCAACTTCCCGTTGGCCGTACAGTTCAGCGCAACTCCGCCTGCTAGCGCAATGCGCCGCAGGCCGGTGCTTTTTCCGAAGTGCCCGCAAACATGAAGGACGGTGCGGTCGAGGCACTCCTGCAAAGCCGCGGCCACATCTTTGTGGTCCTGAGTGATCTCCGCATCCGGCGCTCGCCGCGCAATCAGATGTTCGTCGAGGTAGCGACGGGACGCCAGATAATTCTCTCGTTCTTCCCGCGAGCGATTGAGCCGCAGAATCGGAACGCGAATTGTGCCATCAGCAAGCAACTCGACAGCTTCCGCAAAGAAGCTACGGAAGCGCGCCGGGTCGCCGTAGGGCGCAAGTCCCATGATCTTGTATTCATCTGAATTGAAATCGAATCCCAGGTGAAGCGTGATCAAGGAATACAGGATGCCGATCGAATCATTGGCCGGGATCTCGCGTACTTTGATCACCCTGCCTTCACGAAACTGAAACACCGTGAGGCTCTGAACTTCACCCATCGCGTCGTTCACGACAACCAAGCTCTCGTTCCATCCTGAAGTGAAGGCCGCGCTGATGCCATGGGCAAGATGATGATTCACCTGGTGAATGTGTCCTTCGGCAAAACCGGGGAAAAATCTATGGACTTGTTGGACGAGTGCTGCCTTCGAGAAGACTTCGCCATACAGACTGTCCGAATCAGGATCGAGAGAGTACAACTGGCGGAAACGCGAGTAGTCAAAACCATGAGCGATCTCGCGCACGTCTTCGATATGGAGCCCCGCTTCGGACAGGCAAAAATGGATCGCGTCGATCGGGAAATCGCCCGTGTGCTTCTTGCGGCTGAAACGCTCCTGTGCCGCAGCCGCGACTACCTTGCCGTCGACGACCAGAGCCGCGGCAGAATCGTGCCCTTGCGAAATGCGATACTCTCGGGGATCCAGTCCCGGCCAGTGCTCTTGTTTAAAAGGAACCGATCGCTCTAACCCGCTGATTCCTAAGAAGTTCATTAAGCCTCGTCTTCTATACGAAGAGATTCGCTACAAGCGAAATCCAACTCCACAATTTTTGGCAATCGATCGCGTGCCTGGGATGAATGCAAGTCTGACACTAGCTGGAGGGCGCCGCAGACGAAGTCTGAAGATCATCAGTGGCTGTAAAACTGGTGAACCCATAGTCAGAATCGGATCCAGTGACACCCTCGTAGTAGAATCCCATTCCTGGATTCCCACTCGAATACCGATGCAGGGGATCTTGACCTTGAAGCACCTGAACGCCATTGATCGAGATGGTTATGGTGTTGCCAACAATGGTTACGCTGATGATGTCCCCGTTATGAAGTCCCGGCCCTGTTGTGGAACCTAAACCGCCAAACTTGTTGAGTGGGCCGTCCCAGTAGCCAAATTGAACGTAACTTGCAGACCCAGTGAGACATCGCAAATTAATTTCGTAGCCGGTCGTAAAGTGCGGCGAAATCGTCCCTCTGACCCACAATTCGACTTCCTCGTAGGTGCCACCACTTTGCTGATTGACGGTGTGGACCGTAGCGGTAACCATCTGGTCCGGTTGCCAAGTGCCCTTGAGCAACGCGACCGAATCGTTATACGGAGGCCCAGTGGGCGGAACCTGTGTGCCAAAAGCCAGTCCGCCGGATGTTCTGACGTCAGACCAATCGACGCCGTCCGTCTTGCCGTTTGTCCAGTTGCCGCCTTCGGTAATGGGGTCTTCGGTCAGGGGGAAATTCGTTGTGTATTTTCCGTGTTTCCCTGCGGGTGGACCCACGTTCAATCTCGCTGGAGAGCAGGCGAGCGGAAGTATCCACATGCCCCGCCCATCAAGGCAGCAAAGCAAAACCACAATCAGCAACATGACTACCCTGCGGTCCACACGCCCCCTAGTCCGTCAACTCCGACCAAGTCCCGTACTACCCAACCCTCATCTCATTGCTTTGCAGTTGCGGAAGGTAAAGTGCTGGCGTTGTCCGGCCGGTGCCACCGGAATATCTCGAAGCTATCACCGCCTGCTACCGACGCCAGTTGTAGCAACTCCGCGCGTTTGTCTGGGATCCCATGGGTCAGCCAATCGTCATAGTACTGAGTGAATTTCTCTCCTCGACGCAGCACGACGTAGTCGACCTGCGCTGCATCGAGGTAACGAAGAGCCAGGTCAGCGTCACAGTATGGGAAGTATGAAAACTGGCCACCCGCGTGATAGGACAATGGGATGGAAATATCCATCACTTTAACGGGATAGTTCTGCTGACGCGCGATCCATGCACCCACATCCTTGTCGACATGATGGGGCAGAGCACTATCGCTGAACACGTATAGCTTTCTGACCCCTTTGATCGGGCTGATGATCATGGCTAAGCCGATCAGACCGGGAACAACCCACTGAGATAACGTGGGGCGCGCCAGCAGTCTCCATCCAGCGGCGGCAGCGGAGGTCTTCGTCCACAAGCCGAGTTCAAAAAGACCGTTGGCTGCCCAAATCGAGAGGAGGGGAATTAAGATGAAGTAGTATCTCGTCTCGTTTGAAAAAGCGACAAGAGTCGTCGCTACGGGAGCGACCGCAACCAAAACGATGAACAACCGCATCCGACCTTGCGAAGTCCGCCAGGGTCGGCGAAGCGCGCCCAGAAGGGCTAAGGCTGGCAAGAGTGGTGCTCCGAACCAATCGGACGAGAGCCGCTGAAACAGCATGGGTGCATTCTGGCGCATGCCCTTCGCAAACAAACGAAGCGAATCCTTCAGGGTTACGCGCGTTTCCCGGATGACCTCAGCGTGAGAACGTAGAGGGAAACCCATCCCCTTGAGATGGGAGTCGATACCGTACAACGCCCACTTTTCGCCCCATCGAAATCCAGATTCCTCATTTGGTCCGGGAGACGGAACCTCATGCTGACCGCCGGGTGACTGATAGTCCACGCCTGGATTCGTATCCGCGGCCAGCATGCGCTTACCTGTGTAAAAGAAGATGGTACTTTTCCCCTCGATCAGGACTTTGCCCGTTGATCGATAAATGAATATCGCCTCCGGTGCCGCTAGAGCCAGAAACACCAGAATTGCTCCAACAACTCGTTTCCCCCGGATGGCGAAGTTCCCTTCAGTAGAAAACAACGAAAACAGAATGACGATCGCGAAAACCAGGGAAGCCTCAGCTCGAAGAAGATATGTGAGTCCGAACGCTCCACCCACCCACAACCACGCTCTGGTTGTGGGGCGATCCAGCGCCCGCACAGCTAGATAAACAGCACTCAGGAGCAGGGTTGCATACGGTCCTTCCGAGAACACCGTGAAAGACAAGTGGACCAACACTGGGTGAAGCACGACCAACATCGCTGCAATGAATCCCACACGCCGGTTAAACAGACGTGATGCGATCCCAAACACGGGCAAGGGGAGCAGGATTCCCATGACCAACGCAACGATGCGCCCCGCTAATTCGTAATCGTGGGTTACGAAAGAGGTCCCAGCGATGAGCAGGGGGAAGAGTGGGTTAAACAGCAACTCAGAGCCAGGGGTCACTATTCCGACGAGGCCCAGGCCCTTCCGCAGATTCTCTGCCATCCTTGCATACTCAGCGCCTTCGGATTCGATAGCTCCCGTTCGCAGGTAGGCCCATGCCGCTACGCGGACCGCAAAGGCGGCGGCCACCACGAGCGCCAGGTATATCCACAGACGGGACGGTTGAGGTTTCATGTCATTTTCTTTTGGTTTCGTGGTCTTTGGAGCCGGAATGGCATTCAGACCGCCAAGTGTGCGTTCGGGTGAGGCGTTCATACTTGTGCATTTCAGGATGGTTTCGTGCTCGGGGGCCATGAGGATGTTGACTAGACGCAGGTACAGGATCTTCGTGCGTCTGCTATTGCGTGCTCGAGAATGAGTGTCTGACCGGCTCAAACCAATACCGCCGCGCCTTCTTCATCCGATTGACGACCGAAGAGTCCTCGAAGGAGAGCTACGTAAAACAGTTTTTGTCTCATCACGAACAAGAGCATCGCGAGATATGCCGTAAAGAACAGCGCGACACCCATTGCAAGTCTGGGCAGTGGAGGAAGAAACGGCGAGTAGAAATACTGCAGTCCAAGTACGAAACCTGTTGCTATTCCACCGGAAAGGAACGGCCGGCTTACGGTCAGCAAAATATCGCGAACGGAAATCACGGTACCGTGTGTAGCCCACGTGATGAGAGGAATAACACATAGCATCATTACTGCCGAGTAGGCAAACGCGACTCCCTTGGGCCCGTAAGGCAAGCCCACCAGATATCCCGCGATCATGACGGGGCCGAGGACCAAAGCTATCTTCAGGCCGCGACCAACCAATCCGAGCGAGTTCATCAGCCACCCAAGAGGATTGAGAATGGCAAACGCCAAAGTAGTCGGAGCCAGCAAGCGAAAAACAACCGCCGCACTTTTCCACTTCGGGCCCAGGAACACGAGAATCATGTCGTCCGCGAAGAGACTGCAGGTGAAGGTAATGGGTACGGTCAGAGACAGAACCAGAGAGTAGCCTTTCAGGAAGTAGCTTCTGAGGCGGCTCGGTTCACCCTGGAGTCTCGATAACGCTGCGAACGCAACGCCCCCGGCGGCGGAATTCAGATTGTCGGTGGGAATGTTAATGAGTTGGTACGCCCTTCCGTAGAGCCCGAGGGCATCGACACCCCAGAAGCGTCCCAGCAGCACCTTCTCAAAGTTGCTGGCAATGTACATCACCAAGCCATTCAAAGTGAGAGTTCCGCCAAAACGCATCATCGAGCGGACGCCTGCTTGCCTGCGAGGCCTTCCTGGTACCCATGCGGTCGTGAGCCATACACACGCCGTGTAGACGAGCGGAGTGATGGCAGTGGTGGCGACCAGCGCCCAGTATCCAAGGCCACGCATGGCCATGCCAATTCCAATGGCTGTACTCGCCAACAACGAAGAGAGATCGATGATCGATAAGGTGGTGAAACGCATCTGGCGCTCAAGAAGAGATGTATGCTGCACTCCTGCCGCGTTGAACAGAAATGCGGCCGCCAATACGGCTGTGATCCCGAACAGGCGACGTTCGTGATAGAAAGCTGCGATAAACGGAGAAACCGCGAGCGCCAGTAGTCCGAGAATTGCGCCGACCAACAGGTTGATCCAGAAAAGCGTTGAAGACTGTTCCTCGGTGACCGTTGTTCGCTGAACCGCAGCCGCCGACAATCCGAAATCACGGAACACGCTGAAAACGCCAATCACAGCGGTCACCATGCCCACCAGGCCGAAATCTTTGGGGTCCAGCAGACGCGCCAGAATCATGAGCGAGCCCATTCGGACGAGGAAATTTGCTGCCTGAGAACAGATCTTGGCAGCCCCGCCGCGGATTGTTCGCTGCTTCAAATCTTTCATTTCACTTTGGCGCCGCTTAGACGGACGTCAACCGTCACTACCGCTTTTCGTCTTGTTGATCTCACAGGACGAGCTTGCGGCAGTAGAACGCCTCAGCGTAACCACTCGGTGAATTGCATTCCATGCCGCGCAAGCGCATCAGGGATAGGAAGGTATCTTCCTCAAACCAGGATTTGGCGTGTTGCGATTGGAATGTATCGACGATGTGACGAACCTTCTTCTGGCAGATCTCAGATTCCAAGGGTACGAACACACTCGGCTGCCCGAGGTCTCCGTCGTACTTGGGAATCTCGTACTCCAGGATCAATTGATTTCGAAATGTGTTCCAGGTCAGTTCCGACAACAAGCGATGATCCTGATGTGCGTCCTTACCGTAGTGGGTAAAGATTAGGTCTGGATCGATCGACTGCTTCAACTCTTCGAACACCATTTTTGCTTCCGCACCGACGTACGGCATGAAGCCGTCGCGGAAAATTTTCAGCACCGGTCCCTCAAGCCGGGCACCCGCCGTGAACAATTCAGCCCCACGTCTCGCCTCAGCTTCGCGCCCCCCGATCGCACTGAAGACTACCCAGTAGATTGTGCACCCCGGGTTCTCGGCCGCCAGCCGGAGGATTGCGCCACCACAGCCGATTTCGATGTCGTCGGAATGAGCGCCCAGGCACAGGACTCTGAGAGCCTGACCGGGCCGCGCATTCAATTTCAGTTGGATCATGGAATCTGTCCGGATTGATCTCTAAACCTAAACCACGGTGCCGACTCGTCCAATCACCTTCTGGGCCGCAGCTTCACCGCTGATGAAACTCTCGTCGGTCCACATGTAGCCCCAGTCACCATAGCGCCCGCAATACGCAATTCCGATTTCATCCAGGTAACCATGGACTGTCTTGAGCGCGGCCTTGCGTTCGAGGTCGAAGATGATGTTGGCGTAAGGCAGCAACATCGCCTTCCGGGACAAGATCCTGTCATTCTCCCGTAACAGGCCACAGCGCCGCAGGTCACGGATAACTGGCTCAATCAGGCCCTCGGCCGAGCCTGTGAAGGGCTTGTACTTCTTCGAAAAGTACACTTCCGCCTGAATGCTTCCTGTGCCCGGGGGGGCATTCCTGGCGGAAAGCATATGCGGGAATCCGAGACGGGTAAAACAAATGTCCTCGTCGTAGAAGTACGTCATATGGGCACTGGAGAGGTCCTCGCGATCCACACCTATGTTCACCAGCACGCACGTTGAACAGGCGAGACGCTGGACGGCTTCGACGACTTCACGCGGTGCGCCCTGGATCATACGAATGAGGTCGGGCAGCGGCACCGAAGAGACGAGGGAGTCGTAATGGGCCAAGACCCCGTTCGAGAATCTAAGTTCTCGCGTACGAGGATCGATGGAAGTCACCTCGTGATTGAGCTTCAAGTTGCCGAGCGGCAAGAATTTGTTCAGAAAGCGGATGAAGCCACCGTCGCTCGGATAGCGGAAGTGGGATACATAGTGCTCGTGCGGAGCGGAGGGCGACAGTGCGCCCCTCAGTACCTCCTCAAGACTAGGCCTGTAGATGCGTGGCCCAAGCCAGTCGGTGCTCATATTCTCGGCAGAGGTGGTGTGATATTTGCGCGTGTACTGCATTGGAAACATCTCTGCGAAAGTCCGGCCAAAACTCGCCAACAGCCAGTCCGCGTAGTTTTTGGGGGACTCCTCCGGCAACTGGCGGGCCTGCACAAAATCGCTGATGACCTTGATGGTGACATCTTCCGGCAGACCATGGAGATGGACTTGCACGGGATGTTTGGGCCAATAGCCACGCCAGTAGTTGTTCAGGTTGACCTGCAGCGACTCGTATCGCTGTTCAACACTTTCGGCGAAGAGGCGCTGGATCCGGGTGTCCTTGGTGAACGAGATGTGCGGCCCCACATCAAACAGAAACCCGGTCTCGTAGCGAAAGGATGCCGTGTGGCCTCCATGGTAGTCGTTCTTGTCGTACATGGTCGGCGCGATGCCCTCGGCATGCAGCCGGTGAGCAGCACCGAATCCAGCCATTCCGCTTCCCAGGACGACAATGTTTGGCGTTGACACGAAGAAGGTTCTCCTATTTCAGTGGTCTATGTATTGCGACGATCCGCGTCAGTTTTGGAGGAGGGCTTCATATCGTTCGATTTGTTTCTTTGTCGTACCTCGCAGATCAGTACCGCTCTGGAAAGCACGGTACCATTCGACAATCCATTCCAGGGCCGGCTTCAAAGGAAGCACCGGATGCCAACCCAGGCACGCCTTTGCCCTTGATGCATCTAACTTGAGAGCGTGCGCTTCGTGGGGATGTGCCGTCGTATCTTGAGCCCAGGAGGCGCCATGTGCCCACGACCGAGCCAATTCGTCCGCAATCCACGACACGGGCTTTGCATCTGCGTCCGCAGGACCGAAGTTCCAGCCTGAGGCGAAGCTCGCGGCATCCTGCGAGAGTTTTTCCGCCAGCATCAGATATCCGTGCAGCGGCTCCAGGACAAATTGCCACGGGCGGAAGGCGGAAGGATTTCGAATCAGACACGGCTTGCCCGAGAGGAACGCTCTCATCAGATCCGGGATGAGCTGATCACTGGTCCAGTCTCCGCCGCCGATTGCATTGCCAGCGCGCGCACTCGCGAGTGCGACGCGGTGCTGCCCAAAAGATTGAGGCGGAAAAAACGAATCCCTATAGGCCGTAGTCACCAATTCGGCGCAACCCTTGGAGTTTGAGTACGGGTCCCGGCCCCCCATGGGCTCGTTCTCACGGTACCCCCAGTGCCACTCGCGGTTTTCGTAGCACTTGTCGCTGGTGACGTTCACAATCACGCACCGGAGTTTCAGTTGCCGCACTGCTTCAAGCAAATGGACGGTTCCCATGACATTCGAGGAGTAGGTTTCGATAGGGTCATCGTAGCCGCGACGTACCACCGACTGCGCCGCCAGATGAAAGATCACGTCTGGGAGGCAATTGGCTAAGGCTGTCTTCAAGTGTTGGAAGTCGCGAACATCTCCACGAATCGAGAGCAGGCCGCCCGCCGCCCCCGCCTGCTCGAACAAGCTGGGCTGAGTGGGCGGGTCGAGAGCGTAGCCTGTCACATCGGCACCGAGGTTCTCCAACCAAAGAGAGAGCCAGCTGCCCTTAAAGCCCGTATGACCGGTGAGGAACACATGGCGGCTCCTCCAGAACAAACGATTAATCATGAATGGTCCAGCCCGTCATCAAATCACTGCCGCGTGCGACTCAGAAGAGAAGGATTCTGATTCTGACGTACCTTTTGGCCAGCGGTTGTTCTGCTCTCGCCAGAGTTGTGCGACCAGGCCGCCGGAAGCTATTTCTACGTCATCGAAGGAGAGCACGGCGTCCTTGGCGACATCGCGACGCAGTACGCAGCCATCCGAGAGCGCGATTGGCAGGGCGTCCATGCCGCGAGCTGCAACTGCGTTGTCGATGAGTCCGTACGTGCAGAAACCGCCGATGCCATCAAGGCGCTCCCCCGCTTTCAAATCACGCTTGGCGACGGCGGAGACCTCACACACCGGACCTCCGATCGGTGCAACCGTGGGATCACGATGAATCACTGCGCGGCCGATGGTCGATGCGATCTGGATGTGCGGCAGGTGGAATGGCGTATAGAAGACATAGAAGGGACCGTCACCCAGCTTGTAGTACGCGAGCTGGACCTTCTTCAGTGGCGAGTCCTCGTGAACGATAACAAACGCACCGGTATGCGGAGCCGCACCCAATGCGTAGTCGACTAATCCGGTCTCCAGCATCTGCCCGGCGGGCAGCAGGTTTCCGATCTCGCGCACATCGCCGCATGCCGGGCCATACATGCCCCTGCGACCAACTTGGAATCCCGTTGCATTCGAGAGAACGGTGGCCTCCATCGAAAGCTTCGTGGAATCCGCAAAGGAGGTAACCTTCTTCACGTCCTGATCGTGTTTTTCCGCAAATGCTTTCTGGGTTGCGGGAGTTCGATAGTAGTCAACCATGCCTTTGATGTTGCCAGCTGCTACTGGACGAAGTCCGGTGGTCCGCAGATAACGGAGCAGGGTCATTGCGACTCCCGGTTCATCACCATCCGTGTGCGTAACGACTACACCTGCCTTGTCCGCTTTTTCCTTCAGGATGGGACCCAGCAACGAGTCCAGTTCCGCATTTACCAGCACCACATGCTTGCCGTGATTGAATGCATCGAGGGTCACGTGGGCGGCGGGCTCGACGGTTCCGGTCACTTCGAGTAGCACGTCAATCGCTCCACAGCGCGTCAAGATGGAGGGATCGTCCGTGAGCACCCGTACTCCTCCGGCGATGGACGCCTCGGCTTGCTGAACGGAGTCGACGTAGCTCCATTGCTCGACGCCTGACTCGCGGAAGGCTCGCTCGCCATGCGCTGGTGTTCGGTTCGCGATCGCGACCAGGCGAATTCCAGGTGCTGGAGATCCGAGTTGCAGAGCGATGGCCCGGCCTGTAGCGCCAGCCCCCACCATTCCGACTCGGATCGGACGGCCCTTAGCCTCGAGTTCTCGAAGTGCAGTATCTACGATCATGTTTGTCTCCCACCGCTCGGAAAGCGGCGCCACAGGCAGGCGCGAGAATCATCCTACGGCAAAGTCAATGACGGCACTTGGTCCTCGCGAGTCGCAACTGGTCCGGATTGCTGAGTATTCCCGTTGCTTTTCCACACTTCCCACGGGGCAACGCCGCCCGCATACAAACTTTCCAGTTGCTGCTTGTCCTTGAACGTGTCCATGCTCCCCCAGAAGCCGTCGTACCGATAGCCAATCAGCTGTTTTGCCTCGAGCAGCCTTTGGAAAGGCCCGTTGACCAGTTCCTCTTTTTCACGGATGTAATCGAAGATCTGCTTCTTGAAGATGAAAAAGCCTCCGTTGATCCGCACCGTGCCATTGTTCATCGCATGGATTCCCGACACGAGACTGCCATTGCCTTCTTCCACGGAGACCATGTGATAGCTGAGATTGGGCCGGACGCAGAGAAAGCTGGCGATCTTGCCTTGCTGGCGGAAGTGATCCAGCTGTTGCGGGAGGGGCAAGTCGGTGAGGCCATCACTGTAGTTAGCCAGGAATTCCTCTTCGCCTTCAAGGTATTTCTCCGCCGCCTTGAGCCGTTGGCCGATGTTCGAGTTGATGCCCGTATCAGCAAACGTGATCTTCCAGTCCTGAATATCGCGGTTAAAGAGTTCCAGCTTCTTCCCACCACCGGACAAAACAAAGTCATTTGAGACACATTCGCTGTAGTTCAAGAAGTAGTTCTTCACCACGTCGGCCCGATAGCCCAGACACAAGATGAAGTCCTTGTGCCCGAAGTGCGCATAGTACTTCATTACATGCCACAAGATAGGCCGGTATCCGATCTGCACCATGGGCTTCGGGATGTCTTCGGCATCCCGGATACGCAGCCCCAAACCTCCGCAAAACAAGACGACTTTCATGAGTATGACCTCCCTTAACGCCTCGTGTCGGCACGAGACTTGCCACTCAACACTTCGCTAACGACTTGTTCGCTGCCATGTTCCGCTCAGCAACGGCTACGGCGCTCCTTCGGCTACGACGCGACAGATACTTTCGTAGCTTTCCCAGCGCGAGTGCAGGATTCACGCTTTCTTCAAGGACTGTCATTGCTGCAGTCTTCAATAACCGGCCACGGGTCAGGGGATATCCAAGCTCGATCAATCTACTTCTGTGGTAGTCCCAGAACTTCTTGTCCTTGCGCCCAACGCAATAGTTCACTGCCAGGAACCGGTGGTAATACTTCAGAGTTTCTTGAATCTGTTGTTCCAGCTCGTCCTTACTCAGATAGAACGCCCCATATTCAATAAGATCACTCAATGTCTGAGGCGCGTAGCGGTTGATCTCTTGAGAGGTAGACGTTTGCGTTTCCGCGTGCGTTCTCTCGTAAGACAATACTTCGTACACGAAGCCGAAATCTGATGTTTGCAATATCTTGAAACACGCACTCGTATCCGAGTGCGGGGATTGGTTCGGATAGAAAGAGGGGTTACTCCGCACAAGATCAGCCCGGTACATCAGCGACGTTGGACTTCCAAAGCCGACCAGTGGCTTGCCCTCCCAAAACACCTGTGGTCCAAGAATGCAGCGCCGTCCCATATCTCTGCCGGCCAAAACCGCTTGCGGGTAGGCAAACCCCTGCCATCGGACGACGTCACCACTCAGTTGATAGGAACCAACGATGCCCACACTTGGATTCGCCTCGCACACGTCCACCATCTGCGCGAGGCAAGATGGAAAAATAAAGTCATCCGCCGAAACGATCTTGCTGTATCGGGCGGCAGGCGCCATCAGGCTGAAGGCGATGTTGTGATTGTCGATTACGCCGACGAACTCCTGATTGCTGTGGATGCGGATGCGACTGTCTTTGGCCGCGTACTCCTCCGCGATTGTGAGAGTCGCATCAGTGCTGCAGTTGTTGACAATGATGTATTCGTAATTTTGGTAGGTCTGCCGCAGAACACTCTCAATGCATTCTGCAAGGTAGGCGGCGCCGTTGTAGACCGGCGTCAACACACTCACCAAAGGTTGGTCCGTCGTAGCCATCGTTGACCTCATCTGACCGCTCATGCTTTATCTTTCGATCAGTGGCCAGTTGCGATCCTGGTCGGAGATTGCCGAGACCGCTAAAGGCCATTGAATCTGAAATGCGGGATCGTTATAACGCGAGCCTCGCGCCGCACTGGGTGTGTAGAACGCCGAAGCCATGTAGTGCATCTCCGTGTTCTCGACCAGCGTCTGGTATCCGTGCGCGCAGCCTTCGGGCAAATACAGCATGCGACGGTTCTCCGCGCTCAGTTCCGTGCCATACCACTTGCCATAGGTCGGCGATCCTTGCCTGAGGTCGAGCACTACGTCGAAGATCAATCCCCGGGTGCAGCGAACGAGCTTTGCCTCGAGTGCCGGTTCTACCTGGTAGTGCAAGCCGCGAAGAGTCCCCTTGCACAGGCTGAACCCCATATTCGCCTGGACGGGCGTGAACTCGATCCCATGTTCGGCGAATTCCCGTGTGCACCACGCCCGAAAAAAGAGGCCGCGATCGTCTTCGTGTGGCGCCGGATCGATTACCTGAGCACCGACGATGCCAGTCTGAGCGAAGTGCACTCTGTTGGTCCCCTTGCTGGGTTTAATTGCGACTCTTGAATCGGCTGATCAATCCAAGCAATCTCTACTGCCTGGTTGCTGTCGTCCCTGTCGCCTCTTCGTTCGGAGTTGTCTGGCTGGCATTTGGGACGACTCGTTCCAGCCAAATCTCGCGCCAGTACGGATACATGCTCTTGGGGCAAAGCATGCGGCATGAGCTAAACCGTGCCTGGCATACGACCGTATCGAGGATGATGCAAGGATTCTTCAGTTCCACCATCTTCGCAGTCTTCTCGTCGATGAGCCTGGTAACTCGTCTCAGGACACGATACGTACCGCCACAATACGGAACGAGTTCGGCGTCCCAATACATGCCGCGATTTCGGTTGCTGTTGTCCACGGTTCTGAGAATCTCTTCCTGCGACTTCACGCGGACGAGTTCACCCGGCTGTAGATTCAGCGTCTCGGATGGAGTAGGGGCTCCCTGAGGAATCACGCCTGGGTTCCGGGGAAACGGGCTACCTCCCCAGAAGGGATAGAACTTGTTGTAGAACCAGCGCATCGCTGGTCCCAATCCAATCCCAGCCTGGCTGAGATTGTAGTAAATCGAGTAGATGAGGCTACTGAAGAGGCGTCCGAGACTCACGTTGCCCGACCAGTAATCTTCGAAATACTGACGCTGATCCCACCAGGCAAGAGGTTGCGAGGCATAGGGCACACGAGTAACCTGGCAAACATACGTAGGCGGCCCAGAGGGATCGGATACCTGTGTGTGGACCCAAACGTCAGACTCACTGCATCCGGCACTTGATGCGGGAGAGAACTGTTCTCGTGCAGGCGTGTCGGCCTTCAATGCAGCTACGTGCCTCGGATCGCTGATCGGTTTCAGCCATGCCTCTTTCCAGTAGAGCAGACAGCCTGCCTGGCAACCGGCGTGGGCTTCTCCATCGCAGCGTGTTTCAAGATGGACTGTTCCTTCAAGCCGACGGCTGCGGTAGGGGTACGGCGTCGTGTAGTCGCAGGTCTTGTGCGCGCGTTTGAAGACTTGAAAGCTCTGGCCACAATACCGGAACATCTCGGGCATAAACGGCATTCCGTCGAGTTGGCCCTTGGCGTCGAGGGTTTTCAGGATTTCTGCCTTGCTCCTGACTTCTACCCAGTCCCCGACACTCAGTTTTCGTCTGATCTTCATTTCTGCATATCTACGGAGTCGCCGCGATCCGGCCTTCCCCTCCGATTCAGCGAGAGCTGACTTCCTCGGGTACCGTCTCGAGTCGATTCGATGAAGTGCGCAGATGCGTCTCCTCGACCCGGTCGCGAACCTTGTTTCGGTTCTCGATGTGAAAGAGTATTTCGTCGCACAGGCTCACCAACGACCATTTGATGTGTGGCATGGAGAGCTGCGCGCGTGTGGCTAAGTTCCAGCCAAAGATTGCCTTAAGCCAGGAGAACTTCCATGATAGGCGGGGCGGACTCAGCCGGCCCCCCATAGCTGCCGCTCGCTGCTGCATTTGTTCGACAATGTCAGCCCTGGTTGCATAAAAATAGACCAGATTTGTTTCTAGGTATTTGAGACAGGCAGCTTGAGCTCTGGCGCTGTCCTCCAGAGACAGAAGGTATTGAATGTGCAGCTGCATCGAGCGCCAAAATGAATCCAACTTTTTGTTGGATTGGCCGATATAGGCCAATCCGCTGGTGCCCGAGTAGCGGTAGTATACGTTCGCGTCTGGCACGAAATGGATGCCGTTGCTTGCCACGAGTACTCGACAAAAGTATTCGCCGTCATCATCTACTGATAAGGCTGTTGACCACGGTCCCGCGGTCTCGGTTAGCTTCCGACTCACTAGCCATGTCGAGGTTTGCATGAAGAGGTTTTGTCCCATCTTGCGAATCAGATATTCGGGCGGGGATAGATCGCACCAGAGTGCACTCGGGACGAAACTCCCACGATTGTGTCGATGCCAGAACTGTCCCCAGGGCGATGAGAGCAGAGTCAGTTCGCCGATGCCCTGGCCCACTGCCGCCATCTGTCGGGAAATCTTGTCGGGCGCCAGCAGATCATCTGCATCCAGCCACTGGATATAGTCTCCCCGGCTGGCCGACAGAGCCTTGTTTCTGGCCGCGGAAGCGCCTTGGTTCGGCTGGGTGATAACGAGGATCGACTTCGACTCAAACTGGCGCGCAACTTCAAGAGTCCGATCAGTGGAACCATCGTCAACGACGATAACCTCCTTGGGTTCCCATCTTTGTGCTATCGCAGAACGAATGGTCTGGGCGATCCATTTCTCCGCGTTGTATGCAGGAATGAGGATTGAGACCAGGGGCTTCGTGCCGCATCTAACCGGGACATCACGGTCATGCCTGTAGTTCTCACTGCTTTTGCGAATGTCTTCGGCTTCGGTGATCGGCGACAGCCCGGTGATTGTTCGCCATGGAGACATATCCCTCAATAGCTTGATCATCTGATAGATGGGCTCAACGGTTCGGTATAAAAGCACGACCCCGATCAGATAGAGTGCCCCCAAGAGAAGGGAGACCGAGACGATTCGGAGAGCTATACCAATCGTGCCCAACGCACCAAAGACGTTCGGACTGTTTCGAAGTATGAGGCTTGTCAGGGAAGCTGCAAGCAACGATGCAATGATGTATCTCCAAACCGCAGATAGCAGCGGGCCCACCCCGAATCCGATGGGCTTGCCGGCATACCAGATTCCAGGGATCAACAAGATCCAATAGGAGGCGGTCCATGCGATGGCGACACCAACAGGTCCCCAAGGCAAACCGACAAGGAACAACATGACTGTCACCGCAAATTCGACAAATCCCCAGCGGAACCAGCGATCCGCTCGTCCGATGGACAAGTGGATCCAGCCGTGTGTGTAGTAGACCATCATGGCGCCGATTCCAGGCCCGAAGAAAGTGAAGATTCTTCCCGACTCGCTCCAACCCGGTCCCAGCAGGACCCTTATCAGATCCTTGCCGACCAGGGTCAGATCTGCTGCCAGACCCATCCCAAAAAAGGCCATGACGGTCAGCGATCCGAGAAGGTAACGCCGGTACTGATCGGAATCCTGCCTCACTCGGCTTAGGGACGAGACAAAGACGAGAGTCAGCGAATGCACGAACTGCGTCGCGCTGAGGGCAAATAGATCGTAGGCTTTCTTGTAGAAGCCGAGAGATTGCGCATTAAAATGCAGGCCGACCAGGAGGTTGTCGGTATTGCGGGTGGCATAGTTGACGCCGAAGCGTCCGTAGGTATTCAAAGCGAAAAGCAAAGTGTGGCCGGTGCCTTCGACTCGCCGCCGGGGAAGGCCGGGCAGCCACGGGCATAACAAACAAGCTCCAATGGACTGGCTCAGGGGTAACGCGATAGCTCCGGCGACCAGCGCCCAGTATCCCCATCCCGCCCAGCCAAACAGGACTGACACGACAACCGAAACCGTTCGGGCTACGATGTCGTTGACCGAGACCTCAGAGAAGCGCATTGCACGTTTGAGAAGTGCCAGATGCAAGACCGAGGTACTGGTGACGAAGATCGTCAAAGACGAACCCATAGCGACCTGGACCACACGAGTGTCGTGATAAAGCTTACCTAGCACCGACCCGGCGGCGGCGAAGACGACCGTGAGTAAAGCCCCGGTGCCCACATTGATCCAGAAAAGATTGCTGGCCAGGCGATGGTCCATCTTCTTCGCCTGGACGATGGCTTCGGGAAGCCCGATCTGCCCAACGCTCGCCAACAACACGCTGAAGGTAGTAACCATGGTTACCACGCCAAAGTCGGAGGGCGCCAAGAGCCGGGCCAGGACGACGGTTGAAACGATCTGTATGGCCAGCCCGACGCCACCGGAAAACAGCGTGGTGCCGGCGCTACGGACCGCGACCTGGCGCAGGCTGTCGCCTCCGCTGGGTGCAGCGGAGTTGAACTCACCGTTTGCATCAAAGGGCTTCAAAGTTAATCCTGGGGCAGCCGCAGCAGTCTGGCAAGGATGCCTGGGCTGAATTTCGATCGAAGTTTGGTGGAAATCAGGGAACTGCGACGCTCATTGCTCCTGGCTGTGTCTTATGAAGACGACAGTTAAGGCAGCGCAGATGCAATGGCGAGCACTTCTAGGGGGAGGCTCAACCTTGCGATTCCCACGGCATTCGCCGTGGGAATACGATCTTCTGGTTCGGATAGAACTATATAACCGTGGCAGTCAGGCCCGTAGGAGGAGCGGGGCCCTGATTCCCACCGCTGTTTTGAAGTGGGTGCGGATATGTGTAGGGAACGTAGTAACTGGTCCAGGCGTTCGCGCTGGAGCACTGGTAGAGCGTGCCCTGCACTCCCTGGTCTGTTGCGAAGTATCCTACGCCGCTCGTGCAGCTAGACGGACGCGCTGACATCGGACCAAAACCAACGCCACTGGTACCGTCGAACCCCGACACCTCATTGTAAATGTCACGATTATTCAGAATGTGGTACGTTTGCGCGCGCGTGCAGTCCTGGTAGCCGCAGATGTAAAAGTTGGACGCAATCGTCGGGGCTCTTCCCTTGAAACTGTTGCCCCATGAATATTGGGGAAACTTTCCTTGATTCGTGCCACGACCGACTTGATCCTTACAGCCCCATCCCTGCCACCCAGAGCTGTTCTGGTCGAGATTGTTGCTTCCATCGCACGCTCCCCACGAACTGGAGTAGGCCGAGTCGCTGCGGTAGTTTTGCACCCAATAGAAGGAATCGTAGCTGCCACCGCTTGCACTCACGACGTTATTGAAAATGAACGCCACTCCGCCGCGAGTATTCGCCATCGTGTAGATATGAGTGCCGGTATTGCTAACCGTGTTCCCGTAGATTTCCTGTTGCAGGGTAGACCGAAGACCGCCGCTGTCCAGTCCGTGGCTGCCGAAATTTGTGTTCTTCACATCGTTGTAACGAAAGACCACTCTTGCCCCGGCGTAAGAATCGTAGGCCCCGTCGAGCACTTGGGTATAGTTGAACTCGTTGTCTTCAATGTAAACCGCATTCGCGGTTCCAAACGACATTGCCTGTGTCCACGAAGCGTCGCCCGCGTAGGTCGTATCGCCGGATTGGCCACCCTCTACGTCAACCCCGTCGAGGGCATCCTGAAAGTAGTTGTGATCTACCAGCCCATAACCATAGGCGGTAATGGCTCGGGTATTGTTCGTGTTCGTGGGGTGAAAATGATTGTGGTCGATTCTCCACCCCGTCGTACCAGCATCGGTCTGCACGGCCGATTTGGCGTCCACGACACTGCGTGTATCCACAAAACTAAAGCCGGTGAGGCGTGCCCCGCTGGAACTGATCTCGAAGGGGATTTCGCCGGAGTTGGTTCCGGTGCCGTCAGAGATGATTGTTCCGTCCGTGCAGGACAGGCTTGAACCCGCGCCCGTGCAAGCAGTCTGGCCCTGTACTGTGATCGCTTTGTTGATGATCACGCTGGCAGTGTAGCTGGTGGCGGTGGTGTATGTGCAGCTTCCGGAAGGCACGACTACCGTATCTCCGGAAGATGCAGCATTGATCGCAGACTGCACGTTTGACTGAGAGCACGAAGCCGCATTGACGTTAGCGGCTCGCGATGACCCGGAGAGCCAGAGCAAGGACGCCAGCGAGGCGAACACCAACGCTTTGCCTCTCATTCGGAATGCCGGGAAGATTTTGATGAACCAAAGTTGCTGCTTTCTCCGCAGGGAGAACCTCATGGGGAAGGAAGTCATGAGTTCGATTATGCCGCACGGGAACCCGCTTTAAAACACTCAGAGGTTCCTAGCCGCAGTCGCACGGGAAGGCGTGTCCCAAAGTAACACCATGAGTCTCAGCACGGTACCCAGTCGAGTAATCTCTGCGCCGATGGTCAGATTCCCAACAGATGGGCATAAGTTTGACGCGTCGTTTCGCCGATGCTGTCCCAAGAGTGTCCCTTTTTGGCGTGGTTTCGTATTTCATCGCGCCGGTGCGCCAGGTGCCGGTACAGATCAGTGGCAAAATACCTTTCGATGGCCCGGGCCAAGTCCTCAGGATCTCTGGGCCGGAACAAGAAACCGGTTTCGCCCTCGATAATGTCTTCCCGCAGTGAGCCGACGTCGGCGGCGATGACCGGCAACCCGAAACTGTATCCCAAGAACAGCACCCCGCTCTGAAAGATGTGGGTGTACGGGAGCACGGAGACATCGGCCGCTTTGAAATACAGCTCCATTTCGTTGTCCGGAATGAAGTTGATGTTCACGATTGCTCGTTCGCGACTGAGTCCGCGGGTTAACGACTGGCAAATCTCAACGGCGTATTTCTCGCAGTCCTTTTTTGCTCGGCCTGCGACGATCAGGCGGTAATCTCCGTCCCGGGCAACGATCTGTTCGAATGCGGTGACCAAGTATTCCAGGCCCTTGTAGGGCGCGATGTTCCCGAAGAACAGGATCGTCTTTTCACTGGCACGAATGCCGAGTCGCCGCTTAGCTTCATCCGCGGTGAGTTCAGTCGTGGGTACGGCGTTGTTGATGCCATAAGGAATGACGCTGATAACATCTTTGCGAATGCTAAACTCCTCATGGAGTTCGCTTTTCATCTTTTCAGTGTGAACAAAGATGTGATGCGCAAGCCGATACTGGATTCTTAAACTCAAACGGTTGAGCATCGAATCGGACGAATCTCTTGTACCTGCATTTACATTGTGGGCGGTGAGTACGATCTTCTTCCGCAAGATTCGGTAGTAGAGCAGCAGCAGAGTGCGGTCGAAGAACTCGAACTTGTTGTTCCACAGTATGTGGAAGACCTTCGGTCGCGCCGTGGCAGCGTACCAGAACAGTCGGGCGTAGTAGAGCAACACCCTCCACGCTTTCCCGAAAAAGCTGGCATCCCGCTGCCCATTTTGCCGCAGACCGAGAAAAGTCAAATTTGGGGTGCGGTGCATTTCTGGGCTATCTACCTCGTCACCGCCAACAAAGTCCACAGAGACGTCCTTGGAGACGAGCGCCATCGCCAGGCCGTACGCGTAGTGCCGGTCGCCGCCCCCGGTCAACAGTCCGATCTTAATAGGCGTCCGGGGGGCGTTTGCACGCAGGGCAGCCTCGGATTCGTGCACTGACAGACTTGGATCTGACAAACACGTTGCCATCTCTATTGCAGCTCCCAGTCGAATTGATGGCTGACGCCCGCCGGAACCAGATCCGGATTCATTGGTACTGGCGAAGCATCTCTCGCGGACAGCGGCACCGTGGAACGCTCCGGGACGCTCATGATCGCCATCAGGAAGAATATCCACGCCGGAGCCATCATTCTGAAAAATGCCGCCTCGGTGAAGTTGTAGACCACGCCTACGACGAAGTACGCCAGGAAGAGATTCCCAACGGGCAGACCGCGGCGGAAAGATGCGATGACGGTCCGGTAGCCGCTCACGATCACGATGGCGAGCAAAACGATTCCAATCCATCCCAGATTCAAGAAGATTTCGATGTACCCGTTGTGCGCCTCAGCCGGCCTCCAGGAGTAGATGCTCCAGATCTTCTGCAGTCGTGGCCCGAGCCAGAAACTCTCAAAGCCGGTCCCGACGAGCGGGTTTTTGGTCATAGCGATAACCAGTTCCCAGATGCCAGTGCGGTCCGTGAGAGTCGAATTCCTCCCCATGGTCTCGAGGACGCCGTTGCCGATACCAAGAAACAGGACAGAGACGCAGCCCCCTACCGCCGCAGCCACCAGGAAATGCACGGCCGAGGGCCGGCGCGCCACGATCCGGATGTGTGTTGCCAACAGCAGAGTACTCGCCAGCAGGAAGCAGGCCAGTGAGGTCATCGAATTGGCAATCCAAAACAGCCAGATCACCATCGCGAGGATAACCCCATGCGCGACCATGTGCCCGATTCGGTCTTTAGTTCGGCTGTGGAAGGCGGCTAGAAAGCGCCAAGCCGACGCCAGGCCGTAGAGCAGGCAAATTACGCCCAGGGCGTTCTTGTTGGTCGTAACACCGGTAAAGTAAGTCTTGTAATCCCACGTGCCGTAGTACCGCCCGAGGTCGGGATAGTACTTGGTAATAAGAACCGACAGCGGGATCAGGATGAACCCGGCCCGCGCAAGGAGGTGCTTGACAGCGGCAGTTGGTTCGCGGTCAGTCAAGACAATCAAAACCATAACAAGATCGCCGATTGCCTTGGTCCAACGCTTGAAGGCCACATCCGGATAGTCGGACCATAGCAGGCTGAAGGCACAGTAGGCGAAGAAGAGAAGGATTGGTCCGTTTGCCCTCAGCAACCGCCAGACTTGACGCCTTCTCGCCCCGAGCACGATGAGGCCAATTGCCAGTAAACCGGAGTACACCGCCCGGTCCAGCGGGTTGCCCTCCATGTACTGCTCGGATGAGCTCAGAGGCGAGCCCAGCTGTGTCCACTGCGACACCGATCGCGAACAAGAAAGAAGGAGCCAGATTCCAGGAATCCAAAGAGCAGGCGAGGCCTTCCGGTTCCGGTCCAGCCAGAAAAGCGCAAGGATTAAGAAGATATAGACGACCGTGGCGATGGAAGCGGGCATGGACGGAGATACTGCTATGCAGCCTTCAAGTGACGGTAGATGGCTGCTCGGACGCGCTTGAAAGACTTTAGAATCGAAGCCGGTACCAATTGACGGAGGCCCCGCTGGAGATGCAGATTCAAACAGAGGGCGCCCTTTCTGGTGAGCGGTACGTAGTACCTGGGAACCAGAACTTCCTCAAAACCATTCTTGCGTTTGAATGCGGTCAGGCTGTCCGCACCTTGCGAATAGCGATAGTTACCGTACACCAGATGGGAACAACCCTTTGCTTCGCATAGCTCCACAGCCTTCGCGATCAGAGCATTCATCGCTCGTTTATCGTAGTGAGCTTCTTTGGGCAGGATTTGCATCACACGCGCGACGCGGTCCACGTAGACGATCTTCATGAAGCCAATCAATTCGTCACCTACGTATGCACCAAGGAACTCACTTCTTTCCACGTAGGTGGCGTTCTCCATTTTGATCGCATCAAAGCCCTTCCCGTAGTGCCAGAAGGCTCGTCCCTGGCGGATTGGGGTTTCATTGTAGATGTCCAGTATCTGGCGGACGAGATCATCAGTAAACGGAACAGATCTCACAATGACGCCTCGTTTGGCCGCCCTCTTCACATCTTGCCGCAGATGGGTGGAAACGCGGTTGGTCCACCAATCTGCATACGAGACGATAGGGATGGCGGCGATGCTATCCCATTCGT
Source organism: Candidatus Dormiibacterota bacterium (assembly GCA_035632675.1). Lineage (GTDB taxonomy): Bacteria > Acidobacteriota > Terriglobia > Terriglobales > Acidobacteriaceae > Sulfotelmatobacter. The sequence continues at coordinate 42,357 of DASQGJ010000018.1, forward strand.
GATGGAAGGCGAACCGTGGAGTTGCGTCATTCGTCTTTTGGCTGAAGGTAAATATGTCCGCACCAAGATCTCGGGCGGCTCGAACTCCCGCAATACAGAGGTTTGGGTTCGGCAGGACGTCACCCTCCAGCCACTCCTCATCGTGGATGGCAGCCAACTTGAGCCACTTGCCGGTGACGATCACCGCGGTACGACCAACTTGAATCGACGGCACTTTGCAGGTGACGCCTGCGACTCTAATCTCTGTATGGTCCATGGACGAATGTTGAACGTTATCCCCAAACTTGGTTGGGGCTGGGCTGCTAGCGAGGGCTTTCACTGTTCGTTGTTCCGGAGTAATGCCGCAGATGCGGTGATTGGGAAATCCTTAATATGACAGAAGATCTCTCCCCCGGTGAGGTACTGATACTCGTCCGGGTTAACCGGATGAACTTCGAGTTCGACGGCGAAATCGCGCGCCAAGGAGTAGATCCTCTGCAAGCGGCTCGCTGGTTCGAGGGGGGAAAGATTGAACAAGAAGTCGAGCAGCCGATGGCGCCGTGCCAGACGGCGGTTTATGAGCTTCCGATAGAGGCGATTCAACAGGCCTTTCTCGGTGCGATTGAAGAATAACCCTCGACGCACGATCGCGCCTGCCGGCAGGAGACCCTGCCAAAGCACGTTCGCACACAAGTGCATATGGTGGTGCCCGTCGAGCCTTGCGGGTTCAGTTCCGTAAATGCGCCGGAATTCGTCGATTTGATGCGCCACGACATATTCGAAGGATTGCATGAGACCGGGATGAAACACAGTCTGGGCGAATCGGTGCCGCAGAAGGTATCTGCCCAACTGGTGCTGGTGTTCTCGCAGTTGTGCGGGACAGTTCGAAGCCGAGAATTGGGTCGTAAAGTTCAAATGCAGGCCGGCATCAATTTTCCGCTCACAAGCCAGAGTTGCTGCGCGCTCTGAATCCTCCATGAAAACCATCGCACTCGCTGAGGAGACGGACGCGACCTTTATACAGTCCAGAATCCGGTCGGTTGTGACCGTATCTCGACCCCAATCATCGGCGTTTACGACAAGGCAGCCGCGGGCGACTTTGCTGGTCACGACCGCTGGCTGGATTTGCGGAGGATTCACGCGCGATTGTCCCGTTGCTGGATCGGCGGTCACAGGAACTTCTGCCAAAGAGAGATGAGCTGCGCTTTCGTTCATCATGCCGAGAGAGCCTTACAGACTTCGTTCCTCAATTACCCCAACTCCCTCAAGTGGCTGGGAGTCGCTAACCGCAGGGCGCGGCCCTGATGTCGTCCGCTTGTGATTAAGAGTCCGACGCATTGCGCGGAATGTTTCTCCCCAGGACACGAACGAATGGCTGAAGCCTCTAACGGAGGATTCAAATCGCCCCATGAAGTAGCGGTCTTTGCCATTGTTCCCGCACAGGTCTGCCTTGAATTTGTAGGTGCCCGGATTGAGAACCGGATCGATTCCATTGAGGTCGTAGGTCGAAAAGCCGTTGTTCTTCAACCACTCGATCACCCTCCAGTGGAGCAGGTACGATCCTCTCTTCTTCAAGCCTGCGTCACTGGTAGCGCCGAAAAGGTAGATCCCCGTATTCCCGATGGCGCTGCAGACTACCCCCGCACAGATCTTATCGTCTGCCTTACACAGCATGATCTTCATTTTGTACGGGGCCGGCAACTGCCGCTGGATTGCTCTGAATTCCTTGATATCGTTGGGCTCCGCAAACTTCTTACGGGAGACCATTTCTTTGTAGATGTTCACAAACATCTCAAAGAGATGGTCGTCTGCCCCTTCAATAATCTCCAGTCCGTTCCTCTCTGCAACCTTGAGGTAGCGGTGCCAATGCGGCCGGAGGTTCGCCCTCAAATCCGAGACCGGCGGTCGCAAATCGAAGAGTAGCGTCCGGTCTACCCTTTCATTGGCCAGCGCCGAGAAACCCTCCTCGGCGAGAATTGTTGCAAAGCCGGACGAGGACTCACGAAAAAGTACGGGATAAAGCCTGAGCACGAGTCCACGTCGTCCCACATATTCGTTCCGCAAAGCGCGAATCGCCTGACGGAAAGTCTCCGGGTCCGATTCATCGTCCCGACGCTGCCAGAGCGGTCCCCAGCGGACATATGCGATGCCAGCGTTGACCACTGGCACTCTTACGATTCTCGATTGGGCGACGGCGATGACCTGGTCGTGCTTCTTCAACAGGAGATGACTGATTTTCCCCCGCCCGCCACGCACTTCGTCGTACGACCAGGTCTGGTAGATGTTCGCGTCACCGAACTGATCGAGAAGACGACACCACGTCACTTCATCGAGAGAGTCCGCCGTCGACGTATAGCCGGGATCTAACTCACGCATATGTGCCTTGCTCGGCGATGTCATTTGGAAGGGCATTTCGGCAGATCAACACTTTGCGTGTCATTAGACTCTATCGAATGCGTCGGAGCCGCCAGCGGGCACCAGCGTTTTCGTCTTAAGCTGACTGAAGATATCGTCCATAATCCTGGCCGTTAGGAGAATCTCCCGGTATGGAATAGGGACGGGCTCGTCTCGAACGATGCAGTTGTAGAACGACTCGATGAGGCACTTCATGCCAGCCTTCATATGGAAGTCGCTTCGCAAGAAGCTTTTCACATTTGTGTTGAGGTTCCCGAGAAGCTGTGACACGAGACCGGCTGGGGGAATGAACTTGTCGGCATAGCTTTTGAATCTGGCACCTTGCAGCTTGATCAACGTTTCGTGATCCTGGTCCACAATCAGACCATTCTGAGGCCCGTAAATGCGGAATTCGTGGAGCGAAGGACGCATCTGCGACGAGAAGGTGAAGTAAGCAGAAATACGCTGTTCATCGCAGATGATGACTCTGAGTTCATCCACGAGATCCTCTTCTCCCATACTTCTCAAGAGAGGACTCACGAACCCGTATGCGATCACCTCAGGTGAATCGCCGGTCAGGAACTCGGCCACACGGGCGACCCCGTGGCTGATGATGTTCTGAAGCAACTGTCCGGGCAGCCGGCGAACCCAATGGTGTTTGTCCCCAAGCAGGGCACGCGCATACGCCGGATCGGTGAGGTCATAACAAAAGCAGCTTTCCATGTGGACCGGTGTCCCGCCCAGGTACCCACTTTGAACGAGAGTCCGCATGCGCCGTGCAACATTGCTGAATTGGTCATCGTGCCCAACGGTGAGCTTGAGGTTCGTTTTCTCGGCAAGTGCAATCAGCCGGTTGGCATCTGCAGCATATATGGTGAACGGCTTCTCGACGTACACATGACAGCCGCTTTCAAGGCAGACACGCGCAATCTCGAAGTGACTTTGCGGGGGTGTGGTGATGTGAACAACGTCAGGTTGGGCTTCACTTAGAAGTTCGGCGAGGTCACTGAAGTACGTTTTGATCGGGAGCCTTTCGGCAAGCTGTTTTGCCATCAACAAATCCCGATCACACACCCCCACGATCTCGCAGCCCGGTATTCGCTGGATCTGGGAAACGTGATCATCAGCGATCTTTCCACATCCGACGATGGCGACTTTAAGCACGCTGCTCCTCCTTACAACTTTCGAAGTAGCGCATCAGCCCTTCCGCCATTGACACGGCGGGCACCCACCCCACGCTTTTTTTCAATTTTTCATTGCTGTAGCGCGTCTTCTTCCATTCAGCATGCCACCGCGTACGAGTGAAGGCCGGCGGCAGCTGGCCTTCCGACCACTTTGAGTACCGCTCCCATAGGCTGCAGATCCCATAGCTCACAAAGTGAGGAATATAGACGGATTTAAACCACCTGACGTTTCGCTTGTAAAGACGCAAGAACTGACGGCTCGTCGGAAGATTGTCATCCACGATGTTAAAAACCTCTCCATCGACTCCCGGTGTCACACCTGCGAGCACAATTGCGTCAGCACAATTATCGACGTATGTGAGCGGAATGTGGTTCGAGCCTCCCAGGTGAAGGAACAGGCCGAACGTATCGATCCCCACGCGTCCAGTAATTGCGGCTTTCCCCGGACCATAAACAGAACCGGGCCTCACAATCACGAACGGTATGCCGAACCTCTTGGAGTAATCGATGACGAGCTCGTCCTGTTTTACCTTTGCGTGACAGTACGCGTCCCGGCGCTGGCCCGCTTGCTCTTCCAGCGGCGATGACTCATCCAGCAACCGCCCTCGAGACTTCTGAGTATTGGTGTAGACCGCGAACGAACTGACGTTGACAAATCGCCGCAGGCCGCGGTGTTTCAAGGATGCTTCCAGCAGGTTGCGCGTGGTGACCACTGAATTCATAAAAGCATTGGCAAAGGACTTGTCAGCCGAGTTCGCCAAATGAAAAATAACCGCAGCATCCTTCGCTGCCGCCATACAATCCTCGCGGGACAGAAGGTTCCCTCGAATCACTTCGACCAGGGCTCCCCCTCCGTAGTTGCTGGAGACGGATTGCAGTCGAGTCAGATCACTTGATGGCCGGACAAACGCCCGGATGTTGCGGAAGCCGCGATGCAGTAAGCGATCGACTAATACGGGCCCAATGAAACCACCCGCCCCCGTGACCAGAATGGGATCGTCCGCCCTTACTATGAATGCGTTACTCTCCATGTTTCACCTGAGGTTCGTCTCCTAACTGCATGCCTTCCTCAACGTTGCGACTCCAATCGCCCTGGACAAGTTTTGCCGCAATCTTTGCATTTGTTCATGCCGGTGAAAGCGGATTAGTTCGAGAGAAACCGGCCGTTGGACCTGAGCGATCCAGGCCGATGCGTAACCCGCCAGTAATAGCACTCCTCCCAGGAAGTAGGGTTTCCTCTGCATTTGGTAAAGCGCTCGAAACAACTGCCAAAGAGGATGCCCACCAAGGTAATAGTCCTGCCGGCCAAGCTTGAAGTTCGCGCGCAATCTACCGGCGGAGGCAGTGCCCATGGGGCGATGGTGATGGCAGACTCGTTCCACGAATGTACGGGTCTGCCATCCCTTCATCCGTGCAGTGGTCACCGCAATCCAATCAATCCCCCCACCCTTAACCGGAACGTAACCACCTATTTCCTTGAAGCATTCGAAGCGGAAAAGCTGGCATGCGCCAGAGACGTGTTCCGTGGCAGTGAAGCGGTAGTCGTAGGACGTTGTTCCTTCCACGAAGGGCGTTCCTGCGACTCCCAGTTTGTTGGCGGCAGCGAATCGCTCGAGCAGGAATTCAAAATAGTCTTCGCCCATTGTGATATCGGCATCCAGGTTGCCGACGATGTCGAAGTCCTCGCCCGCAACTCGATCGTAGCCGGCGTTAAAGCACTGAACCTTCGCCCCGAAGTGGCGGTCTCGGTGTTCTGGCATCCGCACCAGCTCTATCCACGGATTGTCAGCCATGTACTTCTTGACGATTTCATCAGTGCGGTCGGTCGAACCATCGCTCACGATCACCCATTTCCGTGGGCGAACCGTCTGTGCAACAACCGATTGAATGGTTTGTTCGATGAACCCTTCCTCATTGCGGGCTGGGGTGATCAGAACGTATCTCAAGGTTCGTGCTTCCATGGACTAGTTTCTTTCGACAGCTGTTTGCATCTCGTTTGTGAGAGCGATGTGGGCGTTAATGGTTTGTGTTTGACCAAAGCTGGACGATTCTGACGACGCCGGTCCGATCAATGCGACCTGGTGCTGTTCGCGTCCTTCATTGACCAGCAGTTGGAGACTCGGCATATCGTCACCGGGTTCGACTGCAATCTTTGCGCGCAGCGACGTCGCATCCCAACTGACATCCTCGAAACGGGCTGACCGCCGCTTCCGAAACCAAGCAACTGCCTCTCCGGCTGTGGTGAGCCATGCTCCTCGTGCTTTGAGTTCTGCGATCAGATCAACGTAGAAGTCGCCCCAAAGTCTTTCCGGTGCGATGCTCCGGTCGTGCCAATTCACGGTCAGACACCCGCCAAACCGTACGAGGTTGTCGATCATTTGCCCAACGAGCGGGCGTGCTTCCGCTGCGGATAGTCCCAGATGGCTGGGAAAGAACAGAGCGGTATCCATCACGTGCAGGGGCAACTCAATCAGATGGTTGGTTCCCGGAGGTCGGTAGGCCTGCGTTGTACCCGCCCGATAGCCGATGGTCTCGTTGTAGCCAACGGTGGAATCGTAGCTGGCACCCGCGCGTTCCAGCGTCGCTGGCGAGTTTTCATCAAAATACAGCCAGTGCATGCGCACCCCGATTTCCTGCTCCTGGGTGATTTTGCGAATCTCCCGCAACTCATCACGGGCTGCAGTAGCGTCATGCCAGGCGTCGATGCCGTGCAATCCGATCTCGCAACCAGCCGACATCAAGCTCCGAATCTGGCCGGATAGGTCGGCAGCCCCGTACTTGGCAGCGCGTTCGCCCGGTGCCGTGCTGTCCTGACTCCGCCCGGGGCGTCCCTGGAAAGGAATGAAAAAGAAGGAAGAAGGTGCTCCTTCTTCCATTACGATGTAGCGGGCGAGTTCGGACCAGCAGTCGCTCGCCAGACCGAGATGAACGAAAGGCAATTTCAGCGCCGCCCACCAATTCTTCCAGGCGCTGCTCCAGGGCACTCGGCCTCGGAAAGCGGCGACGAGGGAGCCAACAGTCGCACGGTACAGAAAACCAAACATCGTATGGTCAAACCTGTGCCGGCGAAGCATGGGATGATCAACATCGTGAGTCAAGCACGCAATGAACTGATACCCATGAGGGATCGGCGGGATCTCAGCCAGGGGCATTCCACTGGAGCGGATCAGGTCTCTAAGCAGTGCGATATGCAATTCCAACGCAGGAATCGCAGCGTCATGGACCGCTTGCCCGTGTGTCAGCAGAATGCGAACTTCGGCGAAAAGGTCATAGCCAATCCGCACAATTTCCCTGCCACCGGACTGGTAGCGGCATATCGTCGTCTTCGGAACCTTAACAGTGGATGAGAATCCAGCACCGTTCGGAAAAAACACGTGATCGCCGTGAAGTGGGATGCGGAATCCCTTGTACGAAACATTGCAGGATTCGCCGCCCGCCGCAGCGAGTTCCGTTATTTCTCCCTCATCTAACGGCAACGTCCGCCCGGAATAGATCAGGCTCAGGCACGCAGCGCTCATATCGAAGTCGGTTGATCCGGTCGATAGGATGACGTCGTACTTGCAGTCAGGCTGATAGAACTGCCACGGTGTCTTAAAGAGTTCAAAGAACTCGTAAACAGCGGCGTGTTCAGACGGGTTTGCGACCACTGCGATCATGGCTAGTCAGAAATTGGCTTGATTTTGCGACGGGCGGGCCGGCAATCCTGATCGCACGGCTTACTGTGCAGAACGACGAGCTTCGAGGCGAAACAAAAGGCGAGAGAGGGCTTTGAACATTGTGCCCTGCCCCCAATGCAGCATGGGAGTTTTTGCCTTAATGAGTGGATATTGTCGATAGTAGAAATAACCCTTTTTGTCCTGCATGTTCTTGATTGCCCAAACTGCTACTTTCTGCGCTAGTTCAAAACTGGCGGGATCGCGTTGCGAGAACCCAGAGAGTGTGTCGATGGACTGGGCGATGCACTGAATATCCACCGGATAGGTACGAGTGTGGTAATACCTGGGACGCCCGCTTTCTTCGAAGAAGTGCGCTTTATAGAACTCCAACCCTTTATTGAGGTTCGGGACAAACTCCATGTCCTTGCTGGCAGAAATGTAGCAATCGAGGCTGTCTACGTTGTATCCGGTATGGAAATTATCAATCCAGTGATATTTCGGGTCCTCTCCGTACCACCAGGCCCCATCTGACAATTGACGCGAACAGCTGTATTCCATCGCCGAGCGAGCAACTCGTAAATACTCTTCGTTCTTGTCGTACTTCGCCACGCGAGCCAGCAGGCTGGCTCCCAGCATGTTCGAGTTATGAATCGAACTTTGAACATGCGCCCGATAGCTGATGCAATCTCCCTGAGGCGTTTTCTCCCTGGGCAGAGCCATGATCCATTCGCAGGCACTCCGAGCTATGCTCAGGAACCATTCGTTTCCGGTCAGTTCAAAGGCTTCGACGTAGGCATGGCCGATCAACACCGTCCACACGATGATCGGGTCGTTCTTGGTATAGGAACCACCACGGGAAACAAAATCAAAATGGTTGCTCCAACTGTGCTGCTCGAAGCTGGGTGATTTGTGTTGATCGAGCCACTCCAGACAAAGCCTTGCTTTTTCAAAGCACTCGCGCTCGCGCGTCGCGCGGTAAAGGAACAGATAGCCGTGCGCGATATAACCGCGACCCTTCGTGGACTCCTGCGGTCGAATGCCGAATAATGGCCGCAGGTTGAAGGGTGATTGGCGGATCAGCTGTTGCAGGATGCGCTCCCCCAGCTGGTTTCCGAATGCCAGCGGACGTGCCCACGAGGACAAGCCGTCAAATGGCTCGTACCCGCAGTAATGGTGACTCTCAATCCACTGTTGAAGTCGTTCCAACGAGCGCCGAAGTTCGCGAGCATCAATGAGACCTGCGTATTCAGGCGCCGTACCGCTACTCACTTTTGCGGGTACCTCGACAGTTGTAGTCAATTCGTCTCCCTCGGGCTCAACAGTTTTGCGACCAGACCAACCAGTGTTTCCCTTTCCTGTTGCCAGGTGTGAGCGAGATACACTTCTTGTCCCCGCTCTGCCGTAGCCATCGCTTCCGCAGGGTGAGAATATGCGTACTCAATTTTCCTGGCCAGGTCTGCAGCATCGCCCGACTCGAAAAAGAAGAGTGATCCATCGGTGAAGTAGTCTTGTATTCCGGGCGTACGTGGCGCAACGACCGGCTTTCCGAGCGCCAGATATTCAAAGATTCGGGTTGGTGTATTGATCTCGGTGAATGCATTTCGATGATTCGGGATAATACCCAGGTCACAGTCGGAGATTTCCGGCACCAAATCTTCAAGCCGCTTTGGACCAAGATAACGGACAGCGTCATGCAGCCCTTTGTCTTTGGCTGCCTTCATTACGCGCTCCAGGAAAGGGGTGGACTTACCGTAAATTCTGAGCTCTACAGAAGGCACGACTTGCCGGACTTGCGACAACGCATCGACCGCGAGATCCAAACCATTCCGCTCGACCAGAGAGCCGTGGTACATGATCACAAACGGCCTTCTGGTCGCCGTGATTTCAGGGGTACGGGGGGACGGCGCTCGAAAGGAAAAGATATCGCTGTCCGGGGCGTTCATTACGACGCCAATCTTTTCCGCGGGACAGCTTCGAGACGCGAAGATTTTTTTGCAGGCCGTATTTACCGTGAGCACAAAATTAGCGCGCGCCATACTCCACTTCTCCAGCAGCCTCACGAGTCGCACACTGAGACCATCTTTGCTGGCTTTGAAGATCGTGATCATCAACTCAGGCATCGGATCATGCAGATCCAAAATCACTTTTGCTCCCAGCATCTTGGGCATGAGCGCGCTGACGACCAGGATGTCGGGCATGTTGTTCACATAGACCAGGTCGTAGCGACGCCGCACGGAACGCAGTCCAAAGATCGCCGATGACATCAATATGAAAGCCGCATACTGATAGGCATAGGAGATCTTCCCACCGCGCCGATTCCTGACCGGTAGTCGGGACACATCGAGAGATCCAAGGGTCTCACGCCCGGGCGTACTTTCGTCGCCGACACACAAAAGGTCGACGCTTGCGCCTTCTTTGAGAAATGCCTCCACCGCGCGCCTCGGCCTTGGATCGCCGGGGTAAAAGGAGAACGTAACCATCCCGACGTGCTTTCCCCGGAGGCGGCCATCAAAATTGACGCGAGGCACACCGGCGTTCAACATTTCGGCCCGCGGGGCTGCAGTACTGTCGGAGGATAGATCAGGCGAAAGCTCGCTGACTTCGGGTCTGTTTGGAGCAAGATGCATAGCGTGAGGCCTGTTACGAATGTGAGGGGAGGGCTCGTTCCGGGGGAATCCAGAAACCTAGTCGGCCGCCATGGTCGACTTCATTTCATGCTTGCTTGCATCCTGCAGGGAATCACGTTCGATCTTCTGTTGGTTGGAAGCGCGAATCGCGCGCAGGAGCTGCGAGTGATCGAACTTGCTCAGGATTTCGATGTTCGGCATAACACAATGGCCCCCGATAATCCCAGGGAAGTATTTCACCGAAGGGAAGAACTTGATCTCATCATAGAATGAGATGATCTCACTGTAGTCGGCACCGGATTGATCGCAATACCTCTCGACCTCTTGTGCCCACGCTATCATCAAGCCAAAGTAAGTAGTTTCGGTGAGCTTGGCCAGTTCGCTTGCCTCCGGGGATGACAATATCTTTGTTCTCAGCCCCGCCGCTTCGAAGTGCTGGGCAGCCTTTTCGCCATGGACCTGATCCATTGATCCCACGAATTTTGTGTACACGCGGAGTTCATCAAGCATGCGCACGTGTTTGCCGCGGACCGGGCTGTGCACTACTGCGGCACCGGTGCGATCGGCCACGGCTCGAGTTGTGCCGACGCCAACGGTGCTGTTGATGATCGTCAAAGCCGGCTGGAAGAGATCTATGTAGCGAGCGCACTCACCGACGAAATCCCTGATCTCGAAGGGGTAACAGAGATGAAGAACATCCACCCCAGTGACCGGCTCGGTCGGAGGCGAAATGTCGACGCCGACAACATCGTAATGAGGCGAGAGGAGCTGGAAGAGTGGTTTGCCAACTTCACCAAGTCCAACCACAACGACTTTTTCACGTTTGCGCACAGGTTTTGAGCCTCCTACTCCAGGATAAAGGTTGAAACGACTGAAATTGCTGCGGAAGAGCCCAACGAAAGACGCTTGCTCAGGCCACTTGCTTAGTGGAGACAGATTCCCGATTGAACGAATAGATCTCCTGAATAACCCGCGCCAGTTGCTGAGGTGTAAGTTGCGGGAACATTGGCAGAGATATGATTTCCGACGCGGCCTTCTCTGCGATCGGAAGATCTCCCAAGCGATAATTCAGCGAAGCGTATGCCTTCTGCAGGTGCAGCGGAATTGGATAGTGGATGCCTGTGGAGACGCCGGCCGCTTTCAGGTGATCGACCAGGCCGTCGCGATTGTCGACCCGAACCACATACAAGTGATAGACCGGTTTTGACCACGAAGGTTCATAGGGCGGATTCACGCCACAGTCTGCTGTCTTAAGCAGCTGCCGATATTCGGCGGAGTGATCGCGCCGCTGAAAGTTCCACTTCGCGAGATGGCCTAGTTTCACGTGCAGGATGCCGGCCTGAATCGCATCGAGTCGCCCGTTGTAACCTTCGACATCGTGGTAGTACTTCTTGGCTTGGCCATGGTCTCGCAGCATCTTGACCTTGGCCGCGAGGATTGCGTCATTCGCGGTGACGGCGCCCGCTTCGCCGCACGCTCCCAGGTTCTTCCCGGGATAAAAGCTGAATGCGGCAGCCTGGCCGATGGACCCTGCCTTCATCCAACGCCCATGCTTACGGGAGAAGTACTCGGCACCATGAGCCTGGCACGCATCTTCAATCACGATGAGACCATACCGTTCTGCCAGATCCATGATCGGATCCATGTCCGCGGTCTGCCCGTACAGATGCACCGGAATCACAGCTGTAACCGGACGTCCACTCCTCCGGCTGGTTAGCTGACCCGATGCATTCACCTCGCACTGACGCTCCAGGTATTCCTGCAGCTTCGCCGGATTCATATTGTATGTACGCTCGTCGACGTCGACGAACTCAGGCAAGGCGCCGGCTTGGGAGATTGCTTCCGTCGTCGCGATGAAGGTATTCGGCACGGTGACGACGACATCGCCGGCCTGGACCCCGCAAGCCATGAGGGCAAATCGGAGGGCGTCCGTGCCACTGCTAACGGCCACCGCACATCTGGCATCACAAAAGTCAGCGAACGCCTTCTCAAACTCCTCGACCATGGGACCGCCGATGAACCCCGCCGTCCGCAATGCATTCTGAAACACGGCCGTCAATTCCTGCTCGAGTTCTGCATGAGGGGCAACCAAATCAAGAAAAGGAATAGTAGAATGCATGGTCATTTCGTGACCTCCTGGGTCTGTTCGATATAGCGCAAGAATTTGGCGGGGTTTCCGGCTACGATGCAGTTGGCTGGAACGTCCCTGGTTACAACACTCCCTGCCCCAACGACGGCGTTTTCACCGACCGTTATGTCGGAAAGTATCGTCGATCCGGAGCCAATCGACGCTCCTCTCCTAATGACAGTCCGCTCCACTTTCCAGTCAGCTTCCGTTTGCAGTTTGCCGTCCGCGGTTGTAGCTCGTGGATAGCGGTCGTTGATGAACGTGACACTATGCCCGATGAATACGTTGTCTTCGATCGTGACCCCTTCGCAAATGAACGTATGACTTGAGATTTTGCAGCGCTTTCCGACCGTCGCGTGTTTTTGAATCTCAACGAATGCGCCAATTTTTGTTTCATCACCGATCTCACATCCGTAGAGATTTATGAACTTCGAGAGCTTCACATCGCGCCCCAGCCTCACATCCGGCGCGATGGATAGATAAGTGTCCATAATCGACTTACTCCTTCCAATTCAGGCGTTCTGGAAACTGCGTGGATCTTGCGTTTGTCTTAGGCTTCGCATCGTTGGCGATGGGGAGCGAATGATTTTCAATAGTGCAGGTCGGTTCGAAGCTCTTAGAGGTAGACTAACGCTCCCTTTTGGCGAATCGACTTGGACGAGGCTTCGAGCATCTTCACGATGCGCAAACCGGCTTTGCCATCGTTCATTGGAGTCTGATCGTTTGTAATGCACTCGGCGAAGTAGCTCAATTCGTGAGTCAGAGCTTCCGCACGTTCAAGGCGGGGGGCGTACATGTCGCCCGAACGGTAGTTGACCAGCAGGTTGTAAACGCCCTCGCGGCTACTGACACTGACACCTCGGTCATAGACCTTCACTTGTTCGTCGGCAGCCTGGTCATTCCAGACCAGCATCTTCTTTTCGCCGCCGATCAACGTGGTGCGGACCTTTACTGGAGAAAGCCAGTTCACGTTGATGTGAGCGATGACTTTGTCGGGGAAATACACGGTGATAAAGGCCACGTCTTCGAAGCCGTTCAGGTGGCTCTGCCCAGTCGCGAGAATGGCTTCAGGGCGTTGTTGAATCACGTGGTCCATAATCGACAAGTCGTGCGGGGCGAGATCCCAGATCACATTCACATCGTGTTGAAACAGGCCAAGATTGACGCGAGTGGAATCATAGTAATAGAGCCTGCCGAGCGCGTTCTCGTCCAACAATTGCCGGATCTTCCTGACGGCTCCGGTAAACAGGAAGGTGTGATCCACCATGATTTTCAGGTTCTTCCTGGCGGCCAATTCAATCAATTCTTCCGCCTGTGCCGAATTGCTGGTGAAGGGCTTTTCGACGAAGACGTGCTTGCCATTCTCCAGCGCGGCTTTCGCCAGTTCGTAATGGGTCCAGACCGGGGTTACAACGGCGATGGCGTCGACATCGGGGGAGGAAAGCAACGCGGCGGAATCGGAAGTGATCTCAAGGTGGGGAAAGGCCTTTTGAGCCCGTTCCCGTGCGGTCGCGTTCAGGTCACAGACACCCAACACATCTACCTGTTCAAGTTGGTCAAGGTTCCGGACGACGTTCGGCCCCCAATAGCCGTAACCGATGACTCCGAAGCCTATGACTTCACTTCCGCGTTTTTGGGTGGAGATTGAGCGTTCAGGTTGGGTTACGTAAGTAGCCATAATTACTCCTTTTGAGCAGGGGTTGACTGGGGGTGGAACGGGGGAGGGCCGAAACCGGGTGAGCTAGTGAGCGCCTTCGCCCAGGAACACGGCGAAAGGCGTGCGCAGAAGAATCTTGATATCCATCCACGGGGACCACGCGCGTGCGTATCTCAGATCGAGGCGAACCATTTCGTCAAACGTCACGCGGCTGCGTCCGCTGACCTGCCAGAGTCCCGTGATTCCCGGCTTCGCTTCGAGCAGCCGGCGGCGGTGCCAGACATCGTAGTTCTCGACTTCATACGGGATCGGTGGACGGGGCCCTACCAGTGACATTTCGCCCTTCAATACGTTATAGAACTGTGGCAATTCATCCAGGCTGGTCTTACGGAGGAAAGCTCCGACTCGATTCACTCTCGAGTCCTCGGTCAGCTTAAACACGCCCTTCCCGTTCCCGTTGCTGTGCTGGCGCGCAGCCGTCCCGGAAATCAGCTGCTTCACGTATTCCTTGTGAACGCTGGCATCGTTGCCAACGTGCATTGACCGAAACTTCAAGAATGTGAAGGGCTCGCCATGCTGTCCGAGCCGCTCCTGGCGGAAGAACACTGGCCCCTTCGACGTAGCTCTAACCACTGCAGCGATCAAGAGAAACAGTGGAGCCAGCAATATGAGGGCCAGGGCGCTGCCCACGATGTCCATTGCTCGTTTCATCGCACCAGAAACCCGCCTCTTGTCGGTTCGTTTGGTCAAGTCTGGATAGAACACCGGGTTGCTGGGTGGTTTGCGGGACTTCTGCTCCCAGTCTTCCGGAAACAAATGGAAAGAGAAACCGACGCGGTTGAATTGCTCGAGGCTGAGATGATCGCGCAGAATGTCACTGAGCCTTGAAATCATGGTGCTTACGATCGTCTTGTGCTCCTCCGCACAGATTTCCGTGAACATGATCCCGACAGTGCGGTCGCTCTCGTACCACCCGGCCACATCCGTCTCCCGTGTCGAAACCGAGAGCGCAGCGAGGAGCGTGCTCAGATTCTTCCGGTTGGTATCGGATGGCGAGTGATCGCCCATGTTCATCAGCATAAGAAGGAGGGGCTTGCGGGAGCGCTCCGTTCTCCGCCGCTCAAGTGATATCACCCGCAGGAACGCTTCCTGACTCAGAATCTCGTGAGCCTGGGTCGGCTCGGCTTCTATTGCAAAAGGCCCATTGCCAAAACTGGCGATTGATCGGCGCAGGTTCACGACTTCTTCTCCTGATTTCTGCTTCGAATCGAAGGAAGCATTGAGGTGGTTCCAGCTATTTCGGGACTGTTCAAGGGGAGGAAAAGGGTTGTGCGGGCGCGGTGGGGGGGTGCGCCTACTTCGTCCCTGGTGGGGAGTAACGTTGATAGTAGCTATCGTGATCCGTGTTGCTGCAGCCGTTCAAGACGACTCCCAACAGGTCAGACTTCTTGATCATTTCCAGACCTCGCTGAAGTGGTTTCTTCTCGGTTGTGCCTTCGCGAGTGACCAGTAAGGTGCCATCGGTCAAGCGGGACCAGACGGTTGTATCGGCTAGGGGGAGCAACGGGGGGGAGTCCACCACAATCCAGTCAAACAAGGTCGTGAGTTGCGCCACCAGAGAAGAGAGGCGCGCTGACTGCATGAGTTCCAACGGGCTCGCGGGTGGGTCCCCGGCCGGCAGTATCCAGAACCCGGGACCACGAAGATGATAGATATTCGACGCCGTTTCCAGCCCGCCCTGTAGCCACTCGGCAAGACCCGCAAGTCTCCCCAGGCCTAGTTGTTGGGCCACAGTCGGGCGCCGCAGGTCACCTTCGATCAGCAGCACTTTATGTTTTCGGCGGGCCAGCACGCCCGCCAGGTTGACGGAAACCAGGCTCTTGCCTTCTTCAGGAATCGTGCTTGTTACAAGCACTTTCTTCAACGGCCGAGTCTGCCGCATCTGGCGCAGGCGAACACCCAGAAACCGGAATTTCTCCGCCGCCAGACTCTCAGGCTGCGTAAAGAACACGAGACGGCTGGCTGGAGCTATTGCGACCTCCAACGAGGGAAATGCAGGATAGCTGTCCCCGTTGTCCGCAGGTGAAGCGGGTGAGACTGCGGTGAAGGGATTCTTCCCTGGGGCGAGCAAAACGTCTGGCAGCGGCTCTTCCACAACCAGCGGTTCTGCCGGTGTTTGTTCGCGTGGCGCCTCGAAAACAGCAGCCGCGACCGATACCATGTCGGGGTACTCGACTCCCGACTGCTCGGTGCCCGATCTTTGCAGTGCGTCAAATATACGGCTCATTCTTGCGTGCTCCTGCACCAACGATCATTCTCAATTCTGCCCTGTTCTCGCGCGCGTTCTGCAAGTGCTGATAGAGATCGAGCAGAGTTTGCGCCGCTTGTGCGACTTCCGTCGAAGGACCGGCAGCCTTGTCGCGTTCCGCCCTACCCGGATGCACCACATTCAGGCGGAAGTCGGCAGCGATCTCTTCAATTACTTCGGGGGAAATGCTCTGCGTCTGGCTCGCATATCCGTGAATGAGCGCGTTCTCGCACAAAGTGTTGATCAGGCGCGGGTATCCTCGCGACTGCCGATGTAACTCGGCAATCGTTTCCACGGGAAATACTTCAGCGGGGTTCGTGCTGCCAGCGATTTGCATGCGTCGATATACGTAGCCGGATGTTTCTTCCAAATCCAGGGACCCAAGGTGGGAGCGCAACGCGACGCGCTGCTTCAGCTGCCGCAGGTCGACCGAGTCGAGTTTCTCATCGAGTTCGGGCTGCCCGACCAGCAAGATCTGCAGCAGTTTTGCATCTCTGGTCTCCAGGTTGGTGAGCAGCCGAATCTCTTCGAGCACTTCCGTGGAAAGATGGTGAGCTTCATCCACGACCAGAACGGTGGTGAGCCCCTTCTGATAGCGGGCAATCGCGTAGGTGCTCAGTTCAAGAAGAAGTTCGCTTTTGTTCTTGCCAGCAGTCGACAGCCGCAGATCACCGGCGACGTACTGCAGGAATTCCATTGCACTCAAGACGGGATTGAAGACATACGCGTATGAGATGTTCGCACGGTTCAGGATCTGAAGCATGCAACGTACGAGTACCGTCTTACCTGTACCTACTTCACCCGTCAGGACTACGAAACCCTTCCGTCTCTTTACGCCGTAATACAGCGCCGCAAGCGCCTCGTTATGTTTCCTGGTAAGAAACAGAAACGAAGGATCGGGCGTGATATCGAAAGGGTTGCGCTGCAGGTTGTAAAAGCGCTTGTACATGGACTTATCCGCGTAAATAACTGAACGCCGATCCCGCCAGGATCGCAACCAACACTAAGGCAGCCGTGGCCCACCCGAGCCACAGTTTCCGCGTGGCGGTCTTCGCGTCAGACAGGTTCACGATTTGAGGAATTTCACCAATCACTTCCGCCGTCAGCAGGTTGCGGATTTCCTTCGCGTTGTAGAGACGGTCATCCAACATCTCAAAAGCGCCGGCCACGATCAGGCCCAGAGCCAGACCGATCGCCAGCCCGATCCCGCAGAACTTCAGCCGATTGGGAAACTCCGGCTTTTCCGGCAGGCTCGGTGGATCGACCACCCGGAATCGTTCTCCTTGTTGCAGCAGTTCCATGCTGGTCGCCATGCTCGACTCATTCTTCTTCTTCAGAAGATCATCGTAGTTGGCCTTGCTCTGGTCGTAGCCGCGGGTCAGGTCCGCCAGTTGCTGCTCCCGAATGGGCTCCGTATTCAAGCGCGCCTGATAGTCCTCGACCTTCACCTTCAGCGCTGCAATGGAACGTTCGCGGTTGGTGATCTCCAATTGGTTCGATCGCAACTGGCTTTCGATCGGAGCCAGCATCGTGGCCTGAGTCGCATCCGTCCCCGTCCCGATGGATCCATCGCCCAAGTCCGCAGAGCCGTCCGAGGGTTTGTTCTTCAGACCCGCCAAAAGTTGATCCCGCAGTCTTTCGGTCTTTGCGATCTCCTCTTTCACCTTGCGCACGTCGGGATGCCGATCGGTGTAGCGCGAACTCAGATCGGCAAGTTGCGACCGAAGCCTTTGCAGCTGTTGATCGATCGCGGGGAGCCCGATCGGAGTTCCGTCTGAGGCTTTCGCCGGCCCTTGCAGGGTGCGGTACTGGTCCGCCAAGGTTTGCAAATACACCCGCTGCTGGCGTGCGGCATTCAGGGAATCTTCCGCAGTCTGCAACTGGGCTTGCAGGCCCTGCAAAATCTGAAGATTGCTCGCCAGCTGCCCCGGCATTTCTCCCACATGCTGCGCCTTGAACTGGCGGACTCTGTCCTCCTGGGCTGCCAGATCTTTCCGGGCAGCTTCCAACTGGTTCCCGAGGAACTGGGTCGTATTTTCCGACCGCTGCTGGCGCACCTCAAGATTCTGGTTGATGAACAGATTGGTCAATTCTCCGGTGACCTGCTGTGCCAGGCGAGGATCGCGTGACACATAGGACACATTGAACGCCGTAATGCGATCGTGCGCATCGCGGACCAGTTCGATATCGATATCCCGGCGCATGCCTGCAACCTTGTCGTCAGGCGATTGATCCGAGCGATCCCCGGAATAGAGGTGGCACTGATCGATGATGTGCAGCAGGTTCGTCCGGCTCAGAATCTGCTGCGTGATGCTCTGCATACGTTCCTGCAGATCGTCGTTGACATTGGGGGTGACGTAGTCCTTGGGCATCGTGGGCTGCTCGACCAGAATCAGCGTGGTCGACTGGTACCGCGAAGGTAGTACCCAACTCACGGCCCACACCGCTGCCCATGCGAGGAACATCGGTATCAGGAAATGGAAGTGGCGACGGCGCACCACACCCAGGTAATGCTGGAGGTCGAAACCTGCTCCGCCTTGCTCTTCTTGATCGTCCACCATGACTTATCTTCCTGGCGCTGTCTTATCTTCCGAGCGCTCTTGAAAACTGGTATGAGATGGAAACAAATCCGCGGTTCGTATCGGGAGTCGCCGACAGGACTGCGACGTTGCTGTAGTTCTGGTGAATCCGCGTGTATCCGAGCTGCACGCCCAGGTGCTGTCCGATCTGCTGTTCCAAGGATGCAGTACCGTTAATGGAGTGTCCGCTATAAGCACCGAGCACCGGGCTGCCGACAATGTCGTTCTGGGCATACCCTCCCGCGATGGATGCACTCAGAGTTCTGGTAACTTGCTGCCGCGCCGAGACGGTGACGCTATCTACCTTCGCTGCTCCGATCAGTCCCCCGCCGCCCGCGATCAGGTGCGTGTAGCTGAGGGCGAAAGTGTTCAATCGTCCTTGCCAGCCCAGGCTGGCACCGCCGGCGGGCGACCACGAGCGAACTGGGAGAAGCGGAACCGGCTGAACAGTGTTTGAATATTGCGGCCCGCCAAACAAAGAGATGGAGAATTTCCGGGTTGGAGCGAGCGTGTAGAACAAAAGGGCCGCCTGGGTTTGGGTCTCGTTCATTCCAAGGGTTGGATACGACAGGAGTCTCTGGTACACGTAGGTCGCTCCGACATATTGCGCCTTCGCGATGCGATGCGAATAGAATGCAAGCCCGCCCTGGGAGCTCGAATCATACAGGCCAGAAACCTGTTCCGGATTCAGATAGTGAAGATTCGAAAACGTTCCGCTCCCTCCGACCATATCGTTCAACGCGAATTGATAGCTGATGCCCACGTTCCCGAAATTGCTCAACTGATTCGCAATCGGCGCGATCACTGAGAAGTTCGGACCCTGCGCCCCGCCGGATACGACTCCGCCCGACCCGAAGTTGGGCGGCTGGTTGAATACGTTGGAAGTCTTCTGGAAGGCATCGCGCGCGCTCAGCGTCACGTGCGGACTCAAACGGTACTCAAATTCGATCGCAGCGTTGTGGTCGGCCGCGTTGCGAGAACTGGTGTGCTGGTAAAACGTAAACCCGGGTGCGTAGGTCACAAGATAGTGCAGTCGTGAGGTGGTCTCGTCAAGCGCAATCATCGGCGCTACGGAATAGCTCTGATCACTTACCTGGTGACCGTTTACCACCGTTCCCAACACATTGTCGCTGTAGGCGCCAGTGAACGACACTCCTCCCCGCAGATAGTTCGAGCGCTCTTCCGAACTCAGTGCGATGGGATATGCCTGGCCGCTCACTGGCGGTGGAGTAAGCATGCGATCATCGCTGGCGTCAGGATTGTAGTTCTCAGCCGGGACCGAGCTATGGTCGAGCCCAACCATCGCGGGAACAGGTGGCTGTGAAGGCGGGGTGTCCGTTTGCGCCCACACTGGAACCCCCACCAGCAGACTCAGTCCGACGAGGACCAGTGGACTAATCACGACTGCGCGGATTGTTTCACGACGCTTCATTTCACGGTACGACGATGGTGTCGCGGGGCTGCAGTTTCACGTTCTGCGTCAAATTCTCGCCTTTGATCACTTCTTTGTAGTTGAAGCGCAGCCGGGTCTGACTTCCGTCAGGATTTTGCCGCAGCACGTAGATCGATTTGCGCTTGGCAAAATCACGAAATCCGCCGGCGATGGCGATGGCATCGATCACGGTTGCGTTATTGGTCAGGGGGTAGGAACCCGGCTTGCCTACCATTCCCAGAATATTGAATTTTTGACTGTTGATCTGCTGAACGATCACCGTGACTTCGGGTTCGGAGATGTAGTTTTTCAGCTTGCTCGCGATATCCTGCTCCAGTTTCAGCGGAGTCCGGCCTGAGGCCTGCACTTCTCCCACCAGCGGCAGCGAGATTTTCCCGTCCGAGCGGACCGGGATGGCGCGCGAGATATCCGGCTCCTTCCATACGTTGATGGCCAGGACGTCGTCATTGCCGATCACGAAATTGTCATCGTGCGGCTTGGTTCCGGAAGAATCCGGCGTCGGACCTGAGGGTGCCGCCTGCGCAGGAGCGTTCGGTCGGCTCTCCAAACCTGAATTGGATTGCCCCTGCAGCCAGCTGGACAGAAGCACGCAGGGGATGAGTACGGCCATTCCTTTGGTCCACCAAGCCCAGTTGCTCATGGTTATTCTCCTTTTCCGCTGCTTCTGGTCGTGGTTCCCTGGAAGGACAACTTGGCTGCCGGAAGCGGCGAAAGGAAAGGTTCGGAGGCACTCATGTGATACTGCTCGATCTTATACAGCAATGTGCGATAGCTGACCTGAAGGAGTCGGGCTGCCGCCTTGCGGTTCCAGCCGGTTTTCTGCAGCGCGATTCCGATGGCATTTCTTTCCGCTTCCCACTTGACATTCTGGATCAGCGATTTGAGCGACTCGCGACCTGAATGTTCGGGCTGGCCACTTTTCCACGTAGGGGGAGGAATCATCCGCGTCGATCCCGCCACCGGCCCCGCTTGGGTGCTGCTCGCGAGGTTCGAATTGAGGTCGTTGAAGGTGAACTCGGTGTCGCCAGCAACCAGGTAGCGCTTCACGAAGCTCTCCAGCTCTTTCAAGTTTCCGGGCCAGGAATAGTTCTGGCAGGCTGCGAGGGCGCCGGAAGCGAACTCGCGGGGCGGAAGGCCATAGTGCCTGGCCAGTTGGTGCATCGAATGTTGCAGAAGAATGGGGATCTCGCTCCGGCGCTGGCGCAGGGCTGGAACCTGAACGGTGAAAGCACTCAATCGATAGTACAAATCCTCCCGCAACTTTCTCTCGGCCAGCGCGCGTTCGATGCTGACGCTGGTCGACGCGAGTATGCGGACATCCACCGGAACTGCGGGAGCATGGCCCTGGCCGGGTAGAACCTTTTCCTGCAGAATCTGCATCAGTCTGGCTTGCAGGCCAAGCGGCATTTCGGTAATCTCATCGAGGAAGATTGTTCCCTTTTCAGCGCGCTCAATTTTTCCTCGAGCGATCCTGCTGGAGCTGGCGGAAGAGGAGCGCTCGCTCCCGAAAAGTTCCGCTCCCAGCAAATCACCCGGCATGTCCGCGCAATTCACCTTGAGGAACTCGAAGCCGGATCGGACAGAAAGCTTGTGAATCAGTCTGGCGACTGTATCTTTGCCGCTGCCCCGCTCTCCCAAAATGAGGACGGGAACATCCACTTCCGCCAGTAACTCCACCTGTGCCCGGAGGTTCTGCGTGATGGGGCTGGCGCTGACGAAGAATGAGTCTGGGCCGAGTTGTTCGATATCTTCACTCGCCATCTCCGTACCTTCGTCCTCCGGAAATACGAGATGCGGGTGGATAGCGGCGGCGAGCCGAGCTTCATCGATCGGTTTGATCAGGACCTCTCGAGCGCCAAGACGGGTCGCCTCTCTTCTCAGGCTAGCGTCTTCTGAAGCGCACATCACAATGACGGGAAGGTCCGGACGCAGCCGGCGCATCCAGCGCAGGATGTGGAGGCTGTCGCTGTCGCCGCCGGGTACATCCAGAAGAAGCAGATGGGGAGCTCGACCGGATTGCACGCGCTCGATCGCATCCCACGCGCTGGCCGCAGTTTCTACGTGCCAGAAGTTGGGCTCCGCGATCGACCAGAGCGGACGAAGACCCGCCGACTCTCGGCTTACCACGAGCAAACGTGCAGCTTCAATCATGTTTTCTGTCACGCCAGTGGCTCCTCACAGTTGAGGAAAAAACGGCTGGGAAATCTCAGGCGGCTTCGACTTGGTAACCTTCCACGCGGACTGCCAGGGATCTTTGGATCGCATCCACGGAAATCACAAGCGTGTCGCTTCCATTGCGCGAGACCAATATTCCCTCTACACCTTCCAGGGATCCTCCGCGGACGCGCACCCGTTGTCCGATCTTCAGGAACGGGTGGGAGGACCATTGGACGGCCCCTTCCATCAGGGCACGAACTGCATCGATCTGTCCATCAGGGATTGGCGTGCCTTCGCCCCGGCTCCCCACCAGGCCCAGTACCCCGCCAACGCGAAGCACGTTCAAGCGCTCCGTTCGCTGCGACACGAACTTGGCAAAGACATAACAACTGAACAGTGGCAGTTGCACCGACTTCTTGCGGTCGCTCCATCGATGCACTTCCGTAACGATCGGCAGAAACGTCTCCACGCCACGCTCGGCGAGTCGCTGGAGCACAAGTTTCTCGTGCCGGGGCCGGGTATGGAGGGCATACCAACTCTCGCCTTCCCCCGCAACGATGGGAGTCGGAACAGCATGCTGCCATGACAAGATGTTTGTGGCCATAGCTTCGCCCTCTAGGTCACACCCTTTAGGTTGACCCTAATTACAGAATGGTCGTGCTGCGCCCTCAGAACGAGGTCAAACGATGAAACACGTGAGCAGGTCCGACGGGGGAGGGGTCAATTGTCTTAGAAAACTGACGTTTCCTGAGGGCTCCTGGGGGAGGAGTCAGGCCATCTGCGGAAACCAGAGAAACGTACGCTCGAAATTCAAAGAAATCTTAGCCCCGGGCGATGTAACCAGTCAGTGATCCCAGTTACACATCGCTGTGATTGCAACCTGCCTCATACCTGCGCAAAAAATTGCAACGTTGACGATGCTGCGTGACCAACCGGCAAAGCGTCGCAAGTACTCCTAACTTGCAGCTATGACAGTGTTTTGTGGCTGCAGCTTCGTCCACCAAGTCTCCGTCTGTCTGAGCCCTTGGCTTGCAGCATGAATCGGTCATGGTCTGACCAACGGGGGGAAAAATCAATCCCAAAATAAAACAGGCCAGATATGAAGGAAACTTACAGCGGAGTGCAGATCTCTGCAAGAGGTAGATGCTCTCAGCACCACATGTCTCTGCTGCCATGGGAATGATGCCTCATACCATTGAGAATAGAACCCTAGAGAAGCATTTCTCTGTGCATCACATACATGACTCAACACCTCTCCAGCTCTGTGTGTTCAACGGACACTTGCCTTAGATCTGCAATCGTGCTCATTCTATTGGCTCAAAGGCTGCTGCCCGAGGTCAGCGATATCTCGCGCAAACAGAGTTGTAGTGTCCGCAAGTGACTCCGCGGCAATTGCGCTGTGGATCCCGCAGGCGGCGTCATACAACTGTGAATCGTCCTGCAACCTGTGCTAACCGGTTGCGACCTGGAGAGGCAGCACTTGCACAACTGCTCTTACCTTGCTATGATGAGCTCGAAATTTAAGTCCCTCGCTCCTTCTGTCTTTTCCTTCCCCCCAGAATTGGGACTCCGGGCCAAGATTCCATTCCATTCCCGGTGTGCTGGCCGGTTTACCTCATCATCGGGCTTGAGGGGAATGCATTGATACGGGTCCTTGCAGTCGACAATTCTCGCATCCATACGTGTCTGCTCGCGGACTCGCTGAGTCATGACGCCGAATTGGAAGTGATCCGTTTTGAGGCCGACTCGTCTCGCCTGGTGGAGACAGCAATCGCCCAAGGCGTCCACGTATTAGTCGTCAGCGCCACTTTGGACGAGCAGCCTTCTCGTGGCCACGAGCTCGTGCGCCAACTGCGCTCGTTGCGCCCCGACATCCGCGCGGTACTCCTATTGGATTCGTCAAAGGACGAAGCAGTGCTGAAAGCATTTCGCTCCGGCGCGCGAGGAGTATTCGGCAGAAACCAGCCCATAGAGTTGTTGAGTAAGTGTGTGCGGTGCGTACACGAGGGCCAGATCTGGGCCAACAGTCACGATCTGGGCATTGCGATGCAGGCGCTGGCTGATTCTCCAACCGTACGAGCGGTAAATGCGGAAGGAATGAGCCTGCTCTCAGAGCGCGAACTGCAGGTGGTTCGCTGCCTGTCCGAGGGACTAACCAATCGGGAAATTGCCGAGCGCATGGAGCTGAGTCAACACACGATCAAGAATTATCTCTTTCGAGTGTTTGACAAACTTGGGGTTTCCAGCCGTGTAGAACTATTGTTCATGACGCTGAGCCAGGGTTCCGCGGAGCAAGGTTCTCTGCCGCGAGCCTCCAAAGAGGACTCCGACTCCGGGAGCCATTCTCGCGATGAATTTGAAATGCTCGAGAAATCAGCTGCCTCAGGCCTGCCGGCGGCACAACTCGCCCTAGCCCAATTGCACCTGGCTCGACGCAGAGATCCCCAGGATCTGGTCGACGGCTGCATGTGGCACATGGTTGCCATTGAACGAGCCTTGCAGGCCCGCGAACTCATTACCAGAATGATGACTCCGCAGCAGGTTGAGGAAGCCAAACAAAAGGCAACGATGTGGCTCTCCAGGACAAGCAGAGACGGGCGCTTCGCTGCCAACAACCCGGGCAGGCCGCCCGCTCCGGCACCCAGCGATGAATTGGGAATCGAACCCGATTGAAGGACAGCCGGACGGCCACTACCCGAATTCTCCCGCGAAACTGCTAGCCGGCAGCAGAGAGATGATCTTCCATCTCAACGATCGGCTGTTTGCACTCGACTGCGATGGCAAAGCCCGCGCCCGGATCTAGAGGCTCCACGCGCACGATTTCGCCTTCTCCCCGAAGTCGGATCGGCCGGCGGGACGAAAGGCCGACCACCTTCATCGTCAAGTTCACCTGCGTATGCAGTGGGATCTGACCGCCGGCCTGGACCAGCATTCCTCCGAGACTTACGTTCTTGCTGACCGCACCGAGGTCGTGGGCCGCCTTACCCGAAGGAAAGCTCAGAGACACCGGGAACTGAAGGTCGAAGCGGCGATACTTTCGCTCTTTTTTGTAACGTGTGGGAGAGCCCTTGGTGTGCTGCATGAGCCGATACTAGCGCCCCGTGACTTCGATCAACCAGATGGCGGTAGGACACCGGTCTCATAGCCTTTTGCCAGGGATTCGCAGCCCCCGGCGGTCATGGCCATCCCCTCAGATTTCAAGTGGTTACCCACTGGCCGTTGGGCGGTAGCAGGCATGTACTTCCGATAACTATCCAAGTTCAGCCGCTCGGACAAGAATATTCATGAATGAGCCGTCCCCCGATTCGCCCGAAATACCTTAGAAACGCTGCGGCAGTGATCCTGCTTCTGGCGGGCTTGGCCTTCCTGGTCGGCTGCCAGGGCGTCAGCGCCGGTGGCAACTCGCAAGGCTCGCCAGGAGTACTGGGCTCGAACCCGGCGAGTCTCAGCTTCGGAAACGTGACCGTAGGAAAGAACCAGTCACTTTCGGGCACAATCACCAACACCGGCGGTTCCAACGTCACAATTTCCCAAATCGAGATTAGCGGAGCCGGATTCACATTAAGCGGGATCACCGCTCCCCTCACGCTGGCAGCCGGCCAGGGCGCAACCTTCAGCGTAAAGTTCGCTCCGGCTGTGAGTGGAACTGTAAACGGCAACGTCACTGTCACCTCGGACGCCTCCAATACAACTTTTGCGATTGGGGTGTCCGGCAGCGGCACCGCCGCCGTCGGAACTCTAGGCGCAAGCTCATCCAGCCTTTCTTTCGGCAATATTACCGTAGGACAAAATAAGACGATCTCGGAAACCATTACGAATACCGGTGGCTCGAGCGTCGCGATTTCTGTGGTCGCAATTAGCGGCACCGGCTTCACCCTGAGCGGGATCACTGCTCCCCTCACGCTGACAGCGGGTCAGAGCACGAGCTTTAGCGTCAAATTCGCGCCCGGGTCTGCAGTAAATGCGAGCGGCGACGTCACCTTGACCTCGGACGCGTCAGATCCGACATTAACGATTTCATTATCCGGCGCAGGCACCGCGGCTTCCGGACAGCTCTCCATTTCTCCGACTACTCTTGCTCTTAGCAGTGTCGAAGGAAGCAGTGGAACAGCCTCTGGAAGTCTGACCGCCAGCGGTGCCAGTGTTACCGTGACTGCGGCCAGCACAAACAACTCGTTGTTCACCGTGAGCGGACTATCGCTTCCGGCGACAATCGCGGCGGGGCAGAGCGTTCCGTTTACCATCACCTTCAGCCCGCTGACCACAGGCACAGTGAACGCAACCCTTACGGTCACGAGCAATGCTCAACCTTCTACCACGACGGAAGCGCTCACTGGGACCGGCACTGCCGCGCCAACCCACAGCGTGAACCTGTCCTGGAATGCGAGTTCCTCGTCGAACATCTCCGGCTACAACGTGTATCGAGCTTTGTATACGAGTTCCTGTGGGGCCTACGTAAAGATTAATCCTTTGCTCAACACCGGCACTCTGTACACAGACTCCACCGTCGCGAACGGCAATTCCTATTGCTATGCCGCGACTGCGGTCGACACCAGCAATCAAGAAAGCGGCTACTCGAACATTGTGAGCAACGTTAAGATCCCGCTCACGTAGCCCCGGACGCTAGTCCGCAACTCTCAGGCTTTAATCCCTTCGTGTGGTGCGCCCTCGGTGGCGTTTGTTTTTTTTCCAAACTTACCGAAGTCTGCAAATCAGTTCGGCTCCCGGCAATTTCCCGTTTCGGCACCGTCCTGCAAACGCACCGGTATATGTCCCCTCGATATCTGTGCCTCCAGAAGAAAATCCTTCAGAGTAAAGTCATGCGACTCCCCCAGTCCTATCGCCGTTCTTTCTCTATTTCTCTCATTTCCCTCGCAACCGTCATCGTCTTCGCCGCAATGCCATTGCGTGCGGTAGCCGGTGCCCAGCAACTGCAGTGCTCCCCATCCAGCTTAAAGTTTGGCGTCGTTGCACTCGGCCAATCAGAGTCTCAACTGATTACTCTGACCAACACTGGTCACACTGACGTGACGGTCTCAGCGATCAGCGCGAGTGTTTCGGGCTTCAGCGTCTCTGGTGTGAATCTGCCTCTCACTATCGCCGCCGGTCAAAGCACCACGGGGAACGTGATCTTCGCTCCCACGACGGAGGGATGGAGCGGAGGGAAGGTAACAATCACCAGCAACGCTTCCAACGCAAGCCTTCGCCTCGATGTCTCGGGTAGCGGCGCAAAAAGCGTTGCTCTGACAGCTGCCCCTTCGAGCCTCTCGTTCGGCCAATTGCCTGTCGGCGGCAACGCAACGCTGCCACTCGTGCTGACCAACACTCGCAATTGGAAGGTAACCGTAACGGCGTTTCAGGCAGTGGGAACCGGCTTCTCCGTGAACAGCCCCAACGTGCCCTACGTCCTCAGTGGGGGCCAAAGCGTTACGCTGAACGTTACTTTTGCTCCGCAATTTGCTGGTTTAACCGGCGGAGGTATCGCTGTGTCCGGTCCGAATCTCAACATTCCGTTGACGGGGACGGGCACGACGACGGGTACACTCACGATCGCGCCCACAGCGTTGAATTTCGGAAATGTCGACGTTGGAAACACAACCACACAGGCATTGACCTTAGGTGCGACCTCCGGGAGCGTCACTGTTTCTTCGGCGTCGAGCAATAGTTCACAATTCGCAATTGCAGGAGCTTCGTTTCCGCTAACCATCAATGCCGGTCAGAGCACCGCTTTCAATGTTGTCTTCGCCCCCACTGCCGGTGGTTCGGCCTCGGGGACGCTGACTCTTTCAAGCAATGCCTCCAACAGCCGAATGACTGAGTCTGTAACCGGCACCGGCATAGTGCCACAACACAGCGTCGACCTGTGGTGGGCGCCGAGCACCTCACCAGTCGCCGGCTACAATGTGTATCGGGGGACCACCTCGGGCGCCTACTCCAAAGTGAATACGGCTGTAGATCCTCTAACCACGTACACCGACAGCACGGTGGCTTCAGGGGTCTCGTATTACTATGTGGCGACGGCAGTGAATTCGACCGGGGCGGAAAGCGGCTATTCTTCGCCGATTGAAGTGGCGGTTCCCTGAGTCGCGACTGCCCCAGCAAAAGCTTTAAGGCACCGGTTCGCGCAGGGGTTTTGGCCTGATCATCCAAAGTGAAGGTCCTGGTCCCGCGCGGCCGGCATGGTTCTAGGGTTTCGGTAGTGGGCTGTTTTGAGCTCAAAACAGCCACTACCCGGGATTCGCGTCCGGCCAAACAGTCCGGTGTTTGGTAAAATCATTCAACCATTTTTCCAATCTTTCCCCACGGAGTGCAGCCAATTGCACAAGCAGCGAGTTCTGGTAACAGGTGGCGCCGGTTTCATCGGCTCTGAGCTGGTTCGGCAGCTGGCGGCTCGTGGCTTTGACGTTCTTATTGTCGACAATCTGGTGAATGGAAAGCGCGAAAATCTGGAGGGGGTACTGGCGAAGAACGTCGAGCTGGCAGTCACGGATGTCCGCGACAAGAAATCGATGACTTCGCTGCTGCGCGGGGTGGACGTAGTTTTCCATCTCGCGTGCCTGGGCGTGCGGCACTCACTTCACTCACCAGTGGAAAATCAGGAGGTCAATGCCACCGCATCGTTGGGCCTGTTAGAGATTGCGATGGCGCAGGAGGTCAGGCGATTTGTGTACATTTCTACCTCCGAAGTGTACGGAATGGTCCGTACCACTCCGATCGCAGAGGATCATCCGACCTGGCCCTGTACGGTTTATGGCGCCTCCAAACTCGCTGGAGAAGCCTATGCGCGCGCTTTCTGGCATACCTTCGGCTACCCTACCGTCGTGCTGCGTCCTTTCAACGCTTATGGACCTCGCTGCCATCACGAAGGCGATAGCGGAGAGGTGATTCCCAGATTCATGCTGCGATGTCTGGCGGGCAGGCCCATGGTTATTTTTGGCGACGGCAAACAGACTCGCGACTTCACTTTCGTCAGCGACACTGCGGCCGGCATTCTCGCGGCTGGCCTGTCGGACGCATCCGTTGGGCACACCCTGAATTTGGGCAGCGAAAAAGAGATTGAGATCGGATTGTTAGCCAAGATGATCTCAGAAGTGCTGGGCCGACCAGACGCCGAGATCTTGTATACGGAGCGCCGTCCCGGTGACGTTGTGCGCCTGCTCTCGGACAGTTCCAGAGCGAAAGAACGCCTGAACTTCAAGACCACAGTCAAGCTCCGCGATGGGCTGGCGTGTCTGCGCGATTGGTATGCAACCCAGAACCAGTCTCCTGAAGAACTACTGGAGCGGGAGATTGAGCGCAATTGGGAGGTTCAGCAGGTCCCCAGGAATGCGCCCTAAAATAAAAAGACAGTCTGTGGAGAATTCCTGCCACGGTGCATTCGATGAACTCGTTTGCATGATTGGGGACGGGAGATAAATATCACGTTCAGCTCAGGCCGCTTCCTCGACGCCAATCTCGTCTTCCGACCTCAATGCTCCTGCAGTCAACAACCCATGGTTAGTGCAGGGACGCTACTTTCGCGCGAACCTTCTGCAGAACCGACGGCGGCAGTTTTGGATAGCCTTGCGCTTGCGCAATTTCTTGCCCGCCCCCGTACACCCAGCTCAAATATTCTTTGACGGCCTGGCTCCGCAGCAAGTCCTCCCGACCCGCTGGCACGTAGAACCACGTGAAACTCACAATTGGATAACTCTCCTTGCCGGGAGCGTTCGTGAGTGAAACCCGAAAGTCGTCCGCCATCTTGGATTCCATGGCCAGGGCAACATCGCTGATACTCTTCGCCGATGGCTTCACAAACTCTCCATCCGCGTTGCGAATTCGCGCGGTTGCTAACCCGGATTTCTCCCCACATCGAAGCTCGGCATAACCAATCGCTCCTGGCGTCTTCGCGACGTTCGCCAGCAAGTCTTCACATCGGCTAAACGCGGTGCCCACCGGCCACTTTGGCGAGACATTGGTTCCGACCCTGGCGCGGAATTCCGGGCTGAGCTTAGACAGGAAATCCGAAAGAATGTAGTTCGACCCTTTTCCGTCAGTGCGGTGCAGCACCTTGATCGGCAAGTGAGGAAGCTTGCCGTCATTCAGCTTGGCAATTTCCGGGTCGCTCCAGAAGGTTATTTTTCCAAGGTAGATATTCGCCAGCACTGGCCCCGAAAGGCGAAGGCTCGTCGCGTTGCCCGGCAGATTGTAGAAGATCGCAATGCCAACCAGCACCGTGGGCAATTCCACGACCGCGTGCGCTGCCTCTTTCAACTGCTTTTCAGGAATCGGCGCATCCCCGCCACCAAGATCTCCGCCGGACCCTGAAAGAACACGGTTAGCACTTTCGCTGGTTCCCACCGCGAGATAACGGATCTCCGTTTCAGGGTGCACCTTGTGGTACTCGTCTCCCCACAGCACATACAGCGGCGCCGGCATGGTCGATCCGGTGGCAACCAGCACCATCTGGGTTTGCGCAAGTCCGTTCGGGGAGAAGATCGCGAAAGACGAGATGACCAGGAGTACGGCTGTCACGGAGCGAGCAAGATCGGCACGGTTTTTCAACGAAGCTTCCTCCTGATGATCAGTTGGACTGACGTGCCGGGAGGAAAGAGTCCCGGAGAAGAAATCCGCTGGCCATCGGGTCGTTTTGCCGTTGCTCCCGATTCCAGAGAAGATAGATCAGGTGTTCCTGGTTCCCTCTCGGCGACGAATTGCTTCAGCTAAATACTGTCTTCACGCCCTGGCGGGCGCAAGTAGATAACAAGGTTACCTGCGGTTATCTGTCCTCGGATGAGTTAGGCTTGTTTCCGCAAGAAGTCGAGCCCTAGGATACTAAGTACCGGCGGATTTTGAGTTATAGCGAACGTAGGCACCACAGCGCTTACATTTA
Organism: Candidatus Dormiibacterota bacterium; assembly: GCA_035632675.1. Lineage (GTDB taxonomy): Bacteria > Acidobacteriota > Terriglobia > Terriglobales > Acidobacteriaceae > Sulfotelmatobacter. The sequence continues at coordinate 73,351 of DASQGJ010000018.1, forward strand.
ACTAAGCATCATCGTGTGTAGTAAGTCAGGGCGATGTTGGTCTGTACAGCCTTGGGAGTAAGAAACGAGAACTTGTTGCTGAACACAAGGCAGTACTTGCCCGCATCGGCAGGCAGCACCACATTCACAGTCTCCTGCGTGACCCTTCCGCTGTTATAAAGGGCGTGTACCGTGTGCCCATTCTGCCAATTAACAAGGTCGTCTTCAGTAAGCAAGTAGGCCTCGATATCATTGCCCACGCCACCAGTGGCCGAAAAGTGCCCCTTCAGATTTACATTGTAGGCCCCGGCTAGTACCTCGAACTTATAAACGTAGGTGCCGCCAGCGCTAACCGTGAATGCCTTGTCGCCGGTTGTTTGCGTATGCAACTGCGGCTGTGGTGCCTGCGCCGCAGATGGCATCGGCCTGCTGGTGGTGTTTTGCACGTACCACACAGCACCCAGCACAAGCAATAACACCAGCCCGGCCACAATCCCCAACGTGGATTTGCTCTTCGGTTGCGGTGAAACGCGCGTCGGAATTCGCGCCGGTGCAGCGGCGGCTGCCACACCACCACCAGTTGATACTGCGGCGCCCACCGTTTGTCCACAGCTACGGCAGAAACGCGAATCCTCGGGCATATCGGTGCCACACTTTGAACAGAACATGATTCACGATCTCCCTGTTCTCATTGTGCCGGGTGCGGCCGTCCTGGGAAAGATTACTGCGGTCACTGCAACCCATGCATCCATTAGGAACCATCCGTCGGCGGAAGCTCACTGACCGCGTATTCGGGTATCGCAAAAGCTGTTGGCACAAAATCAGGCGCGCTCAAGAGACGGCCTGTCGCGTTCGACGCGCAGCAAGCGTCAGCCCAAAACGCTACGCAAATGATTGTGTGGAATTCAGGCGTGGTGCCGGGAGGGGGAGTCGAACCCCCAAGGTACTAAGTACCGGCGGATTTTGAGTCCGCTGCGTCTGCCAGTTCCGCCATCCCGGCTCTACTTGCAAGTGCTTGATTTTACGACCCGTTTATGGCTCTGTTCCAAAATGACGAATGTGCAACTGTGTAAGAACCGCGGATTTCCACAGTTGGTTGTCATTTTACCCGTGAAGCGGTTAGCCGCGATTCTCGGGCTAAGAGTCCGTTGCCAGGTCATAAGAAAGCACCCGCACGAAATTCTACCACTTTCATTGAGAGCTGTTATCGTTTGATTTCACGCGCAGCGGACGACTTTGCCGTCCGTGAGCTGTTGTCCGAGTCAGTTGGATTTAGCGCCGGCGAGGGTGTCTCTTTGCCGAGGCCTCGGATCCAGGTGGTTCACGGAACGGTTCCACAGCAATGTGCTCGTAACGAACATCCAATACGGTGAGGTGTTCTGTACCGCCTGGCAATTGAAGGACTACGCTGTCACCCGCTGCCGACTTCATCAGCGCGCGCCCCAGAGGTGACACCCAACTGATGTGGTTGCGGTTGAGATCGATTTCGTCGGTGCCCACGATGCTCACCACTCGCGATACTCCCGCGGCATTGGCATAGCGCACGGTCGCTCCGAAGAATGCTCTCGTCGCCGCCTGCCCCGCTCTCGGAGCTTCCGGGTCGACCACTTCCGCGGCTTCGATGCGCTTGGTGAGAAAGCGAATCCGCCCATCGATCTGCCGCAGCCGCCGCTTGCCATATTTATAATCGGCGTTTTCACTGCGATCGCCGTTGCTGGCCGCCCACGCCACCACCTCCACCACGGCCGGGCGCTCCCTGGTGAGCAGAAACCGGTGCTCATCTTTGAGGCGCTCGAGCCCGCTCGGTGTGATGTAGTTCTTGACGTGCGTCGCGGGAGCGTCCGGTTTTGGTTTTCTCGTAAACCCTTTTCGCATCTCGTAGTCTTTCCAGAGAGTATCCAGTGGAGTGTACCGAATAAGAGCGAAGGAACGCTTGCGGCCCGGACTGATTTTTTCACGTCTTCCGCTAAGCCGGGGCACAGCCGGCGCGTAAATCCCAATCCCTGCGGGACGGCGGGGCGAAGTGTTCCGGCAGGAACACAACGTCATGACGAAATAGGCAGACGATATCGTCATGACCGCTAACCCAAAGAAATCAGGTCGGGGAACGCCCCGTGTGTCCCCCGCATTTCTCCGCCGAACCAACTCAATAGGCAAAATCTTGTGATCACGGTCGCGGCGCTCGCCCGTCCAAGAGAGGACCGAAATGCTCGCTCTCACTATTTGGGACGAGACGTCTCATCTCGAGTGTGCGTGGGCCTTGCAGCGGAAAGAAGGGAGTACAGCATGGGAAATATTAGCCGTCGCGATTTTCTGGCTATGGCCGCGGTGCTTGGTGCGGAAGCGGCTTGGGGTCGCTCATTCTCGACTCCCTCGAAGATTTCCTGGCACGAACGTCGCGACCTTTTCCCGGAAGGTGTAGCCTCCGGCGATCCCAACAGTAACAGCGTATTGCTGTGGACCCGGCGGGCACCGCAGCCGAAGCCGGCTGAGGAATTGACAGTCGAAGTGGCGCTCGACCAGACGTTCCAGCGTGTGATCGCAACGCAGAGAGTGTCGATTTCGGCGGAGGCGGATTGGACCTGTCGTGTGCTGGTCGGAGGACTGAAGCCGGCCCAGGTCTATTGGTATCGCTTTACCGATCCTGAGGGTTCCGGCAGCCGCCTCGGACGCACCATCACCGCGCCTGCCGATGATGACTCCCGGCCGGTGCACTTCGCGTTCGTCAGTTGTCAGAACGCAAACCTCGGAGCGCAGAACGCGTACCGAAGAATGATCTTCGAGGATGAGCACGCTTCTGAGCAGGACCGGCTCAGCTTTGTTCTGCACCTGGGCGACTTCATATATGAGCTGGTCTGGTATCCGGAGGACCGCGCCACGTATTACGACCGCAAGGTGCAGGAAATCGTCCGTTATCCCAAAGGAGAGAAAATTCACGACTTCCACATCCCAGTGGACGTGGATGACTACCGTGCTGTGTATCGCAGTTACCTGCATGATCCCGACCTGCAGGACGCTCGTGCCCGCTGGCCCTTTGTTCCCATGTGGGATAACCATGAGTACAGCTGGCAAGGATGGCAAGGCATGCAGGTGTTCGACGGCAAAGCGCGTCCCGCACAGACGCGCAAGGTTGCTGCCATGCAGGCATTTTTTGAGTATCAGCCTGCGCGCATGGTGAAGAGCGGTGGTCCTTCGCTCGAAGCTTTCGGCCCACCGCAGGTTAAGGATTCCCCAATCACAGCTTTCGATGAGCATGGACTCGGGCAGGAAGTCAACAATCTTGCTGCGATCCATAGTCTGACGGGACACCGGTCGCTCCGCTGGGGCCGGAACGTGGAGCTCATTATTACTGACGAGCGAAGCTACCGATCGGAGGACCCCGGAAGCAAGTTCGCTGACGCAGATTTCTTTAACAAGGACTATTCGGAGTTTGTGCCGGAGGAGGTGCTTGAGATCATCGATGGCGGCCGGGATTACAACGGAGGCAAACCGCCCGACGCCATCCGTTTCGGGGACAAGCAAGTTCCGAACCTCCGTAAGGCGGACCCCGCGCAGACCATTCTCGGAGCCGAGCAAAAGGCGTGGTTTCTGGAACAACTGCGGAATTCGAAAGCTGTCTGGAAGATCTGGGGCAGCACAACTTCGACGCTGGATATGCGCGCCGACCCGCTGAACCTTCCTTCAGGAATGGTTGCAAGCGCCTGGCCCGGTGCTGGGTATGCCAGCTTTGGCGGCGTGGACGTCAGCACTGCCCCTCAGGAGCGCGGTGAAATTTACGATTTCATTCAGAAACATGGGATTACGGGGTTTGCCACGGTGGCGGGCGACGCGCATAGTTTCTGGGCGGGTTTATCGGCGAAGTCCCTCCCGCCGAAGCCCTTTGACCCCGTAGGTGTGGCATTCGTGGTTGGATCCATCTCCGCGCCCGGAACGGTGGAGGCCATGGAACATCAACTGAAGAAAGACGCTCCGCTGCGGGCTCTGTTCGTCGGGCAAGGTCCTGGTGACAACCGTCCGCAACCCACGATTAATATGCTGGTGCGTCACGGTGTTCGGTCCTGCCTGGAATATGCGAAGAGTGGTGACGTGCAGAAGGCACGCCGGCTTTCCAACCGGGATTTGTCACCGCACCTGTCGTTTGTTGACATGGGCGGCCATGGGTATTCGGTAGTACACGCAGCAGCGGACCGGCTAGAGACGGATTTCATCTGCCTGCCGCGTCCCATCGTTCGCCAGGACCAGCCCGATGGCGGCCCTATTCTCTATCGGGTTCGACACGCTGCAAAGCTCTGGCACAAGAACGAACGTCCGAATCTCGAGCAGAAGGTGATAGAAGGCAATCCGGCGTTTTCGATTTAGGGATCGGGTAACAAGGGTAACTTGGCCGAATGCAGCCGGTGCAAATTTTGTCCGTTCTACGTGACTCGTCGTGAATGCCGTCGCCGTACCAGCCCTTCGCAAAAGTGCGCGAAGTACGGGCACCAGTAGTTGTGGCGGCATCTGCAGTTTGAAGGCCGGGCCACCCTCTATAACCTTGTCGGCGTTGTCAAGAGACACGTAGAGTGTCTGAGGTCAGCGTTCCCATTGTGTTGGCGCTGAACTCGTTTTTCTTTCTTACTTAGTGGAAAGATTTTGATCTTGCTTTTGCTCAC
>DASQGJ010000019.1:0-73988 GCA_035632675.1 Candidatus Dormiibacterota bacterium
GCGCGACTATCTCGTCCCGAGCCGCGTGCATCCCGGGCAGTTTTACGCGCTGCCGCAATCGCCTCAGATTTTTAAGCAGATTCTGATGATTGGCGGGATGGACCGCTACTTCCAAATCGTCAAATGTTTTCGCGACGAAGACTTGCGCGCCGACCGCCAGCCGGAGTTTACGCAGATCGATCTGGAGATGTCGTATCCGCAGGCGGAGCGGGTGTGGGAAGTGGTGGAGGGATTCCTGACCGCGGCATTCCGTGCGGCGGGTAACGAGATCAAGACGCCGTTTCCGCGTATGGATTATGACGAAGCCATCCGGCAGTATGGAATCGACAAGCCGGACCTGCGCCTGCCGCCGTTTACCGATGTGCGCGATTGCTTCTCGGCGGAGAATCTGCAGGAGCTCGCGATCAACGCAAACTTGCCGGTGATTGCCATCCGCACGCCCAAGGTGGGCGAGTTGTCGCGCAAGGAGCGCGACGACATCAAGCCCATGTTCCATTCCAAGGGTGGGGCGCGGGTTTACGAAGACTTCAAGCGCATCGGGAATAAATATCCGGATGCCGCCGCGGGGATCGCGAAGAAGACCGGGATGGAGGAAGGCGATTTGATCGTGCTGGTGGCCGGATCGGCGCAGGCTGGGCCACAGACGGCGATGCCAGCGCATCGCAAGGTTACCCCGGCGGAATTGGCGATCTATGCGTCGGCGGGACTGCTGAGGCTCGCGCTGGCCCAGAAATATTCGGACCGGCACGGGATTTTCAAGAAGACGGGCGACCCCGCGAAAGACTACCGCTTCCTGTGGGTCACGAACTTTCCCATGTTCGAGTGGGACGAGGGCGAGAAGCAGTGGATGGCGGCGCACCATCCGTTCACCTCGCCGCACGAGCAGGATATGGGATTGCTCGAGCAGGGAGTCGAGTCGGTGAACGATCCGCAATCGACCTTGAGCGCGGTGCGGGCGCTGGCTTATGACGTGGTGTTGAATGGCACAGAGCTTGGGTCGGGCTCAATTCGTATTCATCGGCAGGATATTCAGGCCAAGATCTTCAAAGCGCTGGGCATGACTGACGAGGAAGCGAAGAAGCGTTTTGGATTCTTTCTCGAGGCGCTGGAGTACGGCACGCCTCCGCACGGCGGGATTGCGCTGGGGTTAGACCGCATCGTCATGATTTTGGCGGGAGCGGAAAGCTTGCGCGAGGTGATTCCATTCCCGAAGACGGCGCGGGCGGTGGACTTGATGGTGGACGCACCGACGCCTGTGGACGAGCGGCAGCTGCGGGATTTGGGGATTTCGATTAAGAAGTGAGCGGTTAGGAATAGTCAGGGAGTGCAATAGCCTGTCTTCGTCAATGTGTGTACAGGTGCATAATCTGCACGTGCGTGCTTCATGCCGGATTGCCGATGCAATCCGCGGAGATCCGTGGCTGAAATGTTTTCAACTACGGAGTGATCTCATAGATTGCGCCGAGATTCGCCGTGCCTCCCTGCCCAGTCACGCCGAAGATGTTGCCTTGGCTGTTGATGGTGACCGAGCCTAAAGGTCCGACTCCATCCGGCTGGCCTGTAAAGGCATGGACTATTGACTCCTGCCACTTCCCGGCAGACTGGGTCAGCTTGAAGACGACGCCACAGCCGCCTTGCGCAGGGCAAAACGCGCCACCCACCGGACCCGCCTCCGTTGTGCCGTAGAGGTTTCCACTGCTGTCCACGGTCAGTGGCGCAAACGGAGAGTAACCCGAGGTGAGGCGGAACTGGAAGACCGGCACTCGCTTCCACGTCGAGCCCTGGGGTTCGAGTTCGAAAACCACGCCGACCCCGAAGGCACCACCTTCCGGTGTCGTGGCGTACAGGTTGCCTTTGCCGTCCATCACCAAGCCTGCGGATGGGAACGAGCCGTTCGAGCCGTTGAAGGTGTGCAGAACGCTGGCAGTCCAACCGCCTCCGGATTTTGGCGTGAGCTTGAAAACGGTGCCACAACCGTAGTAACAGGACAGGTTGCTGGGACCGCCTTCAAACGTCGTGCCGTACAGGTTGCCTGCGGAATCGAAGATCACGCCGCCCTCCGGATAGGCTCCTCCGGCGCCGGAGAACTTGTGCAGAAGTGTTTCTGTCCACCCTCCGCTGCTGTTGGGACTGAGTTCGAAGACGACTCCGCAGCCGGCGTTGGTGAACGAACAGCTTTCGCCTCCGTTAAGTGTTGTCCCGTAGAGATTGCCCGCTTTGTCGAGTACCAATCCACCGGCGGGGTACGATGCGTCAAAGAATGAGCTTCCGGGCGGGTTCCCCTGAAAGTTGTACAGAGTCGTTTTGGTCCATCCGCCGTTGCTGTTGGGAGAGAGTTCGAAGACCGTACCGCAGCCGCCGTTGCAATAGACTGACTTGCCGTTGCCCCCGAACGCAGTCTCGCCGTAGAGATTGCCGGCCGCGTCCATGACCAGAGTTGCGTTCGGGTTGGAGCCGTCGTTGCCGCCCTGAAAGGTGTAGATCGTGGCCAGAGTCCAGCCGCCGGAGCGGGGAGAAAGTTCAAATACGGTTCCGAATGTGGTTTGGGTTTCCAAGGTCACGCCGAAATAGTCGCCGTGTCCGTCGGGGAGCAATCCGCCAACCGGAGATTCGCCGTTGTTTCCGCCTCTGAAATCGTAAAGGATGGTTTCGGTCTGTGCGCCAGCTGCGGAAACGCTCAAACATACCGCCAGAGCTATTAGCGAAAGGGATCGTCCTCTCCCACTGAATGTTCGAAGGAATCGCATGCAGAACCTCTAGGGAAGGCGTTGCGCAGAGTAGAGGGAGGAGCTCCTGCGGTGCGAAATTATACCCCGGTTCCAATCTGGCAGCAAATCTCGGTTCGTAAAGAGGCGGGACTTCGGTCAATTGGTGTTAAAATCGCGATTCCACTCAGTGACCCTGCGAGATTCGCATGCCCACCAGCGATCCATTCACCACATTTTCCACGGATGCCGTTTGCCAGCGGTTGGCTTCATGACGCCCACGGAGCCGAAGTTTCACGTAATTGTCGGTTAGGGCGTCGGTGAACTCGCTGTCTGAATCGTTGCCAACGACGTTCAGCGTGATTGCTTCCACCGTTTTGCCCACGAAACTGCGCATAAAGGCAAGCTTCTTCTGGGAGGCGAGTTCTCGCAGGACGCGGTTGCGTTCCCGCGCGATTTGTGCCGGAACTTGGTTTGCCATCTCCGCTGCAGGAGTTCCGGGCCGTGCGGAATACGTGAACACGTGCAGGTAGGTGAACGGCAGGTCTTCGATCATCTGCCGCGTGGCTTCGAACTCGGAGTCAGTCTCGCCGGGGAATCCGACCATCACGTCGGCGCCGATCGCTGCGTCGGGCATGGCGGCGTGAATCTTCTCGATCTTTTCGCGATAGTGCCAGGGGCGATACTTGCGATGCATGCGCCGCAACACCGCATCGCTGCCGGATTGCATTGGTACGTGGGCGTGTTTGGCGATTCGCGGTTCGGACGCGACCAGCGCGATGAGTTCGTTGGTCCAGTCCATGGGTTCGACTGAAGAAATGCGGAGTTTCTCGAGAGACGTCTCCGACAGGATGGCGCGAATCAGATTTTCGAAGGTGGGCGTTCGGCGTTCGGCTTGCAGCTTCAGGAAAACCCCGGACCTCGGACCTCGGACCTCAGACTTCGGCATTTGCCCGAGGTCTGAGGTCTGGGGTCTGACGTCCAGGTCTCTTCCCCAGCGGCCTAGATTGATTCCGCTGACTACTACTTCCCGGTATCCCGCAGCTACCAGCGTGTTGACTTCCCGGATAATGCGATCTGGGTGCAGTGAGCGGCTCTGGCCGCGGACGTAGGGGATTACGCAGAACGAGCAGCGGTTATCGCAGCCGTCCTGAATCTTGAGGTTCGGGCGGGTGCGTTCGTTGGCGGCGTCGAAGACGGGTGCGGCCAGCAGTTCGGTATGGGCGAAGATGTCGGAGACGAAGATCGAGTTCTCAGTTCCCAGTTCTCGGTTCTCAGTTAATCCGGCGAGCGGCACGAAGCTCGATCGCAGGCCCTCGGCAGCGCTCAAGCCAGGCAGGGCGATCTCGGCGAGTTGATGTTTGTGAGAGTTGCCGACGACCAGATCGACGCCCGGCAAGGCCGCGACTTCCTCCGGCGCACGCTGCGCGTAACATCCGGTGACAACGATCCTGGCATCAGGATTTTGCCGGCGCACTCTGCGGATCGCGGCGCGCGCATCCTGGTCCGCACCGTTAGTCACGGTGCAGGTATTCAGGATGACGACAGAAGCCTGCGTGGCTGTCGAAGCACGAACCAACCCGCGCTCTTCGAACTGGCGTTCGAGGGCGGCGCCATCGGCTTGCGTGGCGCGGCAGCCAAAGTTTTCTACAAAGAAACCGGGCACACTCTATGGTAACTCACGCCGTGATTCTCTTCGGAGTGGTTACGCAATCAGGCCGAGGCCTGGGTTCTCCGCGCCTGGAAGCACTCTCGGCAGAACACAGGGCGTCCCTGCGTCGGACGGAAGGGGACGGTCGTCTGCTTTCCGCACCCCGAACAGGTGGCCTGCGTCTCAACCTTGGTGTAGCGGTAATTTTGCCCGGGCATGGGGGGGGCGCCCAGGACTGAGACCCGTTTGGTCTTGCAGGTCTTGCAGCGTTTGGGTTCGTTCTTGAACTGCTTGTCGTGGAAGAAAAGCTGTTCCCCGGCGGTGAAAATGAAGTCAGTCCCACAGTCGATACACTTCAGCACCTTGTCCTGAAATTCCATTGAGGATGGCTCCTTCAGCCCGTTTCCGTCGCGCCCACTCGCGGGGAAAGAACTGCGGTGGTGACACCGAAGACAGGTCGTCTACTACTCCCCCTCGTACCGCCCCTTGGACTCGGCCCTCCACGCGCGGAGAAAAGTGCGTGGGCACAGACTATCGATTTATGCCGGGAAAGATGTTGGTTATAAGTCCCTGCTGCAGCTCAACGTGGTGGGGGCCAGATCGAGCAGAGCCGCTCCGGGAAGGAGCGGCCCTTTCCTGCGTTAGTCCTGTTCCTTGCGTGTCTTCTTTCTGGCGCGCTTACGAGCCAGCGCAGCCTTTACACGCTTTTTCTCGCCGGGCTTCAGGTAAAAGGAGTGGCGCTTGACCTCCTTGATAATGTCTTCCTGTTGCACCTTACGCTTGAAGCGGCGCAGAGCATTCTCGAGGGACTCACCCTCTTGAAGCCTAACTTCTGCCAAATCTACACACCCCCAAACTCGTCCGGATGGACCGAATAGTTATTACAAGGATTTGACTGCAAGTCAAGTGGGAGCGGCCAAATTTCTTAACAGATTCTAATAATTGGACCGGGAATTGCGACTCATTTTGAGACGATCGCACGATTTTTCGGGCCAAGGTGCAGGAAGAACAGAAAAATCGCGCAGGGCCAAAGCTGTAGAAACAATCGGTTTAGGGAAAAACGCAGGTGCCAGTGGAGGTCGTAGGGGGTGATGACGTAGATGAAGAAGTATCCGGCCAGCGTAAACGCCAGTGTCCAGAGAGCAGGGCCAAGCCTACGCCCTTTGACTCGACCAGGTCCGGCAATGGTCAGGAAGCAGAGGACTGCCAATAGGAGTGTGCCGGGAACAAGGAACCAGTGTCCGAAACGAAGGAACTCCTTCGCGTACCACTGGAGAATGGTCCAGTAGCGGCCGGGCGTCAGAATCCAGTGGAGCATTTCCGGCGGACTCGAGAACAACTCGCCTGCGGGCGCCCAGGAATGCTTGAACCACGCGATCAGAACGAGAGCTGGAGTCATGGCGAGGAAGAGAACCGCTAGAGCGATCCAGCGTCCGGCAGGTTCTTCCCCTGACTCGGCTTGTGATTTGCGGCGAATGGTAGCCGGCAGTTGCGCGACTACGACAGCAAACAGGAAGAGGAGGCCTTCATTCTTGGTCCAGGCGGCGAAGCCAGCGGCCAGACCGGCCAACACCAGCAGGCCGCGGCGAGGGGCGGGATCATCGCTGCTGGAGCGATCGCCGTGAAGAAACAGCAGCACTATCGCCGCCAGGAAAAAGAAAGAAAGCGGAACGTCGGCGTACTGCGAGGTCCCCTGTTCGATGAAGAAGGGAGTCGACACCAGCGCGAGACCGCCCAGCATGGCTGACATGCGGCCGCGAGTGAGGTCGAGAGAAGTGAACAGAAGGCCAAGCGTGCTAAGAGTGAAAGCGAGGCCGATGATGGCTGGCACGGCTGGAGCCTCGTGGCCCAGATAACTCCAGAAATGCGCGACGGCTGCAGGAAGAAGCAGCGGATAGTCGGGATGCGACCACGGGATGAGCGTGCTGAAGCCGTCGCGCCAGTGATCGCCGCCAACGAAGAGAAAGCGGGCGTGAAGATTCCAGATGGCGTAGGCGTCCCAGCCCTCGCCATGAGGGCGCGCGATGGCGCGCAGCACGGCCGAGTAGAGCGCGGCGCAAAGCGCAATCGCAAATCCAGCCGCCGCAACGCCGCGGAGCCAAGGTGGAAGATCGAAAGACTCTGTTGTCGATGAGAGTGAATCGGTGACTCTGTTTCGACCGCGCAGCAGAAGCTGAGCTGCAATGAGCAAAGCCAGCACCGACACATCAACCCCAACCAAGTGACTGAGGCCGAAAACACGCGCCAGAAAGAAACTGACTGAGAAGATCCCCAGGCCATAACCCACCGACAGCGACACGCGCAGGAGGGCATCGGATAGGACGAAGGCGCGGCGTCGCCATCCTAGCGCGACGATGAGATAGCCCGACACGATGCATAGAGCCGCCGGCAGCAGGAACGCCATCTATTTCATGTCCTTGCTGGCGTATAGCAGGACTCCGTTGCCGAAGTCTCGGACCAGTTGCAGCTTCTGCGGCAAACTGGACGCCGAGGACGTAGGAAAATTGGCGATCACCAGCGGATGATTTAGAGAACGATCGACCACCAGCGGCGCCAGGGAATATTGCGCGAGATAGTAGTCGGCGGTACCGGAGTTGCCGGGTTCGCCGATATAGCCGACGACTCCGTGGCTGGGTAGCACGGATTTCATCACGGTAAAACGTTGGTCGGAGCGTGCCGCGACGTCGTCGTCGCCCAGGTGAAGCGGATTGGGTGCATCATGAACCATCCAGAAGGAAGACAGCAGGCAGCAGAGCACGAACAGCAGAACGCCCGCGGCTATTCGCGTGGGCAGGCCGTCCGAACGAGGTGATATGGGCATAGAGGAATCTGCAGCATTATATGTCGAAGAGAGGAGCGTTCTGCGGCGGTTCGTCCTGCCGTTCGCTGCGGAAGTATAGCGGCAAGCTCACGCAAGCGGACGGCCTGCTTCCCCTCTCCTGAAAGCATTCTTATCGCGGCTGACGTCGCAGGAAGCGGCGGGCTTTCGCCCAGCCGGGACCGCCGAGGCGGCTGTCTCTACGCGAGCCGTCTAAAACACAAACTTTAACGCCAATTGAATCTGCCTTGGAGCGTACGCGGCATTCGGCTTCATAAAGTTTGTGGGCAGCTGGTAGTAGCCGGGATACGGCGCAATGTTGGCGGTGACCGAGTTTTGTACAAAGCTGCTCGCCGAGGCAATCATGCCGTTTGAAGTAATGGCCACGCGCTGGTTGTCACGGTTGAGCAGATTGAACGATTCCGCGACCAGATTGATCTTGTAGCGTTCCCGGAACCGGATGGTACGAGTCACGCGCATATCTGTTGTGGCGTAGTCGGGCCCGGTGAAAGCGTTACGGCTATAGCCAGGGAGACGATCGTTGAGATCGTTTCCGTCCTGGTTGGGATCGCCGGAGACGGTGGCGTTGAACGGGCGTCCCGAACCATAATTGATGACCGAAGAGATTTTCCAATCGTTGAAGAAGTGGCCGAGAAGTTCGTGTCCGCGGTGGAAGAAGCGCGGCTCAGCCGAAAAAGCTATAACCATGCGATGGCGCTGGTCGGTGACACTCGGTCCGCGCTCCGTGCTGGGGTTGTACGAATTCTGCACCGTCGCAGGCTGACCGGCTACGAGGGCATCCTGCCCGTCGTCCATGGCGCGCGCATAGGTGTAAGACAGGCGCGCATAGGTCCCTCGCGCAACGCGCCGGTTGATCGAAAGCGTGGCTCCGTTGTAGTGGCTGGAGGCCGCACTTTGAAACTCGTTGATGGAGCCGAGTTGAGCGATGGGGCGTCCGAGCGGACTAATGCAGGGTGGCCACGGGCAATCGAGCGTCCGGCTGAACTGCCATGTGGCAAAGGAATCCACTGTGTAATAGCTGTTCTGGAAGATCGAACCCGTCGAGTCGAAGATCGGATAAGTAAGAGCGGCGGGTGCCGGAAGGTTCACGTCGAGGGCGCGGATCAGATGTTCTCCGCGAACATTGAGCAGTGATAAGGAAACCGTGGTGTGGGCCACCACTTCTTTTTCGAGAGTCAAGCTGGACTGCTGTACGCGTGGGGTCACGAAATTGCTGGCGAACGCCGAAACGTCGTTCGTGACTCCCTGGGTGAATCCGGCTGGCGGAGCGCAGTTCGCGGCGTTGAGCGGACAGCTTACCAGCGGGTTCGGATACGACGGGAAAACCTGACGGTCGTAGTAGTTGTTGTTGTTCAGAAAGACGTGTGCATCGGAGACCCCATTTTCCGTCTGGATAATCGAGTTGTAGATCTGCGGAATGCGGACGAAGAAGATCCCGTATCCGCCGCGGACCACCAGCGGCCGTTGGTTGCCGAAGGAGTACGCGAAGCCGGCGCGAGGGGCAAAGTTGTAAGGCTGGAACGGAACCTTGCCGGAAGGTGGGAAGAGTGGATTCGAAAGCAGTCCCACGGTCGTGAATGTCTGCAGGTCCCAACGAACGCCAAGGCTGAGGGCAAGGTGGTTGGTCACGCGGATCGTATCCTGCGCGAAGGCGGCGGATTCATTCGTGTCGGGATGGGAAGTGGAACTGCCGAAGTTCTGCAGGTAATAGTGCGGAACTTCGTGCGCGTAAGCCCGGAGAGGGGTGAGTTGCATCCCGCCCGGTCGCGGCTGGAACGTGTACGGATCCACCTTGATCGGATAGAAGAGATACTCGCCGCTCTGCTGTTTGGGGAAGAAATCAAAGATGGTGGTGAACAGTCCATCGCCGCCGAACTTCCAGGTATTGCGGGAGCCTTCCAGACTGATGGTCTCGGCGACGTGCAGGCGATGTTCGCGGGTCTGGCGGGGAAGCATATTGGAGCGTCCCATGCCGTCGAGAATCGTGGGAATCTTTACCAGCACGTCGCTGGTGTTGCTGGTGGACCGCTGCACGTCACGCGAAAACTGGGCGCGGAACCGGCTGATGACGTGCGGAGTGAACCCGCTGGTGAGCGCGAGGTTTACCGTTTCGGTGGAGACCAGCTCTTCTCCGTTATTGCTGATGGCATCGTAGTTGACGGGACTGGCGGGATCGAGAAAGACATTGTTCGATCCCCAATAGCGCGTGGTATTCACCCGCAGAGCGAGCTGATGACGGGGCGTGAGGTTGATGTCGAGCTTGGCATAAGACGAATTGCCGATTTGTGCGGCCGGATACTCTCCCGCAAGGGACGTGAGTTGGGCGGCGGCGGCGAAGACCAGAGCCTGATCCGTGGCTTCATAGTCGCCGGGCGTGTAAGGGCCGGTGCTGGCTTGCGGGATGACCTGTGAGCTGCCGTTCAGAAACTCGACGATGTTCGGCACATGAAAGATATGCTGATCGAACCCGGCGAAAAAGAAAATCTTGTTGCGTTTGAGCGGACCGCCGATGGTCCCTCCGACCTGCTGCTGGCGATTGTGCGGCCTGAACGCGAGAAATGGAAGGGCGGCTCCGAAGGAACTGTCTCGAAGATAGTAGAACGCCGTGCCATGCACGTGATTCGAACCGGACTTGGTTACGACGTTGACGACCGCGCCGCCCGAACGCCCTTGTTCCGCCCCGTAGGCGTTCGACGACACGCGAAACTCCTGCACGACTTCCGTGGAAAACTGGTAGGGAGCGCGGTAGCGTCCGCGCGCCTGCGCAAAGAACGCGTTGTTGTAGTCGCCGCCATCGACCTGGAAGCTGTTCTGGTGTCCGCGAATGCCGCCGAACGAAAGGTCGCCATTGCTTGACGAGGTCAGGCTGCGGGGATCCTGCGTCACGCCCGGAGAGAAAAGCGCGAGATCGGAAAAGCGCCGGCCATTGAGCGGGAAATCGTTCAGTGATCGTTCGTCAAGCAGCATGGAGACCGCGCTGGGCTTGGTTTCGACCAGAGCGGGCGCAGCGGAAACGGTGAGACTCTCATGCGCCCCGGCCATCTTGAGCCGGAATTCCAGTTCCGCGATTCCGCCTACATCCACATGGAGCTGCGGAGTTACCTGGGGCGACATGCCGGGCGCTTCCACGCGGGCAGAGTAGTCTCCCGGGGGCAGCAATTCGAGGACGAAGCGGCCTTCCGCATCGCTATTCGTGGTGTAGCGTGCCGCCGTCGCGGTATTCACGACCACAACCAAGGCCTGCGAAATGCGCGCGCCTGCTGGGTCGAGGACATTTCCGCGGATGGATCCGGTGGGGGAATCTTGCCCTACAAGGGGTATCGAGGTGCACAGCGAAATCGCGGTGAGGCTGATCAGAACGAAAGATAGAGTGCGCGTTGCGAACATGAGGTCGCCCCTGACTGCAAGATGTAGCTCGGAGGGCGACCCGGCGCGCGTTAACCGGACGCGAGGCAGGGAAGGGTCGCGGAGGAGGACCGGAAGGCGGATCCTCTCGGATATGCGGCCGGGAAGCTCCTCCGCGTTACTGAAGAAACCCGCATTCTGTATAGCATCAAGGGCGAGAGGGATTCTGTGATCCCACGCAGACCATTTTGGGATTTCCCGAAGCGGGAATGAGAGTCGTTCGGGCCTGACAGAGTAAAGGCAGAAACGCACCAAGCGCATGGCTCTGCGGATTGTGCTGGTTGGCCCTCCTCAGTGCCCTGGCCGCGATACGGCGGGGCGCATTTGCGGGTACCGGGCGGAGTGGGCGATGCTGCGAGCACGTCCCGGGAGAAATCTGGTATGTTGAATTTCCTTGTCTGTTCCCGAACGCCCGTAAGGTGAAGAGTGTGATCCGATCCTATAAAGGAGTGCGGCCGACGATTCCGGCGACCTGCTTCGTCGACGAGTCGGCGCAGATCATCGGTGATGTCGTGCTCGGCGAACACGCCTCGGTGTGGATGAATGCTGTGGTGCGCGGCGATGTCCACGAGATCAGGATTGGGGCCCACTCGAACGTGCAGGACAACAGCGTGCTGCATGGCATGAAGCAGCAGTGGGGCGTGTATCTCGGCGAGTATGTGACAGTGGGGCATACGGTCACGCTGCACGGCTGCGTGATCGAGGATCGCTGCCTGATCGGGATGGGGTCGATTATCCTGAATGGTGCCAGAATCGGCGCGGGATCGATCATCGCAGCCGGTACGTTGATTCCGGAGAAGACGGTGGTTGAGCCCGGGTCGCTGTGGATGGGCTCTCCGGGAAAGTTCCGGCGGAAGCTGGAGGAAGCCGAGCAGGAAGTCATCATGCGGTATGCGCGGAATTATCTGGGATATAAGGATGAGTATTTGAGGGAGCGTGTGTAGAACCGAGCACCAAGAATTGTCATCCTGAGCGGAGTCCGCCGTTCGCGCCGAGGGCGCGAATGGCAGACGTAGTCGAAGGATCCCTGTAGGCTTAAATTGAGACGAAGTCGGAAGGCATTCGTACGATGCATCGTAGGAACTCCCGCAAAGGCTGCAGGCGTCGTTGAGATAAAAGGGATCCTTCGACTGCGCGAGCTCGTTCGAGCTCGCTGCGCTCAGGATGACAAAGTAAAAGGGGAACATGATTAAAGCCGTTCGAGGAACGCGAGACCTGCTGCCGCCGGAGACGGCGCTGTGGAATTTTGTGGAGGCGGCGGTGCGCGACGTGTTCCGCGCCTACAACTTCCAGGAGATTCGCACGCCGATTTTCGAGGAGACGGCGCTGTTCGCGCGGGGGGTCGGGGAAGAGACCGATATCGTTGCGAAGGAAATGTACACGTGGGAGGATCGTGGCCGCGCCGCCAGCGACAAAGGACAGTCTCTGACACTTCGCCCCGAAAATACCGCCGGCGTGGTTCGCGCCTACATCGAAAACAAGCTTTGGGATCGCGGGCTGAACAAGCTCTACTACATCGGCCCGCAGTTCCGGCGCGAGCGCCCGCAGAAAGGGCGCTACCGGCAGTTCTACCAGATCGGAGCCGAGGTGATCGGTCCGCCGTCGGCAGGGAGCGAGTCTCCCGCGCGCGACGCCGAGGTGCTCGAGATGCTGGCTACTCTGCTCGACCGGCTTGGCATCACCGACTGGAATCTCGAGTTAAATTCCGTTGGCACACCTGCCGACCGCACCCAGTTCAACGACGCACTCCGCAAAGCACTCGAACCGGTGAAGGAAAAGATGTGTGGTGATTGCCAGCGGCGCGCGGTGACCAATCCCCTGCGCGTGTTTGACTGCAAGGTCGCTGAGGATCAACCGATCATTGCAACTTTGCCGCGCATCACACAGTTCCTCGGCGAAAATTCCCGCGCGCACTTCGATGCAGTGCAATCGATACTGACCAAGGTAGGGGTCCGATTTTCTTTAAATGACCGCCTGGTGCGCGGGCTCGACTATTACACGCGTACCGCGTTCGAATTCACGCACGGAGCGTTGGGTGCGCAAAATGCAATCCTCGGCGGCGGACGCTATGACGGGCTTTCCGAGGCGCTGGGCGGTCCGGCCGCGCCAGGAATTGGATTCGCCATCGGCGAGGACCGGCTCGTGATGTCGTTGCAGGAGAAGACCTCGATCGAGAGCGTCTTAAGCAAGCCCGACGTGTATGTCGCGCCCATGGCCGGAATGAACGGCGACGCGGCCCGGCTAGCGCGCGAGCTTCGGCGTCACGATCTTGTCATCGAGCTGGGCGACGATACTTTCCGGCTGAAGAAGTCGTTTGAGGCCGCCACGAAGGCGGGCGCGAAATACATTCTGATCGTCGGTGAAAACGAAGTGAAGGCCGACGCGTTCGCGCTGAAGAATCTGGCGACCGGCGAGCAGGTGTCCGTCGCCCGCGCGGAGTTGGCAGCAAGAATTCGCGGGAACTAGCTTAAGACATGGGCAAGTCTCATGCGCAAATCGACGACACCCTGGCGAAGCTGATCGAGGAGCAGCACGTCTTCTTCGTTGCTACCGCGCCGCTGGCATCCGACGGCAGCATCAATCTCTCGCCCAAAGGCCTCGATTCGTTCCGCATTCTGGGACCCAAGACCGTTGCCTATCTCGATGTTGTTGGCAGCGGCGTGGAGACGATCGCGCACTTGAAAGAAAATGGGCGGATCGTCCTGATGTTCTGCATGTTTGAGGGGCCTCCGAACATTGTGCGTCTGCACGGACGCGGCCGGGTGGTCGAACCGAACTCAGCCGAGTTTGCAGGGTTGGCGGCGCAATTTCCCGCCTACGAAAGCACACGGTCGATCATCGTGGTCGAGATAACCCGAATTTCTGATTCCTGCGGGTTCGGAGTTCCTCTTATGAAGTATGAAGGGGACCGGAATCAGCATTTCTCATGGGCTGACAAGAAAGGTCCCGAAGGGCTCAAGACTTACAAACAGGAAAAGAACCGGCGTAGCATCGAGGGGTTGCCGGGGCTGGCCGAATAGAGACGATCGGGGGGAACGAATATGAAACACAGCGTTGTACTCATTCTTCTTCTCTGCGGCGCCATGAGTTTTGCCCGGGTCGGGCAGGCGAATGCCGAGAAGCCGCCGAGTCCTCAGGAACTGACCCTCATGGCCGCCGAGAAGGGCTTCATCGACGCGGCCAAGAAGGGCGACGCCGCGTTTTTCAAGCGCACTCTGACCGCTGATTTCTCGTTCGTCGCCTTTGATGGGCAGTTGTACGACCGCCAGGACATGCTGGACCAGTTAGCGCAGGGCGGCCTGGACTTGATGCCCTACGAAATGAAAGTTGTCATGGCCGGGGATGGAGTCGCCATCGTGACCTATAACGTGGTGCTGCGGGTTCCGCCATCCGAGGACCAGGGGCCTCCGCCGCGCTATCAGCACTTCAGCACCGTCTGGGTGAAGCAGGGCGATGTATGGAAGATGAAGTTCCAGCAGATGACGGCGTCGCACTGGGGAGACTGGTAGAAGGAATTTTCGGCGTCTGCCAGGTGACATTTGTCACAGTCTGAAGTTGACGAATCGTACTAGGCGCGGGAATCCGGGCGGGATAGCGTTCCAGAGAGACTTAGAAAGACGCTTTTTGACAAGGAGCAGACACGTGAATCGAAGACTGGCTTTGATCCCCATCCTCATCATGGTTGCGGCATCCGCCTGGGCGCAGATGAGTGCTACGCCCGGGCCGGAAGTGAAGAAACTCGACTATTTCGTGGGAGCCTGGACGACGGAGTGCACCATCGTGCAAGGTCCGTGGGGCATGGGCGGGAAATTCACTTCCAGCGCCACCAATGAATGGATGTCCGGCAACTTTTTTGTTTCGCAGCACAACGATTTCAAAATGCCTCCCGAACTCGGAGGCGAGGGCAAGGGCGCGTCGTTCATGGGGTACGACTCGGACCAGAGTGTGTATACCCTGGACGCCTTTAACAGTCAGGGAAGGCGAGAGTCCTGGAAGGGTTCCCTCGCCGCCGACACCTGGACCTGGACCGGATCGCAAACCTATGCCGGCCAGGAATTCCAGCAGAAGATGACGATAAAAACTCTGTCCCCGACCAGTTACAGCGTGAAGTTCGAAATTTCGATGGACGGCAAGAACTTTATGACGTTCATGGAAGGAAAAGCGACAAAGAAGTAACGGGTTTCGACATCCGAAAACAGGCTTCAGTCCGCGCGACTGGAGCCTTTTTCTTCGGGCGGCTGCTCGCCCTTGCATAGCAACCCTTGGTCGTGTCTGCCGTGGGATAGTACGATGGTGCAAGGGCATAATCATGAAGAGATTTCGCTTTCTCCTGATCTATTCGCTGATCGGGCTGGGGACATTCTGCTTGGCGACGAACGCATTTGCACAGGCCGCCAAAGCTTCCGAAAAGGCCCCGCCGCCGCAAAACGACGACAAAAGCCCGCGAGCCTATTCCGGGATGTACACCTTCCTTAAAGAAGGTGAGTTCCTGCAAGTGACGGTCGAAGAAGATGGCAGCGTCACCGGATTCGTTTCGCGATTTGGCGATGGCGAGAGCGACAAGGGAGCGTTCCTCGATCAATTCTTCAAGAGCGGGAAACTGGATGGGAACAAGCTGAGCTTTACTACCGAGATCGTTCACGGCGTTGCCTTCGACTTTCACGGTACGATTGAGCGCGGCGAAGGAAAGAATCCCGGCGAAGAGGCCTACTTCGTCCTCAAAGGGACGCTCACCGAGAACACCAGCGATGCCAACAAGAAAGTGACATCGCATTCGCGCGAGGTTGTGTTCAAGATCTTTCCCCAAGAGGCGCAACCTCCCGCGGCCGACAGGAAGTGACGAGACTTGTGAATGGGGCTACTGTCCCGCGCGGGCCGGGGACAGATTCAAACGGCCGGGTGCCTTCTTGCGCGCAGCTTCCTGACCATAGACCAGATCGGGGCTGCCATCCGAGTTGGACGATGCCTCGGCCAAGGTCTCGGCCAATGCGCGATACGAGCGGCTGATCTCCGGGCCTTCCTGCAACACCACCGGAGTCCCGTGATCGATGGAAGGCGAGATCACCTGGAAAGCATTGGGAACCTTCCACAAAACCTTGCAACTTGTAACCTGCTGAACATCTTCGTCGCTGAATCCTGGAATTTTCTTGTAGCGATTCAGGATAATCCGCAAGCGATCGCGGCCGGTGCCTTCCTCCAGGAAGGCGTGGATGCGTCCGGCGCTCCACAGCGACACCACATCGGTTTGGGCAACCACCAGCACAGCATTGGAAAGATCGGAGAGCAACCGCGTAGTCGGATCAAGACGGCTGGAAGCATCGACGACAACAAATCGGTAGTGATTCACGACGAGATCGAAGAGGCGCGCGAGTTCGCCGGGTGTGGGCTCGGTGGGGTAAGGCTGCTGGGGTCCGGCGAGAAGGTGCAGGCCTTCCTTGGTTGGAGTCATCAGGCCATCGAGCAGAGAGTGGTCCATGCGATGCAGGTTCTGCAGGGCGTCGAGGACGCCAAATTGCGGCCGCAAGTTCAGATGAAGAGAGGCGTGTCCGATGGGAGCAAAGTCAAGCAAAGCGACATCGCCGTGCGATTGCTGCAGGGCCAGGGCCGTATTGACCGCCGCCGTGGTGCAGCCCGCGCCACCTTTGGCGCTGAGAAACGTGAAGACCTTCGCCCGTCCCGCGGCGCCCGGGGTAAGAGTACGCGAAGAGCTATACCGGGTAAGAGCTTCCAGCAGGGCTTCCGAGCCGGCGGCCTGATCGAGATACTCGCCCGCTCCGGCGCGCATGCTGGAGACAATGTTAGCCGGCTGCGTCATCTCGCCATTGGCGAAAATGGCAATCTGCTGCGTGGTGGTACGAATCAATTCGATGGTATGAATGGCGCGCTGGGGGTCTCGGGTAGAGATATCCACAATGACGACTTCGGCGCGCGAGTCCTGAATCTGGCGGAGGATGGCGTCCGTTGGACCTGCAGGAAAACCAACATGGGCGAACACTGCGCGTCCCAGCCGCGTCTCCTCGAGACGGCTCTGAAGTGCGGATAGTTGTTCCCGGTCCTCGGTCAGGACGGCTACTGCGATCCCATGCATAGCGCGGTGCTCGCTGATTTCTCTCGGTGTCTGCATGTTAGAAAGAGAACGTACTCTCCGCCAAGTGACCTAGGTAATGGCCCGAACCTCCGCTCGAGCGCCCGTAACAGGCGAATTCACGCAACGAATCAGTGAGCGGCTGGGAGGAAGTGCACAACGTAGGGAGCCTTAAAAGTCTGTCGTTTCGATGCAAAACATTGTATGACAGACAGGGCTCGTTGGAAAGTGCGTCTGCGCACAATCGGGCAGGGCCAGGCTCATTGCCGCCTTACGCGGGGAGACTACCCCACCAGCGACCGCGCAGACGAATGAACCAGGGGGTGCTCCTCGTTACGTTGCGGATGGAGGGCAGACGCCCGAGCCGGAGTGGAGAACGATTCCGCCGGCTCCGTCAGGTATTCGTATCCTTCCAGACGAACCGCGACTCCGATCTTGGTCTCGGCCTGAACGGTTCTTGAAGACCCTTCCATGAAAGCGGCAGCGGGGCGGACGATGCGCAAAATGTGGCCCCGGCACCGCACCATCATACTTTCCCCCAACGTGATTTCAGAGGGCATCCGGAGCGTAAGCTCAATTTCAGAGCCTTCGGTCAGGTGCGCATCGGTAAAGAAGAAGACTCCACGCGAACTCAGATCCTGGGTGAAGCCGACCCCTTCAATCGAGCCTGCTGGTTGGCGGAATGAGACGGCGAGAAGGTAGGGAAATCGCTGTCCCGCGCGGCGTTCAACCCGAACTGGAGAAGTGGTCATCGAGTCACTTCCTTTAGCGAATCGAGGGAGAAACGCAGCAACCTACTGTAGCGCAGGATGTCCGATAAGAGAAGTTGTAATTTAGTAACAAGTCGCAGCGATTCCCAAATTGATCATTCGCATACACTTGGAAGCGCAAATCGGGACGGTCAGTTTCTCGTGGATCCTAGTCGACTGTGGAAAAGTAGGCCCGTTTCAACCTGCGGAGGCCCCGCAGAGACGCGCGATATAGTGAAGTGGAAGTATGACCGACATCATCGAAAGAATCGACTGTGGCTGATCCGAAACCTCCCATCTCAGTGACTGCTTCGGCGGCTGCCGATCCAGCAGCAGGACGCAGATTGAACTGGCAGGCCGCCGGGCGGGCTCTGCGGCATCGTAATTTCCAGCTCTTTTTCAGCGGACAACTGATTTCTCTCATCGGCACGTGGATGCAGACCGTCGCGCAATCATGGCTTGTCTATAAGCTCACTGGGTCGGGTCTGCTGCTGGGATCGGTGGGATTCGCCAGCCAGATCCCGGTGTTTCTGATCGCTCCAATCGGAGGGATTACTGCCGATCGCTCCAATCGCCAGCGGGTCGTGATTGCCACGCAGACGGCCTCCATGATTCTGGCGCTGGTGTTGGCCGCGCTGACGCTCACGCACAAGGTGCACGTGTGGCACATCTTTGTGCTGGCGGCGCTGCTCGGAGTCGTCAATGCGTTTGATATCCCCGGCCGTCAGGCTTTCCTGGTCGACATGGTGGGCAAAGAAGACCTGATGAATGCGATCGCGCTAAATTCGTCGATGTTCAACGGCGCGCGCGTGATTGGACCCGCGGTGGCAGGCGTTCTGGTGGCGAGGCTGGGGGAAGGATGGTGTTTCTTCGCCAACGGCGTGAGCTACATTGCGGTCATCATTGGATTACTCATGATGAACGTGCATGCTCCGGCCAAGGCTTCGTCGCAGACGTCGCCCCTCGAGCACATCATCGAAGGATTCCAATTCGTGAGCCGCACCGCGCCCATCCGCGCACTGCTGATCCTGCTTGGGGTAGTCAGTGTAGCGGGCATGCCTTACGTGGTGTTGATGCCGATTTTTGCAGACAAAATCCTGCACAACGGTGGCCAGGAATTTGCATCGCTGATCCGGTCGCACGATCTGGGGGCGGTGCGACTGGGCATTCTGATGGGTGCCGCCGGGGTGGGTGCGCTGCTGGGCGCCCTGACACTCGCGGTCCGGTCGGGCGTGAAAGGTTTGGGAACCTGGGTGTCGGTTTGCTGTGCGGGCTTTGGAATCAGCCTGATTCTCTTTGCCTTTTCGACGTCTTTCTGGCTGTCGGTGTTGTTACTGCTTCCCGTGGGATATTTCATCATGCTGCAGATGGCTTCGTCGAACACGCTCATCCAGGTGATGGTTCCCGACGCGCTGCGGGGCCGCGCGATGGCCCTCTATTCGATGATGTTCATGGGCATGGCGCCGCTGGGAGCGCTGATGGGCGGAGCACTGTCGGATCGTTTAGGCGCGCCGTGGACGGTTGCCATCGGAGGTTTTGCATCAGTGATGGGCGCGTGGTGGTTCAGCATTCAACTGCCGAAGATTCGCGTGGAAGCGCGGAAGTTGATTATTGCGCAAGCCATGGCGGGCGGTGAACCCGCGGAAGAAATGACGAACCCGGTGGTGGAGGACTAGACGGCAGGCGCGCTATTTCCGCACTGAGCTGCGTCCCAGGGCTACCAGGAAGATCGCACTTTTCCCACGCGCGTGAGGAGAGAAGAAGCTCACCACTTCGTCATCGTAGAAAGTCAGCCCTGAGCAGCCAAGTTTCTGGGCGTAAGCCGCGAGATACAGTTTTCCACCGAGAATGCCGGCTTCCAGTTGAACGGCACGGTAGCCACGGTTTCCGTAACGTTCCAGAATCTTCTTCAAGTCTGCCAGAAAGAACACATCCACTGCCGCGTCCGCTGGAATCTGCTGTTCCAGACCAAGATACCCCGCCTTGTCGCGGAACTCCCCTTTCTTCAGGAGTTCGAGCAGTTTCTCTTCCCAGTGGTACACGTAGGCCCCGGGCTGGAGGCCGACTACGTTATTCACGATGAGATACAGATCGTTGAGATGGCTTCCGGCCGAGTCGAGAAAGTCTGCTGGGATGCCCCGGGTGGAACGGTCGAGCATCGTAGAAAGTTGCGCCAGGGTGATGGGATCGCGCGCGAATTCTCGCGTCGAGCCGCGGCGCGAGATCACTTGCTCGATCGTGTCGGTGGGAATCTTGGGGTCACTCAGTGGCAGCAATGCGATAGTCGTTTCCTTCGCCGGGGGAAGTTCGTGGGGTGGCGTGTTACCGCGCCAACTGGTTACCTCCGTTGCGGTGTCGAGCGATGAAGCCTCGTGCATCTTACGCATCGCTGGGTAGTCAATTTCGGTCGCTGAGTAAGGGACAATCGGCAGGTCGAGTGGCTCTGTTGGAGCAGCCAGGGACGGTGTGACGGCGGTGTGGCCCAGCGACACGAGGGAGAATGCGACTTCGCGCTTCGTATCGAGACCCAGCAGCGCGTTTACCTCCGAATCGACAAACGCGGTGACGATCTGGCTGGGAAATTTCGCCGCTGCAGACATTGCCAGCAGATTCGCCAGGATCGTTCCATTGTCCCAACCAAAATGCCGGTAGGTGCGGGAGTGATATTTCCACGCGTTGCGCCAGTAAGTGCCGGTGCAGATGATGATCACCGGAGCGTGCGCGGTGGCAGGATCGCCTCCCGTTGCGTCAACCACCGCCTGACGAAAATCGCCGGAACGCAGTTGCCGCAGTCCGAATTCGGCCGCGCCGAAGTGATACACGCCGGCAGGAAGCGCCGGGGCGGCCCCGGCACCCTGATACTTGCTCCGAAGATCGGAGCACACGACATACAGTTCGACTTCATAGAGTGCCCCGGTACAGGCTGCGGCACGGAAGAAAGTCTCTCCCTGCGGAAGTTTTTTGCTTCGCGTGACCCCGGCAGAGAAGAACAGCAATTGCGCGAGCGTCTCAAGATCCGGAACGGCCTCCCCTTCCGGCGCGACCGCGGGAGCCGCAATCGCCGATAGCGCCGTCCTGCCCGTATCCTGGAAATCCCTCGGCAGACGGGTGACCTCCAGCGTCGGATAGATCTTGAACAGCAGCGGCTTGTTCTCCCAATCCAGAATGTGCGGATGCAGGCGCACGCTGAGGTAGGAATGCTTTGTCCCACTGTGATATTGCCGGGCGGCATCGAGGTGTCGGTTGTCGCTCAAAAGAAGGTTCCCCAGACGAAGGCGCTTAGCGATATGCTGCCGGCGGCAGTCCCGTGATGCGGATTCCGGAGTGGCCTTTGTGCCGGATGTTCAGGCCAATGAGCAGCGCAGTGAGTTGTTCGACCAGGCGGGCATTTTCGAGCTTGCCACCGTCGATGGCGCGCACCCCAGGGATCTTTGCAGCAAGTTCTCGGGTGAGTTGCGCGGCATCCGGATCGTCGCTGCAAACGATCACGTCGCAATCGAGCGGCGCGTCTCCGTTGAGAAGTTCGGCGGAGAGGTTGTGGAAGGCTGCGACCACGCTGACTCCCTTGGGCACAAGTTCGGCTGCCTGCTGTGCGGCGGATCCCTGCCAGACGCCAAGCGGGCGTGAAGCTCGTCCTCCGACTGCCGCGGCCAGGGGAACCGTGGCGTCGATCAAGATGCTGCCCTCGGTGATCGCGGCTTTCAGCTGCTTCAGAAGTTCAGCTTGTCCCTCGAACGGGACCGTCAGCACCAGAATGTCGGCAGCGGCGCAGGCCGCGCTGTTGTCCATGCCAGACACTACGGCCTGTGGCCCGGCTTTTTGTTGAATTGCCGACGCGGCCTGGTGGGCGCGCTCCTCGTCCCGCGATCCAATGAGGATGCGTTCTCCGGCGCGGGCCCAGCGCAATGCGAGCCCCCTGCCCGCGGGGCCAGTGCCTCCAATAATGGCGATGGGACGGATGGGACCCTCGAGCTCCGAATTCATGCGAACTCAGCCTCGAGCGCTTGTTCCGCAGTGAATTCATCGAGCGGAAGCTTGATGTTGATCCGCGAGTAGGTCGTGTTGCGCTCGGCGGGAATTCGTCCGATCTCCAGAATCAGAGATTGAAAATCCTCCGGGCTGGTGTACTGGCCCGCGGTCGCTCCGGCTTCACGGGAAATGTTTTCTTCCATCAGGGTTCCACCGTAATCGTTGGCGCCCGCGTGCAGGCAGAGTTGCGAGAGCTTGCGATTCAGCTTTACCCATGAAACCTGAATGTTGTTGATCGAGCCGGCCAGCAGCAGTCGCGCCAGCGCGTGAACCTTGAGATGTTCGGCAAGCGTCGGGCCCGTGCGGGCCAGTCCTTGATGGAACAGCAGCGTGTTTTGATGAACAAATCCGAGTGGGACGAACTCGGTAAAGCCGCCGGTCTCCGCTTGAATGTCGCGCAACAGAATCATCTGGCGGACCCAATGGGCCGGAGTCTCGGTGTGCCCATACATAAGCGTCGAGGTTGTGCGGATGCCACATTGATGCGCCGTGCGGATGACTTCGATCCATTGCGCGGTCGAAAGCTTGTTGGCAGAAAGAATGTGCCGGATCTGATCGTCGAGGATCTCAGCAGCCGTGCCGGGCAGAGTTCCGAGACCGTTGTCGCGCAACATCGACAGATAGTCGGCCAGCGGCATACCCGTAAGTTCGACGCCATACACGATCTCCATCGGCGAGAACGCATGGATGTGCATCCGAGGCACGGCGCTCTTCACAGCCCGCAGGATGTCGCGATAGTAGAACTTGGGCAGGTCCCGGGGAAGCCCGCCTTGAATGCAGACTTCAGTCGCGCCCAGCTCCCACGCCTCGACGGCTTTTCGCGCCATGTCATCCAGAGTATGAAAGTAAGCATCGGCCTCGCGCGGACCGCGGCTGAACGCGCAGAACTTGCATCCCACAAAACAAATGTTGGTGAAGTTCATGTTGCGGTTCACCACGTAGGTGACGATATTGCCCGCGAGTTCTGCACGCAGCATGTTGGCGGCTACAAGGAGCCCCAGCAGATCGTCCCCGTCGGCATTGGCGAGCGCATACGACTCTTCCAGAGACAGATCTGCGCCGTTCTGGGTTTCGAGGACCTTCTCGAGAGAAGACCGCAGGGCGAAAGTCAGGCGCGGCGCGATGTCCGACCATTCGAGCGCGGGGAAAGATTCCAGTTCAGCGGGAGTGAGTTCGCGGAGCATCCGTACCTCCGTATTGTCCTACAGTGTAGCGGAAGTTTCAGCGGAATAGGTCGCTGGCCGGGGGCCGGAGCAAGTCCGCGGTCCGTCCAAGGCCGCGCTCGTAACGAAATCCCCGCACGATGCACGCCGGCGCCCGGTTGAGCTTGCCGCACACCAACCCTGCGGCGCAGGCCAATTCATCAGCGACTGCCTCAACGCTGGCCTTCAGCTTGTAGCCATGCGGATCGCGGCGTCCGCGATCGTCGCGCAATGCTTTCATCCCAGCGATGCCGATAGCAAATTCCGCGAGCCCCTCACGCCAAGGCCGGCCAAAGCTATCGGTGATGATGACCGGAAGGGCGAGTCCCGTGCGCTTCTTCAGCGCTCGGCGTAGGCTGGCGGCCGAGCGGTCCGCGTCATCGGGCAGCAGTAGTGCGTGCCGGCCGCCGTCTACGTTGGACACATCAATGCCGCTATTCGCGCAGAGGAAGCCGTGGTGCGTCTCTGTGATCAGAACGCCATTCTTGCGCCGGATGACACTGCGGCTCTCCCGCAGAGCCAGTTCAATCACGCGGGCATCGAGATCGTACTGCTGAGCCCACGCGATGGATTCGGCAGAGGGTTCGATCGTGTCTAGATCAACCACGCGTCCTTCGGCTTTCGAGACGATCTTGTGCTTGACGATGAGGATGTCGCCCGCCAGCAGCCGTGCGCGGCACCGCCGCAACGACCCAATCAACTTGTCCGCGAGCGAGTCGCCGGGAACAATCTCTTCAGCGACGGGAATCGGGATAAGGCGAAGGTCGTTTCGTGACACGGGGTTGTTCTGGATCTCGAACTTACGGCGAGTATCTCACACCCGGCCGGGGTCGCTTTCGACGCTACGCGGCTGGACCCTTCGACTTTGCTCAGGGCAAGCTTGCGAGTCGCCTGTTCCCACACGAGCATATTCTCGGGCCAACTCCTGGGCGCGGGTCTCGCCAGGAAGCGAGATCAGGCGTTGCAAGTCCTCAGGATTGTCGACGTCCACCGCGATGCCCGGCAGATTCAGCACGACGCAGGGCTTGCCCGTTGCCTGAGCGGCGGCATGATGAGGTTTGAAGCTGTCGTTGCCGAAACGCAGTGGAAAGAGATTGGCCGGTCGCCGGAAGGCTGCGTTGGTGCCGCGGCCATCGCCAGCCGGAACCAGTACGGTCCCCTGCGCAGGTGCGTGCTTCAAGACTTCTTCCAGTTCCCACGCCTGAATCAGCGGAATATCAGCCGGGATCACGAGCGTACTTTCTTCGCTGCGCTCAACGCAGACCCGCGTGGCCATCTCGATGGCGCCTGTTTCTCCGGGATTATCAGGATCGGGGATCACTTCGAATCGATACTCGCCCGCCAGTTTCACCGCATAAGGATCACTGGTGACCAGGGCGACGGCTGGCCTGTTCTTCCAGTGATGCAGGGTAGTCAGCACATCGTGCAGCATCGCCTGTGCCAACTGAGTGCGCGCCGTCTGATCGAGAATCGAGGCCAGCCGCTGTTTTGCGGTTGCGGTGTTCTTGATGGGAATCAAAATCACGGCTGCGGGTCCAGGCGCCGAAAGGAGGTATCCACTGCCGATTCGTTGCCGGGCAGATTCGCCGCGACCAGCGCGAGCGCTTCCCGCGCCAGAGCAGCTTTGTCGTCCGCGCTGCGCATGATGGTTTGCGTACAATGCACGCGCAAGCCGTTTTTGCGAAGAGCTTCTGCGGAGCGGGCATCCCGCGTATCGCAGATGAGGATGTCCAGAAAATCTTCGTAGGCCTGAGCCACTCCCGCGATCGAGCAGGGAAGTCCGTGGGCTTGCATCAAGATGCCTGCCGGTCCTGCGACCGGAGCGTTGCCCACAATCGGGCTGACCGCGGCAATCTTTCCGCGGGCGCGCGACAAAGCCTCGCGGATCCCGGGCACAGCGAGAATGGGCCCAATGCTGGTGACCGGGTTACTGGGCGCGATCATAACGGCGTCGGCGGTTGTGATCGCCTCGATCACCCCGGGCGCGGGTTCGGCATCGGAGGCTCCGGCGAACCGCACCGAGTTGACCGGGTCCTGATACCAGCGCTGCACGAAATACTCTTCGAAGCTCAACTCTCCGACGGGAGTATCGACGCGCGTTTCCACCCGCGAATTGCTCATGGGAAGGACGCGCGCCTTCACGCCAAGTTTGCTGGAGACGACGGCCGTGGCTTCCGACAGAGTCTTGCCTTCGGCGAGCAGGCGCGAACGGAGCAGGTGCATGGCAAGGTCGCGATCGCCGGTGTGGAACCATGTCGGCTCACCCAGTTGTCCCATCGCCTGCAGGCAAAGAAACGTGTCGCCTTTCACGCCCCATCCGCGCTCGCGGCTCAGCATGCCGGACAGCACATAAGTGATGGAGTCGATATCGGGCGAGACGTAGAGCCCCCACCACAGCAGATCGTCGCCGGTGTTGACCACCAGCGTGATGTCTTCGGCGGGCATGACCTGGCGCAGCCCGTCGACGAATTTCGCGCCACCGGTGCCGCCGCTGAGGACGCAGATCATGCCGCCCTCTTCATTCTTGCCAGGCCGTCATCGCCCGTAGCCGCGCGCAGTTTCTCTGCCAGCAGCCCAGGTCTCGCGCTCACGGCGGCGACAAACTCCGGATACACCGGCAACCGCTGACGCAGCACGAATCCCCTGGCCTCGGTGCGCAGGCGCAACTGTTCTACCTGCGGCCATGGCTTTTCCGGATTGATAAAGTCGGGGGTCAGTGGCGAGATTCCTCCCCAGTCGTTGATGCCCGCATCGGCTAGCTCCTCATAGTATGGCGCAGAGAGATTGGGCGGAGCCTGAATATTGACGTTGGGGAGTAGCAAGCGAGCTACCGCCACCGTGCGCAGCATCTCGCCGAGCGATGGTTCGGGCCAGTGCGCCATCGGAATCGCTGGCTTAACCCGAAAGTTCTGCACGATGACTTCCTGGATATGACCGTAGCGCTCGTGAAGATCGCGAATCGCCAGCAGCGTGTCGACGCGGTCTTCGAGCGATTCTCCGATCCCGATCAGCAGCCCGGTCGTGAACGGAACACCTTGCCTGCCGGCATCCTCGATCGTGCGCAGGCGCCTGGCCGGAACTTTGTCGGGAGCGTTATCATGCGCGGCCCCCGGAGCCATCAGCGCAGCGTTCGTAGTTTCAAGCATCAGACCCATGCTGGGCGAGACCGCGGCGAGACGGGTAACCCATTCCGCGCTCAACAGTCCGGGATTCGGGTGCGGCAACAGCGAAGTCTCGCGCAAAACCAGTTCGCACATGGCTTCCAAATAGTGCAGCGTCGACTTGTACCCGAGGTGGCGCAAGGTCTCGCGCATCTCCGGGAAGAGCAGTTCCGGCTTGTCGCCCAAGCTGAACAGAGCCTCGCTGCATCCGAGTCTTTCGCCCTCGCGGGCCACGGCAAGCACTTCCTCAGGAGTCATGGTATGAGCGCCGGGGTCGCCGGGATCGCGGCGGAAGGTGCAGTATCCGCAATAGTCACGGCAGAGGTTGGTCAGCGGGAGGAAGACTTTACGCGAATAGGTGATCACGCCGGGCTTGAATCGCTCCTTGGCCGCCCTGGCGGCAGCGAGGAGCTCGAGTAGATCGTCGTCGGAGCAACGAATCAGCCGCACAGCTTCCTCGCGCGAGATGGGCACTCCAGGGCGCACTTTAGCCAGGATTGCCGGGCAGTCTTCCCGTGCGGCAGGCGTGATGGGCGATACGGCCACGTTGCCTCGAATGATACAACGGCAGAGCGTGGTAATGTAGGCGGTTGCGGTCGACGAAAATGACCCTGACTCCAACCGAGTTCCGCAAAGCTATGGGATGCTTCGCCACCGGGGTGACGATCATCACGGTCGATCTCGTTGGCGAGGTTCACGGCATGACGGCCAACGCCTTTGCCTCGGTGTCGCTCGATCCCATGCTGGTGTTGGTTTGCGTCGATCACAGCACGCGCACCCACGCCCACCTGCATGCCAAGAAGCGCTTCGGTATTAACGTGCTCGCCGAGGATCAACGGGCGATTTCCGACTACTACGCCCGTCCGGAACGCACCCACGAGCACGCCGAAGCAGAGGTTGGCGCGCGCTTTGACCGCACCCGCCACGGAACTCCGATGCTGAATGGAGCATTGGCGTACCTCGAATGCCGCCTGCAGACGGCGGAAGAGGCTGGCGATCACACGATCTTCATCGCGGAAGTGGAGGACGTCGTGGTGCGGGAGGGCGAGCCGTTATTGTTCTTCCGCGGGAAGTATCGAAAGGTAGGAGAAGAAGTGGGGAAGTGACCCGTGCCACTTTTGCGGTGCTTGCACATCTAATCATGGGTAAAGCAAATTATTGTGATGGGGTTCATCCTATGGAAAAGACGGCTGAAAAGGTAGTAAAGACGGAAGCCGAGTGGAAGAAGCAGCTTACTGACGAGCAGTACCACGTGACCCGCGAAGCAGGCACGGAGTGCGCCTTCACCGGGGCTTTCTGGAATAACAAGGAGCCGGGGAAGTATCACTGCGTCTGCTGCGGGGCTCCGCTGTTCGATTCGCAGACGAAGTTCAATTCGGGCACGGGCTGGCCGAGTTTCTACAAGCCTACGGAAGATGGCGGCGTGGTCGAGCACCGGGATACGAAGTACGGGATGGTGCGGACGGAAGTGCGCTGCGCGAAGTGCGACGCGCACCTGGGGCATGTGTTCGAGGACGGTCCGGCGCCGACCGGCCTGCGGTATTGTATGAATTCGGCGGCGTTGGATTTCCGGCCGGCCGGGAAGAAATAAGGCACCACAGGGGCTAAAGCCCGGCATACGTGGTGCGCTTTACGCGGCCCTGGAAGGGCCGCTCTTCCACGTATCTTTGCGGGGCAAATCACAGCTCGGCAGATCAGTTCGGCAAGCCACAGCTCGGCAGATCACCCCGGCCATAGCTCGGCAAACAAAAGGGGCACGCCATTGGCGTGCCCCTTATCTTCTTCTACCCGACAATCCTGTTTACGCGTTGCCCGCTGTGGCGGCCATCGCCTTGGGCGGTTCGGGCTTTGCCTGATTCTGCTGCTGATTTCCCTTGCCCTCGCTGCGGACCTGGATTCCACCCTTGAGCGCGGCGCCATCTTCCACGCTGATGCGCACGGTCGAAATGTCTCCGCTCACCGCACCTTCGGTGCGGATGTCCACACGGTCGCTGCACTCGATGTTGCCGTTCACCTTGCCCATGACCACGACTTCCTTGGCCTGGATGCTGGCATCGACTTTGCCGTTGCGGCCGATGGTGACGCGGCTCTCCGGCATGATGATCTTGCCTTCGATGCGGCCATCGATGTAGAGCGCTTCCGAGCCGGTGATTTCGCCCTTGATGACCAAAGTGCGGCCGATCGTCGCCTGATCCACGGGAGCGGTTACGGTTTTGACGGGGTTGAAGGTGTTGGGGTTGGAAGCCGGCGATCCGGACTTCAGGAATGAATTCTCCGACGACTGAAGCATGCGACCTTCCTTGGTTCCCGCGCGGCGCCGGCCCTGCTCTCGCCTGACACCATTCCTGCGGTTGGTCTTGAAATTTGTGGCCTTCGGCGGTGCGTGGCCACTTGGCCAACTTGACTATCGCACAGGCGTAAGTCGCGGCGAGAGATTACGGAAGGTGGTGTACGGGCGCGGAGGGGATTCGGAGAGCCCAAATTCAAGCTTTGTCATCCTGAGGTCCGCGCTTTTTGCGGGCCGAAGGACCTGTGCAGTTCTTGCTGCCGGACGGAAACTATTCGGAGATCTCAAGTGCCTGCGACAACTCTTCCCACTCCCCAACGAGTGCGGCATGGGAAGCCTTGTTCCGATCCAGTTCCTGCGACTGCCGCTGGCTTTCTTCCGCGCTGACGAAGCTCTGCAGCGCAGTTTCCAGGCGGGCAATCTCGTCCTCGGTCCGGCTGATTTCCTCTTCCAGTTCCCGGACGCGATCTTCCATCTGCTTGCGCTTGATGGGATTGAGCCGCTTCTTGGACGCATCGCCCGCGGCCTCGCCACTATTTCCATTCGTCGGCGTATCGACCGCGACTGATCTTGATACCGGGGTTTCAACCTTTGCCGTGCGCGCCCCCGGCACATCATCCAGCGTAGGCGCAACGTGCTGCCCGCCCTGTTTCCGCCAGAGATAGTCCTCATAGTTCCCAGGAAAAATCTCCACCTTGCCGCCGCCCACTTCAAAGACGCGTGTCGCCAGCTTGTCGATGAAATACCGGTCGTGCGAGACGAAGACCACCGTCCCGGTGTACTCCACCAGTGCGCTCAGCAGGACATCTTTCGCTCGCAAGTCGAGGTGGTTTGTAGGTTCGTCCAGCAGTAAGAAGTTCGCCGGATGCAGCAGGAGCCGCAGCAGCGCGTAGCGCCCGCGCTCTCCGCCCGAAAGCACGCCGATCTTCTTGAACACGTCGTCTTCCGAGAACAGAAAACATCCCAGCAGGCTGCGTAACTCGGTCTCGGTCGAACGCGGAGACATCGCGCCAAGATCGTCGAGAATCCGAGCATCCGGATCGAGTTCCTTGTACTGATCCTGCGCGAAGTAGTCAGACAGTACGTTATGGCCCAGGCGGAACTCACCGCCCGTAAGCGCTTCGGTTCCCGCCAGCAGCTTGATGAGCGTCGACTTGCCGGCACCGTTCACGCCCACCAGCGCGATGCGGTCCCCGCGCTCGATCATGAAGCTGACATCGCGGAATACTTCTTTCTCCGCGCCATTCTTTCCTGGATACTTCTTCGCCACACCATCGAACTCCGCCACAATCCGTCCGCTGGCTTTCGGCTGCGGGAAAGAAAAATGGATGGTCTTCTCTTCCGGAGGAATCTCGATGCGCTCCATTTTCTCGAGTTCCTTGATCCGGCTCTGTACCTGCTTGGCTTTCGTGGCTGTGTAGCGGAAGCGGTTGATGAACACTTCCAGCTGATCGATGCGGTCCTTCTGGTTGCGGTAGGCGGCCTGCAACTGCTCGTTGCGCTGCGTCTTCTGCGTCAGGAACTTATCGTAGTTGCCGGTGTAGAACCAGAAGCGCTTGTTCCAGATTTCCGCGATCTTTCCCACGGTTACGTCGAGAAAATACCGGTCGTGCGAAATTAACAAAAACGCATGCGGATAGTCGTGCAGATACTCTTCCAGCCAGTTGCGCGCTTCGAGATCGAGATGGTTCGTCGGCTCGTCGAGCAGCAGCAGGTTCGGCCTCTGCAACAGAAGTTTCGCCAATGCCAGACGCATTTGCCACCCGCCGGAGAATTCATCGGTAAGCCGCTGCCAGTCTTCTTTGCCAAAGCCCAGCCCCATCAGCACGCGTCCAACTTCCGCCTCGATCGAATATCCATCGCGCGCGCGGAACTCGTGCTCCACCCGCTGGTAGCGGTCAGCCACGGCCGAATACTCCGGACTCGTGTGGTCAAGTTCCGCCATGCTGTGCATCAGCGACTCAAGCTCCTGTTCCATGGCCCGCACGTCGTCGAACACTGACATGCACTCGGCGAACACGGTTCGTCCCGAGAGCGTGAGCCCGTCTTGGGGAAGGTAGCCTGCCGAAGTTCCCTTGGCGATTGTGAGCGAGCCATAGTCGAAGGTGTCCATGCCGGCGAGCACCTTCATCAGCGTGGACTTGCCGGTGCCGTTGCCGCCGACCAGGCCGATGTGGTCGTGGTTGGTAATCAGCCAGTCGACGTTTTCGAATAGAAGTTTGTGGCCGAAGCGTTTTCCGGCGCCGGAGAGCTGAATCATGGACAGCTTTATCGTCTCACAATCGCGACGCGAAAATCCGGCCATCGAGGATGTCATCCTGAACGGCGGCGCAGCCGGCGTGAGGGACCTTACGTCAGCCGAACCCTTCGATGTTGTAGAAGGGAATACCCCGCTTGATGCGTCCCGTGGATACCTCGTCTGCGGCAGTGCAACGGAACGTGTCGTAAGGTCCCTCGGCAAGCTATCGCTCTCCTTCAGGATGACAGGGCAGATTGGAGGTTTACGGCCAGACTGGGGTGGCGATGGGATCTTTAGCCACCGGCCGGGAATTCCGTGCTCCCGGATACGCTCCCCAGAGTTCGCTGTGGAACTGAATGCGCTCGAGCGCGCGGTCAACCACGGCTTCCAGTTCGTGGAAATATTTCACTTCGCGTCCTTTGGCCAGGCGCCGCTTCGCTTCTGCCGGAGTAAACCAGGTTGGCTTACGGTTCGACTCGTCCGGCTTGCGCATCTGGTGAATTTCCATCAGAAACGCCTTGACCACAAATTCCTGCACGCCGCCGGGCTGCCAGAAGACGCCCTTCGAGTGAATGTAGAGATGGAAGTGGCGGGGCTCAATCGTGCCGATAGCGCCGGCCTCTTCCGCAGCCTCGCGCTCCGCAGCCTGGCTGTGAGAGAGCCGTGGTTCGGTCGATCCCTTAGGAAAAGTCCATTTATTGC
This sequence comes from Candidatus Dormiibacterota bacterium, assembly GCA_035632675.1. GTDB lineage: Bacteria > Acidobacteriota > Terriglobia > Terriglobales > Acidobacteriaceae > Sulfotelmatobacter. Next base: position 31,055 of record DASQGJ010000019.1, read on the forward strand.
CACCGTTGGTGTTGACCAGCAGGAATTCGATCGCGGTGCCACGTCGCCGATAGCACACCGCGGCGACCTGCAGCGGCAACGACCTCGTGATCCGGGCTGATCCCATGAACTCCTCCTGCAACAAGGTTACATGCAAGATATTTCATGAATGTTAACGTGCAACAAGAAATGTGCACTAAAGAGGGTTACGAAAGAGTTACGTACCCTTTCGGGGAATCGCTCCATCGCCTTGATTTGTCATCCTGAGTCGCAGGTTTTGGCGGCGAAGGACCTGTGCACCCTGCCGACAGCACCTCACTGCAAGCAAGTTCCATGGGTCCCTTCGACTTCGCTCAGGGCAGGCTCTTCGCGTTGCTCAGGATGACAAGCCCGAGTTGATGTCGCGACCTGCGGGATGCCGCTCTACAGTCCACGCCCATAGACCGGGATCGCTGCCCCGGTGACGTCCTTTCCCGCATCCCCGGCCAGCCACACGATCAAACTAGCCACCGACTCAGGTTGCACCCAGGTGGAGGTGTCGGCGCCGGGCATCGCCTTGCGGTTCGCCGCAGTATCCATCGTCCCCGGCAGAATCACGTTCGCAGTGATGCCGGCATCTTTGTTTTCCAGCGCGACGGTGCGGATCAGAGACACCAGCGCCGCTTTGGACGCGCTGTAAGCGCCGACGGATGGGCCGGGATTTTCCGCCGCACGGCTCCCAATGGCGACGATGCGACCGCCGCCGGCTTTTCGCATCGCTGGGATGACGGCTCGCAAGATATGGAATGCGCTCGTGACGTTCATCTCGAACATGCGCTGGAAGGTGGCGTCGTCGGTATCGGCAACAGGCTGACCTCCGGCAAAGCCGCCAACCAGATGAGCCAGCAGGTCGATCTTGCCGAAGCGCGCGATGACCGAATCGGCCGCCTTCTTCGCCGCGTCGAGACTGTCTAGCGAGGCCGCGAGCGCGGTGAAGTTCGGATGGTCGAAGTCCGCCTGCTGGATTTTAGGCGAGAGACCGACTACGGCGAACCCGGCATCCAGCAAAGCTTTCGTGACGTGTGTTCCGAGGCCGCCGTTAGCACCTGTGACGAGGGCTGACTTAGTCATGCGACGAGACTACGAAAATTCGTTGCGAAACGCAAAGCACGTCACGCGAGGTTCCGCTGCAGCGTTTCCCGCCCGAGTTCATTCTCCCATCGCGCCACCACCAGCGTGGCAACCCCATTCCCAATCATGTTCACCAGAGCGCGGAACATACTCATGAAGCGGTCGATGCCCAGAATGAGTGCCATCCCGGCGACCGGAATCGTCGGAATAACGCTCAAAGTTCCTACCAGGGCAATGAACGACGCACCCTGCACACCACTTGCGCCCTTTGAGGTCAGAGTGGCCACAGAGAAAATCGTCATCTGCTGCAGAAAGGTCAGGTGAGTGTTCGTCGCCTGCGCGACAAAGAGTGCGGCCAACGTCATGTACAGGGCGCTGCCGTCGGTGTTGAAGGTGTAGCCCGTCGGGACGATCAGTCCGACCAGCGAGCGCGAACAGCCCAGGCCCTCAAGCTTCTCCATCAGCGTGGGAATCGCCGTCTCCGACGAACTGGTGGCCAGCACCAGCAGGATCTCTTCCTTGATGTGCGCCAGGAACTTGAACAGGCTGAATCCGGCCATCCACGCCACCGCGCCGAAAACCACTACAACGAAGACAATCGATGTCGTCCAGAATGAGGCAATCAGTTTCAGCAGCGGGCCCAGTGACGACAGCCCATATTTTCCGATGGTGAACGCCATCGCCCCGAACGCCCCGATGGGAGCGAATCGCATGACGATGTCGACCATGCGAAACACAACTCGGGTGAGCGACTCCAACATTTCTACCAGCGGTTTGCCGAGCGCTCCGGCCGCCGACAAAGCGAAGCCGAACAGGATCGAAACCAGCACCACTTCCAGAATGTCGCCCTTGGCGAAGGCGTCCACGATCGTGGTCGGTATGATGTGCATCAGGAACTCGGTGACCGTCTGCGTCTTGGCCTGTCCCGCGTAGTCCGCCACCGCGCGCGTGTCCAGGGTGGACGCATCCACATTGAAGCCGCGGCCGGGCTTCACCACATTGCCGACGATCAGACCAACGGCCAGTGCCAGTGTGGAGACAATCTCGAAGTAGAGAAGCGCCTTGCCGCCTACGCGTCCCACCTTGCGCAGATCGCGCATCCCGGCGATTCCGGTCACGACGGTGCAGAAGATCATCACCGTGATGATCATCGTGATCAGCCGGATAAAGGCGTCCCCGAAAGGTTTCATCGCGACCGCGTCCGCGGGGCTGAGATATCCGAACACGATCGCGAGGGCGATGCCCACACTCACCTGCACCCAGAGAGACGAGTACCAGCGCTTGGGACGCGGCGGAGGTGAGTCGGTTTGTGGAGTGGAGGTCGGCATTGTTAGGGTTCGGATCCTCTCTTCAGAGCCGCCGGGTTTCGCCCAGGCGGGACGGGAGACATCTGTCCTGAGCCAAAGCGAAGGGCGGACGTGTTAAACGCGTATTGCTAATTCGCCGGCGGCCCCAGCGTTTTTACCAGCCAGGGAATGATCACTTCTTTAAAGATTCGGGGATCGGGCCAAACCCCGACCTGGCGGCCGAGGTGGCCTCCTTGCGGATTGATCCAGGCCTCCTTCGGTGTGTCGCCCTTGTTCAGCAGCAGGTACTCATCTTCGATGGGAACCTGTGTGTCGCGCACACCTGCGATGACCAGCATCGGAGCCATCGGCTTGCCGAGCAATCCCTGGTGGACCAGCGACATCTTCGGCAAGTGCTCTCCCATTTCATCGAGGGTGTGAACGCCTTCGAGAATGTTCATCAGCGCGGGAACCTGATCGAAGAGATATTCGCGGTTCCCCAGCAGATGGTTCATCAGGAAATCTTTCTGGAAGAACGCATCGACTGGGGGAGACTGCGCGCTGCAACCACGCAGGCGGGCGCGCTCCACGATTGCCATCTTGGTTGCCCAATACGCTCCCCAACTCACGCCGTGCAGCGCGATGCGGTTCTTATCGATCTCCGGGCGCGACTGCGCATAGTCAATCACCTTCGACAGCATGCGCTCGGAGGTTTCGCTGACTTTGATGGGCGCCTGCCCGGTTCCCGGCCCGTCAACGGCGAGAAAGCCAATACCGAAGGGAAGAATCGCCCCGAAGCTTTCCGTCAGATCTTCCTTGCGGCTGTCGAGACCATTCACGGCGATGACCAGCGGCACGGGGCCTTTCGTATTTTTCGGCAGGCGCAAATATCCGATGATTTCTTTACCCTCAATCGGAATGCGCACAACTTCGAGCGGCGGGTCGAAGAATTTGGCGTGATCGAGAAACGCTTCGATCGCCTTCTCATACGAGCGCTGCTTGCCCGGAGACGCCGGAATCGGCCAGCGTCCAAAGGAGTACAGACGCCAGGCTCGGATGTAATCAGCGTTGGCCTTCGTCGGGTCGGATTTTTCGAGAGACTTCGCCTCGTTGAAATAGCGATCGGCCACGCGCATAAACCCCGCGGCCCATTCGTCCTTGTCGGCAGTATGGATGCTCTCGAACGCTTCTTTGACATCGGCCGGATCGAGGCCGATCAGCGGATACTGTCCGACCTCGGCCCGATGCACGGCTTCCGTCTTGATCTCGTCAATGGTCCGCTCTCGCCGCTCTTCGGCGCGCAGCATTGCCGGAGCAAACGTTGCGATAAGTAGTAATGCTGAGAAGAAAAATTGAGTTCTATTCGGCATGACGCTTGGCCCCACCTTGCGGTTGCATGATTACCTGTGGACAAAAAAGGCCGGACGGAAGTAAGTCCGGCCTTGAATCTCGCATTCGAAATCGAACTAGAAGACGAACTTCGCACCGATCTGAATCGAACGTGGCCCGCCGGATCCCACCGCGGGATTCGCAGCCGCCACATCCGGTGTCGCGCAGCCGCACCCGAATGGCTGCACCGAAGGATCGTTCAGACCGAAACCGTTTTGCCCACCGTACGGATTGGCGAAATTCGGATGGTTCAGGATATTGAAGAACTCCGCGCGCAACTGCAGCCGCATGGTTTCTCCAAAATGGAAATTCTTGGCGATCGAAAAATCAAAATTCTTGAAACCGGAATCCTGGAACATGTTCCGCCCCATGTTTCCGAACTGTCCGAGCGGTGGCGCCATCATCACGGAATTTCCCGCGGCATAGCAGCCGAACAGGTTCAAGGCTGCGGTTTCCGCCCCCGCGTTACCGCCATCCACAGCCATGGCCGATGCTGCGCACCCACCCGGCATGCTGGGGTCCCCGGGTGCGTAGAAGGGAATACCAACTCCCTTCCCTGACTTGAAGTCCGACGGGTTCCCGAGGTTCGCGCTCCCGGAGCGGTAGAAACTCCACCGAATCGGTGCGGTAGCGGGCGGGCTCACCGGCAGGGCGCCAGTGCCTGCGGCATCGGTTCCCAGATCGATCGGGCCCCAGTACTGCGGGCTCTCCAGCGTTGTGATCGAGTTGATCTCCCAGCCTTCCAGCATTTGGCCGTGGCCCTTACGGCCGGGAATTGCGTAAGTGAGCGACAACGTCAGGCGGTGCCGAATGTCGAAATCACTATTGGCATACTCGGCAGCCACGTTGTGAGCGTTCTGTGGCAGTCCCGAACCGTAGCCGAAGTCCCAGTTCGCGCCTACGTCGTCGGAAGCGTGCTGATAGGTGTAACCCGCAACCATGCTCAGGCCGTGATAGTTGCGGGCGTTCAACGTGACTTGCAGTCCGTTGTAATTGGACTTGTACACGTTCGCCATTTGAAAGATGTTGGCCAGGTAGGGGAACTTGTTCGCGTATGGTCGATTCGCTTCCTCCCCGCCGTTATTGTCGACGACACAGTTGTCGTAAGCGGGAGCGCTCTGCAGACAGAGTGTCAGCTCACCGTTAATCGGGTCCGTTCCCCATCCCGAGCCAACGGGCGGCTGGTTAATGTCCCGGATGCCCGTCAGATTCTTCCCGTGATTGCCGACGTAGGCGACTTCCATCGACAGATTCGGCGTAAACGCATGCTGCACGTTCAAGGTCCAGTTCCACACGTAAGGAGTGGTAAGGTTCCGGTCCACGGTCATGATGGGGCAGGGGCTTGCCGAGCAGTCGATAGTGCTGCCGCCGTAAAGCGGGGACCCTGCCGTGTCCCATGGAATGGGAGGGCCGAGGAAGTTCTTGATCGTGACGTTCCCCGTGGTGATGGTGCCGCCGGACGTGGTTCCCAAGCTATCAATGGGCGCTCCCGTCGGAACGCTCCCCGGCCCGAAGGCGTTGTTGAACGCAACGAACGACTGCCAGTTGACCGTCTCAAAAGTCAGGCCGCCGCCTCCGCGCAGCACCGTCCGTCCATTCCCGGTGACATCCCACGCGAATCCACCACGCGGACCGAAGTTCTTGTGATCGGGGTTGTAGAGGTTGCTGATCTGATGTCCGACCTGCACCATTCCGACATTCGGATCAAAATTCCCAAGCAGATTGTGTGCCTCTTGTGGAACGCTGCTGTATTCGTAGCGCACGCCGAAGTTGATGGTCAGGTTCTTGGTTGCACGCCAGTCGTCCTGAAAGAAGCCGGCATAAGCCCAGTTGTGCAGTTGCAGCGTCGGATTCCCCACTTCGACAGACGACTTGAACGGCAAGCCCGCCAGGAAGTCCTCCAGAGGCGTAGAACCAGCCCCTGTACCGATCGCGACCCCGCCCAGAAACGTGATGCTGCCCCGCGCGTTGCCATACGCGGCGTTGGTCACGCGGTTGTAATGCATGTCACCGCCAAATTTCAGCGAGTGCTTGCCTGCCGTATAAGAAACGTGATCGAGGAACTGCGTGATCGAATCCGGACCCTGGAACTTCGGCCACTTGAACCCGCCCAGGCCAGGGAAGAAGTAACCGCCGAACCCGATGCGCGGCAAGCCGCCGGTGAAAGCTCCGCTGGCTCCTGTGTTCAATCCGTAAGAGGACGCGGGCGTGTTGAGGTCACCCGGCAGTGTCGGCTGGTAGAGGCGGTTGTACCCGGCCCGCAGTTCGTTCACCCACCTCGCGCCCGGGGTGTAAATCCAGTTGCCGCCGACGATTTGCGCGCGCGTGTGAATGTTGGAAAGCCACTTCTGCTGAAGTTCGGGGAAGTCTTCCACCGTACCCGAGTTGTTGCCGAAGAAATACGTACCGGCGATGCTGCTTCGATCGTTCAATCTGTAGTCCACCTTGGCGACTACGTTGTCGACGTGTACCTTGTTGTTGAAGCCATTCGTGATGGCGATGCCGGGCGTATTGTTTAGGGGGAAGCCCGAGCCATTGCAGGTGACGCTTGAACCTGAAAGCGCGCAGCCCGCGATCTGCAAGCTGGCTGCATCGATTGGGACACCCGCCAGAGTAAGGTCGGACACGGCGTCAGGGATGCTGTCGGCGCAGTCGCCTGCGAATCCGCCCGCACAGGTGCCATTATCCGTGAGATTCGCCATCATCGACGGACTGGTGACTCCACCGAACGAGTTGCCGACGTTGTAGCGCTGGCCCTCGTAAGCTCCAAAGAAGAACGCTTTGTCCTTGATGATCGCGCCGCCCAGGCTTCCGCCAAACTGCTCCAGGGTTCGCTGGAGTTTCGGACTTGGAGCCATGTTGAAGACGTTGCGCGCGTCCAGGTGATCTCCATCGCGCCCAAAGCCAAAGGCAGTTCCGTGCAGGCTGTTGGTGCCGGATTTCAACCCCACATTGACCACTGAGCCTGGTTTCCATCCGTACTCTGCCGGAGGGTTCTGCTGCAGGTTGAACTCCTGAATCGAGTCAATGGGAAGAATGGTCGCCGAGTCTCCCGCGATGCCGGCACCATTCACAATGGCTTGGCCGGAGTAGGGCTCGCTGTTGAACAGACCCTCAATGAAGTATGCGTTGTCTTCGGCGCGCAAGCCGTTCGAACTCGTGGTCGAGAAACCGCCGCCCGGATAGCGCATGACTCCGGGACGGAGTTGCAACAGGTTCTCATAATTCCGCCCGCTCAGCGGAAGGTCATTGATTTCCTTATTGCTCAGAGTCCCGCCGAGCGTGGCCGAGGTCGTATTGAGCAACGGCACCTCCTCGGTGATCGTCATCGTCTCGTTCACCTGCCCAGGCTGCAGGGCAAAGTCGGCGCGCACGTCGCTGGCCACCTCAACTAACAGGTTCGGCCGCTCTGCGGTCTTGAAGCCCTTGGCTTCCACGCGGATCTTGTAGGTGCCCGGCTGCAGGTTCGGGGCTGCGTAGCTTCCCGATTCGTCGCTGGTAAACGCGCGCGAGGTGCCGCGCTGCACGTCGGTGACAACGACGGATGCGCCGGCTACGGCAGCTCCGCTCTGGTCGGTCAGCGTGCCCAGAATCCGTCCCGCGGTTGTTTGCGCGAGAGCCGAAATGGAAAGCAGCAGGGTGAACGTCAGGAAAAACACTCGAAACGCGGCAGTGGTCCGCCCGTCTTGGGACGCGACCGTACGGGAGCACATAGGAACTCCTCACTTTCTGGTCCGACAGCCATACCACCTTCTGAGAAACCATGTCAAGCAAAATTAGGGTTGGGCCGGATTTGACCTCAACCTTAATTCCCTCAGGATCGGTCCCGCAAGTCCATAGGACGATAACTGAGGTTAGCCACACACTTGCGGTCTTGGCGAAGCAATGGTAGCATGGATTGGTCATACCACCATACCGGTGTACCAAAAACTTTGCCTGAGACCCAACTGATCCCTCATCGCCGCGTGGATATGCGGTATAGTAGCCGGACCACAGACAGCGCCTCTCCCGAAGGCGCCGTCCATAGTGCGGGAGACCGGGTCGTGTACAAACTCGTTCGAACATCACGGCTCTATGAGCAAATCGTTCAACAGATCGAAGAATCCATTGTCAAAGGCAATCTGAAGCCGGGTGATCAGCTTCCTGCCGAGCGCGAGCTGGCGCAACGTTTTGGGGTCAGCCGGACTGCCGTGCGCGAAGCCGTGAAGGCCCTCCGCGAGAAAGGGCTCGTCGAAGCTTATTCCGGACGAGGAACCTTTATCACGGACGGGACTACGCAGGCCGTGCGTCAGTCACTGGACCTCATGGTCAAGATCGGGCAGCCGGAGGGGTCAACGCATCTCGCCGAGGTGCGAGCGATTCTCGAACCGGAGATCGCGGCTCTCGCGGCCGTGCGCATTCAGGAACCGGAACTGGTCACCATGCGGGAAGCTGTGGCGACCATGGACCGCGCAGGCCAGGACCCCGACGCCTACATCGAGGCCGACCTTGATTTTCATCTGGCCCTGGCGGAAGGGGCCGACAATCCCCTGATCCTCTCTTTGCTCGATTCCATCGTTGGACTTCTGCGCGAGCAGCGCCTGCGGATCTTCAGAGTTTCCGGCGGTCCGGAGCGCGGGCAGGTGCATCACAAAAGAATTCTGGAAGCGGTGGAGCGGCACGACGCGGAGAAGGCGCGCGAAACCATGCGGGCACATCTGTCCCAAGTCAGAGAAGACAGTCAGGCGCCGGTGGCGAAGCGCGCTCCTGGCAAACAGAACGTGCACTAAAGACAAAGCACCGCGCTCTGGCGCGCGACGATTCGAGTACGCGAGTACGAAGGTTGGGGGGCAGCTAGGAATGGCAAAACTGGGATTCATCGGTCTAGGAGTGATGGGCAGCCAGATGGTGAACCGGCTGCTCAGCAAGGGTCACACCGTGACCGGCTACAACCGCACGCGCGCCAAGGCGCAGTGGCTGGTGGAAAAAGGAATGCGCTGGGCCGACTCGCCCCGCGCCGTCGCGAGTGAGTCCGACTTTACCTTTGCCATGGTCACGAACGCCGCGGCCATTTACTCCATCACCGAAGGCCGCGACGGACTACTGGCCGGCTTGAGCGCGGGCAAGACTTTCATCGACATGAGCACGGTGAGTCCGGCGGTGAGCCGCGCGCTCGCGGAGAAGGTGAGGGCGCTCGGCGCCGACATGGTGGACTCGCCCGTTTCCGGCAGCGTGATCACGTTGCAGGAAGGGAAGCTCTCGGTCATGGTCGGAGGCCGGAAGGAAACCTTCGACAAGATCAAGCCGCTGCTCCTCGACATTGGACCGAAAGTGACCCACGTGGGTGACAACGGTCTGGCTCTCTCCATGAAGATTGCCACCAACTTGAGCCTGGCGGTGCAGATGCTAGCCTTCTCCGAGGGCGTGCTCCTGGCGGAAAAGAGCGGCATCGCCCGCGATGTCGCGGTCGATGTTCTCGTGAACAGTGCCATCGCTTCCCCCATGATCAAGTACCGCGGGCCCTTCGTCCTGCAGCAGCCGGAAGAAGCCTGGTTCGATGTCAACATGATGCAGAAAGATATGGTGCTGGCCATGGAACTGGGCCGGCAACTCGATGTGCCCCTGCCGACCACGGCCGTCAGCAACGAGTTTCTGACCGCAGCTCGCGGCATGGGTTGGACCAAGTACGATTTCGCCTGTATGTTCGACGTGCTGGCTGCGATGTCGGGCGTCTCGACTCCGGTCACCACAGGAGCAAAGAAGCAGTGACGACCGCGACCTCCAAGCCGCAAGCGGGCCGCGATGTTGGCGCCGAGAAAGAGAAGTGGCTTCGCGCGTACCGGCAGATGGTGCGAATCCGGCTGTTTGAAGAGCAGGTAAACGAACTCTACACTCGCGCTCTGATGCCCGGATTGGCCCACCTCTACAGCGGAGAAGAAGCGGTTGCGGTCGGCATCTGCGAAGCGCTGCGCATCGATGATTACATCACCAGCACGCATCGCGGTCACGGGCATTGCCTCGCCAAAGGAGCTTCTCCCGACCGGATGTTCGCCGAGTTGCTGGGTAAGGAAGCGGGATACTGCCGGGGCAAAGGCGGATCGATGCATATCGCCGATCCTGCGACCGGCAATCTTGGCGCGAACGCCATCGTGGGCGGCAGCGTGGGGATCGCCACCGGCGCGGCGTTTGCCTCAAAGCGCCTTGGCAACGGCCGTGTGGCCGTCTGTTTCTTCGGCGAGGGTGCGCTTGGGCAGGGATCACTGTACGAAGTGATGAACCTGGCGCAACTCTGGAAGCTGCCCGTGATTTACGTCTGCGAAAACAACCTCTACAACGAATACACCCATTATTCAGAAACCACAGCCGGAACGATTCTCGGACGGGCGGCGGCGTTTGGCGTGGAAGCGGCGACGGTCGACGGGCAGGATGTGCGCGCAGTCAATGAAGTCGCCGAGCGATTGATTCAGAGAGCACGCGCCGGAGGCGGGCCTGCATTCCTGCAGGCCGATACCTACCGGTACAGTGGACACCACGTCGGCGACATCAATCGCGAGTACTACCGCTCGAAAACCGAAGAGCTGCATTGGAAGACTGAGCGCGATCCCATCAAGTTGCATGCGAACTGGTTGACCGCGCACGATTGCGCCGACGCTGGTGCTCTTGAAAAGATCACGCAGGAAGCGCGCAGCGAGATGGAAAGCGCCGTTAAATTCGCGATCGCCGCGCCTTATCCCAGCGTCGATCAGGTGGACGAGGATATCTATGCCTGAACGCGAATTGACATTTGCGCAGGCGGTGCGGGAAGCGCTGGCGGAGGAGATGCGCCGCGATACGCGGGTATGCATCTTCGGCGAGGACGTGGCCGAGGCAGGCACGCCGTTCAAAGTGCTTTCGGGGCTGGTCGAAGAATTCGGCGCCGAGCGTGTGCTGGATACGCCGATCTCCGAAGCAGGTTTCACTGGAATCGGCGTGGGCGCGGCCATGACCGGCTTGCGCCCGGTCGTCGACATTATGTTCGGCGACTTTCTGACGTTGACCATGGATCAGATGGTCAATCAGGCGGCAAAAGCGCATTACATGTCCGGCGGCCATTGGAGAGTCCCCATGGTGATGCGGACGACACTGGGCGCCACGCGCCGCTCGGCCGCGCAACACTCACAATCGCTGCATGCCTGGTTCAGCCACGTGCCGGGACTGAAGGTCGTTCTGCCGTCGACGCCCTACGACGCCAAGGGCCTGCTCAAGACCGCGATTCGCGATGAAAATCCGGTCGTCTTCTTTGAAGACAAGATGATGTACAAGCTGAAGGGCCCGGTGCCCGAGGGGGATTACACAATTCCGTTGGGCGTGGCGGACGTGAAGCGCGAGGGTGAAGACATCACGCTCGTTGCCACCAGCAGCATGGTGCAGGTCGCGCTGGGTGCTGCAGTCCTGCTTGAGAAGGAAGGAATCAGCGCGGAAGTGGTCGATCCCCGCACCACCTGGCCGCTCGACGAGAAGACGATCATGGAGTCGGTGAAGAAGACTTCGCGAGTGATCGTGATGGACGAGGGCTACGGTCGCTATGGAGTCGCGGCCGAGTTGGCCGCAGTGATCGCCGAAGGCGCATTCTATGATCTCGACGCGCCCGTGAAGCGAATGGGCGCGATGCACGTCCCGATTCCGTTCTCACCGCCGCTCGAAGATGTAACGGTCCCGACAGAAGATACGATATTCAAAGCCGCGAGAGAAATGTGTGGCAAGTCGTAGAGACGTAGCTTGCTACGTCTCTGCCAGCAGCATTCGTGAAGGCTTAGTTTCGAAACGGCGTCGGCAAGACGTTGCAAGCAACGTCTCTACGGGCAGGAGGTATTTATGGCACTCAAAACTCATGGCACGATGGCAGTCGATTGGGAAAACCGCATAGACTTCGACCGCTTGCGGCGCGAACGCCTGCAGAAGGCGAAAGATCTGCTGAAGAAGTCGTCGATGGGCTCGTTGCTCTGTTTCGACATGAACAACGTGCGCTACCTCACCTCGACGCACATCGGCACCTGGGCACAGGATAAAGCCAATCGCTTCACGTTACTCCCGCAAAATGACGAGCCCATCTTGTGGGACTTCGGCTCCGCCGCGAAACATCATCAGCTAAACTGCCCCTGGCTCGACGGGCGATCGCACTCCGGAATCTCCGTGCTGCGCGGGGCCATGACGCCGGAGATGGGCCGCGCCGAAAACGTCGCCAGGAAAATTCGTATTGAACTCGAAAGGCGCGGCTTGCACAAAGAGCCGGTCGGAATCGACATCGTCGAACTGCCCGTTCTGTTTGCGCTGCAAAAAGAGGGCATCGAAGTCGTCGACGGCCAGGCACTCATGTCCGAAGCCCGCGTCATCAAGACGCAGGACGAAATCTCGCTGCTCAACACATCCGCCATGATGGTTGACGCAGCCTACGACGAACTCTATCGCGCCATGAAGCCCGGCCTGCGCGAGAACGAAGCGGTGGGCCTCGTCAGCAAGGTTCTCTATGATCTCGGCTCGGAATACGTCGAAGCCGTGAACGCCATCTCCGGAGAGCGCTGCAATCCGCACCCGCACGTGTTTTCCGATCGAGTGCTGCGCCCCGGCGACCCGGTGTACTACGACATTCTGCATTCTTACATGGGATATCGCACCTGCTATTACCGCTGCTTCACCGTGGGATACGCATCGCATGCGATGGTCGATGCCTACAAGCGCTGCCGCGATTATCTCGACGCCGCCATCGAACTTGTTCGCCCGGGACGCACCACAGCAGAAATCGCGGCGGTGTGGCCCAAGGCGCAAGATTTCGGCTTCCCCAACGAGGAAGCAGCCTTCGCTCTGCAATACGGACACGGCATTGGCCTCGCGATCTGGGAGAAGCCGGTGATCAGCCGCCTGGTTTCGTTCGAGCATCCCGTCGAAATCAAGCCAGGGATGGTATTCGCCCTCGAAACGTTCTGGCCCTCGACCGACGGCTGGAGCGCGGCGCGCATTGAAGAAGAAATCGTGGTCACTCCAACCGGGCACGAAGTCATCACGCGTTTCCCGGCCGAGGAACTGCTGGTGGCGGGGGCTCATTATTTCACGGTGAACGGGCCGCTGCCGACCACAAGAGAAAGTGAAGCTCCTGCCAGCGAGCGCGTGCTCGAGATGATCGAAGCCAGCGCCAAGACAGAGCGGGTAGGAGTTTCCGGCTGAAGGCCATAGTCACGGCCCTCCCCTGATCAAACGACTATGGCCTTCAGCGTAGTAATGCCCGCTCTCGAGATGGCGCAGGAAACCGGCAAGCTTCTCGCTTGGCGGAAGAAAGAAGGTGACCCCGTCACCAAGGGTGAACCTCTTCTCGAAATCGAAACCGACAAAGCCGTCGTCGAAGTCGAAGCTCCCGCCGACGGAATTCTCGCCGGAATCAAAGCTGCCGAGGGCGCGGACATTCCGGTGGGTCAAACCATCGCATGGATTGTTGCGCCCGGGGAAGCGGTTCCCGTCGAAGCGGAACCGGCAGCTCCAGCCGCCAGAGCCGGATCTCACGGCAAGACTGAGCAAGCTCCAGTCGCGTCGCAAGCGGCCGCCGTCGCGTCGCAACCCGCGCCTTCGAACGCGAAAATTTCCCCTAAGGCTCGCCGCCTGGCGAAGGAACTGGGCGTAGACATCGCCGCGGTGCGCGGCACAGGGCAGGGCGGAGAGATTCTTGCTTCGGATGTGCAGGCAGAAGCGTCGTCACAGAACGCTGCCCCAGTTGCTTCCAGGCAGTCCGCAAGCATCGAAGTCCCGACTTCCCTCGGCCGCATCATGGCCGAGCGCACCACGCAGAGTTGGACGACTGTGCCTCACTTCTTCGTGACGCGGGATATCGATGCCACTGCTCTCGACCAATATCGTGAAAGCATCGTCGGAGTCGTTGAGTCTGCACACCAGGTCCGCATCACGCACACCGACCTGCTGGTAGCATTGGCGGCGCGCGTTTTGTTGAAGCATCCCCGCCTGAACGCAAGCTGGGCTGCCGACGGAATTCACTTGCACGTCCACGTAAATATGGGTATCGCGATCGCGGTGAATGACGGAGTTGTTGCCGCCGTGATCCACAATGCTCACACCGCGACTCTGCCGGAGATTGCGACGCAGCGCCGGGAGGTTGCCGAGCGAGCGCGAAACGGGAAACTGCGGCCCGCCGACATCGCCGATGCCACATTCACCATCAGCAACCTGGGCATGTATCAGGTGGATCAATTCAGCGCGATCATTACGCCGCCGCAGGCTGCGATTCTGGCGGTCGGCGGCATCGCAGACAGGGTCGTCGCCATCGACGGAAAACCAGCCGTCCGGCCTATGATGACGCTGACGATTTCGTGTGATCACCGGGTCGCCGACGGCGCCCGCGCTGCGATGTTCCTGAGCGACCTCGCGGAAGCGCTGAAAGAGCCGTCGAAGTTCCTGCAATAGGTTCCTCCTGCCCTCCCGATGCGGCCATGAGCGTCTCGTGGTAATCGAGCGAGATCACCTCCAGGATCAGGTGAGCGACGTCCGGGGAGGAAGTCCGCAGCAGAGTCTCCGTGCATCTGGTGCAATCCTGAAAGTGCAGCCAGATGACCGAGGGCCTGCGGGACTTCCTCACAAGCTTCGCCACCTGCGCTGCGGTCGCGTTATGCGTCAGGGCCAAGCCGATCGGAGCGGCTATGACCACCTTGGAACAGACCTTTAGAAAATCTCGCCGGGACACTCCGCTCTCCTCAGACAGGCAGCTAGCCGGCCGCTCTATTGCTGGAGTATCTGCCCAGCCTGCGGATGAACCGGTTCGCTCTTGACTGGGCCTGGATCCCAGCTTCCGCCGAGCGCCTTCACCAGGTAAACGGAACTCACCATTTGCTGGCCGAGGAGCTGCGTCTCCAGGCGCTGGTTGCTGAGCAGCGTGTTCTGCGCAGTGATGACGTCGAGGTAGGTGGTGACGCCGCCGACATACCGGTTGTTGGCAATGTCCAGAGCGCGGCGCGCATCGTCCACCGCCGCGCCTTGGGTCGAGAGGGCCTGCGAAAGCGTGCTGAGATTGCTGATGCCGTCCTCTACTTCCTGAAACGCTGTTAGAACCGACTGCCGGTAGTTCGCCACCGACTGGTCGTAAGCGGCCTGAGCTGCGGCTAGATTGGCGCGATTTCGTCCGCCCTGCAAAATCGGCTGCAAGGCGTCGGCTCCGAGCGACCAAAAGAAACTCGGCGCATTGAACAGCGACGCAATGTCGGTGCTCTGCGTCCCACCGCCTCCACTCAGCGTGACGTGGGGATAAAACGCGGTGCGCGCGATACCGACTTGCGCGTTCTCGTATGCCATCTGGCGCTCGTAGCTGGCGATATCCGGCCGGCGCTCCAGCACGTCGGACGGCACGCCCAGCGGCACCGGAGGCGGGGTCGCGTTGAGTGGAGCGACCGGCACGCTGAAGCCCGAGGCCGGCTGCCCCACCAGCACCGCGATGGCATGCTCATATTGCGCCCTCGACTGCTGCACGAGAGCCGCTTGCGAGATCGTCGAATCCAGCAGCGTGGCCTGTTGGGCTACCTCCAGCCCGCTGGCTACTCCGCCCTCATGGCGGTTCTTCAGAAGGTCCAAAGCTTTGCGCTGGTAGCCGACCGATTCCTCCACAACTCTGTACTCAGCATCGAGTTCACGCAGCGTGAAGTAGTCGGCAGCGAGCTCGGCGGTCAACACCAACTGCACGTTTCCCAGATCGGCGGCGGTCGACTGAAGGGCGGCGTTCGAGGCTTCTACATTGCGCCGGACGCGGCCGAAGAGATCCGCCTCGTAACTGAGAGAGAAAGGAACGGCATAGACGTTTTGCGTGTACGGGCGAACGGCCGGAATGACCGCGCCACTCAATGGACGATTGCCCGAGCCGCGTTCACGAAGCGCGGACGGGTCCGCCAGGAGTTGAGGAAAATAATTCGAAGTTGCAACCCGTGCCAGAGAGCGCGCCTGGTCCAGGCGATCGTGGGCCGCAAGCAAAGACTGGTTTGCCTGCAACAATTGCTGTTCGTAAGCGTCAAGCGCGGGATCGTGAAAGACCTGCCACCACGCTCCCTTCGGAAGCGCATCTTTCGGAGCCGCTTGCTCCCAGGGAGGCTGCGTCTTCCATGCGTCCGGCGCCGGGGCGGGAGCGGAAGGCCGGGCATAGCGAGGTCCGACCGTACAGCCGACAGTCAACGCAAGCCCGAGAACCGGAATGGCAGCAGCCCACTTCACCGCCCACCCCCATTCTGCGAGCTGCTGGGTTGTGCTCCTGGACTCGGGGGCGCTTGCGCTATGTTGACCTCCTGCCCCTCCTCTAACGAGTCAGAAGGATTAATGATGACTTGATCTTCTGGCGAAACGCCGCCGAGTATTTCCAGCGTGGCCCCGTAATCTTTTCCGATATTGATCGCCCGCAACTGCACCTTATTGTCGGAGCCGACCACCGCGAGCCTAGGACCCTCAGCCCGGAAGAGCATGGCGTTCACCGGCACGCTCACCTTGTCGACGTTCGACCCCACGGCAAAGTGAACCTGGCCGAACGAACCGGGCAACAGCTTTCCGCTATTGTTGGGCACGTCTACTTCCGTCAGCAATGTCCGCGTATTGGGGTCAATGGACTCAGCGGTGCGCGCAACTTTGGCGGAGAACTTTTGTCCTGGAAACTCCTGCAACGTTACTGTGGTCGACGCCCCGACCTTGATGTAAGGCGCGTACGCCTGCGGGACACTGGTGTAGACACGCAGCGGATTCACACGCGCGATGTCGAACAATTCGCGCCCGGCAGCGCCCGCCCCCGCATTGATGAGCGCACCCGGATCGACATTGCGCTTGGTCAGCACGCCGGAAAACGGCGCATACACCTTCTTGAAGCCTTCGAGTTGTTCCAGCCGCCGGACGTTGGCATCGGCTGCCGCGAGATTGGCCTGCGCCTGCTTGTATCCACTAATCTGCTGATCGGCCTCTTGTGCCGACACCGAATCGCTCTTGCGCAGGTTCTCCCAGCGATCGGCGCTGATCTTTGCCAACTCCAATTGCGCCACGATCTGCTGCCGCGCGGCGCGGCTCTGATTCAGTTCCTGGTCTATTTCGGGCGTGTCGATGGCTGCAAGCAACTCCCCTTCCTGAACCCGGCTGCCAATGTCTTTGTACCAACGCACCAGATAGCCGCTGGTGCGCGCATAAATAGGAGATTCCTCGAACGCCTGCAGCGAGCCGGGCAGAACCAGCTCTTCGTCAGGCTTCTCCGCTAGAGGATGGACGACCGCCACGGTCGGAGTCGTCTGGCGTTCCGTCTCTTTTGCCAGGGCACGCTCATGGCTCGCACGGCCGATCAAGGTGATGCCCCCCGCGGTCAGCAACACGAGCAGCGCCACTCCCACAATCATCAACGCTTTGCGCGGCGGAGCGGGCGCAGTTTCCGGGGGTGGTTCGATGGCTTGCGGCTGATTCTTGGCATGCTCCCGTATCGCGGCGATCTCTTGGTCGCGTTGGGCCTGGGTTTCCGTTCGAACTTGTCTCTGCTCGTTCTCCACACTCATAACTTTGCTCCGATTCAGGACCCGCAAATCTTTCTATGCCTCTTGCTGGCGAGCCCGCCGGGCTTCCCGGCGGCTATGGAATATCGCGAATACGCTGGGCACGAAGAACAACGTAGCGACGGTCGCGAAGAGCAATCCACCAATAACCGCACGTCCCAGCGGCGCATTCTGCTCCCCGCCCTCGCCCAGTCCCAGCGCCATCGGCACCATGCCGATAATCATCGCCAGTGCCGTCATCAGTACCGGCCGCACGCGTGTGTAACCGGCGGCCACCGCCGCCTGTACTGCCGGAACACCCTCATCCATCTGTTCCCGCGCGAAGCTCACCATCAAAATCGAGTTCGCTGTGGCAACGCCCATACACATCACTGCGCCCGTAAGCGACGGCACATTCAGCGTAGTGTGGGTCAGCAACAGGAACCAGCAGATGCCCGCCAGTGCGCCCGGCAACGCTGCAATAATAATGAACGGATCGAGCCACGACTGGAAGTTGATCACGATCAACAAGTAGACAAGCAAAATGGCTCCAGCCAATCCAATCCCCAACCCGATGAAGGACGATCGCATGGTCGAGACCTGTCCCCGCACCACGATGTGAGTGCCGCGCGGCAGATGGCCATCAAAAGTTTTCAGGATATTCTCCGTATCAGCCGCCACCGCGCCCAGATCTCGATCCTGCGTGCTCGCATACACGTCAATGACCGGTTGCACGTTGTAGTGGTTCACAGTTGCCGGTTGTACCGTTGGAGATAGCTGCACCAGATTGCCCATCAACTGCGGGCCCTGCGGCGAAACTACCGGAACGTTCATCAAGTCCTGCAGATTCGTCATCCGGTATTGCGGTGCCTGCACCGCCATCTGATAGGTCACCTTATTGGTTGGGTTGAGCCAGAAATTGGGTGTCGTCTGAAAACTGCCGCTCAGCGAGACCAGCGCGCTCTGCGCCACTTCTCGCGCTGTGAGCCCCACCTGAGTGACTCGGGTGCGTTCGATATCCATGTGCAGCGTGGGCAGTGAGAGCAACTGCTGCACGTGGACATCGGCGGTCCCGGGAACGTGTCGCATCTTACTGGCAATCTGCTGGGCGATCGCGTAGCTGTTCTGCATGTCATTGCCCACAACTTGCACATCGATGGGCGCGGGTAATCCGAAGTTCAATATCTGGGTGACGATATCCGCGGGCTGAAAGAAAAACTCCGTGCCGGGAAATCGCTGCGGCAAATACTGGCGCAGATGCCGCATCAGTTCGGCAGTTGGGGGATGCTTTTCCGGATTGAGCGCGATCAGGATCTCGGCGTCGCTGGTGCCGATGGTTCCATTCGAACTGTACGACTGGTTGATACCGGAGTTCGGCAGGCCGATGTTGTCGAGAATCGTCTGCAATTGGCCATGGGGGATCTCTTCGCGAAGCGCGTTCTCTATTTGATCACAAAGCCGCGCCGTTTCCTCCACGCGCAGGCCGGGACGAGCGCGCACATGCAGCCGCAGCAGGCCCGCGTCCACTTGCGGAAAGAAATCCTGCCCGAGAAATGAATAGAGTCCGAGCGAGAGCACGCAGAACATCAGAAAGCAAACGACGAACACACCACGATGCGCGAGTGTGGTTTCCAGCAAGGCCTCGTAGCCGCGGCGGAAGTCTTCAAACTTGCGCTCAAAGCCCCGCTGGAAGCGGCCCAGAGCAGACTTGGGAGTCTCGGCGCGATGTTCATGTCCCCGCATGATGTACATCACCAGCGTCGGAATCAATGTTCGCGACAGCAGATAACTGGCCAGCATGGCGAAGCTGACCGCCTCGGCCAGCGGGACGAAGAGGAATTTCGCGACTCCGGTCAGAAAGAACATGGGCACGAACACGATGCAGATGCTCAAAGTCGAGACAAACGCCGGGACCGCAATCTGCTGCGCGCCGTCGAGAATCGCCTGTCGCATCTCCTTGCCCATCGCCAGGTTGCGCTCGATGTTCTCGATCTCCACCGTGGCATCGTCTACCAGGATGCCGACGGCCAACGCCAGCCCTCCCAGCGTCATAATGTTGATCGTCTCGCCGATCGCGCCCAGCAGAATGATGGACACAAAAATCGACAGCGGGATCGAAATGGAAATCACGATCGTAGGGCGCCAGTCACCAAGGAAGATAAGGATCATGCAGGCCGTCAGCGCCGCTGCAATCAACCCCTCCCGGATCACTCCCTGGATCGAAGCCCGCACGAACAGCGATTGATCGAACAGCGCACTGATTTTCAGTTCCGGAGGCAGCGACTGCGACGCCTGCTCCACAATGCCCTTGACCCCCGCGACAACCTGCAGCGTCGAGGCCTTACCGTTCTTGTAGATCGACATCAGTGCGCCGCGATTTCCGTCCTGCCGCACGATGTTGGTCTGTGGCGCGAAGCCGTCACGGATGTGTGCTACGTCGCGCATGTACAACGTCGATCCGTTGGTGGTCTTTACCGGCAGATCATTCAGTTCCGCGATCGTTCGCGGCGTCCCGTTCATCTCAACGTCATACTCCAGAGGGCCCATCTTGATCGTGCCCGTGGGCAGAATGATGTTCTGGGCATTGACGGCATTCACAATGTCATTCGGGGACAGGCCATACGCTTGAAGCTTCGACAGGTCCAGGTCCACTTGAATCTGCCGCAATTTGCCGCCGTAGGGATAAGGAGTGGCTGCCCCCGGCACGGTGGCCAAAAAGGTGCGCAGAAAATTCTGACCCAGGTCGAACAATTGCTGCTCGGGCAGAGTCTTGCTGCTCAGTCCAAGTTGCACGATCGGAGTGGTGGATGCACTGTAACTGATGATTAAGGGCGGCGTCGTCCCCGCCGGGAGTCCGCGAACGGTGGTCTGGCAGATCGCGGTAATCTGCGCAATTGCTCCCTGAACGTTCGTTCCCGGCCGGAAGAAGACCTTGATCACCCCCAATCCGTAGACCGATTGGGACTCCATGTGCTCGATATCGTTGACCGTGGTCGTAATCCCGCGCTCGGAATTGGACACGATGCGGTCGGCCATATCCTGCGGGGACATTCCGGAGTAAAACCACACGACTGAGACGACGGGGATATCGATATCGGGAAAGATATCAGTGGGCGTGCGCAGCAGTGTGATGGGCGTGAGAATCAAAATCACGATCGCCATCACGACAAACGTATAAGGACGCCTGAGGGCTAAAGCAACAATCCACATTGGTTACCATCCACACTGCAAACAGGGAAGACATGCCACGTGCTGCCCCAAAGCACAAGATCAATGACTGCTTAGATTCGATACTCACCGTATCGGATTCCAAAAAGCTGCGCTCAATTATATGGTAACGTAGCGCCATGCGCCAAAGGTTAGTGGCCGCGAGAACCAGCGAAAATGGCAGCGGGAAGCGACCTCCGGGCCGCCCTCGCAGCGAGCAGGCGCGGCAGGCGATCTTGCGCAGTACCCTGGAAGTTCTGGAGAAGCACGGTTTCTCGGACCTCACGATTGAAGGAATCGCGGAGCGCGCCGCTGTCGGCAAAGCCACTGTATACCGCTGGTGGCCAAACAAGGGCGCGCTGATCGCGGACGCCTTTGCCAGCAGCACCACTCGCCGGCTGCGTTTTCCCGACACTGGTTCCGTCTACACCGACATGAGCCAGCAGATGCGCCAGGTGGTGAAGATCTTCCGCAGCCCGCGCGGCCGCATCGTCTCCGCGATTCTGGCTGCGGGCCAGAGCGATCCCGACCTGATTGCAGCCTTCCGCGAGCGTTTCCTCCTGCCACGGCGGCGGGAGGCCTACACCACTCTCCGCCGCGCCGTCCGCCGCGGTGAACTGCGCCGCGACACCGACCTCGACCTGCTGCTTGACTCTCTCTACGGTCCCATCTACATGCGATTCCTCATTCGTCATGACCGTTTAACGCCTGGCTTCGTCGATCGTCTGTGCGCGCTGGTGTTGGCGGGAGCGCGGCCACGCGCTCGAGTACCATCGCGCATCCGGAAATAGGCCTGGCAGAAACGGCGCCCGCTATTGCTCGGCCAGAGTGGGGCGGTGCAAGACCCGCCACCGAAAAGATAAAATCCATATCTATGTCGAAGCTGCGAATTCATAGTTTCGCGTTGTCCATTGACGGCTACGGAGCCGGGCGCAACCAAAGTGTGGAACATCCCCTCGGCGCCGGTGGAATGCGCCTGCACGAGTGGGTCTTCGAGACTCGCACCGGTCGCAGGATGATCGGCCAGGACGGCGGCGACTCGGGAACGGACGACGATTTCGTTGCCAGAGGCTTTCACAATATCGGCTCGTGGATCATCGGGCGAAACATGTTTGGCCCGGTTCGTGGCCCGTGGCCCGATAATTCCTGGAAAGGCTGGTGGGGCGACAACCCGCCGTATCATACCTCCGTGTTCGTGCTCACCCACAATCCGCGCCCGTCACTCACAATGGCAGGCGGGACAACATTTCATTTCGTCACCGACGGTATTCAGTCCGCGCTCACACGAGCGCGCGAGGCTGCGGACGGAAAGGATGTGCGCCTGGGCGGCGGGGTCGCGACGATCCGGCAATATCTTCTCGCCCAACTCGTCGATGAGATGCATCTGGCGTACTCGCCCGCTCTCTTGGGATCGGGAGAGAATCTTCTGCACGACATCGACCTCCCGGCGCTGGGTTATCGCCTGAGGTCATACACGACCACCAGGAAATGCCTGCACGTTGAGATACTGAAGGAATAGCATGCCAGCCTGAGACGAGCGCGAAGGACCTCGCGCAGATAAAGAAGAACCTAATTAGTCGGGGGCGACCGGAACGTACGCCTCCGCGATCCCAGAAAACCGACCATCGCGATGTGATTGGTTCGTGTAGGTCGGGCCGTTGTAGATGCCCGCCCGATCTTCCAGCCTGAGGGAGTGTCTCGCGAACCGCGCCGGGATTTTCCCCTTGACAGGCTCGGCTACCGGGGACACAATAACGCCCGCTCGGTTGCATCGCAGGACGAGCAACAGATTTGGGCGTCGGCTTCGTCTCCGCTATTTGTTTTCTCACCCAAGTCTAAGTGCGGCTGTTAGGGCCCTTTAGGTTTCCGCGTCTTCCCTTCGGGGAGCAAGCTCATGGTGCGCCTTTTCGTCAACGTGCAGAGGTATCTGTGTGCCTGCATTCGATTCCTTGCCCTCATCGTTGTGATGATCGTGTGCGCACGATTGCCTCAGGCCCTGGGTCAAACATTCGTTTACACCAACGACAACATTAACGGAGCTAACACGGTAACCGTGTTCTCTGTCGGATCAAGCGGGGCCTTGACTTCAATTGGCTCCTTCCTCACGGGAGGTAGTGGAACAGGGTGTTCGCCGACCTGCTATTTTTCTTCCAATCGAATTACGATTGGTGGTGGGGGGAGTTTTCTATACGCCAGCGACGAAGGCAGCAATGATGTAAGCGCCTTCTCCGTCAATCCAGTTACAGGAGCCCTGACCCTTGTTCCGGGTGCACCCTTTCCGACAGGAGGTTCATCTTTCGGGGGAATCTCCTTAGCCGCAACTCCGGATGGCCGATTCCTGATGGCGGGAAGCGCCGGATCTGCAAACATCGCCATCTTCAGTATCGCCGCTAACGGTGCGCTCACACTCGTTTCAACCTTTGGCCCCCTGAGTTCTAGCCCGCTAAGGCTGAAAGTGAGCCCCGATGGCGCATTGTTGGCGGTGGGCAACTCGGGAGGAACTGAGGTATTCAAGATCGCGGCTAACGGCACTCTGTCCTCGACTACGGGCAGCATTGGTCTTTCGGGGGAACAGGGGGTGGACATCAACTGCGCGGGCACTGCGCTGTATGCCGGTGTTGGGAATGGTACTGGGGTCGTTGATGGTGCAGTGCTAGGTATCAACGGCCTGGGCGGTCTTCTTCCCGGTGCCCCTTTTCCAAACGGGGGCCTCGATTCCACAGTCGTGCTTCTCAGCCCCGCAGGCCAATACTTGTTTGCCAGCAACCTCGGCGGCAGTGTCAGCGTGTTCAGCGTTGCCTCTAATGGCAGTCTCACCCAGGTTTCAGGCTCGCCATTTTCAGTCGGTAGCGGATTCTTGAATTCGGGACTTGCGATAAACCCGGCGGGGACGTTCCTGTTTACGGCCAACGAGCCGACCGGCAGCACAGCGAATTCATCCATTTCGGTATTCAGCATTGGCACTGGAGGTGTGCTGACTCCAGTTTCAGGATCCCCATTCCCTGTGAGTGGACTGTCTCTGATGAGTATTGCCACTTTCCCCGCGTCAGCTTGCAGCAACCCCGTGCCGTTGATCAATCAGCCCCTCGTACCCGACGCGACATCCTCGGGAGGGCCCGGATTCACGTTGACCGTAGATGGCAGCGGGTTCGTCTCCACTTCTGTCGTGAATTGGAAGGGCGCCCCCCTGACCACCTCATTCGTCACTCGTAACCAGCTGACCGCCACTGTTCCAGCGTCGAATATTGCGACGGATGGCACTGCTTCCATCACGGTAGCGAATCCCTCTCCTGGCGGAGGGACGTCGAATGCGATCTTCTTCCCAGTCACCAGCGCTACTGCCAGCATCGCTCTGAGCAAGCAGGACTATGCTACGGGCGTCAATCCGAGCGTGATTGCGATCGGTGACTTCAATCGGGATGGCAAGCTGGATCTTGCCGTGTCTAACTATTGCGGTGGCAGCAATTGCCTGTCAGCATCGACAGTTTCGATCCTGCTGGGCAACGGCGACGGCACCTTTCAGGCGCAGCACGCCTACGCGGTCGGGACGCAACCCATCCCGATAGTGACGGCGGACTTCAACGGCGATGGCAAGTTAGACCTCGCGGTGGCTAACTTTGCCGATAGCACCATTTCGATCCTATTAGGCAACGGCGACGGCACCTTTCAGCCGCAAAACACCCTCGCAGTGGGCACGAACCCGATATCCGTGGCCACAGGGGATTTCAATGGGGACGGCAAACTGGACCTCGCCGTTGCTGATCGAGCTGTCGATACGGTGTCGGTCCTTCTGGGCAACGGCGATGGTACCTTTCAAGCACCGCTCAGTTTTACCACCGGCTTGACTCCGGGATATGTGGTTGCTGGCGACTTCAACGGAGACGGCATCCTCGACCTCGCAGTGGCGAATACTGGTGACGGCACGGTGTCGATCCTTGTCGGCAACGGTGATGGAACGTTCCAGACGCAGACTACTTTTCCCGCCGGCGCGAATCCTTATTCTGTGGTGGCCGCTGATTTCAACGGCGATGGCAAGCTGGACTTGGCTGTCACCAACGGAGGTGATCCGGGTCCATTCACGATTTCGGTTCTGCTGGGCAACGGTAATGGTACGTTTCAGTCCCCCGTGGCATACGCAACAGGACGATATCCATTAGGTATCGCTCTCGGAGAACTTAATGGGGACGACAAACTCGACCTTGCGGTCACGAACCAGGACGATAGTACTGTTTCCGTTCTTTTGGGCAACGGCGACGGGACCTTCCAGGGCCAGATCGTCTTCCCCACGACCGGGGGCGGCGAAGGGATAGTCACGGGAGATTTCAACGGCGACGGTCGGATTGACGTGGTAGCCACCAACTGTTGCTCTGGACTGAGCGCGATTTCAGTTTTCCTGCAATCCCCTGCAGTAACACTCGCCCCGACCTCGCTGAATTTCGGAACTCAGGTTGTGAACACAACCAGCGCCTTCCAGCAGGTGAGCATTACAAATTCGGGCAGTGCGACCTTTACCATCTCTAACATTTCCATTACGGGCGCGAACAATGGCGACTTTGCGGCTACTCCCTGCACTCTCCCAACCCAGGTCCCTCCCGGTGCAAGTTGTAACGTTCAGGTCACATTCACGCCTCTGGCTTCCGGCGCTCGAGCAGCCTCCCTTTCCATCACCGATACCGCGCCGGGCAGTCCGCAGACTGTGAGCCTTAGCGGCACCGGTGTGCTGCAGCTGGTTGTCACGACGACGAGCCTGCCCGGCGGGACCGTGGGAGTCGCGTACAGTCAAGCCTTGGCTGCCACGGGCGGAACGACTCCGTACACTTGGTCGGTTTCCTCCGGCAGCCTGCCTGCGGGATTGAGCCTGACAGCCGCAGGAGTGATCTCAGGAACGCCGACGACGGCGGGCACCGCAAATTTCACGGTCAAGGTCACCGACAGCAAGGGACTCACGGCAACGAAGCCGCTCAGCATCGTGATCGTGAATCAGCTGGCCATCACCACGACGAGCCTTCCGGGTGGCACTGTGGGAGTTGCGTACAGTCAGACGCTCACGGCCACGGGCGGAACGACTCCGTACACTTGGTCAACCTCCTCCGGCAGCCTGCCTGCGGGACTGAGCCTGACTGCCGCAGGAGTGATCTCAGGAACGCCGACCACCGCCGGCACCTCCAACTTTACAGCGAAGGTGACCGATGCCAACGGGCTGACGGCGACGAAGCCGTTCAGCATCGTGATCGTTGCGCCGCTAGTGGTGACGACTGCCAACTTGCCGGGTGGGACCATCGGAACGGCGTACGGCCTCACGACGCTCCAGGCCTCGGGTGGAACTGGCCCGTACACGTGGTCGGTGGCATCGGGCAGCCTGCCGCCAGGGCTGACCCTGAATTCCGGTGGAGGTCTGTCCGGAATACCGACGACAGCGGGGACGTTCGATTTTGTTGTCCTAGTGGCTGATGCCAACGGACTGACCGCTATGTCTGGATCGCTGAGCATTGTTGTAGTGGCTCCCCCGAATGCCCCAACCTGCTTGCCGCCCACGGTCACGGTCAACGGAACGGATCCTTCGACGGTGACGGCCACCAGCAACTGTACCGACTCGCAAGGTACGATCCAGACCACGACGATCGATTGGGGCGACGGTACTCCCCGATCATCAGGAACTCCTGCCTCGCATTCCTACGCGGTTGCAGGTTCATACACGGTCACGGTGACGGCGACGGACGCAAACGGTCAGAGCGATACCGGGTCGGGCAACGTCACAGTGACTGCTGCAGTGGCCACCTCAGTGCCGCAGGGTCAACAGGCGCAACAGACGACCAATGTTATTGCGCCCCTCGGGGTGCCCACCGTGCAGGTGACTTATCAGTGCGTGAACGCAAACGGTCCCAGCGGGCTACAACCGCTGAGTTTCTATCACTTGTCATGCAACATCAACGGCAATGGTTTTGGCGCGCCTGCGAGCGTGACCTTAACGAGCACCCCGGCATCCGTGACCGTGATCGTGCAAACCAACAGCAGCGCTGCACAGAGGGCGGCATCGCAGTTCCATCGAGTCCAAGGACTTTACCTTGCATTCATGTTGCTGCCGGGCGTGGTGCTGTTGGGAATTGGCAAGCGACAGCAAGCTCACAAGAAGATGGAGCGCTATATCGGCTTGGTTTTGCTGGGGCTCATGATGTCAGGCTTCGCCGCCTGCGGAGGAGGGTCTCTTTCGTCTCAACCACCTCCGCCACAAAACACCACGCCGACCGGTACCTATGGAGTCGGCATCTCTGGAACCAGCACCGGCAGTGGAGGCACAAATCAGACTACGGTCATCACGGTGGGATTCACCGTGACCATTGGCGGATAGCTAAGAGTTATCACGGGGTTAGCGAGCGCAGACAGCTTGTCTGCTCAGGAGGGTCGACCGGGAAATCGGGTTTGTATTGAGTCTGCCAGGTTGTCGCTGTTCGCAGTTCTTTCAAATGACTGAACATGATTGGATTGTTAGGAGTGGTCAAGACAAAAAGGATTCCACCGGCAGTTGTCGTTCTTGTTCTTGAGTGCGGGATAGGAGTTGCTCTCTTGGTCGTGCGGACGTCGAGCCATTGTTGATCGGATTCCGCTTGACAGCTTTGCGTGGATGGATGAAAATCCTGCCCACTCGGCGTTACACCCTTCACTTCCCCGAAGGGTTGGGACCACGCAAGGCCAGGTGCGCAAGACAGCGCATTCTAATGGGTAGTGCGGCTTGTGGATGCAGTGCGGCGTTCTGATTGACTTAGCCAAATCTTCCGATTTCGGAACGAGGGTGAAGACTGTGAAGCGTATCTCTTTGGGTATTCTCTTTTTCTCTTTTGTCATTTTGGCTGCAGTGCGTCCGGCGAGCACACAAGAACGCAAGCCCCACATCGCTCCCGCGCAACCCACCTCCAGCGCAGAGACCGCGCCGGCTACACGCGCTCGCGTCCTGCGGCAGTATGCCAATCTGCCACTCCGATTTGAGGTCAATCAAGGGCAGACCGACGGTTCTGTTCGTTTTCTGTCCCGGGGCAGCGGGTATACGCTGTTCTTGACGCCTACGGCGGCAGTGCTTTCCACGTCCGAGACAGACCCTCAGCCCCGGAATGCCGTCTCCCAGAAGGCGCATGAGCCGAACGTGCTTTGGATGGAATTGCTCGGCGCGAAATCTGGCACGCAGATATCAGGTGGAGACGAACTCCCCGGCAGAAGCAATTACTTCATCGGGAATGATCCGAAGGGGTGGCACGTCGGCGTCCCAGCATTCGGCCGCGTGCGCTACCAGGACATCTATCCCGGAATCGATCTGGTCTATTACGGCAACCAGCGCCATCTGGAATATGACTTCATGGTGGCTGCCGGTGCTAACCCGAATGCGATCAGGTTGAACATCCGCGGCTCACGCCATATCCGCATCGACAACAATGGAGACCTGGTGATTCGTGTAGCCCGCGGCAAAGAATTGCGCATGGGCGCTCCCAAGGTTTATCAGGAAGAAGGAAGCACGCGGCATTCCGTAGACGGGAAGTGGGTTCGCGCGGGACGCCAGGAAATCCGATTTGCCGTGGGATCGTACGACCGGAATAAGACGCTCATCGTCGATCCGACTCTCAGTCTGGTGTATTCGACGTATCTTGGGGGCAGTTCCAAGGATGGGGCCAACGCCGTTGCCCTGGATTCTGGTGGGGATGCCTACATCACAGGCTTTACCGGTTCCACAAATTTTCCCATCGCAGGAAATGCCTTTCAATCCACGTGCGGGGGTTGCACCGGCAGTGGGACGAACAATGCTTTCATCTCCGAACTCGACTCAACCGGAGCCAACCTGGTTTATTCCACTTATCTGGGCGGCAATAACGGCGACTCGGCAAACGGCATCGCTGTCGATGCCAACAACAATGCTTACGTAGTGGGCACCACGTTCTCCAGTAATTTCCCAGTCCTCAATGCGGTTCAGCCGACCTGTGCGGGAGGATGCACCAGCGGCGACGCTTTCGTCGCCGAGATCAACTCCTTGGGAAGCGCCTTGGTCTTTTCCACCTATCTGGGCGGAAGCGGAGGCGAGACGGGCAACGCGATTGCGCTGGATTCTCAAGGAACGGTTCTCGTCGCGGGGTCGACTTCCTCGACCGACTTTCCGACCCACAATCCTTTTCAGGCCGCAAATGGTGGTGGCACCGACGCTTTCGTCGCCGAATACAGTGCCTCCGGGGTGGCGGTGATTTACTCCACCTACCTGGGCGGATCGCAAAAGGATGTGGCCAACGCAATCGCAGTCGATCCCTCGGGCAACGCGTATCTTGCAGGTGAAACCCTCTCCAGCAATTTTCCAACCAAGAACCCTTTGCAGTCCGCCAACGGCGGCGCCGGCGATGCGTTTGTAACCGAGCTCAATAACTCCGGCAGTGCGCTGGTCTACTCAACCTACCTTGGCGGCAGCGCGCTCGACAGTGCCAGTGGAATCGCCTTAGATTCATCGAACAATGCTTACGTAGTGGGCAACACGAGCTCCACGAATTTTCCGACGCAGGCTCCGTTTCAGCCCACCTGCGCTTCCTGCTCAGCGGGAACCAGTGATGCCTTCATCACCAAGATCAATTCTTCGGGGAGCGCGCTGGTTTACTCAAGCTTCCTCGGGGGTAGTGCGAGTGACCAGGCGAACTCGGTCACCGTCGATGCCGCGAACAATGCTTTCATCGTGGGGCAGACGTCGTCCACGGATTTTCCCGTTGCGAATTCGAATTACGAGTTTCAAGCGACCTGCAAAAGTTGCGCGACCGGAGGCCACGACGTTTTCATCGCTGAGATCGACCAGGCTGGGGACGCCCCGATCTTTTCAACCTATCTCGGTGGCAGCACGAACCAATCGGCACTAGGGGTCGTGGTGAATTCTTCGGAACAGGCCATACTGGCGGGAAACACGACGTCAACGGACTTCCCCACCCAGGGTGCAGAGCAAGGGACGCTGGGCGGAGGCCAGGATGCTTTCATCACGGCGTATCCGGCCGCTGCCAGTTGCACAACCACCAAGGACTGGTCCGCGGGCGGGACGACGCTTACGGCGACGATTACCTGCAACGGGCTATTCCTGCCGTCTAACGTAGATCAGTTTCTGGGATTTGTGTGGGGAGATGGCAACACGAGCGGATCGGGAAGCGGCGGAGGAAGCAACTGCGCCCTGCCGCCGGGTACATGCACCTTCTCGGCGTCGAATACATACGCGACCGGATCTTATTCGGGCTCGCAGACGGTCACAGATGCCTCACGTGCAAACATCATCACAACCGGCTTCAGCGTGACCATTCCGGCGATTACGATTCAGAATACCAGTTTGTCGGGGGGGACGGTTTCGACACCATACAGCCAGCAGTTGGTAGCTGCGAACGGCACAACTCCGTACACCTGGTCGCTCTCCGCAGGAGTACTTCCCGCAGGATTAACTTTGAATGCATCGACGGGCGTGATCTCAGGCACGCCGACAACGAAGGGAACCTCGAACTTCACGGTGCAGGTGGCTGACTCCCAGGCCAACACAACCACTCAAGCTCTGAGCATAACAATCAGCGACCTTGCACCGTCCATCACCACGCAGCCGCAAAGCCAGACGATCAACTCTGGGCAGACGGCGACGATGACGGTGGTCGCGAGCGGCAGCGGAACGCTGACGTACCAGTGGTACGTGGGGACCAGTGGAGTGACGACGAATCCCATCAGCGGAGCGACTGCGAGTAGTTATACGACGCCCGCGTTGACGGCAACCACGAGCTACTGGGTGCGAGTCACCAACAGTGCCGGGCATGCTGACAGCAACACTGCCACGATTACGGTAAATACAGCTCCAACGATCACGACCCAACCGCAAAGCCAGACGATCAACTCTGGGCAGACGGCGACGATGACGGTGGTGGCAAGCGGCAGCGGAACGCTGACGTACCAATGGTACGTGGGCAGTAGCGGGAACACTTCCACTCCCATTAGCGGAGCGACTGCGAGCAGTTACACGACGCCGGCGTTGACGGCAACGACGAGCTACTGGGTGCGGGTGACAAATAGTGTCGGGCACGCCGACAGCAACACCGCGACAATCACGGTAACCATAGCTCCAACCATCACGACGCAACCGCAAAGCCAGACGATCAACTCGGGGCAGACGGCGACGATGACGGTGGTGGCAAGCGGCAGCGGAACGCTGACGTACCAATGGTATGTGGGGACGAGTGGAGTGACGACGAATCCCATCAGCGGAGCGACCGCGAGCAGTTACACGACGCCGGCACTGACGGCAACGACGAGCTACTGGGTGCGGGTGAGCAACAGTGCCGGACACGCCGACAGCAACACTGCCACAATCACTGTAACCACAGGTCCGACGATCACGACGCAACCGCAAAGCCAGACGATTAACTCGGGGCAGACGGCGACGATGACGGTGGTTGCCAGCGGCAGCGGAACGCTGACCTACCAATGGTACGCGGGGACGAGTGGAGTGACGACGAATCCCATCAGCGGAGCTACTGCGAGCAGTTATACGACACCGGCGCTAACCGCAACGACGAGCTACTGGGTACAGGTAACCAACAGCGCGGGACACGCTGACAGCAACACTGCCACAATCACGGTGACCACGGCGCCGAGCATCACGACGCAACCGCAAAGCCAGACGATCAACTCCGGGCAGACGGCGACGATGACTGTCGTTGCGAGCGGCAGCGGAACGCTGACGTACCAATGGTATGTGGGCACGAGTGGAGTGACGGCGAATCCCATCAGCGGAGCGACCGCGAGCAGCTATACGACGCCGGCACTGACGGCAACGACGAGCTACTGGGTGCGAGTCGCCAACAGCGCCGGGCATGCCGACAGCAACACCACCACGATCACAGTAAATACGCTCACGGGGCCTACCTGTCTACCGCCGACTGTGAGCGTGCAGACCGCGGCGAATCCGTTGTCGGTGACTGCGACGAGCAACTGCACTGACTCGCAGAGCACGATCACCAGCACCACGATCAATTGGGGTGACGATTCCTCATCGTCATCGGGGACCAGCGCATCGCATACCTACATCCTGGTAGCGGGAGCGACTTCGGGCACGTTCACCATAACGGTTACGGCAACTGACGCGAACAATTTGAGCGGGAGTGCGTCGCAGGATGTGACCGTCACCGCACCGGTGAGCAATCCAGTAACGCAGGGCGGGGCCGCACAACAAACCGTGAACGTGACCGCGCCTCCGGGGGTTTCCAGCGTGCAGGTCACATACCAATGTGTGAGTGCGGATGGCCCCAGCGGCGTGCAGCCGCTCAACTTCTACAAGCTGTCCTGCAACATCAATAGTCAAGGTTCGACGGCCACGGTGACCCTTACCAGCACTCCGACGCCGGTAACAGTTGCAGTCCAAACTGCGCGCAATGGGGCTCAACAGGCCGAATTGCGAAGGCCTAGAGTCGGAGAGCTGTACGCCGCCTTCTTGTTCTTGCCGGGCATCGTGTTTCTCGGAATGGGATGCTCCACGGGGGGGCGCAGAAGACTGGGGCGTTACACAGGGCTGCTGTTGCTGGCGCTGATGATGATCAGTTGGCTGGGCTGCGGCGGAGGAACCATCACGCAGCCGCCGCCGCAAAACGGCACGCCCTCCGGATCCTACACCGTCGGCGTGACCGGAACGAGTTCAACCGGAGGCTCGACGTCGACGATCACGATCGGATTCACAGTGACCATTGGGGGATAGAGAAGAACGTAGTTGGTTTAGCAACCATCTTTTAGGAGAAAGGTCTGCGAATGCTGAAGAACGTGTGGTGCGGTATCGGGTTGCTCATTCTCAGTTGTCTGCCGTTGGGAGCGCAGACGAACACTTTTTGCCAATCCGGAGGACAGCCGACGGTCCATGCCGGGAAGTTGGTGTGCATGCTTCCAAACCTGGGATTCCCTCCGGTAACGAGTGGTCCGGATCCGATCGGCGGGCTGGACGCTGCCATCGCCAGCCAGGCGGGACTGTTCCCGCTGGCCTCTCCGGCATCAGGCATCGTCTATACAACCGATCCGTCTCTGCAAATCACGGTGCCGTCTGGCACCGAAAGTTTCGGTCCCGTCATGTTCGAGCGCGGCGAGACCCTGCATCGCGGCAAATTCTTTCTCGCGTTCACCTATCAGAACTTTCAGTTCGGCAATATGGACGGAGTGAACCTCAAGGATGTCCCTGCATATTTTCTTGTATCAAATACCGGGCCCACGTATGTGGAAACGGGCTCACGTATCGATCTGAAGATCAACCAGTTTGCCGTGTATGCCACCTACGGCTTGACGAACCGCATCGATGTTTCGGTTGCAGTCCCTTTTCTCGATGTGAAGCTCGGCGCCACAAGCACCTGTGAGAGCGCGGCGGAAGTAGGCGTCGGCACCGGAACATGCCAGTTCACGCGGAGTGACGGCAGCAAAGCAACAACGGTGACTCAGTCATCGGGGGCGACTGGTATCGGAGACATTGTGCTGCGCGCGAAAGGAAGCCTTTGGCAGGGCGAGCGCTTCCGTGTTGCTGCTGCCGTCGACGTTCGCGTCCCGACGGGTGACGAGTTGAACTTCCTGGGCACCGGGGCTGTGGGCGTTAGACCTTTCCTGGCGGCTTCCTGGCGTGGTCGGGTAGCTCCCCACGCAGACTTTGGATTTCAGTGGAACGGAAATTCCGATATCGCCAGTATTCAGGGACCGGGCATCAGCGGCAAGTTGCCGAACAGTCTCTTCTAT
Source organism: Candidatus Dormiibacterota bacterium (assembly GCA_035632675.1). Classification (GTDB taxonomy): domain Bacteria; phylum Acidobacteriota; class Terriglobia; order Terriglobales; family Acidobacteriaceae; genus Sulfotelmatobacter. Next base: position 64,266 of record DASQGJ010000019.1, read on the forward strand.
GTCGCAGGCGCGGACGCGCGCGTGGTGAAGCGTCTGACACTCTCCGCCGACTACCTGGGGCAACATGTTATTGACGCGTTGCGGCAGGCTGTCCAGGTGCAGCCCGACACCGGCTTCAAAGGCGTCTTCACCGCTTCCGGTTCCTTCAACACCAACTATGTCAGCGTGGGTGGGAAGCTGAATCCCGTGGGCAACCTGCTCATCACCGCCAATGTCTTTTTCAAACTGGATAACAACGGCTTGCACAACAAACCCGCGCCGATGGTGGGGCTGTCGTACACGTTCTGAGAGACAGTCTCTCGTCGAGCGCAAACGTTCACCCAGGAGGTGGCTATGCTAGCCTCAGTCGATGCTCAGATCAGTGGCTCCGTGGGTCGCGGTGGGCGAAATATACCGGCCGATGTGAAAGTGGTGCAGCAACTCATCAACGCGAACCTGCCCATACCCCTGGCACCGCTGGATGAAGATGGTTCGTGCGGGCCATTGACGATCTTCGCCATCGAAACCTATCAACGGCGCAACTTGAATATGAATCCACCCGACGGGCGCGTGGATCCGGGCGGAAGAACGCTCCGGTCCCTCACCGGTTCCAATGATCCCCCATCTCCGGGGCCTACACCGACTGGACCCGCAGTGACCAACGTGAGTTGCCCGGATAAGATACGCCAGTCCGCGTGGGTGTACGTTCAGGGTTTCACGAAAGAGCACGAAGCGTGCGTTCTCAACATGTACAACAACCGCACGCCCGATAAGCCGAATATCGACAAGAACCAGGACGTGACCTGCGGTATCGGATTTCAGATCACCCGAACCTCGGTCTTATCGTCCGCGATACGTCGAATGTTCTACGACCCAGCCACCAATGCCGCGCCCACGGACACCCAATTGTCGGCCGATTGGCAAGCTGCGGCGGACTTGGCGCGGCAAGGGAATCTTCCGGAATACTCAAAGGTTTGCCACCTGCGAATGTACCAGCAGATGGTTTACGAGTACATGGCGCTGGTCTTAAAGGATAAATTGGGAAACCTGCTGAAAATGTGGCCCGCTGTTTTTGGCAACATCGATCAGTTTCCCGCCGCAGCGCAGGCGTTTTGCATGAGTTTCGCCTATGGACGCCTGCCTATTGACTTCCCCAAAATGCGGGCTGCGATTCAAGTCCAGGACTGGAAGGGAACTGCCGACCAGTGTCACGTACATGGCATGTCGGCGAAGAAGAATCTTGCGCACAAGAACCTTCTCCTGTTTGCGCAGAGCGTCGTAGACGATAAAAAGAACTATGACAGCGTGCCTGCTAACTACTATCCTGCAGATCAGTAACCGGGCCTACTATTCGGAACTTAGACAGGAGGGAATCCGTGCGCGCGAGGCAAGCTATCGTCATCTCCATCGCGTTGTTGCTGCTCGGTGCGCTGGCCTGCGCACAGAACGGCAAGACTGGGCAAACGCGAAACGACGTTCCGGCAGCAACCAGCAAACCAGCCGAAGTTCCGCAAAGTACGCACAACTGGGAGGGCCGTTACGAAGCGATTAGCGAGTGCGATGGTCCCTTGCTCACAATCGGGGCGGGCACTTTCAGCTATGGAAAATGTGCGAATGTTCCCATCCAAACCGTCGCCGAGACTGAGAATGAATTCTCCTTTCGTGTCGGCGCTGGGGATCATTGCAGTTGGTCGACCTGGATTCTTTCCCTTAAGAGCAGCAGTCCTCCCTCCAAAGACCACTACGACTTCCTCGCCTACGAGAACGACAAGAACTTCCACTCTGGTACGTGGACGATCAGTTGCTCGTTCCGACGCCAACCCACGTCCAAACATTGATGATTTGTATCAATTGTTCAGTGGGATGTAGTCGATCAGCCATCCCTTGTCTTTCTTTCTCACGATGAGCGTGAGTGGCTTCGAATAGGAATTGGGTTTACCCTCCAATTGCTGCTGTACCGACTGGCTGCAGCTAACCCGCACGCGTTCGCTGTCCAGAGTGTCGAAGCTCAGATTGGAAAAGGTGAGCCGCGTATTGAGCTTGAAGGCGCCCTTTATGGTGTTCAGCATCTCTTTGGGCACTCTTGGCCACATTGCTTCGATCGCCTTCGCGTCCTTGCGCTCGTAACTCGCGGCATACTTCTGAAGCAAATCGCGGATGTCGCTTTGGTCCTGTTGGGAAACGGAAGCGACGGGGATATTCGGCTTTGGGGCAGGGATGTTGACCACGATGGCCGCATCGAAATCATGTTCTCCGCCGGGACCGATGGCAACCAGGTGGTACGTCGTGGAGTCAGTCGGCGAGACTTTTGTGGAACCCGCTGCATTCACCGTCTGACCATTGAGCTTGATGGTGGAAGCGTTTTGAACGTTCCAGCTCAATTCCGCGCTCTCGCCTTTTTCAATGGCCGTACGGTTGGGCGCAAACGTACCCGAAGGATACGGAGTCGGAGGCTTTGGCGGCTCCGCGGGTGGATTGTTCGGCGTCGCATTCTTAGTCTCAGGGATGATCTCCTTCCCTGAGGCCGGAATTGGCGGTTGTATTGTTTTGCCAGTCGTAGGTGGCTGGTTTCGAGTTTTATCGACCTTCGACCCGTCCCGAGGCGTCGATGGTTGTGCGCCTCCACCAACGTTCGCTGCGACGGTGGTCCCAACGGCGCTCGTCCCATTGCCGGCAGGTGGCTCGACCCGCGTGAGAGTTATTGCGACGTCGGGCGAATCACCCTGCTTTACCTGAATGTTCTGTGTGAGCGTCGCGTAGCCATTGTGCTCGGCCTGAAATCTGTGCTGCCCCGGAGTCAAAATGCGCTGGCAAGGTACAGGGCAAGGGACTCCATCCACTGCGACCGTACTGTCTGCAGGAGAGGGATCCACTTTGATCATGATGCCCGCGGGAGAGACGGTCGCTCGGTAAACGACGAACCCGATGACCACAACCGCGACGGCGGCTGCCGCCAAGAGCCACGTCTTGGGTAGCTGGCGAGCCCGAATCGACACCGGTTCCGGCTCAGTCTGAGGAATCGCGCCCAGATTCCTTTGTGCAGCGCTCACCGCTTTTGGAGTATGCCCAGATTCAACGGGCGCTGCCGGCGGTTCTTCCACGGTCGAGCGGCCCATGATTACGGTGGCGCCAAAGGTCTCGGCAGGTTCGTTGCCCGCCACGGCCTCTGCTTCGGCGCTCCTGGCCTGTTTCGCCTGCTCCTCCAGCCGGTCCAGTCGTCGGATCTCGGAATCAAGCCGGGGGTACTGCGGATAAATTTGCCGCAACTTCCCGAGTTCCAGCGCGGCTTCACCATATCGCTGCGATCCCTCCAGTGCCCGCGACCTTGCTGCAACCGAGGCGATCAGCTCTTTGCGACCGCGAACCGCCGCGAGCTTCTGCCTGATTTCTTCGCGTTCCGGATTCTGACGAACCGCCGCTTCTGCCAGCCGAATCTGCGCCTCTGGGTCTGGTTTTCGCAGCAGTTCCCGTTCCAGCGATTCGAGAGCGGTTCGCCCGGCGACCATTGCGGCAAAGTCTCTGAAATCCGGCGACTCGTGATACTTCGCCGCTTGGGCGGCAACATATTCTGTTGCCTCCGAGCCGCCGCGCTCCCGCAGTATCCTCTTGCCCTCACTGATGGCCCTCTGCAATCCCAACTGGAACTCTTCCAGTTGCAGTCGCGCATTGTCCGCCAGGCGCTGTTCTTCCAGGCCGTCCAGCCTCAGAATCTCTGATTCCAGGCTGGGATACATCGGGTACAGCTGGCGCAGGCGCTCCAGTTCTTTCGCCGCTTCCCCAAATTGCCGCGATGCCTCCAGCCCTCGCGCCTTGTTCGCGATCTCTTTGATTTGCTCGGCACGCCTTCGAAGTTCGGCGAGCCGCTTCTTAATTTCCTCGCTTGCCGGATTCTCCCGAAGCGCCGCTTCGGCCACGCGGACCTGCGCATCCGGTTCCGGGATACGCGCCAGATTCTGATCCAGAGTTTCGCAAGCCAGGCGCTGTGCAATCATTCCGGCGAACGCGCGATACTCCGGAATATCGCGGTACGTTGCGGGTTGCGCGCTCAAGTACCTTGCCGCTTCGGCCGCTCCGTGTTGCTGCAGGATTCGTGTGCCAGCCTCGATCGCGCTGTGCAATTCCAGTTGAAACTGCTCCGACTGTCGCCGCGCATCTTCCTGTCGCCGCTCCTCCTCCAGCGCAGCCAGTCGCCGGATTCCCGATTCAAGATTTGGGAATCCGGGATAGATCTGGCGCAGCCGCTGCAATTCCGCCGCTGCATCGGAATATTGCCGCCGCGCTTCCAGAACCCTGGTGTTTTCTGCAATGGCGCTGATCTGTTCCTTGCGGCTGCGTACTGCGGAAAGTCGCTTTCTGATGTCTTCGTTTTCCGGATTCTGACGGAATGCCGCCTCCGCCAATCGGACCTGTGCATCGGGTTCCGGCGTGCGCGCTAAGTCTCGATCCAGGATCTCGCAGGCGGCGCGCTTCGCCACCGCATCAATGAGAGTTCGGAATTCAACGGACTCCTGGAATTCGGCCGGCTGTTGTTTCAGGTAGTCCGCGCTTTGCAGCCCTCCGCGTTCCTGGAAAATGCGCGTGCCCTCTTGAATGGCGCTGCGCAATCCTGTCTGAAACTGGAGCCACTGTTTGCGGGCACTCTCCAGTAGCTCGAACAGGCGAGCATCGGGAACCTCCAGGGTCTTGTTCTCAAGAAACTGAACCGCTCGCTCAAGCTGGCTTCGGGCCAGCAATTGTTGAGCCTCCGCCAGTATCCGCGAGACGGCCTCCGTTTGTTTCTGTCCTTCGCGACAACGCCGCAGCAACTCCTCGATTTCTTCGGAGTGTGGGAATTCCCCTCGCGCCTCCTCCAGGATTTGAACCGCCTGGTCGTACTGCTCGGCGGCAGCCAGATCCTTGGCCCGCTTGACCATCTGCCGCTTTCGATCTTCAGATTTCTCTGACGCCAGCCGGTCCTTTGCCAGACTGCGGAGCGTCTGAAGTTGAACGTCGCTGGGAACATTCTGCAGGGCCTTGTCGATCAGCGAGAGCGCTTCCAGAGTCTTGCCCTGTTCGAATAACCCGTTCGCGGCAAGAAACTGTTGCCTCGCATAAGCTTTCAGCTGAACCCGGCGCTGTTCGGTTTCGGCCAGAGCTTTTAACTTGGTGAGTCCATGCTCTCGCGGGTAGCGCTCGAGTCCTTCCTGAGCGATGGAGATGGCGGCTGCGTAGTCTTCCTGGCCGAGCGCCTCCTGGATCTTCTGGGTCAGGCGGTCGATCTCCAACTTTCGGTTTTGCTCGTCTCGCGCGGTGTTGACGACTCTCAGCAATGAAAAGAGTTCGACAGACGCCGGATCGAGCAGTTCCGCTTCCTTAAGCGTGCTGAACGCTGCAGTCAAATTGCGCTCGGTGATCTGGTCGCGCGCTGTGTCCAGCAGCGTGCGCATCCGCAGGTGCCGCTCCTGTTCCTGCAGTTGCTTGAGAATGATGACCTGCAGTGCCTTGGCGGAGGTTTCCTGTGGATCAATTTCCAGCGCTTCTTGCACTGCCCGGTTTGCCTCGTCGAGGTCTCCCGTGCTATGTGCTTCCTCTGCTCTACGCAGAGCCGACTTGAATTGGACGGCGCGAGTCTTCGCCTCGCGGATCGCCTCGCGAAGGCTGGTCAGACCCGGGTTGGTCTTGTCGAGGCCGATTGCCTGGTCCACAATCCCAAGCGCATCGTCATAGCGCCTTTCCACAAAAGCCTGATCCGCCTGTATGCGCAACTGCCGAACCTGCTCAACCTGGCGCTGCTGGCGGATTCTTACTTGCACCTGGCTCAGCAGTTGGTGTGCCTGTGTGTGGCGCCCGTCGATGGAAAGAACCTGCCTGAGGCAATCCTCCGCCTTCGTCCATTCGGTTTTCTGCACCGCCGTTTCGGCTCGCCTGAGCCACTGCGAAACCTCAAACTGCTTTTGCTTCTCCGCGACTGCGATCAGGTCAAATGCGAACTCCCGTCCCGTGGGATACCGCATATCCCGGTTCTTAGCCAGAGCTTTGGCAATGATCCCATCCAATTCCTCCGGGTAGTCCTGCAGGTAGGTGCTTAAAGGCGGCGGATCGTCATGAATAATCTGGTACATGATCGCCGCTTCGCCGGCGGACTGGAAGGGAACTGCACCCGTCAGCAACTGATAAAGGACCACGCCGGTTGAGAAGATATCGGTCCTGCGATCCAATGGCTGGCTCTGGAACTGCTCCGGCGACATGTAGTGGATCGTGCCCACGATCTCCGTGCGGCTGATGCCGGTGTCTCCGATACGAGCAATCCCGAAATCCACAATCTTCACACTGCCGTCATGCAGCACCATGATGTTGGCAGGCTTGATGTCGCGGTGGATGATGCCGCGCTCGTGGGCATAGTTCAGGCCATTGCAAACATCAATGCAGATATTGAGCTTGCCGGCGAGACTGAGTGAGTTGGCGCCCGAGGTGAGGATCGAGTCCAGACTCACGCCCTCCAGGTACTCCATGACCAGGTAAGGGCTGCCATCTTGATCGCCAAAATCGTAGATGGTGACGATGTTCTGGTGCTGAAGACTACCGGTGGATCTGGCTTCGACGTCGAAACGTTTCAGCAGACCCGGCGTCGCTCCGACGATCATCTTTATGGCTACCAGACGGTCGAGTTGAGGGTCGCGGGCTTTGTACACCACTCCCATCCCCCCGCGTCCGATCACGCTGACGACTTCGTACTTGCCGATTTTGGTAGGCTGGCTTATCAATTTTTCCGCACACGCCGAGTCGTGGCGCGTGTCCCCAACGAAGAAGACCCCGAAGAACGAAGCCCTCGGATTTTATGAGCTTTGGAGGTCCAAGTAAATGGCCTGTTTTGACCATCCCAGCCCCTCCGCCCCAGCCGTTCGGCATTCTCCTGCCACCCGCAATCCGGTCCGAGATTGCCTTCTGTTTTGTTATAGATAGGCGCCAAACGGCGGCCGCGCACAGGACGGGATTGGGGCGCAAAAGGGCAGTGCGACTCAGTGCTCAATGGCAGAGCCAAGGCCGTTTACCAACTGGGCTTATGCTGGACTGCTTCGAGGGAGATCCTTACTGTACCCTGCGGGCGAGCGCCCCTTGGCGACGGCCCTGGGATGTAGACCTCGCCGTCGAGTAGTTTTTGGAGGGGCAAGCGATTGATGGTCGGGGCGATAGGATTTGAATCTACGACCCCGTGCGCCCAAGGCAAACTAACCAACGCGATGTGATTGGATCGCTCAGGTCGGCTCTGCGTCTTGTTCGTTGGCTTTACAGCCGATTCGGATATTGTTGGACCAAGTCGGACCCCAAATTTCTGTCTTACTGGACAGGGTGGATCGAACTGGTCTCCTCGACGGTGAGCCGAGAAAGATCGCAATAGCCGTAGCCTTTCAAACAGGCCGCGTAGTTGCGTTTGTGCTCGATGTCGGCGAGGGCCTTGGCTTCGGTGGCAGTAAGTTTTTCATAGTCGCAAGTCTCCTGCCCGTCCTTGCATGCTGCCAGGTTGCGCTGGTGTTCTGCGAAGCTAGTCTGCTTGGCTTCCAGCGGAGTGAGTTTGGAGTGGTCGCACTCGTTCCAGCCGTTCTCACAATTATGCGCGTTGCGCTGGTGTTCCGCAGCAGTCGCGTCTCTGGTCTGCGCAGGAGTTAGCTGGGCCTGATCGCACTGCCCGTACCCACTCCGACAATCGGATGCATTGACCTGGCGTCTGGCGATGTTCACTTCTTCGGCTTCCGCCGGATTCAGCTTCGTGCGATCGCAGGCGCCTGACCCAATCTTGCAGTCGGCCAGGTTACGCCTGCGCTCCCCAATGGCGACTTCACCTGCCTCAGAGCGCGTGAGTTTGGACCGGTCGCAGGACGACATGCCGTCGTTGCAGTCTGTAACATTGCGCTGGTGATCCGCCACGGCCAACGCAATCGCTTCCGGTTCAGAAAGTTTTGAGCGATCACAGGAGCCGTATCCATTTCTGCAGTTCGCAACATTGCGCCCATGAGCGGCGAGAGTCACCTCCGCCGACTGCGCGCCACTCAATTTGGATTGATCACAGGTTTCGCGGCCCGCCTTGCAAGTCTCCAGATTCTGGTCAGGATTCGATGACTGAGCGAAGGCCACGACCGCCGAGAGACAGAGACTAAGACAGGCTACTTGTGCCCAAAGGCATCTTCTGCGGGTAGCTTTCATTTCTTCCACCTTCTGACAGATTCGCGTGACGAGAGATATTCGTCCATGTTTTCCTGGTTGAACTGGCCGGGACCAGTCTGCGGTCCCGGCCAGCAACCCTGTTTCGACAGGCTTCCTGATGCAACTACTTCCTGTCTTCTCTTGCTTCCGCAATCTTTGCCTGTTGACCTGCCTCTGCAACGGCCTTCAAGAATGCGTCGGCGCTGTGCGGAGTTGCGGCCCTCCCCGAGAGGATGCTGCGGAACATCATGTGCTTGCCGTAGATCGCATGCGTAGAGTCGTTGTCCTGCTCCACCACTGCACCTTCCAGGGTCAGGCCGGCGAACACGCCCTTGGAGCGAGAGTAGGTCAGCATTTCAGTGTTCATCTTCCAGTCCGTTCCGGCGGAAGCATGACGTCCAACTGGACCGGCTGCCACGGATCCTTCACCGGTAAGTTCGAATTTGCTGGAAAGTAAATGCTGGAAGCCCTGGTCATTCATGACCAACATGACAAGGTCCACACCTTCGACCCCGATTTGCAATCCCCAGCTTCCTCCACCAACCGACACAAATGCAGGAGCGCTCCAGCCTTCAGCCGTGCGGCACGTTGCCACACCGCGTCCGTGCTTGCCACCAAAGACGAAGCCGCCCTTGATAAGGTTGGGTACGACCAGAATGCACTTTGCATTGCTCAGTACTTCTTCCGGGATGCCTTTGTCCGGCGTTGCCATGATCGCGTGCAGAACGTCGACAGACTTCTGCAGGCGGTCCACGGAATCTTCCCGTCCTGAACCTGCCATCGCGTACGTTCCAGCCATACCCAGGACGCTCATCAGCAGCAGTGACATTGTTTTCTTCATTGAAAGTTTTCCTTTAGGTGCTTCGGAACTAAGAGGAGACAACTTCAGATAGCTGACTTAGCTCAGAGGACCTGAAAGAGAGGGAGGAAGTGCTCGTCTCAGGATTATCATGAGCCCGTCATGCAGGAATAACTGGTCTGTATTGCTCATTTCGCAGCTAGCAAACCGTTGGAGCGATCCTAGTCGGCAAATCACATTTACCGTGCGAAAGCGAGCAATCCTGCACAGAATCGTTGGCCATGCCGTAGCACTATTGGAGTCGTCAGAAGTGTGGAGTCTTATCCAATGACCGAAATCTCGCATCCGTTTCTTGTCCGAGTTCGCAGTCTGAGCGCCTTTCTCGCCGCCTCGCTGCGGAAATTCCTAAGAATAAAGCCCCACGATGGCGACTTCGCCTCGCAACGAGTATGCCCGTTTTGCGGGCTCATCACGCCACGCTACGAAACGTGTTGTTTGGAGTGCGGCAAAGTCCTTAGACCGGCCAGAACCGCGTAGCCTCAGGCAGACGCTTCAAGCGCACAGTGATTGGATGGTTGAATGATGTAACGGTTCAAGCTGTGACAGGAGCGACACGGTATTTCAAGGACCTCCCCAGAGGTTCCTTCAACTAGGTTCATCGAAAAGGCACGCAAGCACTCCTCACACGCCAGGACTACGTAGGGCATTGCCTTGGAGTCGTGGCCATTGCGCGGGATCCAAGCGGGGGCGCACTCTCGAGAGTG
>DASQGJ010000020.1:0-5105 GCA_035632675.1 Candidatus Dormiibacterota bacterium
TGCCGGGAGTGAAGTAATGAAGATCCATCCCTGCCGCGTCTCGGCCCACTCTGTGGCCGACCACTCGCCATTCCCGTCGCCCTTGTTCGGCAAGAGGCGGAGGCTGTCGGCGACGAGTCCAAGCGAGCCAAGAACTCCAGCGCGCTGTTGGTGCGCCCTAGGGTCGATCAGGTGAGCATGTTCTGTTCCTTTGAGCCTTCGGTCGATCTCCTGCGGGTCCGACATCCACTTCACCAACTCCTCTGGCGTGGGGCCATAGGCCATCAGGAAGGCGAAGATCTTCTGAGGGGACTCGATGAAAAACTCACCCTTCTTGTCCTGCGGCGGCTGGAAGAGGGACACCGCCAGAGCCTTCGCCTCGGAGCGTCTGCGGAGTTCTTCAGAGGGTCCCCAGTAGGGACACCGCTTATCGAGCGGATTCAGGATAACGTCGCCGTTCTTCGGGTCGTAAAACCGTTTGACGAACTCCCGTGCCGGGTCGTAGACGATCGCGGAATCGCCACGATGTTTTATCTGCCGAAGAATTTGGAGCATCATCATAGTCTTGCCCGCTCCGGTATCTCCGATGATCTGCATGTGCTGGGCCTCCGCCCGCTGCGGTATGCGGATCATTGTCTTCATTTCGTTGGTCTTAATGCCTATGCCATCCCCTGCGACCCTATCGTTGAACTCTCTCGGAGTCATCATCTCGGGGCCTTTCAGTCGTCTTCCGTATCTCAGCGCTTTGCGTCGTCGAACATCCCTGGCGATAGCGAATGGGAGCTGGATGACCAGTGATAGCAGACCGAAAAGCAGCGGGAGCTTGTAGAGATCGAAAAGGCTGTTGTCACCGTAAACCATACTCCGGAGATAGGCACTCAAGGACGCGTCGATATAGTTCTGCGCTGGTGCCAGGTAAAGGACCGTATAGCCGCGCTGGAAGGCGGGCCGCGAGAGCGCGAGCGGGATTGGCTTGCCGCCCGGTTGCGGTGTCGTGCCGTCCGTCACGTCGGTGTTCGTCGCCAGACGCGGTGGAATTCCGGGAGCGCCCACCATGAGCATCCGGTAGTTGTCTCGGCGGCTCGTGCCGATTTCTCCTGCAACGCTCGATCGGATGTAGGTAGGCGTGTAGAACCTCTGTAGGGGGCTGTTGCCGAAGGTGAACCGACAGTAAAGAAAAAGTCCAGCAAGAACGAGCGCCAAGATTATGGTCCCGTACGTGTAAATCGGGCTGTGCGGCGGCCAGATGATGGATTCCTTGCGTCCCCACTTTGTCATTGCCATCGCTATTTCCTTCCTGCGGAAGCGGCCAGCTTTCCAGCGAGGGCGTGCTTGGCCTCGCTGATTTCGTCGAGCAGTTTGTCGAACGCCTCCGGCGAGAGTCTTTGGCCTGCGGCCATAGGCCGCAACACGTTTACCAGGAGTAAGCGAACCCCAAGAATCTCCGCGAGAGATGGATCGTTGGCCGAGTCTCCGCGCAGCTCTTTGAGGATCGCATCGCGTATCCATTCCCCGCGTGCAAGTCCCTGCGACCTGGCAAACTCAGTGACCCTCTCCCGCTCCTCCTTCGTTAGTTTCGCGGTCACGGGAAAGACGCGATTCAGAGCGTGGTCATTGTCAAGAATCGCTTCTGGCTTGGCTTTCAAAATTGTCATGTTCCCTTGCATTTCACAGGTGCACCCAGGTGCACCGAAAATCGGCATGTTCGTGAAACCGCAGTAAGTGCACCGTGGTGCACTTGCACGACCCTCGAAGGGGTGGAGTGTCAAAATTCTTCCGGTGCGAAGCACCGTGTTTGCACCACCACGAAATTGAATGGACGATCATGCCTTCACTGCGCGCACAGAAGCCGTGGATTCGACCCCGGCTGCAAGCTTTTTTGTCGGCTGCTCCGTCGCACCATTGCTCGGGCCTTTTCGCACACGCAAAGCGGGGGCAACCTGCGTGGCGTGTGCCGTCTTCAGGAAGTCCTGGAAGTCGCGGTCCTTTGAGAAGACATAGTTGAGCGCCTTGTCCACAACATCATCCGCGGATGCGTGGATGAAGGCGGCATACTGATCGACCTGCGTAGCGGTGACCTCATCGAGTCGGACAGACGCACAGATCTGGCGGGTCTGGTTGATCTCAAGCAGTGGCATGCGGGTTCTCCTTTATAGGTAGTGGAATCAAGCAATCGTTATGTGCAGAATCGGTTAGCAAGTCAGCAGCAATAGGCGCCGCAGTCCGTGCCGATGCTGTGGCATGTTGTACCTCGAATACTGGGTCGATAAGGAAGCGTTTCGCGTCGCGGTCATAGCCGCGAAGCGCAAGCACCTCGCGGACAACGCGGCGGCCTGGCTGACGTTCAACATGAACGACAAAATCCACAGCTTCTGCGATCTCGGCTTCGGTATCGGCGAACGTGCTTTGCGCGTGACTGCGCATCACGAGATTGGCGAAACGGTGAAGGGCTTTCTCCGCCGAGTTGGCGTGGATCGTAGCCATTGAACCCGCATGGCCCGTGTTGAAGGAATCGAGCAGCGTTCGTGCCTCGATTCCGCGGACTTCCCCGAGAATGATGCGATCCGGTCGCCAGCGGAGAGCGGACTTGAGAAGGTCGTCGAAAGTTATCTTGGCCTTGAACGTATCCGTCTGACATTCTGTCGGCAGAATGTTCGGCTTCTGGATCTGAAGTTCGGAGGTGTCCTCGATGACAACGAGACGATCCTGTTCGGGAATAAAGTCGGCCAGTATGCGCAATAGCGTGGTCTTGCCGGTACCGGTTCCGCCACTGATAAGGACCGTCTTACCGCTGCGAATCTGCTCGGCTAAAAAGTCCGCAAGCGCCCGCGTCAGCGTGCCGCGAGCGATCAGATCATCAACTGTGTAATGGCGGCTGGTGAATTTCCTAATGATGAGCGCAGGTGTGCAGCGTACGACCGGCGGGATGACCGCCGCCAACCGACTCCCGTCCGGGAGTTGTGCGTGCAGGAGTGGGTTGTCCTCGTCGAGCTTTTTACCCAGTTGATTGGCAATAACTTCGAGGCCGGTTTGTAGCTTGCCGGCGTCGAACGAAATGTTCTGCTCTTGGAACATGATGCCGTCGCGTTCGTACCACCATGAGGCGTCGGGATTGCCCATGATCTCGCTGACGTTTTCGTCGAGCAGTAGCGCCTCGATGGGCCGAAGGAATGGAAGGATCAATTCGAAGCTCATAGTGGGAACCTCACAGCGATGGAAGCCCAGCGGATAGCCGGGCTTCCGAGAGTGAAGAGCGCGGGCTTATGCAGCCGTTTCCTCCTGGGGCACTTCATCGTGATCCTGATCTTCCGGGGCGGCCTTTTCGGCGCGGTCCAGCTTCAGGATCGAAGCGACCCGAATTTCCCAGACGCGCTGCTTCGCGTCCGTCTTCTTGCTCTCGTACTCCCGGCTGCGCAGCTCGCCTTCTACCTGGACATGTGCGCCCTTGGTGAGGGTCTTGGCGAACTCCGAGAGCTTGCCGAAGACAACGCAACGGTGCCATTCGGTGTGCGAAATGTACTTGTCGTCCTTCTTGTAGGAGGACTTGGTTGCCAGCGAGATTGTCGTGAAGCTGCGGTTGTTGGAGGTGCGAACTTCTGGGTTGCTGCCGAGAAAGCCGATGAGGGTTACTTTGTTCTGGTACATGAGAGTGTCTCCGTTTGTTGAATTTGCCCGTTGTTGCTCGGGTCACACTGGGCGGAGCTTAGCGAGTTGGGCCCGGCTCCCAAGTGCCGAAGGTCTGCTTTCTAGGAGGGGCCCGAAAGAAGTTTGAGAGGCGTTCTTTGCCGTGGTTCTCAAACTTGTTTTGGGAGGAACCGAGACCCCGCAGGGGCGCGCAGTGCGAAGCAGAAGACCGAGTGCCGCCGGGCGCCGGAAAGGCCCCGAAGCTGTGACCGAGCAAAAGACGGGATATATAACGGCAGACACGCTCCAGAGCAAAGTCGTCATCTGCACATTCGCTGCGGAAGTTCACCGCGATCGCAGCTCGATTCGAGCCGGCATGTCCGCCGTAAGAAGGGCGCAATTCGCCTCCGTAGTTGCGCGTCGAAAGGTTCTCGTTCACCTGCTTCACCAGACACGGAGACAGGTAGGAAAAGTCAGCCGGATTAGCGGCAAGAAACGACATGATTAAGCCTCTGGGCAAGTCGATGAATCCCTAGCTGAATGCCTGGTCGGCCCGGAAGCGCACGATGGTCAGACCGAGGGGGTTCACGGCAAGCTCATTGTTTTTCACAGTCTCGCGAAAGACATAGGTGACGCTGGCCGTCCATCGCTCCCGCTTGAGTTCGCTGTGATCCGCGGGGTTGGTGTATACCTTCTCGAACTCGACGCGCGCTGAATACGGAGACTGTCGCAGGTCGTCAAGGATGACGTTCTTGATCTCCACATCGACGTAAGGCAAGGTGCTGTCCTTGACGTAATTCTGAATGCTGTTGTCCTTGCGTTCCTGGTCGATTACGGCACGTTGCACGTCGCTATTGAGGAAGTAGAGCGACTGCGTTTGATCGCGTTCGATCGTGAAACGATTGCGGCTGAAATACAGTTCTGCCCAGCGGGTGAGGTAATACTTGTTCTCCGCTTCCTGAGGGCGATACTGAAAGTTCCGGTAGTCGATTGCTTCCGCGTGGCCCACGTCGTTGATCCGCACAATCATCGGGTGCATGTTGGCAAGCGCCGTCTGGCTCTTATACGTGAGTGCAGCCAAGCTGGCACAGACACCGGCGAGCACGAGAATCGTCACTTTCAAGTAGGTATTCATCACCAACGGGTCGCCGTATTGCTCTAGGTAACGCTCTGCGGCACGGGTGATTTCCGGGGTCGCTTCAGTTTCCATATTCGTTGTTTCCGTGCTCATCTGTGACCTCGTTTCTTTTGCCGTTTACATCGCGGCCCGTATCGCCATCATCGCCATAGCCATGCCCCCGCCGTGCCCGCCAGTACCGCCAGTGAATAAGCTGTGCGTCATGGTCGGAATCTTGAAGAGAATGTAGATGTTGACCAGTACAAGAAGGATCAGAAGGGGCAGGGTCTGAACCATCGTTGAAGGATCTGACATGCTCTGGCCAAGTTGGATGTAGTAGTTGGTCAGAACATGAGATAGAACATTCAGAGTGGCTGCGGCGACG
>DASQGJ010000021.1:0-10584 GCA_035632675.1 Candidatus Dormiibacterota bacterium
GAAATTGGAGTGGCTCTTCTGGGGTTGGTTCCGCTGCTTCATTCAATACGCCTTTTATCAGGTGATCGCCGCAGCGGTCGTTTTTATCATTGGCAATCTGATCCTTGGAATTCTCAACTTGCAGCCCAATGGGTCGATTTCCACCGTTCAGCTCCTTGGCTGGTTTCCTGTCTTACTCATCACTTTCGTCGCTTCCATTTACGTGCTGCTGAGAGTTCCAGCTCTGACGAATCACATTTTCAGTGGCACGTCGGGCGGCTCGTCGGCCCAAATCCTTCAGGACTTTCTAGCATGAACAACGATGCCAGTTTTCTCGATGCCAAGAGGCTCTATCTCGAACAATACGGTGATCCTATGGTCACAAACACCTATCTAAAGATCGCTCTCGCTCTGCTGTCCATTGTGTGCGTTGCCTTGGCACTGATTGATCTGAGAACGATTCGCACGTTCCAGAACTTCCGGCCTCTCGTTATCCGCATCGACGACCTTGGACGGGCCGAGGCGATCAACTACCACAATTTCGAATACAAGCCGCAAGACGCGGAGGCGAAGTATTTTCTAAGCCAGTTTTGCGCCCTCTACTACCGTCGTAACCGATACACGATTCAGAATGATTTCTCAAAGGGTCTGTATTTCCTAGACGGGAAGTTGGCCGATGGCATCCTCGACGCGTACCGGAAGGACGACATTATCCGAAAGTTTCTGACGAACACGTCCGCGCCGGAGATCGACATAGATGTGAAGAAGGTTGCACTCGAAGACATGCAGGCCCCGCCATACAAGGCGCGAGTGGATTTTTACATGGTGTACTACTCGCCCGCCGACCATAGCGAAATCAAGCGCGACCTTTACACAGCGAATTTCGTCTTCGTTTTCAAGAACCAGGTTCCCAACGAGCTCATCCCCATCAACCCGCTTGGGTTGACGATCACCTATTTTCGCGAGGACCAAGCATTCAAATGACGAACGGTATCCGAATGTCGCGCTTAAATGGCGTCGCTGTCCACTGAACCGGGAAGAACAACATGATCGGCAATGCGCTCATTCTGACTATCGCTATCCTTCTCGCGCTTTCCTTCTGGCTCATGGGAGAGCTCAAGTTCCTTATTCCCTATAAGGCTGTTCTCATCCACGCATACGGCACCCCGATTTCCATATTTCTTCTGGTGCTATTTACGAATCTCTTTGCCGCAGCGTTCGCACTCAACCGCAGATTCTTCCTCAAGGACACAGGCAGAAAACTTTCGCATCTCGACAAGCAAATGCAAGTCGGCCAGGGGGAATTGCCCGCACCTTCCATCGACACCATTGATGGAAATAACGAGGAGTTGGGCTGAAATGTCACGCTCATATTCACCCGAAGAAATGGCCGGCTCTCGCGGCCAGTCGTCGAAAACGATAGGAGACTTACCCACCTCGCAAGGGCACGAACAGAGGCGGGAATCCGGCCCAGCAGTCGGCGCTGACAGCCAGCCTCGCCCGGACGAGACGCCAGAAACACCGAACATCGAAGCCCGTGTCGGTGAGCCTCGTAAGCCATACGAATATCGCAGCCGAACCTACAAGCTCCGCAGCTCTGAAATCGACGTGATGACTGATATCGGCAAATTCCGGGCAGTGGCCGCGAAGGATCTAGAAGAGTTCATATATCGCGGAGACAGCAAACACATGGAGGCGGACCTGACAAACCTCCGCAAGCAGCGGCTGATTTCCGAACGAGAAGTTCCTCACGAGGAAACATCCCCTCGTCGGCTTCTGGCGTTGACCAAGGAAGGCCGCCGCCTCTTGATAGCAACCAAGACTGTGCCGAACCGACAGGCAATCTACGACGGATTTACGAAGCCTCGCGAGGCCCACCATGACGCCGACCTATATCGGCTCTACCAACGAGGTAGGGACAGAGTGAATCGGGAGGGAGGCAAGAACATACGAGTCATTCTCGACTCAGAACTCAAGAAAATCCTCTACCGCGATCTTGCCCGTGCCGGACAAACAGCAGATTCAGGCACTGCCAAATCCGCCATTGCTGAACGGCATGGCCTCCGCGAAGTGCGCGGGAGGATTCCAGTGCCTGATCTTCGTATTGAGTACGAGACCCCGGACCAAGAAACCGCTCGGATTGACCTCGAACTCGCCACCGAGCACTACCGGTTCAAAAACATCGCCCAAAAAGTCCGCGCAGGCTTCTCCATCTACGCACGCGCTCAGGACGTGCCCAATCTGCGCCGCGTACTGGAGCAGCGGGAAATCACTGCGGAGATTCTGAGTTTATGAACATCCCCCGCAATCAGGTCGAATCGCTCATGGAGTTCGGCTACACCGAGCCGGAGGCCCAATTCCTCTACGTTGTCGCGACTCACTCGGGTTATTTCATCCTCCGGCAGTATTTGAACTTTACGGGCGCTCGCCGTGGAAAACGTTCTTCGCAATTTGCTCGGAAGATACTGAACAACGGTCACGCCTCTGTTCGCGACTACATGGGATACGGCTCGATTTACCACCTTTTTTCTAGGACTCTCTACGGGCAGATAGAGAAAGGGAACCTCCGCAATCGCCGCGCTCATTCGTTTGAATACATCCGCACGCGGCTCGTATTGCTCGACTTCATTCTTGCCAATCGTGAAGTGGAGTATCTCGAAACGGAGCCGGACAAGATCAGTTTTTTCTGCGACAAACTAAGCGTCGCGAAAGAGTTCCTTCCGGGCAAGGTTTATGAGGGAGGACCAGGAAGCCGTCCGACGATTCGCTATTTCGTGGACAAATTCCCATTGTTTCTTGCACCGCCTCTCCCTTGCACTCCCCCTGTGGTCACCTTTTCTTATGTTGATTCGGGGCTCGGCAGCATCTCGGCCTTCCTGACCCATCTCGCGGCCTATCAACCACTCTTTCGGCAACTCCGTTCCTTGCGGTTCCTCTACATATCGCCGAGGGACGCAGACTTCCCGAGGGTGACCGAGTGTTTCCGCTCCGTCGTGAAGAAACCTCTTGAGTCGGACGTATCGGGCGAGATCGTCCGCTACTTCCAAGTCCGGCAGCGTTTTGAAAACCGGCAATACGTTGTGCCGGTGACAGCGGATTTCGAGTTTTTGAATGAAGCTAAGCGGCGGTTTCACGGAGAACGCTTCGAACACTTGTACCAATCTTGGGACTCAGGAGTACTGAGCGAGCCAGAACTTCGGCGCGAGTTCTGTCAGAACAAACCAGATCGGACAGTTTTCTTCGAGAGCTATTTGGTCGGCCAACACCGGTCACATCTGGCCGACACAAAGCGGGAACGAGTGAACGTGGCGTGAAAGACACAGATCACCCCCCGGTTCACCATTCCGTTCACCTCTGCGGTGAACGGAAGTTATCGGGAGCAATAAGGATGTGCGTTGCACGACAGTCAATTTTGGGCGCGGGCACAACACCGGACTGGGCTGGAGCGACCCCACCTTTGGCGGCCTAGAGCCGCCCAAAGACCTCGTGGGGTCGCTCCAGCCCAGTGTTTCAAGGATTGCCCGCGCGCATTTACGACGGTCACAAAAAGGAGGATACATGTCGGTCATCAACAAACCACCGCAGATTGTCGAACGCAAATATCAGTTGGAAGACCTGGTAGCGGACGCTGCCGAGCAGTATGCCGGTTGGATCGGCAGCACACCAGATCACGTCGTCAATTCAGCCGTCAAGATGATGCTGTGGAGAGACAAGGGCTTCTTGGCATGGCGAAAAGCCCAAGACCCACGCAGGGGCGGGCCGAGCAGCCCCAAGCCAGGGGCAAAAGCATGATCCAACGCATTCTCACCTCCAGGAACTTCGTCGCCTGCCTTTTGGCGGCGGTTACGGGAATGGCGCTTTATTTCGAGCTGCCATTCCCCACGGAGAATGTCTTTGTGAAACTGATAGCTCTCCGGGCACCACTCGTGCACGACGGGCTTTTCTATTCCTACAACCTCTTCTTATTTACGACCCCCTACATCGCGTATTCGATTCTGCTATCCGGCCTGTATGTTTTTGGTCTTACGGTCCACAAGAAAATCAGGGCGGGCAAGTTGCCTCCCTATCCTGAACCGAGCAAGCGCGATGATCTGTTTCTCGTTGTCGGAGAGATTCACAACAAGCGCAGGCCCATAGCTTCCGAAACCCCTCAATGGCTGACGATCCCGGAGCGGGCCCTGTTCACAGGTACCGCAATCGTAGGCGCAATCGGCACGGGCAAGACTAGCTGCTGCATGTACCCTTTCGCGGAGCAGATTCTTGCTTACCGCGCAGCCGACAAAGAAAAGAAGATCGGCGGGCTGGTTTTGGAAGTAAAAGGAGACTTCTGCCACAAGGTTCGAGAAATCCTAGACCGCAACGGCAGGGCTGAGGACTATATCGAAATCGGTCTCGGCTCCGAGTACCGCTACAATCCACTTCACAACGACCTTGACGCCTATGCTCTCGCCTACAACATCGCCTCGCTGCTGAACAATCTCTTCGGCAGAGGCAAGGAACCCTTCTGGCAGCAGGCATACACGAACCTTGTGAAATTCATCATCCTTCTGCATAAGGTCGCGTACAACTACGTCACATTGTTCGATGTCTACGAGTGCGCGATCTCCCCAGTTGCCCTCGAAAGAAAGCTGAAGGAAGCGGAGCGGAGGCTAGGCGAGTCTGATTCCGTGCTGGTTTCCGAGGACAATTATCTCAAGCATCCGCGCGACCTCGAACCTTTCGCATTCCGGTTGAACACCGAGCTCGGTTTGTACAAAACGAAGAGTTCCGCCGGTCTTCTTGCGGTCCTTAAGGATAAGAACATTGCGTTTGAAATCCTCAACGAATCCGCCGAAGCAACTATTTCCCAGGACAAGCGGGAGCAACTGGAAGCGGTCAAGCGCTGGTTCTATAACGACTGGCAGCGGATCGAGCCGAAATTGAGAACGTCTATCGTCGAGGGGATTTCGGTGTTCCTATCGCTATTTGACGACAGCCCGGTCGTGAAGCGCACATTTTGCCCGCCAGCAGAGTGCTACGATCCTGTGGCCAATCGGGATTTCAAATTCGGCAGGCCCCTGCCTTCTTTTTCCTGGCTAATCGAAAACGGCAAGTTGTGCTCGCTCAATTTCCCAGCAGTTATGAACGCGGGGCTGGCAAAGGCCCTCGGCGTGATGATGAAGCTCGACTTCGAGAGAGCCGTCTTGAATCGCATCCCGCAGATCGAAGCCCACCCAGAGCAGTATTTTCGGCAGGTGCTTTTTCTGTGTGACGAATACCACCATTTCGCCACGGTGGGGGAGAGCGAGCCAACGGGCGATGAAAAGTTCTTTAGTTTGTCCCGTCAACCGAAGTGCATCCCCATCATCGCGACGCAAAGCATCAGCTCATTGAAGTCCGCGCTACCAGGGGAAACCTGGCGGACCCTGCTGCAAACCTTCAGGACAAAGATATTCCTTGCCCTTTCGGATGATTTCTCCGCTCGCACCGCAAGTGATCTCTGCGGAAGGGAGGACCGCTTCAAGGTGAGTTACAACCTTTCTGAGAGCGGACACGACGCCCGTGTCAGCCTGCTTACAGGCAAGGCGCTTTCCCACCGCGCAAACATCACGGCGTCGAAGAGCTACAGCACACAAACGGACTATCGCTTCGACATGAAGACCTTCATGGAATTGCGGAATGCGCAGGCGGTCACCATTGCCTACGATGGATCAAATCCCAGGCCGCCGATGTTCTGCTACCTGAAGCCTTACTACAACAACCCAAACAAATCGTATTTCTTGCAAGTTGCCGAAGGGGAGCTGTGATGAACGGATTCGAGATGATCCTTCCATTTCTCAAGCCCATAGAGCATCTGATCCTCGACGAAACGATCAGCGAGGTCATGGTAAACGGCTCAAGCCATGTCTTTATCGAAAGGGACGGATTCATCGAGGAGGTGCGCGGCCTTTCTCTCGGCGAAAAATCATTGATGATCGCGGTAAAGAACATTGCGCGGCGACTTGGCGACGATATTTGCGAGGCCAAACCGATCCTCGATTCGCGGCTGCCAGACGGGAGTCGGGTTGCTGCCGTCATTCCTCCGTGCAGCCTCAACGGAGTAACCCTCACCATTCGCAAGTTCAATTCGCGCCACTTTAGTATCGATGATCTCGTCACCGCTGGGACTTTGGAACGCTGGCTTGCCAACCAGCTCGAAGATTATGTGCTGGGACGCAAGAACATCCTCATTGGTGGCGGAACCGGATGTGGCAAAACAACCCTCTTGAACATCCTCGGAAAGTTCATCCCGGAGGAGGAACGAGTCCTGCTGATCGAAGACACGTCCGAGATTCACATGGGACAGCAAAATCTGGTTCGGTTCGAAGCCCGGCAGCCGCAGAACGGGCTGCCGGCTGTGACGATTCGGGATCTCCTCAGAGCAGCGCTTCGCCATCGGCCCGACAGGATCATCCTCGGCGAAATCCGTGGCGGAGAGGCGTTCGACCTGCTCCAGCTTCTGAATACCGGGCACTCTGGCAGTCTTTCAACGGTTCACGCTACTTCGGCGAGGCAAGCGCTGGCGCGTTTCACGAGTTGTGTCCTACAAAGTGGCGTGGACCTGCCCTATCGCGCCATCAAGACGAATATCGGCTATTCATTGAACGTTGTTGTGCAGCTCGAACGGCGTCCAGGGAGACGATTCGTGTCTCAAGTTGTCGAAATCAAAGGGTACGACCCAGACCGGGACGAGTACGACTTCGCGGCGATTTTTCAGAGTGAGCGGGAGCCGCTATGAATTCCAACCTGGAACCAAAACCGGATTCCTTGTCCGCGCCGGACTACATTCTTCAGAACTTTGAAGTGTCCGACCGCATCGCTGTGCTGGTACGGAGTCGCAGGCCGAGCGAAACGATTCAACGGATTACAACGGCGAAAAACGCGGCCAGCCAGGATTTTCAGGCGTGGCTTCGCCACAAGAATGTCAGTTCTGACGTGTACATCGGAATGAACACGCTCAGGCACGATGCCCAAAGTCGCACCAAAGAGGACATCGAGACAATCCGGCATCTCTACCTCGACATCGACCGCAACGGGCCGTCAGCTCTGGAGGCAGTCGAAACTTCCGGCGTGGTGCCACGGCCCAACTATGTCCTTGAGACATCGCCGGAAAAGTATCAAGTCATTTGGAAGGTCGACGGGATTCCACAAGATCAGGCAGAGACGCTTCAGCGTGCGATGGTGCGGGAATTCGGCGGCGATCCCGCTGCTACGGATTCTACGCGCGTTCTCCGACTACCGCAGTTCGTAAATCGAAAGTATGAGACGGAGCATGTAGTAAGGGCACAACCAGGAGCTACCCAGACATACCATCTCGAAGACTTCAGGCTTCGTACGGATCTTCACGAGACCCCGGCCCAATATCGCCCGCATGACGTACGAAGCGCTCCTGCTGGCGACATCACCCAGTCAGAACGGGATTGGGCATTCGCCAAACGCGCCCTTGCCCGTGGTGACGACCCCGAAGAAATCATTCGCCGAATTGCAGACTATCGCGGGGATGAAAAGCATCCGAGCTACGCGCGGTACACCGTCGAGAAAGCTCAAGCCACACTACAACGCAAGTTCGGCGAGATGAGCAGCGCCGGGGCAGAAACAGCGCAAGCGATAGAACCTAGCCGAGACCCAATAGAAATCCCATGAATAACGCAACTCCAATTGTGCCGGAGGAACTGCATTCACAGCTAGAAGCGGTGGAGCGTTACGTGAATGCAGGTGAAGCGGCGAAATTCCTGTCGATAAATCGTCGCACTCTGCTGCAAATGGCGCGAGAGGGTGTCGTTCCAGGACATCCTCTTGGCAACGGCCCCCGCCGACTATGGCGATTCCTTCTGTCTGAGCTGGACTGGTGGATGCGGAACCGCGTAGACTCGCATTGCCGTCCGTGCTCTCCGAATAGGAGGGAAATTTCAAGATGAGAGCACGGTATCAGAAAGGAAGTCTTACGAAAATCAAGCGCAAGAACGGCTATTTGGTCTGGCTCTTCCGTTGGCGGGAGACCGGCTCCGATGGCAGCCGCCGACCTAGAAACATTGTTGTCGGGCCGGTAAGCGAGTTGCGAACCGAGGCCGATGCACGGCGGGCACTGGAAACCTTGCGGCTCAACATCAACCTCGACCCCTCTGAGCAGGCGCGTCCTCCACGTAATTTCAAGACGCTGGTGGATCACTACCGCCTGAAAGAGTTGGTCTTTCAGAACGACGAACGGAAGGCGTACTCGACCAAGAAGGGCTACGAGTCCTATTTGAAGAACTGGATCGTACCCCGATGGGGCGAGTACATGCTGGCGAGGATGGAAAACGGCATTGCGGTTCACGTCGAGGAATGGCTGGCTAGCGTCACACGCAGCCGTGGAACCAAGGCGAAAATGCGCAACATCATGAGTGCCGTTTGCACCCACGCTGTCCGTTATGGTTGGATGGCGACCAACCCGATTCGCGCCGTTCGCCAGAGTGCGAAAAGAGAGCGCGTCATAGTCCCTTTGACGGCAGAAGAGCTTCAAAGACTGTTTGCCGAATTAGGACCGCGAGAGCGGACTCTCGTTCTTCTCGACGTTCCCACCGGAATGCGCAGGGGTGAAGTGCTAGCCACACAATGGTGTGACATCGACTTCGAAAAAAGGACACTCAACGTCCGAAGGTCGATTTGGCAACAGCACCTGGGGCCGGTGAAAACAGAAGAGAGCGAGAAGATGATGCCACTTGACGACGAAATGATTACTGACCTTTTGCGATGGCGTTCCGAAACGCCTTACGCGGGAGAGCAGGATTGGATCTTCGCTAGTGGGCGCATGAAGGGTCGTCAACCACTTTGGCCGGAAGCTATCGAGCGGAACTACATCCGACCGGCAGCAGAGCGGGCCAAAATCACGAAGCGCATCAGTTGGCACGTATTCCGCCACACATTTTCCACGCTTCTTGCCGAAAATGATGAGGATGTGAAAACCGTGCAATCGTTGATGCGCCACGCCAACAGCAACATCACCATGAACATCTACACCCACGCGGTCAGCAGCAAGAAGCGGCGGGCGCAGAGCAAAGTGGTGGAAATGATTCTGCCAGAAGAAAAAACGACACCGGTCGCAGCTGGTGTCGCTTAATGTGTATTTTCTTGTGTATCGCGCCGATTTTCCAGAAGTGGCCTAACTCTTTTGGAATGAATGGCGGGGACGACGGGACTCGAACCCGCGACCTCTGCCGTGACAGGGCAGCGTTCTAACCAACTGAACTACGTCCCCGCTGAGGGATGGAACTTCGTCACTTGGTGGGCACTGAAGGATTTGAACCTTCGACCTTTCGGGTGTAAACCGAACGCTCTAACCGCTGAGCTAAGCGCCCTAACCAATTCATCGTACCGCAAGCATCCACAAGCGTCAACGCACCGCCAATCGCCAGACTCAAATCCAAGTCCAGATTGAACGCCAGATCATGCGCTGCAAACCCCGCTGCCTTGCACTCTGTTGAAGCTGCCATTACACTGATGCTCCTCAATCGGGGGAAGGGAATCGGCCGGGCATGCTGATCAATCGCGACTACGTTGGGCACATGGCTTCCGAAGTGGTCAAGCAACTCGTCGAAGGCGAGCTGATCGAAACCAAGGCGGGCGATGCGGTCACCCAGCGTGTTCGCCAGACCATGATGCAGGAGATCACCGTCGAGGACCGGCTCAACGACGAAGTGCGCGACATTCTGACCCAGCATCAGGACGAAATGCGCCGCACCGGCGTGTCGTACCAGGAGATGTACAAAAAGGTGAAAGGACAATTGGCCCGCGATCGCAAGCTCGTCTTGCGCTGAGTCGCTGATCGACGATCGGCCGCGCCAACACAGCCGGGCTCACACACGAATGCGACTTAGCCGCGAAAAGATCATCCGATTGTCCCACCAGATCACCGATGTGCTGGTGTCCAGCGACGAAGTGGAATTCGTCGAAGACCGCGACACTATTCGGCAGCAGGTGGTGCAGATTCTCACCAACACGCTGCGCGAAGAAGAGAAAGCCGACGCCGAAGTTCGCAAAAAAATCACCTCGCAGAAGAAGGAAATCCTCGAAGGCAGCGAAGAGTGGGACGTGCTCTATCGCAAGTATTACGTCGATGAGTTGCGGCGCATGGGCATCGCCATGGCGCCCGAAGAGCGGCGTCCGAATTCGGCGGCGCGCTGAACTTCAGCGGCAAATAAAACGAAAAAATTAAGGTAGAAAAATAAAAAGGGCGGCCGCTGGGCCGCCCTTTCCTTATGAATGCTGACGTGACTACTGCGAGTCGGGACGGCGCTTCAGGGTCGGGCGATCGTCGTCGTTGCCCGGTGCGCTGGGATCGGTTTGGGTCTGACCCTTCTGCTGCTGCTCGGTGCGGGTCCGCAGCGTGGGCTTGCCGGGCGCATTGTCCTGCACCTTGCGGGCGAACATGATGTTGCGCAAGCGAGCCTTCACGCTGTCGAATTCCGATGTGGTCACGACATACTCCGGCTTGTTGGGCAGAATGCGCGCGATTTCTTTTTGTGCGCTTTCGATGCGGTCCGGCGTTGGCGGATGCGTCGAGAAGACCTTCGGAATCGTACCGGGACGGCGCTTCTCATCAGCCTG
>DASQGJ010000022.1:0-46729 GCA_035632675.1 Candidatus Dormiibacterota bacterium
GTGCCGATCAATTGGGCCCGCTGCATGCCGGTCACCTTGATGGTGGCCTCATTCACGTCGGTGATCTTGCCCTCCGGGCTGATGGTGACCAGTGGATCGAGACTGGCCTCGATCAGGCTGCGTGCGTACTGCGAGGCCTGCTGTTGCTCGGTCGACGCCTGTGGTGCGACGTTCATGTTCGTTGACTCCCTTCGTTGTTGCCACTTCGCGGACCCCTGTTGTTCAGTTCAGCCCCGCAGCGTGGGAGCTTGCGCCCGCCATAGCGGTCTTGTCGTTGAGTTCGGTTTTCACGGAAGCTGCGACGGTGAAATAAAAAGTCGCGCCCTTGTCCAGTTCGGCTTCCGCCCAGATGCGCCCGCCATGTTTCTGGATGATGCGTTGAACCGTGGCCAGGCCCACACCCGTGCCTTCGAAATCTTCGGCGCGGTGCAGGCGTTGGAAAACACCGAAGAGCTTGTCGGCGTACTTCATGCTGAACCCGACTCCGTTGTCGCGCACGAATACCACCGGAGTTCCGTCCTGATCCTTCTGCCCGACTTCAATGACCGCCTGACCGCGAGGCCGAGTGAACTTGACCGCGTTCGAGAGCAGATTCTGGAAGACTTGCTTCATCAGGGCGGGGTCGCACTCGACGAAGGGGAGCGCACCAATCTTCCACTCCATCTGACGTTCGCCACACTCCGGTTTCAGTTCGCCAATGACTTCGTTCACGACCGTATTCAAACCGGTAACCTGAAGCCGCACTTCATGACGGCCGATCCGCCCCAGGTTGAGCAGGTCGTCCACCAGCAGTCCCATGCGCCTCGTGCCTTCCTGGATTCTCTGAAGATGGTGTTGCGCCTCCGGAGCCAGGCTGGAACCATACTCTTCGGTCAATAGCTTGGAGAAACCGCTGATATGCCGCAAAGGGGCGCGCAGGTCGTGGGAAACCGAGTAAGTGAAGGCTTCGAGTTCTTTATTGGCGGCTTCCAGTTGTGCGGTACGCTGGATTACGCGCAGTTCCAGTTCCCCATTCAGGCGGTGAACTTCCTCCTCTGCCCGCTTGCGCTCGGTCACATCCATGTTGAGCCCGAGCATGCGTTCAGGCCGTCCGGCATTGTCGAAAATCACCTTGGCACGGGCTGTGATCCAGCGGATTTCGCCGTCGTTGCGACGCCGGATGCGCCACTCTGACGCGAACTCCCCGGTCTTCAGCGACTCTTCGATCGCCGTCTTTGCCGTGATCAGGTCTTCGGAAACTACCAGGGCTTCCCAGTCCTCGTAGCTGCCGCCAAACTCGCCCGGTGCGATGCCGTACACTTCCTCGACCTCGGTGGACCAATGATTGATATTCTTTTGGATATCCCAGTCGAAAGTGCCTGAGTGCCCGGCCTTTTGCGCCAAAGCCAAACGCTCTCGGCTGAGCCGCAGTTCTTCTTCGACCAGCTTGCGCCGGGTGATATCGCGAGCCGCCGCAAAAACACCTTCGATCTCTCCGGCCTCATTCTTGAAAACGCTGGCGTTGTACAGCACATCGGTCACGCGTCCCGAGGCATGCCGAATAGCCAAGGGATAATCAGTTGCCTTACTCTCGGCGAATACCTGCTCATAACCTTGTCTCGCCTTCTCGGGCTGCGTGAAATAGACGGAGAAATCGCTGCCAATCAAGCGTTCCCGCGAAACCCCAGTCACGGATTCTGTCGCCTGGTTCACATCGGTGATCTTGCCGCTGCGGCTGATCGTCACCAGGGGATCGAGACTGGCTTCGATCAGGCTTCGCGTATAGAGCGAGGCGCGACGCAGTTCTTCCTCAGCCTGCTTCCGCCTTGTAACATCGCGGGCTGCGGCAAAGACACCTTCAATCTCACCTGCCTCGTTCTTAAGGACGCTGGCGTTGTACAGCACATCGGTCACGCGTCCCGAGGTGTGCCGAATGGCGAGCCCGTAATCGGTTACGTGGCCCTCGGCAAATACCTGCTCATAGCCCTGTCTCGCCTTTTCGGGCTGTGTGAAATAGACTGAGAAATCGCTGCCAATCAAGCGCTCCCGCGAAACCCCAGTCACGGTCTCTGTGGCCTGGTTCACATCCGTGATCTTGCCGTCGCGGCTGATCGTCACCAGGGGATCGAGACTGGACTCGATCAGGCTGCGGGTGTAGAGCGCCGCGATCCTTACCTTCTCTTCCGACCGCTTACGCTCGGATATGTCGTTGAAGAGGACTGCGACTCTCTTCTGCTGCGGCTCTCCGACGC
Organism: Candidatus Dormiibacterota bacterium; assembly: GCA_035632675.1. Taxonomy (GTDB): domain Bacteria; phylum Acidobacteriota; class Terriglobia; order Terriglobales; family Acidobacteriaceae; genus Sulfotelmatobacter. Next base: position 2,232 of record DASQGJ010000022.1, read on the forward strand.
GGAAGGCGTAAACCTCATACCAACGGTGCAATTGCGCTGCCGGGTTTTCGAAGCGGACGGGCTCGCCCGTCAAAGCCACCTTGCCGTAGATCTCAAACCAATACGGCTCGAGTTCCGGGGCAATCTCGCGCATTCTTCGGCCCCCCGCATTTTCGATCCCGGTCTGCCTCTCAAACGCCGGATTGACTTCCAGAAAGCGGTAATCCACGGGCTGGTTGTTCCCGTCGAACACCATTTCAATCGTGCAGAAACCCTGGTCGATCGAATCGAACAGCGTTCGGTATTTGCTTTCGGAATCTCGTAAACTCTGCTCCGCCTGTTTACGCTCGGTGATGTCGCGAGCAATGGTGGATGCACCGACGACGTGGCCCGCCTTGTCCAGCACAGGGCTGATGCTAAGCGACACATGGATCGTCCGCCCGCCCTTCTTCAGCCGCGTCGTTTCGTAGTGTTCGACCCGTTCCCCGCGCGCGATCTTTTCCATGATCCCGTCAAAGTCCTGGCGCCGATCGGGCGGAATGGAGACGGAGATTGATTGCCCGATCATCTCCTCCGCCGAGTAGCCATAAATCGCTTCCGCCCCCGGGTTCCAGCTGGTGGCCACGCCTTCTAAGGTCTTAGCGAAAATGGCATCGCTGGAAGAGGTAACGATCGAAGCCAGGCGATCGACGGTCTCCTGGCCGTCCAGCCGTTCCCGCTCGTTGCGATCGACGGTGAACCCACACCAGGCCGTGAGGCTCGCCAGCAGCACGATGGTGAATACCGTCATCATGGTGAGCCCGGCCCACTCGGAATAGAGACCGCTTAATTCTCCCTTCCATCGCAGCCAGCCGACAGCCAGAGGAACGAGAATGGCAGCGGGAAACAACAGGCGGGTCAGCGAACCACCCAAGGTCGGGCTCGCAACCAATGCCCCCAGACCGAACTGCGTGCGGGTAAACGGCAACGCGAAAGAGAGCAGAAATACAGCGGACGCGGTAATGGGAGAGATGTGGGTATGAGTAGTATTCGGATCTAGAACAAAGTCAAGGATGCCAAACATGGCAGCGATGGCCGCGCCACAGGGCAACGCCTGCGTCCACCAGCGAGCCAACCTCGATTTGGCGTCCAGCAGCAACAGGGCAGATCCGAGCGAAAGAAAACTCCAAGCGGCGATCGGCGACATGAGGCCAGGACGCACGCTGCCCGGAATGTCTTCCGCCGCCTTAGCCGTGAACAGCAGCTGATCGATGCCCAGGTTCCAACCCAACAAGAACTCCAGCAACGAGAGGAGCCCAACGATGCTGGCGATGACGGCGGCGATCTTCGCAGCCAGTTTCCAGCTGGAAGCGGCGCGCGCCCGGTCCCGCTTGAATACCCATAGAGCAAAACCGATCAAGATAAAGCAAATCGCAGCATTAGCCTTGACCGCGACCTGGCCCCGCACAATGCTCTTCACAATTTGAATGTGGAGGATCCACCCAGTCAGGACCCACAACCCGAACGCCACCGAGAGCAAACTAACTCCAGTGACAAATTGATCCAATCTCCGCAAAATATCGAGGTCGAACTTGCCGGTCATAGCGTCTTCCCGAGAAGACGGTGATGGGTTCACACTACCTCCTCTACCGCGACCGTCGGTCCCGTTGTAGTCTCAGCCGCGTCGCAGGTGAAATAAAAGGTCGCCCCCTTGTCGGGTTCGGCCTCCGCCCAGATACTTCCTCCGTGCTTCTGCAAAATGCGCTGCACGGTCGCCAGCCCGACGCCGGTTCCCTCGAACTCTTCGGCCCGGTGCAGCCGCTGAAAGACTCCGAAAAGCTTGCTGGCATATCGCATCTCGAAACCAGCGCCGTTGTCGCGCACGAAGAACACGGGAGCGCCGTCAGCCATTGTCTGCCCGATCTCGATGACGGCTGCGGCCCGCAGACGGGTAAACTTGACCGCGTTCGACAGCAAGTTGGCGAAGACAATCTTCATCAGCGCCAGATCGCAATGGGCCACCGGCAGGTCGCGAATTTTCCAATCGATGTGCTGGTTCTTGAGGTCGGGCGCGAGATCATCGATCACTTCGCGGACCAACTTGTTCAGGTCGACCTTTTGTCGCTGCACTGACTGGCGGCCAAAGCGGCTGAGATTCAGCAAAGCCTCGAGCAGCTTTTCCATGCGCATGGTTCCCGTGAGGATGCAATCGAGGGAGTGCCGGCCATCCGCGCTCAGCGCAGATTCCGAGTCACGCTGCAGCAGGTCGGAGAAGCCGTGAATATGGCGCAAGGGAGCACGCAGGTCGTGGGCGACCGCGTAGGTAAATGCCTCCAGTTCCTGATTGGCCGCCTCCAGTTCGGCGGTGCGGAGGGCGACCTGCTGTTCCAGCCCGGCGTTCAGGCGATGCACTTCGTCCTGGGCGTGCTTCTGATCGGTAAGGTCGGTCGCGACCAGGCAGACTCCCTGCTCGGATTCTGCGAAAGGGATCGGGCTGAGCGACAACTGCACCGGAAGCATGCTCCCGTCGGGGCGCAGCAGGGAGCCCGGCGTCCGCACATTCTCCGTGAGCGCACGCTTCATCAACTCCGGAAAGTCCTCTCGACTTCCGTCACGCAGAATGGAGAGGAGAGTTGAACCGAGCAGCTGCTCGGCTGGACGTCGAGCCATTTCGGACAGTTGGTGATTACAGAAGAGGATGATCCCCTCGGCGCTCAGCGTGGCTGCGCCCTCGTTCATCCGTTCGGCAATAATGCGGTAGGGTTCTTCGGAACTTTGCAGGGTGAAGATGTGGCTGCCTTGCGGCCCCTCGACCACGATCCCATCCACCTGGCCGCTGCGGATGGCTTTTATGGTCGCTTCCAGCTCGGTCACATGAGCTTGTACCCGCTTCAGCTCCGCCCGCAACTGCCGCTCGCTCGGACTTTTCGTGGATGGCATGTCGCTCCTACGCCCTGGGTTTCAGGTCCAGTCCGAACAGCACGCTGTCGCGATCCGACAAGTCGCCGATAATCCGCCGCAACGGCAGCGGCAGCTGCTTGATCAGGGTCGGAGCGGCGACAATCTGCTCGTCCTTGGCCAAGGTCGGCTTCTGGTGAATGTCGATGACTTCCAGATCGTACTTCCCTTGCAGGTGCTCCGCGCAGATCGAGTTGATGTTCAGAATGGCGCGCCGGGACGAGGACGTCGCGCCCGTGATATACAGACGAAGCACATACTTCTTTTTGTGGTTTGCCGAACCGGCGGCCGTGGCGAGGGCCTTCTTCATGGACTGCACTGTCATAGCGACTCTTTTCCCGGGCGCAGATCGAGCCCGACCAGCACCTGCTGCGAGTTCGATAAATCCCCGATAATCCTCTTCAGCGGCGGTGGCAGCCGGCGGACCAGGGTGGGCACGGCAATGATCTGGTCGCCCATGGCCAGTTGCGGATTTTTCAACAGGTCGACCACTTCCACGTTGTACTGGCCCGCCAGGTGTTCATCACAGATTTTCTGCAGGTTCGTAAGGGCCGCAACGGATCGCGAAGTATCGCCTGCGATATAGAGACGAAGGTTCCAGCTTTTCCGGGGTGATCGCTTTCGTCTACCTGGGATGTTCTGCCTTTTTGTCTTTTTCATGTCAGACTCGTTTCTTTTTAGAGCTCAGTTCGCGCCCGGGCCTCAGGCGCGGCCATTCCCGTGCGCAGAGACCGCGTCCGCCTTGCGGATGCGCCCCATTTCTACACGGTCCACAGCGATTTGCTTTTCCTTCGATTCCTTGGTGCGCGCGTCGCGCAGCGAACTCCGTTCCAGAAGGGCGAAGTCGGCGCGCATCCTGGCAACTTCCGCCTCCAGTTGCTGGCGTTTTTGCTTGAGTTCGAAAGCCTTGCGCAGCGTCTGTTGTTGGCGCTCGGTTGCTTCCGCCCGCTCTTTCGCTTCCTGGGCTTCTCGCGCAGAGCCGGTGAGCAGTCCCGAAGGTCCTACGTAGACATCGCGCAGTTGCACCCCCTGGTCGGTCAGCAGAAATTCGCGAATCTGGTTGGAGTGCGCCATGCCCCGTGACTTCAGTACATAGAGCCCACGATTGCGTTCGCCATTACTCTCCAGGTTGCGCAACAACAGCCACGCATCCATCTGCGAAGAAACGCCAACCTCGCTCAGTTCGGGATCGCTGTCGCCCGACGTAAGGCTGGTGAACAGGGCGGTAATCTGGCTCGCCTTAAACATGTCGATGAGGCGGGTAACCATCGACTTCACTTCCGAATCGGTTCCCACCGAACCGAAATTCGTGATGGGGTCGATGACTACGACTTTGGGATCAAACTCCATGGTCAGATCGTGGATCGTGACCAGATGCTTCTCCAGGCCGAAGGTGCCGGGCCGCGCCGCATAAAATTGCAGAAGACCGCGTTTGATCCAAGGCTCCAGGTCAACGCCGATCGAGCGCATGTTGCGTATGACTTCGTCGGGCGATTGTTCAGAAGCGATGTACAGGGCGCGCTCGCCCCTTTTACAGGCGGCCTGCACAAAATGCGCCGCCAGGCTGCTCTTACCCGTGCCGGCGGTGCCGGAGAGCAGGATGCTGGTCCCGCGGTAAAAGCCTTTTCCGCCCAACATCGTGTCCAAACGTGGAACACCTGTCGAAATTCTTTCGGTCGGAGCCGTGTGTTCCAGCTTCAAGGAACTCAGTGGAAGCACGGACAGACCGGTTTGCCCGATCAGGAAGGGATACTCGTTCGTGCCGTGCATGGTGCCGCGATACTTCAATACCCGCAACCGGCGAATAGAACTCTGGTCCTCGACGCGGTGGTCGAGCAGAATCACGCAATCGGCGACGTATTCTTCGATTCCGTTGCGTGTAATGGTTCCGTCTCCGGTCTCCGCAGTAATGACCGCGCTGACCCCCTTCTCCTTCAACCACCGGAACAGGCGACGGAGTTCCGCGCGCAGGATATTCGTATCGGTAAAGCTGGAGAACAGCGATTCGATCGTGTCGAGGACGACGCGTCTGGCGCCAATGGCATCGATGGCGCTACCCAGGCGAATGAACAGGCCCTCCAAATCGTATTCGCCGCTCTCTGCGATTTCGTTTCGATCGATGTGGACGTGGTCGAGCACCAGCTTTTTTCCGGCGACCAGCGCGGGAAGATCAAACCCCATCGAAGCGACATTCTTGCTCAACTCCTTGCCCGTTTCCTCGAACGCCATGAACACGCCTGGCTCGCCGAACTCTGTAGCACCGCGCACCAGAAACTCCATGGCCAGAATGGTCTTGCCGCATCCAGCCGTGCCGCAGATGAGCGTGGGACGGCCCTTGGGCAGACCGCCTTCGGTGATTTGGTCTAATCCAAAAATGCCAGTCGGGCTTTTTTCGATTCCATTCCTCGCTGCCGGCTTTCGAGTTCTCGACATCACAAACCTCCATCAGTACGACCGCGGTCGCAGATACATCCGCACGGAAGCTGAAAGTGAAATTGATCGCGGGCAACAACAAATTCCTGATCATCGGGCAGGACGTAACGCACCTAGTTAGTATCGGACAAGGCTGTGAGTGCGGATCGGGATTGCGCGCGCACCAAGGGCGCAGGCTTCCCGAAATGGAATCGTGCGCATGGGGGGTCGGATCTTTGGCGCAGAACAACCGCGCGGCGTTCAAGCTCGGAGCGTTGCAGGAAAGACGCAGGGGCGATGAAGGCGATGTGAGAATCGGTGTTCTGCTCTACGCATGCGCGACGACGCTCGTGATCTGCGAACGCTCTTCCGGCGTCAAGCCCACGAACTCGAATCCGGAGCGCACGTTGGAAGTATGGCGCACGATGGCCACGGCCGTAACGGACTGATCACTCAACTGGAAATCAATGGCGACCGTTTCTCCGACCTGCACATCGCCCTGCACGATGGCTCCCAGCCCACCTTCGCCAAGATCGAGGCTGACACCGGGCATGCTCCGTACACCTCCGCGGCACAAATGGCGAATCGTGATCGGGATGCTGAACAGAATGCGCGGATGATGCCGAACAAACTCATGCGCTTCGTAAGTTTTGATGGCGACATGGTAATGCGGCGGCATGGCAGTATCCTCCTAGCGCCTGGCGTCCACGCCAGGGCAGCAGCAGACGTCGCACTGCTGCCCGGATGGCAAAGCGGACGCGCTGTACTCCAGATCCTGGGAGTGGCAGAAGCCCGTGATCTCCTGCTCAGCGAGTGAACCGCTATTCCGCCGATTGCTACGACGGCAGACCCTGCCCGTTCGCAGCCTGACTCAGGCTGGCGCGAATCACCTCCAGCAGTTCCGTGTTGTCTACCGGCTTCTGGAAGAACGCCGCCGCTCCCGCCTGCAGAGCACGCCGCTCGCTGCTCTGCGGATCGCGCGCCGTCAACACAATGACCGGGATGGTCGAGAGCTTGTCATCCTTTTGCAGGCGGTCGAGTACGACGAAGCCGTCTCCGGCGGGCAGGCCGAGATCAAGAATGATCAGGTCGGGACGCTCCTTGTAAGCCTGCGCAATCGCCGAGTAACCATCGACGGCATTGACGGTGTCGTACTGGTTGGCGCGCAGGCGCAGCCTCAGCGCCTGCCGCAGGTCGGGGTCATCGTCCACGATCATGATTTTCGGATTTGCCATTTGTCATTCTCCATTTCCAAAGTTCACGTGGCAGTTGTCAGCACGTGTCTTACGCGTCTCAATCTTGTTCGGTGCTCTTTTTGCCCTCCAGAACCGTTCGAACCATTTCACTCACCGTGTTGGCAACTTCCTGCACCTGCTGTTGCGGGGAGGAGCCCGCGCCGCCATCAGGGAGAGGGACCGCCAGGGCGGACACTTCCAATTCGCCAGCACCGTTCAGGCCAGCCACTTTTCCCAGTTGCTCGCGAATGCGCGCCATCATGATTTCGGCGAGCTCCAGGTCGGTCGACGCCACGACCAGAAACGTTTCCTCTGCACCGCCAGCGGTCATCGGGGGCAGGACCAGATCCTTGTCGAGATAGACGCAGCGTTGCAGTACCTCGAGACAGCGCTGGCAGGTCTCTTTCCAGTTGGCCCGCGCCGGCTTGGTGAGCGGTCTCAGTACGACCTTAACCAGCACAACGGCGTCCCGCAGCTTCTCCTGGCACATGATGACCGGAAACAGCAGCTTGGCCAGGGAATACAACGGCAACGTGAATGTGAAGGTGCTTCCGTGCCCCGGTTCGCTGGCAACCCAGATGCGTCCTCCGTGGAGACTGACCAGTTCTTTCGCGATGAACAACCCGAGTCCCAGGCCTTTGCGGCTGTTATCGACGGCATTGGGATCCTGGTACAGGCGCTCGAACACGAGGGCTCGGCCCTCCGGAGTGATTCCGCAACCGGTGTCGGTCACCGAGACATAGACAAAGTCGGTATCGGTCGGCACCAGGCAGGCCTGCACCGTGACCGCCCCACCCTGAGGTGTGAACTTGATGGCGTTATCGGTGAGATTGATCAGCACTTCGAGAATGCGTCCGGGATCCCCATAAACGAACGGAATCCTGGTATCGACACCGACTTCCAGCCCGACCTCCTTTTCGCGCGCGACCGGCTGCATCATGGCGACTGCTTGCTGGATCAGATCTCCGATCGTGATGCAGCGCGGTTCCACGCGGGTTTTTCCCGACTCCGCCCGGCTGGCTTCGAGCAGATCGCGAACCATGGCTCCCAACTGGTTGACACTCTTCAGAATCGTCTTGAGATGGTCGCGCTGGTCCGGGTTGACCTCGCCCGACAGGCCGTCGAGAAGGATGGTGACGAACTGGTGGATGCAGGTCAGCGGCGTTCGCAGTTCGTGCGAGACGTGCGAGAGAAACTGGTTTTTGAACTCCAGTTGCTGCTTCCGGCTCATCTCCAGGGAGCGCAGCAGGGCCTGCCGTTCCACCGCATAGCGCATGGCCCGGTCCAGACTACTGCTGGAGATGGCGCCTTTCACCAGATAATCCTGCACACCCTGGTGCAGCGCCTTGATGGCGAGTTCCTCGTCGTCTCGCCCGGACAGGATGACGACGGGCACATTCGGCGCTTTCTCCAGCACTTTGCGAAATGTCTCCGCCCCCTGGCTGTCGGGAAGGTTGAGGTCCAGCAGGATCACCCCGGGTAATTTTTCCTTCAGGGCGGCGAGCCCGTCGGACAAGCGATTGACGCAGTCCACGTTCACGTTGGTTTTGCCGTCCACCAGCCGCAACCGAACCAGATCCGCATCCCCGGGATTGTCTTCGATCAGTAAAACGTGAGTTGGTTGATCCTTCATCATTTCTCCTTTTGCGGAAGGCTGGCGAACCCCAGCCAAAATTCCGCCATGGATTGGACCACCGCAACGAATTCCGGCAGGTTTCCGGGCTTCCTTAGATAACAGTTCGCTCCCAGTTTGTAACTGCGGGAGATATCGGAGTCCGCCTGAGAAGTGGTAAAGATGACGACTGGAATCCTGGCCAGAGCTGCATCGGACTTGATGTTCGAAAGGACTTCGCAGCCATCAATGTGCGGCAGGTTCAGGTCGAGAATCACCAGATCCGGCACCGGCGCGGTGGCATACTTGCCCTGCCTCCGCAGAAAAGAGACTGCCTCGGCACCGTCATTCACGGCGTTCACGTGAAATTGTCGTTTGCCATGGGCCAGCACTTCGCTGGTCAGGTCGATGTCTGCCGGATTGTCGTCGACCATCAGGATTTCAGGCGTTTTCATCATTCCGCTCGTCCTCGCCCTGGGTTCTTGTTTTGACGGGAAGTGTGAATCTGAAGGTGGATCCGTGACCCAGTTCGGATTTGACCCAGATCCTGCCGCCATGCTGTTCGATAATCTTCTTGCAGATGGAGAGCCCGATGCCGTTCCCCGGATATTCCGCATGGGTATGCAGTTGCCGGAAAATGACGAAAACGCTCTCTGCATTCTCGGCTGCGATACCGATCCCATTGTCCGCCACAGAAAAGACCCATTCTCTTGCCTTCGCCTCCGCGTTCACACGAACCTGCGGCCGTGCGGGACTGCGGAACTTGATGGCATTCGCAATCAGGTTTTGAAATACCTGGACCAGTTGCGACCTATCGGCAATTACCACCGGAAGTTGAGCGTGCTCCACGACCGCGCCGCTTTCCTGTATCGCCGCGTCCAGATTGTTCAAGGCCGCTTGCAGCACGGCATTGCAGTCGGCGCTCTCCAGAGCAAGGCCTTGCCTTCCCACCCGCGAAAAGGAAAGAAGGTCCTGCACCAGTTTCTGCATGCGCAGGGCTCCGTCGACGGCGTAGTGAATATATTTGTCCGCGTCGGCATCGAGCTTGCCCCGGTAACGCTCCGCCAGCAGTTGGGTGTAGGTAGCCACCATGCGCAAAGGTTCCTGCAGATCGTGCGAGGCCACGTAGGCAAACTGCTCCAAGTCGCGATTGGAGCGAGCCAAGTCCTCGAGCGACTGCCGGTGATCCTCCCGCAGTTTCTTGTCCCGTATGGCTCGCCTCACCGATGGCGGCAGGCGCGTCAGGTGATCTTTGAGGACATAGTCCGCAGCACCCTGCTTGATGCACTCCACCGCGGTGAGCTCGCCCAGCGCGCCCGAGACCATAATGACTGGAACGTCCAGTCCTTCCCGGCGCAGAACCTCGACCGCTTCCATTCCATTCCAGTTCGGCAAGCTGTAGTCAGCCAGAACGACGTCGTACAAGTTCTTCCGCACCAGATCAGTGAATTCCTCCGCAGTCTGGGCGACATCCCAGGCGACGTCCAGCCCCGCTACGCGCAGAGCACGCAACGCCAGTTCAACATCGGCGGGCTCATCCTCGACGATCAACGCCCGCAATTTTTTCGACTCTTTGTCGGGCTTCCTGAGCGTCCTTTTGGAGCTGCTCTTTGCGGCGCTGGCCGGGTTGACTTGCGCAAGCGCACTCGGATTGGGACTGGTCGGCATTGGCCGAGGTTCAGGCTGGGAGCCGCCGTTTGCCGGAAGGACGGAACTGTATGCATCCTTAGACACGGTTAACATTCCTGAGCCTCCCGTCCCTCTGATCTGCACAATTCAGACCAAAAATCCGACGCGCGGCAACACCTCAACCTTGTAAGGTGCTTACACTAGACATCGGCACGGTTCCTCGGGCCTTGAGTTGAAAACGCGGCATTGCCTGCCCGGACGATACAGACATTCCGTGTCCGTTCGGCGCGGCTGGGACGTCATCTAGTCCATGTACTTCTGAGGCGAGTGGCTGGGTGAGGAATTCCGGGCAGAACCCCATTGTGCCGGCAGACCGCCGAACCACAGAGGAGCTTTGACGGACGGAAGAGCGGTAGAAGCGGAGAAATGGTTAAAGAACGTTGGCTTTCCGAAAACCGGGGTTCCACTCGCACGTGGCAGCAAAGCAAAAATCCGAAACATTATGAGTGCGGCGGAAGTTCCCCATTAGCAGCTACAACAGTCCATACACCGCCAGACAGGTTTTAGTCCCAATGTACACTTTTCCATTGGCTACGGTCTGGGTGACGAAATGGGCGACCGAGGGCAGGGTGTCGCGGGTTCCGGACTGAGCCGAGTTATAGAGAGTGGTCAGCGTGACCGAATCAAAAGCGAAGAGGTCCAAGCCGCTGATTTCCCAGAGCACACCGTTTGTATTGCCATATGAAGAGATGGTCGGGGCGTGTTCGCCCGGCATCTTGACCGACTGGGCAATGGGGGAAGTCACGAGGGTCCCGTTCGAGAGCGCGAAAGCCATGATCGGACGTGCGTCTCCTGAAAAGTAGACGGTATTGTTCCAATACACGGGTACGCCGAACATCGCTCCTACCGCAGAGGGCATCTCCTGCACGATTTGCGTATCTCCGGCCGAGTTGAATTTCCCCATATTGTCCCGATTCAACACATACACAGTTCCCATCTTGCCGCTGCCGATGAGCAGATGCGGGTTGGGGCCGGGCTGATCAGGCAAAACGACAACTCCACTTGAGCTGAGATCCAAATCATGCTGCCACAGGTAAACCTCATTGTAGGGCGTGAAGTAGTCCACAACCGACGTGGCACCGCTATTCAATTTCAAAAAGGTCGAACCGAAATCCTGACCGCCGGTGTTGGCCGTGAATTTCCCTTCACCGGTGGAGAAGTAGATATTGCCGTTCGCATCTGCCGCCAGACCCGAGCCGCTGTGCCACACGGAAGAGTAGTGCTGATTGGGTGACGTGTTGAAAACTCCGGACTGTTGGAGATTCGAAGCCTGGTACGCAAACACCCAGCCGTAGTTGGAGTCATTGCAGCCATTCGAACCGAAGGCGATGTAGATGGAGCCGTTGTTCTCGAGCAGCGCGGGACGATTCATGGCGTGCAAGCTATTGAAGGTAGCAATCGTGCCATTATTCGCCTTAAAGGTACCGCTGATCACAACCGGACCGCCGAGTTTCTCGGCTCCGCTGGTGACGTCGAGAGCGTGAAGACGGTGAACCACAGTCGCGTTTTCGTTCGTCTTGGCCACAACGTACATGGTCTGCGTGTTCACATCAATGACTGGAGTGGAAATAATTCCTGCCTGGCTGTATCCGGTCGTGCCTTCGCATGGCAAATTTGTGCCGGTTGCAGTGGTGATTCCAGCTGATGGGTTCGTGAAGTTCACCTGCCACAACGGGGAGGCGTTAGTGCCCGTGTTACTGTCGGCGTCGAAGGCATACACGCTGTCGTTCAAGGTCACAACATAGACGACATTGTGAACGCCAAGTCCGGGAATGTTGACGTTTGACAGGTACAGAGGTTGGGCGACAACGAATCCGTCCACAGGCTGGGTGAAGCGGAGACCAAAAGTTGCCTTCCTGACATTGGCGGTCGTAAGCACCGTCTCGCTGGTGTTCGAGCCGCTGCGAGAACTGTCGTTGTGATAGGTGATAACGTTTACTTGCCCGCTCGCCACCAGGCAGAGCGCAATCTGGATGAGTACAAGAAACGTAATCCGCACAAACGCTGGGTTGTGAGCGGTGACTGAAGTGGCCATAGAAATCTCTTTTCAATAGATCAGCTAAAGGCACCCTAAGCGCTGGCAGCTGATTCACATTATTATGGCACGCATAGGGTTAGTCGTCCTCTCTTAGCGATCTTGAGATTTCGACTTTTCGGAGACTTCCACAATCGGGTCCCTAAGGGATTTCTATCAGGTAAACAGCGACCTGCCGACGAGTGCTTCCAAGGCCGCCTCAATGAGTGCTCTTGATTCCATATCCATGTCGGCTCCCAGAGTGTCCATGTCATCCGCTCGATCGTTATGCAACATGTGGGCGATTGCAAGATAGAAGCCTCTCGCAGGCCGGTTCCGCTCGACTCGCGACTGTCGAAGGTCTTGTGAAACTGGCGACTGCGGAGGCCATACCCAATCGACGAGGACTCGAGTCGTGAGTTTGCTGCTCGACAAAAACGAAGAAGAACCAAGCACCAAGCCTTATCGGACTGTAACGGACCTACAAACTTATGGAGGGGATTTGCCAGTGGCAGATAAGCTTGGCGTTCCCCAGCCGAAGGATTGAGCATCAGGCCCCGGTCGCAAATGTGGGATCGGCCTACTAGTCTTTCGAACTCATCGTCTGGCTGGGTGTGACTCGCGCAACCGGGTGGACCCTTGTCGATCACGGAAAGCACCAGGCTCGGCAAAGGCAATGCGCCCTTGCCGACGGTACTACACCGCGTTCAGGCCCCTGTAGAGCCAAATGCCCAGCAGTGCCAGCAGAAATACGCCCGACCCTATGCTGCACACGCGCAGTGGGATGATAAGCCGGTTGAGCTTGGCCAACAGTTCAGTCTGCTCATCGTGCATGTGCGAACTCGCGTCGTCCAGGAACAACTGGTCATCCCTGTGCATGGTCAATGTGCTCCTGTAGATCAGGAGGACGATAAGACCGATCGCGAAAACTCCGAAGATCACCGCTACGATAGTCAGCATCATAAACCACCTCGGGTGGGTGCAGGCGGTACTTCCGCCCTCACTCAATGATTATAGTCCTTTACCGTGACAACCCTGACCGGGGTGATTACGCTGATTGGCGAGTCATGAGTGCGACGGAGGTATTACGACGGCGACGGCCGCGGCAGAGGATAACCTGGAGCACAGCTACGCGGTGAAAGGGACCAGTTCCGGTCTCCGCTTCTTTATATTCACTCCAATTTCACATCCATCAACCGGTAGATCTCCGCAAGACTCTACCTTCCCAACCGGATCTGCAGATCCTGTATTGCTGCGATCCAGTCGTTCAGCCCGTCGGCTTCGAGCCATAGGTCCTTCAGTTCGGAGTCTTTCCGCACGCGGTCCAGGGCTCGGAGGGCCAGAGCTTTGAGTTCTGGAGTGGGAGCCTGTCGATTCTTCACCCACTCGAGAATCTTGTCTGGCACTGCGGTGGCGGGGGAGTGGTTGAGAGCGGCAACGACCTCGGCGGCCGCAACAACCGCGCTGGCGGCGGGCGCTTCAAGATAGCTGGGATTGTCAGCGGCTTGCGCGAATATCTGTGTCAGATCATCGGGCGTCAATGCCCCCAGGTCCGCAATCCAGTCCGCGGCGTCGTCGTTCTCAAAGCTTCCCGTACCCCACGCTCCCATGCACCCCCCTTTGGCGGACGTTGACACATTTCGTCACTCGAGACCCCTCACCAGGAACAGATTCGCAAGATCGCGTTGGAAGGTACTGGCGCAGGCTTTGCCATCGGCCGACAAGGCCAAGGGTCCGAAGAACTGCGCTCCGGGTTCAGGAACTTTCACCACGAGCCAGGGCTCTTTATGGTGCGTTGCGATCTCCAGGCGGCTGATCTTGATGCTGGTGGGATCGTGCTGCTGGAGGAAAAGGAAGCGCCCGTCGCCACTCCAGCGCACAACCGTTTCGCCGTTCTGCAGGTCAGCGATGACCTTGGGGTTCCCGCCCGCGACCGGGGTCAGAAAAAGTTTGTGAGGGTCGACCGTGATGAACGACTGGCCGTCGGGCGAAATCCGCGTGCCGTGCGTTCCTTCAGGAGTGAGGGGCGTCGTCTTAGTCGTCTCGAGGTTATAGATCCAGGTGCGTGTCTGGTGGCCGGTTTCATTGCCGGTGAAGAGAATCCGCTGGTTGTCGGGGAACCACTCCACCCCGTCGAAGTGCATTTCTTCGATCTTTGCGAATTGCGATTCTCCGGGCCCGGTCGGAAGCAACATCAGCCGGGAGCGGTCGCGCTCATGGTGAATGCAGGCAACCCATTTGCCGTCAGGTGAGAGGGAAGGCCGGTTCCCGTATCCCAACTGCACGGCGGGAGAACCGTCTGTCTTTCTCAGGTAGATCGCAGAGTTGCGTCCCTGGCCATTGGAGAGCTCAACGAAGACAAGCGACTGGGCGTCGTTCGAGAGCTCGTAGATCAAAGACGAATCCAGCCACGCTAAATCGCGTTGTGCTCCGCCGTCCGGCGGGAAATAAAGAATTCCCAGGCGGGAATTGACCGTGCTCAGCAAAACGCGGCCGTCGCGAGCCACATCTTGCATCACGATAATTCCGCCCGTCTGCGTGACCAACCGTTGGACGCCGGAGAGAGTCACGGCGAACAGAGCGGGATCGCCGCCAAGCTGTCCACCCGAGAACCATACCTCACGATTGTCGGGCGACCAATTCAACGCGCCAATGGCGCGCCATCCGCGCGACAAAACCTGCCTGGGATGTCCGGGGCCGACTATGCAAAGAGAGTAGTCGCCGACTTCGACATCGAAGTCGAAGAACGCGACCAGCTTGCCGTCGGCCGATACTCGCGGCATCATCGGCGGGCGCTTCTCCGTTTCGTACAACACACTACCGATGGGATACTCGAGCCGGTACTTTCCGCCGACGGCGCGCGCGACAGCCAGAGAGTCTCCGTCTGGCCCCCAATCCGCGCCACTGACACCCTCCAGCACCTCTCGCGGTGAGCCACCACCAAACGGTACGCGAGCCAGCGTGCCCACATCTTCGCCGCCTAACAGGATTGCCATCTCCCCACGCGGCGAGATCGCGAGAACTCTCGCGCTGGGCAGCGCCAAAGCCCGCGCTTCGCGATTGCCGGGCTGGGCGGAAAACAGAGTGGATGGCGCACCGTCCCACTCGGCGCTGTAGACCACGGTCTCTCCGGGAGCGAACTTTGCCGAGGTTACGTCCCCGCGACGAAACGTCAGACGCTGGAACGATGGCGGCTCTGGGGGGCGAGAATAAGTCCGCTCAAACGTGATGCGCAACGCAACTCCGAGCAGGACTCCGGCCAGCACTCCCAAGCCTGTCCAGAGTCTCACCCGCGGAGCTTTGCGGAGGCTGCCAGAGGGAATCGCATGGGCGAAGTTACTGGCGTCCAGGTCATCGCGCAACTCTTCCAGCGCCACTTTCACGTCCGCCATGGTCTGCCAGCGGCGCTCCGGATCTTTCTTCAAGCAGCGCCCGATGATCCGGTCAAGTTCCGGAGGGATGTCCGCAGCCGCGTGGGAGGCAGGCTGGGGATCCTTGTAGAGCACCGCCGAAAGGGATGACAACTTGGATCCACCGGTGAAGGCGCGTTGACCTGTCGCCATCTCGTACAGGACCGACCCGAAAGAAAAGACATCAGAGCGGCTGTCTACTTTCTTGCCGTCCGCTTGCTCGGGAGACATGTAGGCGACGGTTCCAAGGATTGTGCCCTCCTCGGTGAGGGGAGCTCCGTCTCCGTGCATGGTTTCGGCATAGGCATCGGCTTCGCCCGTTTCATTCAGCTTGGCCAAGCCGAAGTCAAGGATCTTGACCACGCCCTGAGGCGTCACGATCACGTTGGACGGCTTCAGATCACGATGCACAATTCCAGCCGCGTGAGCGGCGGCCAGCGCGTCAGCCATCTGGACGGAATATTTCAGCACATCACGAATTCCCAGCCCCTTCTTCCCGACGAGGTGATCGAGAGTTTCTCCCGCCACGTACTCCATCGCGATGTATTGCAGCGGCTTCCCATCGATCTCCTGCGTATCAATGTCATAAATAGTGATGATGTTCGGATGGTTCAGCGAAGAGGCCGCCTTCGCTTCCTGAACGAAGCGCCGTTCCCTCTCCGCGCTGAAGGCGGCGGTCGAAAGGATTTTGATGGCGGCAGTTCGCCCGAGACGGGAATCCACCGCCTTGTAAACCACGCCCATACCGCCGGCTCCCAACTTGGCCTCGATGCGGTACGAGCGGAGTGATTTGCCGATCATGTGTCCTGTGGAGGGATTTGATGGATTTGGCCGGGGTCGAGCTCGTGACCTCTTCCACGCCAGTTACCCTAACGAATTATAGCGGCGCGCCAGAGAGAGAGTAAGCAATATAAAAAGGGGGACGCGAATTATCCCATGCCTCAGCGGACCTCGTCTTGTGTGCTCGTCGCCGACTTTCAAACCAGGCGGCGGGCGGAGCCTTCCTAGAATTAATGCGCCGTTAACATGCGATTCAGCCTCGGGTGCAATAATTTTCGCTTGCCCGGGATGCCGATTCAGGAGACCTGTGAGATGGCTATGCTGGTTGCGCCCAGGATTACCGCCCTGTTTACTCTGGTCGTGATGGGCGGTGCGTTGGTGAGTTGCGGTGGTAACCGTTTGTCCATTCCCGCCCAGACGATTCCTAATATTGCGGGCTCATGGGAATTTGTGGCTATATCGAGCAGCGGGTCTGTCACCGGAATCGAAGTCGCCCTGACGGAAGGAAACGTTCTCGTCAACGGATTTCAGCAGCCTAACGGCCAGATCACCGCAACCAGCACTCAGATCGCCTTTGTTTCACTCTCTCCTACGACCCTGAACATCACAGGCTTCGGAGGCGTGTGCCAGCCTGTCACTTCATCCAATGCGCTCAGCGGCGCTGTGACTGCGACGGACAGCCCAATTCAGTTCATGTTTACTGAGAACGGAAACGTGTTCAACGTCAACGGTACGCTCAGCGGCGACGGCAAAAGCGTATTGAATGGAACCTATACCGCACAATCTGGAAATACATGTTCCACCGACACTGGAGGAACGATCACAGGGCTGGCCGTTCCGAAGGTTTCGGGTATGTACGCGGGAACGATGTGCCCTCTTTCCACAACGTGCTCGAGTTCGCAGGACTTTACCGACACGGTGACGGCCACTGCGACGGAAAACTCGAGCAGCGTTCTCACGCTCAACCTGACGCTGACGGGAACCGATAACGCGAGTCTGACGTTGACTGGACCGGTGACGGGCAATGCGTTTCTGCTGCAGGGAACAGTCCAGGGGCAGACGGTTGTCTACTCCGGCTACTACGAAGTGATCAAGAACGTTCCTTCGCTGTACCTCGTCAACGCTACCGACTCGGCTTCGCCGAACTACGTTGCCACACTGGCCGTGCAAACTCCATAGGGCGGGCAGAAACGTCCGCTGTCGGTTCTAGTTGGCACCACCCGCCTTGGCGGTGAAGTCGGCGGTTCCCAGCTTCACGACCGTACCGCGCGGCTGTGGTTTCGCGTCTTTCTCGTCTTCTTGTTTCGTCTTTGTGTCGGAGGGCGGAGGCGGCGCGGGCTTCTCGGTCCAAACTCCATAGACCCGCCCTCCGTAGGCCGCCAGCCCGTTGTAGTCCCCGAAGAATAAACCTCCGGCTTCGAAGGCTTCGTCGGTCCAGGCATAGTTGTTAAAGATGTGTCCGCCGTCGGTGGAGCGCGCCAGAACCACGATCTGCTTTCGGTTGCGCGGATCGCCGCGCCGGTCGTAGAAGATGACGTTCACGGAGCCGTCGATCGGGTCCACGGCGAGCCATTGAAAGAACTGTTCGGCGCCGTTGTGGACGGAATCATTACTTACTCGCAACGCAGGCGACCAGTGTTTGCCCTCGTCGGCGGAAGTCGAGAGGAAAACATCCAGATCGCCGTTGCGATAGTCGCTCCAGGTCACGTAGATTCGCCTGCTCTTCGGGTCGATGGCAATCTGCGGAAATCCGTTGGCCCGATCGAGCGTGTCGATGGCAAACATGATGGGAGCGGTGTGAATGATGGGGCGAGCGCGAGAGAAAGTCTTGCCGCCATCTCGCGACGTTGTCAGCATAATGTCATCGTCCTGGCTCCAGATGGTGTAGAGCGTGCCGTCGGGAGCGACCGCGCCGTCGAATCCTTCGGCCGCACCGTTGTCATCGCGCGGCAAACCCGGATGAGCATCGATTTCAAGCGGTTCGGACCAGGTCTTGCCGTCGTCGGTGGAGCGCGAAAGGACCATTTGGGAGTCGGTGAGACGCCAGCGAGTCCAGCCGATGTACAGATTGCCGGCAAACTTGCTTTTCGTGTTGTCGGCGACGATGTAGGGCTTGTCTTCGAAAGGGATTCCCGGCGCGGTGGGTTGCTCGGCCACGGGGATGTGATCGGCCTCCCAAGTCTTTCCGCCATCGAGCGAGCGGCGCACAAAGATGCCGTTGCGGGTTGCCCCGTGCGCCCAATAGTTGAACGTTCCGAGCTTGTCGAAGGCGATATAGCAGACGAAGGCGTGGCCCTGATTGTCGAAAGCCGCCGACACGTCGCCAGATATTCGATAGTTCTTCGGATCGACTCCTTCGGCGACCTGCCAGGTGTTTCCGGCATCTTGTGAATACGCGGCGTGAGCGTTGTCCTGGAAGACGGCGACCACCTGCTGTGGATTCGCTGGATTCACGGCGATGCCGGGTTCGGTGAAATATCCCGGCGTCGGAGTGAGAGTGAACACGTGGGATTGGGGAGTTTTCGGCAGATCCTGTGCGTACGAGAGCGCGGCGGTTGCGAGACAGAGTATAAAAGCGAAGCTTCGTGGCAAGTGCATTCGGTGTCCTCGGGGAAACAACTGCTAACCAGTATCTCAGCCGCAAAGGGCTGCGCCGCCAGCGATCCCGGCGTCAGCGCCGTAGTGCGCCATCACGAGCGGAATCTCGGAGGCCCGCGGATTTACGCACCAGGCCGGAAGGCGCATCTTCATTTCGTCGAAGAACGGCTTGAGCATCGCCGCCACCCCGCCGCCAACCACAAGAACGTCAGGGTCGAAGAGATCGACGATGTTTCCAAGCCAGGGGGTAAGAACTTCGACCGTATCGAGCAGGATCTCCTTCGCTATGGGATCTCCAGCGGCATAAGCCTGACCAACCTTCTCGCTGGTGACGGCGGCGATGTCCCCTTTGGCCAGGTCGAGAATTGCGGAGTGACGAGAGGGATCGGCTGCGAGTTTCGCGCGCGCTCGTGCGCCAATGGCTGGACCGGCTGCGAGGATCTCGATGCAACCGCGTTTGCCGCAACCGCATAGCGGGCCGCGATAGTCGATGCTGACGTGCCCGCCTTCACCAGCGGACCCGGTCTTGCCATGATAGATGGCGCCATCGAAGACGATGCCGGTTCCAATCCCTGTGCCGATCGTCGAATAGAAAACGTAGCCGAAGCCGCGGGCTGCACCCCATCGCGTTTCGGCCAAAGCGGCGGCGTTGGCATCGTTGTCGACCTTCACCGGAATGCGATACTTCTGGCGGACTCTTTCGGCCAGGGGGAAGTTACGCCAGCAGGGAAGATTGGGAGGATTGAGCACCACGCCGGTCTTCGGGTCGAGAGGTCCCGGTGCACAAATGCCGATGCTGCTAACTTTTTCACTCGCTTCGGCCGCTATCATCGCGTCGATTGCCTTAGTGACCGCTTCAAACGCGGCTTCAGCCGTGCCGTTGGCGATCATCGGCTGGCGTCCTTGCCTGAGGATCCTGCCGTCGCGGTCGACGATTCCAACCGCGACTTTGGTTCCTCCTATATCTACTCCGAGAACCGGACCACCCGTGGTTCTCGTCATTGCTGCTCCGCCGTTGCCGTGACCGGCGTCCCTGAGAACTGCACTCGGATCGTTTTGATCTCGAATGGTTTTGTAGGAACGCTCACCTTGCCATTGGCGAAAGACAAGGAGCCGATCGGCTTTTCCATCAAATCGGTTTCTAACGCCGAACCTGCTCCCAGAGGCAGTTGCAGGGTCACGTCTCCTTGCTTGCCGGCCCATTCGTAGAAGCGCAAAGTCAACGCATTCTCGTCTTCAGCTTTTTTCATCGCAGTGACGATCACGTTATCGGATTGCACTTGTACGAAGGAATGCTCTGGCGCGAGCACTCCCTGATGTGCGTCCACCGGCAGGGCAATGAGGTGGTAGTTCAGTTCGTAGCCTTGCCGGATGGTGAGGGCCTCCTTCCAGCCCCCGCCGTGCGGATACACCGAATAGGTGAATTCGTGATGGCCTTCATCCGCATGGGGATCGGGCCACTCGGGTGACCGCAGCAGCGACAACCGCAAGACATTCCCTTTCGCATCGTATCCGTACTTGCAGTCGTTGAGCAGGCTAAGGCCATGCTTCCCGTCGGAGATGTCAGCCCAGCGCTGAGCGGGAACTTCGAACTGCGCCTGCTCGGCAGGAGTGTTGCGCGTCGTCGGGCGCTCCACTGAGCCATAGGGGATCTCGTACGTTGCTTCATCGCTATGTGCGCTCGTCGGAAACGCGACCTTCAGCAGAATGTGTTTCTCATGCCACTCTGCCTGCATCTTGATGTCGACACGGGGCACGCCTGCGTATAAAGTGATGTCGCGCACGAATGTTGAGTTCTGAAAATGGTTCTTCACCTCTACGACCGCGCGCAGGGGGCCGCTCTCTACAAGTTTCACTTCGTCTGCTTTGTCGAGATCCCAGTGTTGTTTCTCGAAATCGGCGTCGATGTTCCACGCGTCCCATCGTTGAGGCTTGTCGACAAAGGTCTGGAGGAGGTTGCCACAGACGGAATTCTTCGGACCGCCTGTGTCGGTCTCTGCAGGCGCCAGAGACTCTGTCCCGCTCCGCTTGTCGAACAGGCTGGTCATGCATCCGGTCCGGCCGTCAATCTTGATGCGGAGGTACTCATTTTCGAGTGTGTCCGCTGTGGCCTTCAAACGGGATTGGACCGGAGGCGCGGTCGTTGCGGCGTGCACGAAATACGTCTGATATCCGAGCGAAGGCGTATTCGACGATACCAGGAATCGGGCGCGATGAGTTTCCGGATCAAGCGAGAGCAACTGCGCTTCCGCAGGCTTGCCCTTCGAGTCGACGACTCCGATCTGGTGTGCGGGAGCGGGCAGTTGCACTTCGACTTCGGTTACTGCGGTTCGCGGCCACGACAGCGAACTGAACAAGAGTACCGGCACGCCGTCCCCTTGCGTATTGACGTGGGCGGCGATCTCTTGAAGGGAAGCGAATGTAATGTCGTTCGCGGCGCGGTCCACATTCTCGAGATTGCGCCTGGCATCCAGATAGTTCACGGCGATGCCGGAGCCGGGCATGATGTCGTGGAAGTGATCGAACAGCAGGTTCTTCCAAATCCGGGTCATGGCTTCTTGCGGATAAGGACGTCCGTACAGGGCCGCCAATGACGCGAACTTCTCAGCGTTCAATACGTCTTCTTCGGAGCGACGGATTCGCCGCTTGGTCTCGGCCTGCGTAGTGAAGACACCGCGGTGATACTGAAAGTAGAGTTCTCCATTCCAGGTCGGAACCTGCATCGAAGGCAGCTTCTTTTCCAGGTCGCTGAAAAAGTCACGCGCGAAACTGAACTGCAGCTTTGGAAAAATGGCCTCGGGAGAGCGGAGTTGATCGGCATGATCGAGCATGACGCGAGTCGGACCACCGCCGTGGTCGCCAACGCCGTACAGGTGCATCATCTCGGGGTTGTCGGGGACTTTCGGGCCATAGATGGAAGGCATCCAGACCGCGACCTGACTTCCCAGCGGCTCCGCATCGATGCCATCTGCGTAGTCGTGCGGGAAATACGTCAGCAGACGGCTGCCGTCGGGCGATTGCCACCAAAAGAATCTATAGGGGAAAGTGGTGAATTCGTGCGCCCACATCAGCTTCTGCGTGACGAAATAATCCATGCCTGACTTCTTGTAGATCTGCGGAAGTTGATAGTTGTATCCGAAAGAATCGGGGTTCCATCCGATCTTCACGTCTACGCCGAAGTTCTTTTGGAAATACCGCTTGCCCACCAGAATCTGGCGAACCAGAGATTCGCCATCCGGCATGTTGAGATCGGGCTCGACCCACATTCCCCCGATGATCTCCCAGCGGCCTTCTTTCACGCGCTGCTCGATCTGATGGTAGAGATCGGGATATTTCTCCTGCATCCATTCGTAAGTGCGGGCCGACGACATGGTGAACTTGAAGTCGGGATACTCGCGCATCAGATCGAGCACGCTTTGAAAGGTATTGCGGACGACTTCGACGGTCTCAGTCCAGGGCCAGAGCCATGCCATGTCGATATGCGAATTGCCGACTGCCCGAATGGTGAACTGCTGCAGCCAGGGTTTGAGCACCTCCAGCCTGGCGTGAGCTGCTTTGAGCGATGCGTCGAAGGCAGCCTGATCACCCCTGTCGAGCGGCGTGAAATCGATGGCCTTGATCGCTGTTTCCAACTGGCTCTGTCGTTCCGTCTTGCCTTCTTCGTATGCGGCGATTATGGGGAGAGTCGCCAGAAGTTCCAGGCGTAACATGGCGGGATCCGGGCGCGACTTGGGAGCATCGACGATGAGTTCGCTGTGAAAGAATTCCGACTGCACGTCGTCTCCTGCCACTACGCGGGCCGCCACTAGAAACTTTTGACCCGGCTGCGCGTTTTCCGTCAACAGCACTGGCAGAATATTGTCATCGTCGCCGCGGTAGAGCATGGCGCCGTTGGAGAAGACCGTGATCATCAAGCCGCTGGGACTGCCAAAGCGCAGACTCAGCCAGACTCGCGATCCCTGCGTTGCGTAGCCGCTGATCTTTTCGGGAACTTGAATCCACCGGCGAAAGACCCGGGTTCCTTTCCAGTGTTCCTCATTAGCATTCTCGCCTCCCGGGCCCGACACGTTCTTGACGGTCAAGACGCTCCAATCCGAATCATTCGTTGCCGGATCCTCTGGATGGGGGACGTCAGCATGAAAACGCCATTCTCCTTCGCCCTGATGGGTGAGGGAATTGAGCTGATCGAGAGTCGCCTTGGAGGGATTGTTGGTATTGCTCTGGCTTAACCCGGCCGCAGCACAGATCAGGAGGAAGAATATTAAGGACACAGCGGAGCGCTTCATAATTAAGGACGCTACCTTTCTACGATGGGTATGACCGATGTTCGACGTTGGGGCAACGAGAGAGTCACTCAACATTTGTAAAGACGGCTAAGTTGCTGATTTTACAGCCATGCTAGGTCCATTGGCACGCCCATGCAAAAATTCTGATTCCCTCTATCGAAATTTTGAGTCTAAGGTTGAGAACAGTAATGTTGACGGGCGCCCGCCAGGCCCGTAGAATCTAGCCCAATGTCAAGTGGTTCCAATCTTCGCGCGGTGTGCTGCTGCATCTGTTGTTGTTGTGCATGCGTGTGCGCTGGCGCGGGGAGGCTGCTGACCTAAGAGTTCATTCTTAAATAAGCACTCATCAACCCACCGCCAGAGCACCTGGCGGTGGGTTTTTTATTGCCTGAAATCTGGAAACGACGGGCCAACATGACGACAAGCACGAAGACCAACGGGAAAGAAACCACAGCGCAGCGCGTCGAGCGTCTCAAGCGCGCCATGAATCCCTGGGAGGGGCTGGAGGAAATCCGCCGCTTCGCCCGCGAGGGATTCACGTCCATCCCCCCGGAGTGGATCGGCACATATTTCCGCTGGTGGGGCGTTTACACGCAGGGGGACGGCGCTGGAGTGACTGGGGGGCAGGGAGGAGTCGGGCGCGCGTTGCAGCGCTTTATGGTGCGCATCCGAATTCCCAACGGAGTCCTGACCTCTCAGCAGTTGCGCACGATCGCGGATCTTACTCGCCGCCATGCCAACGGAATCGCCGACCTCACCGTTCGCCAGAATATTCAACTGCATTGGGTCACGATCGAAGCACTGCCAGAGCTTCTGGAAGGCCTGTGGCGCGTGGGACTGAATACCACCGGAGCCTGCGGAGACGTGGTGCGAAACGTCACCGGATGCCCAGTTGCGGGGGTGGACGCCGACGAACTCATCGATGCTTCCCCGCTGGTGCTGGAGACATCGCAGCTGCTGGCAGGAAACGCAGAGTTTTACAACCTGCCGCGAAAGTTCAAAATCTCAATCGCCGGTTGCCACTCCTGGTGCTCCTATCCTGAGATTAATGACATTGGACTTACCGCGATCAGCAGAACTGTGGGCGGGAAGCGCGAAGTCGGCTTCTCGTTGCGGGTCGCCGGCGGCCTTTCAGCGGAACCGTATCTGGGCGCGCGGCTCAACGCGTTCGTGCAACAGAGCCAGGTCTTGCCGGTCATCAAGGGCGTCGCCGAGCTTTTCCGCGACTCCGATGTTTTGCGTGAGCATCGCGAGCGCGCTCGTCTGAAGTTTCTCTTCCTGCGTCACGGATGGACCGCAGAGCGCTTTCAACAGGAACTCGAGCAGCGCATCGGGTTCCGTCTTGATCCCGCGGCGCAAGAGCATGCGCCCGACGACGTCTACCGCGACCACGTTGGTGTTCACGCGCAGAAGCAGCCAGGCCTTTCCTACGTGGGAGCCGTGGTACTGCGGGGACGGATTACGGCTGAGCAGATGCACGCAGCAGCCGATCTCGCTGAGCGCTACGCGAGTGGGGAACTCCGCGCCACCAACATGCAGAACTTGCTGCTCGTGAATGTCCCGACCATCAACGCCGATGCATTGGCCAAAGAACTCGATGCGATTGGCTTCCAGGTCAGCGGGTCAGCCTTCGCTCGCGGCACCGTGGCTTGCAGTGGCACAGAATTCTGCAAACTCGCCATCACCGAGACCAAGGGCTTCTCGCGCTGGCTGGTCGAGGAACTGGAAGAGCGCATGCCCGGCTTCGATCAACATCTGAAGCTGCACGTCACGGGCTGCCCGAACAGTTGCGGCCAGCACTGGATCGCTGACATCGGCATTGAAGGCAAGAAGATTAAGGTCGGTGACCGGCTCGCCGATGCTTACTACTTCTGCGTGGGTGGGGCTCTCGGTCTGCATCAAACCACTGCGCGGGCCGTCGGTTATCGCTGCCTGGCCACGGAAGTGCCGGACGCCCTGGAGCGTCTGCTGGGCCAGTATCTGGCCGAGCGCGAGCCGTCGGAAAATCTGCGTCGTTTCTTTGCTCGTCACAGCGACGCCCAACTGAGGGAACTGTTGGCCGGCGAGAACATTCCCGCAGCCGCTCGCGATCTGCCTTCCCCGCAAAATCTTGTGCATTTGGCAGGAGGAATCGGTGACTAGTCTATTTCCTATGTTTATGAAGCTGGAAGGGAAGCAGTGCCTGGTCGTTGGTGCCGGGAAGGTCGGCGAATCCAAGATTGGCGGGCTTCTGGAGACCGGGGCGCGCATTCGCGTGGTTGCGATCGAAGCGAGCGCAACGGTGCGGGAATGGGCGCGCGCCGGGAAGATCGAACTCGAAGTACGCGCGTTTACCAGCGACGACTTGCACGGAGCGTTTCTGGCAGTCGTGGCCACGCCTTCGCGCACGTTGAATGAGCGAATCTATCGTGAAGCGCAGAGAGTCGATGTGCTGTGCAACGTGGTCGATGTGCCGGACCTTTGCGATTTCTTCTATCCATCGATCGTGCGCCGCGGGGACTTGCAGATTGCGGTTTCGACCGCCGGGCAGAGCCCGTCGCTGGCGCAGAAGATCCGGCAGCAACTCGAGAAACAGTTTGGTCCGGCGTACGCCGCCTGGGTGGCCGAACTCGGCGAGACCAGGAAACTCATCCTGGCCAGTGATCTCGACCAGGCGCGCAAGCTTGAATTGCTGCATTCACTGGCGAGCAGGGAAGCCTTCGAAGCGGCGGTGGCTGAGAACCGTGAACTAGCCGCCGAACTTACGGCCAAGGGAGAAGGGGCGTGAAGGCGAAAGTCTATTTGGTGGGCGCCGGACCCGGTGATCCGGATTTGCTGACGGTGAAAGCGCAGCGCCTGCTGCAGTCGGCGGGCGCAGTACTGTATGACGACCTGGTTTCGCCCGAGATACTGAGCCTGATTCCCTCGACGGCGCAGCTCCACAATGTGGGCAAGCGCTGCGGCACGAAGAAGATTACGCAGGAAGAAATCAACTTCCTGATGGTTGCGCTTGCCGATTCCGGCCTGCAAGTGGTGCGCCTGAAATCTGGAGATCCCTTGCTTTTTGGCCGCGCCGGGGAGGAGATCGAATCCCTTCGCAAAGCCGGCGTCCCATGCGAAATCGTGCCGGGAGTTACATCGGCGTTGGGTGCCGCAGCGGCAGCCCAAATTCCTTTGACTCATCGCCGGGTGTCTTCCGCCCTTGTGTTTCTCACCGCGCACCAGGCGTCTGAGAGCGAAGGCGAGAACTGGAGCAGGCTGGTTAGTAACGGTTCGACGCTCGTGATTTACATGCCGGGACAGAACTTCCGGGAGACTTCAGCGAAGCTGAGAGCCGCCGGTCTCGGGGCTAACACGCCCTGTGCGCTCATTTCGCGGGCGACCACTTCGCGCCAGCGCACATTCCGAACCACGATCGGTGAATTGCCGCTCGCTCCGCGGTTGGCGGCTCCAACGTTACTGGTAGTCGGCGAAGTGGTTCGATTCGCCGATTCATCGGTGCTTGAGGAGTTTGTGTTGCCAGCGTCGGACGCTGGCATTGCCTATTTTCCATCACATGCAACTGCCACGGAAGAGGAGTCAATCGCGTGAAGGATCAAATTCCAGATCAACTCCGGGTTCCCGGCAAGATCGAGGTCGCGCACTTGCAGCACGCGGCCGAAGCCTGGACTCCGCAACACACACTCGCCTGGGCCTTTGAGAATTTCGGGAACCGGGTGGCGATCTCCTCCGCGTTCGGGGCTGAAGGGATGGTCTTAATCGACATGGCATCCCGTGTGAGCAAGGATTTCCGTCTCTTCACCATCGATACAGAATTTCTGTTTCCCGAGACGTACAGCCTGATGGACCGGATCGAGGAGAAATACGGCATCGCGATTGAGAAGGTGTATTCGCTGTTGTCGCCGGAAGAGCAGGAGCGGACGCGCGGCGCCGCGCTGTGGACGCGGGATCCCGACCAGTGCTGCAACCTGCGGAAGGTCGAGCCACTGCGCCGCAAGCTCGGAGAATTGAACGCCTGGATCACCAGCATCCGCCGCGACCAGACGTCAGTCCGGTCGAGCGCGCAGAGAATCGAGTGGGACGCGAAGTTTGGCTTGGTGAAGATCAATCCCATCGTGGATTGGACATCAAAGCAGGTATGGCGCTACATCCACGATCACGATGTTCCCTACAACGAGCTGCACAATCAGGATTATCCGAGCATTGGCTGCACGCATTGCACGCGCGCTGTCCGGCCGGGAGAAGACCCGCGAGCCGGGCGGTGGCCGGGATTTGCCAAGACCGAGTGCGGCCTGCACATCATCGAGTCGGCGCCGGCTGCGACGCAGGCCCGCGCTGCTACGGCCGAGGGCGGCGACTAATCGTGAGCGTCTAGCCGGCTTGGCAAAACGCGCTGGAGATACCACCCCAATCCCGCACGGGTTCGACTTTCGAGAAGAACATCCGGTGCAGTCGCTGAACCGATTCCTCGACCTTTGCTTCGTCTACGAGAAACGAAATCGTGCGGTCTGAGGCTCCCTGGCACAAAACGCGAACGTCCATATCAGACACGGCGGCAAACACGCGACTCGCGACGTCCGGCTGCCGACGAATGTTCTCACCGACCAGACACACGAGTGCCTTGTGATTCTCCCACTGCACTTCCACAACGGACTGGAGGCGAGCCGCAATCTCCGGCAGTGCAGCGGTCGAGCCGACAAGCAACGAAATGCGGCCGAGCGACGTTCCTACCACATCGACGGCGCAGGAGTGGTCGTCGAACGCGGTGAACACCGTGTTCAAGAGAGCCGAATCGAGTCCCTGACCTGACTGAAGGTCGACCGCTGCGACATTTCGTTTCGCAGTAATCGCGCTTACGCCATTGGCAGAGGAGACCCGAGCGGTAATCTCCGTGCCGGGGCCCTCGGGCTGTCGCGAGTTCAAAACGAAAACCGGAATGTTCTCGCGCATAGCAGGGGCCAACGTCGCCGGATGCAGTACCTTTGCGCCGTAGTGCGCCAACTCAGCTGCTTCGTCGAAACTCATCTTGCGTATGACGCGGGCGTCCGGGCAGAATTTTGGATCGGTCGTCATGACGCCGTCGACGTCAGTCCATATCTCCACGCGGGATGCTCCCAGCGCGGCGCCGATAATGGTGGCGCTGAAATCGGATCCGCCACGGCCGAGAGTCGTCGGGACGCCGTCGCTCGTGGATGCAATGAACCCGCCCAGAACAGGGACTGCGCCTGCCTGCAGCAGTGGATCGATTACGTCGAGAAGCCGCTGGCTGGTGACATCCCAGACCGGACTCGCTTGTCCGTGCCGAGCATCAGTGACGATGCAACTGCGGGCATCGACGTGGCCTGCCTTCAGTCCAGCCTCGCAGAGCGCTTCGCTCACCAGTTTGCTCGAGAAGCACTCACCAAAGCCAAGCAGCCGGTCTTGGGCTTTGAGATCCAGTTCGCGGGAGACATCCACGTCGTGCAGAAGCGACTCCAGAGCCTGGAACTCGCAGCGCAGTTCGCGATCCAGAGATCCATAAGCGGAGTTGCCGACCATCGAGTCGGCCAGCTGTTCATGCCGGACATAGATGTTGCGCACCGTGGCGAGCGCGAATCCGAGATGTCCCTTCGCAGCCGCGTTTCCAGCTTCCAGCAGTTGGTCGGTGACTTTCGCGAGTGCGCTGACGACAACGACGGGCTGAGCATCCAGCCGGCTTTCGACGATTCCGATCAGGCGTCGAATGGCGGCGGAGTCTTCCACCGAGGTGCCTCCGAATTTCATCACCACTACATCATCGCCTCGTTCGAATCTGCTTTGTCGCTGTGCATCCATTGCATTCGGCTCCGTTCTCCAAGGAATTTGAGGGCAAACAAAAACCCACCGCCAGATCGCTTCTGGCGGTGGGTTCGGTGGACTTTCTTAAGATTGCTTTACTTCATCCGATCCCGTCCTCCAGAAGACACGTAATTCGTGTCGACATACCTGTGCCTGTCGATGTAATTCGCGTCGCCTTCTGGATGAGGGTGTTCATGAAATCAGTGACCAAAATAGCTCACGGTAAGGATATCCGACAACAGCCGTAAAGATTAAACTCAAACTTGTGATGGCGTGAATCGAAATTTCCGATGAGCCAGGTTAGGCGTCTGATTTCTTCATCTGCGTGGCAAACTGGCGCAAAAGGGCTACAAAAGCCGTTGATGCAACCGACAGCGTCCGGTCACGCCGGTAGGCTAATCCCAACTCGCGGTAGAGTTCGGCGTCTTCCAAATCGATAAGTTTGACCCGGCCGGATTCGACCTCATCGCGCGCGAACGAGGCGCTGATCAGGGAGACTCCGAGATCCGCCGCCACGAAGCTCTTGATCATCCCAATGCTGGGCAGTTCCATCCTCACCCGTAGCTCGGCGCTATGCGGGCGAAACAGCTTGTCCAGCAGCCTGCGCGTGTGTCCTGTCTTGGGGAAGAGCAGCGGATGCTTCACGATCTCGCTGACCGGCACGACTTTAAATTTGGCCAGCGGGTTCTTCGGACTCACCATCAGCATCAGCTTGTCGCGGAAAATTGGCTGGATCTTCAGGCTTGGAGACTGAATGGGCAGGGTCAGAATGCCCACCTCCACCTGCCCGTTTTCGAGCTTCTCTACAATCTTGTAGCTGAAATTTCGATAGATGCTGATCTGCACCGGGGGATAGCGCCGGCAATACTCGCCAAAGACCTCGGGCAGAACATACAAACACGTGGCTTCGTTGGCGCCCACACGCAGCGTGCCGCGCGGGGTGCCGCTGTGGTCGGCGACTGCCGTGAGCGACTCATCCCGCAGGTTCTTCAACCGCTCCGCGTACTCGTAGAAAACCTGGCCGGCGGGTGTCAGCTTTACGGTCTTGCCGGAGCGGTCGAGAAGGCGATCTCCGTACTCCTGCTCGAGTTGACGGATCTGGGCGCTAACCGCCGACTGCGAGCGAAACACTTTTTCGCCTGCACGGGAAAAACTGCCTTGCCTGGCAACTTCCAGGAATGTGACGAGCTGATCAAAGTCCATGGGATGGCGGAATTATAGCGGAATGAATGCGAATTCGAGGTTAATTCCACGGCATCCAAGGCGACCGGCGTGCCCTGAATTTTGCATGGGTTGCATCGAAATTCTGCATTGTACTTTGCCCGGCCATAGGCGCTATTAAAGGGAAGTACGAACGTGTGTTCCTGAGCAGAAGTGTGCCACGCTGAACCAGCCTCGTGGGTGCGCCCAAGAACAAGTGATTCGGATGGAATTTAGTCCGTGCGACGGAGTCCTCGATGACGCGTCTAAACCCGATGAACGGTCTGCCTCCCGCACAGGGTCTCTACGACCCCGCGAATGAGCACGACGCCTGCGGCATCGGGTTTGTCGCCAGCATCTCGGGCCAGAAAAGTCACGAAATTATCCGCAAGGGTATTCAGGTCCTGCTCAACCTGGCGCATCGCGGCGCCTGCGGCTGCGATCCGGAAACTGGAGACGGCGCCGGTGTCCTGATCCAGATTCCACACAAGTTCTTCGCGCGTGAATGCCAGAAGCTGGGCTTCACTCTGCCGAAGCCGGGAACTTACGGCGTCGGCATGACCTTCCTGCCGGTCGAAAAGCACCAGCGCTTGCAGTCGGAAGGAATCCTCGAACGAATCATCAAAGAAGAAGGCCTGACGCTATTGGGCTGGCGTGACACGCCAGTCTATGCCTCGGCCATCGGACGCGTGGCGCGGGCTTCGCAGCCTTACATCCAGCAGGTATTCGTGGGGTGCGCTCCGGGCATGGATGAGGACACTTTCGAGCGCAAGCTGTACGTGGTGCGCAAGCGGGCCGAGAATGAAATCCGCGAATCCGGCGTGGAAGACGCGGCGATGTTCTACATCCCGTCGCTGTCCTGCCGCACGATCGTTTACAAGGGCCTGCTGCTGGCGCAGCAGATCACGAATTTCTACCGCGAGCTCTCCGACCCGGACGTAGTCAGCGCGCTGTGCCTGGTGCACCAGCGATTCTCGACGAATACGTTTCCCAGTTGGGACCGCGCGCATCCTTACCGCTACGTTGCTCACAACGGTGAAATCAACACGCTGCGGGGGAACGTGAACTGGATGCACGCACGCCAATCCCTGCTGCAATCCCCGCTTTTTGGCGATGACATGAAGAAGCTGTTTCCGATCATCGCTCCCGATGGCAGCGACTCCGCCAATTTCGATAACGCGGTCGAGTTGCTCCTGCAGGCTGGACGCAGTCTGCCGCACGTGATGGCGATGCTGATTCCTGAAGCGTGGTCAGGCAATCCGCACATGAAGCCCGAGAAGCGCGCCTTCTACGAGTATCACGCCTGCATGATGGAGCCTTGGGACGGCCCCGCTGCCATGGCATTCACCGATGGCCGGGTGATCGGAGCGACGCTCGATCGCAACGGGCTGCGCCCCGGACGATATGTAGTGACCCACGATGGGCTGGTCGTGATGGCCTCGGAAGCGGGAGTTCTTGACGTCGCGCCTGAGCAGGTCAAGCGGAAAGGCCGCCTGCAGCCGGGCAAGATGTTCCTGGTTGACACCGTCGAGGGCCGCATCATCTCGGACAAAGAGATCAAGCAGAAACTGGCGTCGCGCCAGCCGTACGGGCAATGGGTTGCAGAAAATCAGATCACCATCGATCAACTGCCGGAGCCCACACGCATGCACTATCCGGATGCAGAGACCATTCTGCGACGGCAGCGGGCGTTCGGGTATAGCGACGAAGATTTGCGCATGATCCTCACGCCGATGGCAACGAAGGGCGAAGAACCCATCGGTTCCATGGGCACGGACACGCCGCTCGCCTGTCTTTCTGATAAGCCGCAATCGCTCTTCAGCTATTTCAAGCAGCTCTTTGCGCAGGTGACCAATCCTCCCATCGATCCGATTCGCGAAGAGATGGTGATGTCGCTCATCAGCTATATCGGGAGCGAGCGCAACATTCTCGAGGAAGCGCCCGAGAACTGCCACATGCTGAAGCTGGCGCATCCTCTGCTCACGAACCGCGAGTTGGAGAAACTGCGCCGCGTGTCGAACCGTGATCTGCTGGCGACTACTTTGCCCGCTCTTTTCCGCGCGGGCGATGGCGAAGCCGGACTCAAGCGGGCGCTCGATGAGTTGTGCCAGCGCGCCTCTCTCGCCGTGAAGGCGGGATACTCTCTGCTGATTCTTTCCGACCGCGGCGTGGACAAAGACTACGCTCCCATTCCGTGCTTGCTCGCGCTAGCCGCTGTTCACAACCTGCTGGTTCGGGAAGAAACGCGAACGCAAGTTGCTTTGATTACGGAGTCTGGCGAGCCGCGCGAGGTCATGCACTTTGCGTTGCTCAGCGGATACGGGGCTAGCGCGATCAACCCCTATCTGGCGCTCGAGAGCGTTGAAAACCTTGCCTGGCGCGGCGAGTTGGGCGACGGTATCACTCCCGACATTGCAGTGAAGCACTTCCTGAAAGCTGTGAAGAAGGGCCTGCTGAAAACGTTCTCTAAGATGGGCATCTCCACCCTGCAGAGCTATCAGGGAGCGCAGGTTTTCGAAGCCATTGGCCTGAACAAGGAATTGGTAGATGCGTACTTCGCGGGCACGACCTCACGGATTGAGGGAATCGGCCTCCCGGTGCTTGCCGCCGAGGCGCAACTGAAGCACGAATATGCATTCCGTCCGTTGACCGACTTCGAAACTGAACTCTCGGTGGGCGGCAGCTATCACCAGCGGGTCAATGGCGAATACCACCTGCTGAATCCGCAGACGATCAGCAAACTGCAGCACGCTGTGCGGTCGGATAGCTTCAAGACGTTTCAGGAATACACGGACCTCATTGACAACCAGAGCGCCAATCTCTGCACCTTGCGCGGGTTGATGAAGGTGAAGAAGAGCGCCGCTCCGGTTCCTATCGAAGACGTCGAGCCCGCGAAAGAGATTGTCAAGCGCTTTACGACCGGCGCCATGTCGTTCGGATCGATCAGCAAGGAGGCCCACGAAACTCTGGCCATCGCGATGAACCGGATCGGGGGCAAGTCCAACACGGGCGAGGGCGGGGAAGACGAAGAACGGTTCAAGCGCGACGCGAATGGCGATTTGCGGCGCAGTGCAGTGAAGCAAGTGGCCTCGGCGCGCTTCGGTGTAACGGCAAACTATTTGGTCAACGCCGACGAATTGCAGATCAAGATGGCGCAGGGCGCCAAGCCCGGCGAAGGCGGACAGCTTCCCGGCCATAAAGTCGATGATGTGATTGCACGACTCCGGCATTCGATCCCCGGCGTGGGGTTAATTTCGCCGCCACCGCATCACGACATTTACTCCATCGAAGATCTTGCGCAACTGATCTACGACCTGAAGAACGTGAATCCCACCGCCCGCATTGCGGTGAAGTTGGTTGCGGAAGTGGGTGTTGGCACGGTTGCTGCGGGCGTGGCGAAGGCTCACGCCGATGTCGTCCTCATCAGCGGAGACAGCGGAGGGACCGGCGCGTCGCCTCTCAGTTCCATCAAGCACGCCGGCATTCCGTGGGAACTGGGATTGGCCGAGACTCAGCAGGTATTGCTGTTGAACGACCTGCGCAGCCGTATCCGCGTGCAGACCGACGGCAAACTGCAGACGGGCCGCGACGTCGTCATCGCCGCGCTGCTGGGAGCGGAGGAATTTGGTTTTGCCACCACGCCGCTCATCGCCATGGGCTGCATCATGATGCGCAAGTGCCATCTCAATACCTGCTCGGTCGGAATCGCCACGCAAGACCCAGTTTTGCGCCAGAAGTTCCAGGGCCAGCCCGAGCATGTCATCAATTTCTTTTTCTTCATTGCCGAACAGGTGCGCCAGTATATGGCGAGCATGGGCTTCAGCACGATGGACGAGATGGTCGGCCGCGTCGACATGCTCGACGTGGAGCCGGCCGTGGCTCACTGGAAAGATCATTGGAAGGCCCGCGGTCTTGACTTCTCGGCAATTCTCTACAATCCGCCCGTGCCTTCGCGCGTCGCGCGGCGCTGCGTGCACAAGCAGGATCACGGTCTGGATGGCGTTCTGGATCATCAATTGGTTGAGCATTCGCTGGATGCTTTGCTCAGTTTGAGTTCGGTTGAGATTCATCTGCCGATACGCAATGTTCATCGGTCCGTTGGCACCATGCTGAGCGGCGAGATCGCCCGCCGCTATGGATCTGCCGGGCTGCCCGATGACACGGTGCGCATCCACCTTTCCGGATCGGCTGGACAAAGCCTGGGCGCATTCCTTGCCAAGGGCGTTACGCTCACGCTTGAAGGCGAAGGTAACGACTACGTGGGCAAAGGGCTTTCTGGCGGGAGAATCGTTGTCTATCCGCCAAGAGAATCCGGGTTTGCGCCCGAAGAGAACATTATTATCGGCAACGTTGCGCTGTATGGCGCGACGAGCGGGGAAGCCTTTTTCAACGGTGTCGCAGGCGAACGCTTCGCGGTTCGCAATTCCGGGGCAACCGCGGTCGTGGAAGGCGTTGGCGATCACGGCTGCGAATACATGACAAACGGTTTGGTGCTGGTGCTGGGCTCTTGTGGTCGGAATTTCGCTGCCGGGATGAGTGGCGGCATGGCGTATGTCTTCGACGAACGTGGAGATTTCACGGAGAAACGCTGCAACCTGGAATCCGTCGATCTTGAACCTCTGGTCGAATCGCAGGATCTGCAGCTCGTTCACGGCCTGGTGACTCGGCACTTCGAACTGACCGCAAGCCGCCGCGCCAAGTGGATTCTCGACAACTGGCACGAAGCTCTCACGCGTTTCATCAAGGTGTTCCCGCACGAGTACAAGCGTGTGCTGGGGGTGCCTCGTACGGAGCAGGCCTACATCCCCAAAGAGCCTGTTGCGGCTCTGGCCAATGCAGAGCAGGTGCAGCATGGGCACGTGCAGCATGGGCAGGTGCAACTTGGGTAAGACCACGGGCTTCATGGACTACTCTCGCGAGCTGGCTCCGCGCCGGCCGGTTGCGGAACGGGTGAACGACTGGTTCGAGATTTATCAGGATTTTCCTGAAGAGCAGCTTCGCAAACAGGGCGCGCGCTGCATGGACTGCGGCGTGCCTTTCTGCCAGACCGGATGCCCTGTCAGCAATCTGATTCCCGACTGGAATGATCTCGTCTACCGCGGTCGCTGGAAAGACGCAGTTCGTCAGTTACACGCCACCAACAATTTTCCGGAATTTACCGGACGCATCTGTCCGGCGCCTTGCGAGGCTTCTTGCGTGTTGGGCATCACCGAGCCGGCCGTCACGATCAAGCAAAACGAGAAGAACATCGTGGAGCGCGGGTTCCTGGAAGGCTGGATCCATCCGGTCCTGCCGAAGAACCGGTCTGGCAAGAAAGTTGCGGTGGTTGGCTCAGGTCCGGCAGGACTGGCTGCGGCGCAACAACTTTGCCGCGCCGGCCATGCGGTTACGGTCTACGAAAAAGCCGATCGCATCGGCGGATTGGTGCGCTATGGCATTCCGGAATTCAAGCTGGAAAAACATATCGTCGATCGCCGCCTCGAACAGATGTCCGCTGAGGGCGTGAAGTTTGTGACCAATGCCCACGTCGGAAGCAATGTTGCTGTGGACGATTTGCGGCGCGACTTCGACGCGATTGTGCTGGCGGGTGGTTCCGAGCAGCCGCGCGATCTCAAGATTCCCGGCCGAGAGCTCAAGGGAATCCACTTCGCAATGGAATTCCTGCCGCAGCAGAACAAGCGTTGCCACGGCGATGTGATCGATCCAGCCGTGGAGATTCTCGCAACGGGCAAGCGCGTGGTCATCATCGGCGGCGGCGACACGGGCGCCGATTGCCTGGGGACATGTCATCGCCAGAAGCCGCTATCGGTTCACCAGTTCGAAATCATGCCGAAGCCGCCGGATGAGCGCTCGCCGCAAACGCCATGGCCGATGTGGCCCATGCAACTTCGCATCGAGGGGGCGCACGAAGAAGGTGGCGTCCGCGACTGGAGCATCGCCACGACCAGCTTCAGCGGTGACGCCAGCGGCAACGTGAAACAACTTCACGCTATTCGGGTCGGGGCGCCACCGAAGTTTGAACCTGTCGCAGGCACCGAGTTCACGATGGATGCCGATCTTGTCCTGATCGCCATGGGATTTCTCGGCCCGGTGCGCAATGGAATGATCGAGCAGTTGGGAGTGCAACTCGACAACCGCGGCAACGTTGCGACCGACCAGAACTACATGTCATCGGTTGCTGGAGTTTTCGCGGCGGGCGATATGCGGCGGGGCCAGTCTCTGGTTGTGTGGGCAATTTCGGAGGGGCGCAAGGCCGCCGCCGGTGTGGATGCCTATCTGAAACAACTCAGTGTCCAGTCTCGTGTGGAACCCGCGCAACTCTATCCCAGTACTACTCGGATCGCGTAGCGGATACGACTTCTTCGTACAACTTCGGAAGCTCGCGAGCATCGTCGGCCGAGTTGCCAAAGCGCGCTGACTCGTACACCGCGGTGAATCGGGCGACGGGCTCGCGGAGCCGGTTGTCAACGATTCTCTGCACGAACTCCTGTGGCGTTTGAGCCCTGGGCTTTTGCATGCCACGCCGCGCCAGAGCGCGGGCCATCCGCTCGTACCACATTGAAGCAGCCTGCTCGGGAGAGCGCTCTGGATGCGCCTTGAGCCGCTTCTCATGTAGCAGGCGCGCAATGCGTCCCAAGTTGGCCAGAAGCACGAGTGCGAGAGCGATCCCGGCTCCAACAAATGTCCATCGCCCCGGAGAGTGCTCTATACGGTCCTGGCTGCGGCGCGCCCACTTCAGCATCGAATCGTAGTGGGTTCGGGCCCAGTTGCGGGCGCCTTCCCACATGCCGCGCGAGTTGCTGATGGCGAGTTGACCCAGCGCGTATTGGTTCGAACTGTCGTAGCTGACGACCCAGTCGCGCCAGAACGACGCCATGGCGTCGATGTAGAGCGCAACCCGGTTCCATCCCTGCTGCGTGCCAGTGCTTGCTGACGGGGTGGGATCGAACGTCTGCCAGCCGTAGCCGGGGAAGTATGCCTCGACCCAGGAATGCGCATTTTTCGCCCGCACGATATAACTTCCCGTGATGTCGTTGAACTCGTCACTGTGGAATCCGTTAACCACGCGGGAGGGAATCCCGAGGGTGCGGAGCATGACTGCCATGGATGATGCGAAATACTCGCAGTGTCCCTGCCTGCGCTCAAAGAGGAAGTGCGCGATCGGATCTTTCACCGCCGTTTTTGGCAGTTCCAAAGTGTAGCCAAAGCGGGTGCGAAGGTGATTCTCGATCGCGGCCGCTTTGTCGTAGTTGTTGTTGGCCGAACCGGTGATCTGCGCTGCCAGGCGCGCGATTCGCGGATCAAGGTCAGGCAGCCGCAGGTAGGAGCCTGAAATGTCCGGTGGGTAGTTGCGTCCGGCGGCCCGCAATTCGGCCGCCGTCGGCGCCGCGATGTCTGACGTCGCTTCGTACTTGCTGATCGCGTGCTGCGCGTCGTAGTCGTAGACTGCGCCACCGGAATCGCCGGCCATGAGGCGATAGTCGCCTCTCACGCTGCGCGCCCATGGCGCCAGGAAGAAGACGTTCGTCCCAATTGGTTCCATCAGGACGCGATAGCGAATGACCTTCTCGCGCTGCATACTGGCCGCGGTATAGGATCTTGGGGCGCCGCCGTTGCGCGGCGGGGCGAAACTGGTGTCCGATTGGCGGGAGAGCAGGTACTGGTCATGAGGATTCGACCACGTATGGCCGTCGAAGTTTGCCAGCGATATCCCGCGCCAATGCAGGTCATAGCGGCCAGTGTTGTCGCCTTCGATCTGCACGTGCATCACCACGGAACTTGACTGCTGGATCTGGCCGATCTGGCCCAGTTGCACGTGATCGCTGAATCCGGAAGAGAAGTCGGTGCCGAACGAGTAACCGCCTAGATATCCGGCGGACATGCGTGGCATCACGAAGAACAACGCGGCGCCGCAGACCAGAATCAGGAGCATCAGAAGCGGAGCAAAGCGCACCAGGGCAAACGCAAAGTGCCGGTGTTCCTGCGGATCGCTCGAGTGCCGGGCCTGGATATTGGCGACCATTCCCGAGCGCCGCATCTCCATCAGCACAAACGTCGCCACGGCCATCAACATGAATGCGGCAAACGAAAACAGGAACACGCTATCGACGGTCAGCACCGCCGATGCCAGCACCAAGAGAAAGGCGAGAATCGCCAGCGTGATGTGGTCGCGTTCGCGGCGCAAAGAGAACATCCGGACCACGACGCCGAACAACGACAAGTGGATGGTCGCTGGAAGAAAACTGCGGGAAAACACGAAGTAGTCGACGGCGAAGAAGACGAAGTAGGCGATGGAGAGAGGCGTCGTCCAGCGCTCGGAGATTACGAACTTGCGCCGCTTGGCCAGCAAATAGCCGCGAACGGCCAGCGCGCTACCCACGAGAATGGTCGACGGTAAATCGAGTCCGCCCGTGCCTGCCAACGTCCCAAACCCCGTCAGCACGAGCAGATACAGGGCCAACTCGAAGTAATGGTCGATGGCCTTTTGAAGCGGGATCGCTCCGGATTGTGGAGG
The DNA here is from genome assembly GCA_035632675.1 of Candidatus Dormiibacterota bacterium. Classification (GTDB taxonomy): domain Bacteria; phylum Acidobacteriota; class Terriglobia; order Terriglobales; family Acidobacteriaceae; genus Sulfotelmatobacter. The sequence goes on from DASQGJ010000022.1 coordinate 40,695, forward strand.
CTGCAGCGCCATGCTCGATTGCTTGAGACCTGGCCTGGAGACACGAGGCCTGAGCACTATTGTTCGACAAGTCTCAATAGAAGGGAAGGCTTTGCGACGGAATTCTTGCACCGAAAGTCACATGTTACGGATGGAGTGAACGTTTCTTTCGGCTACGGCGTGTTGTCGCGTTGTTGCCCGAGACACCCGACAACGTCCCCTCTACGTTGCGCCCGCTCTGAATGCTAGAATAATTCAGGTCAGGTATCGGTCTCACGCGACGTACTCTCGCCAACCCCGCCAGGTCCGGAAGGAAGCAACGGTAACGGGCTCTTGCGTGTGCAGTGAGTCCCCGGTACCTGACTTATTTTTTTCCACAGTCAACCTTCGAGCAGTTCTCCAACTTCTGATTCTCCGGTTTTACATTTCTTCACCACTCTTTTTGCAGGAAATGTCGTTCCCGGACATCTATAGAAGGTAGAGCCGGTTGATACATCGACCGTACGCCGAGGAGAAACATGAATCGTCGTGGCCCTTCCCCCAAACTCGCGCCGCACGTGACCATCCGTGTATCCGGAAAACTGTTTCAAGGACACTTGGCGTATCTGGATCAACTTGTCCAGTCTGCCGGCGAGTGTCAGTTGTGGCCACTGCTGAGCCTGTCGCAACTCGAGGAGCTGGACCGCGACGCGCTTTCCTATCTGATCGATGGCGAAGACCGTCGCTTCGGAATTGTTTCTTGCCCCAAGTTTGTGCGCGAGTGGATGGATCACGAGAAGGACCGCCGCGCGGCAGCCTGAAGAAGAAGCGGATGGACGGGGCGTTGCCGCTCGTCCATAATGAGGGCGTCTACACGGTCATGCCTGACGATTTCAAGAATCGAGTGCGAGTCCGGCTTTACGAGTTATTCGTTGAGTCGGGCCGATGCCCTTCCAAGTCAGAAGTTGCAGCGGATCTTGGATGCGGTGTACGCGACGTCGCGGATGCGTTCAACGAACTGGCGGCCGCTCACATGCTTGTGCTTCAGCCCGGGAGCCGAGAAGTCCTGATGGCAAATCCGCTTTCGGCGATTCCCACGCCGTTCGCGGTCGAGACGCAAGCAGCGAACGGCCAAAGAAGCTGGTACGGGAATTGCATCTGGGATGCGCTGGGTGTGATTGCGATGCTGCAGTGCGATGGACGCGTGCTGGCCTCTTGCGGATGCTGCGGCGAAAGCATGACGGTGAGCGTCGATAAAGGCGAGGTGTCATCGCGGCCGCCGGGAGTGATCCACTTCGCTCTTCCGGCCAGGAGGTGGTGGGACGACATCGTTTTCAATTGAAAGACCATGCTCATCTTCCGGTCGGAAGATCACATCGGCCGCTGGTGCTCGGCTTGGAGACTTCCGCGCGGCGCGACTCTGAGCGTCGAACAGGCTTGGAAGCTTGCCGACGCCTGGTATCGCGACCGCATGTCGGCTGGCTGGCGGCGACGCACGGTCGACGAAGCCCACGAACTGTTCGGCTCCCTGGGCCTCACGTCGGATTTCTGGCGGTTCTCCTGAGCGATCGCGTTAGACATTCCGCGTCCAATCCTTCAAAATACAGGGTTTCATATTTACCGGGAGCCCTCATTGACCACAGCGATCCGCGCTAAGATCAGCGCGCTTGGCACCTATTTGCCGCCACGCGTCCTCACCAACGCCGACCTTGAGAAGATGGTCGACACTACTAGTGAATGGATTCTCGACCGGGTGGGAATCCGCGAACGCCACATTGCCGATAAGGGCGTGGCGGCCAGCGATCTCGCGGTCGCAGCCGTCAGGAACCTGCTGGAGTCGCATCCTTTCGATCTCCAGGAAGTGGATCTCATCGTGGTGGGCACGGTAACCCCCGACATGATGTATCCCTCGACCGCGTGCCTGGTGCAGCACAAACTCGGCATCGCGAATACCTGGGGGTTCGACGTATCTGCCGGATGCTCGGGCTTTCTCTACGCCCTCAATACGGGAGTGAAATTTGTCGAGTCCGGGCAGTACAAGAAGGTTCTGGTGATCGGGTCCGACAAGAACTCCGCGATGACGGATTACACAGACCGTGCAGTGTGCATTATCTTCGGGGACGGCGCAGGCGCGGTCTTGCTTGAGCCTTCGGAGGATGGTGAGGGCATCATCGATCATGTGGCCCAGGTAGAAGGCATCGGCGGACAGTACCTCTATATGCCCGGGGGCGGAAGTCTGAATCCGGCGACCCACGAGACCGTGGATCAGAAGATGCACTACATCCATCAGGATGGGAAGAATGTTTTCAAGTATGCGGTGAAGAAAATGGCGGAGATGACCGAGCGGGTTCTGGAGAAGAACAAGCTCACCGGGAAAGACGTGGATTGCTTCATTGCGCATCAGGCAAACCGCCGCATCATTACTGCTACTGCGGACCGTCTCGGGATGCCGATGGAGAAAGTGATCATCAACATCGATCGCTATGGCAACACGACGGCGGGCACGATTCCCATCGCAATGCGGACAGCGATCGATGAGGGCAAACTGAAGAAAGGCGATCTGCTGCTGATCGCGGCGGTGGGCGCGGGCTTTACTTCGGGAGCTACATTGTTGCGCTGGGCGTTTTAAGAGCGGACGTCAAGCGTCAGACCTTAGACCCCGGGCGTCAGGTCTGAGTTCTCGGCCTTCCGAATTGCGAATCACGGCAGGCCCGCGGGGTGAGGTCCGACGCCTGAGGTCCGACGCCCGCCGCCCCGCCGTTAGACTTTCTTCCCTCAATCCTTCAAAATAAGTCATCTCTCTCAGGGGTTCTCATTGAGCAAACCGATCCGCGCCAAGATCAGCGCCCTGGGCACGTACGTGCCTCCTCGTCTTCTCACCAACGCCGACCTCGAGCGCATGGTCGACACCAACAATGAATGGATCATGACGCGGGTGGGCATCCGCGAGCGGCACATCGCGGAGAAGGGAACCGCCAGCAGCGACCTTGCAGTCGAGGCATCGCGGAAGGCGCTCGCCCAGCGCGGCATGGATCCCAGCGAGATCGAAGCCATTATTGTCGGTACGGTTACCCCCGATATGTTTTTTCCGTCGACCGCCTGTGTTGTGCAGAACAAACTGGGCGCAAAGGGTGCGTGGGGATTTGATCTCTCGGCCGCCTGCTCGGCATTTCTGTACTCGATTCAGGTGGGAGCGCAGTTTGTAGCCAGCGGCGCGCACAAGCGGGTGCTTGCGATCGGGTCCGACGTCATGTCATCGATTATCGACTACACCGATCGCGCTACTTGTGTGATCTTCGGCGATGGAGCCGGAGCGGCTTTGCTCGAACCCGCCGCGGACGATTCCGAGGGATTGATCGACTTCATCCACGAAGTTGACGGCTCGGGCGGCCAGTTCCTCTACATGCCGGGCGGCGGCAGCCGGAATCCCACCAGCAAAGAAACCATCGAGAAGAAGATGCACTACGTTCACCAGGACGGACAGCAGGTCTTCAAGTTTGCCGTGCGCAAACAAACCGAACTGTGCCTGAAGCTTCTGGAGCGAAACGGGCTGAAGGGATCCGACATCGACTGCTTTATCCCCCACCAAGCCAACCTACGCATCATCAATGCCACGGCCGACCGGCTGGGCCTGCGGGACGGAGCTGTCATCGTCAACATCGACCGCTACGGCAACACAACGGCCGGCACGATCCCCTTGGCGATGAATACGGCCCTCGAAGAGGGCAAGCTGAAGAAGGGGAGTCTTGTGCTGCTGGCCTCGGTGGGAGCTGGGTTCACGATCGGCGCTACCCTGTTGCGCTGGGCGTTCTAGGGGCGAGGCGTCAGGTGGCAGGCCTCGGACTTCGGGCGTCAGGGTTTGGACCTCCGACCTCGGACCTCGAAACTCCGCTGCCCCGCGGTTCGTGACGTTCGTAACTTTCCGAAGGGCATTTCGGTGGAATCGGCCTGATCTGCGCTGCTATCGTCAACGAACGCTCGCCTTCACGTAGGGATGCGGCGGGCGTGTACGCGCATGAATCGCACCATCTTTTGCTGTCTTCTGCTGGCCCTGGGCTCAGTCGCAATGGCTGCCCAGAAGGCCGATCCTCGTGAGAGCAAGATCATGGTTCTTGAGCGCCTGTGGAACGAAGCTCAGGTCAACCGCGATGCCGCAGCGCTTGATGCGCTGGTTTCGAGCCGCTTTGTTAATACAGAGTGGGATGGCGAAATCAGTGACAAGCAGCGATTCCTGGCCGATATCAAAGATCCCCGCTTCAAGCCCACTCTGGCCAACATTCAGGACCTAAAAATGAACTTCTTCGGGGATGCCGCCGTGGTCACCGGCGTCTATCACACGCAGGGGACTTACCAGGGAAAGCCCTACGACCATGTCGGCAGGTTCACCGACACGTGGGTAATGGATCAGGGCAAATGGCAGTGCGTTGCCAGCCATACCAGCCTGCTGAAGAATAAGTAATCCTGGCTTGCGGTCTTGTTTTGTCTCGGGCCGAAGCGCTTTATACCCTCATAAATTCTTTTTATGCCGGAAATCCGCGCCCTCCGCGGCTTGTGATGATCTAATCAGGCTCGCAGCGAGATTTTCGCCCGAGTCAGGTCATGCAAGACACATCCCATCCTCGTACGTGGAAGGTGCTGCTGGCCTTCGCTATTATCTACTTCGTTTGGGGTTCCACATACCTGGCGATTCGCATAGGTGTGAGTGAGGTTCCGCCGTTCCTGCTTGCCGGGATGCGCTTCGTGATCGCCGGCATCGTTCTCTACGGCTGGATGCGCGCCAAGGGCACGCCTTCGCCGACGATGCGGGAGTGGTGGGGCGCGACGTTGCTTGCGGTCCTGATCTTCGTTGTGGACTACGGTCTGGTCTTCTGGGCCGAGCGCCGTGTAACTTCGGGACTCACCGCGGTCATGATGGCCACGATTCCGGTTTTCATGGCGCTGTCCGAAATCCTCCTGCTGAAGACGCAGCGCCTCACTCTGCGGCTTTCCTGCGCCCTTCTGATAGGCCTGGGTGGAGTCACCGTGCTGGTGAGCCGCAGCGTCAGCTTCGGAGAGGCCCCCGTCGATAGGCTCGGCGCCTGGGCGCTCATCGTCGGCGCAATCAGCTGGTCGGTGGGGTCGGCCCTGACCCGCAAGGTTCCGCTGCCTTCTGCAAAGGCCATGAGCTCCGGTGCGCAGATGCTTGTAGGAGGAGTGCTGCTGATGCTGGTCTCAGCGCTGCTGGGAGAGTTCCGCGGATTCCATTTGCAGGCAGTCTCGGTCAAGGCATGGCTGGCGTTGGTCTATCTGATCGTCGCGGGCTCAATTATCGCCTTTACCGCGTACATCTGGCTGATCCATCACGAGTCTCCGACGAAGGTCGGCACGTACGCGTACGTGAATCCGGTAGTCGCGGTGCTAGTCGGATACTTCCTGGGAGGGGAGTCGATCGGGCCACGCACGATCGCGGGGACGCTGCTGGTGCTGGTGAGTGTGGTGGTGATTACGACGACGCCGAGAGCGAAGGCCCAAACGCAGTCGGTGGTCGAAGAGGTGTCCTAGTCGCACAGCCCTGTGAGGCCGAACGAGAATTGGCGCAGTAATCATCGGAGAGAGCTTGTGGAGAATTGGTACCAGGTATCTCCTGCGATTACGTGAAGAACGTGACCCCGCCCAAAGACGTTGGCTTTTGACAGGTCGCCGCCGTCCGTGAGCGCTAAAGAGACGTTCCTATCGAACGTTGCCTGATTCTTGTTGAGCCGCAGTGCTCTGCACGCCGTTTGATTGCGATATCCGCCAAAAAATAGAACCGTGCCGTTGCCGATCGCGAAGGCGCGCGCTCCGCTGGTGTCGGTTGCCCAAACAGTGACTGTTCGATCTGGAGCAATCCGCACGAGCGGGAAATCGGTGTAGTAGTATGCCCACGCTTCATCCCCGAATACGTTGAGCGCATAAACATCGCTGATGACGTCTACTCCGGGAACCGTGCCGAATTCCAAGTTTTTGTGGCCCTTTGTGTCGAAACACACCAAGCCCGACGCACCCACAGGAGCCGCTTGTCCCGCCCCGCCCCAGCCGTAATTGCCATAGACACCCTC
>DASQGJ010000023.1:0-2017 GCA_035632675.1 Candidatus Dormiibacterota bacterium
AGCCAAGAACTTATTCCAGTCCTTCGGAGACCGCGACCGCGTACCGAAGATCCAGGGGTTGCTCAATGAGTGCATGACGTTCCTCGACGACGAACTGAGCGTGATCACCGGTCCATACGACAACCTGCTGTCGATCAACGACGTCATCGACAACGAGCTAATCCTGTTTGTGAGCCTCAACATCAACAAGAACACTGCCCCTGTAAAAGCCCTTGGAAAAATGATGCTTCAGAATTTACAACTGGTCGTCGGCAAGCGATACGAGACGGAGACCGAGCGGAAGCGGCGAAACAAGCCGCTCTTCTCGGTCGTAATGGATGAATTCGCTCCTTTCGGTTACCGCAATTTTGCGCAAATTCTGAATACGGCGCGTGGCACGAACACGGCGTTTTTGTTTTCCCTGCAATCCCTTCCGCAGTTGCTTGAGGTCGGGAAAGGGTTCCAACAGGACGTATCGTCGGCGCCGGGTACAACGATGCTAATGCAAACGCGCGACGAAGAGACCGCCAAGTACTTCAAGCAGGCATCTTCTCAAGTCCCGGTTCAGAAGCGGACGCAGCAGTTGTGGCGTAACGAGTTCCTGGGCTTCGAACGATACGACAAAGCGCTGGGAGCATCCGAGCGCGAGCAGCTCGAATTCCGGGCCCTTGACCATCACATCAAGAATCTCGGCAAAGGCAAAATGGAAATCCTCATGACGGACCCAATCCAGGGAACATTGCACGGCCGTCTGCATGTCCGGCCGCCCAGCGATGTCCGCGTACCGCTGTTTGAGCCGACGGTGTTGCCAAAACTGGAGTCGTCGCGTGAGGACTCTGAGGGCGCCAACTTGCGATTCAAGGATCAGAAACTGGCGGCGATGGTGGCGTTTCCGCGGCGCCGATAGGAGGCAGACGATGTCACTGAGAGCAACCCTACTGTTCCTGGTTGCGAGTAGCGCATTCGGCCAGGCACCACAGACCGCGCCGCCGACCCCCTCGAAAAGCGCACCGGTGCAAACTCCGGTGGGTAAAGAAGCAGGGATTCGGTATGTCAAAAGCGGCTCGGGTGTGGTTGCCGTCAATCCCGCGCAGCCATACCGGCCCATTCCCGTAGGCGCGGTGGCACCGCGAGACTCCATCTTCGGATTCTATTTGCGCGTTCTGAATCCCCAGCAGATCAATTGGGGAACGGAGATCGACCGGAGACTGGCGAACCTTCGCGAGCAGTCGGTCGGCAATCCCTACTTCCGGCTGGCGTCATTCCAGTCGGGACTGATCGTCATTTTGCTCATGCTGTGCTGGGTGTGGTGGGACAAGATGCGCCAGATCAAGTGGGTTGCCGCGGAATGTTTGACCGACGCGCTGAACGCGAAGACGCTCGCTGAGAGCCGGGCCATCGATGCCATAGACCGCCACAACCGGCACATTGAGTTGTGCAATCGCGTGATCGAAGGGCAGAGTTCCGGGATTGGAGGAACTCTTGACGCCGGAAATTCGGCGGTGACGGTGCGCGAACTGCAAACGGAGCTTGCGGCGTCGCGTGCGAACTGTGCGCGGTTGCAGCACGAGTTGGATCAAAGCAAGGTCGAGCATGCCCAGGTGGATGGACGGCTGGCCACTCTCGAAGCCGAGCTAAGAAGAAAGGCTGCGCACCCGGACCCGGACTTGGTCGCGCGTCTGGAGCGCGCCGAGTCGGAACTGGGAGGTCGAAAGGATCGGAAGCCCAAGCCATGATCGTCTGCGTTCTGTCGTTGGGAAGTTACTGGCGTGAGCCGAATGACGGGCGGCCGCTAGTTTGGAACAGTTCGGGCGTTTTTGATCCGCGCGGCCTGCGGCCCCGCTCCAAGGTATCCGGCCACGTCCGATTCAATAGCAGACTGTATCAGGAGGCGCTGGGAACGTCAGGCTTGAGTGGCTCGTGTTGGCAGGCGTCGCCACTTGGAGAGCACTTGGGGATACGAAAGCTGGCGCTTCAACGACGGGTCCGCCGCAATTCAACGCCAGATTGGTACCTAGTTTCGGTAACGGATCAGCTC
>DASQGJ010000024.1:0-200678 GCA_035632675.1 Candidatus Dormiibacterota bacterium
TGTTGTGTAGAGCGAGGTGAACCAGAATTTCGATGTTCTCGGCTGCCGGAACCTGCAGCGCGCCGCGGGCAGCGAACTGCATCATGTTGGAGGGCAGCTTCGATGCGCGGATTTGGTCGATCATGCGCGCCATGTTTCACACCTCGGCTTGCGGATGCGGGACTGTGCATCCCACGAGCGTTTCAAGCTCGCGTACTGCGAGATCGAAGTCCCGGGTAATGCGATTCGGCTTCTGCCGCAGAAACTCATCCCGCAAAGTCCGATAGTACCAAAGAGTGCCCTCGCGTCCACCGTTGAACCGTGACCAGACAGATTCGCCGATGGCGCGGTAGTCGCTAAGAATGGAGCGGACATTGTTCAATTTGTCGGCGACGGAGACCAGGCGGGTGTCGGAATTCTCCTTCTTCAAGCGCTGGATGTATTTCTCTTTGCGCTCACGCCACGGGGGCTTGGGATAAGTGTCGGCATCGGTGCATCCGTCGACCATCCCGGCAACACGGCTGCCGAAGCGGCGGCGGACGTCTTTCAGCATGGGCGCTCCGCCGCAATCTTCGACGACATCATGCAAGAGCGCGGCGATCGCGAGATCTTCGTCGCCTCCAGCTTCGAGAACGAGCGATGCGACGCCCATGAGATGCGCGATGTAGGGGATGGCCGAGGCCTTGCGCGTCTGCCCGGAGTGTTTCTCGGCGGCGAAGCTGAAGGCCCGCAAAAAGCGGGGGCCGAGGTTCACGGTACGCTTTCGAGGATGTGCAGACTTCTTCATGCTGCGAATATCTTTCGTGCCACCACCTCAAGCCTTTGTCATCCTGAGGGACGCGTTCGCTGCGGCCCGAAGGACCTATGTAATTGCTGGCAGCAGCGACGCTGCAAGCCACTTGCACAGGTCCTTCAGCCCGCAAAGAACGCAGCCTTCAGGATGACAACTCTTCGTGAGAACAATAATCTCCGAGATCCATTGACGACATGAACCACTCACTACTTCTCTCCGCGCCGCGCCAGCAGATAGGCGCGAATAAACGGCTGCAGGTCGCCATCGAGCACGCGATCCACGTCTCCCACTTCGGTCTTCGTACGGTGATCCTTGATCATGCGGTACGGTTGCAGGACGTAGGAGCGAATCTGCGATCCGAACTCGATGTCGAGTTTCGAGTCTTCGATCTTCTTGGTGGCCGCGCGCTTCTTCTCCATCTCGAACTCATAAAGTTTCGAGCGCAACATGCTCATGGCGCGCTCCTTGTTCTTGTGCTGCGAGCGCTCGTTCTGGCAATTGGCAACCAACCCCGTGGCAATGTGTGTGATGCGCACGGCGGAATCCGTGGTGTTCACGTGTTGTCCGCCCTTGCCACTGGAACGGTAAGTATCGATGCGGATGTCTTCGGGTTTAATGACGATTTCGATGCTGTCGTCAATTTCCGGGGAGACGAAGACACTGGCGAAAGAAGTATGGCGGCGCTTGGCCTGATCGAATGGCGAAATACGCACCAGGCGGTGCACGCCGATCTCGCCTTGCAGAAGTCCGAAGGCGTATTCGCCATTCACGGCGAACGTGGCCGACTTCAGGCCAGCTTCTTCACCCGGCTGGTAGTCGTAAAGAACGGTTTCGAAGCCCTGCCGCTCGGCCCACCTGAGGTACATGCGGAGGAGCATGTCGGCCCAGTCCTGCGACTCAGTGCCGCCGGCTCCGGGATGGATGGTGACAATGGCGTTGCGCGCGTCGTTCTCGCCGGAAAGCAGAGTCTGGGTTTCCAGTTTGTCGATCAGTTCACCCAAAGTGCCGATTTCGCGCTGCAGGTCGGCATCGACATTCTCGCCTTCTTTGGCGAGATCGAAGTAGGCGGCAATGTCGCCGGTGCGGCGCGCCAGGTCGGCGTCGGTCGAGAGCACGTGCTCCAGCCGCTTCTTTTCACGCATGACCTGCTGCGAGCGCTGGGGATTCGACCACAGATTGGGATCGGAGGCTTGCTTTTCGATTTCGGCTAACTGCGGACGGACTTTCTCCGCGTCAAAGATACTCCCGGAGGTCGTGGACTTTCTTGCTTATCTTCTCGTATGCCTGTTCGAGCTCTTGATTCATGAGGACGTATCAGCTTTCTTGCGATTCTTGGAGAATGCGAAACGCGCGATCAGCGCGCCTAATGAAATTATCGCACAGGCGCAGGCGAACCAATCGCCATGACGGGAGTAGAAAGTAGTGACCGAAGTGAGTGCGTAGGGCGCGACGAGTGCCTTGCGCTCCTTGCGAGGGATGCGTGCCGCAATGCGCCCCCATGGGTCGATTGACGCCGTAACCCCGGTGTCGGTAGCGCTCAGCAGCCAGCGGCTATTTTCGATGGCACGCATGCGAGTCTGGTTCAGGTGCTGGGCGTAAGCGCCGCTGTCCCCATACCAGCCGTCGTTGGAAATATTCACGAAGGCTTGTGCGCCTTGATTTGCGGACTGGCGCACTTCATCGGGAAAGACAGACTCATAGCAGATAAAGACGCCGAGTCTTTCGCCACCGGCGTCGAGCGGGCGTCGAGAGCTGCCGTGTTCGAATTGTCCGACTTCTTTGGTCAGACCTCCAGCGAAGGAGAACAAACGGGGAAATGGAAGGTACTCTCCAAAGGGGACGAGGTGAACCTTGTCGTAACGCGATACCCATTCGCCGCGTGGGCTAATGAGCGCGGCGGAATTGAATATCGGAGCGTCCGCGTTCGGGTGAAGTTCGTTGCTGCCAATCGCGCCGGTAATGATCCAGGCATTTGTTTCGCGCGCCATCTGGCTTAGGGTGTCGCGAAAACGAGCATCATTCGTGAAGAAGGGCGCAGGGGACTCCGGCCACACGATCAGCCCTGGCTGGGCTGCCGCGGTGCTCGTGGGCTTGACTGAGAGGTTCACCAAATCGCTGAGCGTCTCGTGGAAATAGGCGGGAGTCCAGTCGGCAACAACTGGAATGTTCTGCTGCACCAGTACGGCGACGTGATCGGCCTTCGCCGGAGGAGCTTCGATCAATCGGCCGGCCTGGAGCACGGCGGCGGCGGCTAGGGCGGCGGCAAGCATCGCGCCGCGCTTGGGACGCGGCACGAGAAATGCGGCGGCCAGGGCGACGTTGACCAGCACGATTTCAAAAGAGATCCCGTAGACTCCGGTCCATCCGGCGATGCGGCAGAGTGCGGCGTTGTCCACTTGCGCGACGCCCAGCAGGTTCCAGGGAAACCCGGTGATGCGGGTGCGAGCCAATTCCACTGCGACCCAAACAGCTGGGGCCAAAACCAGAGCCCGGCGGTCGTCGCGCGGCCGCGCCAGCAGGCTGACGAGGAAGCCGAAGAGACCGTGGTACAAGCCGAGGTAGCAGCAGAAAAGAAACAGAACGAGCACCGCCATGGGCGGATTCAACCCGCCGAACTGGCGCATCGTGTCGTAAATCCAGTAGCAGGTGCCGGCGTACCACAGGATGCCGCAGAGGTAGCCGAGCAGAAATCCCTGCCAGGGCGTGGCCGCTTGCAGGCGGACGCCGGACGAGACTTCGAGTTCTCCCGCCGGACGCGCGCGGAGCAGCGCGATGAGGAGTGGAGTCAGCGCGAACCAGGAAAGGACGTAGACGCCGGGAAGCGGGAAGATGAGAACCTGCAATAGGGCCGACAGCAACATCAGGAGCCAGGCGCTGAAGTGAATTTGCCGCACGGGGAAGGATAGCAAAGAGGCGGTGGTCAGTTCTCAGTTGTCAGTTTCCGTTTACAGTTTCATCGTCTCTGTCATCCTGAGCAAAGCGAAGGACCTGTGCAATCGTTGGCAGCGTCGGTGCTGCCGGCAGAATTACATAGGTCCTTCGGCCCGCAAAGAGCGCGTGCCTCAGGATGACAGGTGTTGGGCCTATGGATGGCCCGCAACGTCTGCGGCAAGCTTCGCTCGGATAAATTCCACGAGTTGCGGCGTTACATAGTTTGGTGGCGTGATGCGGAATGCCGGTTGGGCCGCTACCGGCTTCAACGACACGGACTGCCATGCAGAGCCGCCGTTGCCTTCGTGCAGGATTACGGCGTCGGCGCGGTCAAGGAATTCGCGAGCAGTCGTCTTGAAATCTGAGGTCGCTGGATCGAGAACCGTCAGGTATAGGTCGGGACGCAGGAACTTCATCACGCTGTTGGATTCGATGATCACGTTGCTTGCGCCTTCCATGCGCTGGCGCAGGGTCGGCATGGCCTCCGCTAAGCGCCCTTGTTCGGTGCGCACCCAGAAAACTCTAGACGCGCCTGCTAGCAAGAAGCGCGATGTGTCGGACTCGCCCGACCTGTCGCGCTCTTCAGAGATGGCCCACGAGTGATCACCGGTGGCGCAGTCGCAGACTTCGCCGTTGGCTGAGCAGATGCCGTGGCCGTATTGCGTGATCTTGACCGCGGTCCATTCGAATTCGGGCAGTGCCGAGATCAGGCCCGCGACGACACTGGTCTTCCCTACGCTGCGCGAATGACCGCCAATGACGATGAGAGCCACGACTAGTCCTTCTTTGCCAGGCGCGCCAGAGTCGCCAGTTGCTTCAGATACTCGCGCAGCGGTTGCGCCGGAGTTCCCCAGAAGGCCACACCTTTGCCCCGCAGAACCTTGTTGGGCAGGACCCCGCCCTGGCCGCCGAGCATGACTCCTTCGCCGATGCGGGCGTGCTCTCCGATGCCGACCTGGCCGCCGAGCACTGCGCCGTTCTCGATGACGATGCTTCCCGAAAGGCCGGCCTGCGCCGCAATCACGACGTCTTCGCCAATCTGGCAGTTGTGGCCGACGTGCACGAGATTGTCGATCTTGGCTCCGCGGCGGATGCGGGTTTCGTCGAGCGCGCCACGATCGACTGTGGCATTCGCTCCGATCTCGACGTCATCTTCGACCACCAACCGCCCCACCTGCGGAAATTTTTCGTAGCGGCCGGTTTTTCGGTCGCGCACGTAACCGAAACCGTCGCTTCCCAACACGGCGCCGGCGTGGATGATCACGCGATCTGCGACCGTCGTGCCAGGATAAATCGTCACGTTCGGATAGATCTCACAACCGCGCCCGACGCTCACGCCCGTTCCGATTACACATCCGGCACCCAGACGGGTTCCTTCACCGATGTGAACCGCTTCTCCTACTACGACCCGCGCCTCCACGCAGACACCCGCTCCGACCACGGCGGAGGGATGAACCACCGCCGTAGCGTGGACGCTTCCCGGAACTGTGGTTTCGGGCGACGGTCCTTCCCGCAACATGCGTGCCGCCCGGGAAAATGCCAGCTTGGGATGGTCGCTGATGAGCAATGGCCGGTCGCATGTGTACGTGGCGGCAAACTCACCGGCAATCACCGCGCCGGCTCGAGAATGCAGAGCGCTGGCCAGATGCTTTTCATCGTCGACGAAAACAAGATCGTGCGGGGACGCCGATTCGATGCTGGCGACGCCGCTGACTTCGTGCTGGCCATCGCCAATGAGGCGGGCTTGTAGAGCCTCGGCAATCGCATGGAGCGAGCGCTTCATGGCTCCCAATGTATAGCAGCGGGCCAAGAAGAAGGAAGGGCGGGGGTTACTTCAGAATTCTTTCAGCCGCGGCCGCGGCCCCCGTGGTGCTGCAGGTTGCCTTGTCCTGGCACATCACAAAGGTTCCACCGCCCGCATTGCAGCCGTTGGCGCCTGATCCAGGCTGCAGCGACCAATTGCCAACGACCACTCCGTTGCTGAGCGTGCCAGTGGTGGTCGTCGTTCCATTCGACGTGCCGGTCAGAGTTGCGGGATTCGGCGTGCCTAGCGTCAAGACGCTGCCGTTCGTGGTCGAGGTTACGGTCATGGTCAAAGTTCCCGTAACCGAGTTCGTCGAACTGGTAGTGAACGTGGCATTTCCGGAGACCGTCGCGGCATTGGTACCCGTGGCGAAGCATGATCCGGAATTGAAGAAGCCAAAACCGGTGACGCTCAGAGGCCCGCTGTTGGTGACGTTAAACGCGGTGACAAAATTCAGCAGGCTGGCTTGTTCGGTGCCGCCAGTCATCTGGGCTTCCCAATTTCCCGTAGCCTGGGTGCTCGTGGTCGTCGGGGTTGTGCTGTTCCCGCAGCCGCAAACCGCAAATTCGAGGGCCAGCAGGGCTATAAGGGCGAACTTCTTCATGGACCGTCCTTGAAATAGAGTCACTACGAGAATAGAGAGATGCGGGCAGGGTCGTCAATGGATGTCAGCAACTCTCTGCCTGCAGTTCCGGTGCGGGCAGGGCCCCAATTCCTTGGACGATCTCTCCGCCACCCATCACTTCCCCGGCACCAAGACCGGGTTCATGGTGAAGGTTCCGAAGCCTGTGCAATTCGCAGTCGCCCCCGTGACGGTCCACGTACCGGTGATCTGGCCGCCACTGGCCGTGCCGTCGAGTGTCAGCATATTGACCTCCACGCCCGTGGACATGATGACGTAGTGAAACTTCCCCGTGACCTGGCCGTTGAAATTCCCAGTGACGATGAATGAGCCGCTCTCCGTGCTGGTGGGGAATGTGCATGGAGTGTTGTTCATCGTAAGGCTGAAGCCGGCGGTGCCCAGCGAGCTATCGGCATTCACGGTCAGGTTCGTCGTGAAAGCGAAATCGTTTGCCAGCGTCGAGTTCGCCAGCGTTGCGGACCACATGCCGTTGATATTGCCGGTTGGATGTGAATTCGACCCACAGCCGGAGAAGATCAGGGTTAAGCCCAATAGCACTACTGCGACAGTTTTCTTCATGGGGGATACTCCTCTGCATTTCTGCAGGATCCGGAAGCGGCATACTCGAGCATGCGAGCATCACTTCGAGGGATGCCAGAATGCGACCAGGCCTCGTCTTCAGAGCAAGAACCCGAAGCTGGCGCAAAGGTTTCGGGCGCGCTGTAAGTTACAGAGGAACAACGGATTTCCGGATCGACAGGAAAGGCGCGTTCTCCGTTTCAATTCTCTTCCACAGCGAAGCCCTGCCCTTCAATCAGCGCGGCCGCGTGACGGCCGCGCCAAGCCCAGGATCAGCAGGGCGATGGACACGCCCAACAGAAAACCACTGGTGAGGTCTGCAAAGCCGCCATGCAGCCAGTGTCTCAACCCAATGCCTACCGCCAGCATCAACAAACCTGCTGCGGTAGACAGACTGTTCCTACTGCGAATCATACTGCCTCCCAAGAAGGCCGGTGGCACGCGAGCAACGGTCCGCCATCGGACTAGTCGCGGGACGCCCGTGCCCACGGCACTACGCGCCCCGTTTCGTTTTCAACTCCGCCAACAACTGCTCGATGCGATCCTGCTTCTCGAGCGCGGCCAGACGGTCTTCAATATTGTCGGCAGCGATCTCAGACTTGGCCTGGCTCATCGCTTCCGAATGCGCCACTTTGCGCTTCATGCGATCGAAGGCGGCGGCCTTCGAGCCGTCGCCGGAAGCCATGCGCGCGTCGCTGGCTTTGCCCACGGCACGAGCGCGGCGCTGCTGCGCCACCAGGACATCGGCTTTGGCGGTTGCTTCCGCGAGTTTCTGCTCCAGTTGGCGCAGCGCGGTCTTCAGGTTCTCCACCTGAGCCTTCTGGTCGGCGACCTGCTGGGTGAAGTTCTCGCTCAGTTCGCGATAGCTCTCCACGCGCAGCAGTGAGGCGCGAGCCAGATCATCTTCCTTCTTGTCGACGGCCAGTTCGGCCTTGCGCATCCACTCGCTGACTTTGTCGGCATTCTCTTGATGCTTCTTTTCGAGCAGGTGCTGGTCGGCGATTGCAATCGCGACCTGCGTTTTGACCTGCAGAAGCTGGTTCTGCATGTCGAGAATTACCTGCTTGATCATCTTTTCCGGATCCTCGGCCTTGTCGATCAGGTCGTTGAGGTTTGCCCGAACTAACGTTGCGACTCGCTCTAGTAGTGCCATGGTGAACTCCCTTCAGCTCTTGGCTTAGCTCACAACCCTCGGTTGCAAGCCTAGTTTCGCTTGGTTGTGTTCCGCGTGGTTGAGAATGCTCCTCGCGCTACCCCAGTACCGATTACAATTCCGATAATTGCCGCCCCCACCGCGGGAGTCGTGTGTAGAAAGCCAAGGAGTATGCCGGTGGCTGCTCCGATGGCGGTACCCACCGCAATCGCGGCTCCGACTTGCTTCTGGATCGTCATACCTGCCTCCTCATTTCATGCGTGCGGTGCATGGTCGCGCACTCGGGACAATCCACAGGCCTGCGCCGTGCGGAGGCCCCGATCACGACTCCGATCGCGACCCCGATGGCGAGCCACACGCCCATGTGCCCGGCCAGAACTCCGGCGACCGCGCCCAGCGCGGCCCCCAGCGCAATGCCTAATCCCGCGTACTTTGGTTTGCTGTTCATAACTCACTCCGCAACTTCCGGCTCGCTGCGCTCGGCGGGGCGGGCGAAAGCGCCCGTCCCCACACATGAGCATCCCCCGGAGATTCCCCGGCCCCTCGCTAGTTCTTCGGCTTATCGGCCGGCTTCGGGGCTTTGTCGCCGATCTGCCGGACCTTGCCCAGCAACTCTGCCAAAGGCATGCCGGACAGAGTCTCGAACAGCGCCGGCACCTGCGCCGCCATTTTGGTGATGTCGCCGGTGATTTTGTTCATCCCCGACGCATCGCCGTTGCCGGTCGAGACGATGGTGATCTTGTCGACGTTGGCCAGCGGACTGGCCAGCGCTCTCACCACTTCCGGCATGCTGGCGAACAGCCGGTCGATCACAGCGGCCTGGTTGTACTCCTGGAAAGCCTCGGCTTTCACGTTCATGGCCTTGGCTTCGGCCTCGCCTTTCTTGAATATGATCTCGGCTTCGGCTTCGCCCTGCTGACGAATCGACGAAGCGTGACCTTCGGCTTCCGCCATCAGGCGCGACTTTTCTGCGTTCGCCAGGGTCTCAATCCGCTGACGCTCGATCTCGGCGCCTTTCAGCACGGTCGCAATCAATTCCTTCTCGCGGCGGTTGATCTCGGCCTCCTGCACCTTGACCTGCTGCTCTTTCTCGATCTGCTGCACCTTCACCTGCTCCGCGATGACCTGCTGCTGCATGATGTTGGTCTGGATGTCGTACGCCTTATCGGCCTGGGCCTGCTGGCGCTTGGTGACTTCGAGGAACTGCGCCTTCTTCACCTCGAGATCGCGCTGCGCCTCGGCTTGCTTCGCCAAAGACAGGGTCTCGGCCAAAACGCGCTCCTGATCGGCTTGCGCCTTGGCTACGGCGGATTCCCGCTGCGCCAGGGCACGCTTGATGGCTGTATCGCGGTCGGCTTCGGCGGCGGCCACGTCGGCGTCGCGCTTGATTCGGGCGACGTCGGGGCGTCCCATGTTGGTGATGTATTCGTTCTTGTCGCGGACTTCTTTGATGGTGAACGAGATGACTTCCAGGCCCATCTTGTTCATGTCGTCGGCGCAGGTGGAGCGCATGCGGTCGGAAACCATCTCCGGCTGCTTGACGATTTCCTCGACCGTGAGCTGGCCGATGATGCCGCGCAGGTGGCCTTCCATCACCAGGCGGATCAGGCCTTCCCGCTCCTGATCGGTTTTGGTGAGGAACTGTTCGGCCGCGGTGCGAATCGACTCGTCGTCGGATTTCACCTTGATTTGCGCCACGGCTTCCACCGTGACGGCCACGCCCTGCTTGGTGTAGAGATCCTGCTGTGGCGCCACGTCGAACGACATCAGTTCGAGGGAAAGGCCGCGGCAAACCTGCACCATGGGCAACACCACCGACCCGTGTCCCTTTACGATGCGCGTGCCGCCGAGTCCGTACACGATGAGTGCCTCGTGCGGACCTGCCTTGCGATAGAGCCTGGCCATTCCGCTGATGAGGAACAGAATGACCATCACCCCCAGCCCAACAAAGATCCAAATCACGACTAAGTGGGACATCTCGGGCATAACGCCTCCTGTTACGAATGCGGTTAAGAACTTTGTTTCGCCTGGCCCGTCACTAGGGAACCGTTAGGTTCAGCGGCGGCGGATGCGGCGCGACCAGATTGAGGTTGAACTTCACGATCGAATAGTTCCCGTACCAACAGAAACCCAGCACCACATAAGAAACCAGCAGGATCGGCCAGAACGCGCTCGGCTTCATGGCGTGCGCAATGAATCCTGCAAGGGTGAACAGAAGCAGCATCACGGCCATGATTCCAAGCCCCAACATCACGGCACCCTCGCGCGACGTGTAACCGTTCGGCTGCCAGTTGGCGTCGAAGTGAACCGCCATCCGCGCCGGCAGTTGATCCCAGGCACGCCAGTAGTTCAGCGCCGTACTCACCAGTGCCAGCCACATCAGCCCAATCACCGCCTTGCGCCAGCTGCGATTCATAGAATCCTCGATACCCCGTTCAGCAAGCGTGCTACCGACAGCGCACTATCCGCGCGATACGAAGCCGGTCACCTGATCCAGATCGTGGATGATTTTTCCCGGATCGCTATGGCCCAGGTAAACCTCGCCATTGGTGGTCTTGATATGGACCACCTTGTTGCCCCACACATAGGCGCGGGTACTGCCGATGCCGCGAATGCCATAGCCGCGCGGCAGTCCCCAGGCCTCGATCGAATAACTCACGATCTGCTGCTTCGGAATCGTGCGCAGGATGAATCCCAAGGTCCGCACTTCAACCGCGTGCCGCAGGAAGCGATATTGAAACCCGCTCAGCACCAGCGCCAGCGCCCCGCCTCCGATCACGGCCACAAACACGAGAGCGAAACGCGCTGGCCCCGTCGGATAAACGAAGACCGAGACGGCCGGCCCGATTAACGCTGGAAGAATAAGCAAACTCCAAAGCCGCCCCGAGTGCGTCTCTTCCGCCAGTACATCGCCTTGTAGTACGTTCGTTGCCATAATCCGATCCTGCCCCGATTACTCGTTGGCCATTTCTTCCCACAACCGCACGTAAGCAATTCCCTTCTCGTAGCGCGTGACGACAACCTCGGTGCCTTTCGGAATCGCGACGCCGCCCTCGCTGCGCGCGCCGCACACCCGGCGCGTCCCCATCTGCGAATAAATCAGTTCGCCCGTTCCCCCTTCACGAATCGGCACCGCGAGCTTACCCAGCACGCCGACCATTTCGAAGTCCGCGGGATCGAGAAACTCCTGATCCGAGATCAGAACCTTGGCGAGAAAGAAGAAGATGATTCCCCCGCCAACCAGACCGCTCACGACTGATGCGAGCAGTCCAATCCCGACCCAAAGCGCGGAAAAGCGAGTCAGCAAATAACCTGTACCGCCAAACCACGCCAGGAATGCGGCAATCACCGGCGGATTAAAAGGCGAAATGCTCGAGCCCCGTGCCGCATGATGTGATCCCGCCCCATGCGACGCACCGGCCGGCGCATGGCCGGTCGCTGCGGGACCATGCGCTACCGGAGTGTGCGCGGCTGGCATGTGTGCAGCGGGCAAGTGCCCCACGCCGTGCCCATGGAAATGGGGCAAATGCAGCCGGCCGAAACGCGATCCGCCAAATACAAACGAAAAGAAGCTGAAGCAAAAACCGACTGCGAAACAAATCAAGTAAAAATCTGACCAGGTCATCGGATTCGCCTCCCTTCCCCACCCGACGCGCGGCGAGGACTGCCCGCGGCCAGTTCCGGCCGCAGCGCCTCGAGCAGGCGGTCGGCCAGCCCCGGCGTGTCGAGAATCGCCCCCAGGAGCAGAAAACAACGGCGCGTGTCTTTCTCGCGCGCTGCCTTGATCAGCACCTGGCTGACCTCCGGGTCGCTGGCGAACCGCTCCGACCCCTGCAGCAGCCATACATCGAGCTGGCCTTCGGTGGTGCGCAAGTCAGACGTCAACTCGGCGTGGTAGCCCTCGGGATCGTCCACCAGGAATCCCGGATGCACCTTGAAGAACTTCGCCAGCAGCGCCCGCGAGGACTGCGTCATGTGCGGGCGCGCCCCGTTTTCGATCTGCGAGAGATACGACTGGCTGATGGTCTTGCCTTTGCCGTGCCTGCCGTTGCCCAACTCGTCGCGCATGGCGTGCACCAGTTCGAGCTGCGTCATGGGACGGCCCAGACCGCGCAGCGATCCTTCTACCTCGCGCAGGTACCGGATTTTCTCGCCCAGCCTCATAGCCATACCAATATTCCAAATCGAGATATTTATATTGCAATTTGCGATGTTTGTCAAGAAATGTATGCTCCTGCGAAATCAATGAGATACCGGGGAGAGAAGAAGCTATCAGCTCGAAAGGGATGGATGGCCTGCCTGTGGCTCAGCGCTCATCGCTCATCGCTGCAAGAAAAATACCCCCGGGTGGCCCCGGGGGCGTAGCGCTTGCTGATCGAACAAAACTCGCTTACTGCTTGCGGCCGTTGTGCTTGTCACGATAGATCTGGCGCGACTGGCGATTCTGCTGGCGGTTGACCTGGGCCTTTTCTTGCGAGGTCAGCTTGCCACCGTTGGCGGCGCGGTCGCTGCGGACTTCCTGGTTGATCTTCGTTTCGTTCTTCTCCAGGTGCGACGCCTCACCGGCGGTCAGTTGTCCGCTCTTGACGCCCTGCGCGATGCGGTCCTGCTGGTTCTCCGCACGCTTGCCGACTTCACTCTTGGGAGCGGTGTTCTGCACGGCGGAATTATGCTTGTCTTTGTAGATCTGTTTGGAAAGCTGGTTCTGCTGCTGGTTCAGGGTCTGCTTGTCAGTGTTAGTCAGCTTGCCGTTATCCAGCTTGCGCATGTCGCGCTCTTCCTGGTTGACGGCCGCTTCTTTCTTTTCCAGGTTGGTGGTTTCGCCCGCGGTCAAAGCACCGCTCTTTACGCCGTTGCCGATGCGGTCCTGCTGGTTCTCTTTGCGATCCTGAATGGACTCGCCGTTCACCGGGGTGGATGGGGTCGTACTTTGTGCCACAACTGGCAGCGCGAGAATCGCGAGCGCCGCACTCAGAAACGTAATCTTGATCGTGCTGTTCATAGTTTTCTCTCCGTTGGGGTGATATTCGTAATTCTCACGTGCATTGTGGCCACGAGAGAAGAAACACGGAGTGTCAAGAAATGTTTCGCGCGTTTTTATCTTGTCGATCTGCAAGGACTTATGCGCCGAAAGCCACGGCTGGTGCGGGTATACAGACAAGCGGAGAGAATTGTTCACAGTCCCGCTTCGATCCTCGATCGCGGGTCCAGATAGTCGCGCAGGGCATCCCCGATGAAGTTGAAGCTGAGAACCGCCAGCATGACGGCGAGCGCGGGAAAGAGCACGAGGTGCGGAGCGTCAAACAGATGCGCGCGGCCGTCGTTGAGCATGGCTCCCCAACTCGCAGTCGGCGGAGGAACGCCGAGACCGAGGAAGCTCATGGTGGCTTCGGCGAGAATCGCTCCGGCCATACCGATCGCAGCCTGCACGATCACGGGCTGAATAATGTTGGGCAGGATATGGCGGACGATGATGCGCAGATCGCTGGCGCCGAGAGCGCGGGCGGCTTCGACGAACTCGCGTTCGCGGGCGGCAAGAACCTGTCCGCGCACCAGGCGCGCGTAACCGACCCATCCGCCGAGGGAAAGCGCGATCACAAGATTGAAGATGCCCGGGCCGCGGAAGGCGACGAAAGCGATGGCAATGAGAATTCCGGGGAAGGAGAGAAACGCATTCATCAAAACGACGTTGACGAAGCGGTCGATGGCTCCCCCGTAGTATCCGGCGATGGAGCCGATGATGAGTCCGAGGGAGAGCGATGTGAGCACGACGCAACTGCCGACCAGCATCGAGATGCGCGCGCCATAGATGACACGCGACAGGATGTCGCGGCCGAGTTCATCGGTGCCGAACCAGTGCGCGTGGGAAGCTGAGTCAAGACGCAGGGGCAAGTTGATGGCCGCGGGGTCTTGCGGAGCGATCCAGGGAGCGAAAAGCGCGAACATTACGAACAAGATGACCAGCACGACACCGATCGCGGCCAAGGGATTGTGGCGGGCGTTTCCGGCAATCTGACGGCGGAGCGAGATGGCGGTGGCAGACATGATTAGAAAGTACTGCTGCGGCGTTCCAACGTATTTTACGTTCCCCGCGGAGCCCTGTGCATTCAAGTTACAAGGTAAAGGTACTATGGTGGTCTCGCACGGCCCATGTCACTGATCTTCGAGCGCGTTGCGAAGGTCCTTCATCAAGAGCATCAGCTGCAATTCGTGCACGGGCGAAGGCTCGAAATCAAAGTGTTCGTAGAACTTCTTCGCCTGATTGTCGATGGCGTGAACGAGGACGGCACGGGCTCCTACAATATCGGCGGCCTGTGCGATTCGTCTGAGCGCGTCCTTCAGGAGCGCCTTCCCGAGGCCAGTGCCCTTCTCGTCCTTATCAACCGCAAGCCTGGCCGGCAGGATGACTGGGATGGGATGTCGCGCCAGGCCCTTGGCGATCCGCGCAGGGGCTTCCTCGAGCGAAACGCTACCGGCGGAGATCGAGTAGTAGCCAACTACCGAACGGTTGCGGTGGACGACGTAGGTTCGCGCCGATTCATTCTTCTGGTTTAGAAGGGCGAAACGCTTCAACCAGTCGTTGAGAGACTCGTGCGTTCCAGAATCGAACCGGCTTACGTCGTGGGAGTGCGAGATTGATTCGACTTTCGATAGCGGCGCTTGTTCCCGCATCAGCGCTGATCGAGGAGAGTGGATTCAGCAAAGAGCTTCTTGAGCCGGGGCTTCACCTTGGCTGGCCGGTCGAGGGCTTCGCTGAACCGTTGCCAGTCTCGAGCACTAAGCTGGAAATGGCGGGCCTCTGCGAGTTCCTGTTCGGCTCGAACGCAGGCACTTTCCAGGATGAAGTTGGTGATGTTCACTCCTCGCTGTTCGGCGCCGAGACGGATGAGACTGGCTTCGCGTTCGCTGAGTCGAACGTTGAACCGCTCGGTACGTTTCTTCTTTGCAGCTGTTGCAGGCATGATGTAATTCTCTCTGTACGTACAACAGACAGCCTATGTACATATACTGTACGTCTACTTAGATAGGGAGTCAATCTTCTCACTGCAGGCAGCATCGCACCCACCCTTCGCAAAGAACGCGAAGGATGGGGCACCCGGCGTCCATCTTTACTGCCTGATCCTCGGGTTCGCCACCGAATACAGCACATCGGTCAGGAAATTCACCGCCACATACGTTAGGCCGATGGCGAGAATGCATCCCTGCACCAGATAGTAGTCGCGGTTGGAGATGGCCTGGATTGTCAGGCGGCCGATGCCGGGCCAGGCGAAGATGGTTTCGGTGACGATGGCGCCGGCCAGCAGCGCGCCGAATTGCAGCCCCAGCACCGTAAGCACGGGGATCATGGCGTTGCGCAGGGCGTGGCGGTAGACGACCGCGCGCTCGGGCAGGCCTTTGGCGCGGGCGGTGCGGATGTAGTCCTGGCTGAGTTCTTCGAGCATGCTCGTGCGGACCATGCGGGTAAGGATGGCGGCGAGCGCGCCTCCCATGGTGATGGCGGGGAGCACAAGGTTGGCGAATGATCCGGCGCCGGAGACGGGGAGCCATCCGAGTTTCACGGCGAACAGCAGGATGAGAATCGGACCGAGCGCGAAGTTGGGGAACGAGAGGCCGAAGAGGCTGACGACGGAGAGCAGGCGATCGTCCCAGCGATTGCGACGGCGGGCGGAGCGGACTCCCGCGGGGATAGAGAGGAGAATCGCGACGAAGAGGCTGGCCAGCGTGAGGCGTAGCGTGTAGGGATAGCGCTGCGTCAGAAGTTTGGTGACGGTCTGGTTGTAGCGGATGGAGCGTCCGAGGTCGCCGTGGAGAACGCCTTTCCAGTAGCGGAGATATTGCTCGCCGAGCGGGGCGTCGAGGCCAAAGGCGTGGCGGGTAGCGGCGATGTCGGAGGGTGGCGCGCCTTCGCCGAGCATTTGCTGGATGGGATCTCCGGGGACTAAATGGATCATAAGGAAGACTAGCGACACGACCAGCCAGATGACTGGAAGGGTGTAGAGGACGCGTTGGAGGAGGGGTTTCAGGTTTAGCTCTTAGCTCTTAGCTCTTAGCTCTTAGCTCTCAGCTTTCAGTCTGCCTTGCTTAATCTCCGCCTTGCTTGGCGGCTTCGGCTTCGCCTTCTACCTTTGCGGTCTTTTCTATTCTCACCCTAGCAATGCGGTGGCCTTCCAGCTCTTCCACCGTATACCGGCGGCCTTCGAATTCGAAGGATTCGCGCTGGTTGGGGATGCGCTGCAGGCGGGCGAGAATGAATCCGGCCAGCGTTTCGAATCCCGCGTCGCGCGGCAGGGTCAGGCCGTATTCGGCTTCAAGGTCGCGGATATTCACCGAGCCTTCGAGCACCATTACTGATTCGTCTTCCAACGCAGGCTCGCTGGGCGAGACGTCGAATTCGTCTTCGATGTTGCCCACCAGTTGCTCGAGGATATCTTCGACCGTGATGACGCCGGCGGTTGAGCCGAATTCGTCAACCACGACGGCGAGATGGCGGCGGCGTTCTTTGAATTCCGCGAGCAATTCGGCGAGAACCTTCGTCTCCGGGACAACCACGACGTCGTGCATGATCTGGCCGATTTGCATGCGGGAGATTCTTGTCGCGGTGGACTGGCCCAGGTTGCTGAGGCGGAGACGCATCCAGCGCATGAGGTCTTTGTAGTAGAGCACGCCGACGATGTGCTCGGGGCCGCGTTGCGGATCGTAGACCGGGATGCGGGAGTGCTGTCCTTCCACAACGCGTGCCAGGGCGTCGTCGAGAAAAAGGTCGGAGGGAAGAGAAAAAATGTCGGGACGCGCGACCATGACCTCGCGCACGGTGATGCTGTCGAGTTCGATTGCGCTGTGGATCATCTCTTCCTGAAATTCGGGGATCTGTCCGAACTGGCGGCTCGCGGTCACGATCAGTTTGAGTTCGTCGGGCGAGTGGACGGCTCCACCGCGGCGGGCGGGCTGCGCTCCGAAGAGTCTTAAGACCAAGCCACCGGAGCGGCGCATGAAAAAGAGTAGCGGGCGAGTCAGGGTTAGGAAAGCCTCCATCGGCGCGGCGACTGCGAGGGCGATCTGCTCGGCGCGCTGCAGAGCGAGGGTCTTGGGCACGAGTTCCCCGAGGATCACGTGCATGTAGGTGATCAGGCTGAAGGCGATGGCGATGGCGATGGTGTGGGCGTAGATGGCTACGTGGGGCAGGCGCTGCACGATAGGCAGGCTGCCGACCAGGCTCGCGACCATGGGCTCGCCGATCCAGCCGAGCGTAAGGCTCACCATGGTAATGCCGAGTTGGACGCCGTTGACGACCTCGTCAAGGTGCTGATGCAGGCGCTGGACGATGCGGGCTCCGATACGTCCGGCCAGGATCAGTTGCTGGATGCGGGTATCGCGGACGCTGACCAGGGCAAATTCGGCGGCAGCAAAGAACGCATTGGCTGCGACCAGGAGAAGGATCAGAAAGACCCGGAGCAGCACATAGGCGAGCATGGAACTGTAATTTTAACATTTGGAAGCAGTTGGGGGCCTCCGTTCTCAGTCCCAGTTCCCGGTTCTCAGTGTTTGTGGTCACAAAATTCCTGGGCGGGATCAGCTATCCTTTTTAGTCGCAATGGGTCTAACGGGCATAGGGAGTTTGGGCAACGGCCCGATCTCTTTTCGCATCGCAGACGTAAATTCTTAGGAACAAAAGCACCAGTGGCCGCGTACTAGTCAACAGGGCGGCAAAATGGCTCCCAATCTTCAACTGGCGATTTATCGAGGAGGCGTTGTGAACGGTAACGGAACTAATGGCAAGAAGAAACGTCGCAAACTGATTATTTGGGGGACCGTCGTTGCGGTGATTGTCCTGTTGATCGCGGTGGGCGTGATCGTGGCGAAGAGCGGCGGCACCAAGATTGATCCTTCGAAACTCGCCAAAGTGGAAAGGGGAGACCTGGCCAAGAGCGTAGTCGCTACCGGCAAGGTTACGCCCATCACGAAGGTCGAAGTGAAGTCGAAGGCCAGCGGCATCGTGAAAAAGCTGATGGTCGACTACGGAGACCGCGTAAAGAAGGGGCAGCTTCTGGCGCAACTCGACAAGATCGAAATCGAGGCGCAGGTGGAGCAGTCACGCGCAGCCCTGGAAGCGGCTGAGGCGAACCTGAAGAGTTCGCAGGCGGATTTCGAGCGCGCCAAGGTCGACGCAGAAGGTCCGGATGTGCCGCTGCTGAAGCGCGCCTATGACCGTGCGGTCGGCATGGCGAAGGACGGCGTCGTATCGGCGTCCGCACTCGACGATGCGCAGAAGAATTACGAGATGTCGCTGAACAAGCAGAACGTCTCGAAAGCGCAAGTCACCGTGCTGAAGGCGAAGATCGCTCAGTCGCAGGCCAATGTTGCGCAGGACCAGGCGAATCTGAAGCAGCTGGAAGAGCAGCTCAGCTATACCGATATCATTTCGCCGATCGATGGCATCGTGCTGTCGCGCGATGTGCAGATGGGCGACGCCGTCAGCTCGATCCTGGTGTTGGGATCGTCGGCCACTCTCGTGATGACGCTGGGCGATACCAGCGAAGTCTACGTGAAGGGCAAGGTCGACGAGAGCGACATCGGCAAGGTTTATCTTGGACAGCGGGCGCGCATCAAGGTCGAATCGTTCAAGGACAAGACCTTCGATGGCAAGGTGACCAAGATTTCTCCGATGGGCGTGGAGAAGGACAACGTCACCACGTTTGAAGTGCGCGTGTCGATCCAGAATCCGGGCGGCGAACTGAAAGCCGAGATGACCGCCAACGCGGAAATCATCCTGGAAGAACACCCGGCCGTGCTGCAGATCCCCGAAGGCGCGATCCTGTACGACAAGGACAAGAAGGCGTCGGTGGAGATTCCCAATCCGAAGGGCAAGGACGGCAAGGATAAAGTGGCCGTCAATATCGGAATCTCGAACGGCGCGAAGACCGAAGTGCTGAGCGGGCTGAAAGAAGGCGATCAGGTCGTACTGCAGTAACTCGGCGTCAGACCTCAGACCTCAGACCTCGGACTTCGGCCAGCCAGCCAGGCATTCCGAGGTCTGAGTTGCGTAGGAACGATTCCTGAAATCTGAGGTCCGACGTCTGAGGTCCGATGTCTGAGGTCCGGTTCCATGACTCTCTCTGAGATTCTCCGGCAAGCCCTGGCCACCTTTCGGGCTCATAAGATGCGGACGTTCCTCACCATGTTTGGGCTGGTGTGGGGGATCGCGTCGGTGATTATCCTGGTCGGCCTGGGCCGCGGCTTCGTGGTCGATCAGAAGAAGCACATGGAGACGCTGGGCAAGGATCTGGTCATCGTGTGGGGTGGACGCACAAGCACACAGGTGGGCGGACGGGCTGCCGGGCGGGAGATCCGGCTCAACGTCGACGACGCGGAACTGATTCGCGACGAATGCTACCTCATCAAGAACGTGAGTCCCGAGCTGCGCCGAACGATTCCGGAAGTCAGCCAGTACAACCTGGCGAACCGGGGTGTGGTGGGAATGTGGCCGTCGTACCAGGATTTCCGCTCGCTGAAAGTTTCAGAGGGACGGCTGATTACCGACGATGATGAGCGCGAAGGGCGGCGCGTGCTGGTGCTGGGATCGAAGGCTTACCGGCAACTGTTTCCCGGACAGCCGGCAATCGGCGCAACGGTACTGGTGAAAAGCGTTCCTTATTCCGTGGTCGGAGTTCTGGCGGAGAAGAAACAGAATTCGAATTACAGCGGGCCGGACAACGATTATCTGTTCGCGCCGTATGCAGCGGTTTCGCGCGACTTCCCTCCCCCGGAAAAACCTGGCGCGGGCATCACCCGCGGATATCTGGATGACATCGTGTTCGAAGTCGGCGACCCGGAGACACACGAAGCGGCGGTGCTGCAGGTGCGGCGGGCCATCGGCCGGGTGCGGCACTTCGATCCCCTCGATAAAGACGCGTTGTTCATATGGGACACCATGGACGGCGCCAAGCAACTGGCGAAAATCTTTGGAGTGGTCACTCTGTTCTTCGGCTGCGTAGCCATTGTGACGCTGTGCCTGGGCGGAATCGGCGTGATGAACATCATGCTGGTTTCGGTTTCCGAGCGCACGCGCGAGATTGGAACGCGCAAAGCGATGGGCGCGACCAAGCGTGACATCCTGCGGCAGTTCTTTGCAGAGTCGGCCATGCTGACGATCGTGAGCGGGCTGTTGGGATTTGCCTTTGGATTGGGAACGTGCATTGCTGTGGAAGCCCTGCCGCTGCCGGATTTTGTTCCGCACCCGATTGTTTCTCCGATTTCGATTCTGGTTTCGATTCTGACGCTTTCGTTGATCACCGTGACCGCGGGCATGTATCCCGCCCAGCGCGCCGCGGATATGACACCTGTGGAGTCGCTACGCTATGAATAGAGAAAAGAAAGTCCTCGCCTCAGCCTTTGTGTCCAGCGGGTCAACGTTGGGACTTCTGACCATCGCGCTGGTCGTGCTGTTTACATCCGCGGCGGCATCTGCCTCCACGCCTCAAGGCACGTTTGACCGTACTCTGACGGTGAGCGGGCCGGTTGATCTCGAAGTACTCACACACTCTGGCGATGTAAGGGTGCGGGCTGGTTCCTCCGGATCAGTACAAATTCACGGCAAGATCTACGTCGGCGACCGCTGGCTTGGCGGGCGGCGCGAGGATGATGTACACGCGATCGAGCAGAATCCGCCGATTCATCAGGAAGGCAACAGGATTCACATCGATTACGTGGACTACCGCAACATCTCGGTCGACTACGAGATCACTGTGCCTGCGGACACGACAGTACGCACGAAGAGCGGGTCGGGAGATCAGACCCTCGAAGGCACACGTGGGAATGCCGAGGTGCAGACGGGATCGGGCGACGTGCGGCTGACGAATGTAACCGGCGAAATCCGGCTGCAGACCGGGTCGGGGGACGTGCGCGCGCGGCAGGTATCCGGTTCAGTGAGGGGTGGAACGGGAAGCGGTGATGTTGAGATCGAAGAGACCGGACCGGGAGACATCGACCTGCACACCGGATCGGGCGGCGTCACCGCGCGTGGCGTGCGGGGCAGCTTCCGCGGCGAAACCGGCAGTGGCGATGTCACCGCCGAGGGCACGCCGAGCGGGCCGTGGGAGATTCGTAGCGGCTCCGGCAACGTGCATGTGCGGCTGCCCGGAAACGCTGCGTTTGACGCGGATATTTCGACCAGTTCCGGCACCATCGACGTCGGCGCCCCGCTCGAGATGACCGTGCAGGGACGCGTGGGCGATTCGCATAAATCCATCCACGGCAAGGTACGCGGCGGCGGGCAACTGGTACGGGTGCGCACCGGGTCGGGGGATATTCACGTCGAGTAGGTGGAAGAAACTTCATTGGCCACGGATTTACGCGGATGAACACGGATAAAACAAAATCGAGATTTTCAAGTGGCGAAGCACGGAATCGGATTTGCTTCTTGCAGATCTATCCGTGGCGATCCGTGTTGATCCGTGGCCAGCAGGTCGACAACCCATGTTTCTGAAAGAGCTCATATCGCAGGGGTGGCAGGCGTTGATGCGAGACCGCACACGCTCGGCGCTGACCATGCTGGGCATTGGCTGGGGTCTGGTTTCGGTGGTGCTGCTGCTGGCTTACGGACAGGGTCTGGGCGGGTGCGTGCTGCACGCCTTTCTGAATATGGGGAACAACGTCATCGTCATGTGGCCCGGGCAGACGAGCATGCAGGCGGGCGGTCAACGCGCGGGCAAAGCGGTGAAGTATGAGTTGGAGGATGTAGAAGCGATCCGCGATGAAGTGCCGATCATCCGGGCGGTGAGCGGCGAGATCGACCGCGATTTCGGATTCAAGATCGGGACGCGCGTCGTCTCGATCATGGTGCGCGGCGTGGACATGCCCTACGGGCAGATGCGCAAACTGGACCTGGCCGACGGAAGGTACTTCACTGAGACCGATTTCGCCGACCACCGGCGCGTGGTGATCCTGGGTTACCAAGCTGCGAAGAAGGTTTTTCAAGGAGCGCCAGGTGTCGGCCAGCACGTGGAGATCGGCGGGCTCGACTTTGAAGTGGTCGGCACGATGCGCAACAAGATTCAGGACTCGATGTATCAGGGCCCGGACAACGAGAACGGTTTCATTCCGTTTGCCCTGATGCGCGACTTGAAGAATCTGCGGGACCCGGACGAAATCATTATTCAGCCGATTGCTCCAGAGCAGAACAAGAAGGCGCTGATGGCCGCACGCGAAGTGATCGCGCGCCGGCATCACTTCGATCCCAAGGACGAAAAGGCAACGCCCGAGTGGGACACGATCGAAGACCGCAGCATGATCAACGCGTTCTCGTATGGACTGCAGGCGGTGTTAGGGCTGATCGGCGTGGTTACGCTTGCGGTGGGCGGAATCGGCGTGATGAACATCATGCTGGTGTCGGTCACGGAGCGCACGCGAGAGATCGGCTTGCGCAAGGCGATCGGGGCGCGGCCACGGCATATCCTGGTGCAGTTCCTGCTGGAAGCGCTGGTGCTGACGTTTGTCGGCGGGCTGATTGGGATGGCGTTCGCGGAATTCCTGACATGGGTAATCCCACCCATGCCGCTGTACGACGAGTTCTACAAGACCACCGACCATGAGGGCGCGATCTTCCTGCACGCATCGATGGGCGTGATGATTATCTCGTTCACGATTCTTTCGATGGTGGGAATTGTGTCGGGGTTCTTCCCTGCTCTGAAGGCGGCGCGGATGCATCCCATTGAGGCGCTGCGGTACGAGTAGGTGAGTGGGGAACGCAAGTTTTTCGCTAGCACGCGCAGTTCACAGTCGTATGTTGCAAGACGCGGATCGTTCTCTCGGCATTCCTGCGGATTATTGGATCGGTGGAGTGGTCACGCATTCTCTCGACGTACTTTATCGCCGCAGGGATGGTCGCGCTACGGGTCTTCAGTGTCTCCTCGATCCTCCATCCCGTTGCAGGGGATGCGCCCGACTTGAGGTCATTTTCAAGGCCGCTCCATGGATGAACCAAGTTAAACGTTTCAATCATTCCGATGCTTCCGCCTTCATAGGCAGCTTTGAAGCGTAGGGCCGAATCAATGGTCCCAAAGGCGTCATTCCATTTCGTCTCCACCTGCGCTCGATCAGCGTTCGCCCAGTCCTCACCGATAAGGCCCCCGGTGGATACAACTTGAATCTCTCCGTTTGCCGGATACGGGTCCGATCGTACGAAGAGTTTCGAGGCCATTTTCCATCCTGCTGGGTTTAGAAGTGCTCCCTCCGCAACGAGCTTTTGATATTGCCTGATGAGGCGTTCGGTGGGCTTCAGTTCTTTCTTGGGGCTCTCCGCAAGCACTGAGACCAGAGCGAGCAGGCCACCCAAAACTAGGGTGATTGCTCGGCGTCTTGTGTGTTCGCGATGGATGCGCGGCGTGCGGTCCACGTGGGCAGAATAGACCGCGGCGATGCGATATTCCACATTACTTTCGGAGACGTCGCGTCGAGACTACGGCTTGGCCCTTCGCGGCGAAGAGCTATGCACTCCCTGAAGATTGCATAGGTCTTTCGCGGCAAAGGGCGCCGCTCAGGATGACAATGCTGACTTGCCTAGGCGAAGACCTCTCCCGGCAAAGCGGTCAAGGTACGCGAGGCCAGCGTGTTTTGAACAACGCGCATGGGGCGTCCGGGTGCCGAGTTGTCAATCTGCCTGCGTTCGATCTTTAGCTTGAGCGTGCGTTCGATCAGGCGAAGTTCAATCACCTCGGCTCCTGCTACCAGGCTCGAAGCTTGCCCTTGCAGGCCTGCTCGGCCCGTACGGCCTACGCGGTGGATGAAATCCTCGGCCATCTTGGGCAGGTCGTAGTTGATGACGTGGGCCACTTCGTCCACGTGCAGGCCGCGCGACGCGACATCCGTGGCAACCAGCACCTGGTAACGGCCTTCCTGAAATCCATTCAGGGCCGCATTGCGCTGGGATTGCGAGCGATCGCCGTGAATCACGCCCGCGTTGAAGCCATCGCGCACCAAGTCTTTGGCGAGCCTGTCGGCGCCGCGCTTCGTGCGCGTGAAGATCAGGGTCTGGCCTTTTTCTGCGTAGAGCAACTGGCGGAGAACATCGAGCTTCTCGCCCGGCCGCACTTCGTAGGCGCTGAGTTGAACGCTCTCGGCGGGCTTCAGCACGGAGCCGAGAGCAACCCGCACAGGATCGCGCATGTACTCGTTGACCAGGCCTGCAACGGACTGCTCCATGGTGGCCGAGTAGCACAGAGTCTGGCGCTTCGTAGGGAGTACCGCCAGAATCCGCCGGATCGCGGGCAGGAATCCCATGTCGAGCATGCGGTCGGCTTCGTCGAGCACCAGAATCTTCACGTGGCGCAGGTCGGCAAACTTGCGGTTCATCAGATCCTGCAGGCGTCCGGGAGTGGCAATCACCAACTCCGAACCGGCGCGCAGGCTTTGAATCTGGCCTTTTTCGGAGACTCCTCCGATGACGAGCGCAGCTTGCGGCATCTTGCGGTTGCGCAGTTGTTCGTACTGTTCGTGAACCTGCATCGCCAGCTCACGGGTTGGAAGCAGCACGAGAGCGGTGGTGTGGTTCGACGGCTCGCGCTGAAGCGTCTCGATCAGCGGAATAAGAAACGCAAGCGTCTTGCCGGTGCCCGTCTGGGCGGTGCCGATAACATCTCGTCCTTCGAGTGCGGGAGGAATCGCGTCTTGCTGGATGGGGGTTAAAGTTGTGAATTGAGCTGCCGCCAGCTTCTGCTGCAACGCAGAAGACAAGGGCAGTTCTGAAAATGTGGTCATTCGAGTTTTGTTCTTTCCGGAGGGGCCGTTTGTCACGCACACTCTGACACACGTCAAGAGCCGCAACGCCGCTCACATCTGAGTTTTGGATTTTGCGCTAACTAAACGGCGGGCAGGAAAGGCGGAGATGAAACTGGTCTAAGGAAGCAGGACCACCGCGTCACGAGCAAACCGTGGAAAAAGCGTCGAGAACAGTATAGCAGAAGCAGTGGAAGAGCCGGGCACAATCAGCAAGTTGAGATCGGTTCCCTATTACCTAGGTGTCTTGACTCTCCCCTTCCCTGCCTTTAATTTCGCATGTACCGATAATTCTGTCTTCCAGCGAGGAAACGTTGCCGCATCGTCCGATTATTACTCTCACCACAGATTTTGGGACCAACGACCATTTTGTGGGCGCCGTGAAGGGCGTCATTCTGGACATTGTGCCGGAAGCGGCGATCGTCGATATTTCACACGCGGTGCAGGCGTTCGACGTGCTCGACGGCGCGATTGCAATCTCGCAGACGTATTCCTACTTTCCGACTGGGACGGTCCACATGGTGGTGGTCGACCCGGGCGTGGGCACGACGCGGCGGCCGATCATCGCGTCGAGCGATGGGTATCACTTTGTCGCGCCCGACAACGGCGTGCTGTCGATGGTGTATGCAAAGGAAGAGCGCATCCACGTGCGCCACATTACGTCGGACCACTATTTCCATCAGCCGGTGAGCAACACGTTTCACGCGCGCGACGTGTTTGCGCCGGTGGCGGCTTACCTCGGCAAGCTGGTTGACTCGCACAAATTTGGCGACGAGATCGAAGACTACGTAAAATTTGCCGCGCCCCGGCCGAAGGCGACCGGCGAGAACCGCCTGCGCGCGGTCGTGCTGAAGGTCGATCGCTTTGGAAACCTGCTTACGAATATCACTCCGGACGATGCGCCCGCTTTGTTCTCAGGCAAGTCGGCATTCAAGATCGTGGTGGGCAGTAAAGAGATCACGGAGATTCGTACAGCCTATGCGGAGGGCGCGCCGGGACAGGTGTTCGGCATCCTCGGCAGCATGGGGTACCTGGAGGTTGTCGCGAACCGGGCGCCGGCGGCTCAGCTCACGGGGGCAGGCAAAGGGGCCGAGGTCAGCGTTCTTCTGGGAGAAGCTGCGGCCGCTGGTAAGGGCGCCTAACGCCACCACAGGGGCTGAAATCCCTGTGTTCCGAACGATTCTTACGCGGCGCTGAAGCGTCGCTCTTCCACGATCGGCTACGAACTTTTGGGTTTGGGATGGACGTAGCGCTCCATCTCTGCCGTCCAGCGCAGGAAGCGCCACAACTCGTGACGCTCACGCCACATGAATTCCCAGAACTCCACGAAGCCGATCTGCTTCATCTTGACGCCGGTGTAGGTCTCGATCCGCCAGAGAAGATAGGGACTTCGCCAGGGCGCCAAGCGATGGCCCTTGGTGGCGTTCCACAGGAAGCGGATCTTGTTTCCCATGCTGCCCATCATAACCACAATGAACGCCCAGTGACAGTTACGAAAAGAGCGCCGCTGGCGCGACTGGACAGCCCCTCCGACATCGCTCAGGGGGAGGCATAGGCGGATGTGCCCACATTCCCCCGTGGTAGAATCCTAGCTCTGCCTGGGAATTTTCTTGCATGCCCGACGCAAACGCCCGCCAGAACGCTGAAGACCACTACTACGACGCTCTCGATCTCATGGCTGACGGGCACCTGGAGCCGGCCGTCGCGGCCTTCCAGGAATCAGTCAAAGCCGACCCGACGTTCACCGAAGCCATGCACGGGTTGGCACGCGCTCTGCAAGATTTGCAGCGCTTGGACGAGGCCATCGCGGTGGCGCAGCAGATTGCGGAGATTGATCCGGATGATGTGCTGGCCCATACCAGCTTGTCGGTGCTCTACCAGAAGAAGGGAATGATTCCCGAGGCCGAAGCGGAAGGCGCGAAGGCGAGGGTGCTGGGGTGGAAGCAGCAGTTGAAGAAGGGCAGTTCGTAGCTGTTAGCTGTTAGCTGTTAGCTTTCAGCCGTCAGCTATCAGCCCTCAGCTGCGGGGACTACTCTGCGGGCAGGCGCGAGAAACTGACTGGGAATGACGGTTGTGGCTTGTCGGAGCCGGTTTGCAGCCAGCGGCGGCGCGGGCTAAAGCGGTAACGGATCAGAGTCCAGATCGCGAGCCAGCCGTCGGAGTGGCGGATTTTCTTCCCTTCTTCGGCCGATCGCGGATTGTACGCGATCGGCACTTCTTCGATCTTCTCTCCCATGCGGCACAGCTTCGCGGTCACTTCCGGGCAGAACTCGAAACGCCGGCACTCCAACCCTACGCGCGCCAGCACGGAGCGGCGGAAGACTTTGTAGCACGTGGCCTCGTCGTGAATTCTTGTGCCATACAGAAAATTGGTGAGGTGAGTCAGAAGTTTTGCGCCGAGGAAAAAGCGTAAACCGCGCTCGGGACGGTCGGGTCTGACCCCATACACCACGTTGGCCGCGCCATCCTGCAGGGGACGCAACAAGGCCGGATAATCCTGAGGATCGTACTCCAGGTCGGAGTCCTGAATGAGAACGTACTCGCCGCGCGCATAGCTGAGAGCAGTGCGGATGGACGCTCCTTTGCCGCAGTTCTTCTCGTGAAAGACGATGGTGACGTCGTCAATGGCCGGCAAGGCACGAAGCTTGTCTCGAGTGCCGTCGGTCGATCCGTCATCGACGATGACGATCTCTTTGTTCACCGGGGAAGCGAGGACGGCGCGAAGCAGATCCTCCAGGTGTGTCACTTCGTTGTAAACGGGGACGACCACCGACACTCGTCCAGCCCAGCGATCCGGAATCGCCGGCTCAGTCTGCCGGAGGGCGGTCTGTGAGGACATCACGAGTATGACTCTATTTAAACATACCTGTAAGCGAAAGAGGCGCTGACGAATGCGCTGGCAAGACCGCGATTCGCAGCACGGCTCAGGTGAGCTTCAAGGGGCCGGTTGCAGCCGGCCCGCTGCGGAATTTCCACAGGCTGGATCGCTGTAACAAAACTTTCACACTGCCTTAACTTCGCTGTCATTGTGGCGCAACAGCTTTCCATGAAACTTTGCCGTCCGAGAAATCGCGAACTGGAGGCAGAAGCTGCAGCGTGAGTGAAATGGCGAGTTTCCCCTTGCCGCCCGCGGATGATCTCCACGGCCCCGCGGCGAACACTCCCGGAGCAAACATAGTCTCGGCCGCACGGGGTGCGGGCCCGTCGCGGGACGTATTAGCGGCGCTGACGTATGGTCTGGAGATGACCCGCTGCGGGGCAATGCTCGTGACCGAAGGCGGCCACCTGCAGTTGGCAAACCGGACGGCGTTCGCCATGCTGCAAAAGAGAGACGGCATCTCGCTCATGCGGACTACGCTGGTCGCAGAGCGCCCATCCGACACGCGGCTCTTGCATCGGTTGCTGCAGGAAGCAATCACCGCGCCGGACCGTGGAGAGCCGAGGGAATCCCCTTTCGCAGTAGAACGCAAGTTTGCCCAACGTTCCCTCGTGGTGCGGGTAGTTCCCGGACCGGGCCTGGAGTGCTGGCAGGCTCCCGAACAAAGGACCGCGCTGCTCAAGCTGTATGATCAGGATCCGGGATTCGTTGTCGACGAACGCGGGTTGAGTACCATATATGGGCTGACGCGGGGCGAGGCCGCACTCGCGGCGAAACTGGTGCAAGGCAAGTCGATCGAAATTGCTGCAGACGAACTCTTCATTAGCGCGCACACCGCGCGGACTCATCTGAAACGCATCTTCATGAAGACCGATACGCACCGCCAGCCAGAACTGGTACTGCGCATGTTGATGATGGTGTTCTAGAGGAGTTCCCTTTCCGGTCGCTACGTTTTGTGGGAGTGACTTCGCCGGTGTAGCCAGTTGAGTCGCGCTCGAACAATACTCCACGGGAAAAGCCGCTGGTCTCCGAAAACTCGGCGCCAGGTGTGCGGCAAATTTCCACACCACTCGGCACATTTAACAAAACTTTCACGTTCGATTAACCCTGGCGTCATTGCTGCGAAACATCGATTGCACAGACTTCCACTTGAAAATGTTGAGGCTTCAGGAGTGTGAGGTCGCGAATATGGCCAGCTGCCCCGGACCGCCAGTGAAGGATGGGATACGCTCGAGTGGCCGCGTGATTAGCAGAAGGCCGAAGGCCTCCGCATATCCGGTGGCTCAGGCGGAAAACACGCAAGCCGCGGAGAGCTCGCCACTTGCCAGGTTTCCGCTGAATCCGGCGGCAGACGAGCGTGAGCTGATCTTCCTTTACGGTCTTACCCGCGGGGAGGCAGCGCAGGCCGTCAAACTAGTCCAAGGCAAGTCAATCGACCGCGCGTCTGCGGAGCTGTGCATCAGCACGTACGCGGCCCGAAGCCATCTGAAACGCATATTGATGAAGACCGATGCGCGGCATCTCGAAATACCCATACGCCATCGCGCTCCCGTCCAAAGCTGACCCTTCCGTTGATGGCGCGTAACTCGATTCCAGTGGAAGCCCCTCGCTCGTTTTGAAATGTTACGGCGAGTCTCGGGGGCTGAGCGTTGTCGATTCCCATCGAGGCCTGCCGCGTGAATCCAGACCTTTCGGAAAAATACCTTGTTTGAGGGATTACGGATTGGACGGCTGGGGAGAAAGTGTGCAACCAGGAGGGATTTGTGTATGGCGTTTCGCTTCGGAAGGAGTCTATCCGCGAAGTGCGCTGTACTCTTGGGCGTACTCTGCTGCATCGTGCCATTGGCGGCTCGAGCCAGCAGTTGTCCAGCTGAGAGCACGACAACCTGCTTCGTCAACCTCGATGGCAACGCAACTTCACACGGGTCGGGGGCCAGTACCATGCTGTCCTTGTCGAACGCCGAATTAATCCGAATCGGCAATTTGACGGGATCGAACCTGGGGTTCATCAACTTTACGACGGGGGACATGACTTCCGGCAGCAGCTTGGGAATGGGGGGAACGTTCGCTGCGGGAGGAACGTTCACGATTACCGGTACCTACGGCAACATCACCAACGGAACACTTTTCAGCGGCACATTCAGCGGCCCGGTCACCTGGACCTTGAACAGCGCCACCAATTGCACCAGTTGCACCTACACCCTGAGTGGCGTGCTCTCCGGCACGTGGTTCGTGAAAGGAATGCAAAGCACGACCGGGGCGACGGTGCAAATCGACTTCACCAGCAACGGACTCTACAAGGGAGGCAAAATTACGGATGTGGGCGGAGTCAGTTACGTCAACATTCCAGCCATTCCGGAACCGGCCAGCATCGGTTTCGTAGGGACGGGGTTGATCGCGATGGGATTGCTGGTACGGCGCCGCGCCAAAGGAGCGGCCAGTTCGGAAACCAACTGGCGGTAAAGACGAGTCGAGACCGATTTCAAAACGCATTCTTGACCGCAAATGATCGGGAAGCTTGGTGCCATCCAAGTTTCCCGACAAATTTTGGAATGCGGTTGTGACATTTGTGCAAGACACGAGCTTGTCTGGTCGGGTCCCCATCGGTTCCCGTCAGTAGCCTTCCCTTGCGGTTTTCCGCTCGAACTTTTAAATACTCTTTCGTTTATGGATTTAGTTGGAAATACCTCAATTGGGGGATTACGAAGTTACGCGCTTGTTACAAAC
Source organism: Candidatus Dormiibacterota bacterium (assembly GCA_035632675.1). Lineage (GTDB taxonomy): Bacteria > Acidobacteriota > Terriglobia > Terriglobales > Acidobacteriaceae > Sulfotelmatobacter. Next base: position 30,237 of record DASQGJ010000024.1, read on the forward strand.
TGTGCCGTTAGGAGGGCATTCGACATGGGACTTAAGAATGTTGCTCGCGTGGTTGCAGTGCTGGGCCTGGTCTGTTTATTCGCGCCGACCGGGCTGTTTGCCAGCCCGCTGACGTGTGGAACGGGCGTGGCCTGCGCCTATTTCTGGGATGGAACAGCGACCGGTGGCACGACTGGCCTAAGCATGACAGGGCCAAACTCAGGCGTCGTGAACCAAATTGACGCTGTGTTGGGTCAAAACCTGGGTACGGTGTCGTTCACGACTGGCAAGCTGCTTCTGGGAAGCTTGAGCGGCGGCGGCTATTTTGCAGGCGGCACGATGACCATCACTGCGAACGGCAGCGGTGGCTTCAACGGAACGCTGTTTAGCGGCGAGTTCGGGAGCTCGGGGTCACCGCTGCAGTGGACCTATCTGGGACAGATCGGGAAGAACGGCCAATATGAATACGAACTCAGTGGAACTCTGGCCGGCTCATTTGAGGGCTTCAGCGGCAGAACCGGCACCGCCCAACTGTTCTTCTACAGCAAGACGAAGTATGCCGGTGGCGCTCTGACGCTGGTAAGCGGCGCTGCCCAGATGGTCACCCCGGAACCCGGAAGCATGAGTCTGTTGGCGACGGGCCTGTCGGGGTTGGGATTCTTTTTCCGCCGCCGGACGCCAGGCCAGACCCGGCGGTAGCGCACCAGGAAACGCATCCCCATCGGAAACCGGCAATTACCCCATTTGGGGGATTACACATCTCTGAATCGAAAGCATGATTCAGAGATGTGGAGGGAGTCCTTATGACCTGTTATGAAGTTCAGGAGAGCGGCTATACGGGCCAGATTTGGCCAAGTTCGAGTTACCCGCAACAGTTCTATTTCTATTCGGTCTCGCGTACTCCCCAACGCGAGCAGCTGTTTGATGGAGTAGCCGGCGATATTGCTGAAGCTGTGTCCACTATGCAGGCTCACATCCGCTTTTTGTCTGACGGAGGATCTGCAGCGAAGGAGTGACCGGAAGTTCTATGAAAACCATTGTGGACGAGCAGGGGAAGCTCACAAACTCAACCGGAGCTGCCGAGCAGGAGGCAGCGCTAACCGTTCTGGATTTGGGGCCCTTCGACAATAACCGGAACGACATTTTGGCCATCAACGACTGCGGCCAAGCCGCTGGAGTTTCTCTGAACGCCCGGACAGGACGAATTGAGGCCTTCCTCGAGGAAAAAGGCAAACGCAGCCCTTTGGGGACTCTGGGCGGCTCTTTCAGCATTGCCCGCGACATCAACAATCGGGGAGAGATTGTGGGTGGTTCCCTGACGGCAGGGGACGACAGTTTCCACGGGTTCCTCTACCGCAACCACCGCCTTCTTGATCTGAACACGATGCTGGAGCCTGGCACCGGCTGGGAACTCGTGCAAGCGCTCGCCATCAATAACCGGGGAGAGATCCTCGGTATCGGCGCGCGAGACGGGCATGACCGGATTGTGCTTCTGCGGCCGAAGGCTTAGTCGCCCCTCTCCGGCCAAGAGCTAAATTAGGGGTTTAGTCGCCGAGCGGCAGTGTAATAAAATACAGGCTGCGCATGCCCCTGGGTATACCGGGGTCAGAGGACACAGGCGGCGAATTATGAAGGCGGTAGCAGCAGGATTGTGCCTGGCATTGGGGCTGGTTTCGATTGCTTCAGGGGCGACCCAGACGCCGAAATACGGCTATAAGAGTTACAACAGCCCACATCACACCAATTCATCTCATATCCGCTCGTCTCACCCTGGTCCGTCTTCCGCTAACTTATCTCCACACCACACGTGGAAGGCGAAAAGTTCCGCCACAAAGGATCTTCCCCGGTCAACCTCGGGTAGTGCCGTCCCAGGGAAGTCAGGAACGGCGCGCCGGAGTGAGGTTGACCGCCTGGAGAGTCAGAACGCGAAGATCCTTAAAACAGGGTCACAGCACAAGACCGCGACGCCGAGCGGGCACGTGCAGCCAATGGATTCCAAGTCATCCGGCCAGGGATCAGACATTAACTTCAAATATCGCCCTTCCCGCAGCAATCAAGGAACAAAGACAACCCCCGGCAGCAAACAGCACTGACGCCCTCTCCCCCGAAAGGCTGCGTAGGTCATCATCACGAAGGGAACTTAGTCGGTTCCTGAGCACTTGTAACGGCTCAGAAACACTGTCATTGTAGGCTTATCAAGGTGGGCCGCCGCGCCAGGCTTCGGTTTGCGGCTTGGCGGGCGATTGGAAACCGTGCGTTAACGGGGCTGCGTAGTTATGGGGACGAGAACACAGGTTGAAATTGGCAAGGTCTGGGATGCGACCAGCGACCCTCCGCCTGCCGCCCTGCCGGACGGGGTCGTTCACCTGTGGCAGCGTTCGCTGCAAGCCCCGGATGCGGCCGTGGAAGCCTGCTACGAGGTACTGTCCGCGGAAGAACGCGAGAGAGCGCATCGGTTCCGCATCGAGCGCCCTCGCAGGGAATTTGTTTTGACTCGCGGCACATTGCGTTCGTTGCTTGCGCATTACCTGGCAATTACTCCGCAGGAAATACGTTTCCGGTATACCAAGCACGGCAAGCCCCTTCTTGATACACCGGGCGATCTGCGCTTCAACGTGTCTCATAGCGGTGATTTGGCGCTGATGGCATTTGTAAAAGGCCGCGAGGTTGGGGTGGATGTAGAGAAAGTGGTTCCGCAAACGGAGGTCGAACAACTGGCGGAGCGTTTCTTTTCCGCCCGCGAGCGCAGCGATCTCAGGAACTTTTCGGGCGAGGAACTGCGTGCCGCCTTTTTTCGATGCTGGACGCGGAAAGAAGCGTACATCAAGGCCAAGGGCGAAGGGCTGTCGCTGCCGCTCGACCAGTTCGACGTTTCGATCGCGATTGACGATCGGGACGCGTTGTTGGCGACCCGGCCGGATTCGTCGGAGGCTGGACGTTGGACCTTGTGCGATATCCGTACGAGCCCCGGCTACGCCGGCGCTTTGGCAGTTGGAGACGGTGGAGAAAAAAGTTAGCAAAGCCAATATGGCCAGCAGCGACATCTAAGTACGACGTCATGAGACAGAACGGTTCTAACCGGAAGAATGAACTCCCCCTATCCGCGGTGCAACAGCGACTGTGGGTGCTGGAGCAACTGCATCCCGGAAGCGGCGGGGATCATGTTGCGCTCGGTCTGCGCTGGACAGGCCCGATCGATCCCGGGTCGATCAAGTCTGCACTGAGCGAGACGATTCGACGGCATGAGATTCTGGGCGCGGAATTCCGGTCGGTCGATGGCGCGCCGACACAGGTTCTGACTTCGCCGCAGGTGGAGATCGCCTTCGTCGATCTGCAGCACTTGGAGGAACCGGAACGCGCAGAGCAACTGCTCCAGTTGGCGGAGCAGGAGGATGCAAAGCCGTTTGACCTGGCTCGCGGTCCCTTGTTACGCGCCACACACTTGCAGCTGGCGGGCAAAGAGCAGGCGTTACTTTTGGTGGCTCACCGCATCCTCTGCGACAAAGCATCGCTGCGAATCCTGCTCAACGAAATTCATTCGATTTACCGGGCGCAGGCGGGCGCCGGTCCGGCAGAACGAGCGGAAATTCCACTGCAATATCATGAGGCAGATTCTGGGAAAGTGTCTGCCAGCGAACTTTCCTACTGGACCCAGCGGCTCGCAGGCGCGCCCTCGAGCGTGGATCTGCCGACGGACCGTCCGCGACCGGCGGTGCAGACCTTTCGCTGCCATAGCCAGCGGATGCTGCTGGAATCGCCCCTGGTGCAGAGGCTGAGAGAACTTGGCCAGCGCCACGGCGCGACGCTCTTCACCACGCTACTCGCCGCCTTCAACGTTCTGCTTTACCGTTACGCCCGACAAGAGGATTTGGTTGTAGGTACGCGCGTCTCCGGCCGCAGTCGACCTGGGCTTGACCGAGTCGTCGGCCCTCTCGAGAACATGCTGGCACTGCGTGTCAACCTCGCGGATGATCCCGGCTTTGCCGATCTTTTGCCGCGAGTGCACGCAGCCGTGGAAGGAGCCTTCGCCCACCAGGCAGTCCCGTTTGAAGGAGTGGTCGCGGAACTGCGCCTGGAACGCGACATGAGCCGTCATCCCCTGTTCCAGATCATGTTTGACATGCCAGGGGCACGAGGGCGTGATCCCGGCGCGGAAATGAGTTGGATTGAGATCGACACTCGCTGGGAGCAGTTCGACCTTTCTGTCGAACTCCACGAGGCCGATGGTGCAGTAGGGGCGCGATTCAGCTATAACACAGACCTTTTCGATGCTGCCACCGTCGTCCGAATGATGGAGCATTTCCGGATTCTGCTGGAAGCTGCCGCCAACGACCCGGCTCGGGCGATCTCGCGATTGCCTCTTCTGAGCGAGGGCGAGCGCCATCAAATCGTGGTTGAGTGGAACGACACAGCGGTGGAGTATCCAAGAGACATCCCACTGCACCAACTCATTGAAGCGCAAGTCGACAAGACTCCCGACTCCACCGCCGTGATCTACGAACAGCAGCGCTTGACCTACCGGCAACTCAACGACCGCGCGAACCAACTGGCGCGATATCTGCAGAAGGGTGGAGTCGGGCCCGACGTTCTCGTGGGGGTCTGCGCAGAGCGCTCCGTGGAGATGGTGCTAGCCCTGCTGGCTGCGATGAAGGCCGGAGGCGCGTACGTTCCGCTGGATCCTGACTACCCGAAGGACCGGCTGAAGGCGATGCTGAGTGATGCGAACCCGCCGGTCGTCCTGACGCAGGCGCACTTGCTCGACCGGCTTCCGGAAGGAACGGAGAACGTCTTTTGTCTTGACCGGGATTGGCCTTCGTTGGCCGGTGAGAGCACAGAAAACCTGCCTGCGACGGTGGGAGGCAAGAATCAGGCTTACGCCATCTATACCTCGGGCTCCACAGGCAAGCCGAAAGGCGTGCCGAACGTTCACGAAGGCATTGTGAACCGCTTGCTCTGGATGCAGGACATGTATCACCTCACGGGCAAGGACCGCGTCCTGCAGAAGACTCCATTCAGTTTCGATGTTTCGGTGTGGGAGTTCTTCTGGCCGTTACTGACGGGGGCAACGCTGGTCGTGGCGCGCCCTGGAGGGCATCGCGATCCTGCCTACCTGGTAAACCTTATTGCGGAACAGGGCATCACCACGCTTCACTTTGTGCCGTCGATGCTGAGCATCTTCCTGGAGTCGGCCGGCCTGGAGCGCTGCGGCAGCGTCCGGCAGGTTTTTGCCAGTGGCGAGGCCTTGCCGTTCGAGTTGCAGCAGCGTTTCTTCGAGCGGATGCGCGCGAAGCTGCACAACCTGTATGGCCCGACTGAGGCTGCTGTCGACGTGACGTATTGGGAATGCAAGCCGGATAACAAGCAGACAGTGGTCCCGATCGGACGTCCGATCGCGAACACGCAGATCCGCATCCTGGACTCAAATCTGCAGCCCACGCCGATTGGCGTGCCGGGGGAATTGCACATTGGGGGCATTGGTATCGCCCGGGGCTACCTGAACCGCCCGGAACTGACGAAGGAGAAGTTTATTCCGGACCCGTTCAGCAAGGCGACCGGAGCTCGCCTGTACAAGACCGGGGACCTGGCACGCTTCCTACCCGATGGGAACATCGAATACCTGGGCCGCACTGATTTCCAGGTAAAGGTTCGCGGCTTACGCATCGAACTGGGCGAGATCGAAGCAGTGCTCGGGCAGTGCGACGGAGTGCTTCAGGCTGTAGTTGCGGTTCGTGAGGACGCGCCGGGAGACAAACGCCTGATCGCTTATCTGATTGCCGCGCCGGGCGGCGAACCGCCGGTTGAAAATCTGCGACGCGAACTGAAGGATCGGCTTCCTGACTATATGGTGCCGTCGCGCTTCATCTTCGTGGAAAAGTTCCCGATGACGACGAGCGGCAAGGTGGACCGCAAGGCCTTACCCGCGCCGCCGCTGGAGCAGGGCACCGGGTTCGGCATGGTCGCTCCGCGCAACGAGGTTGAGGCAACGCTCACTTCGCTGTTCGCCAAGGTTCTTGGCCTGCCTTCGGTTGGAGTAACCGACAACTTCTTCGATCTGGGTGGGCATTCGCTGCTGGCAGGACGACTGCTGGCGCAGGTGCAGGCTGCGACGGGCAGGCAGATTCCGCTGTCGGCGATGTTCCGTGGAGCGACCGTTGAGTCACTGGCGAAACTCGTCACCCTCGGCTCAGGGGTCGATCACGAACCCGTAGTGATGGAAATCCAGCACGGAGACAGCAGCCGTCTTCCCTTCTTCGCGATCGTGCCTCCCGGTGAGGAGTCGATTGGTTACGCGATGCTGGCGCGGCACATGGGGCCTCGGCAGACGGTCTACAAGATCCAGGGACACGCACCGGTCACCTACGGTAAACGCCCGTATACCGACGAAGAGATGAAGGCTCTCACCAGCGAATACCTTGCCGCCATGCGTTCGGTGCAGGCCCATGGACCTTACTGCCTGGGCGGCCTCTGCGATGGAACTCACATCGCGGAACAGATCGTGCTAAAACTCGAATCGCAGGGTGAGGAAGCGGGACTGTTCGCCATTTTCGACACCTGGGTGTTGCAGCACAGCCAGAATCGCTGGTTGTGGAAGATCTACTACTACGGCGAGCGGCTGAAGGGCATGAAGAAACTAAGCCTGTCAGAGCGGTTGCGCTCCTACCAACGCGTTGCCCGAAACAAGGCGCAGAGTCTGATCGGAACCGCGCCCGCACGAACCGATTGGAAGCAGGCCTACTGGCCGGAAAACTTCACTGCCACACGATTCCGCGCTCCCGTCATTCTATTTAAACGACCGAAGCAGCCGTTCTACTACATCAACGATCCCCAGATGGGTTGGGGAGCGAGAACGACCAGCGGAGTGCAAATCTACGAGGTCGACTTCCCTCACATGGAGATTCTGCGGGAACCGCACGTCAGGATATTCGGAGAAGAACTGGCCGGGTGTATCACGCGCGCGACCGAGCCTGCGGCGGTCTTGGCGGGAAATCAGGAAGCTTCGCTGGTAGCAACCTCGCTCGGGCAGCGTAATTCATGAGGTTCAACAAGAACCAAATCCTGAAGAATGTCGGCTCCAGCTGGTTCTCGCTGGGCGTGAACGTCATCACGGGAATCTTTATCTCCCCGTACATTCTTCATCATCTTGGAGACGAGGCCTTCGGCATCTGGGTGCTGATCTTTTCTGCGACGGGCTTCTACGGATTGTTCGATCTCGGCATTCGTTCGTCCATCATTCGCTATGTGGCCAGGTATTCGGCTACTGGAGAATTCGACGAGCTCAACCAACTCGTCAATACCGCGATGTTCAGCTACACCGGGATCGGCATCGTGGCGATGATCATTACCGCGATCGCGAGCCATTACGTGAATGTGATCTTTCGCATTCCCCCGGAGTTTGTGACCTCCGCGCGATTGTTGCTTCTCATGGTCGGAGCATCGGTATCGCTGGGCTTTCCGCTGGGAGTGTTCAGCGGAATCCTGGAGGGGCTGCAGCGTTTCTATCTGCTCTACATCGTCAACATCGTTTCCACATTGCTGCGAGCGGGGCTGATTGTCGTAGCTCTGAGGCGGGGAGGCGGACTGCTGACCGTAGCCTTGATTACAGTCGTGCTGCCGCTGGGGAACGGAATTGTGAATGCGGCCGCCGCGTTTCGACTCTTGCGCCTGCGCGTCGGCACCAGATATGTGAATCGCTCCACCCTGCGTCTGATTGCCGGCTACAGTGGCACGACATTCCTTATCATCGTCGCCAGCCGCCTTCGCTTCAAGACCGATGCTATGGTCATTGGCACGTTTGTTTCGGCCTCCGCCATCACGTACTTTACGATCGGGTCGCGGCTGGTTGATTACGCGTCGGAGGTAGTAAGCAGCCTGGCGCAGATTTTTGTGCCCATGTCGAGCCAGACCCAGGCCAAGGGCGACGTCGATGGTTTACGCAAGATATTCGTCGTCGGCAACCGCGCCTGCGCATTCATCATCTTCCCCATCACCGCCGTATTGACGGTGCTGGGAAAGTCTCTGATCGAGGCGTGGATGGGCCCGAAGTACATTGCGACCAGCTATCCGGTGCTGCTGGTACTGCTCTATCCGACGACTCTGATGCTGGCGCAGTCGGCATCCGGAAGAACGCTGTGGGGTATGGCGAAACACCGGACGTGGGCGTGGGTCGTACTGGCAGAGGGTGTTTCGAATTTGGTCTTGAGCATCATCCTGGTGCGCCCCTATGGCATCATGGGCGATGCCGTGGGCACGGCAATTCCTCTTACTTGTTCGATGGTGTTCTTCCTTCCGCACCATCTCTGCCGGCTGCTGGGGATCAAGCTCAGGACGTATCTTTACAACGCATTCCTTTTACCGCTCGTGTTGTGCATTCCCCTGGTGGCAGCTCTGTTGTTGATGCAGCGCTGGTTTGTTCCACATCACTTCAGCCAACTGCTGCCACAACTGGCGATCGCCGGGATGGTTTATGGGGCAGGGCTGGCGTGGGCGTTCTGGACCCGTCGCGCCTGGGACGTCGGGCAGTTGGGCAAGAATCAGGAAGACGAAGTCAGCCTCGCTCTGGTAGAGACCTACCAGGAGGAGGCGTAGCTTGACAGCAGTCGAAGCGCAAGGATCGTCGAGGATCTGAATAGAGATGCCGCAGGAGCCGGGAAATCTGAGAAGGGCGTGGGGCGCGCTGGCCGAGGCAGGGCGGGTGCTCACCGGGCGCCAGATTGCCGGTCGCGGCCTCACGGTCTTTCCAGAGGATGTCTTCCTCGTTTCTTATCCAAGATCTGGCAACACGTGGACGCGTTTTCTTCTGGGAAATCTGATCGATGCCAATAATCCGGTCACATTCTCCAATATCGAGTCACGGATTCCGGAAATCTACTTTAACCGGGATCGCGTGCTGCGCCGGCTTCCGCGTCCGCGCCTGCTGAAGAGCCATGAATGCTTTCAGCCGCATTATCCTCACGTGATCTACGTGGTGCGGGATCCACGCGATGTGGCGGTCTCCTTCTATCACCACAACTTGAAGGCGCGAAATATTCCCGACGGGTATGCGATGGAGAGTTTTGTGCCGCGCTTTATCGCGGGTGAGTTCGATCGCAAGTTCGGCACATGGCGCGACAACGTTCTGAGCTGGATCGCGTTGCGTGGTCACAATCCGAATTTTCTGATGCTTCGCTACGAGGAAATGAAGAAGGACACGCCCGCGTCGCTTCGCGTCTGCACAGCTTTTCTGGAGCGCTGCGGGTTTCGCAACATTGATTCCAGTGGTCCAGCAATGCAGAGCGCGATTGAGCTGAGTTCTCCGGAGCGAATGCGAGAACTCGAAAAGCAGGAAGCTGGCAACTGGGTATTGACCAGGAGCACGCGCAGCGACAAGCCGTTTGTGCGCGCGGCGACGTCCGGCGGGTGGAAGTCGCAACTCGCGCCGGAGTCCGTCCATGCGATTGAATCCGCATGGGGCGACCTGATGCAGAACCTGGGTTACGAACTGTCCACACGCCGCGAGACTGCTCCCGCGGAAGCGGCACATCAGGAGTTGCGCTCGTGAGCGAGGAGACGGTGCGCGCCACCAGGCTCAAACAGGTGGCGCGGAAGTTCATTCCGGAGTTCCTGCTGCAACAGCGCGGCATTATTGTTCGACTCGGGCCAGGGGCGGGGAGGATCTACGCGGGATTGCGGCTGAAGGATGTGATCGGAATGCGCACGGATACTCAGCGGCTCGCCCCACACTCGACGCGGTCGTTTGTCTTCGTCTGCTTTGGCAACATCATGCGCAGCGCGATGGCGGAATTTTTGATGAAAAAGGCGCTGAGCGAGACTGGAGTCGAAGACACGCGGCAGGTCCATATTGTGTCCGCGGGATTGCATGCCATCCCCGGCCGGGAGGCGCATCCCTGGGCGCAGGAGGCCGCTACCGGGCTTGGAATCTCGCTGGCGACGCATCGGGCCAGACTTCTGACTCGGGAGATGGTTGACCAGTCCGATGCTGTATTTGCCATGGACTTCCAGAACAAGGCTGAGTTGCTGACGATTTATCCCGAGGCGCGCGAGAAGATTTACATGTTGAGCGCTTATGCCGAGGGCGACTGGAAAGATCGCGAGATTCCGGATCCCTACCTTGGTGATCTGGACGCAACCAGGTACTGCGGGCGTCAATTGCAAACTTGCATTCGCAATCTGCTGGCTTCGACGGTTTGTTCTGCCACCGCGTCGAAGCAGCAACCCGTTCCGGGTGTCTAGTTACCCATCGCTTTTCCCCTCAGCCGAATCTGAAACCAGTTGCGAATTCCGGCGACTCCCGGGCGCAGGTCCGACAGCCACAGATCGTCGTAGCACATTCGCGGGCGCCATGGCACTGCCATCGCGAAGAGACTTGGCCAGAACTTCGGATAGCGGCCCGGCCAATTTGCGGGGCGTCCGCCGCGAATATTGCTCAGGTGGGTTAACTCTCCAACCGCACGGCGGCACAGAACGTTCTCGCGATAAGAAACGTTGCGCGGTGGGAGCGTCCCTTCCAGGCACCAACCGATCAATTGCCGCGGGTAGTCGATTCCACAGGCAATGGGCAGCCCGATCGATCCCCAGGGCCGTCCATTGATCTCCATCAATACGAGACGCCCGTCACGAGCACGCTTGTACTCCACCATCGCGATTCCCTCAAAACCCATCGTCGTGATGAGTTGCTCGCTTACAGACGCAAGGTCGCTGTCCAATGGCATGGATCTTCTGGCGCTGCTGGCAGAACCGCGCGGATCAACTTCTCTGACTCTCTGCCACTGGAATGGCAGGAAGCACTCTCCGCCGATGACGAAACAGGAGAAGCCGATCCCCACTCCGGAAACGAATTCCTGCACAAGGACATCTCCCGCGGCGCCGACGCGATCGGCGACTTTACTTTGCAGGTCCGGGGCGGAGTATGCATAGGACACTGACCCAAACACCGCTCCAGCAGCGGTCCAGCGCACAGAAAAACGATCCTTCACAACCACAGGAAAAGGGCCGGACTGCAAACTGGAAAGATCATCGGCTGATTTCAGGAGTTGCGTTTTGGGGATGCCGATTGCGAGAGACTCCGCAAGCTGGATCGTGCGGTGCTTGTCGGATGCGAACTCGAGCGCGGCTTGCGACGGCATCGCGATTCGGCAGAGTCCCGCGAATCGTTCTCTCTGTGCCGAAAGCGGCCCGAGAGTCCAATCAGTATCGGGAATGACAAGGTCGATCGCCTGGAGACGCACGAAGTCGAGAACCGAATCAACAAAAGCCTGCGGTTCGCTGGTGGAGGCGGGATGGTCGAAAGCGGTGCGGCAATAGCGAGAAAGTTTCGCAGCTGCGAAGGCGCCACGATTGGCGCCGACTGCAACCCAATGCCCCGCTCGTCCGGCGGACCGGGTCACCGCGAGCGCCGCCGCGCTGTGTCCATCCAAGACCAGGATTCTGGACAATGGATCTCCGTCCCACGTTGAATTCGTGTAAGCGGCTTACACCGCACGTCCCGCGAAAGCAGATTCAAGATTCCAACGCAGCCCTTCCGCCGTCTTCGTGGGACGCATGCGTTTCAGAGACAGCGGGTTGTCGCCGCGCCGCGTGAGGCCGCTGATGGTGGTTACGCCGGATTCGTATCCGGCAGCGCGGCTCTGCTCCACCGTTCGCTCGTTCCAGTGCGGAGAAAGAGCCGGGCAAGGATACGCGAAGTGCACGACGGGAAGGTTGAGCTCCTTCTCCAGCCGCTGTTTCGATTCTGTGAACTCTGCGCTGGCCTCGGATGCCTTTACGTAAGCCATGTTCGGATGGGTCACGGTATGAGAGCCGACGATGTGTCCATGGCGAGCCAGGCCGCGCACCTGATCGTAGTTCATCATGAGCGAACCTGATTCGCCAGGCACGCGAGTCTTCAACTCCCGCTCGATGCGTTGGACAAATTCCTCTTGCGGCTGCCCCCTGAGTTGGCAGCACTCATCGCAAGTGGCAAGGAAAACCCGCTCCCGGCTGGGCAGATCCGCGAGCGTCCATGAGCGAGCGTGAGAGTCGACCCATGCGGTGAGCGTCGTGTTGCGGAAGGCAAAGCGCAGACGGCTCGGCCATGGCAGGGTTCTGTTCTCGACGCAATCAACCGTCACGTAGAACGTTGCGGGAATGCCCAATCGATTCAGGATCGGCATCGCGACTTCGTGGTTATCGCTGTACCCATCATCGAACGTGACCACGACCGTCCGTTTTTGCAGCGGCTGGGTGCTGCGGAGATTCTTGACCACGTCAGCGAGGCTCGCGGGATGGTAGTCGCGAGACAGCAACTCCATCTGGGCGCGGAATTCGTGTTCCGAATGAGCGATGCCTCCCAGTATGTCTGCTAGTGCGGTGGGATCGGGCATGACGGAGTGGTACATCAAGATGGCCGCGCTCGGGCCCTGAGCCGTGGCCGCAAGCCGCAAGGCTCCGCTGGCAAGAATCGTTTTCTTCGCCCGGTCTTTCATCCACTGATTGCAGTGTAACCGACCTGTGGGCCCGCAAAGCCGCGCGGGAGTTCTTCTTGTGCGATGCCCGAAGAACCGCTGCAGAAACTTGCACAGTTGACTTTAAAGTAAAGGAAATCCTTGCCCAACCTGCGCAACATCTTGCACATAAACGCGAGAAAACACAGGCCTGGCTGCAGAAAACTTAAGTTTAAGCTTTTATCCTTATCAAGTTACAGTACAATAGAAAAAATCGCGCAGGTACAGCACTTGCGTGGGGTATCGCAGCAATCTCTTTCGTGTACACTGGGGTCACTTGGTCGTTGGCCCGTAGGAAATACTTGGCAGTCTCGTTGGAAATCCCCCCAATAGCAGTTCGGAAATCATCCATTTGATTCCTTCTGCGAAACATAGAAGTTAGATGCGATCAATCCAAAATCGACGAACCTGGGAGGTTCACGCTCTTGTCCGCTTCGACTAGTCATCTGGTTTCTCCGCACGGAGGCGAACTCATCGATCTTCTCGCCTCGCCCGAAAAAGCCGCAGAACTGAAAGCCCATTCCCGCGAATGGCCGTCCTGGGACCTTACTGCCCGCCAAATTTGCGATCTTGAATTGCTGATGAGCGGAGGCTTTTCTCCGCTGCACGGCTTTATGACCAAGGCCGACTATGAAGGCGTCTGCCACAACATGCGCCTGGCCAGCGGAATTCTCTGGCCAATGCCAATCACTCTCGACGTAACGGAGGAATTTGCGAAGAAGCTTACGCCCGGCAGCAGCAAAGTTGCGTTGCGTGATGCGGAAGGTGTGATGCTGGCCGTTTTGCACGTCGAAGAAGTCTGGCAGCCGGACCGCGCAGCAGAAGCGAAAGCTGTCTTCAACAGCACCAGCAAGCTCCATCCCGGCGCCAACTATGCGATGAATATCGCGAACCCGTGGTACGTCGGCGGGCGCGTCGAAGGCTTGCAGGCTCCGTCGCACTACGACTTCCGCACGCTGCGCTTTACGCCGGCGGAATTGCGCGCTGAGTTTGCCCGCCTGGGATGGCGCCGCGTGGTTGCATTCCAAACTCGCAACCCCATGCATCGCGCCCACGTGGAACTTACGTTCCGCGCGGCCAAGCAAGTGGAAGCCAACCTTTTGATCCATCCCGTCGTCGGAATGACCAAGCCGGGAGACGTGGACTACTACACCCGAGTGCGCTGCTACCAGTTGCTGAGCTCGAAGTATCCGCAGGGAACCCAGAAGCTCTCGCTTCTGCCCCTCGCCATGCGCATGGGCGGTCCGCGCGAGGCGATGTGGCATGCATTGATTCGCAAGAATCATGGCTGCACGCACCTGGTTGTGGGTCGCGATCACGCCGGACCGGGCAAGGATGCCGATGGCAAGCCGTTCTACGGCCCCTACGAGGCCCAGGAAGTATTCAAGAAGCACGAGGCCGAGATCGGCGTCACCATGGTGCCTTTCAGCATGATGGTGTACCTCGAGGATCAAGACCGCTATGTGCCGGACGACGAAGTCAAGAAGACCGACCGGGTGCTGAATATTTCTGGCACGGAATTGCGCCAACGCCTGAACGAAGGACGCGATATCCCCGGATGGTTCACATATCCGGAAGTCGTTCACGAACTGCGTCGCAGTTTCCCGCCGCGCGCGAAGCAGGGTGTGACCATTTTCTTCACGGGACTCTCCGGATCGGGCAAGTCGACGATTGCCAATGTGCTGATGACCAAATTCCTGGAAGTTGGTGGACGGCCAGTCACGTTGCTCGACGGCGATCTGGTGCGCAAGCATCTTTCGTCGGAACTCGGATTCTCGAAAGAGCACCGCGACATTAACATCCGTCGCATCGGCTACGTTGCGTCGGAGATCACGAAGAACGGCGGCATCGCCATCTGCGCGCCCATCGCTCCGTATGACGCAACGCGCAAACATGTGCGCCAGATGATCGAACCGTACGGTGGATTCATTCTGGTACACATCGCCACTTCGGTCGATGTGTGCGAGCAGCGCGACCGCAAGGGCCTTTACGCCAAGGCTCGTGCCGGCATTCTCAAGGAATTCACCGGGATCTCGGATCCCTACGAAGTTCCCGCGGACGCCGACGTCACAATTAACACCGGCGAACTGTCAGCCGAAGAAGCCGCGCAGGAAATTATTCTGCACCTGGAGCGCGAAGGCTTCATCGGAGTGAATGGAGCAGCAGCGTAACAAGAGGACGGACGGGCCATGTCACTACTGGCAACCAAAATCCTGGTCGGCTTTGTCGTCGGAGTCCTGATTGGACTGAGCGGCGTGGGGGGCGGCGTTCTGCTGCTCCCAGTGCTCATCTTTGGCTTGCGAATACCGCCGATTGTAGCCGTCGGTTCGGATGCTCTGTTCAATTTCTTCACCAAGATTCCTGCCAGCCTGTTGCACTTGAAAAAGGGCACGGTGCGCCGGAAAGTGGTGATTGCTCTGGCTGTGGGCAGCATCCCCGGGTCCATCGCCGGAGTAAACCTGCTGATGTACATCCGTGCACTCTACGGAGAGGGCGTCAACCACTTCATCAAGCTTGCCATCGGCGCGCTTCTGATCGTGATTCCGCTTCTTTTGTTATTTCAGAAGCGCATTGAAGAAAGCGTAGCAAACCGCCCGCCGACCATGAGGAACTTTGCCGGCATGGCCCTGATCGGCCTGGTGGCCGGCTTTCTCGTGGGCATGACGTCGGTCGGATCTGGCAGCATCATCATGATGTTGTTGTTGCTGTTCTACAGCTTCCCACCCAAGGTGAACGTGGGAACCGATATCGTGCACGCGGTCATACTCACGGGCGTCACCGGATTCCTTCATTTCCGGCTGGGCAACGTCGATCCGGGACTTGTCGTATCGCTGCTCATCGGTTCCATCCCGGGGGGATTGCTGGGATCGCATCTCGCCACGCGCGTTCCGATGCTGTGGCTGCGCCGCTTACTCTGCGCCCTGCTTCTGATCACCGGGGCCAGGATGTTGTGGCCGGCATTCTAAATCAAGGTTCCAAGGACTGCATGCCTTCTTCCTATTCGGATATTCTCGCTCGCATTGAGGCCGCCCTCGAGGCTGCGCGCGTGGTCTTCGCACGTTTCACTCCGGGTGCAATTGAGACCGAATACAAGATCGGACACGATCCGGTGACGGAGGCCGATCGTGCCGTGGACGCCGTGCTGCGCCAGAATCTGCTGCGCGACGGCGAAGGATGGCTTTCCGAAGAGAGTGCGGATGATGCTTCGCGCCTCGGCAAGAGCCACGTGTGGGTCGTCGATCCTCTCGATGGCACTCGTGAGTTCGTGCAGGGCATCCCGGAGTTCTGTGTTTCCATCGGATACGTCGAAGATGGACGACCGGTTGCGGGTGGCATCTGCAATCCCGCTACCCACGAAACGATCATCGGGTCGATCGACTCGGGAGTTCTGTACAACGGCAAACTGGCGCATCCGAGTCAGAGGACGTCGCTGAAGGGTTCGCTGATTCTGGCCAGCCGCAGCGAAGTGAAGCGCGGCGAGTGGCAGCAGTTTCAGAGCGGCGACTATCAGATTCGCCCCATGGGCTCCGTGGCCTACAAACTGGGACTCGTGGCCGCGGGCCGGGCGGATGTGACTTTCACGCTGACTCCGAAGAATGAGTGGGACGTCGCCGCGGGTGCGGCTCTAGTCGCCAGTTCCGGCGGCTTTGTGAGCACGCTCGAAAATACGCCGCTGCGCTGCAATCGAAAGAATCCCCTGCTCACGGGGCTACTGGCCAGCGGACCGTTCCTTCGCGACGAACTGCTCGCGGCGGTGCAGTCACATCTTCCGGTGCCGGCGGCTCAGGATCGCACATAGCTGGACCCTCAATTTCTGAAACCCCAGCGTCATTCCTCAGGCAGGATGTAGCGCTGTGGTGTGACCCTGCGGACCGCAATGAGCGATCCCACGCCGCTGAGCCAGCTTTCGAATTCCACCTGCGTGCGGCCGGAAGTATCGACGAATCGAGACAACACCAACGGGTTATCATCCCGAGCGACCAAGCCGGCATCGCAGGTGGTAGCCGACGCAATGTCTTCCTCTGCCAGCCAGGTAAAGAACTCCTTGCGATAAACTCCGCTCGGGTAGCAGAAATGCCGTGCTCGCCGCCCGGTGAATGCCTCGATGCGCATGCGATTCTCCGCGATCTCTCGGCGGAATGGCGCCTCCTCATCCGGCGCGCGATGGCGATGCGTGTGCAGTTCCACGTCCACGCCATCCTTCGCGATTTCCCCCACTTCGCGTGCGTTCATCAGTTGCAGAATGCGCTTGGCGGTGAGGGCATCAAAGTCGATTCCCAGAATTCCCGCTAATTTTCTAGCGACCTCGTTCTTCTCGATGCCGGTCAGATTCTCCCGCTCCGATCGATCGATCAGGGCGCGCACTACGCGATGGCGTCCCCCCTCGGTGCGCAGGTCCATGGGATCAGACACGCCGATCTCCGGCGCCGGACCCAGCAGGTCGTCACGCCGCTTCCATAGCATGTACGAACAGATCAAGTTGAAGATCGGCATCTCGTGGTCGGAGTAGTACGTGGTCTGATACACCGTAACGGGAACGCCGTGCTTCTTCAGCAAGGGATACGCCCGCTGGTAGAAATCGTATGTTCCATCGTCGAAGGTGATCGCGACGCTACGGGGAGGCAGATCCCTCGTCCGCAGGCGTTCCAGCGCCTCGCCCAGCGGCAAGACCGTGCAGCGCATGGCTCGGAGCGCTTCGAGTCGCTGGTCCAGCAGTTCCGGCTGCATGTAAAGCTGAGGTCTCCACTCATGCTCGTCTTCGAGGGAGGTCCCGTGGTAGCAGAGGATCAGCAGCCGTTCGCGGCGCCATCTACTGTTGGCCACGATCTCGAACCCTCCCACACTTTTGAAGAGGCCAAGTGCGGCGATCTTTGCTTGTCTTAGCATGCGGGGCGGACGATGGTTTTGAGTGTATTCACGATTGAACGGAAGCGCTTGTGACGGCAACACCTACGGGCGCGTTCATCTCGCCCTCGATGCAGACTCTCTGCCACAGCTCGAAGTTCAGCAAACGCCAGATTCGATTGCCGTGATCGCGATGCCCGGCGCGATGCTCGGCAAAGATTCGGGCGACCGAATCCGCGCGAAACAGGCCTCTGGTGGCGCTTCGCGGCTCCGTGAGCAGACGTTCGATCTGCTCCAATTGGGGCCCCGCAAGCCAGTAGGCCCACGGCGTAGGAAAGCCCATTTTCTTGCGATAGACAATATCGGAAGGCAAGAGATCAGCCACAGCTTCCTTGAGGATGAATTTTCCGGCCATGCCGCGAATCTGCTGATTCGCCGGGATGCGCGCCGTAAACTCCACCAGCGGATGGTCGAGGAACGGAACGCGGCTTTCGATCGACGCTGCCATGCTCATCTGGTCCTGCTTCATTAACAACTCGATCAAGTAGCTGTTGATGTCGGTATAAAGCAAGCGATGCAGCAAGTCGCCCGCGGAATGTTCCCATGGACGCATCGATCCGTCATAACCCAGGCCGGCAGCGTGGAGGGCCTCCGGCGTCAGGAGCGGAGGAAGTTCGCTGGCAGAAAATGCAGAGTAAAAGTTGTCGAAGTAGAACGACGGCCAGGAAGCGCCGTCACGCATCAGGAACGTATGCTCTAACTTTCGGTGCAAGCTGGCGGAAAGCGGAGTCGCGGCGATGCCTCGGCGCAAGGCCCCGCGCAGAAAAGCCGGCGTTACGGCGCGATAGGTGCGATCCATTTTCGAGTTCAGCAGAGTCCACGCATACCGGGTATAGCCCGCCAGCGTTTCGTCGCTGCCCTCGCCCGTGAGCACCACCTTCACGCGCTCTCGCGCCAGCCGTGCCACATGATACAGAGAAACACTCGAAGGCCAGACGATGGGCTCATCTTCATGCCAGATCAGGCGAGGCAGGCTGTCGAAGAATGCTTCCCGGCTCAGCCGCACCTCGTGGTGGTCGGAGCCGATGTGGGCGGCGACTTGCTTCGCGAACGGAAGTTCGCTGAATTCTTCTTCTCCGTACCCAACGGCAAAGGTCTGAATCCGATCGCCCCGGATTTTTGCCGTAAGCGCGGCAACCGCGCTCGAATCGAGCCCGCCGCTCAGAAACACTCCCAGCGGCACGTCGCTCATCAGATGCGATTCGACGGCGGACTCGAGCATTTCCCGGTAGGTCTTTACGTAGTATTCGTGCGGACGCGGTTCTGGATCGACTTGCGTCGTGAGATCCCAATAGCGCTCGATCTTGGGTCCGCTGGTGGGCTTGCCGCGCTCGGAGAGTTCGAGAGTGTGTCCCGGCATCAGTTTACGGATCCCGGCAAACATGGTGTCCGGCCCGGTGATGTAGCCGAATGCCAGGTACTCCGCCAACGTCCCCTGGTTGAACTCTGCCGCGACTTCAGGGTAGGCAAGAATGGTTTTGATCTCGGATCCGAAGAGAAAAGATTTGCCGTCCCAGCGGTAGTAAAACGGCTTGATTCCAAGACGATCGCGCGCGGCGAACAGGACTCGCTTGCGGCGATCCCAGATCACAAAGGCGAACATGCCACGCAGATGCTTAACGCAATCGCGTCCGTACTCTTCGTAGAGGTGGACAATGGTTTCGGTGTCGCTGCGCGTGCGGTACTGATGGCCCCTGGCTTCGAGGTTCGCTCTCAGCTCTGCGTGGTTGTAGATTTCGCCGTTGAAAACGATCCAGACATCGCGGTTCTCGTTGGCCAGCGGCTGATGGCCGGTCTTTACGTCGATGATGCTGAGGCGGCGCATGGCAAGGCCGACATTCTCTTCAACGAAAAAGCCCTCGTCATCGGGTCCGCGATGCACGATGCTGCGGTTCATGCGCGCCAACGCGTCGCCCTGCACGCGCCAGTCGCGGTTCACAAAAAAGATTCCGCAGATTCCACACATAAAATCGCTCTCTCTCTCAGCTCGTCTTAACCACGACCCGCGGACCGTTGGCGAAGCTGCTCCAGGCTTCGCGGTCTACCGTGACTTCCGGATCGCTCGAAACCACATCCGCTTCACTGCCGATGATCTCGCAGCGCAGAACCGGCCGCTTCGTGGTCACAATTCTGCGCCCTTCCCACTCCACATAGGTTGCGTTGCAGCAGATCAAGGTTGGAGCGGCGGTTTCACCGATGCGCGCAGAATAGAAAACCTCCGCGTCGCTGCTCCAGCCATCAAGTTTCCAGGGCTCACCTTGACCATAGTAGATGCAGTGCTCATCGGTCGCGGCGCGACACCGATATCCCACGACCGACGGCGCAGCATGTTTCGTGAGGCTATGTTCGCCCGACCTCGCATCGGCGAATGGCAAAACCAGCGTCACAAATTCCGCGGGAAGTTGCGTCTTCGTGGCAAAGTGCAGCACGCTATGATCCTGCTTCGTTCCGTACACCGGTGAACCGGGCTGCGGTTCGACGGTGCGGAACCATCCGTGGCCATCCGCCGTCACAAACCGCAGGGCACGGTCACCCGCCCGAAAAACACCGGACTCGGGGTCCTCCTCGCGAAGGTCGTATCCCAGATGCCAGAAGAGGTCGAGTGGATACTCACCGAATCCCAGCGCCAGATCGCGCACCATCCAAAACCCCGACTTCAGAGCGAATACGAAGCGACGGTGGGTTACCGGATTCGGCAGACGTGAATAGCCGTCGTGGCTGCCCACGAACAGATCGAAAGTCTTTCCCAGAATCCAGCCTTCTGCCCGGACGGTGGGCAACCTCGCCCAGCCGAATGGTCCGTGTGGCTTTGCCTGATCCTGTCCGGCGATTATCAACGTGCTGTGGGATCCGGTGCCGCGGAAACGATCGCGCTCGGAATCTGGTCCCACGTACTGGAACGTTCCTGGATCTATCAGTAACTCGCCGGCGGGGCTGCTTGCAGTGAGGCTGAGAGCATCTGCGTGACCGTGCCCGGCAGTATGCGCACCCTGCGGGCCGGCATCCATGACAAGTTGCCACTCGCCGCGATTCCCGGTCATGACATAGAGCCCGCTGGCGCGCAACGCAGTCGCGGTGTGCGGAGGCGACGCAGGTGCGATGCGGTCGAACTCCTCGAGACCAGGCTCTCCCAGCAGCCACAGGGTTTCTTCGCGCGGCCCTCCGACAATCGCTTTGAAGTCACCCCGCCCCAGCAACACGGCTCCGGTAGCGAGAGGATCGACCATATTCGCCGCCTGATTGCGCGAAGAATCGAACAGACGGCCTCCATCGTCGTCCCCGAGCCTGGGCGGCGCTCCGGCTCGGGAGAGAATTGCGAGGGCCTCCAGCATCCTTTCCACTGTGCGATCGAACTCTTTCGGAACTTCCACGTGGTTGACGGACGCCAGCACGGCCGCGTGCAGGAAGAAATCCAGGGCGTAAACGTGATAGTAGGTGGACTGCTCAAAGTGGAACCCATCGCTCCGCACTTGCCGCGCCGCTTCTTGCTGCACGATTTTCCATCCGCGCTCTCGCCAGCGCCGGGCCGCGGGAATCTCAGGACAAAGCGTGCCGATGAAGAACAGCGCAACCGCTTCTCCCAGTAAATGGGTGTTCGGCGAAAAATATGTAGATAGATAGCAGTCGATGTGCCTCCCGGACACTGCCAGGGCACGGAGCCATGCCGTGCGAAACGACGAGGGCAGGACCGGCGAATCCGCCAGCAGGAAATATACCCATATCCACGAAAGGCTGCGCACGGCGACTTCAAGGCTGCTGGCCCAGTTAATCCCAATCGGATACGGATTCTCAGCGTGCCAGTGATGCCACTGGCGAAACACTTCGGTGGCAAATTTCTCGTCGCCAGTCAAACGGTAGGCCTTGGCAAGCGTCACCAGATGCTGGTGACGATTCAACTCCCACGTGACTTTGCTGTCCCCAACCTCGGCGAAATCGAGGTACTTCACCTTGAACCATGCTTTTCGAGGGGCGCGTTTGCCGTGAACACGGTCGCAGTGCCAGTCGATATCGGTGCCGTAGTCGACATCCTTGTAGCCCAGAAGGTCAAAATGGTGCAGGCAGATTCGCTCGGCGCGCTCGATGATCTGTTGCGCTGTCTCAGGAAAGTGTTGGCGCAACCTGGAACACAGTGCCGGCACAGACTGCGCCGAGAAAAAGAACTGGGGCTGTGTTGCCGGTGCCGCGCCAAGTTCAGGAGTAAAATCCGCACCTGCCTTCGAGCGTAGGAAATCCACACGGGCGGTGGCCTGCTGGCGGAATCGATCGGCGATCTCAAAGCGGTCCATCGCGAGCACGCGCCGAGAGATTCGTTGCCATCCGGTGCCGAAACTCATTCCACACCCCGCGAGCGCAGGAGTTCGGTATACATCTGGTCGGTCTTTTCAATCATGCGCTGAAAGCTGAATTCCGCAGCCACAAACGCGCGGCCTTTCCTTCCCAAACTTGCCGCGAATCCCGGATCCCGCAGCAAACGCAGCAGCCCCTGCGCCAGGAGGGGAGAGTCCTCGGGCGGAACCAGGAGCCCGTGTTCACTCTCCCCGATGATTTCCACGTTGCCTCCAACCCGGCTGGCGACAGTTGGCAATCCGGCGGCCAGGTACTCCAGAACGGCATTGGGCAGCCCCTCGGCCCTGGAGGGAAGTACGGCAATGTCGCAGCAGGCGAGGATGCGGGGCACGTCATCCCGCCGGCCGAGGAAGTAAAAATACTTTTCCAGCCCGAGTTGAGCAACCCGGGACTCGAAGTCCTTTCTCCGAGCGCCGTCACCGACCAGCAGGAAACGGGCCGCGGGAAACTCTTTCACGACGGTTTCAGCCGCAGAGATCAGCCACGGATGCCCCTTCACATCGCTGTACATGCTGCCAACGAGAACGATCCATTTTTCGTCGCTGCCGTTTGGAATGAGCCAATCCCGGTCGCGTGAATCCTGGCTGAACCGCTCCAGGTCCACGCCGTTGTAGATGACGCGGACTTTTTCCGGCGTGAAATGATCCTCGGCCAGCACCGCTTCCCGCACGGCATTCGCATTGGTGAGCACGGCGGACGACAATTTCTGCAGTCGCCGCAGCCACACACGGCGTCTGGTCTTATATAAGTCCAGGTGAGCCAGATCGCGCTGGCTGGAGATGATCACAGGAACCCGCGCAACGACTGCGGCGGGAATGCCCAAAATGTTGGCATACAAATCATGGGTATGAACAATCTGAAAACGGCCTCGCCGCAGGAACATCGCCAGCCGAAGCATCTGATATATGCCGTGAACGGAATCGAACCCGCCCTTGGGATAGAACTCTCGAACAGAAACGGCGGTCCCCTTCAACTTCTGGAGCAGCGGGCCCCGCGCCTGAAGACATCCCAGGGTGACGTCGTAGCGTGCCGGACTCAATCGGGTCGCCAATTCGACGGCCTGCACTTCCGTGCCACCAACGTTTAGAGAATCCAGCAGGAAAAAGATCTTTCGCCGGGCCGAAGGTGGAGACGCCTCAACGCCGCGGCTGTCCCTCCCTTTGGGCCGGTCATGGGATTCAACGACAAGCACGTCGGATGGCTGATTCGACGGAGCCATGCCTCTTCATAGTAGCGGCAAACCGGCTCACTGCACAGAGTCGGTAGTTTTGTTCCGCATCCCGGTGTGCTTGAGGCTCACGCGGCAACCACCGGATCGGAAAAATTAATCAAAATGCAACAAATGAAGTGCTCCTGCGGCCGTCGGGATTGCCGCATCTCGTTAGGCTAAGCTATCTTGGAACCTGACGACGAAGGAAAGGCTAAGTACAACGGGATGAGCCGCACAGTCAGCATCTTCGGGTTGGGGTATGTAGGAACGGTGACCGCCGCATGTCTGGCACATCGCGGGAATCGAGTCACGGGAGTAGACCTGAGTTCGGCGAAGGTGGAGGCTTTGAGCGGCGGCCGCAGCCCCATCGTCGAACCGGGAGTGGGCGACATGGTCGCCGAGTGCCAGAAGGCATCCCGGCTCCACGCTACCACTGATTCGGAGAAGGCAGTTCTGGAGAGTGAAATCTCGTTCCTCTGCGTGGGCACGCCCAGCATGCGCAATGGCAAGCTGGACCTTGGCCACATCGGCCCCGTCTGCCATGAGATCGGGCAAGCCCTGCGCAAGAAAGATTCGTTTCACCTCGTGGTTTTGCGGAGCACGGTCCTGCCCGGCACGGCCGAGTCGATCGTCGTCCCCACGCTGGAGAAAGCCAGCGGGAAGAAGATGGGACCGGATTTCGGGGTGTGCGTGAATCCCGAGTTCATGCGGGAAGGCACGGCCGTCGCCGATTTTCTGGAGCCTTCTATCACGATCATCGGAGCGTCCGAGACTGCGCATGGCCGCGTTCTTCGCGAGCTTTATTCGTGGGTTCCGGGGAAGGTTTTCGAAACCTCATTCCGTTCGGCCGAGATGGTGAAGTACGTCTGTAACGCCTGGCATGCGGTGAAGGTTTCATTCGCGAATGAGGTGGGGACGCTGGCAAAGACGCTGGGCGTGGACGCCGAGGCGGTCGTCGAGATTTTTTCCGCCGACACCAAGCTGAATATCTCCCCCTCCTATCTGAAGCCCGGGTTCGCTTTCGGCGGGTCATGCCTGCCCAAGGATGTGCGCGCCCTCAACTATCGCGCTAAAGAACTCGATCTTGAACTGCCTCTCTTCGAATCGATCCTGCCGAGCAACGATGCCCATCTGGACCGGGCGATTGAAATCGTGCTGAGCGCGGGCAAGAAGAATATCGCCATGCTGGGCCTGAGTTTTAAGGCGGCGACCGACGATCTGCGCGAGAGCCCGCAGGTACAACTGGTCAAGCGCCTGATCGGCGAAGGGTGCCAGGTACGAATCTGGGATGACAATGTGTCCCTGGGCCGCCTGATTGGCTCTAACCGTCAGTACATTGAGAACGTGATTCCCCACATCGGTTCGCTGCTTTCGTCGAGTCTCGAGGAAGTACTCCGGCAGGCCGAGGTGGTGATCGTCGGCACTCGCGGAATCGACCGGAAGACTCTTGAGGCTCATCTGCGTCCGGAGCACTTCGTGGTGGATCTGGTGAATCTGGAAAAGTCCCGGCGGCCCAATGCGAGCAAGTCCTACGAAGGGTTGTGCTGGTAGCGCATCGATCGATGAAAATACTCTGGGTCAAGGCAGGAAAGTTGTTGCCGGTAGACACGGGCGGCAAGATTCGCTCGTTTAATATCCTCCGACACCTGGCAAGGCAGCACGAAGTCACCCTGCTTTCCTACTACGGTGGCCGGAGTGACCCAGACTATGAGGCGGCAATCGCCAGGCAATTGCCGGGCGCGCAGACCATCCACACAGCCGCACCAGAAGGCACCATTTTGCAGTCTGTCGATTATGTCCTCAGGCTTCCCTCCCCTGCACCGTACGCCGTGAAGAAGTTCACGCATCCGAAGGTTCGCCAGGAGGTGGCGCGGCGGTTGAGTGATGGCAGCAGCGATGTCGCCGTTTGCGATTTTCTTTCGGCGTCGTTGAACTTCCCGAAGACGTCTTCGACCCCCGTTGTCTTGTTCCAGCACAACGTGGAGACGATGTTGTGGCGGCGCATGGCGAATACCGAGCAGTCGGCGTTGCGCGGACTTTCCTACCGTATCGAGGCACGCAAGATGGCGGCTTACGAGGCACGCACGCTGCGGCGATTTCAGCATGTCATTGCGGTTTCCGAACACGATCGCGGTGAGATGCTAACTCTCGTGCCGGGTTGTTCGATCACGGTGGTTCCGACGGGAGTGGATACGGAGCAGTACCAGGTAGTGCCCTCGGCCTCAGGCCGTCCCCCAGTGATCGTGTTCACGGGTTCCATGGATTGGGAGCCCAACATCGACGCAGTGGATTACTTTTGCCGCGAGATTTTTCCGGCAGTGCTTGCGGCATTCCCCGATGCGCGATTCCAGATTGTGGGCCGGAACCCTCATCCGCGGGTACAGCGACTGGCTTGCGCCTCGGTTGAAATTACCGGCACTGTGCCCTCGGTCATCGATTACTTGCGGGCCGCAACGGTTGTGATCGTGCCGCTGCGGATCGGTGGAGGCACGCGGCTTAAAATCTTCGAGGCCATGGCGATGGCGAAAGCCATGGTGTCTACTTCCATCGGGGCGGAAGGACTGGACGTCACTTCGGGCCGCGATCTGCTGATCGCCGACGATCCGCAATCTTTCTCTGCGGCCATTCTGGGGCTGTTGCGGGATCCGCAATTCCGGATGCGTTACGAACAGAATGCAGCCGCTTTGGCCGCGCGCTATGACTGGTCGCAGATAGCGGAGAAATTCGCGAACGTGCTCACCGAAGCAGCGGCCGGTTCCAGCAGTCCAGGGCGACAGCGCACAACCGCGCTGCCGGTCGGATCATGAAGATCCTGGTACTCGATGGCAACCAGAATCAGGCGGTAGCTTCGGTGCGCTCGCTGGCCAGGGCTGGCCACCAAGTGGTGGTGGGCGAATCAGGTTCGTGGTCAAAGGCAGGGTGGTCGCGGGATTGCCGCGGAACGTTTCAGTATCCCAACCCGGAGAAGGATGCCATCGGCTTCGTCGCGCGAGTTCTCGAGGAGGCACGACGTGAACCGGGAACGCTGGTGCTCCCCATGACCGAAGCGACCACGCTTCCGTTGTCGGCCCAGCGCGAAAATCTATTGTCGGCGGGTGCGAAGCTTGTATTGCCGCCGCACACCGAGGTCCTCCGCGCATTCAACAAGGACGAGATGGTTCGTCTGGCTGCCTCGCTCGGAATCGCAGTTCCGAAGACGATCGTCGTAAGCAAAGAGAACGAGGCGCGCAGCGCGAGTGATGTGCTGAAATTTCCAGTTGTCCTGAAACCTTGCAGTTCGGTGGAGGCTCAATCCGGCGGCGCGGTGCGAGTCACCGGAAGGCCTCGCTACGCCACAAATTCACAAGAACTCATGGCTCGCCATCGGGAACTCGCGCAGATTTGCTCGCAGATGCTCATACAGGAGTTCGTCGACGGCGAAGGTACCGGCTATTTTGCGCTGATGCGCCAGGGTGAGTTGAGGGCGGAGTTTGCCCACCGCCGCATCCGCGATGTGCATCCCACCGGATCGGGCAGCGCGGTCCGCGTCAGTGTCGAGCCTGATCCTGAGGTACGCCGCGCTTCGCTGGCGATTCTCCAGGCGTTGTGCTGGCATGGCGTGGCCATGGTCGAGTTTCGGCAGGTCGCAGGCGGGCCTCCCGTTTTTATGGAGGTGAATGGGCGGTTCTGGAATTCGCTGCCGCTGGCCTGTTATGCGGGTGCGGATTTCCCGGCGTGGTTGGCGGAAATGGCGACAAATGGAGACGTCGAACAACACCTGCAATATCGAACCGGCATCTCGAGCCGCTGGCTGCTGGGAGATTTTCGTCATCTGCTCGAAGTCTGGCGGGGAAAGCCGGAGGGATATCCCCGGCCTTATCCGGGCAGGCTACGCACATTGATGGCAGTCCTAACGCCGACTCCCGGGATGTTCCACGATAATTTTCAATGGCGGGATCCGCTTCCGGAATTTGGGGATTGGCTGAACTTCCTTAAGCGGGTGTTCGAGAGAGCGCGATCTTAGTTAGCTTCTTGCGAGAGATTTCATGGCAGGACACGGCACAGTTTTCCTGATGTATCACGAGTTGGCTCTACCCGGCCGGCCGGTGTGCCATCGTGAACCGGGATATACCCGCTATGTGGTGCCAGCGTCTGACTTCCGAAACCAGATGTCACGGCTCGCGACCGAAGGCTGGCGTGCTGTGAACGTGGGCAAGGCGCTACAGTCGTTCGACGGCAGGAGCGTGTGCGTCACATTTGATGATGGCTGCGAAACCGACTTGCTCGCGGCGGTGCCGGTGCTCAAAGAATTCGGTTTCGGCGCAACGTCGTACATCACCGTCGAGTTCCTCGGCAAGCCGGGTTACCTGTCGCATGCGCAGGTTCGGGATCTGACTGCGCTTGGAATCGAGATCGGTTGCCACTCGCTCACCCATCCTTATCTCACCGAGATTGATGATGCCCGGCTGGTGGAAGAGACTGCCGGAGCAAAAGACCGGTTGGAGCAGATCGCCGGAGTTCCGGTTGAGCACTACTCCTGCCCTGGCGGACGATGGGACCGCAGAGTTGCAGAAGCGGTGAAGCGAGCGAAGTTTCTAACCATGGCGACCAGTCGCACCGGGGTGAACTTCGCCAGCACAGATCGTTTCGCGCTTACTCGAGTGGCAGTGCTGGACGGCGTCAGCGTCGAAGCGGTCATGCAAACCGCCCGCGGCCGGGGAATGCTGGGAGCCAAGTTCAAGGAGATGGCGCGCGCGGCTGCCAAGGGCGTACTCGGTAACTCCGCTTATGATTCGCTGCGCGGCCTGATGCTCGGTCGAGCCCGCAGAGCAGACTCAGAAGATCGCTAAACCCGCCTGGAACACGTTCCGTCGCGCCCCGCGAGAACACTGTCCTGTCCCTACATCCCTATATGCACCTTCGTGCGCCATCTGGACAGTGTCCTCTGTTATCTACTCCCCCTGCGCGATGCTCTCTAAATTGAATCCACGAGAATTGCACGGCCAAATTCTCGACAGTTCACTTTGTGAGGGCCCTAAATGTTCTTGGAATCGTCCCCCGGTTTCCAACAGAGCACGACCATCAAGAATCTGAAGCAGGTAGTATTGACTGCCGTGGTTACGGCGCTGGGTTTCCTTCTGGCGGCCTGCTCAGGGATTTTCCCCTCGACCCCAAGTCAATCGTCTGGTTCCACCCGCTCTCCCGTGAAGGTTAACGTTTCACCCGCAACCGCCACGATTGTCTCCGGCGGAACGCAGCAATTCTCAGCAACGCTCACGTCCACGAGCAACACTGGCGTGCTCTGGAAGGCGACTGCCGGCACCATCTCCAACCAGGGCCTCTACACGGCGCCCTCCGTCACATCCTCGACCAAGGTAACCGTTACTGCCACCAGTGTGGCGGATGGAAGCAGCATCGCCACGTCGCAAGTCACCGTCAGTCCTTGGGTGAAACTTGGAATTGGGGTGCGCAGCCTGCCTGGCGGAACGGTTGGAACTCCGTACAGCACGAGTTTATCGGCGACGGGAGGCACTGCTCCCTACCGGTGGGTGATCAACGGAACTCTGCCCAGCGGATTGACACTCAATCCGACCACTGGTGTGATTTCGGGCACCACCTCACAAAGTGGAACCTTCAGTTTTACGGCTTCCGTTACAGACTCTCTGGCCGCGAGCGCCAGCACTTCGTTGAGCCTGGCAATCAGTTCCGTCACGACTGGAGGCAGTTATGACGGGCCTGCGGAACTTCCGCGGGTTTACGTGCAGAGCGCCCTCGCCAACACTCCGGCTCCGGGGTCCGTGATCTCGGTGCCGAGCGGTGGAGACTTTCAGCAGGCGCTGAATAGCGTCAAGTGCGGCCAGACGATCGAACTGCAATCCGGCGCAGTATTCACGGGCAGCTATACGGTACCGGCCCAGACCTGCGACGACGCGCACTGGATTATTGTTCGAACCAGCGCCCCGGATAGCAGCCTGCCGCCGGAGGGGACGCGCATTTCCCCGTGCTACGCAGGCGTGACTTCCCTGCCTGGACGCCCCGCTCTCAACTGCACCAGCACCAGCAACGTGCTGGCAAAGATCCAATTCTCGGGCACGGGCAGCGGGCCGATCACGCTGCAGAATGGTGCGAGCCACTATCGTTTCATCGGTCTGGAGATCACGCGAGTTCCCTCCACCGGAGTTGTATACAACCTCGCAGTCCGCGACAAGAATGGCGTGATCGACCACGTGATTTTCGATCGCAGCTGGCTGCACGGAACGGCGCAGGATGAGACCCAGCGCGGCGTCATGCTGAGCGGCATGACGTACTCGGCGATTGTGGATTCTTACTTCTCAGATTTTCATTGCATTGCAAAAACCGGCGCCTGCGTGGATTCGCAAGCCATCGCCGGTGGACTCGGCGACAACCAGATGGGTCCTTACAAGATCGTCGACAATTTCCTGGAGGCTGCCAGCGAGAACATCCTGTTTGGCGGGGGCGAGGCGACCATGACTCCTGCCGACATCGAAATCCGCCGCAACCACATGTTTAAGCCGCTGATGTGGATGGCGGGTCAGCCTGGATTCGTCGGCGGCCGTGACGGCAATGCCTTTATCGTAAAGAATCTGTTTGAACTGAAGAACGCGCAGCGCGTGTTATTCGAAGGGAACGTCCTCGAGTACAGCTGGGGAGGTTTTTCCCAAGAGGGGTTTGCCATTGGCATGGGGCCGAAGAACCAGGCCAAGAACGGCCTGGGAGTATGCCCATTGTGCCAGGTCACCGATATAACGATCCGATACGTCAAGATTCGTCACGTCGGCGGCGGCCTGCAACTGGGCAACGGTGATTCCGACATCGGTGGCGTAGCTCTCGCGGGCGGGCGCTATAGTGTCCACGACCTTACCGCGGAAGATATCAATGGGACCACCTACAGCGGGTACGGCGACTTTGCCCAAGTCTCCACGGGCAAAGGCGCCCCCATCCTGCACGATGTCACGATCAATCACGTCACCGCTTTTCAGCCCGGCATCATGCTGAACATCGGCGATGACATCACGATTAACCAGCCGATGAACAACTTTGTGTATACGAATAACATCACGAACGCGGGGACGGCGCCCACGAAAACGACGGGCGGCAACGGGTCTGCAAACTGCGCATTTCAGAACACGCCCATCATCGTGCTGCCCAAGTGTTTTCTGCAGTACACGTTCTCGACCAATGCAATTGTTGCGACCCCGTCGAATTACCCTCCCGCCCAATACCCTGTCGGCAACTATTTCCCGGCCAGCGCTGCTGTCGTCGATTTCGTGAACTACAACAACGGGATCGGGGGCGATTACCATTTGACCAGCAGCAGCCCGTACAAGAACAAGGGCACGGACGGCAAGGACCTTGGCGCCGATGTGGACGCGCTCGATACAACCACAGCAGGCGTGGAATAGCCCGCCGGGACGGAGAAGCCGGGGATCAGGTTGGGCGACCGATCGAGGGATGATTAATCCGTGGTAGATCGAGCCTCAGGCTCTTTGGCTTCCGCTTCCTTCCAGGAATATTTCGCCAGGCAATACAGGGCGCGGAAGCCGTCTTTCCAGCCGATCTTCTTCCCTTCGGCATAGGTTCGACCCCAGTAGCTGATGCCGACTTCATAGACACGAAGGTGGCGTCTGGCGATCTTGACCGTCACTTCCGGCTCGAAACCAAAGCGGTCCTCTTCGATGCGGATCGACTGAATGACCTCTCGACGGAAAACTTTGTAGCAGGTTTCCATATCGGTCATGTTCAGGTTGGTCAGCATGTTCGAAAGCAGCGTGAGGACCCAATTCCCCACGGAATGCCAGAAGTAGAGCACGCGATGGGGCCCGCCGCCCAGAAATCGGGAACCGTAAACGACATCTGCCTGCCCCGTCTCCAGCGGGCCGAGCAGGCGAGGATAGTCTTTGGGGTCATATTCCAGATCCGCATCCTGGATAATCACATAGTCTCCAGTCGCCTCTTGAATGCCACGGCGCAGTGCGGCGCCTTTGCCCATATTGTGCGGCTGCAGAAAGACGCGGATCTGAGGGTACTGGGTTTGCAGTTCTGCAAGGATCTCCCGGGATCGGTCCTTCGAGCCATCATCGACACAGAGCAGTTCGATGTCGAGGCCGACCGCCAGCACGCGCTCAATGACCTGGCGAAGTGTCGCCTGTTCGTTGTACACCGGCATTACCACTGACAGTTTCATCGAAAAGCCGTGCTCGTCAGTAAAGCGGAATTTCGTCGGGTCCGACGCTTAACGCTGAGAATTCGTGGGGAAATACCTGGCGCGGTTCGCGGGTTTCAAGATCAGTCCGGTGAGCGCTCTTTCCCTTATGCATTGTCTCGCGGCAGATCGCTGGTCTAGTTTAATAAATGGAGAATTCTTGAAGCGCTTGATTGACACGGCAATCTTACCATGGCCATAATCGGGCATTGGCGCGCACTTGCGCGCCTATATCCTCTTGCCAAGTCCACCCCAGCCGGTGTCTGAACTTTTGCCCGTCGACCACGCCTCACCCTGGTCTGCTGTTTGGCTTTTGGCCTGTTCAGTCATTCTCTTTCTGTTGGCGCTCGTGCTGGGAACAACCCATCATTACGCGCATCTGGACATCGTTCTCGGGCTGATTCAGTACGCACCTTTCCTCTTTGGACTGTCCTGGTACTTGCGCACGCAAACGGACAGCACGTCCGCGGCTGCAAGTCTGCCACGAGTCAAACTGCCCCCGATCATTGCCTGCTTCGTCCTGCTGGCGATTCCTCTCAGTTCGTACGCCACCCGCGGGTTGGTGAATCCGGACGAGTCGGGGTATGCCTTCCTGGCGCGCATCTACCGAAGCGGCCGGCTGATGGCGGATCCGCTGGCAGGAGCGACACAAAACGTGCGGGAAACTCCGGCGGAACTGTTCTACGCCAATCACGTCCTGCGGCCGTATGGATGGTTTCCGAAATTTCCCCCGGGGTGGCCGCTGGTGCTCTCGCTGGGCTATCGAGTGTCGGCGCAGTGGCTGCCCAATCCGTTGTTTGGCGCGTTGCAGCTGTGTGTGATCGCCGCCATCGGTGGGAAGTGGTTTTCGAGAGAAGCGGGAGCACTGGCCGCGCTGTTTGCAGCGCTGTCGCCGTTTTATCTGATCAATTCCATTGGAATGATGTCGCATGCCTTGTGCGCGCTGCTGGCGGCGACAGCTTGCCTTGCCCTGAGCCAGGGACTCGCAACCGGCAAGCCGGGCTATTACGCGGCCATGTTTGCCTGCCTGGCTGGGACCTTTCAGGTGCGTCCCTATACCGGGTTTGTGGTGACTTGCGTATTGACGGCCGCGGCTCTGTGGCTCACGCGAGATGATCGCCGGCAGCTGTTGCGCGTGCTTGCAATCGGCGCAGTGTTCGGGACGCTCGCAATCGCCGGGGTAGTGATCTACAACCACGCCTATACGGGCCGCTGGCTCGTGTCACCCTATGCCCAGGCCGCCGGCGGCGACACTCCTCCCGAACTTTCGCTGAATCCACTGGTGGTCGCACGCGGCATGGTGCACTACGGCCCGTACATGCTGCTGGAGACCGTTCTCGGGGCCTTTCCGTTTCTTCACCTCCTGGCGGGTTACGCGGTCATCCGCGAGAAACGGCATCGGAATGAAGTCTGGATTCTCGCCGCTCTGTATGTTTCTCTCGTAATCGCCTATCTGGCTCACCCGAACGGCTATGCTGTGTTTTTCGGTGAGCGGTTTCACTTTGAGGGTTTCTTTGCGCTAGTGTTGCTGGCAGCACGCGGAGCCCAGCTGCTGATGGAGAACTGGCGGATCCGCCAGAGTGCCCTGGGATTTGCGCTGCTGTTGTTGGGCTGTCTTCAGGTCGTACAGGTGGGGTATGCCGTTGACACGGTTTCGAAGCAGGGCGAACCTTACCGCGACGTGAGGGCTGCAGTGACAGCTCCCGGCGTCTCCGGGCTGGTATTCCTGCAGGATAGTCCCGGTTTCGTGGCCAAGCACTTCAATTTGAACGACGCAGACTGGAAGCATGCATCTCGCATCTATCTGGTGGATGCCGACGTGGAGCACCGGGCGGAGTGGGCGTGCCGCTTTGGTTTCTCACAGTGGACCGTAGCGAGCTACGATCCCAAGGCTCACGCAGCCCGGCTGGAGCGTGCTCAAACGGGATGCCCGTCTCATGGGAATCAGGACGGAACTCTATACTAGAGAGGACAGTTGTTCCGGAATGCGGATGCAGAACTTCGGTTTTTGGGCGGCAACCTTTCCAGGCCTTTTGGGTTTCGAAGCAATGAACCCAACGAGCAAGCAACGCTCCACGGATGGTTCACCGCAGCAATCGATCTCTTTTAAGGATTTGGCAGAAGCGGGGGCAATATGAGTCTGAGGGCTCACACCAAAGACAGCCGTATCAAGGGCTACGTGAAGGCCGTCGCCGCGGCGGCTTTTGGGCGGAAGAGTGCCGGGCGAAACCTGACTGTTTTTCCCAATGACCTTTTCCTGGTCTCCTACTATCGATCGGGCAGTACCTGGTCTCGCTTCCTCGCGGGCAATCTGCTTAATCCGGATGAGGCGATCACCTTCGCCAACGTCGAGCGCCGCGTGCCGCCAATTTATCTGTGGCCGGACCGAGTGCTCCGCACTTTGCCGCGCGTCATGAAAAGTCATGAGGCATTCGATCCGCGCTACCCGCGCGTGCTTTATATCGTGCGCGACCCGCGCGATGTTGCCGTGTCGTTCTACTACTACGCCCTCAAAATGCGGATCATCCCCGACGGCTATGCGATGGACGATTTTGTGACCCGGTTCCTGAAGCCCGATATCGTCGACTACGCAGACCGCAATGGGTCATGGGAAGATCACGTGCTGAGCTGGATCCGGTTGCGGCGAGGGAAGCCGGGTTTTTGTATCACCCGCTATGAGGACCTTCAGTCCGATCCCGCGCGAGAGGTTGCCAGGTGGGCGCCATTGTTGGGCATCAATCCGACTCCGGAGGCCGTTGCGCGAGCGGTCAGCTTGAGCTCGGCCAGCAATATGCGGTCTCTGGAGGAGAAGCAATCCAAGGACTGGGGCGTAACAAAAAACAGCCGGCAGGACATCAGCTTCGTTCGCGACGCGAAAGCTGGCGGCTGGCGCCAGAAGCTCTCGGAGAAATCGATACTCGCGATTGAAAAAGCGTGGGGACCAACCATTGAGGAACTTGGCTACGAACTCACCACCGCCAGCCCAAAGCTCAACGAGGCCACGGTTTTGACCTGAGAGAGTCGCGCAACACGCCAGCGTCAGGTGCGATCCGGTTCAGCCGACGCAGAAACGTGTCGGGAAGCGCGATATTTTGCAGTCTTTGAGGATTCTCTTGAGAGCTCAACGCAAATTCCGAGTAGCAGCGCTGCCTTTTTTGTTGCTGACGACGTTCGTGCCGTTGGCTCGTCCTGCGTTGAGGCTCGCTCCGTTAAGCCAACCCGGTTCTTCTGACGGTCCCGCCGAGTTGCCAAGAGTCCACGTAGAGAGCTCTGTGCGAAATACTCCTGCGCCGGGAAAAGTCATTCGCGTGCGTGCCGGACAGGATCCGTCACAAGCCCTCTCCGAAGCACACTGCGGCGATACCATAGAACTTCAGGCGGGCGCTACATTCGGACGCCTCGCGCTGCCAGAAAAAAAATGTGACGACTCCCATTGGATCGTTATCCGAACCAGTGCTCCCGACTCGAAGCTCCCTCCGGAAGGCACGCGATTGACGCCCTGCTATGCGGGTGTTGCGTCTCTTCCCGGCCGGCCAGCCTTCCGCTGTCCCTCGACTGAAAACGTTCTGTCCAAGATTGAGTTCGATGGCAAAGGCGGCTCCGGGCCCGTCATCATTGAGCCGGGGGCCAACCACTATCGCCTCATCGGGCTTGAAGTGACACGCGCCGTGTCGACGGCCGTCGTCTACAACCTGATCGGCCCAGACAAGGGAGCGGCCGATCATCTGATCTTTGACCGCATGTGGATCCATGGAACGGCTCAGAATGAAACGGTGCGCGGTGTGATGCTGAGTCACGTGCGCAACGCTGCGGTGGTTGATTCGTATTTCTCCGATTTCCATTGTGTGGCGAAGACAGGAGCATGTGTGGATTCCCAGGCGGTCGCTGGCGGCCTCGGAGACGACCCCATGGGGCCCTACAAGATTGAAAACAACTTTCTTGAAGCGGCCGGCGAGGGCGTTCTGATCGGAGGAGGGGAGGCCACTGCGACGCCCACCGACATCGAGATACGCCGGAACCACTTGTTCAAGCCGATGCTCTGGATGAAAGGTCAGCCCGGCTTTGTGGGAGGTCTCGATGGCAGTCCTTTTATCGTCAAAAATCTATTTGAGCTCAAGAATGCGCAGCGGGTCTTGTTCGAAGACAACATTCTTGAAGACGCGTGGGGAGGCTTCTCTCAGTTCGGCTACGCGGTGCTGATGGGGCCAAAGAACCAGGCCAAAGCAGGTTCGAACGTCTGCCCAATCTGCGTTGTGCTCGACATCACAATCCGGTTTGTGACGATCAGCCACGTGGCTGGCGGATTTCAGATCGGCAACGGGCTTTCTGACAACAAAGGCGCCGCCAAGGATGGCGGACGCTACAGCATTCACGACGTCGTCGTAGACGACATCCAGCCTGATTTCTACCTGGGACATGGAGCGTTCGCGCAAATTTCTATGACACCCGGGGAATCGGCGGCGCCGCTGCTGCACGACGTCAGTATTGCCCATGTCACCGCTTTTCCACCGACGTCAATATTCATTTTTGGTGGTCCGTTCGCTGACCGGAAGATGTCCGGCCTGTCCGTCACAGATAGCATTTTCACCGCCGGACCGAGAACAATCGCTTCCACGGGAGGCGGCCCCCAGCGGAATTGCGCGGCTCAAGCCCCGGGCCGTGCCGTGGAGGATGTCTTGCACAGCTGTTTCTCCTCCTACACCTTTCACCGCAATGTCATTGTCGGAGGAGACGGCGGCTGGCCCAGGGACAACAAGACTCCGGGCAAGATTGCCGACCTTGGTTTCGTCGACTACAAGAATGGAAATGGCGGCGACTATTCATTATTGCCTGCATCGAAGTTCAAGCACGCCGGATCTGACCAGAAAGACGTGGGCGCAGACATCGACGCGATTAAAGAGGCGACCAAAGGCGTCCAATAACGAACCTGCAGAAGATCTCTCGCTCCGCCGAAGTTCTGACTATGATAAAAGGCTCGCAACATAGGATGATCTGACCGAGGAAGATCTGACCGACCATGAGAGTCCTTCAGCTCGGGCCTTACCCACCGCCATACGGTGGAGTACAGACGAATCTCGTAGCCATCCGGTCCTTTCTTCTCCGGAAGGGAATCCCATGCGCGGTGATCAACGTAACCCGTCACCGCAAGCCGGATGCGGATGATGTCTACTATCCGGCTGGTCCCATCGAGTTGCTTCGGCTTCTGGCGCGGCTTCGATACGACATCGTGCACCAGCACTTCGGAGGGATGCTGACCAACCGCATTCTGGGCCTCAGTCTGGCGTGCACGCTGCGCCCTGGCACGAAGTCCGTGATTACGTTTCACTCCGGCGGATTTCCCACGACTCCAGAGGGAATGGCTCTCGGTCCAAATTCATTTGCCGGCCTGGTTTTGCGGCGGTTTGACGGACTGATTGCCGTGAATGCAGAGATAATGGGGTTCTTTCAGAAGATGAAGGTTTCGCCCGACCGAGCCCGGATCATCTCGCCGTACTCGTTTCTCATGGAGGATGACTCATCTTCGTTTCCGGCGCCGCTCGCAGAATTCTTTGCGGCCCACGACCCTGTTCTGATCTCGGCCGGCCAACTTGAGCCGGAGTACGATCTCCCGCTGCAAATCGACGCGCTGCCCAAGCTGCGCGAGAAGTTTCCGGATGCAGGCCTGCTACTGCTGGGATCGGGCAGTATCGAGAAAGGTCTCCGAGCGCAAATCGACGCCCGGCAATGCGCGGCACATATCCTCCTCGCCGGAGACGTCCCCCACGCGGCTACGATCGAGGCCATGGCTCGCTCGCGTATCCTCCTGAGGACCACGTGGTATGACGGCGATGCGATTTCTGTTCGCGAAGCCATGCAGGTTGGCACGCCGGTGATCGCGACCGATAATGCAATGCGTCCCGCGGGAGTGAGACTGATTCCAAAGTCAGATGTGGCAGCGCTTCTCCGCGTGATTGAAGAGGAACTGCGGAAGCCGGCGGCTCGCAAAGAGCGAACACCCGCCGATGATCGCAGCGTCCAGCAAGTCTTCGATTTCTATCAGGAATTGCTCGCGGGGAAGAGTGCGAATCCAGGTTAGACCCAGGATAGATCGCGGGTCACCAGCAGACGCCCCAGTGGCGTTTTCGCCTTCAAGTAGAGCTTCGTGTTGAAGTAGGCCAAATATGTGGCCCGCATCAGTTGCAAGTCGGTTCGCTTCAGAGCGTGATTTCCGGTGGCCAACTGGTAGCCATTTTCTTCGAGGGTAGGACCAACGAGACTTTCAAAGACCCTCAACTCCTGGTCAGAATATCCTTCGTGCCAGCGTCCAACCGGATTAAAGTTTGCCGCGCTGCCGAACGACGTATTGGGAGCGCTCACAGAGCCGATGCCAACTCGCAGGATCTGATCGTAGTCCAAGTCCTGCTCGATGAACTGGCCGAGCCGGGCCAGCGTCTGCCGCGGCTCGCGAATCAAGTCTTCGAAGTGCACCTCGATGTAATCCTGCCCCAAGTCGCGGCCGTCCCGGCGTCCTTTTCGTACCATCCATTCCCAGTAGAGGCCCGCCGCCATTTTGGAGGGCGTGCGGTCCCACGGCAGACGGCGGATGTATCCCTGCTTGTCGGTGGAGAGCGCTACATCGCGTCCATCGCGAATAATGTGAATGACCAGCGCGTCGGGAATGGTCTCCTTGATGCGATGGAGATACAGCAAGTGTTCCGGCGTCGTATCCGCCCAGCGTCGCACGCCCTGTTTGCGCGCGATTTCTGACATCACGATACGCAGGAAATCGCCTCCGTTCCTGCACTCGTCCATCACCTTCTTTGTGACGGATTCTTTGTCGAGGCCGGAAGCGGTGAACAGCCGGCTGTCACACCACGCGTTCAGCAGCCGCCGCTTATTCCCATCGACCGACAAATCTCCGAAACGCGGCTCCAGCAGGTTCAGCACACTGGACTCGGTGCGGTACACAGCAAAATTTCCAGCCGACAACAGCATGTGATAGAGCAGGGTTGTGCCCGAGCGCACGCAGCCCAGCACAAACACCGGCGCCAGACTGCGGGTGCTGGCTGTCTGGCCGGTAGTCGAGATGGTCGTCGACATGATGAGTCCGCTACGCCTGCGCCTTTGCCGGACGCAGTGGAGTCCGGACTTCGCTGTTGCGGATATCAGGGGCCTGCCGCGGAGCCGTCCAATTCGAGCGCGCCTCCATAAAATTACGGTGCCACAACTCCAGGACCAGCATTCGCCACAACATGCCGGAGCGGTTGCGGCGTCCGCGGACATGCTCGTCAATGAGGGCCTCAACCGCGGCAGGCTTGAAATACGCACGCTGGGCCGTCCGCGGCTCGAGCAGAATTTCCCAGAACTTCGATTTCACTTCGTTGCGCATCCAGTCTGCCAGCGGCAACTGGAAGCCCTGCTTTTTGCGGTAGATCACGTCACGCGGGATCCCCACCCGTTCCGCGAGTTTCTTCAAAATCTGCTTTCGCGCGCCGCCTCGATACTTCCATTCCACAGGCAACGAGGTTACCCATTCCACGAACTCGTGATCGAGCATCGGCACGCGCACCTCGAGAGACGTGGCCATGCTCATACGGTCGACCTTGGTGAGAATGTCGCCGTTCAGATAAGTCTTCGTGTCGAGATAGAGCAAGCGGCTCAGGCGGTCACGCGCCGGGGCTTCATCGTAGAGGCGCTGCCATTCGAGCAGAGGATCGGGCAGGCGCTCCGCACTTTCCAGGAACTCTCGCGTAAACAGATCGCGCTCCCGATGTAACGCGGGAAGAAATGAAAGGCCGTCGAGATAACGGTCGCGCTCGCTCAGCGAAATGTTCCATGCCAGATTCTTGCCATACATCCCGGCAGGAATCAGGCCGTGAATCCGATCACGGTAGATGGGTCCCAGCAAGCGCTGCAGAGGATCGAGCTTCGGCCGCTCCATCGCCGTGAGGTAGCGGTCGTATCCGGCAAAAAGCTCGTCGCCGCCGTCGCCCGAAAGCGCAACGGTGACCTGTTGTCTCGCCATCCGGCACACGTAATAGGTGGGAAGCATCGACGAATCGCCGAACGGCTCTTCCATCATTCCCGAGAGGTACGTCAACGTTTCTTCGAGATCGGGATCGAGAATCAGTTCGTGATGATCGGTTCCAAAGCGCTCGGCAACCTGGCGTGCGTACTCCGACTCGTTGAATTGTTCCTCTCGGAATCCGATCGAGAAGGTCTGCACCGGCTTCGAACTGGCGCGCGCCATCAAAGCCACCACGATGGACGAATCGACTCCGCCGCTCAGCAACGCACCCAGAGGCACATCACTGATCAGGCGGATGCGGACCGCCTCCTGCAACCGCCGCTCCAGTTCATTCAGACACTCTTCTTCGCTGAGCGCGGGGTGCGTGCCGTACTCGGGCAGTTCCCAGTACTGGCGAATCTTGATTTCACCGTTGCGGAATTCCATCCAATGACCGGCGGGTAATTTGTGGATGGCCTTGAACGCGGTGTGCGAGTCGGGAATATATCCGAAATAGAAATACTGCAGCAGGCCTTCAGGACCTACTTGGGCCAGGTCGGGCCGCACGGCAAGAATCGTCTTGATTTCCGACCCGAAATATAGCCGGCCTTGGTCGAGCGCGTAGTGAAGCGGCTTCTTGCCGAGCCGGTCGCGCGCCAGCAGCAGTGAACCCTGCCGCTCGTCGTAAAGCGCGATTGCGAACATCCCGCGAAGCTTCTTGACGCAATCGGGGCCCATCTCTTCGTAGAGGTGAACGATAACCTCGGTATCGCTGTGCGTATAGAAGTGATGGCCCCGGCCTTCCAGATCGCGCCGCAGCTCAGGGAAATTGTAGATTTCGCCGTTGAACACGACCCAGACAGTCTGGTCTTCGTTGTGAATAGGCTGCTTCCCGCCGGCGAGGTCAATGATGCTGAGGCGCCGCATGCCCAACCCAACGGGCCCGCGCGAGTAGATTCCTTCATCGTCGGGGCCGCGATGCACGATCGTCTGGCACATGCGCTGCACCAGGCCGGCATCGACGACCTCGTCCCGCGTTCCGACCATGCCAGCTATCCCGCACACTGGCTGATCTCCTTCTCTTCCTGCGAGTTCAACGGAGCGGGGACCAGAGGCCTGCGCCCCTGCACGGCAATCGGCTGTTCGATCACACGGAGATCCTCAAGCCCGCAGCTTTCGAACCAGCGGAACACTTCCTCATAGGTGTGCTTCGACTGGTACCACGGCGAGTACCAATCGAAGGTGTCGAGGATTCTCCATCGACGGTCAGGGTGAAACGCCATCGGGATCGCGTAGGCGAGGGCTCCGCTGGCGGGACGCCCGACCAGCGGAATCTTTTTCAATACGACGTGAATTCCATAGAGAGGAACG
Source organism: Candidatus Dormiibacterota bacterium (assembly GCA_035632675.1). Lineage (GTDB taxonomy): Bacteria > Acidobacteriota > Terriglobia > Terriglobales > Acidobacteriaceae > Sulfotelmatobacter. The sequence continues at coordinate 70,718 of DASQGJ010000024.1, forward strand.
ACGCCGTAACACAGCGCATGCAGCAGACGGGGCGGCAGACGGCGAGTTACCTTCCGGTAAACATCGCTCATCTTGTACCAGGCGTTATATCCGCTATACAACCAGATCGCGATGCGTCCCCCGGGTTTCAGCAGCGATGGCAACACCTTGAAGGCGCGCTCGCAATCCGGCGTATGATGCAGCACCCCAATGCTGTAGATGAAATCGAAACTTTCGGGAGCAAACGGAAGTTGGAAAACATCGGCCTGGAAAATCGCCGCCTTGCGATCCGCCAGGTTGGTTGCCGCGACTTCGGCTGCCAGGCTGAGGTCGATGCCCACCACATGAGCTCCCCAACGGGTGGCAACGTCTGCAAAGCGTCCCATGCCGCATCCCACATCCAGGACGAGTTTCCCGGCGAGATCCTCGGGACGGAAACCCGTGCGCTTCCGGAATGCGCGCTCGGAGCGGTTGCTTTCGTTCGTATCGAGCTGCGTGCGGGCATGCACATGCCACTGAAAGCCGAAGCTGCCGGCGTAGTGCTGCGCGTCGACGAAGCGGATGACTCCATTCACTCGCGGGTATTTTCGGCCGCAACCGGCGCAGGCCAGTTCGTTCCCGTGGTCGTCCAAACGCCCACGGCAGGAAAGGCAACGCAGTACTGACAAGACTTCGTCAGCGACTCCAGACGGGTTGGGGCCCAGGGGTACGTTCATACGGTGCTCTGATCAAACCTCGGTCGTTGGAGCCACGTCCATCGGCACGCGGGAGGTAGCTCGTGATTCTCACCATGGCGCAGGTGTAGCCCACCATAAAATAGGGATACAGATTGTACTCGGTCGACGCGAAACATGCTCCCATCACGTAAGCCGCCAGGCCCGCCCACAGGGCCTGAGTGAAGAGGCGAACCTCCGGATCCTGCTCGTAAAGTTGCGACCTGCGAACCTGCGCTACATTCTTGAATGCCGCCCCGATCGCCAAAAGAAACAACGCCAGAGCCGGCAATCCCTCCTCTGCCGCCAGTTCGGTATAGCTGTTGTGGGCAACGATCCACCCCTTGTCCACCAGCACGAAACAGCCCGGTCCTACGCCGAAGAGCGGATGGGTCAGGGCAGTCTTGATGCTTTTCTTCAGCAGCTCTTTCCTGGCATCAAGAGAACCCTTGTCGCCGGAGCCTTCAATGTTCCCCATGACGATGCTCTCCACGCGAGCCCGGTAATGCGAACTCGCAGCGACCACAATCAGGCCAGTCAGAAAAATCGCCGCCGCTACGCCAATCAAATACTTCCTCTTGCCTTTGATCCCATACTCCCACATACAAACCAACACGCTGATAATGAACGCCAGCAGCCCACTTCGCGAATACGTGAGCACGACGCCTACGGCCAGCACCGCAAGCCCCGCAGCCCAGATCGCCTTCTTGAACCCCCGGGCCCGCAGCATGAACGCAACACCCAGCGGGAAACTGATGGCGATGTTGATGGCAAGATCGTTGGGATTCTCCAGAATGCTCTTCTGTATGCCTTCCAGGCGGCCGTCCCTGACATGATTCACCGCAATGGAAAAGAAAACGACGAGCGTTATGGCGCTCACCTGAATCCACAAGAGCTTGCGCAATTCGCGCACGCTCACCACGCACATGCTGATGAGCATGGCGACCACCACGCCTTTAGAGAACTTATCGGTAACCGTGGAGAATGCGCCCCCCCTCCAGAGGGCAAAAGGGATACACAGCGTCATCTGGAAAAGAAGCAACCACAGGAATAGGACAGCGCGCGGGATTTTCACCTTTCCGCTGCTCAGCATTGCGAAAATGAGGGCGACAATTCCGATAATCCCGGCGATCTTTGCCATCGGGATATAACTCAGCCCGGGAATGAAGTCTTCGGGACGATAGTAGTAAAGCCACGAAAACAGCACCAGGGCTCCGTATACCAGGGGCCGGCGGTCCGCGGGATGAACCGGCGAATCCCCGGGCGGAGAAGGTCGCAATGCGCGGTCCTGGTTGTTGTCGGCCGTGGTTTGAGTCGTCATGATTGCATCATCGCCATGCAGCGCGTTTTCCGACCAGGAAATTTGCCAGGGCAACAGCCGCCGCGGTGTTCAGCAGCACAAACGTGCCAGCCGCATCCGCAACCCGCGCCAGCAAACCGCCCCTGACGATTTGACCGAGGGAAACCGCACTTAGAGCGTAAAAAATCACCTGCGCTGCAAAAACAGCGAGGTAAAAGCGAGTCCGCAGGGCGAGCGGGATCAGCAGCAAGGCAGCCAGCGCGACTGGAACCACCAGGCGCAAGAGCTTGTGGCTAATGAACTCGAACCGGATCGGGTTCTGTCCGCTCAACAGCCACGGCGCTAGTTGCACCAGTTGATAGTTGCCGCTCAAGGTTCGCACCTTCCGCGAAAACTCACGCCCGGTCCCGAGATTCGGCTGATCCCAGGCTTTTGCCCTGTCGTCAAAGATCACGCGCTTGCCCTGTCGCACAACCTGCATCGGCAGGTAGACATCATCCAGAATGGTTCCCGAAGGTATGGGCGTCAGCAAGTCCCGCCGGGTGGCGTAGAGCGCGCCGGTGGCGCCGACCACAGAGCCCGAGGCGGATTCCAGCTCTCGAATTCGCTTCTCAATCCGCCAATACAAGCCGACTCCCTGACCACTCTCGCCCTTCATCGGATCGCCCAGCATTAACTCCCCGCTCACGCATCCCACGTCAGGATCAGCGAAGTTCTCCGCCAGGAGACGCACGGCGGAGCGTTCAATACTCTGGCGCGCGTCGGTGAACACCACGAGGTCGCCCTCACACAGTGCCATCGCATCGTTCAGCCCCGAGGCTTTGCCTTGGGGAAGCTGGTTCAGAACAATCTGGATGCGCGGATCGCGCGCATACTCTCGCAGAATTTCCTCCGTCCGGTCGGTCGAACCGTCGGAGACGACGACGATCCGACAGCGATCAGCCGGGTAATCCAGGCCCATCAGGTTGCGCAGCTTGGAGTCAAGCACCTGCTCCTCATTGCGCACTACCATGGCGATGGACAGGAACGGTTCCATCGGGCCGCGCCGCGCGGGAGCGGATCGCCAGAACATTCGCAGCCGCAACCAGCAGGGATATCCGGCATAGGTATAGAAAACCAGCGCCACTGCCAGCCAGAAGGCCCAGGTCATGCGCGACTCTCCGCCGCCGTCACTTCGCGCCCCGTCCCAGCAACACGATCTTTACCGTCTGGACCACGATCCAGAAGTCCAGCCCAACCGAAGCATTCTTGATATAGAACAAGTCGTATTGCAGTTTCTCGCGCGCGTCCTCGAGCGTGTTGCCATACTTGTACTGCACCTGCGCCCAACCGGTGATACCGGGCCGCGCGGTGTGGCGAACATCGTAATAGGGAATCTCCTTCTTCAACCACTCCACGAATTCCGGACGCTCCGGTCTTGGCCCGACAAAATGCATGTCGCCTTTGAGGACGCACCAGAGTTGCGGAATCTCATCGAGCCGCGAGGCCCGCAGGAACTTGCCCAATGGCGTGATGCGGGGATCATTGTCGGCCGCCCAGGTAGCGCCGGTATCCGCCTCTGCGTCCTGACGCATGGTGCGAAACTTGTAGCATTGGAAACAGATCCCTCCGCGCCCGACGCGCGCCTGGCTGTAGAACACGGGCCCGGGGGAACTCAGTTTGATCGCCAGGGCGACCAGCGGCAGCAGCGGTAACGTGAGCACCAACCCCACCAGAGCCGCGGTGAAGTTCGAGATGCGCCGCAGAATGCGATTAAAAGTGCTGAAGCGGAATCCTTCTGCGAAAATCAGCCAGCTTGGATACAACTGCTCCACTTCGATCCGCCCGTTGATCCTCTCCAGCCACGAGGTCGCGTCTTCCACTTTCACGCCCGCCAGGCGCAGGGCCAGCAGTTCTTCCACGGGAAGCGTGCCGCGCCGGTCCGGCATGGCTACGATCACCCGGTGCGCTCTTCGCTCTTGCACCAGTGAGATCAAATGAGATGCCACCGAGCCGCGTGTGAGTTCACCTTCGACATTCCCAGTCCAGCCCACGACTTCAATGCCCAGCGCCTGCCGGCGCAATCCGTCCAGCAATCGCTGCGCCTGGTCGCCTGCTCCCAAAACATAGACGCGCTCGCGAAACAGAGGCTGCCGCACCAGCCATCCATAGGTGGAGCGCCAGCAAAACAGGGCAACGGCCAGGATCAGCACCCCCGAGAGTGCGGAGTTCTTCCCCGGGAGAAACTCGGGCACGAAGCGCATCACGCCGCTGAGTACCAGGGCCACCAGGCCCAATACAAACAAGATGCGAAAGGCCTGCTCCAACCGGGCGCCCAGCTGTGACGAATCGTACAGATCGAAGCCGTGCGAGAGCAGTATCACAACCCCCGTCAGACCGAGGATCTTCAGGTACCCGCCTTCGATGAACAACGCATTGCTGAGCCCGAGCAAGCCGTCCACGCTCAACAATGTTCCCAGCACAAACGACAGGCCAACAATGAACGCCTCCCCGATGAGAAGCACCAGGGTACGTACTGGGTAATAGACATTGAAAAGCCGAATCACTGTTTCCCCTAAGACTTGGCCGTAGTTTCCTTTTTCTCGTACGTCTCGTAGTAGTAGCGCGCGTAGGATCCGGTGCTCCCGCTGGTGCCGTTTAGCACGACGCCCACCAGGGCCTGATCTGGAAACTCGAGGCGCGCCTTGCGGGCCACATCGGACGGAGTCTGATTGGAACGCACAACCATCAGCACGCCATCACAAGACTTGGCCAACACACTGGCATCGGAAACCGGGACGGCTGGAGGCGAGTCGATGATGATCCAGTCAAACAGTGGCTCCACGCGTTGCAGCAGCGTTTTCAACCTTCCACTGCCCACCAGTTCCGACGGATCTTCATTGGCCGTACCGCTCGGAATAAAGAAGAGATTCTCCATCGGACCGCGCTGCATGATCGAGAATTCGTCATTCTTTCCCAACAGGTATTCGCAAAGGCCGGGCCCGGAAGTTGTACCCAGCATCAGGTGCAATCGTGGACCACGCAGGTCGGCATCGATCAGCAATGCGCGCCGGCCATGTTGCCTCACCATCACCTGGGCCAGATTCGCCGCCGTGAATGACTTGCCCTCTTTCGGAAGCGCACTCGTGACCAGGATGGTCTTCAGCGTCATCTTTTCCCGGATGTGGTAAAGGCGGGATCGCAGCGTCCGATACTGCTCGGTTCCCGTCGAACTGTCATTGCCATTCATAAACAGCATGGTTTGAAGGTCGGGCTTCCACTGGCTCTGCGGGCATCGAGCCAGCAGGTTCTCCAGACTAAACGGGCTGCTGAAGCCTGCCATCCCCTGATTGGGGGCGGTCAGTGGCGACGGCATTTCCGCGAGCACTTGCGGCTCCGCCACCGGGACCGATGCCTGGCTGGGCAGCACTGCCCCTCCCTGGGTAGTGGCCCGCTCCTGCTCGGCCTTCTTTAACGCTTCATGAATGCGACTCATAGTTTCCTTTCGTCGGGGAGGTCCTTTTCTTCCTGACGCAACCGGTCGGCCAGCGTGGCGAGCGAGCGCAACGCCTCGACCAGATCGAACTTACTTCCATTGGCGCTGGGCGCAGGCTCCGTCACTGCGGAGGAGGCGGTGTTGTCGCCGAGATCGAAGTCGCGCGCCACTGCCTCGACGACTGCGGAATCAACTACCCTCTGCTGATCGACGAAAGCGCTCACCAGGCAATGTTCGCAGAGCAGGTTAATCACGCGCGGAATGCCGGCCGCATAGCGGTGCACCGAATCCAGAGACTCCGGACTGAATATCTGCTGCCCATTCGAGCCCGCGATGCGCAGCCGCTGCTGCACGTAGGCTTTCGTCTCATCCAGGGTCAAAGCGTGGGTCTTGGCGCGCAGAGTCAGGCGCTGGCGCAGTTGCCGGAGTTGCGGCTGTCGCAATTTTTGTTCCAGCTCCGGCTGGCCCACCAGCACGATCTGGAGCAGCTTCTCGGTAAATGTCTCCAGGTTCGTGAGCATGCGGATCTCTTCCAGAACTTCATCGGAGAGGTTCTGCGCCTCATCCACGATCAGAACAGCTGTCTCTCCTGCCCGGTAACGATCGAGGAGCCAGTTGTACAACCGCAGCAGGATCTGACTCTTCGCCTTGGAGTCTCCGGGAATCCCGAAGTCCGACATCATGTAGTCCAGAAACTGCGGAGTATTCAGGCGCGAATTGAAAATGAACGCGGTAGCGACCTGCTGCAACCTCAGCCACTCCAGAAGTTTGTTGATGAGCGTGGTCTTGCCCGTTCCGACTTCCCCGGTGAGCAGCACAAATCCCTTGCGGCTCTGGATGCCGTAGGTGAGGCACGCCAGCGCTTCCTCCGTGTGCCGCGTCAGAAACAGGTAACGCGGGTCCGGATTCACGTTAAACGGGTTTGCTCGCAGACCAAAAAACTCTTTGTACATGGTCGTTCCGGGAGCCGGTTAGGCTCCAATGACTGCGCCGCGATCGTCCCGAGCCTTGTTGCGGCGCCACAACTTAAACGTGCTGCTTTTACTTGGCTCAGTCCCAGTACCAATCCACGGTACGGCGACCAGAGTGGGCAATTCGAGAACCGCCTCGGCATCCTGCTCGGTGCGAATCGAATTGTCCCTGACCTCAAACCAGAGAGCCAACCCCACCCCGAAGGCGAGCCCTGCACCCAGGCCGGCCGCGCCGAAAAGCAGCCGGTTCGGAAAGCTCGGCGAATCTGGCAGGTCAGCGGCGTTCAGCACGAACATGCGTTCGCCCTCAGCCTGATTGTTCATCTTCACGGTCAAGTCTGCGGTACTCTTTTTCGCCAGCAGGTCGTCATAGCTCTTCTGGGCATTGTCGTAGTCCCGCGTCAGCGCCTTGTATTGCTCCTCTACTGCGGGACTCAGAGAAATGCGTCCCTGATAGAGCGCGATTTCCTGCTGCAGCCGTTTTTGGTCCCGAGTCGCTGCCGCGATCAGATCTCCATACTGGTGAAGCTGCAGCCGCAACTGGCGGATCTCGGCAGGCTCCATCGCCGAAGCTTTCTCGTTGCTGGCGTCATCCGGAGCGTCGGCGGAGGCCTTGTTGATCTCGGCCAGCTTCTTCTTCACCTCGGAAATATCGGCTTTGGTCTTGATCACGTCGGGATGATCGTCGGTGTACTTCGCCTTCAGCTGGAGCAACTGGCTCTGTAGGTCGGATAACTGTTTCTGCAGGGTCTCGGGGTTGGTCGAAGTTTGCGACGACTTCCATCCCGCCAATTGCTGGGCCAGTATCGATTCCGTGTATGCCCGGTCCTGCTGCGCCCGATTCAACGTCTGGGTGTTGGACTCAAGCTGCGAGTTCAGTCCGGTCAGGATTTTCAGGTTGCTCTCTTCCTCCCCGGGAAGCTGCCCCACGTACTGCTTCTTAAACTCCGCCAGCTTTGCGTCAAGGCTGTCCAGATTGTTCTTCGCATCTTCAATGCCGCGGTTCAGAACCTGGCTGGTTCCGTTGGCAGCCGCTTCCACCTGTTTAGTGTTTGCATCCACCAGGGACGTCGTCAGTTCATTGCAAATCTGCTGCGCCTCGCGGGCATTCGATGCCGTGAATTTCAAAGTGAAGCCCGGCACCGGACTTGTGCCCGGCCTCTTTCCGCCCTTCGCCGAGTTGGCGCCGATGGCCGACAGTTCGGTGACGACAGGTTCGAGCATCATGTTGAGGCGTATCTTGTCGATAATCTCGGCCGATTCCTGGGTGTTCCTTCCAGGGTAGACGCGGTCCACGATCGGCTGCAGGCGGCTCTGGCTCAGGATTTGCTGCTGGAGCGTTGCCACGCGAGCCGTCAGGTCCTCCGACACCACGGGCTGCACCATTGACTCCGGCACCTTCTGGCCTTCGACCAGGACCAGCGACCCCGACGTGTACTTTGCGGGAAAGGCATACGAGAGCAGGAACCCGGCCACCGGCGCCAGCAGCGCCGGTATCAGGATCCACTTTGCCCGGCGGCGCAACATCGCCGAATAATCGTCCATCGTCAATTCGCGATTCGTAATCATTCAGTCATCTCAATTCCGGCCGCTCTTCGTATTCGCCCGGTTCGCGGGCGCTCGTAGTACGGCCTTGCCATCAATCAATCCGGATCGGCCGGGGCGTCCAATCCAATCCAAATGTCACGACCTGCCGGTTCGCAATCCGATTGCACGGCAGGGGTGGTACAGAACCAGAAGCCGGGAGTGCACAATACGAGTGGTCGAACCACAATTCGTTATCCTGGTAGCTGAGGAAACCGTGAAACTCGCGCCCGAAATGGCGGTGGATGGCCAGCCCCGCGAATCCATACACGTAGGTTCTTGCGTCGGCCGCAGGACACGCGTTCTGGGAGCTTTGCGAGCCCGTGCCGCACGTGGTCTGCTGCTGCGGGGTCAGCGGTTGAAGGCGGCTATTGTGGGCGTATCCCAGGTCGACGGAGGCGCCCCAAACCCGCGATAAGGGTCGCTCGGCGCTCAAACGCACGATGTTGGTTTGCGCTCCGGCAAACAAGCCATCTCCGCTGGTTTCAAAACGCTCAAACCGCAAATCCATGGCTGTCCTGGTGAACTTGTAGCGAAGGCGTGCCTGGCCCGCGACCCCAATCTTGGTACTGGGAATGGAGCCGATCGGCAGTCCATTCGGATCGAGGCTGCAGTGCGGGTTGCCCAGCAATACGTCGAGCGCGGTGCAGGCCTGCCCGATCATGGTGATCTGCGGACCGGCTCCGACCAGCAAATCCATGCGGCCCGAAATGCGGTGGCCGTACATCCCTTGAACGATATGGGAATGGAACGCCGTACCCAGCACGCTGAAGTCGAATCCCTGGTATCCGTACACCAGCGCCATTTGCGTATGCGAGGTCAAAATCCGGTTGTATCCGACCTGGCCAGAGACTTGAGAACTGCCGATAAACGAAGATCCGTTGAAGTTGTTTCCGTAGAAGTGCGTGAACGCGTACCCACCCGCCGCGGTAAGCGCCGATTTCGGGGTGAGGTTTTCGGAGAGTTCGCCCAAACTTACATTGAGGACGCGCGGCGTCAACCCGAGCGCCCCCAGCCCGCTTCCTGACCAGAAGGAACCGAACGGGCTGTGCCCCATGGTTGCAATCGCACTGGAGCCCAGTGAGCCGTAAGCGCCTCCGAAATTACCTTCCGGAAGGTAGCTGAAGCTGTCTCGCAGCGAGAGTTGGCCGCGCTTCCACAGAATCTTCTGTTCCAGACCCATATCCTGCAGCTGCTTGAATCCGATTCCCTTGCTGTAGTAGGCAACGCCGCCAACGTAGTCGAGGGCCAAATCGTAGTGGCTCCACAGGCGCTTCAACGCAAGATTTGCCAACCCGCGACTGATCGATCCGAATTGCGATCCCCCGGGCGTGTTCCCAAGATTCGAACTCGCGGACTCGCTGAACGTCGCTCCCGGCTGCAAGTAGCTCAGTGGCGCCGAGTGCGGCTCGAGCGAAGGCAGATCCATGCCGGATAAAGGAGGATTCTCGGTGATCGGCGTAGGTGCGTTCTCCTGACCGTAGGCAGGTATGGGTTGCTGGGCTCCTGTCTGAGTCTCGGGCGCCGACTGCGGTGTAGAGTTGTCCTGGGCTGACACGGCGCTAATCGCCAGCATCAGCATGCTCACAGCCAAAATTTCTCTTCGTATCTTCATCGTCGATGCCTTACGGGACCACAATCGTGTCGCCCGGTTTCAAAACAATGTTCTGTTCCGGGTGGTTCCCTTTGACGACCTCTTTGTAATTGAATGGTAGTTTTTGCTGTTTCCCGTTTTCCATCCGCAGCAGGTAAATCGCTTTGAGATTGGCGAATTGCGTAAAGCCAGCCTGGGCCAGTGCCTGCAACATGGTCATGTGCGGCAACAGAGACATGGGACCGGTATGCGTGACTTCTCCGGTGACGAAGATGCGGCGGCTATTCATTCCCGTAACCACGATGGTCACGCGAGGATCCGCGATGTATTTCTTCAGCTTCTCCGTTATCGATTGCTTCAGCTGCAAAGGAGTCAGTCCCGCGGCAGTAACGTCGTTCAGCAAGGGCATCGAGATCTTGCCGTCGGGACGAACCGGCAGCGTCTCGGTAAGATCGGGCTCCTTCCAGACGGAAATATGCAATGTGTCGTCGGCTCCAATCACATAGTCCGAGGGATTATCGGTATCCTGCACTGCATCGGGAGGTTTCGTCTCCTTCGCTTCCTCGGCTTTGGACGGCGTCGATTCGTCGGTCCTGGGCGTGCCGCTCGTCTGCGACAACAGCGCAGACGCAGCCAATCCCATCCACAGCAGCACTGCAAGGCGAATCACTTTCTTCATAACCTCTCCGTAGAGTTACGACGCTCCATATCTTTCACATCCAATCTGTTTCAGCTTGTAGAGCAGGGCCTTGTAGCTGATCTGCAGCTCTTCGGCTGCCCGGCGGCGATTCCATCGCGTGCGAGTCAGGGCACTGAGAATCAGTTCTTTTTCCGCCTCTTGCGATGCCGCTCGGGACGCGGCTTTCAGGGACGTGGCTCGCCCGTTGCCCGCAGCCGGCTTTTCGGCTGACTTTTTGTGGAGCAGGGCACGCAGGCCGCCCATCGCCAATTGCTCGTCTCCCAGTGCGGCCAGCACTCGCGCGGCGTCCGCCAGCTCCCGCAGATTTCCCGGCCAGGAATAATCCTGAAACAAGCGCCGCGTTTCCGGACTCAGGGCCGGAATGGGGCGCCGAAATTCGCGGGCGTATTTTGCCAGGAAATGTTCCATCAGAACGGGGATGTCTTCTTTGCGCTGCCGCAACGGAGGCAAGCGCAAACAAACTCCGCTAATTCGATAATACAAATCTTCCCGCAGTCTGCGCGTCTTGACTTCAACTTCCAGGTCTCGAGCACTGCCACAAATGAATCGTGCCGTGACCGGATCCCTTCCGTTACCGGCATCGTGCGACAGCGCGCTCTGCAGGTAAGCCTGGCACTCCGCATTCAGGTCGCTTAATTCTCGCAAAAAGATCGTCCCAGCGTGAGTCTCCCCGCAAGCACTCTCCAGTTCGTGAGGCCTCAAATTGGAGCACTCAAACCCCCGAAAAGGTTGCGAATTTCGGCGGGACAAGTCATGGATCCTTCTGGCAGTAACGTACTTGCCGGCACCGCGCTCCGCCAGCAACAATACGGGCACATCGCTCTGCGCCAGTTCCCGGATCACAGCCTCCACAGGTCGCATGCTCAAACTGACGCCCTCAATCAATGTAGAAACCCCGTCAGCCGGAGCGTCGAGGCCGTTGTTACCGTCCCAACTCCCGACGCTAGGAGAAGATTTGCCCATTTTTGTCATTCCGGCGACTCACCAAAGTCACAATACCCACTTCTGTCCCTCTGGGTATGAAGCACGAGGGGGGCCGAAACCCTAAGAAGCAAGGCATGTCCGGCCGCTATTCGTACAAGTCCGTTAAATATCAATAAGTTAGGATTAGCAACCGCAACTTTCAGGGGAATGTTTCTGGCTCTTGAGACGGTTTGTCCGTCCATCCTAGCACGCAACTGTAGGAAAACTTTTTCTCATTCTCGTCGTTTCAAATTCGTTAAAGGGATGGCGAATCGGAACCCTGCTGCTTGCGTTCCCGCACTATGAAATCACCGACGCAAGGTCGCCGGGCTTACCTGACCTTCCTGGGTTTTCTGCTTCCTCAACGGCCCGAACCGGACTCTTGCAAATACCATACCCGATTTCCACAGAAAGAGGCTTGAGGGGAAGGCTGATCCCGGGAAATTCACACTCTGTTAACACGCACGTGATGGGCCTGTAATACAACGCAGACGATACTGCTTACGGAATTTCTTGGCCGCTTCGGCTGAGCACGGGATCGTTTGCCCACAGGAGAGATGTTCCATGAGCCGCGCTTATGCACTGACGGTAATTGTTTGCGCCCTGATCTTTTCGGCACCTGCCTTCGCCCATTCTGGCGAACTGCTCAACTTTCAAGGCCTCGGAGATCTGCAGCCAGTCGGAGATTTCTATAACGGCGCCGGGATCTCGGGAACCCCGAACTACGGAATCACGTTCTCATCGAACTTTCTCGGCTTGCGGTCGGTGTTCAACGGCGGGAGTGGAGCATTTTCCGCCAACCCGACAGGCACGCCAGCAATCTTCATCAACGGCACAACCGGCAGCACCGTGACCGGCACGATGAATGTGAACAACGGCTTCGCGAGTGGCCTCCAGTTCTTCTACACGGCCGGGTTCAGCGAAACGGTCACGATCTGGAGCGGCGCGAATGGGACTGGAACCGTGCTGGCAACCATCTCGCTCTCACCGAACAACGGGGGATGTACCGGATTTCCTACATACTGCAACTGGACATCGGTTGGGCTGAATTTCTCTGGCACAGCCAAGTCAGTGACCTTCGCAGGAGTTGCCGACGGCACTGGAATCGCCGATATCACGGTTGGGGCGAGCACAACTGCGGTCCCTGAACCCTCAACCATCGCACTGTTCGGTGCTGGCCTCGCTGGCGTCTCCCTGAAGCGACTGCGCCAGCTTTGCAGGATTTAGCAGGAATAGCTTCCCTCTTCTGTAGTTCAGCGGGGGGACGCGGTCGCAAACGGGCTTCAGTTTTGCGACGGCAATTCAGTAAGGCTGCCAGTAAACAACCGCTAAGAGGTCACGTGTCGAATCGATTCAGGCAGGTTCCCATTGCAGTCGGAATTCTCTTTTTCCTGGTAGCCGCCGGCTGCAGCAGCGGACCCAATAAGATCACTCCTCCCGGCGTGCAATTTGTGACTCCTGCCAGCAGTCCCAGCATCGATCAGGGGCAATCGGTCAACCTAACGGTTTCGGTCGCGGATAGTTCCGCTGTCACCTGGAGCCTGCAAACCGGATTCGGAACTCCGGTGGGAAGTCTTTCCAACCAGACCGGGACAAGCGCGACTTATACCGCACCCGCCAGCGTCAGCAAGCAAACTCAAGTAACGATTCTAGCCACCGCGGGGACGAATTCCGCCTCATTGGCGGTGTTCGTGGAACCTGCCCCTCAGGTCACTGGGACCTCTTCCGCCACAGTTTTGTCTTGTCCTGCTTCGGGATCCGTCGTGCTGTCCTCTGCTGCCGGTACGAAGGTGGTAGGTCAAGCCTCGTCGCCGGGTGACCTGGAGGTGCTGGAAAGCGGTGGCATAGCCCCATTCACCTGGGCAGTAGCGTCCGGATCATTGCCAGCGGGACTTACTCTCCAACTGGGCTCCGATACCTCAAAGCCTTCCATTGTGGGCACGCCGATTACACCCGGTTGCTCAAGCTTTGCTCTGCAAGTCACCGACGCTGCCGGTGTCACGGGAACCTCGCAGACTTTCAACCTGGTTGTGATCCCCGCGGCGATTAAAACAAACAGTCCGAGCCTTCACTACGCGCTGATCGATTCGTCCAATAATGGGGTGCCATATCAGCCCGCCCAGTTACTGGCGAGCGGGGGCACACTGCCGTACACCTGGTCGCTCGCGCCGGGGGTCGCGGGCCAGTCGAATTTCCCGCCGGGCTTGTCGATGACTAGCGGTGGGCTCATCACAGGCGTGCCCAGCGCAGGTGCCCTGACCCAAAACGGTGGTTTTGGAACCTACTTTCCCAACCTGCTCGTCTCCGACAGCCAGTTCCCTTACCCCGCAACAGCGCTCCCCTCAATTTCAATTCCGGTGTTGGCTGCCAACTACTCCTGCGATACCGGCCTGGAGAGTGACCTCAAAGCGCAGGGTTCGTATGCCTTTCAATTGCGCGGTTTCGATGCGAACGGCCCGGTGACGATCACGGGCAACTTCACGGTGGATGGGGCCGGTGCGATCACAGGTGGCAATGAGGACATCAACCGCACCACTGGAGCGCAGACAGGGCTCTCGATCACGCCGTCGAGCACCTACACTCTGGGTCGTGGCAAACGAGGGTGCGTCACGCTCGTCAATTCCGCCGGGACGACTACGTTGTTCCGAATCGCCGTGGGTGGCTGCTCGTCGGGCCGGGATACCAACGGTGCGGATTGCCAGACGCCCCAGGCTGGTGGCTCGTTCTACTTCACCAGCGGACACATGGTCGAGTTCGACGACAGCACAGGATCGGGCACGCGGGTTTCCGGGATCGTGCGGTTGCAGGATAGCGCGACTTTTCAGGACTCGGGCATCAGCGGAATGTATGCGTTCGGTTTGAGCGGTTGGGATGTTGCGAATGGACGATTCGCGATGGCAGGCTCCGCGACGGCTGGCTCAGGAACCTGGAGCTCCGTAGCGGCCGACACCAACGATGCCGGAACACTAGGCTCCACACTCACGGGAGGGTCGGGAACATTCACGGTCGGAGCCGGTGGAAGAGGTACAGGAACCATCTCCGCCGGAACACTATCGCTGAATGTGGTGCTTTATCCGGTGAGCAGCCATGAGGTAATGATCGCCACCGTCGGCCCTGCGAGCGTCACCAATCCGATTCTAAGCGGAGAGGCCATCTCCACCGGCGAGCCTTTCAGCTTTCAGTCGCTGCAGAACACGCACATCTTCCATATTGACGGATTGTCGGCTCTTGGCCCCGATCCCAGTGTCGGAATCCTGGCATTCGATGGCCTCGGTGGATTGACCGGTACGGAGTTCGAGAACCAGTCAGGGACTCTCAGCGCCACCGCTCTCTCCGGCGCTTATAGCATGGATTCAGGAACGGGCCGTTTCGCCTTTTTCGCGGGCCAGAATCAGAATGTAGGCTTGCACCCGATGGTCGGATACGTCATTCCTGCGCCGGGCAATCTGACCTCGGCGGCCTGCATCACACCGGGCGCATGCGTTACGGGATTCCTGCTGAGCACAGATTCGACGGCACAAGCGGGAGTACTCGAATTTCAGACTCCGCCCGTCGGTCCGCCTCCTCCGTTCACGGCAACGGCGATCGAGGGTGACTACGTCTTCGGAACGGACGAACCCATGGACAAGGACACCGTGACCTTCAGCGGCCACGCTTCGGCCAACCCGGGCGGCCTCTCCATCAGCGCCAATCAGGATACAAGCCAGGGCAACACGAATTACTGTATGCAGGCGAATTGCCTGTTGCTGACTCCCGACGACCAGGCGATCCTCGGTTATGCGGTGAACAGCAACGGCACAGGCACGTTCGGAGGGCAAACGGCGTCGGTGACCAACGGCTCGGACACCTTCTACATTGACGAATCGCCGCTCAATTTGCACCCGGTTGTGGTGGTGGTTCAGGAGTAGACGGCCGAACCGAACATCGATCGCCCCATCCACCACGTACTGGATCAAGAGTCTTTCAGTTTCTGACGACCCCACTTCCCGAACCAGCGGATTTCTTCGCCACCGAATTCTTGCTGGAACTGTCCGCAGCTTTCAGGTTGGTGACCTCTGTCCGGATCCAGTCGAACATTCTTCCCCCGCCTTCGACCGTCGCCAGTTGGACTGTGCTGTCGAAGCGATCCACCAGCGCCTTCTTTGGCGCGGCCGCTTTAATCCGGTCCTGACACTGTTGCGGCACCGAATCGTCATAGTCCAAAACCTGCTGGATGCGGATCTTAGTCGACTTCAGAGTAGGCAGCCATTTCACTGGTTCCAGCGGTTTCACCTTGTCCAGAAAGTCCTTTTTCGTATAGCGATCCTTATCCGGATCGTCTTTCACCACCGATGACTTGTCCAGCCAAACCGGCCAGTCTCCCCAGGGCTCAAGCAGATCGATAGCCTTGATCCGCGGATCGGCGGCCGCGGCCAGAACGGCGATCGCGCCGCCCGATCCTTGGCCAAACATTCCGATTCGGTTCATGTCAATGTCGCCGCGCGACTCCAGATAATCAAGAATGAATTTGATGTCGTGAACCGTGCTGCCCAGCGACTCCTGCAACTCGCTGACGAACCATTGCTTCATGGGACGATCATGGAAACGATGGCCGCTCATCGCTGACACGAAGCCCACGGCGGCCACCCCACCCCGAGTGACATGCTCACACCAGCGATCGTTCTTGAAGCGATCCGTGTCCTCTCGATAGCCGTAGAGGTAGAGAACCGCGGGAGGCTTGGTCACTCCCTTGGGGATGATGATGTAAACGTCAAGCGGATCCCCGGGGCGCCACTTCAGTGAGACCAGGGTCCGCGTGAAGGTGGGCTGGTCGTCCACTTCACCGACCAGTGGCGGCTCAGGATTCAGTTCACTGCCCTTGATCGAGAGCGACTTCCAGTTTTCCTTGATGGATTCGTAGAAGGGCTTGCCGGTCTTCGGGTCCATCCCCGGCACAGCATTCTGAGTGCTTAACGCACTTGCGGTCGGCTGCGCTTCAGACGCAGGCTCTCCTGAAGCAGGACTCGCCGAAGACTGCTGCGCCCACGAACTGCAACAAGTCAGAAGGACAATCAGGGTGACTGCGAGGTATTGAAACTTGACCACGATAACTCCTGTTCACGCGAAGCCGGACTTTGTGACTACTCAGAGAAATCGAAACGGCCAGAAGTGGAAGGGCTTGCACCCCTCCAGCTTCCGGCCGGTGATTCTATGGAAAGCTACTGGCTCACTCCGACGAGTTCCAAACCGCCGCTGTCGAGAGCGAAGTCAACGTCGGCCTGGACCGTGAAGATGGAGCCGCCCACGTCGCCGCCCGCGTCACTCAAACAGGACGAGGGAGCCGGGGGCGAGAAGCTGGTGCAGGTTTTGTGACCGTTCACCGGGTTGTTGGTGTTCTTGAAGTGTGAGCGGAACACGAACAGTTGCAGGTTGCCGCTACCGTCGAGCAGCGGGAAGTACTCATCCAGTTGATCGGTGTTGGACTGCGAGATTTCCTGGTTGACGAGCGTCGAGACCGCGGCAGGCACACTCTTGAAGGTGACTGTGCGCAGCAGCGACCATAGCGGATAGGTGCCGTCTTGAATGTGGGTGAACGGAATGACCTGGGTGCATGGCGGGCTGAGGCAGACCGGCATGTTGTAGGCGCCGGACAGATTGGTTCCATCGTCAGGCCGGTTGAACAGCGGATCAATGCCGTCAACCGTGAGGTAGTGACCCAGATAACCGACCACCACGTTCGAAGAGTTGAACGAGACGGCTGGCTTCATGTTGCCGAAGCTCCAGAATGCGTACCCGATGCCATCGGGAGCCGCAGAGTGCGATGCCGCCTGGTTCTTCGCCTGGTTCACGACAGCAGGTACTTCTTCACCCGTTCCGATCGCGCGGAGGCGAAGCCCGCCCGCAGAAGTGGAGATCCACAGAGGATCGGTACACTGCACCGTACCATCCGGGAAAGATCCGCTGGCGCTGGGGCAGTTTGCCGCGTGATCTACATAATTGTTGGTAGCAGGGTTGATCCCGATTTCCTGCCCGCTGAAGGAGTTGCTCTGGATGCTGGTGGAGCTTGCAGCGGCCGGCGTTCGGGCGCTGCCGCTCAAGGTGCGGACGCCGGTGAACTCAAACGTGTTGTAGGTTCCCGACAGTGGTTCGCGCTGAATGACCTGAATGGGCTGTCCGGTGGCACTGGTCGAAGCCGACGTGGTCAACAGGTCACCTGTGTGGCCGAGGTTGCCTTGGAACACTTCCGAGAGAGTCTCGCGGTTGATATTGGTGAACACGTAGTTGCTGCCACTTGTCGCGCCAAAGCCCGCCGTATCCTGGTTATTGACGAATACCACGATGGGCGAAGCTCCGACTGGCAGAGTCACCGAAGCCGGAACGCTTCCAGAGGCGATCGGGTCAGAGCCGCTCAGCTTGAACGAGGAAACGTAGAACTTGCTTCCCGTTCCCATCGAGCTGTAGATCGGGCAGCCAATCAGGTTGCTCGTTCCACCGCAGCCGAGTGCGTTGTAGCCCAAGCCTTTGAGCGCCTTCGAGTCATAAGTGGTCAAAGCACGTGTGCTGGCAAAAAGGGCGTCCTCCGGGCGGATGTCGGTGGCGGCAGCATTGAAGTAGCAGAAGACCCCACTGGCACACCACGAGGGAGCGGAGCCGGTGCCGTCAGGGTGCGCGTTGAGAACCGCGATGATCGAAGTGGGAAGGTTATCCCCGCCATTGACGGTGCTGTTGTCGCTAAGGCCGAACACCTTGTTCTGCGAGCAGCTCGAGGTGCCGGTGCACCAGTTTGCGGAGGAAGCGCCGTCTTCCAACCCTGACAGCGAGCCGTACGCGAATGCAACACTCTTTCCATTCGATGCTTTGCCGTACGCGAAGAAGTCCTTCACGCCCACGGTAGAGTCGGTGGAGTAGTAGGCCCAGAAATGGCAGGGCGATCCGCCATCCCACATCACCCAGAGAGTAGCGCCGTCCGCGGGGTCGCCTGAAATGCGGTGATCAAGAACGTTGGCGGCGCCGGTCCCAGCGATGTCTTTCCCCTTCACGGAGAAAAGTTGGTAACCGGCGCCAATGATCGCTTTGGCCGCATACGCGGTCGCGTTGAACTGGGCAGACGAGCCGACCGCGATAACCTGCGGGACAGGCGTACCTGACGTGCAGGCGTTATCCGCGAATGCAAACGGTGCCGCCACGAGCATGGCCAGCGCCGCTATGAAAAGCTTCTTCGTCATTTCGATGTCTCCTTTAACTCGACAAGGTTGGTCTTGCACTTGGGGGACGTCCCCGTTGCGGCAGGGTTCAACATCTTGAACCGGCCGGGCTTCCAATGCGAAAGACGGATAATGGTTGGGGGAGAAACACGCACCGCGCATACGTTCCCGCGCGAGAGAACTATCCGATACAGCTGTTACACCCGCATGACGGAAAAATTAAACGAACGTGAATTTCTGCCCGATGGAGCATGAATTTCTGTTGAAAAAGCGGCGCAAATTCAATTGGGCTGAGAATTGAAAAACCGGCTTTCTCGATTCCCGTTTATTACGCGAAATTAACCTCCACTTAATCTGCCTGTAACAATCCGACAGTAGCGTTGGTGGTCACCACGCGCGCTCTTGACCCGCCCGTCTGGCTTTCATTCATTTCGTGATGGCGTTGGCCATCGCAGGGGAGTATTTCCACGTGAGATCGAGGCATCGGTTGCTGGGCGTTCTAGTGTTGTCCTTGGCATTTTGCGGTCTGGCTCATGCCCAAAGCGGAAGCTTGCACGGCACGGTCATTGTTCCCTCGGGCCAAGCCATTCCTGGTGCCTCCGTCACAGTCAGCGGACCGGGCGGACCTAAGAACGCAACAACGAACCAGGTGGGACAGTACATAGTCGAAGGGCTTGTGGCCGGTGCTTACACCATCAAGGTCAAGGCTGCGGGATTTGAGGCGTTTGAAATTGGAGTGGCCGTCGCGGCAAACGAAAACCGCGAGGTGGATGCGGTGTTGAACATGTCGCCGCCCCCTCCAGTCGAGCCTGCATCTGCCCAGTCGGAAGCTACCGCCGCCCCTCCGCAGACTCCGGCAGAAACCCAGCCCAAGAATGAGCCGCCCGCGCTTGCGCTGGCTCCCGTTGCCACCCCGCAGGCCGTTCCCGCGACGCCGAAGAAAGGCAAAGCTGCCATCTACGGACTGGCGACCGATCCAACCGGAGCTGTAATTCCCGGCGCTACCGCGAATATTTCCGGGACCGCGGGAAGCATGAACACCTCGGCGGACTCTCGTGGCCAGTACACGCTCAACGGACTCGCACCCGGCGAGTACAAACTGCAAGTGACTGCCCCCGGTTTTGCGAGCTTCGAAACTGACATTACGGTGACTGAAAATCAGTCTTTGGAAATCGACGCTGCGCTGCAACCTCCCAGCGTGGCCGAGACTGCCAACGTGGTAAGCCAGCAGGTAGCCATCCCCACCCTGGAGACCGCCCAGATCGAAGGCGAAATTACCAACAAGGAAATCGTGAGTACGGGATTGAACGGGCGAAACTTTACCCAGTTGATCGCCCTGGCGCCCGGAGTGAGCAACCAGACCGGACAAGACGAAGCCCGCGTCGGCTTAGCGGGCAGCGTTAAGTACAGCGTCAACGGCGGGCGCGTCGAGTACAACAACTTCGACGTGGATGGCAGCGACGTGCTGAACGCCGGACTGAACGGCGCAGAGAGCACTCTCATGGTGTATCCCAGCCTCGATGCAATTCAGGACGTGAAGGTCTTGACTTCAAATTACGGAGCCATGTACGGCCGCAGCGCCTCTGGCACTGTGCTGGTCACGACAAAATCGGGGACGCAGCAGTTTCACGGAGGCGCCTACGATTTCGTCCGCAACGAATTCTTCAACGCCCGCAATTACTTCGATCTGACCACGAAGGCGCCGCTCTATCGCCGCCAGGATTTTGGATTTGATTTCGGCGGCCCACTCTCCATTCCAGGTGTTTTCAATACGAAAAAGGACAAAACGTTTTTCTTCTTCTCCGAAGAGTTCCGGCTGGAGAGGTCGCCGCTGGGGCCCGGCGGGTCATCCGACTTCAATCAGGCAGTGCCAACGGTGGCTGAGCGCAACGGCGACTTCAGCGATGTGTGCCCGTTCGCGCCCGGATCCGCAAGCGTAGACTTCCAGCGCAGCGCCTTCCCCGACTGCCCCGCGGGCGGAATCGCCATTTCCGGCTCGGGATTCCGTACCTTCCCCGGAAACCAGGTTCTTATGGATTCGAGAAGTGCGGCTCTACTGGGAAGCGGGCTCATTCCCGTACCAAACTCCAGTATCGGCTGCAACTCCAGCCTGGCAGGCAAGCCCGATCCCAACACCGGCGTGCCGCTGGTGCCCTGCTACGACACCGTGGTCTCGCCCTCAACCTACTGGCGCGAGGAACTATTCCGTCTCGACCACAACATCACTCCGAATCTGCGCGCGTCGTTCCGCTACATCCACGATTCCTGGGATACGACAGTGGTCACTCCGCAGTGGGGTTACATCCTGAACAACAGTTTCCCGACGGTTCAGAATCGTCTGAACGGCCCCGGGATCAACATGGTGGTGCGGCTCACCGACACCATCACCCCATCCTTGCTGAATGATTTTGTCGTGAGCTATGCGGATGCGCACATTACCTTGCGCGACATTGCGGGTCCGGGAGCGAATCTGGATCCCAGCGTGATCACGCGAGGGCATACCATCCGATGCCCGAACTGCACTCCGCCGACTCTGGGCGACGTCGGATACATCTTCAATAACGGCTTTGGGGGAAAGCTTCCCGGCCTGATCATCGCCGGAACCAACTCCGAATACGGCGGGAATGGCTTCGCGGTCGACACGTCGTATATGCCCTGGGACCACACCAACCCCACCTACAGCCTGGCCGACAACGTGAGCAAAGTCCTGGGGAAGCACACCCTGCAGTTCGGATTGCAGGTGGTAGATGCGCAGCGAAATGAAACCAACGCGGCCGTTGGCGCCGCTACCGGCGACAAGCAGGGTCTATTCACCTTCAGTAACCAGAATAGTGTGCTCACCACCGGAAATGCCTTCGCCGACTTTCTGTTCGTG
Source organism: Candidatus Dormiibacterota bacterium (assembly GCA_035632675.1). Lineage (GTDB taxonomy): Bacteria > Acidobacteriota > Terriglobia > Terriglobales > Acidobacteriaceae > Sulfotelmatobacter. The sequence continues at coordinate 92,056 of DASQGJ010000024.1, forward strand.
GACTCACTCAGCGGCCGCAACTCGATCAAGAGTTTCCAGCAGGATAGTTCGCAGGGCAAATACTACAACGACTATTGGGTGATTGAACCCTACGTGCAGGATGACTGGCGCGTGAACCGGCGATTGAACCTGAACCTCGGCCTCCGTTTCAGTCTGTTCGGGAACTATCACGAAAGAAATCTGAATGCCTACAACTGGGTGCAGGGCGCGTTCGATAGGAATCTGGCGGCGACGGTGCAAATCGCGCCGGCTGATGCTCTCGGCCAGAACGGCGGATACCTCCAGGATCTCTCCGGAAATCCGATCACTGTGGACTCAACCAGTCCATTGAACGGACTCAATTCAGTATTGAGCAACGGCCTGGTGCAGTGCGGAAAGAACAATGTGCCGTCGAGTTGCATGACCAGTCACCTTTTCAACCCCTCACCGCGCATCGGGTTCGCCTGGGATCCCATGGGTGACGGGAAGACTTCCATTCGCGGCGGATACGGAATCTTCTTCGAGCACGGAACGGGACAGGAAGCGAATACTGGCTCACTGCAAGGCAGCGCGCCGTTGGTCCTGACGATGACGTCCGCGTTCCCCAGCGCGTATGACACGGTGGGAACCTCCCAGTTTCTGAATCTCGCTGCTGGGCAGAGCCTTGCCTACCCCCTCGACGTGACTTCGATTCCCACCAGGACAGTCTGGCCTTACGTCCAGCAATGGAGCTTCAGCGCTCAGCGCCAGTTGTCGAAAGACACCCTGGCAACTGTGGCCTACGTGGGCAGCAAGGGAACGCACCTGACGGCGGAGTTGCAATTGAACCAACTGGCTCCGCTGACACCGGCCCTCGATACTGGCATCTTCCCTACCGGAAATCCGTTCCCACTCGGAGCGCCACTCACGGTGCAAACCTGCAAGAGCTTCGGCGCTGGAGTACCGAATTCCTTTACCTTGGCCCAGAACGGTTTCATCGTCACGCCTAAACAGCCTGCCTGGACGAATCTGGCCGCAGCCTGCTTCGGAAATGGCGCGTCGCAAGATATCCCGAACCCGAACAGTCTGCGCACGTATGCTCCGAGCTTCGGCCGGGTGCTCTCGTTGCAGAACATCGCCGACTCCCAGTATCACGCCCTGCAGGTCACGATGCGGCGGGTCAACGGACCTCTAACGCTGGGTCTCGCCTACACCTACAGCCACTCTTTCGACGATTCGTCCGATCGCAGCGATGCCTCGTTTGTGAACTCAGCGGATATCAAGTCCAGTTGGGCCAGTTCAAATTTCGACCAGCGCCACCTGCTCAGCGTGAACTACATCTACTCTGTTCCCAAGCTGAGCGGCGCCTTCGAGCGGCGGATGTTCTACGGTTCCTCCAATTCGGATTCGTCGCACGAAGCAGATGCCGCAAGCCCTCAGCCGGCGCAAAGCGCTTCCCGCTTCCTTCACCTGTTGCTGGATGGATGGCAGGTTTCTGGAATCACCGCATTTCAGTCGGGAACTCCGTTCAGCGTGATCAACGGAGGCAGCGCCAACGGGATCTCGGTGCTCGACAACGCTGGCGTCGCGAATGGCTCGGGAGCGGGATCGTTTCCCGACATCATCGGAAGTCCGCGCTCCCAGCTTTCCAACGGAGTTCTGCGATTCAATACCGGGAGTATCGGGCCGCTTCTCTACAATCCCGGGGCATTCGCAGCTCCCCGCGGGCTGACGTTTGGGAACGCCGGGCGGAATTTCCTGAATAATCCCAACCGCCTCAACTTCGATATGACGCTGCTGAAGAACTTCAAAGTCACCGAGGGCAGCAACCTCGAGTTCAGGGCCGAGGCCTTCAACGTTTTCAACCACACCCAATTCCGGCTTTACAACCCCAACCTCGGCAATTCCGCCAGCAATACGATCAACTGCTTCGGCGGTCCTGACTTCTCCGCAGCCGGGGGCCTTACTACCCTGCCGGGCATCGGAGGCGCGCCGACGCCGGTGGATTGCACGACCGGCAGTTCGTTCCTGCATCCGGTCGACGCCCATCGGCCACGGACTCTGCAATTGGGTTTGAAGTACACATTCTAGGGACGCATGCCGAGACACCACGAGCGCGGATACGTTCTTCTCACCTTGCTGCTCATTATGGCGATCCTGGCCATCGCTGTCGGCATTGCCGCCTCGAGCATCGCCTTCAGCATCCGCCGCGATCGCGAGGAGGAACTCATCCACCGCGGAGTGCAATACACGCGCGCAATACGGGAGTTCTCGAAGAAGACCGGGCACTTCCCGCTCCGCATGGAAGAACTCGACAACACGGGCGGGAGGCGCTTCCTGCGCAAGCATTACAAAGATCCCGTCACCGGCAGGGACTTCAAACTGGTCTACATGTCGGAAGTGCAGTTGTCGGGCAACATTCGTGCTGCCATCGCCGGCAGCACGAACGGCGCTCCTGGATTGAATGCCGCCACTCCTCCTCCGAGCAACGGCGACCCGGCAACACCTCCGCAAACGCCCGGCGCATCCACGGACCCGCAAAGCGACTCATTTTCTACAAGCGGGCCGACAATCCCGCAAGGTGGCGGTGGTTCGAGCAATACTCCTTTCTCATCGCCGCAGCCAATTTCAGGAGGCTTAATTGTTGGCGTCGTCAGCACCAGCAAAGATCAGACCATACGCCAATTCAACGGGAAGAATCACTACAACCAATGGCGCTTTTACTATGACACCGCATTCGACCGCTATTTCCTGATGAACGCTCCCACGGAAAGGCCCCTCTTTCAGCCCCAGCCAAGACTAGAGGGGGCGGAGACTCCAGGGCAAAGCATCTCGCCACCTTCGCAGCAGCCACCCACGACGACGCCTACACCTGCATCACAGCAGTAGCCTGTTGTTCATCGAAGCTTCTCACTGCGTCATTGGGCTCAACAGTCGTGCGTTGGCAGTGCTGCAACTATTTGGCGGAAATCTCCCAACGCTCCCAGCAACAGACCCAGTGTGACCACCAGGGAATCCGAAGAGCGAGTCTTCCGCCCCGCAGCAGACAGGGAGGCGCCGCGGGCTCGTCTTGCTCGGAGCTTCTTTTTCGTAGCCCGTTCCAACTTGTTAGCTTTCAGCACTGCCATATCGACATGGAACCCGCAAAAACCGTCCTATGAGGGATTGAAGTTATTCCGCAGCGGTGGAACCGGCCAGACGCTGCTCCGCAGCTCGCTTTCGCTTTGGGTGGTTCATGCCAGTGCCTTCGTGATCGGGTTGAGGTGGCGCTGCAACGCCATCCAATTTCCGGCAGCTGCGACACAGGCAATGAAACTCCGGCTCTCCGGTTCGAACCAAGTGACGACATGCGGAGCAGTAGAAGATTCCGCCCACGCCCCCGGTTAAATCGACCATCACTCTGAATTCGTTGCCTTGGACGCAAAATGGACATCGCACCGGTTCGGGCTGCCAGAATGTCCCCACCATTCAAAGGTCCTTGGTTTCGATTCACCCCAGTCTCAGGAAAGATACGTCACGATTGTTAAGGGGAGATGAAAACTGCGCTGGGATTCGACATGTCTCAGGCCCCGAAACTGCCCGTCCCGCCCAGTTTTTGGCTGTGCAGAGCCTGCGGCCCGAGAAGTATGCCGCAGCCCGCGCCTTTTCGTTGCACAACCGGTTGTGTCTGGCTTATTCTCAGATCATCCCCCGAACCGTTGGCATCGTGCTTGGATCGTGAGTCAAATCCTGCAATCCGAGGCTTCGACAGTGCGTCGGGAGACTGGCCCTCCGCCGTCGATTCCTTCCTGGCAGATTGTTGTACTGCTGGCAATCACTCTGTGGCTCTACTGGTCCACCCTTTCGCACCTGGTGGGGCAGTGGTGGAGGGATCCGAACTTCTCGCACGGGTTTTTCGTCCCTCTGTTCTCCGCCTTCGTGATCTGGCAAATGCGCGGCAGCCTGGCGCAGCTTCATTTGAAACCGTCATGGCCGGGCCTTGGGATTGTTGCCTGCGCGGTGTGCATACTCGTCATTGGCCAGCTCGGGGCTGAGTTGTTTCTCTCACGGTCGTCGCTGCTGATCCTGCTGGCCGGAATGATCGTTCTGTTTTGCGGATGGCGGTTCTTCCGGACTCTCCTGTTTCCCTGGGCCTTCCTGGTCCTGATGATTCCCATTCCATCGATCATCTTCAACCAGATCACGTTCCCGTTGCAGATACTGGCTTCGCGAGTCGCGGCCGCCATTCTGCCGGTTTTGGGCGTGCCTGTGCTGCGCGAGGGAAACGTGATCAATCTGCCTTCGTTGGCACTCGAGGTTGCGGAGGCCTGCAGCGGTATTCGATCCCTGATGTCGCTGGTGACCCTGGCCATCATCTATGGTTATCTGATGGAAAAGCGGCCGTGGGTGCGATGGCTGCTGGCCCTCGCATCGATTCCCATCGCGGTCCTCGCCAACAGTTTTCGCATCATAGGCACGGGACTTCTAGTCCAATATTGGGATCCCGACAAAGCGGAGGGCTATTTTCACGCTTCGTGGGGCTTGATCATCTTCGTGATCTCCCTGGTGATGCTCTATGCTCTCCACGGCGCGATTGGCTTGATTTGGCGGGACAGGAGCATCGAATCATGACCCGGTCCACAGTGCGATTCCTGTCGGCGGCGCTACTGATCATGGCAGCGGCGATCTTTCTTCAGGCAAGAACGCGCGGCGAATTCTTTCCCCCACGCCTTGCGCTGCAGTCCTTCCCACAACAACTCGACGGCTGGAGCGGCACCGACGTCTCCATCGATCAGGACACTCTTCAGGTGCTCGGGCCCGGCGACTTCCTGTTGCGGGTCTATGCGAATCAACCCATAGCGCAGCCCCCGATTAGCCTGTTCATCGCCTATTTTCCTAGCCAGCGCGCGGGCGACACGATCCATTCTCCCAAGAACTGCCTGCCGGGTGCGGGCTGGGCTCCGATTCACTCCGGCCGTACCACACTCTCCATGCCCGGCCACGCCCCCTTCCCGGTCAACCGTTATGTCATCGCAAAGGGCAGCTCTCGGCAACTCATCCTCTACTGGTACTGGGCACATGACCGCGGAGTTGCCAGCGAATATTGGGCAAAGTATTACCTGGTCGCGGACTCCATCAAGATGAACCGCAGCGACGGGGCACTGGTGCGTATCGGCACGGCGATTGCCGCGAACGAGACGGTCGACGCCGCGGAGCAAAGGATTCTTCCGTTTGCCGACAAGGTTGTCCCCTTGCTGGATGATTATGTTCCACGCTAAGAAAGGCTGCCTCAGACATGGTGATTACTTTTGTTCCGCGGGACCTGCGGTAAGATCAAGGTATCCTGCAAGTGAAGCATTCAGGAGTCTTCCACATCCTGCCTCCCCGGTTGGAGAAACAACTATGAGTCGTGCCCGAACTGCCTATCTACTGGTTTTCTGTGCGCTCTTCCTTGCCCTGCTTATGGGATGTTCTCGCGACCCCAATGTGCGCAAACAAAAGTATTTTGAGAGCGGCGAGAAGTTTTTCGCTGAGAGCAAGTACCGCGAGGCTGCCATCCAGTATGCCAACGCGGTGCAGATCGATCCGCGGTTCGCCCAGGCGCACTACCAACTCGGCCAGACTTATCTGAGACTGGGGGACCCTCAGCGGGCGTTCCCGGAATTGCTTCGCACCGTCGATCTGTCCCCGGACAACTATCGCGCTCACACCGACCTTGCCAACATCCTGGTCGCCGCAAGGAAACCCGACGGCACTGCCTTTCCAGAGTATCTGAAGCAAGCTGAGCCGCATCTGGCACTGCTTAAGGAAAGGCAACCCAATAACGCAGAAACCCACGAGGTCTGGGCAAACTACTATTCCGCGCAAAACAACCTGGTTGGAGCCATGAGCGAAATGCAGCAAGCGATCAGCGTTGATCCCAGTCGCTCGGAATCTTATCTCGCGCTGGCGTTGTTCCAGCTCCAGGCCAAGTTAACCGATCAGGCTGAAATCAATTTCAAGAAGGCCATCGACGTCGATCCCAAGTCCATGGCGAATCGGTTGGCTCTAGGTGGCTTCTATCAGTCGCGCAACCGTCTGAGCGACGCCGAATCTCAGTTCAGACAAGCCATCGATACGGCGCCCAAAGACCCTGCGCCACGCGAGGCTCTGGTTCGCCTTCTGATGCAAGAGGGCAAGAAGGACGACATAGAGTCTTTCCTCCGGCAAACCAAGAAGGATCTTCCCGACAATCCCGAAGGTTATCGTATGCTGGGCGATTTCTATTTCGCCATAGGCGACATTGACAAGGCCGTGGCCGAGTACAGCTCGGTCTACAGCGACCATCCCAAAGATCTTCACGCCAAGAAGAACTACATCCAGCTCCTCATTCTGAAGAACCGCCTCGAGGAAGCCACCAAGCTCAACGACGAAATCCTGAAATCCAACAAGAACGACATTGAGGCTCTGGTCGGAAGAGGCCAGCTGCAACTGCGCAGAAATGATCCTGCCGGGTCGATCGCGTCGCTGCAATTGGCGATTCGCAATGATTCCGACTACGCCCTTGCGCATTACCACCTCGGCCTTGCGTATTCGCAACAGCACGACAATGCCCGGGCTGAAACGGAATGGCGGGAAGCCGTCCGCCTCAACCCCAGCTTGACGGACGCGCAACGTGCCATCGCTATCCTCGAAATCTCGCGTGGCGACGCCGACGCCGCGTTGCAAACCGCACAACAGATCATCAACGCACAACCGTATTCGGCAGACGGATTCCTCATCCGGGCCTTTGCAGAACTTGCGCGTCAAAAATACGCCGACGCTCAAAAGGATGCCGAGCAAGCCATGCTCAGAGCACCCTCAAATCCCGGCCCGTACGTGCAACTGGGAACCATCCAACTCGCACAAAAGCATTTCCCTGAGGCAGAGAAGTTCTACCAGCAGGCTCTGGAAAAGGATCCATCCTCCTCGGAAGGCCTGAGCGGGCTAATGAACACCTATGTCGCGCAAAAGCAGTTCGATAAGGCGATTGCGGCAGCGAATGCCCAAATCGCCAAATCTCCCAACACCAGCAACTTTTACGATCTGCTTGGGACCGCGCTCTACGGGGGAAAGCAGGATTATGCTGGCGCCGACGCGGCACTTCGTAAGGCCATCGATTTAGACAAGGGCAATCTCGACGCTATCGAGAAACTCGGAAAGGTTCAGGTGAAAGAGGGCTCTGCCGATCAAGCCCTTTCCCTCTACCAGCAATCGATCAAGAACAATCCCCGCGAGGTGCGCTTCTACATTCTGGCGGGCGAACTTTACGAAGCCAGGGAGAACTGGGATCAGGCGAAGGCGATGTATCAGCAGGCGCTCAGCATCTCGCCGGATCATCCGCTCGCCTCCAACAATCTTGCCTATGTGCTGCTTGAACAGGGTGGCAACCCCGACGTCGCCCTGGGCATGGCGCAGGCGGCGCGCCGGGGCATGCCGGACTCGGCCAATGCTGCCGACACGCTGGGCTGGGCCTACTATCACAAAGGGGTTTACCAGTCGGCCATCGGCCAGTTTCAGGAGGCACTCCGGCTCAACGAGAAGAGCGGCGCGCCCGATGACGCCGTGCTCCATTATCACCTCGGCCTGGCGTATCAGAAAGCGAATCAGATTCCGCAAGCCCGCCAGCAGTTGGAGAAGGCTGTGAAACTCAGTCCCAACAATGCCGAGGCCCGCAAGGCGCTGTCGGAACTGCACAGCTGACAAGAACAGCTGATTTCAGTTGGGGCCCGCTGTCACAGAACCAAAACAGAAACCCCGCCCGAAGGCGGGGTTCTCGTTTCAAGCGCCAAACTTGTAGCTATCCTTGCACTTTGCGGCGAATCAACCCGCCCACAGCTAGAAGCCCTGTCCCCAGAAGCCCCAGCGATCCAGGTTCGGGCACGACGACGCTCGTATCTCCGCTGGATATCGTTGTGCTGCCGTTGAAGAACCCTTTGCCGGTATTGATGGTCAGTTGCACGGTAACACCGACGGTCGTGAGTCCGGTATTCGTCGTTCCAGACAAGCTCCCCGTCAGTGTGTAGTTGTGAGTGCCGTTCGACAGAGTTACCAATGTCCAGGTCACGGGGCCAGAGAACGTTCCTGTAAAGAGCGTTCCGCTTGGGACTCCGTTCATGCCGTTCCCGGTGATGGTGAACCACCCACCGGAACCAAATGTGCCACCCATCTGCAGCGAGCCACTGGTGAGCTCGCCGGTTGAGAAGGCGACGCTGCCCAGGTTGCTACCTGTGATCAGGCCACCCCCGTTCAGCCCATTGACGGCAACCAGAACCGATCCGCTCAGCATAAGTCCGCCGTTCGAACCTGAAAGGGTACCGCCGCTGTTAGTGTAGTCAACGCTGCTGCCGGCAAAAACTGCCGTAGGCAGGGCCAGTGCCAGCAAAGCGAGCAACAAAATCTTCTTCATTTTTGACTTCTCCTGCAGTTATTGAACCCGGTCTCAAACGGACGACACTTGGCGGGCACCCCGAGGGAGACGAACTAAGGCGCTAGCTGCGCCGGTGCACTCTGACTGCCAAAGCGAAGAATGCTGCAACTCAATACCAGGAAAGCACTTACCTGCGCGGCGCTGGGTTTGGCCTCGGCCTCGTATGCAAATGTATGCGCAGATTGTGCGGTCTTGTAGTCCGGTTCCGGCGCTCCGGGGGAGATCTGGCTTATTGCAGCGGAGACAATCTTGGTGCATGGAGTTATAGGGCAGGATCGATTCGGCGCGCCCTCGCGAATGCCTGTCGCGCCTGATCAGCGTCCCCGACGGCTTGCAGCAGCATTCCCAATCGTACGTAGCCGGACGCGGTGGGATGCGCCGACAGGATCTCGCCCAGGTTCTGCAGCATTTGAAGCACAGCCTTACGATCCGTCATGAGCCCTTTCCTGGTGCTGTCAGCGGCCTGTGTCACGTTGCCCAGCTTTCCGTAGGTCAGACCCAGATTGACGTAAGTAACGGCCAGCGTGCTGGGATCCAATCCCGGAACTCCGTTTTTCTCCAGCTCTGCAGACGCCCGGATGGCCGCCTCATACTCTCTCGCGGCATCGGCAAATTGTCCGCGGTCCTCGTCGTCCGCGGCGACTCTGGCATGGGCCTCCGGGTCGAGCGGCTCCAGGGAGGCATAGTTGCGCAAGTGCGCCATCCCTTCCTGGTATCGGCCATCTCGCAGCAGAGTGTTGGCGAGATAACTTTCCGCCAAAGAGTTATTGGTCGTCACCTCCAGGGCGTGACTCCACAGCGTGACGCTGTCGCGCCAGTAACCGAGTTGGGTCCAGGTCATGAAGGCCAGAGCAGTCACGACCGCCAAAGCCGCCACTGCTCGCGGCACAGCGCCCAGCCTTAGATTGTCCGCGAGCGATGTCGCACCCCACACCAACGCGACAAAGACTCCAATCAGAGGAACATATGCGTAGCGATCGGCAATCACCTGCAGGCCCACTTGAATGACTCCGATGATCGGCACCGCCGTTCCCAGGAACCACAGCCATCCGACCGCGATGTAACGCCTTTTCGAACGTTGGCGCCACGCCACTCCACTGACTGCAACGATCAGGAGGGCTCCGAGCAGTGGCCTCCACACTCCCAGACTTCGGCCGGGATGCGGATAAATCAGCGCCAGATGCACCGGCCAAACCATTTTCCAGAGATAGAGGCTGTAGGAGTAAATGGCGGTTTCCAACCGCACTTGAAGCGGGAGCGCGTGCGACGGAATCACGCTGGCACCCTGCGCCGCGATCGTGATCACGGCGCTGGCCGCGGACAACGCGAGCAGTGGAATCTTCTCAAGAAGAAGCCGCGAGAAACTCTCCTGTCGCACCGGGAAAGCAGGCGACGGCGCGCTCCAGTCACGAACTCGCTGTAGAGGCCAAACGTCGAGCAGCAAGAGCACGAACGGAAGCGTAATGACCATCGGCTTTGATGCCAGCCCCAGCGCAAACAGCAAGACAACCGCAACGTAACGACGAACCTGAGGCTTCTGTGCATACCAGCCGTACGGTCCGATGGCCAGCAGGAAGAACATGGTGCTGAGAACGTTCTTCCTTTCGGCGATCCACGCCACGGATTCCACATTGAGGGGATGCACCGCAAACAGCGCCGTAACGCACAGGCTCTTCCACGTTGCTCCCGTCGAGCGCCACAGCAAGAGGAACAACAACACGACATTGACGCAATGAATCAGCAGACTGGTCCCGTGGTGCCCGGAAGCGTTCAGTCCGTAGAGTTCACAATCCGCCGCGTGCGATAACCAGGTAAGTGGATGCCAGTTGCCGGCTTCATAGGCCTGCGATGCCCACGTCAGCGTCTCCCAAGTCAGACCCGCCCTTACGTGAGGATTGCCAGTCACATATGGGTCGTCGTCGTAGTTTATGAAGGGATGCCGCGCGACCTGGCTGTACACGCCCACAGTGAGCAGCGCCAGCGCAAAACATAAGCCGAAGATGAGGGCACTCGAGCTCCGAGGATTCGCTTCAGGATGAATCGGACCAGCGTTCTTCGCTCGCCGTAATGGCTGATTCTTCGAAGCTCGACGTGCAACTGCCTTCGGTTGACTGGCCATGTCTAAGAGAACCAGGCGCAATCAAGTAAGTTAGCGAAAATAGAGGGTAGACGGCTGAATTGCCGCGATTTTTTAACCGAATATTAATCTCAAGGCAAACTGATAGGGAGGTTAGTCGGCAGCGATTTCGCGTTTTTCCGCGTCGACTGCCGCCGGTTTTGGAGAGCGATTCGAGGGCAGCCCCGCATCGCGGATCTTGTAGAGCAGAGCGCGATAGCTGATGCTCAAAGCGCGCGCCGCTTGCTTGCGGTTCCAGTGATGATTCTGCAGAACCTTCAGAATGACTTTTCGCTCCAGCTCGCGAACCGCCTGGCGAGTCAGCTTCTTCAACGAAATCGGACCGTCCAGCGGAATGTCGGTGCTGAAGAAATCTGCCTGCCGCGGTGACAGGTCGGCGGTAATCACTTCTTCGTTGCCCAGAATCACGTAGCGCTTAATCAGATTCTCCAACTCGCGAATGTTTCCCGGCCAGTGATACTTGCGGAGAGTGACCAGCAACTCGCTCGATAGCGGTTTGGCCCGGCAGTTGTATTTCCGGTTGTGATACTCGAGGAAGTAGTCGACCAGCGTTGGAATGTCGCTCGCGCGCTCGCGCAGCGGCGGCAAGTGCAGATTCACCACGTTGATGCGGTAGAACAGATCGGAACGGAAGGTGCCGTTTTCGATTTCCTGCTCGAGTTTGCGATTGGTCGCGCACACCACGCGCACTTCCACTTTCTTGTCTTCCTGTGCACCGATGCGGCAGAACTGCCCGTCCTGCAATAGCTGCAGCAGCTTCGACTGCAGCGACATATCCAATTCAGAAATTTCGTCGAGGAAGAGTGTGCCGCGATGCGCCATCTCCACCCGGCCCGGCTTCACGCCATACGCCCCAGTGAAGGCTCCCTTTTCGTACCCGAACAACTCGCTCTCGAGCAATGTGCCCGGAATGGCCGGACAATTCACTTTCACCCAAGGCCCGGTGCGCCACGGCGAAGCCGCATGAATCATGCGGGCGATAATGTCTTTCCCGGTCCCGCTCTCTCCCTGGATCAATACCGGGACGTTGGCGCCCGCGAGTTTGGTGAGGCGGTCGCGCACCGCTTGCATGGATTCCGTGCGCCCAAAAACGATGGCGTCGGGTGGCATCTCCCCCAGCGGCTGGACGAGCGTATTGACACTGCTGCTAGTCATGAATGGTGTCTACCAATAGAGGGGAGAAGTAATTCTTGTGCATCCAGCGAGCCAAACCTTGCCGGCCCAGGGGGGATACTGAAAATCTAGACTATCTGATTGAATACCATCAACTTACCAAAGAGCCACAGTCCCGCACCCTGGTAATCGAAACTTGACACTTAAAGTAACACTTTTCCGTAACCTATGCGCAAACTTTTTCACAGGGCTGAGACTAATTTCCTCCGGCGGCTCGCCGGTCGGCCTGTCAGAGGCAGGGGACGCGAGAACTTCAGGCCCAGCAGATAATAGCCGTTTGCGGGAGTCGACCGAAGAGTCTTGGCGCTCAAGGTTCGGGCAGCCCGGGGAAGCTGGGCCATGGCCGCCACCGGCGCACTTGGGATCTCCAGCCGGATCTGCGCCACGCCAGGCATGGCCCGCCGGATCGCAACCAGCATCCCACCTGCGCTCACATTCAGCGAGGTTGCAAATTCCAGGAATTCCTTACCCTTCGCATCCCGGCTGCGAACGAAGACTGGGATCGCCAGCGTCAGTCGAGCCCATTTTCGCCGCTCACTTGCTGGCCGCGCCCCGTTCATGCAGACCTCTCCATACACTTCACCCACGGCCTAAACTGCACCTCAGTGGCCAAATGTAGGAGGAGTTTCCTGCCAAACCGGGCAGGAACTCGGACTTCCCCACCCGACTTACTTTCAAACCCGCATCAGAACCGTAGTTTTCGGGCATTAGGTTCGCCTTTCATTCACCAATTGACATCGGCTTCACTGGCACTCGGACGCCGAAGAAGTGCAAGCTTTTGCTACACTTGGGTAATTCCGTTGCATTTTTCGTTGACAAGGGAATATTGCGTGTCTTAGGCTTCCTGTACCGGCACTCTTTGCGTTGACAGTCGAGTGCGGTTCCCCTCTCCCCGTGTCAACCTGTGGATTTCTTCATGGCCTCGGCTCAGAAGAACACGTGTGTTTCCGACACTGGGATTGCCACGCAACCGGTGCCCGGTGCTCCTCGCGCTGACGGGGATGTGCCCAGCCCTGAGAACCTGCTGCAGGAATACAAAGAATTGCGTGAACGCTTCCAGCGCACTACCAACGCTCTGGCCTCAGCTGCGCACGATCTCAAGACGCCTCTGTCAATTTTGAACGGATACGTCGAGCTTCTGCACAGCGAGAAACTGGGCCCGGTCAGCGAGCGCCAGCGCGAGGTGCTGCAAGACATGCGCGACAGCGGCAAGCGCCTGCAGCAATTCATTCAGGATTTTCTGACTTACAGCGCGCTCGAAACCGGCGGCCTGCGCATGCAGTTCGAGACCGGAAACATCAACGACTGCCTCTCGGGCGTCTGTCGTCTCTGGTCCAACCGCTTTCAGGAAAAAGGAATCGCGCTGTATTTTCTGGCCAACGACAAACTGCCGCTCTTCCCTTTTGACGCACCCAAACTCGAGCGGGTGATTTCCAATTTTCTCGAGAACTCCTACAAGTTCACTCCTGCGGGTGGAACCGTTTGGCTGCACGCGGAACCGTATATGTGGGAGCGCCGTGCCGCGTCGTTGCCTTCCACATCCGAACGCCGGCGCCAGAATGTGACTCATCCAAACTCGGTGAAGGTCAGCGTCTCCGACACCGGGCCGGGCATTCCGGCCGAGTTTCACCTGGAAGTCTTCGATGACTTTTTTCGCCTTCCCGGCACCGAAAGCCAGGACGGTATGGGATTAGGTCTGGCCATCGCGCGCCGCCTGGTACAGGGGATGGGCGGTAAGATTTGGGTGGAGAGCGATCCGGGCGCGGGCTGCAAGTTTTCGTTCCTGATCCCGTATAAACCGGCTGTTGCCGCCAGCAAAGGAAAACATCGATGAAGCCGACCGCCAAGATCCTGCTGGTGGACGACGAACCCGGCATGCTGCGCTACATCAAGACGCTGCTGGAGGTCGACGACTACAAGGTCGAAACCGCCACCACCGGCGAAGAGGCCCTGCAAAGAATCGACAAAGGCCTGGAGCCTGACCTGGTGTTGCTCGACGTGCTCATGCCCGGTATCGACGGCCTGGAGACCCTGGAGCAGCTTCGCCGCAAGCGGCCCAATACGAAGGTCATCATGCTTTCCTGCGTCAGCGACACTCGTAAAGTTGTGCACGCCATGAAGCTGGGCGCACAGGACTATCTCACCAAGCCCTTTCAGAAAGCGGAACTGGACGCGGTCATCGACTTGAGCCTCGGCCAGGGCAAGCAGAACTTTAGCGGCGAAGTCGAGGAGCTCGCGGACGACGTATTCTTCATCGCGGCCAGCCCGGCTATGCGCAAGATTCGCTCGCAAGCCGCATTGGTCGCCAACGTGGATATCCCTGTTCTGCTGCTCGGTGAGAGCGGGACCGGCAAAGAAGTCCTGGCGCGTCTGATTCACAAGCTTTCGCCGCGAGCGCATCGCACGTTTCTGAAAGTGAATTGCGCCGCTGTGCCCGCCGACCTGCTCGAGAGCGAGCTCTTCGGATACGAGCCCGGCGCATTCACCGGCGCGACTCACGCGAAACCCGGCAAATTCGAACTCTGCAACAAGGGCACAATTCTGCTCGACGAAATCGGTGAGATGCCGCCGCTCTTGCAGGCCAAGCTGCTCCACGTTTTGCAGGACCAGCAGTTCTCCCGGCTGGGCAGCCGTTCCGTCATCAAGGTCGATGTTCGCATTCTGGCGGCCACCAACATCAACATTCCCGAAGCTCTCGCCACCAAGCGGTTGCGAGAAGATCTCTACTATCGCCTGAACGCTTTCACCCTCAGCCTTCCGCCCTTGCGCGACCGCAGAGAAGAGATTCCTATCCTGCTCAAGCACTCGATGACACGGATGGCAGAGCGCTACGCGCGCTCGCCCTTGCCGCTTTCCCCGGCATTGCTGCAGGCCTGCCACAATCACACCTGGCCCGGCAATCTGCGCGAGCTCAACAATTTTCTGAAGCGCTACCTGATTCTTGGCGATGAGAACCTGGCCGTAACCGAGCTTCTTCCCCGCAACGATGGAAATGGAGGAACGCCCGGCGACTCTTCCAAGGGAAGCGACGCCGGCGGATTGAAGTCTCTGGGCCGCTCTGCGAAAGACGAGGCGGAAGCGCTGGCCATCACCCGGGCACTGGAGCAGACCAACTGGAACCGCAAACAGGCTGCGGCGATTCTCCAGATCAGCTACAAGGCGCTGTTGTACAAGATTCGGCAGTACGGAATCGCGGAAGCGCGCGGCCACCACAAGCTTTCCGCTGGCGCATAGATTCCAGCCTCTTCAGGCTCACAAAAAGAAAGCCCACGGCATTTCGCCGTGGGCTTTCTTTAATTCCACGTCGGACCTACGGAACCGTCAGCCCGATCGTCTGGCTCTTCGAGTCACTACCGGACGACGCCGTCACCGTGATCGTGTAATTCCCAGCCTGCGTTCCGCTGCTGGGCGTCTGCTGGGTGCTATGACTGCACGCCGGCAACAACAGCAGCATCGAGAATATCGTGCACAGCATCAGGATGCCCGCGATTCGTCTCCGACGGCGATCGCCACCGATCCCCAACAGTGCCAGCCCCGGAATCACCAACCAGACCGCGTAGAAACGCCGGACAAAAATGCTCGCCACCGGAGTCAGCGGACGAGGCGTCGTAACGATGTTCAGCGTAGAAGTCGCGCCGCTGACGCTCGTGAGCTTCACCGAACTGCTGGTGAAATTGCAGGTCGTCGCAGAAGGAAGCCCGGCACACGAAAGATTGATGCTCGACCCATAAAGCGGGTGTGGAGTTAACTGCACCTCATAGGTCGCCGTCGCGCCCGCCACGGGTATGCTCTGGTTACTCGGGCTCACCGACATGCTGAAGTCCGACATCTGCGCCGGCACCGACGTCTGCGCCAGCACAATGTTGCCCGGCGCGATGGCCTGCACCGTCCCCCCGTTGAAGAATTCCGGTGACGCCCCGTTGCTGTCGGCAGCGGGCGTGGCCGTGATGGTGACAGTGGCCGTCGAGCCCGACTGCAGAGAGATCGGTCCGCAACTCAGGCTTGTGCTCGTAGAGCCCCCGGTGGTGCAAGTACCGGTACTGATGCTGCCGGAAATCGCGGAAAGCGCGACGCCTGTAACCGCGGAACTCAGGTTGCCCGTAATCACGATGTTGTTGGCCGGATCGGGCCCATTGTTGGTGACCGTGTAGGTGAATTGCGCTGGGTTCCCGGCGCTGACGTAGGTCTGGTCCGTTCCCAGATTCAGCAGGCCTGAAATCGACAGGCTCACGGCCGTTCCCAGCTGGGTCGCAAAGGCGTCGAAGGTGTTCGTTCCCGCCAGGTTCGCCTGCAGTGGTTTCGCAACCTGCAAGTCGGTGGAGTTGGTGTCCCCGACCAGATACGTATTCTGATTCACGTCCAGCGCGATCCCGGTTCCCGAATCAGTGCCGCTCCCGCCAAAGTAACTTGCCCACGATGCTACCGTCGTCTGTCCGATCACTGCCCCGGTGTTGAGGCGGGCTACGAATGCGTCCTGCGTGCCCTTGAGATTGCTCTGAATGGAGTTGGGGTTCGGGAACACCGGGAACGTGCCATCGGCACCTGTGTTGGGCGATTGCGTCCATCCCGTAATCATGGCGCCACTGTTGGAATCCACCGTAATCGCCGTTCCCGCCTCGTTGTTTGCGCCCCCCAGATACGAGAAGTAGTTCAGCGTAACGGGAGTCGTGGTCGCAGTGGTCGAAGGATTGGTCAGCCGCGCGACAAAAGCGTCGCTTGGAGCCGGATCCGTTTGCGGGGCACACGTCACCAAGGTGGCGGTGGTCTGCGGAAGATTATTCAGACATTTCTGGTAACCAGCGAAACTGCTCGTCGCAATTTGGACAAATTGCTGCGAGTTTGTCGTCCCGACCACATATACATTCGCAGCTCCTGCATCCAACGCAACCCCTGTACTGGAATCCGTCTGACTGCCCCCGAGATAAGTCGACCAGATCAGCTGTTGCCCCTGAGGTGCGCTGGGATTGAGCTTGGCGACAAACGCATCCGAAGCCGTCGTTGTGGTGCTGGTTGTGCACGGCGGCGGATTGATGACCACTGCTGTGGGCGGCGTATCAAGACAAGGCTGGTAGGCATTCAGGATCGGAAAATCGGTAGTGGAGCAACCCGAGCACCCCGTGTACGTGAAGTTGGTGGTGCCGGTGAAATAAACGTTCTGGTTCGTGTCCACGGTAATGCCGCCGCCCACTGCGATCGGCGTTGGCGTTTCAAACGTTCCGCCGCCAAAATACGTCGAGTACGGAATGCTCGCCGTTCCCGGCGCGTTGGTGTTCACCTTGGTCACAAAGAACTGAATCGGAGCCCTGGGAAACGACTGGAACGGCAACCCTTCGGGAAGCGTACTCGCGGGAAACTGAACTGTCGTGCTCGCCGTGTCGCTCGACGTCGTGGTGCCGGTTACATATAAATTTCCCGCGGGATCGATGGTCATCCCGCTGGCGACGTCCGTCCCGTTGCCCGACAGATACGACGAATAGTTCAACTGCGTAAAATCGAACTTCAACTTGGTCACGAAAACGTGTGACGTACCCACGCTACCCGCCTCTGCCACGGTCTGATAAGCATTGGTCGGTGTAGTCGGAAAATCGCTGGAAGAAGTTGTCCCCGCCACAAAGGGATTGCCTTCGCCATCCACCTTAATTCCCACCGGAGCATCGGTGCCGCCGCCGCCCAGGTAGGTCAAGTTGTCGAGCACCGCGACGAGTGAGCCCAGGGGCGGCGTGATCTTGGCAATGTAGACGTTCTGCGCGCCGTGGATCGCGGGCTGAAACGCGCCGGGAGTCGTGGGCAGATCCAGCGAAGTCGTGGAGCCGGTCAGGTAAATATTAAAGCTTCCATCCACGGCAACCGAGGTCGAGTGTTCGTCGCCCGTGCCGCCAAAGTACGTCGAGAAATTCAAGATCGGGTCGATGATCAACTCCCGCGACCGATCGTAAGCTCCGATCGAGAATCCCGCACGCCGCGGCCCGCGCAGAACGAACCTGCCTTCCACACTCTGCTGCTTCCCAGCAATCTCCTGGTAGACGCGGGGCGCTTCCAGCCGGACGCTTTCCCCATCGCTGTGGATCACGAGCGCGCCGTCTTTCAACTCCAGCCGTTTCGCACCGTTGAATTCGAGTTCGGCCTGCGCCGGGTCCGATCCGGGCGCCACCTGAAAGTCATACTCCAGGCGTCCCTGATTTCCGTAGAAAACCAGATTGATTCCCGGATAAATATCCTCGTACCGCACGCGCGCAAACTGCGCCACACCTGTGCGCCACTTTGCGGGATCATTCCCGATGAAATAGTTGGTCTTGCCGGGTAGCGGATCGGTGGCGGTCAAGCCGGCCTTGGGATTCGCACCCGCCAGCTTCATCTCCAAAACATCGACACGGAGATCGGAACCAGACGCCGCATGCTTCGCCTTCGCCTCGTGGGAAACCAGGCTCAGAGTCGCCCCCTGCGACCCGAGAACAAGACTGTATCCGGAACCGTGCGTGACGAATTTCGCTCGGGGATCGGCCGCCTTGAGGTTCCCCTGCCCTTGATTCGGTTCAAAGATCAGCGGCAATCCCGAAAAAATTGACCGCGTTTGACCCGCGATGGCTTCACCCGCTGTTCCCGGCACCGCGAGCGGAGTCGATCCCATCCCCAGCTGTCCGGCATTCATCGCAGCGGCCGTAACCTTGGCCGACTTCTGGCGTGAGCGGGAACCCCACCCGAGAAAAGCGCATCCGACGCCCAGCAATAGCAGCCCAGCCGCCAGAATACGAACTCGTACCACGGATGCTCCCCACCAACGGCGATCAACGTTCACGCGTTCCTCCGATACAGTCAGATACGTTCCTGTTCTCAAGATGCTTCGCTCAGATCAGTGGTGAGATGAGAGACGCACGAGTTAGTCCGCGGCTCGCGCGGCGCGTGGTCCCCGGGCGAGCTTCGCCCGCAGCTTGCTGGTCACTGGAACTGGCGGAAAATTAAATAACTACTTAAACATCTGACGGATAGACAAGTCAAGCCGACTCCAGCGCAGTTCGCTCCCAAGATTTGTCAGATGCTGTGGACTGAGAGGAAAGATGCCGCCCCATGCTTCAAAAGTGCAAAGAAGTGCTGCCTGAGTCCCTGCGCAGCCGGCATCAGCACTATGAAGTTGCACACCGCGTATGCAATGACTTGCATCCGGCCCCAGGGTAGCGAGCGTGCCACGCGCCCGAATATGGTGACTTTGTTCGAGAACCGCCCACAACTCCGATGGCATTGCGATTGCAGCGCTCGATTCAGGCCCTGCGCTTCACAGCGTCCTCCCATGGCCTGAGAAAACGGCTGCCCTCAGACGGTAACCGAGTCAGTTCCGATCAGAATATTGCTGTGCAGACGGACCACAAATTTGTAACTTGTGGCTGTAGAATGTTTTCAAGTATTTGGGTCGGTTATGGGCTCTTCTGGGGAGCACTCGCAGTTCGCGCCACATGCAAGCGAATTCACAGGAGCGGCGGATGATGCGGCGGTTCGACATGCGCCTGCCCGCCCTTGTTCGCCTGGAAGGCACCAGTGAGTTCTACACCGAGACCCAAAATGTAAGCGCGCGCGGCGTTTTCTTCTACCTCGACCGCGCTGTAACGGCGGGCACCAAGCTCGAAGTCACCCTGACTTTTCCTCCGCACGTCACCCTCACCGATGCAGTCCGCGTCCGCTTCGCAGCCCGCGTGATCCGCGTGGAAAGTCCTCTTCCCTCTTCGCGCGTCGGCGTCGCCGCCATGATTGAGGATTATGAGTTTCTGCGCTCCGATGGCAGCCCCGACTTTCTCGCCGCCCTGCAGAATGAAGTCAAGAACAACGACTCGAACTAGTCTCGAACTAGTGAAGACACGAACTAGAACTCCCGCCTGGCCTACTTCCCTTTTCCCAATTCCTTGAGCTGCTGGCGCAGCCGGCTGAACCTCCGCACGAGCGTTCCCAGATAGACCGCATGAATCACCCAGGTAGCGATGTAGGCGGCAAATAGAAATTTGATGGCGTTCATTGCGAACTCCTGCCCAGCGGAAGGCTCGCCTTCGATGCGGCTCCCGCACCCACCAAAGATTCCATAGCGTGAGCCTGCTCAACTTCGCGCTGTAATACTTCCAGACGGAATCGCGACCAGCACACCAGAAAGGCAAAGCACAGAAATGCCATCCAGCTGATCAGCAGCACGTGAAGCATACGGGGATCCATCGATCCGCCTCCGCCGATCACCGGTTGCGGATGCTGCGTACGGAAGAACCAGATCGAAAAATACACCAGAGGCACGTCCAGCGCGCCGAACACAGCCAGAGCCGCGGCCAGCATCTGCGTCTGCGCGCTACTGGAGAAGCGCCGCAGCACCAGATAGCTGACATAGATCAGCCACAGCACCAGCGTCGAGGTGAGCCGAATGTCCCCCGGCGCCCACCAGATTCCCCACACCGGTCGCGCCCAGATCGGCCCCGTGACCAGGACAATCGTGCAGAAGACCACGCCGACTTCCGCCGTGGTGACCGCGAGAATGTCCATGCGGTCTCCGGGGAACAACCATCCCACCAGAAAATAGAATGCCGGAATCATGATGACTGTAGTCGCCATCGCGCTGGGCCGCATGCCGAACGAGGTCAGTGCCTTCTGCACCTGGGGAAGAAAGCACGCAATGATGCCGACGACGCCTACGCCGATCACGATCCACTTCGCGGCAGCTTCTCTGGACTTCTTTGCCCTGGCGAGGTACTGCACCGACGCCACAAAATTAATGGAGAACAAAAGAAACGCGGTCCAGGCCGACGGTACGTGGTAATAGATGATCCGGTAAACGTCGCCCTGGAGTGCGTCCGTCGGCGTGGCCTTGCCCAGCGCCAGGTACAGCGCATAGGCGAGAAAAATCGCCGTGAGAACCGAGAGAATGGGAAATAGAGGTTTCATTCCGCGTTCAAAATCGTCTCAAATAACGCCAGACAAGCTGTAGTAAACACTACATCGTAAGTGAGAAGCAACACGATATAAAAGTGCGCGGAGTTCTCACCCGTGAGTACCGCGGTGGTTCCCGCCACCATGGCAATCACAGCCGGGATCGAAATCGGAAACAGAAGCAGCGGCAGCATGATCTCGCGGCTGCGCGTGCGCAGCGACATCGCCGCAAAAAATGTCCCATTCACCACCAGCGCCCACGTTCCCAGCAGCGTGATCGGAATCAACTGCCAGGCCGGACCCAGCGCGCGCAGGTTGTAAAAAACCACGAACAGGGGAACCATCAGCGCCTGCAATACAACCACAAACAGAAAGTTACCCAGCGCCTTCGCCAGAAACAGCGCGTTCGCCGGAGCCGGAGACACCCGGTAGGCGTCGAGCACCTGGTTACGCAGTTCCCGCGCCCACGTCTGATTCAACGCCACCACAGCCGCGAAGAGAAACGCGATCCAAACCAGCCCGCCCACAATGTGGCGCGACTCTTCCGCCAGCGGATCGAACGAGAATACAAAGATCACCACGACCTGCAACGAGAAGAAAAGCATCGCGTTGAGCGCGTCTTTCGAGCGCCACTCCAGGCGAATGTCTTTCACCAGCGTCGCCAGCGTCAGCGCCCAGAGGGAGTTCATTGCGGGCCTCGCGCAGCGGTCGCGGTCCGGTCAACAATTAGTCCCGCTTCCATCCAAACAAATTCGTCGGCCACACCCTCGAGCAGCATCGCCTGATGCGTCACCACAAAAACCGTCTTCCCCGCATCGCGCATGCCCTTGAGCAGGCCCACCATCTCCCGCGCGGAGTGGACATCGACATTCGAGAATGGTTCGTCCAGCAGTAAAATCTTTGGATCGTGCAGAATGGCCCGCGCCAGCGACATCCTCTGCCGCATGCCCTGCGAATATTGCCCCACCGCCCGCGTCAATTGCGGATCAAGGCGCACTGCGCGGATCGCATCTTCGCATCGTCCGTCGCCCGCAATCGCGTACAGTCTTGCGAAGTAGCGCAGGTTCTCCATCCCGCTCATCTCGTCGTACAGCAGCGACGGATGCGCCATATATCCGATCTCACGGCAGGCATCCGCCGGGCTCCTGCCGAAGATTGAGACCGTTCCCTGTGTCGGCTGCGCCAACCCCGCAAGCATGCGCAGCAGCGTGGTCTTCCCCGCCCCGTTGTCCCCCAGGATGGCGTGAAAGCGTCCCGCATCGAATTCGGCCGAGACGCCGCGCAGAGCGGCAAACCTCCCGAATTGCTTGATGACGCTGCTGACCGTGATGGTGGACGATCCACCCGTTTCTTTCGTCATAGGCTCGATAGCGAATCTATGCATTTCGTGACGATTTGGAAAGTACCAAGGACTGCTCTGCCAGCCTCGATGCGCCATTCCGCCAGATCTTTGTGAAGAAAGATGGAACTTGACACCGGGGACTCTACGTAACACAATACATAGCGATACAAGGTATATGGCAATCAATGGCAATGGCGATCGCGGTCAGCACTGGGAAGCCCAGTTGCGCAAGGGATGCCTGGAGATGGCCATTCTCGCCAGCCTGTGGCAATCCCGGCTGTACGGGCTCGAAATCCTGCGCGCGCTCTCGGAAAAGTCCGAACTCGAAGTCGCCGAAGGAACGCTTTACCCGATCTTGTCCCGCTTGAAGGCCGAGGGCCTGCTCGAATCGGAGTGGGTCGAAGCCGAGGCCGGACATCCGCGCAAGTACTACTGGCTAACGTCTCCCGGACGCCGGCGCGCCCGGGAAATGGCCGGAGCATGGAACGAGTTCGCTGAAAAGCTGACCGCTCTGGTGCAGCCGGTTGTAGGAGGGAGAGAACGATGACATCACAACAACTCACCGACACGCGAATCGAGATGTACCTGAACCGCCTGCAATCCGCCCTCGCCGGAGTTTCTTCCGGCGACAGAGAAGACATCCTCCGCGAAATCCGCGCCCACATCCTCGACTCGGCTGGCAACAGCCCGGATCGCGAGGGCGCCGTTGATCGCGTGCTTCGGTTACTGGGTACGCCGGAGGAACTCGCCGGGCGCTACAGCACCGAATGTCAGCTCACACGCGCCAGCCGCAGTTTCTCTCCGTGGCTGCTGCTGCGCACATGCTGGGGTTGGGCCAAGCTCGGGATGAAAGGCACTCTCGCGTTCCTGCTCGCTTTGTTCGGCTACACCCTTGCCCTTGGGTTCACAATTTCCATCTTCCTCAAGCCGTTTATGCCCGACAAAATTGGGATGTGGATCGGCCCGGAAGGCCTGGACATCGGCGTTCCCTCGCACCCCGAGCAGATGCATGAATTGCTTGGGCACTATTTCGTACCGGTGATTGCCGCCGCCGCATTCGCTACGGCCATCGGCACCACCCACGCGCTGCGCTGGATGATGCGCAAACGAACACCCGGGCTCGCTATTCCTACGACCCGGGAGTCGGGGCTCGCGCAGGCTTCGTAACCTTCGGCCACTGGAAATCGTGATGATCTAGTTAGCGCGTTCGGCCTGATCCGTCTGCACTTGGGTCATACTCTTCGCCGGCTGCGCGGATGGGGTCCCGCCTGGTGTAGCCTGCTGCGGAGCATACTTCGACGCACACTTGGCCTGTAGTTGCTTGGCGTGAAACACGCCATCTCGCCCGAAGTTCCCGTCAGCCAGCGCCTGCGAAGAATCCTTGAACGTGTCCGGCGGTGCCTCCGTGCCCGTGTAGTCGACCGCAACATTCTGATCTTCTTCCACCAGCACAAACTGCACGTGGGTCCCGGTGCGCTTGATCGATCCCGGCTGCACATTGCCGGCCACGCGCAACCGCTTCGAATACGCGCCATCGCCCATCTTGTGCAGTTCTTTGATCGTGACGTAGTAACTCTTGCTGTCCTGCACGCCGGTGTAGGCCAGGTAGGCGAGCAGCAGCAAAATGACTGTCGTCGCCCCTCCGAACTTGAGATAAGTCTTGATTTGACTTGACATAGTGCGCCCCGCGGGGAGAACCCCACTCCTAGACTCTACCCGTCCGCCGGGCTCGAATCAAGGTTCCCCCGGGACCTGTTCCCCGGGCGGCTCGAGCACTGATCTTTTCGCGCAGAAGGTTTACACTCGTTCGCGGCAGAGAGCCCCACGCCAGTCTGTGGAAGCCCATGCTCTTTATAGGAGAGGGAACTTCATGTCCGAACCGAATCCGAAGTCGCCGCTGTTCGTTCTGTCCCGTTTCACCGTTTTCATCGTTCTTGCACTCTGCTCCGTTTGCACTCTGTCGGCCCAGTCCCGTCCCAATGCCAAAGACCTGCTTCGTCAGATGACCCTGGAGGAGAAGGTCGCCCAACTCTCGCAGCTGCCGGGCTTTCCGATCCCCGAATTCATTCGGCAAGCCGGCATACCGGAAGACGTGATTCGAAAATACGGAGCGGGATCGGTTTTGTGGGTCTCCGATCCAAAACAGATCAATCGCATCCAGCACATTGCGGTCGATGAATCGCGCCTTCATATCCCGATCCTGTTCGGCCTCGACGTGATCCACGGATATCACGCCATTTTCCCCGCTCCGATCGCGATGGCCTCCTCCTGGGATCCCAAACTTGTGGAATCGGCGCAAACGATCGCAGCTCGCGAGGCGCGCGCCGGAGGCATTGCCTGGACCTTCGCCCCCATGCTCGACATCGCCCGCGACGCACGCTGGGGACGCATGGTCGAAGGCGCCGGCGAAGATCCCTACCTCGGTGCCGCCATCGCCCGCGCCCAGGTACTCGGCTTCCAGGGCACTCAACCCGGAGCCCTCGACCACGTCATGGCCTGCGCCAAACACTTTGCCGGATACGGCGCCGCCGACGGCGGCCGCGACTACGACTCTTCCTACATTCCCGAAGAGCAGATGTGGAACACCTATCTGGTTCCCTTCAAGGCCGCAGCCGATGCCGGCGTCGGGAGTTTTATGAGCGCCTACATGGACCTCAACGACGTACCCGCCAGCGGCAACCGCTGGCTGCTGCACGACGTCTTGCGCGATACGTGGAGTTACAAGGGATTCGTCGTCAGTGACGCCAACGCCGTCCACAGCCTCATCATCCACGGCTATGCCCGCGACGGCCAGGACGCCGCCACGAAAGCCTTCTCCGCCGGTCTCAATATGGATATGGCGAGCGGAACGTATCTGAAGTATCTCGCTGCTGAAGTGAAAGCGGGCCGCGTTTCCATGCAGCAGATCGACGACGCAGTGCTTCCCATTCTCGAGGCCAAGATCCGTCTCGGCCTTTTCGAGCACCCTTATGTGGATGAATCCAAGATTCAGCAAGTGCTGAACGCCCCGGAGCATCTCGAACTCGCTCGCACCGCGGTCCAGCGCTCCGTCGTCTTGCTGCGCAACGAGCAGGGCGCGCTGCCTCTCGATAAATCACGCATCAAGTCCATCGCCGTGATCGGCCCTCTGGCCGATGCGGAAGGAGATTTGCTCGGCATGTGGGGAGCTCTGACGAAACCCGGGCCCACGGTCAGCGTCCTGCAGGGAATCAAGAACAAAGTCGGAGACGCCGTTCACGTCGAATTCGCCCACGGCCCCAACATCCGCCGCGACATCCCCTCGTTCTTCGAGAACATCCCGTTCATTACGATCAAAGAACAGCCCGCGCAGAGTGCGGACGAAAAACAGAAGGCGATGGACGAAGCCGTTGCCGTTGCGAAGCGGAGTGATGTCGCCGTGCTCGTTCTGGGCGAAATTGCCCTGATGAGCGGAGAAGCGGCGTCGCGCTCCTCGCTGAAACTTTCTGGCGGACAGGAAGAATTGCTCGAAGCCGTCGCCGCCACCGGCAAGCCGGTCGTGCTCGTCCTGGTCAATGGACGCCCGCTCGACATCTCATGGGCCGCGGAGCACGTGCCAGCGATTCTTGAAACCTGGTATTCCGGAAGCCAGGCAGGCAACGGCATCGCCGACATCTTGTTCGGCGACGCCAATCCTGGCGGACATCTTCCCGTGAGCTGGCCTCACAACTCCGGCGAACTCCCGCTCTACTACAACCACACTCTGACCCAGGCGCCCGAAGATGCGCCCGGCTTCACCTCGCGCTACTGGGACGCCCTGAGCACTCCTCTATACCCATTTGGATACGGCCTGAGCTACACGACCTTCTCATTCGACAACATGCAGGTAAGCAGCAAAGAGGCAAAAGTCGGAGCCAGCCTCGATGTATCCGTAGATGTGACGAACACCGGCAGCCGCGCTGGAGACACCGTAGCCCAGCTCTACATTCATCAGCGAGCGGGCAGCGCATCGCGCCCGGTTCGCCAGCTCAAGGGATTCCAGCGAGTGAACCTGCAAGCGGGAGCCAAGCAAACAATTCACTTCAAGCTCGGCCCCGACGAACTGCAATTCTGGAGCCCCGCCCTGAAGAAGTGGGTCGTTGAACCCGAACAGTTCGACATTTGGGTCGGCGACAACGCCCAAGCCAAGCCCCACGCCGAATTCGCCTTGACGAAGTAGCCTCCGAAGCAGGGTGCCCCATTTCTCGCGCGCTTTCTGCGCGAGAAGTGGGGCTTTTGACGTCCCCCAGAATCGAATCCTAAGAACAAATCTCAACAGATTGTGAAAAGAGAGGAACGATTGCACAACCGTGGAAGAGCGGCCCTTCAGGGCCGCGTCAGATTCTTAAAAGGAAAAGGGGCTTCAGCCCCCGTAGTCGCCTCGCCGCTGACCGCTCATCCGCTAGAATGAAAACGATCCTATGATCCATCCCTGGCACGACGTAACCCCCGGCGACAAGCTCCCGCAGGAGTTCGACTGCGTGGTGGAAATCCCCTTCGGCTCCAGTGTGAAGTACGAACTCGACAAGTCGAGCGGACTCATCCGCCTCGATCGCGTCCTCTACTCCGCCGTCTACTACCCGGCGAACTACGGATTCATCCCGCAAACGCTCGCCGAAGATGACGACCCTCTCGACGTGCTCGTCCTCTGCCAGGAAACGGTCGTGCCCCTGACCATCATCCACGCGCGCACAGTGGGATTGATGACTATGATTGACCAGGGCAAGCCTGACCACAAGATCATCGCGGTCGCCACCGAAGACCCCGAGTTCAACTCCTACCGCCACGCCGCCGAGATGCCCTCTCACCGCCTGCTGATGCTGCGCCGCTTCTTTCAGGACTACAAGCAGCTCGAAGGCAAAGCGGTCGAGGTCGACGAGATACGCCCTCCCGCAGAGGCCTACCCCATCATCCTCGACGCCCTGCATCGCTACAGCGAACAACGCCGCAAGGGCTTCAAGGGAGGAAAACCGTAGTGCTGGCGTCCCCAGCCGGGCCGAAGCCGAGCATGCACCCGCACCACCGCTCATATTCACAACACTCAATTCTTCAGGAGGAGTCCTCGGACACCCCTTGGTAATTTCAGCCAGAGACTTGAATCGTCACCGGATGACGATCTTGCCGCTGCCTGTATGCACATCCACTCGTTTGCCCCCTCCATTTACCTTTTGCTCGAAGAAATGAAGATCAGGCCGGGGCTTTGCCATGTCGTCACGATCGATTTGAAACTCGCCTGCGGTCGTTGAAGCCTCGAGTTCCAGATGTGCCTCTGGAGGAAGTTCCAGACGTACATCTCCTGACGCGGAACTTAATTGCCAGTCGTCATGCGGAATCGCTTTGACGTGGAGATCTCCCTCGGCAGTGGATCCCGTGAGGCTCCCCCTCGCCCCTCCTATGTCAACTCTTCCGCGACCGTTCTTTACTTGTGCGGTTGACGGACCGACGACCATGAGAGTGATGTCGCCGTCTCCTGTTTCGGCGCTGACTCCCTGCGGAATGCGCGCACAGGAAATATTGCCCTTGCCGGTCTTGGCTTCCACGCGCTCTCCGACAACCTGGATATCGAGGTTTCCCTGACCCACCTCGGCCTGCAGACCCTTCGTGATGTAGTCAGCTCTGATATCGCCTGAGCCCACCGCTGCTTTTACAGGCCCCATAATCCCGCTGACCTTCTGGTGTCCGCTATTTAGTCTCGATATCACCTCCGTGCGATAAGGCACTTCGATCCGGTAAAGAACATTGATCCCCGATTCGGCATAGGCCGGATTGGGAGCGTGTATGACAGTGAGATGGTTCTCTCTCTGGTCGATGCTCAGTACTTTGGGGAAGAAGTTGTCGTCCAGCCTCGCGTCGCCAGAAGCTTTAGCAACGGCAGTGATCGATACCTGGCCATCCCGGCCATAGAGAATCTGCAGATCTCCGCCGGACACTTGGACCTCGAGCATTACCGGCTGTGCCGGCGCGACCATGAGAGTTCGATGGAATTCAGCCCCCACCTGCGCTACCGACCCAGGAGCCTCGACCAGCAAGGCACATGCGACTAGCGTGAGCCACGCAATGCGCCTCTTCAATCGGACTCCATCGATCGGACGAGGAAA
This sequence comes from Candidatus Dormiibacterota bacterium, assembly GCA_035632675.1. Lineage (GTDB taxonomy): Bacteria > Acidobacteriota > Terriglobia > Terriglobales > Acidobacteriaceae > Sulfotelmatobacter. Next base: position 120,084 of record DASQGJ010000024.1, read on the forward strand.
CCTACGTTGTCTTCCGAGAGCGTTGAACATTCGGTCCTCCAGGGCCCTCGATTGCTTGTTCCTCATAAGGAGCGCAGGAAGTCCAGAATTGCCTGCTGGTCGGCCGGCGGCAATTTATTGAACCTATGAACCACTGCATTGGCTTCAGAAGCGGGATATTGCGGCGATGCCGGCGAGAAATGATCCCGAATCGCCTGCAGCAGATCCGACGTCCTTCCATCGTGCAGGAAGAAGATGCGCTGACCGACACCCCACAAAGGCGTCGTGCGGAACTCGTCCGGGCCAGCCTGTCCTTGTGAAATATCATCGGCGAGCTTCGATCCCATGTGATGCACCAGTAAATCCGAGAAGTGGTTGACTGGCCGGTTTTGAAGAACCGCGCTGTTCATGACGGGTGCCGTCTGCATTTGCGGTGTGTGACACAACGCGCAGCCGATATCTTCAAAGAGAATCTTGCCTTTCTTCGCGCGGTCGCTGGGGTTTGGGTCGGGTGCCGGACCGTCGGTGAAGCGCATCAAAATCTGAAACTGCTGCCAATCCGGCAGGATGTGGAGCGGGTTGTCAAATTTCTGGTTTTTAATCTCGGTGTCGTCGGTGCGGACAACGTCGTTCGGCTCCGGCTTGCTGGGACCTTGGCAGTCGGGGTCTTCTTCCGTAGCAGTGGGGAAAGCTTCATTGGTGATTCCCATCTCGACGTTGTAGGCCTCGCCAGCAAAAATGGTGATGGACTTGTTCTGCGCCTTCCACCCGAAACGGGTGATAGTGCCGTCGTTGCCGCTGCGGTTGGGATGGCCTGTAATGCCAAGGGGCGCCCGCAGAGCAGCGGTGGCGTCATGCTGCGCCAGAATCTCGCGATCCTGGATCGATTCAATCAGTCCCAACCCCATCATCTGCAGGGGGATTCGGAAGGCTAGATTCCCCGCCTTCTCCTCCGCTGCGAAGTCCGGCTGAGTTAGCGCGCAGTTGGGAATCGTGGGGTCGTTGGTGCTGCCGCGCACCGTCCAGAGTTGATGAACTCCGCCGTCGGCCGTGCCATCGGGCTTGTGCTTGAATCGCACTTCCCGAATAGGACCGAACTGATGCTCGAAACTTGGGACGACGTTCTGCCTCCCATACCGGTGCGGCACCAGGCGGAATTGTGGATTCTCGGCCGGGTGGGGAGCCATATCGCCGGGATTGGGAACGATAAAGCCGCCCGAACCTCCGAGCACCGGTTGCGCGTGGCAGGCAAAGCATTGATCCGCGTTGTGCCGCGCGCCCAATCCGTTGGAATTGGTATGAAACTGGGGGAACACGGGGTCGAGTTCGCCCAGACCAGTGACGGGGGAACCATCGGTAACATCGGCGCAGGTGTCGCACGTGGACTCAAGCTGGCCGGCGCGCAAGATTCCTTCCAGGAATGATGCCAGCTCATTGTCGTTGATGGGTGCGCCCGTGGTTGGGTTCGGGCTGATCAGCGGTGGATGAGGAATTGGAATTCCCTGTTGTTGCAGCCCACCTCCCGTATTGCCGATCCCGCCTCGAACACCGGGATCTTTTTGGGCCCACGCCCAGTTGCAAAAGACAAGCAGCATGCACGTGACCGCCAGATTTCGCGCGAACCTTCGAGTTGATCTCATACCGTCCTCCGTGTTTTCTAACACCATCGAACTGCCTGTCTAGCCGGGGAAGCGGGCCAGTTCCTTACTACTAAGCTGCGGAAAAGGAGCAGGAAATCGGGTCAAATATTTTCGGGATTTCTTGAGGCTGGCACCGCCCCGTATCTCGTGATCGCGTAGCTACCTCCAAGGAACGAGAGCATGTCCATGTAGGTGATGTCGCTGAAGTCGATGGTGGTCCCGAGTGTTTTGGCCCTTACTAACAACTGCGGAAAGCAGGAGCGAAATCGGGTCACCAATTTCAGAAAGCCCCAAACAGCCAGCCAGGCGGGCTGCCCGGTCGTTGCTCGCAATCCTCCAGTTTGACTTGCGCCGGAGGACGAGGCTATGGTTACGTCACCTTCTTCGGGGCTGCAACTGGCTGTGACTCAACAACATTCCCATCCTGTTAGCGAATTGCTCGTACGCTGGAAGACGGGCGATCAAGCCGCGCTGGACGAACTGCTTCCTCTGCTCTACAAGGAACTCCGCAACATCGCGCGACACCATCTGCAGAAAGAACGTCCGGGGCATACCTTGCAGAGCGCCGCTCTGGTGCACGAAGCTTATCTGCGACTGGTTGACCAAAGGCCATTCGATACCGAGAATCGGGCGCATTTTCTCGCGGTTGCGTCGCGCTTGATGCGGCAGATTCTGGTGGACCACGCTCGAAGTCATGGAGCCGCCAAGCGCGGCGCAGACCGCAGAGTGGAACTCGATGTCTCCCTGGTTTTGCCGCAAGTGCAGCACACGGACGTGGTTGCGCTAGACGACGCGCTGAACGGACTTTCCAAGTTGGACGAACAACAAGGCCGAATTGTCGAGATGCGTTTTTTTGGAGGGCTCTCGGCTGAAGAGATTGCGAAAGCACTGGACATTTCTCCTTCTACTGTCAAACGGGATTGGAATGTGGCCAAGGCGTGGCTGACCAGGCAAATGAAGAAGGGAACTCGTGGAAACACCGGAGCATCGGCCAAGGATTAAGGACATTGTCGGACGAGTCCTATCTCGACGAGGCCTGCTCTCAGGACGGCGCGTTGCGAGCCGAGGTTGAGTCTCTGCTGGCGGCTTACGCTGAAGCTGGCAACTTTTCCCTGCATCCCTTTGCTATCGAGGCGCAGCCTGCTCCCTCTGGCGGGTCAACCTAACATTGCAGGAAGCAATCGAAGTTCAAGAACGCATCCGGAAACCCGGGGATCGCGTTGATCCCGATTTCACAGCCCTCGTCGCTGACACCAGGAAGCTGGTGCCCGGCGAATGGCTCGGCAAGCGGGCGAGTGCGGGGTTTTCCCCTCGGGCAGAACTAAAACACCGCGTGCTATAAGAAGACCCATGCGGCGACACGATTACGCACCCCGGCCCGCCCACATCAAGTGGCTCCTCGATTCTGACCCGGCTATCCGTTGGCAGGTCATGAGGGACCTGACCGGTGCAGCCCCCGACGCAATTGCAGCTGAGCGTTCACGGGTCGCGACCGAAGGCTGGGGAGCCCAACTTCTCGCCCACCAATCTCTTGCCGGCAACTGGGGCGAAGGTCCCCGCGGGTGGAGAAACGACTTGCCAAAGGACGACCGAGGCTTGCTGGTTGCCCTCTACAGTCTCGCCGTCTTGATAGACCTCGGTCTCGACCCCGCCAGTCAGCAGGCACGCCAAATGATCGACCGCGTCGACCAGCGGCTCGTGTTTAAGCGGCTCAACAACCGCCCTTACCTTCACGGCGAAACCGAGCCCTGCATTAACGGCAGAATCCTCGGCATCGGGTCGTATTTCAAGGAACCGAACGACGCACTCGCGAATCAACTCGTGGGCGAGCAGCTCGAGGATGGCGGCTGGAACTGCGAAGCGCCCAAAAGCCGGCGCTCTTCGTTCCATACCACGATCTGCGTGCTCGAAGGACTTCTCGAATACGAACGAGCAGGACCGAAATCGGCGGCCGTTGCGAAGTCCGTCACCAGGGCCCGCAAGCGGGCCGAGAACTATCTGCTCGAGCGTCGCATGTTCCGCTCTCTTCGAACTGGCAAAGTCATCGACAAACGCTGGCTCCGGTTCTCGTTCCCGCCGTTTTGGCACTACGACGTGTTACGCGGACTCGATTATCTGCGAAATGCAGGAATCAAGCCCGACGGCCGGGTCCGTGCCGCCATCGAAGTCGTGATTGCGCGCCGCCACCAGAACGGCCGCTGGCCGCTCAACCTCATTCATCCCGAACCTATTCCATTGCAGATGGAGATCGCTGTCGGCAGGGCCAGCCGCTGGAACACACTACGCGCTCTCCGAGTCCTGCGTTGGTACAACAACTGAACTTGCCTATTGGGACTGGGGGCCTGCTAGCGCTTTAGCTTGGGTCAGAGCGGGTGCCGCGAATTTTGTGAGCCGGGATGCACGGAACCAATGTGAGGTCGCGTACGGAGAAGAAGTACCGTCTTTGCCGTCACGAGATGGAATCGACGACACGATCGCGCCCAAAGAAAACCGCCCAACCCTACATCCCTTTGAACACGAAGCTGATTTCCTTCGTCTCATTCGCCCCTATCGTCACCGTCTGCGTCGACGTTCCCAACTTCTCGTGCCACGCTTTGATCGTGTACGTTCCCGGCGGAAGATTGCCCAGGTCGAAACTCCCGTCCGTTCCCGTTACAGCGAAATAAGGATGCTTGAACACCGCAATGTAACTTCGCATCCAGGGATGCACATTGCACTTCACGGGAATCGCGATCTCCTCCCGTGCGAACGAATCTTCCATCTTCGTTCCCGGCGGCTCCGCTTTGTTCCACTCCCGGTTGTTCGCCGGAATGGGATGAATGTTGTGGGAAGTCGGATCCTCATTCACCACTTGCAACGTTTGATTTGCCCGCACCGCCATCACGTGCGGCTGATACATACATCCTTTCTGCTCGACGACTGCGGGCTGGCTGGGTGCGTCAAACGTGCGGTCGCCCAGTCCCTCCGAAACGAAGACGACCACGTTCTGCAGGTCTCCCCTCGCGTCTGCCATGATGTCCTGCGCCATAACGGGGGAGGGATGCTGCCTGGCGCAGACCGGATCGGCCGCCATGCTGATCGGCCTTGCCGCCGGTATCTTTCCTTCAAACCGCACCATGCCGCGAACCGTCGACATGGTTGTGGGTGCGGGTCCTCCCGCCTTCGCCCCGTGCGGCACCGAGAGAAACACCCCCACAGCCAATCCAACCACCAAGAGACAATTCTTCCCCTTCATACAAATCACCTCAATTGAGAATCCGCAGGGGGCACTACATTTCACTTGCTTCGACTGACTGGCCCTTCGGTTTCACCTGAACTCCGCCGGCACGCGGGTAGAAAGTCCGGGCATCGGGCCAGCCTCGTGTGGCAACTTACATTTTCCTTACATGCTCTCGGAGAATGCGGCCGCCAACAGCTCACAGCGATTGTGAGAGTATGCGACCGTGCGACTGACAGCGTCACTGCTTCGTCAAATGCGAGTCATTTCGGCGTGACTTCGTCTCACGCTTCCCCATGCGACGAGGAAACGAGGAATGACGACGAATGGATCGTTTGAGGGTCCGGAAAAACCATCTTCTTTCCAGGAAGTCCCGAAGTGCCTGATTTCGCTCCGAATAAAGTACTTGACATAATGTACTAGTCTTATAGTACATTGAAACGCATGGAGAAGAATCACCAGAGCGGCGCCTTCGAGTTCGCCCTCGATCTTCATACCGGCGTTCCCGTGTATCGCCAGCTTATCGATCAGGTCCGCGCCGGCATCGCCTCCGGCTCCCTCACTGCGGGCGATCAACTGCCCACCGTCCGCCAGCTCGCCGTCGATCTCGCCATCAACCCGAATACAGTCATGCGCGCCTACCGCGAACTCGAACTCGGTGGCCTGCTCGAAACTCATCAGGGCACCGGAACCTTCATCAGCGACAAGAAGCCCGAAAGGAAAACCGCCGAGCGCGAACGTCAGCTCGGCCAGATGGCCAACGAATTCGCGGCCCGCGCGGGGGCCGCCGGATTCACTCTCGAAGAAGTGATCAATCGCCTGCAGGATCTGTTGCCCCATCCCGCACAAAGGAGATAGTCATGCCGAAAATTCGAATTACCGAGTTCAACGGTGTAGCGCTCTTGCTCTTCGCCGTCAGCCTGCTCTCGGGAATCGCCATCTCGCAAGCGACCAACCAGCGCGCGTATGCCATTGCCGGAGCCCTGGTCGGCCTCTATTTTCTTTTTGCGATCAAGATCGTGCGCCAGTGGGAGAAGGTTGCTGTCCTACGCCTCGGCCGCTACGTCGGCCTCCGCGGCCCCGGCCTCTGCCACATCGTGCCGATCCTCGAGACGCTGAGCCCCTACGTCGATCAACGCGTCCGGGTCGCCAGTGTCTCCGCCGAATCCACGCTCACTCGCGATACCGTTCCGGTTAATGTCGACGCCATCGTCTTCTGGCTGGTGTGGAATGCGGAGAAATCGATTCTAGAGGTCGAGAACTTCATCGACGCCATTACCATGAGCGCGCAGACCGCCCTGCGTGAATCCATCGGACGCCACGAACTGGCGCAAATGATCACCGAGCGCGAAATGATGGGACGCGAACTGCAGCGCATCCTCGACGAGAAGACAAACCCCTGGGGCATCACCGTGCAATCCGTCGAAATCCGTGACGTGAAGATCCCATCCGGCCTGGAAGACGCGATGTCGCGCCAGGCGCAAGCCCAGCGCGAGCGCCAGGCCCGCATCATTCTCGGCCAGGCCGAACAAGAAATCTCCAACAGTTTCGTGCAAGCCGCAGCCGCTTACGCCGAAAACCCCGTGGCGCTGCACCTCCGCGCCATGAACATGCTCTACGAAGCCGTCAAGGAAAAGGGTGCGATGGTGATCGTGCCCTCAACCGCAGTCGAAACCATGGGGCTCGGCGGCACGCTAGCCACTGCCTCCCTCGGCGGCGCCAAACCGTAACGCTCGAAAGTAGTGCCAGCATTCCGCCGGCTGTCGCGGGGGCATGCACGTCTGGATACATCTGGGGAATGAGTTTTGAAAGGGCTCGGCTTTAAGCCGGGCCGTGAAGAGACACATCAACACCGGGCTTCAGCCCCTGAGGCCAACTGCCCGAGAGGAGAAGATGTTATGAACTCGCACCCAACTAATACTGGAATGCGGCCGGAGCTTGTCGTACTGAGCGTAGTTCTCACGTTCGCGGCCGTGTTGTTTCCGCCGCGATCCGGCCAAGCCCAGCAATTGCAAAAAGGCGTCAGCGTTGTCATGGCCCCCACCACGAACGCAGTGCCAATGCCTGAAGCCGATGACGAAGACGCCTGGATCGTGACCATCGTTCGCGATGGGGCCCTGTATTTCGGAACCGATCGGGTCACAATCACGGACCTGGAGGCAGCGATGAAGAGCCACCCACGTCGACGCGACCAAGAACTCTACATCAAGGCCGATGCCCGCGCGCCGTTTGCTGATGTGCGCAGAGTAATCGCCGCCGCCCAGGATGTGGGTTTCGAAGCAGGTTTCCTGCTGACATCCCAGGCAGAATCGGTGGCGCCGGGAACCGTGTTGCCCCCAAAAGGTCTTGAGGTGCGGGTTGCTCCTCACTCAAACGCAGCAACCATCGTCGTGCAAGTCAACTCGGGGCAGCCGCCTGTGTTCCAGGTTAACGATCAGGAGATTCCCGCGGCCGCTTTGCCGGGTACGCTCAGGAGGCTTCTCCAAAACCGGAGCGATACACCGGTTCTGGTGAAGACCCGCGGGCCTGTACTGTTTGCTCCGGTCGTACAAGCAATCGACGAATGCCGTTCGATCGGAGCCAAGGTGATGATCGCTACGCCAGAACTGTGAATCAGTAAGCCTCTCCCGGCACAAAGTATTCTTTGCGCAGGGTGATGAACGAAGCGGCCTCAAGCACGGAGGTACTTATGACAAATACACAATCGATGCCTGCTCCGACCGCAGAGCACGGTCATTCCTGGCTCGCGGCGGTCGTCTCCTTGGCAGTCGGGGCGGCGTTCCTCGCGTTGTGGTTCTGGCTGCTGCCGCGATGGCTCGGCTTCACCGTAGAAATGGCGGGCGCGGCGCGCTGGCGATGGCTGGCCGCAGTTCCCTCCGTTCTGGGATTCGCGGTCGCCCTGCGCTGTGTCTGGGACTTCGGCTGGACGGGGCGCGGCACACCCGCTCCCATCGCCCCGCCCCAGCGACTGGTGGTTGTGGGTTTCTACCGCTACGTGCGGAACCCCATGTACCTTGGCTTTGCGTCAGGGTGGATTGGCCTGTGGGTGATTCTCGGCCACCCCAACCTGCGATTGATTGCCGCCGTCGCAGCGGTGGCCTGCGCTGTGCATCTTTTCGTCGTCTTTTACGAAGAGCCGACCTTGCGCGATAAGTTCGGGGCGGACTACGAGCACTATCGACAAAACGTGAGTCGATGGTGGCCGCATCTGCGCGGGTGGGACCTGCCGCGATAGTGTGAGTAGTCCCGGATTATTGCTGGCGCACAGCCGCGATCACCCGGAGGTAACCGTTACCACGGAATTGCCCCGCAAGATCTCCTAAAGTCCGCGCCGAACTGTGCCGATACTCACTGTATGGATGTTTCCTCGATTGCACTCCAAGGCCTGCAGACCGCCGATGCTCAACTGGAAGCAGCCGCCGTGGCCCTGGCCAATGCAGGCGCAAACTCCGCCAACGGCGCTGGAGTCGACGTCGTCGATCTCAGCGCTCAAATGGTCGCCCTCATGTCGGCTCAAAACGCCTTCGAGGTCAACCTCGCCACACTCAAGACCGCCGATCAGATGCAACAGGCACTGCTCGACGTGAAGGCCTGACCTTCACCACACGTGGCAAGCGTTCTCCGCCACCATCGACTGGCCCGCCTTGCAGTTCCACGCCTTCTGGAATTCCGGCATGTTCTGCACCACGCCATCGACGCGATACTTCCCCGGCGAATGGGAATTCGTGCTGACCTGCATCCGCAAATATTCCGGCCGCTGCTTCTCGCACCACACCCGCCCAAATCCCAGGAAGAAGCGCTGCTCCGGCGTGTAGCCGTCAATGCTCTGCCCTTCCTTGCCAGTCTTATCGTCGGCGATCATGCGCTCGAGCGCCGCCAGCGCAATGCGCGCCCCGCCATTGTCCGCAGTATTTTCGCCTAGCGTCAGCCGCCCGTTCAGCTTCATGTTGTCGACAGCCACGAAATTCGAATACTCGTCGGCAATGCAACTGACGCGCTTCTCGAATTCCTTCCCATCCTGTACCGTCCACCAGTCGCGCAGATTCCCCTGCGGATCGAACTTGCGTCCCTGATCGTCAAAGCCATGGGTCAGTTCGTGGCCAATCACCAGCCCGATTCCGCCGAAATTCACCGCATCGTCCATCGTCTTATCGAAGAATGGAGGTTGCAGGATTCCCGCCGGAAACACGATCTCGTTATACGATCCGTTGTAATACGCATTCACCTCCGGCGGAGTCATTCCCCACTCCTTCCGGTCGAGGGGCTTGTCGATTTTCGCGATCTGCCGCTTCGATTCGAACTCGTCCGCGCGCTGAACGTTGCCCAGCAGATCGTCAGGCTTAATCACCAGCGCACTGTAGTCGCGCCACTCATCCGGATACCCAATCTTGTTGCGGATCGCCTGCAGCTTCACCTTCGCCTGCTTCTTGGTGTCGTCCCCCATCCAGGACAAATTCTGAATGTCGCCGTCCAGCGACTTTTCCAGAATGTCGACCATCTTCAGCATGCGTTCCTTGCCGTCGGCTCCAAATGTCAATTCGACGTAACGCTGGCCCAGGGCTTCTCCCAGCGATACATCCACCAGATTGACGCAGCGTTTCCATCGATCCTGAATCACCTTCTGTCCCGTCAACGCCTGCCGCATCTTGAAGTTCGCATCTACAAACGGCTCCGAAAGCCACGGAGCGGCTCCTCGCAGCGCGTGCCACGTCACGTACGTCTTCAGGGAATCGAGTGGCAGGATGGCAATGACGCCGTTGACCTGCCGGAAGAAGTCCGGCGTACTCACGTTAATCGCGGCGAAGTTGGGTGCGCCCACAGCAGCGAAGTAGCGGTTCAGAGAAAACTCCGGCGCCAGCGCCACCGCCTCCTCCCGGGTCATTTTGTGGTCGCGATTCTCGGGGTCGCGGAGTTTCACGCGTTCCATCGAGTCCGCCGCCAGCAAGGTCTCTACCATCAGCACCGTCTGCGCGGAAGTGGCAGCCTGCTTCTCATTCTGGCCGGCCAGGCTAAACAATCGGGTCGCGTACTCGACCAGGTGCTTCCGCATTTCAACCTTATCCGCGTCATCCTTGATGTAGTAATCGCGGTCCGGAAGCGACAATCCACCCTGGCTGAGGTAGGCAATCACATGGTCGGCGTTGTGCATATCCGACGCTGAATAGAAATTGAACAGAGGACCCGGTCTGAGGTGCAGACGCGCGATCTCTTCGATTAGCGAGCCCTTGTCCTTCACCGCGGCGATGCGGTCCAGTTCCGGCTTGAGCGGGGAGATGCCCTTCGCATCCGCCGCCTTCTCGTCCATGCAAGAGCCGTACAGGTCGCCGATCTTTTGATCGATGGCGTTGCGCCCTGCCCCACCGGTCGCAGACTTCTCCAGAATCTTCCGCTCGATCCCAAGATTGCTTTCGTTCAGTTCAGAGAAACTCTGCCATGACGGCCGGTCCGCGGGAATCTCCGAGTTCTTGATCCAGTTCCCGCAGGCAAACTGGTAAAAGTCCACGCACGGGTCGACACTCTTGTCGATGTTGTCGGTGCTGAATCCAGCGCCGGGCTTGGTCGAAGACGCGGATTGCGAGAAACTGGCAGCGGTCACGAGCAGCACGAAGGCCAGCAAGAGACGGAACGCGCGCATGAGAAATCTCTCCTTGGGAAAGCGGTTGAGGCGCAACGGTTGAGATTCTATGCCGCGCCGTTCGCAATCAGCAAGAATCTGCCTTCCAGAGCTGCAGCTAGCTCACGATCAACATGCCGCGAATGTTTTGTTGTGGAACATTCTCCCACGGAGTACGTATCACGGTTCTGCCGCCCTGCCGCACATCAATTATCAAGGAGAATTCTTGCATGCCTGGGCTATCAAGAGATACGAAACCAGCCTGCCTGCTCGTAGCGATAATTGGGGCTCTCGTCATGACTCTTTCCCGACCTGCCTTGCCACAGGATGTGGCAACACCAGCGTCACCGGGCCGCACGCCAGGGCGGGTTAAGGAAGAGATGTATGTCCGAATCGGCGGCATCGACCAATGGATCACGATCAAAGGAGATGACGCCAACAGTCCCGTCCTGCTCTTCCTCCACGGTGGACCTTGCGATGCGATGAGTCCGTTTGCCGACGCCATGTTCGCGGGGTGGGAGAAGAACTTCACGCTGGTGCAATGGGACCAGCGCGGCGCGGGCAGAACCTACGGCAAGACCGGCCCGTCGATCGAGCCCACCCTCACGGTCGAGCGCATGACGGACGATGGCATCGAATTGGCCCAGTTCCTCACGAGACATCTCCACCGGAAGAAGATCATCGTTTTGGGCAGTTCGTGGGGCTCGATCCTCGGCATTCACATGGTGCATGCCCGGCCGGACCTGTTTTATGCCTACGTCGGCAACGCGCAGTTGGTCAATACCCGCAATGAGGATCTGGCGAGCTACAGGCGTGTGCTCGAATTGGCGCGCGCCGCCGGCGATCAGCAGGCGATCGCCGCGCTGACCACCATTGGTCCGCCGCCGTGGCAAGCGCTGTTCAAGAGTTGGCCCGTGTTCAGAAAATGGAGGCTGGCCTATCAGGCAAAGAGAGTAACCGCGCCACCGGCTCCCGAAACAATCAGTCCCGACTACGCCTCACCCGAGGAGCAAGCGCAATACCAAGCGGCGGACGATTTTTGTTTTGAACATTTCTGGGGACCGACCATGTCTGGGCCGCTGGAGTTGGTCGATCTGCCAGCGTTGGGGACGGCGTTTGCGATTCCGATGTTCGTGATCCAGGGCGAGGAAGATCTGATCGCGTCGCCTGAACTGGCCAGGGCATATTTCGACAGCATCAAGGCGCCGCTGAAGCGATTCTATTTGGTGCCTGGCACCGGGCATGAACTGTCGGCCACCGCGCTGGAAATAACCTTGAAAGTACTCCTGGAGCAGGTGCGGCCTCTGGCGCTGGAACACTAGATAGACCTGTCTCGCCGAGCGAAAGGAGCGGACGCGGTTATAATCAGTGCTCACCGAATTTCTGAATCTGGGGTTCTTATGACTTCCACCAATGGCAATGGCAGCAACGGTTACACTGTCCCCCAACCCCGCGCAGGGTGGCTTGCCCGCCGCAAGAAAGAGAACACGACCGGCAATTTCTCCCAGATGCACTACGCCCGCCAAGGTGTCATCACCGAAGAAATGGCGTTCATCGCCCACAAAGAAAAGCTGACGCCCGAGTTAGTTCGTGACGAAGTTGCCCGCGGACGCATGATTATCCCCGCCAACATCAACCACCCCGAACTCGAGCCCATGGCGATCGGCGTGGCCAGCCTCTGCAAGATCAATGCCAACATCGGCAACTCCGCGGTCACGTCTGAGATCAACGAAGAACTCAAGAAGCTCCACACCGCCGTCCACTACGGCGCTGACACCGTGATGGACCTCTCCACCGGCGGCAACATCCACGAGATCCGCGAAGCCATTCTCCGTCACTCGCCAGTCCCCATCGGCACCGTTCCGATCTACGAAGCTATCGCCCGCGTGAAGCGGGTCGAAGACCTCAACGCCGAAGTGATGCTGGAAGTCATCGAGGAACAAGCTGCCCAGGGCGTCGATTACATGACGATCCACGCCGGCGTGCTGATCCAGTATCTGCCGCTGATTTCGAAACGCATCACCGGCATCGTCAGCCGCGGCGGTGCCATCCTCGCTCAGTGGATGGCCTACAACCACAAACAGAATTTTCTCTATGACCGCTTCGACGACATCGTCAAAATTTTCAAGAAGTACGACGTCAGCTTCTCGCTCGGCGACGGCCTCCGCCCCGGCTGCGTAGCCGACGCCAGTGATGAAGCCCAGTTCGCCGAGCTGAAAACTCTAGGCGAGCTGACCAAGAAAGCCTGGCAGGAAGACGTGCAGGTCATGATCGAAGGCCCCGGCCACGTCTCCATGGATAAGATCAAGGAGCAGGTCGATAAGGAAGTCGAGCTCTGCTACGAAGCCCCGTTCTACACGCTGGGCCCGCTGGTCACCGACATCGCTCCCGGCTACGACCACATCACCAGCGCCATCGGCGCAGCCATGATCGGATGGTACGGCGCCGCAATGCTCTGCTACGTCACGCCCAAAGAGCACCTCGGCCTGCCGAACGAAAAAGACGTGAAAGACGGCATCATCGCCTACAAGATTTCCGCCCACGCCGCCGACATCGCCCGCCAACGCCCCGGCGCCCGCGACCGTGACGACGCGCTAAGCTACGCCCGCTACAAATTCGACTGGGAGAAACAATTCGCACTGTCGCTCGACCCCGAGACAGCGCGAGCGATGCACGACGAGACATTGCCGGATGATTTCTACAAAGAGGCAGCCTTCTGCTCCATGTGCGGCCCCAAATTCTGCTCGATGAACTATTCGTCGAAGGTGGACGAGTACAACAAGCAAGTCCACGGGATTGAGAAGAAGGATTACTCGGAGTTGGTGGAAAAGTTAGTCACGCTGAAGTGAGCAGTATTCTGCACGGGACCCCCTCGAGGATCTTACGGAGGGGACGATGGCCTTGCTCCGGCGCTTTCTATGAACGTGATGGCATCTTTGTCGAGTTCCGGAAAGGTAACTTGGCACGTTCCGGCCGCGGGTAGCTGTTCAAAGCGAGCGTAGCCATCCCCGTCGAGATAGCCGGTAGTGGTTTCTCCGTTTGGCAAAGCCACAGAGTATCGCGCCCAGGGAATTGGCAAGTCATCTTCCCCGATGAGTTCGATTTCGAGCCAATAGGTAACGACCTGATTCTGAGGACTGCAGGGATGGACTGCGGTGCCAGGAGGATTGGCGCCAAACTGCGACGGGGGAGTTGCTGGAGGATGGCCGTTGCTTTTGGCAAATTCTTCCAGGGCGTCGAGTTTCGCTGCGGGGTCCTTGCCGTAAGCGTGGAGATTGGCAAGAGCCTGGCGCGGAAGATCGGCCGGCCCGCCGGAAAGAGCGCAAGCCGTGGCGGCAAAACGGGCCACATGCTGCTCGCTGACGATGCCAGCCTGGCGGGCAAGGTCAAGAGCCTGAGGCAGAGTGTGATCGAGGCGGGCGAGCGCTTCGGGGGGCAGCGCGACTTGCAGGTAGGCCTTCAGTTTGCCGTCAAAAGCAGCTTGGGCGTGACGGCTGAGGGTGTCGAGTTGTTCCGGGCGGATGGTGAGCATTATTTGGCGGCCACCGTAACTTCTTTTTCAACAATACCTTCCAGTATGGCGAGCACGTAGGTACCAACCGCAGGAGCATCGGACCAGTTGTCGGGCAAGTTGAGGATGCAGCGGCATTGTCCAGCCGTGACTTGGAAGCGGAGGCCGTCCTTGGAAATCCTGGTGACGCGGCCGATCAGAAGGACACTACGCGTGGCCGGATCGATGGGGACGAGACGCTCGACTGGATTGGCACAATCGACGAGGGCGTGAACATAGGCGGGCGCTTCCGGAGTTTGTTTCATCTCAATAACGGCGGCTAGTTGATTGAGGGCAGGTGAGCCAACGTAGTGCCGGGCTTGGAGAATTGTGGAACTGGCCTGATTACTTAGCTTAAAGCCTATGCTGGGAACGAGGAATGTTAGACGACCAATCCCGAAGTTACAGCGGGCAGACTCGAAATGCCATTCGCTAGTGGCCGGGCAATCGTCGATCCAGCGACACGTCGAAAAGGTGAGTTCGATGATCTGCACCTTCGGCTTCGCGGTCAAAGGTTGGAGTCGGAGGTCATAGTCAGGAGAGAGCGGCTCGACCTCGATGTCGAGCACGATGGGAAGATGGTCACTGACGAAGGCGCGATAGATAAAGAAGGCTTTCTGGTCGATGTCCAAATCGGCAAAGTTCGGCCATTCCTTGAGTGCTCCCGCCTCAGGAATGGCCTTTGACTGGAGCCCTCGCTTGATCCAACCGATCACATCGATGACGGCGGCGGTGATGACCTTGGATTGCAGCTTCGCTCCCTTGACCACGACGTTGTCGTAGGCGCTGGAGGTGAACGCGGTGACGTCGCCGGTCCCGGAAAGAGACGACGCTCCGTCATACTTGGTAAGCTTCTGCTGTTTCTTCCAGTTGTTGTTGAATACGGTCTTAAGCGAGCTGGGAACTTTTTTCGGAATGGCGTGAGGGAAGCCAGCCTGTCTTAGACGGTCGTAGGCATCTTTAGCGGCTTCGCCACGCTGCTGCGTGTCCGGTGCTCCCAAGTCAAGATTGAAGTCTCCCATGAGAATGGCGGAATCGTGGGCTTGAAACGCGGAGCCGTCGCCCACATCTGCGTTGAGCACCTGCATCAGAGAGTCAGCGCGCATCTTGAGGCCCTGAGGATTGTCTTCTCCGTAGGGGGCGTGGAAACCTACCAGTGGGATCACGGTTTCGGTTGTGTCACCGCTCAAGGTGACTCGCAAGGGCACGACAAAGGGGCTGCGGCCGTACGTATTGGAGGACGGATCAAGATAAGGCAGCAGATCTCCGGTGGGAGGGCTCTTCGGAACTTTGATCTTGTCGAACGCGGCTTCCAAAACCACTAGATTCGGATCGATGGTCTTGCTTTGTAACTCGTGATCGATGCGCACCAGGACGTCCTGATCGGTCGTCGAGATGGGGACGTTGAAGATTTGGCGGAATGCTTGCGTACGCTCGCCGAGGGAGAGTCGCCTGTTTGTGGGCACGCCGACGAGTGTGAGTTGCTCATCGGTGCCGGTGCCGGGAATTCCACCCGAAAGCTCTAAGAGGGATAGGCCAACGTCGAAGCCCAGGTTGGGGCGGCGCGCGAAAAGGCTCATTCGTTCTTCGCGGTTCAATACGACTTCGGTAGGGACATTGAGCGCGTTCAGCTTAACCTCAAGTGCGAAATCGGCCGGCTTGATGTTGCGGATGGCCAGGTCCAGATCGAGTACCTTGCAGACTTCCGTGAGCGGCGAAGTTGGGGGGAGTCTCTTATTCTGTTTGTAGTGAGCCAACCGCTGCGGCAGAGTCCATGGGGTATTCGGCGGGGGAGTGTAACGGAGAAGTTGGCACCCGGGACGGAAGACGCGAGCCGCCTTGTGTCGCATTTGGATCACTTGGCCCGAGACGTCGAGGTTGTGAGGGCGGACGAAGATGCCGTAGGTCTCCAACTGCACGTTGCCGAAAAGGGAAAAGGACACAGAATTCAGTTCCTGGCGCAGATTTTCGAGCGCCGTGGAAAAGGGTCCGAAGTCCACACAACGAACGCAATCCATACTCTTGCCGAGAGGTTCATCGCATACATCGCAGTGCCTGAGCCGGAATTCGACATCGGCTTCGTCTGCTGCCGTTTCTAGCACGGTCCTGAGATCATCAGGTCTGAGCTCGGTGGATTTCTGGTATGGGGTGTAATAGGCCTTGAGCGTCGCGCTGTCCAAGTAGGTGGTCTTCCAACGGCCATTGTAAGTTGTTCCCGTAAAGCTCTGTGGCTTCAGCATTTGGGGGAAGAACTTGTCCGGGTTGCCAAAGAGTAGGACTTTAGCCGGAGGTTTGTAGCGCTTTCCGGTGAGTTCCGTTGCGAGGGCTAAGAAGGTAGTTGGGACGGCGGCGAGAGTTTCGACGTTCTTGAGATGTTCGATGGATTCCTGCTCAAGGGTCTGCTGGTCCCAATCGTCCTCGGTGCTCTCATCGGGCTTGAAGGCGGTTGGGTTCGCCAACTTGTGCTCTACGGCACTGAGGATGACGGATACATCGTCCCGGGTTTCGAGCAGAAGGCAGACATCGGCCTGAAGAAACTCGAGGATTTCCTTGATGATTTCGTTGACGTACGGATTGGCTTGGGCCTTGGTCTCAAAGAAGGTCTGGATGTTCCAGGAAACAATGGTTAAGACCCTCTTGGGCGCAGGCCCGATGGTCGAAACCAGCGACGGGGAGCTGGAAGGAAAGGCGGGAATGGGCAGAGCCGAGGCGGTGGGCGGACGCCGTCTAAGAATTTCGTCTGGCGTGATGGGTTTCGCGGGTTGTGGGCGAAAACACAATCAGTCCTCCAATGGAATCGGCGGGATGATGCCGGGTAAATCGTGAATACGTTCCAGCTCGCGGCGCGTGGTGTCGTCGAGTTCTCCGGTGACCTCGAGTTGCAAATGCTCCTGAAAACGGCGCAGCGCGATACCGGTGGCCTCGTCGAGTTGCGAGTCGGGCGGACCGCAGAAGAAGCCGAGATTGTTCAAACGTGCCTTGACCCCACTAACTTCAGTGATCGGATCGAGGTGGCCGAAGAGCAGAGGGTAGAGATCGCTTCCGACTCGAAGCTGGCCCTGCTTGGCATCGGGAGGCACGAAGATCTCCACCACGCCGTCGCCGGAAGTGACGCCTGTAAGTTTGTGACCGTCGATGGAGAGTTCGTAGGGCTGGCCAGCACGGGTGCCGTGATCGTCAAGAAGTTGGATGCGAAGGCGCGCCGGGACGCCTTTGCGGCGGAA
The DNA here is from genome assembly GCA_035632675.1 of Candidatus Dormiibacterota bacterium. Lineage (GTDB taxonomy): Bacteria > Acidobacteriota > Terriglobia > Terriglobales > Acidobacteriaceae > Sulfotelmatobacter. The sequence continues at coordinate 137,308 of DASQGJ010000024.1, forward strand.
CCGATGGCGTTGGCCGGTGGACTTTTGAAAGGACGCCGGACTGAGGTCGGGGATGTTGACTTCGTCCCCGGGAAAAAGGATGTCGCCGTTGATCCGCAACTTTTTCAGATCTTGATTGGATGGGTGATTCCAGACGGATTCGGGGAAAAATCCGTAGCGGAACCCGATGCTCGTAATGCTATCGCCTTGCTCGACGCGATGGCGCTTCATGCGGTCACTCTGACATTCGAGAAGATGGGCGAAGGCATTTTCGTAATTAGGACCTTGGTCCTGCCTCTACCGTTGTAGTAACTGCTTCTCAGCTTAACTAGCGGCGGGATACCTCTCGTCCAGCGCCAGCCTTCTCTGCTGCACCCGACCTCCGCGGAAACAAAACTCCAGCATGTCTTCGGAGTCCTCCCCCTCCGTCCAGAAACTCTCGATCGGACCGAAGAAAGTCCGCAACTCCCCCGCGTTACATGTCGGCAGATAAACTCTTAGCACCCGCGGATCGTAGTACCGGAACACCAGACGATTCCCACTGGTATCTTGCACGATTAGGAGTTCCCTAAGATGCCGCCGGAGCTTCTTGAGCGAGGTGCCGCTCTTGAGAAACACTCCCCAACTATTCCCCCAGGCCAGCCGGATAAGGCGATGCGTGTCGCGATAGCCGTGATCGAGCTGCACCAGATAGGGCGCCGCGATCTCCAGCTCGGGCGCCAGTTGCCCGCTATACAGGCACGCGTACTCGAGATGGCAGGCCAGAAGCATTCGGAAGATTTCTATGGTCCGAGCGCCGTCAACGATCATCCAGAGGTCGTGATTCGGGCCGTCGGGCCAGAGGATCTCTTCCATCCGAGCTAGCTGTTCGTCCGTCATACCGGCTGCATCTAGGCGGCGACCGCCGCCTTCTTTTCGTTCAGTCAAACGGGTACAAATGGGATACCCGCGGCCGCCGCGGCCACCAGCGTGGCAGCTTGGGCAGAGAGGTTGGCTCTGGCAGGAAAGCTCGGCAGATCCACAGATTGCGGTGCAGGCTCAGGGTTCCGGCGCTGATGCTCTGAAATCGGAAAGGCAACCGTAGATTCCTTTCCCGATGCCGCGCCACCCCCGGCAGCGTATGCCTCCATCTTCTGCGCATGCACATGCAATCGGCCAGAAGTTAGTAACTCGGCGACCTGTTCAACCACCGTATCTTCCGCCACTCGTGAAGGTGGCAATGGGAGCTGGCTCCCGAGTAAGTCTCGCAGCATACGCATCCTTGTGGGATCGCCTTTGAGTTGCTGAAGCCACAAGCGAGCCCACAAACGACCTTGCAGATCCACGCGGTCAAGTGCATTACAGTTATGTTCCCGGCAGAACCGCCACTGGTGTTGAATGAGAGGAAACAAACGTCGATCTCACTTCAGAGCGAGCTACTTATAAGCTCACGCATTGTACCCGATTTCACTTAAAGGTCTGAGCACAATCGATGAAATAACCTGAAGGTCCAATATTTAAAAAGATCTGCACTTACTAATGTCTATCTCAGCAGCTAACATGCCCGATTCCAGTCCTGCTATTTTCGGACTCTGATCCCTATGACGCACGGCTCAAACTGAAAACGATTCTCTGTTTCCACCTGATGCCCCCGGAAACTCCTTTCTCTCCGCGTTGCCCGTTGCGCTCTCTGAACCGGCGCGGTCGCGGCAATCCGCGTCCTCGATCAACTCGCCAAGACTTCCCCGCCATCGGTTGAGCCTATTTTCGAAAGCAAATCGAGTCCGTGGGCAATCCCAAGAATATGGCCAGTCCGCTCACCATCAGCTCTGTTGGGGCGTTGCTACATCTCGTGACCCCCATCACGTTCTCTTGTGATCCCGCTCATCGTTCCCCAGACGGATACACGGTATCCAAGATCACTGCGTCTTTTCGCGCTTCGGACCACCCGGCGCAGGGAAAGCGACCGTGTTCAAGGACATCGAGCATCTCATCCGTCTGGCCGTCGTCATCGCCATCCTGCTGGTGGTCTTCGTCTTGCTGCGCGCCGCCGTCGTCCCCAAGAGCTTTGGCGAGTATGGGCACTATCGCGGCGCAGCCATCTCCGAGATCGCTGCCCGCACCCCGGCCTTCTCCGGGCGCGACGTCTGCGAAGGCTGCCACACCGACGTCGTCGATCAAAAGAAACTGGGCAGCCACGCAAATGTCGCCTGCGAAGCCTGCCACGGAGCCCAGGGCAAGCACGCTGACGACCCATCATCGGTGAAGCCTCAACTCCCCGACACCGCCGTAATCTGCGCGCGCTGTCACGAAGCCAACAGCGCCAAGCCCAAGGGATTCCCCCAGGTGGTCTCCGCGGATCATTCCGGAGGCCTCGCCTGCAACACCTGCCATAAGCCCCACCGCCCCAGGATCGAAGACGAAAAAGAGAAGAAAGCTGCCAGCGCTGCCCCCGCGGCGGGAGGCAAGAAGTAATGGACATCACCCGCCGCCGCCTCCTGCTCTTGCTCCCTGCTGCCGCCGTCGCCTGGAAATACGTCCAGGCCGGCACTCCTGAGGCCGCGCCCAACTACAAGCTCACCGAGCACTGGTGGGGCATGCTGATCGACATTCCGAAGTGCATCGGTTGCGGCAGTTGTGTCCGCGCCTGCTCGGAGGAGAACGACGTTCCCGAGGGCTACTTCCGCACTTGGATCGAGCGCTATCATGTCGCTGACTACAAAATCGAACGCCCTGAAGTCGAGTCCCCCAGCGGCGGCATGCAAGGCTTCCCGCCGAACGAGATCGGCGACGGCAAGAACTTCTTCGTGCCTAAGCTCTGCAACCACTGCACTGATTCTCCCTGCACGCAGGTTTGCCCCGTTGGCGCCACATTCGTCACGCCCGACGGCGTCGTGCTGGTCGACAAGAGCTACTGCCTCGGCTGCCGGTACTGCGTGCAGGCTTGTCCCTACGGCTGCCGCTTCCTCAATCCGAAAACCAATACGGCGGAGAAATGCACCCTCTGCTATCACCGCATCACCAAGGGACTGACCACTGCCTGTTGCGAAGTTTGCCCGACGGGCGCGCGCCAACTTGCCGACTTGAAGAATCCAAAAGATCCGATTCATGAATTCTTGAAGACTCACACCGTGCAGGTCTTGAAGCCGCACATGGCAACCGGCGCAAAAGTTTTCTACAACGGCATGGACGGTTCGGTGCGATGAGTGGTGTCTGGTTTGAAAGGGCGCGGCTTCAAGCCGCGCCGCTAAGGCACTAAGAACGATGCGGCTTTAGCCGCTGAGGGAACCTGAAGGAGGGCTCGTTGCAAATTCCCGTCGAAGGCTTCATGTACCCGAACGAAGTAGAACTCCAGTGGAGCGTCCTCATCGTTCTTTATCCCTTCATCACTGGGCTGGTCGCCGGCGCGTTCATCCTCGCTTCGCTCGAGCGCGTTTTCCGGGTCGAGGCCGTGAAGCCGACCTACCGCCTCGCCCTGCTTACGGCTCTTGCGTTCCTGCTGGTCGCACCACTGCCTCTGCAACTGCATCTCGGCCATCCCGAGCGCTCGCTGGAAATGTATCTGACGCCGCATCGCTCCTCCGCCATGGCCATGTTCGGATTCGTCTATCTCTGGTATCTGATGGCGGTTCTGCTCCTCGAAATCTGGCTCGACTACCGCCGCGACATCGTTCTGAAATCCCAGACCTCGACCGGCGCCGCGCGCATGATCTACCGCTTTCTCACCTTTGGCTCCGACAACATCAGCGAGCGCTCTCTCCGCATCGACGACCGGCTCGGCTATGTCATCACGCTCATCGGCATCCCGTCCGCCTTCCTCCTCCACGGATACGTCGGCTTCATCTTCGGATCCATCAAAGCCAACCCCTGGTGGTCGACCCCGCTGATGCCCATCGTCTTCATCTTCTCCGCCATGGTCTCCGGCATCGCCGGCGTCATGTTGCTCTACATGTTCTCCAGCCGCCTGCGCGGAAAGCCCCTCGACATCCGCTGCCTCGACAAAATCGCGCAGTACTTGATGTACACCTTCATCATCGACTTCAGTCTCGAGATGCTCGACCTCATCCAGCGCATCTACGAAGCCGACGAATCTTTCCGCAGTCTGGATTTCATGGTCCACACCCGGCTCTGGGTATCCCAGGTCATCATCCAGATTCTTCTCGGCACAGTCACGCCGATCCTTCTGCTGGGCCTGACGCAAGTCGTGAAACTCGCTGAAGTCACTCGCAAACGAATCTATGCCCTTGCCGGATGCCTTACCGTAATCGGCATCTTCGCCATGCGCTGGAACGTCGTGATTGGCGGCCAGCTCTTCTCGAAGAGTTTTCTCGGCTACACCACGTACAAGATGGCCTTCGCCACGCGCGAAGGATTGCTGACCGCGATCGTGTTGATGCTTCTTCCCTTTGCGATTCTCTGGGTCTTGGTAAAACTCCTGCCGCCCTGGCCGGACGCGCGAATTGTTTCCGCCTCCGGTGCAGCTCCGGCTCACGGAATCAGCTAGCCCCCTCGGGGCAGATGCGGAGCTCCGCATGCCGCAAGCTGTCGACAACCTCACCTCGACGTTGGAACAAATCAGCGCGCGCCTGCTCGAACTCGAGCACCGCGTCGCCACCCTCGAAACACGGGCTGTCACCCTGAGCGGAGCAAGTTCTTCACGAAGTGAAGCGCTTGCGGAGTCGAAGGATCCCTACCCCGTCGACACCGCGTCCGCGTCGGACACTCGTTCATCAGACATGCCTCTGCAGCGCCCGCGCCCTCCCGCCACCTGGCGCGGATTCCCTCCCGTCGAAACCCCATCTGGCGCCATCCCGGTGCTGGGCAAAGCCGTTCTTGGAATCGCAGGAGCCTACCTGCTGCGCGCTCTCGCCGAGTCCTCCTCCATCCCAAAGCTCCCGGTGTTGTTCGTCGCGATTCTTTACGCCTGTTTCTGGATGGTTTGGGCCGTCAGAATTCAAGCCGCCAGCCGCTTCGCCAGCGTCACTTATGCCATCACCTCCGCTCTGATTCTCTCGCCTCTGCTGTGGGAATCGACTGTCCGCTTCCAGGTTCTCTCCCCTGCATTCGCAGCCGCCGTGACAGTGGCCTTTGTGGTACTTGCCATCGCGTTGGCGTGGCGGCAAGATCTGCAACTCATCCCTTGGGTCGCGACTCTGGCTTCCGTCATCACCGCCCTCGCTCTCATCATCGAAACCCATGAACTCGTCCCTCTCACCGCGGCGCTGTTGGCCGTGGCCCTCATCACCGAAGCCGCGGCCTGCCTGGGGCACCGCCTCACGCTCCGAGCCATTCCTGCTCTTGCCGCCGATTTCGCCGTCTGGCTACTGGTATTCGTGCTGACATCGGACACCATCCCGGAGGGATATCACCCCACCACGGCAAGCACCCTTGCGATCCTGTGTTCCCTTCTCCTCGCCATCTATGGCGCCAGCCTCGGCATTCGCAGCTTCGCCCTGCGTCAACGCATCACGCTGTTCGAGATCGCCCAAGCCGTTGCGGCCTTCGCACTCACCTCCTACGGCGTCATGCACGCGACGCACAACTCGATCGCACCCGCCCTCGGCGTCGTGTTCCTGCTGCTTGCCGCAGTCTGTTACTGGGGCGCTCTGGCGCGCTTCACCGATCACGATCAGACTCGCAATCGCAGAGTCTCCGCCACCTGGGCGGCTGCCCTTCTGTTGGGCGGAACCTTCCTGCTGTTCCCGGGGAATGTGCAGATCCTGTTCTTGTCTGTCGCCGCCGCGGCCGCGACTTTCACCTACACGCGCACCCGCAAACTCAGCCTTGGCATGCACGCCTCCGTCTATCTCGCAGCCGCGACTGCGGTCTCGCCTCTTCCGATTTATGTGGCAAATGCATTGGCACGAGAGGTCCCAGGCTCACCGGGCTGGCGGGTTTGGGTCGTGGCCATCGCCGCCGTCGTGTGCTATCTCCTCGGATCGCGCGTTACCAAAGAGACGCGCAACCGCCGCCTGTTGTGGATGATCCCTGCCGCCGTCGCAGGCTTCAGCGCAGCAGCCGTGAGCGTGGCAGCAATCGTATGGGTTCTTGCCCAACGCCTGGAACTTGCCGCGTCGAGTCTCTCGGTCATTCGCACGATCGTGAACTGCGGGCTGGCTCTTGCCCTCGCGATCCTTGGCTGCCGCTGGAAGCGCGCTGAACTCGGATGGCTCGCCTACACCGCCGTCGCCTTCGGCACCCTGAAGCTGCTCTTTGAAGACCTCCGATTCGGCAACGCTGCCTCCCTGGTGGTCTCACTCTTGTTCTACGGTACGATCCTGATCCTGCTGCCACGCCTCGGACGCAATCGCGACCTTCCGACGTAGACGCGAGCGGGTGCCCATACTCTCCGTGGAAGAGCGGCCCTTCAAGGGCCGCGATAAGGTCTCCTCTGGAAACAGGGCTTTAGCCCCCGTGGCGCCCTGCAAGGCCCGCATCGAATCGCAGCGCCCACCCAATGTTGAAGGTTCTACCAGTCAGCCAGTTTCCCGAATGCTTCTCGGCCGCAGCTTACACTTGGGCAGGTTTCGGTCGCGCCAGCGTGTCGTCGATCGCACTGCTGATCTGTTCCGCCGCGTGACACCCAATATATTCTCCCAAAGCCCGGTAACTCTCGAATTGCCATTCGTCAAACCACTGATCCGCAGTGCTCTGGTGGGGAAACGTGTCGTTCTGTTTGTAGTAACGCCACACGTCATCCGGGAGTATTCGCTGCGCCGGGCTGCAGGGTGCACTCGCAACGTCGTGTTGGGGCATGCTCGCCTTAATCAAGATCAAAGTTCCAGTATCGTTCGAATTCCTGGGATCGTAGTAAATGGTTCCCACCGCCCAGTTCGCCGGACACTCGCGTCCCCCGTCCCTCGGCTGGATGGCCGAATACTCGATTTCAATGTGCGCCCCAAAGTCGGTGCGCGCTTTCTCGATCAGGCTCAACAGGTCATTAAATTCGTAGGTGTGGTCCGCGTCCGCGTCACAAGCCACAATGAGGCGGCAGCGCCGCCGGATCAACTCATACACTGCCAGATTCTCAAAGTGCCCACCATCGGAGAGATAGACATATCCCTTTTGCTGATCGCTCTGGGCAAGCACCTCCGAGAACAGGTATTGCAGGCCTAGTGCCGGTCCGGTGCTCTGCCACTTCTTCGCATCGCGCGAGTTTCCCATCCACCAGCCCAGCCGCACATCGAACAACGCCATGAAAAATGCCGTCGCAGGAGACGTGTGATAGCCCATGTTCGGACTCGCGGCCGCCCCAGAAATCGCCATCGCAGTCCCCAGTGAAATGCCGCCTTCCGAGCCAAACTTGCCGAGGCCGCACGCCGACCGTCCCTCCTCCGTTTTCGAGTAGCTCGGCAGAAAACCGCCGTCGCACCGGAATCGCTGCATTCCTTCCCCGGAAGAACCCAGTTCATATCCGCAATAGAGCGGCGTAAAGGCGAATGACTTCGCCCGCCGGGTGGCGTAGCCGAGTTCTTCGCCGCCGGTAATGTTCAACGCGGCGTTGAGAATGGGATAAGGACCCGCATATTTGTCCGCGAGTTCGCACAACGCGAGATCGTCGCCTGGATCGAATCCGGTGAACGGCTCCGCCTTGCGCTCGGGATTTGACGCACCCAGATAACACCTCACCAGTCGATTTCGATAAAAGTGGTGCAGGGAAAAATCATTTACATCCACCCGCCATGACAACGCAAGTGCAGCCAGCACGAAGATTCCCCCGATGCATGGCAACCACACTCGCGGGGCGCATTCCAGGACTGCCCAATATTGTTTCGACAATTCCTTGAAACTACTGCCGCTGCTCAGATTCCAGAGTTTCGCAGTCTGATCAAAGTGGAAAGCTAGACCGGTCGCGACGTGCACCGCTGTACTCAGCAACAACACAAGTCCGACGATAAATACGTAGGGCGCTGTCTTCGCCAGGGCATTCAGAACCTGGGGCGACTGAAACAACTTCGTGATCCATGATCCACTCTCTTTCCCGCTCGTCGATTTCGGGGCGCTGTCCTTCTTCGCGTTCGAATCGTCGGTCTTCTTCCCGCTGGTCGTCGCGCTGCTGGCGGCCTTGACTCCGACATAGTTGTGCAGAGCCCAAAGCGCGATGGCGGTGAAGGACGGCAGTTTAAATGTCAACAGCCACCGCACTCCCAGTGGCGCAAACACACTTGTTCCGGCCAGTAGAAGCCAACCTAGCGTGATCAGCATGAGGTATCCGCCAAGCCGCGCCCACCATTCCCGCACCACGTCCATGGCGCCGCGTCCCACCAGCCCCAGGTGAAACGTGCCTGTCAACAACATGATCACCATCAGCATGCCGCTTCCGAAAACCACTACGACCCAATCCGTGCTTGTATAAATCCAGGATGGAAGGTGCCGCAGCAGCAACACGTAGGCAAACATCAGGCACCCCCCGGCTGCTCCCGCCAGCGGCGAAAAGACCAGCAATGCAAGAACGGAAATCATCCGCCTGACCGGTTTCCCATGAAGCCTGCGCGCCCTTCGCCTGCCTAAAGCCATCAGCGCCACAATCCCCCACACCACAAAGTAAAATGCTGCCCCGGCCAGAGCCCATAGCCCGATGGACTTCTTGGAAAAATCCAGGTTTTGCCACAGAGCGCAATTCAACAGAACACACGCGACAACAAATGGCAGCATGACCGACACCGTGACCTGGATCCTCTGAAACCAGGCCTTGATTCTTTGAAACCAGGTCTTCGGAATCTCACTGAGTGGAGCTTCCATCACAACATTGACAGCCATCGCCACGCACGCAAGAAAAAGCACGGAGACGCCGGCGATCAGGAAGTTCTGTCCGTCGTCGCTGTCTTCCATCTTCACTAACGGCAGCAGCGCGCTCTGGCACAGCATGAAAATGCTCACGAAGACCATCCCCAGGATCGTCTGGTTCAGGATGACGTTGCGCAGCCACGTCCCCAGCATCGCCCATGTGTCCCCGGAAATGACGCCGGTCTGTGGCGTCAGGTAGTTGCTGTACAGCCGCAGCCAGTGCAGCACTGGGGCTTCACTGCGTCGATCCGGCTCGTGCTTGCATGCGCACAGCGTCTTCTCCACTTCGGCGAATGAGGGCACGGCCATGGGACCAGTCAGCCGATGGGTCAGGGCCGCCAGCCACGATCCGATATAGCCGCCTCCGGAAACCGTCGATAGATAGTCGAATTTGCGCAGCAGGCCTTTCTGCGCCAGGGCCTGCAGAATCCCCAGATTGAAGGTCGCGCTGCGGATGCCGCCGCCGGAAAATGCCAGCCCGGTCAGGTTGTCCGCGTGTGCTGGGATCCGAACGTCGCGTTTCGTGCGCGAGTCGTTGACCCGATCCAGTTCGCGATCGAGCACCCGATCAAACGTCGTAGGGCCGTCATTGCTGTTTTGATCCTGTATTTGCGCAGAGGTACTACCAACCGCTTTGGAAGGCGCCATAGTGACCTCGAGACGGGAAGGCTGCTCCCTTGGCGGGGCTCACCTTAGCAGGGTCTGGGCGCTTGTCAATACGGAAGCGGTTCTAGTTCGGAAATCGTAACAGCGGTCGGATCGACTCCGACGGGTGCCCCATTTCTCGCGAGTTCGTCGCGCCAGAAGTGGGGATCTTGCTAAGGCAGTGCGAAGCTCGAAGCTGAGAGCTTCCTACTTCCCTTCCAACCGGATGTCCCCAACTCCCACGTGCGCGCGCAGTTCATACTTCCCGTCGCCGCGATACTTCAGCGTCTTGCCCAGCCATCCGCTGGTTTCGCCGTAGCCATCGCCATTCACGTCACCGATGCCGGTGCTTGCATGCACCAGGCGATACCCTGCATGTCCGTCTGCGATGCGGATGTCGCCGACGCCAAGACTCAAATCCTTGTCACCTTCGATACTGTCGAGCGTCAGATCTCCGACCTTTTGATGCACGTCGAGGTTCGTGTTCTGGGGAACCTCGAGCTCCACGTCAAACTGCGTGTTGCCGCCAGTCGGAGCATGAAACTCGATGGTCGCATCGCGTCCGCGGACGTCGAAATCCACATGCGCTTCCTTCACATTGTGTTCCCGCCGCGACTTTATCGTGTACTGCAGGCGGATCTTCGTGGAATCGCCGCGCTTGATGTGCAGGTCGCCTACGCTCAACCGCACGTGCAGGTAACCTCCTGCGGCAAAATCACGCGCGTCGTTATGCGTCTCCCGATAGTCCCAGTCGCTGGCTGCGCATAGCGGAACCAGGAACAAACACAACAGGACTGCCTTGTAGAACTGTCCAATCCTGAGTAGAGACTGTTTCGCCATACGACCCCCTCGAGGCGCACGCGCGCCTTCCGTTGGTACGCTGTGAATGTGCCAGGAGTTCCAGGATTCGCAGGCGAGTGGCTTGGCCCTCAGCGATTGAAGTCGGCCACCCCGTTCCACACCAGTTGCACGGCAATGGCGAGAATCAGGAAGCCGAAGATCTTGTTGATCGCCCCCACCGCGCTCGGTCCCAGCCTGCGCACGAGCGGACCTCCCAGGCTGAAGAACAGCACCACGCTCAACGCGACTGCAGCGATGCCGATGACCATCCCCAGATACGCCGCCGCGTTATCGACATGCGCTGCCAATGCCATGACCACGCCAATGGCGCCGGGTCCCGACATCAGCGGCATCGCCAGCGGGGTCAGCGAGATGTCCTCTTTGTCCTCGGCCTCGTGACTCTCCTCCGGCGTAATGCGCGCATGGGATGTCACCATGCCCCACGCCGTGTTGGCCACGATCAGCCCTCCTGCAATCTTCAGTACAGGCAGCGAAATGCCGAAAAAGTAAAGGACAAAGCGCCCGAAGAACAGAAACGTGACCAGGATGACGAACACCCACATTCCGGTCTTCATCGCGGTGCGAAAGCGGTCGCGCGGCGTCCACGATGAAGTCATCGTGAAGAAGATGGGAATGCCGCCAAACGGGTCGACAATTGGAAACAGAGCAAGAAAGGTCGCGGCTGCCGAGGCCGGCAGTGTGCGAAGAAACTGCCCGAGCACATGCGCAGCAGTCATACGCTAGCGGTATCCTTCGAGCGTTTTGGCGGCGCGTTCGAGGGCCGCGGCTAGCGTCGCCAGTTGCTGGCGCGTGCGTTCCCTGTCGCCCTTGTCGAGGGCTTCATTGACACCAGGAATCACCACCGCCGCGTAGCCCGTATATTCTCCCGGCGCATAAATCACGTGCCGAAACCACGGACGATGCGGCAATCCTTGCGGCACCAGCAGCGCTCGCTCCGCGCCCATCAGCGCCTGGTTCAATCGCGATGGGTCCTGCGGAGGATTCTTCTGCTTCGCCAGGATCTTCGCCCCCGCCGACTCGAAGTGGCGAGCCGCCGAATTCACTGCATCGAAGTCGAGTGCATGCTGACCGAATTTGTCTTCCGCCCGCTTCCGCGCTGCGTCCAGATAGACCTCGACTTCCTTCCCATACTCCTCGTAGTCATAAGGGAGCACGTCGGCATTCGACATGCGCACCGCCTCGAGGCCGAACACGCGCGCCATCTGCTGTTCGTACACAAACTCCGGATCGCCGAACTTCTTAAACCAGGCGAAGTTGTCGAACACGGAATGGTAAACGCCATAAGGTCCGCTCGAACTTACATCACTCGATGGAATCCCCAGATGCTGCAGAAAGGCGGTGTAGTCGGAGCCGCTGCCCAAATCTCCCACCGGAACATCGGCTTTCACCTGAGCCGCCGGAAGTCTCCGGTTTTCTCCAACCGCCTCGCCCGGGGCCTGCGTCGCCGCAATCGCCTCGGGTTGCGACGACTTCTGCCACGATTCGTAAACTGTGCCACCCTTGGGACTCGGCACAACTTTCGTCACATCGCGCAAGAACTGCTTAAGGCTGGGAACCGCCGACCCGCCGAACTTCGGCCCGGAAACCGCGACGTCCATGTTGAAGTAGGCGGGTGCATTCCGCAGTTCGACTTCGTGCTGCTCCACCCACTCCGTCGATCCCATCAAGCCTTCTTCTTCCCCATCCCAACTGGCGAACACGAGCGTGCGCTTGGGCTTCCAACCGGCCTTTAGCAGTTCGCCGACGCCGTGTACAGCCTCAAGCATCGCCGCCGTGCCGCTGTTCGGGTCCACCGCGCCGTAGACCCACGCATCGCGGTGGTTGCCCGCAACCACCCATTCTTCCGGCAGTTCGCTGCCGTGAACCCGCCCAATCACGTCCCACAGCGTGCGGTACTCATAGTCTTGCTTGAGATGCATCTTCAATCGCGCCGGCCCCGGACCAACGTGATAGGTAAACGGCAACGACCCTTGCCACTCGCGCGGCGAGTCGGGCCCGCTCAGATGTTCCAGCACAGGCCACGCGTCGTGGTAGGAAAGGGGCGTCACCGGAATCTTCGGAATCTGCGCGGACGCGCCCGGCGAAATCCGCTGCGACGACGGCAGCGATGGAATCGACGCCACGCCCGGAGTGGTCGGATCTCCCGGAAACTCAAACATGTATCCGATCGATCCGCGCTGCACGCCGGTATCGGGACGCCACGGACCGTCGGGATACTTGTCGCCCCGCCGCCAGCCGTCATCCGCCGGATCGGAATAGATGATCATGCCGGCTGCGCCGTGTTCCTGCGCGACAAAGACTTTGACGCCGCGAAAGTTCTGGCCATAGCGCACCAGCACGATCTTGCCACGCACATCGACTTTCAGCTTCTCCAGCCGCTCGAAGTCTTCCGGAGTGCCGTAGTTGGCGTATACGACTTCCGCCTCGACATCCCCGGAAGGCGACATACCGCTGAAGGGAGTAACGATGCGGGGATCATCCTGGAAGGGATCGTTGTCCACGTGCTCGCGCGTGGGACCGTGCATTTCGGCGCCCGCCGGCGCGGTCATGTCCACACTGATCTCCGCCGGATAATTCATCCAGACCTTGTACTCTACGATTTCCGTATCGAGACCCGCATCGCGAAATTTCCTCGCGACGTAATCAGCCGTCGCCTTGTCTTCGACCGTCCCCGCCATGTGTGGAACCTTCGTGAGGATGCGAAGATGCTCTTCCGCCAGCTTCGAATCGGGCACCGACAGGAATTGCGTTTCAGCGGCGGTTTCGGCGGCGGCGTTGCGAAAGCCGAAGATCGTCGCGGAAGCTGAGGATGCTGGCGCCCTTCCTCCAGAAGGCGTCGAGGATCCGAGGAACAGTAGGGCGGATGAGAGAAGCGCTGCTGAGAGGAGTTTCATTAGTTCGAGGTGAAAGTTAGTAAGGTAGCACAGGTGGTCGCCCGTGTCGTAAATGTGCATTCCGGCCAACATGTATTTCGCTTCTTATTCGCCTTATGCACCAACTTCACCAATCTCACCATCTGGTGCTTGGAGCTGATATACTACTTGTATGAAGCGGGCTACGATGACTTTCCCCGATGATCTTGCCAAAGCCATGGACGACTATGTCCAGTCTCAGGAGGCTCCTCCTTCACTCACTACCGTCATGCAGGCGGCGTTGCGAGAGTACTTGCGCGAACGCGGATTTCTGCGGGAATTTCGACCATTGAAACTCAAGGCTCTGGGGCGAAGCGGCCGCAGCGATGTGAGTGAGAACCATGATCTGTATCTGACGGGCATGAAGAAATGATGCGCGGCGTGCTGGCGGATGCAGGCCCTCTCTACGCGGCTGCAGATGAAAGCGACGCGCATCACCAGCGAGCGCACCGAGAATCACAAGCCCTGGAGAAAGATCGACGTCAGATCGTGATCGCCTATCCGACGCTTCTTGAGACTCACGCATTGGTGCTCAATCGCATGGGGCCAAGAGCGGCTTTTGTTTGGCTTGGTTACATGTCGGATTCGGTCCTGATTAATCCGAGTCCAGAACATTACCAACAGGCGCTGATGAGAGTTCGCGCGCTTCCAGACCAGCGCATCACGCTTTTTGACGCTACTATCGCTGCTGTGGCTGCGAACCTAGGGTTGGAAGTTTGGACCTACGATCATCATTTTGATGTGATGAGAGTTCCCGTCTGGCGCATGTAGAGATCATCTCCTACCTTACCTGCCCCGTCCCGACGATCTGGTATTTCGATGAGGTCAGTTCCACCAGCGCAAACGGGCCGCGGCAGTGGAGTTTCTGGGTGCTGATGCCCATCTCGGCGCCGAAACCGAATTCCGCGCCGTCGGTGAAGCGGGTGGACGCGTTCCAGTAGACCGCAGCGGAATCCACGCCCCGGAGAAATTTGCGAGCATTGGCCTCGTCAGCCGTCACGATCGAATCGGAGTGCTTGGTCGAATATTTGTTGATGTGGGCAACTGCCTCATCCACGTTCGCGACCACGCCGACGGCCATACACAGACGCAAATATTCTTCGTACCACTCCTGCTCGGTCGCGGGCGCAACCGGCAAGTGAGCGGCCAGGGTGCGAGCTTTGCCGTCGCCGTGTACTTCGACTCCGGCGTCGATGAGCTTCTTCACGATACGCGGAATGTATTGCGCCGCGACGCGCTCGTGCACCAATAGTTTCTCGGCTGCATTGCAGACCGACGGACGCTGGGTCTTGGCGTTGATCACAATCCGGTCTGCCATGTCAAAATCGGCTGAAGCGTCGACAAAGATGTGACAGTTCCCCGCCCCGGTCTCAATCACCGGCACCGTGGAATTCTCAGTCACAAACGTGATCAGGCCCGCGCCGCCACGGGGAATGATCACGTCGACCAGGCCGCGGGCCTTGATGAGTTCCTGCACCGACTGGCGCGTCGAGGAATCGAGCAACTCGATGGCTCCTTCGGGAACGCCGGGAACCGCGGACATGATCTCGACCAGACACTGGTTGCTCTGCGCCGCTTCTTTGCCGCCGCGCAGCACAATCGCATTGCCGGTCTTGAGTGCCAGCACCGCCGTATCGACCGTGACGTTCGGCCGTGATTCGTAGATGATTCCCACCACACCGAGCGGCACGCGCACCTTGCGGATTTGCAGGCCGTTCGCTTTGGTCCATTCCGCCAGCGTCTCGCCAATCGGGTCCGGCAAGGCGGCAACTTCACGCACGCCCCGCGCCATATCTTTAATCCGCGCCGGAGTCAGCAGCAGGCGATCGCGCATGGCCCCTTGCAAGCCGGATCTCTCGATATCGTCGCGGTTGGCTGCGAGGATGCTCTTCTCCTGCGCTTCGACCGCATCGGCAATCGCCAGCAACAGCGCGTTCTTCTCCTCGGTGGACAACTGCGCCAGGCTGGCCGACGCGGCGCGGGCGCGCAGCAACTTCTCCGGGGTAGACGCGGCGCGGGTGAGAGTCGCCATCAGCGTTCCTTCTGCGGCGGAAAATAGGTTCCAATCTTGCGGGCCATTCCCAGTGTAATCGCCTGCGGATGCCGCCCATTCACGATGGCCACGTGGACTCCGCCCTCACTCGCGAGTTTCGCCGCTCGCAGCTTCGAGATCATCCCGCCACGCCCCAGCGCACTCTTGCCGTTGCACTGGGCTTCAATCGCCGGAGTCAGTTTGCGAATCACGCGCTGGATCTTCGGCTTCTTTCGTCCGTTGGGTACAAGGAATCCATCGACGTTGGTCAGCAACAAGAGCCAGTCGGCTTTCACCGCCGTGGCCAGCAGAGAACTCAGTTCATCGTTGTCGCCGAAGGCGCCTTCCAACTCGCGCACCGAGACGCTGTCATTCTCATTCACGATCGGCACCACGCCCAGGGCCAGCAATTCCGCTAGGGCATTCTGCAGATTCCGATAGCGCACTGGAGACGTAAAGTCATCGCTCGAAAGCAGCAGTTGAGCCACAACCTTCTTGCCGAAAAACAGGCGCTCGTAGGTGTGCATCAGCTTGCTCTGGCCGACGGCGGCGCAGGCCTGCATGCGGGGAACATCGGTCGGACGATTCTGCAGGGCCAGCCCCGACATGCCGGCAGCGATCGCGCCCGAGGTCACGATCAGGTATTCGTTCTTCGAAAGGTCGAACTGGTCGACCATGCCGCGCAGCAGGTTGATGTCAATCTGCCCTCCGGGAGCAATGAGACTGGTGCCGACTTTGATGACAACTCGCATAATTGTGCTGGCTGCGTGCCGGGTATTTCGCCTTTCTTTTGCTTTCGTTTTGCGCCGACCTGGAGAGCCCGGCGTCCCGGCGGGGAGGGACAACACCTCTATCCTGCCGTTAGAATGGCTTCTTTGGCAAGGTGAAAAATCTTGCCAGGTTGCACATTTATGCCTGCTTCCAACGCCACCAGCCGCTTTTCCGATCGAGTGGAAAACTACATTCGTTACCGGCCGGGCTATCCGCCTGAAATATTGCCGGTACTGCGCCGCGAATGCGGGCTGGCGCCAAGCCACGTGGTCGCCGACATAGCCTCTGGCACCGGAATCTGGACGCGCACGCTGCTCGAGAACGGCAACCCGGTCTTCGCAGTCGAGCCGAACGTGGACATGCGGCAGGCGGGAGAGCGACTGCTGGCGGCATTCCCGAACTTTCGCAGCGTCGCGGGGACTGCCGAAGCGACGACGCTGGGCGATGAGAGCGTCGACTTCGTGACGGCGGCCCAGGCCGCGCACTGGTTCGATCGCGAGCGTTCGCGGCGGGAAATTGTTCGCATTCTCAAGCCCGGAGGGTGGCTGGTGCTGCTATGGAACGAGCGTCTGACCGACACCACGGCGTTTCTCCGCGACTACGAGCAACTGCTGCTGACCTATGGCACCGACTACGAAGACGTGCGGCATGAGCGGACAACCGATGCAGTGAACGAATTCTTCGACCCGTCTCCTTTTCAGGAGCAGGTGTTCCCTATGCGGCAGGAATTCGACTTCGCGGGACTTGAGGGACGGCTGCTGTCGTCGTCGTATGCCCCGGGGCCGGGCCATCCGAAGCATGAGCCCATGCTGCGGGAACTGCGGCGCATCTTTGATTTGCACGTTGTGCATGGACGCGTGGCATTCGATTACAAGACGCGAGTGTACTTCGGAAAATTGAAGTGACGTGGTCTCAAAAATCTGGAGAAACCAATTGTCCGACGAAAAATCGTTTCACATGACGCCCGACGAATTCCGCCGCCACGGCCATGCCGTGGTGGACTGGATCGCCGACTATCAGTCGCGCATCGAGTCTCTCCCCGTGCTCTCCCAGGCCAAGCCGGGAGAGATTCGGGCCTCACTGCCGCCAAACCCTCCGGCGCGGGGCGAGCCGTTTGAGGCGCTGCTGAAAGATATCGACCGCTTGATCTTGCCCGGAATCACGCACTGGCAGTCGCCAAATTGGTTCGCCTATTTTCCGTGCAACGCCTCGGGTCCGGCGATTCTCGGTGACCTGCTCTCTTCCGGCCTGGGCGTGCAGGGGATGCTCTGGTCAACCAGCCCGGCGTGTACCGAACTCGAAACCCACGTTATGGACTGGCTGGTCGGAATGCTGGGACTGCCGGAGAAGTTTCTTTCATCGAGTGCGGGGGGTGGAGTGATTCAAGACACGGCATCGAGCGCTGTGTTGTGCGCGCTGCTGGCCGCGCGCGAGCGCGCCACGGGCTACACGACGAACAAGAAAGGATGCAACGGAAAGCTGGTAGCATACGCCTCGACGCAGACGCATTCGTCCCTCGAAAAAGCCGCGATGATTTCAGGCATCGGCACGGAGAATCTCCGTCTGATTGAAGTGGACGAGAACTTCGCCATGAAGCCCGATGCGCTCGCCCGCCAGGTCGAAGCCGACCGGCGCGCGGGACTCACTCCCTGCTTTGTCTGCGCCACGGTGGGAACGACCTCTTCGAACGCGATGGACCCAGTGGCCGCGATCGCCGAGGTCTGCCGGAAGAACGATCTCTGGCTGCACGTGGATGCTGCCATGTCGGGCACAGCCATGCTTTGTCCCGAGTTCCGCCACCTGCAGAACGGAGTCGAACTGGCCGACAGTTACAACTTCAACCCGCATAAATGGATGGCGGTCAACTTCGATTGCAGCTGCTTCTGGGTCGCCGACCGCAAGGCGCTGATTCAGACATTGAGCATCCTGCCGGAGTACTTGCGGAACCAGGCCACGGAGTCGGGAGCGGTCATCGACTATCGCGACTGGCACATTCAACTGGGCCGCCGATTCCGCGCTCTGAAGTTGTGGTTCGTAATCCGGCATTACGGTGTGGAGGGCCTGCAGCGTAACGTGCGCGAGCATGTGCGACTGGCGCAGCAGTTCGCCGACTGGGTACGCCAGCACGACCGCTTCGAACTGGCCGCGCCCGTACCGCTCAGTCTGGTCTGCTTCCGACACAAGTCAGGCGACGCGGCGAATCAGGCGATCATGGACCGGCTGAACCGCAGCGGCGATCTGTGTCTTACGCACACCAGGCTGAACGGAAAGCTGACGCTGCGCCTGAGCATTGGGCAGACCAACACGAAAGCGCGGCACGTGGAGAAGGCGTGGGAGAGGATCAAGGAAGAGGCAGAGAGAGTAGTGGTTGGCGCATAAATGGCGTGAACTGTTTCGGCAGGTCATTGGATCAGAGAAACTCTTCGCATCACGCTTCCCACGGATTCAAGACCAACGCTTGCGTGCTGGCGAAGTCGCTGACGTTGAGCGACGCAATCGTAAGGTCGTGATGAAGAGCGGTTGCTGCGAGCAGACCGTCGATGGCCGATAGAGACCAGCCCTTGCGCTTGGCCTCGGCGTCCTACAAGCAAATGCTCCTTTAAACAAAAAACCGGGGACGGTATCCCGTCCCCGGTCTGCAACGAACAATTGAGCGGAGAAGCCTAATTCACCTGATCCAACTCCACACCGTCGCCCGCATGCAAGTCTTCTATCGAGAAAACCACCATGCCGGTCGCGGTCGTGTTGGTCACGCCAATGATCAGAATTTCGCCCAGAGCACGCCGCGGCAGATCCCGCACGTGAATCACTGGACCGTTCTGCTTCTCGAACATCTGCGGGTCGAAGGAGGCAATCTTCTTCTGCGTATCCTCCGACAAAGCAGCCCGGAACGAGAGCGAATCCACGGGGTCTCTCAGGTCCGCTTCGTAGGAGCGTACGGCGCGGAAGTAGTCGCCGATTTTCACGCCCTGGTTCGCGCCCACGTTGAGGTAAACCTTGTGGCCCGTTCCCAGTTGCGAGTCGAAGTCCTTGCCCATGACGATCCGGCCCGAAACCTTGCTGCTGGCGGGCAGGAAGCGGTCAAAGCGCACAGGGGTGTGGAAGCCAAGCGTCTGCTTCTCGGCAAATGGAATCGCGGTGTCGCCCGGGTTGACGCCGTCGCAAGCGTATTCGATCTGCGCGATCGCCGCCTTGCTGCGCGTGTCGATCACTTTCACCCGGCCCACTTCTTCGTAAGGCTGCCCGGTTTCCTTCAGCAGTTTCTTTTCTCCCGGATACATCTCGTATTCGTTGATATCTTTCAGCGCACGCACGATCTCATATTCCGACCCGGCGCTGTAGCCCGTGCCCGTCAGATACACGATGTCGCCGCGCGTGAACTTGGTGGTCGTCGGCGTGTGCAGCCCTCCGACGATGTAATTCGCGTCGGGCAGGATCTGTTTGCTGATGAACCCAGCACAATACAGGTCGGCATAGGTCGGAGTCGGAATGCGCTCGACCGGAAAGCTGTTCGTTGTCGGCGAGGTTCCCTGAGGAGCCTGAAAGCTACTCGGGTCCACCGTGGTTTGACCCCAAGCCGCCGTCGCAAGCAATAGCACTAACAGTCCTGTTTTCTTCATGTTACCTCCGGAGCAGGCCGCCTCGCGTCCTCTCCCCCTTCGCAACAAGGTTAAATACCAGAAACCAAAAGGCTTCAGCCGGAAGGTAACAAGCAGGTAAGGGTGGGTCAAGGTTACGAGGGTGTTGGGCACCCCGGAGCAGAAGTTTTTTCCCTCTTTGGTTAATCCCTTGTTGCATAAATAATTAAGCCCCTGTAATAATTCGCCGTTCATTCACGCAAGTTCTTTACCGGGGTATCGAACGAAGGATGCCGAACCAAGGAAGATGAATCCCGCTATCCCTTTTGCGCCACGGCTCTTGCCCCACCGGTTGCCCCGCGTCTGCGTGGCGGTCATCGGCTCTGATCCCAACGAGATGGCGGAGAAAGCCGAGGCCCTGGCTCGCGATAACCCCTTCCTGGAGTTCCGGCTCGACTACCTCTCCAAGCCAGGATTGGCGCTTCCCCGCATCAAGCGCTTTCTCGAGTCCCACCACGGGACCGTCGTGATCGCCACCTGCCGCCGCGCCGTCAGCGGAGGTAAGTTCCGCGGCTCCATCGCCTCGCAGCTGGACGTTCTGAGCAAAGCCGCCGCCGCGGGCTGCCAGCTGGTTGACGTGGAGCTGCAAACCGCCACCAAGTGCAAGCCCGAGCAGCTGCACAAGCTCCGCTCCCGCGCCGGACTCATTCTCTCTTTCCACGACTTTCGTGCCACCAAGAAACTCGACGAGACTCTCGAGAAAATGCTGGCGTATCCCGCGGACTTCTACAAGGTGGTCAGCACGGCTACCACGCTCGCCGACAACGTCACCATGATCAAGTTCCTGGCTCGCGAGGGCGACCGGCATTCCATGATCGGCATGTGCATGGGCGAACAGGGCTTCATCAGCCGTGTTCTGGGGGTGCGCGCGGGCAGCATATTCACCTTCGCCTCCGCCATCGCCGGGGAAGAAACCGCTCCCGGACAAGTCACCGCGCAGGAATTGCGCAGCGTCTATCGTATCGATCAGGTCGATGTCGCCACCCGCGTTTACGGAGTCGTCGGAGATCCCATCGGCCACTCCCTGTCTCCCGCCATCATGAACGCGGCCTTTCGGCGCGAGAACGTGAACGCCGTCTACCTGGCGCTGCATGCCAAGACACTGAAAGACCTCCTGACCTGCGTCCGCGAGATTCCGATCCACGGCATCAGCGTGACCATGCCGTACAAAGAAGCGATCCTGACGCACCTCGATAACACCGACTCCCACTCGACGAAAATCGGTGCTTGCAACACGGTCGTACGCGCGCAGGATGGCAAGCTTTACGGATTCAACACCGACGCAGCGGGCATCGTCCGGCCACTCGAGCGCCGTTTGAACACCCTGGAAGGCGCGCGCATCCTGGTGATTGGCGCCGGCGGAGCTGCCCGAGCCGCCGTTTTCGGCCTCAAGGAACGCGGCTCAGAAGTCTACATTTTGAACCGGAGCCTTGCCTCCGCCAAAAAGCTCGCGCACCAGGCACGCGCCCGGATCATCAAGCGCCCCGACCTCAAGAAGCTGGCCTTCGACGTCATCATTAACGCGACCCCGGTCGGTATGGGAAACAGCAAGGAATCTCCCCTCCAGGATAAAGAGATCAACGCCCGCTATGTCTTTGATATGGTGTACGATCCGCCGGAAACCCGCTTTTTGAAGCTGGCCAGGGAGCGCGGCGCCCAGATCATTCCTGGCATCGAGATGTTCGTCCACCAAGCTGCCCGCCAGTTCGAGATCTGGACCGGTAAGCCCGCCCCCTGGGACGAGATGCTCCGAGTAGTTCTGCTGGCCCTGCAAGAACGCGCAAGTCGTTCAGCCGCTGCGAAATGAAACCTTCCGATGCCTTTCGCAAAGAAAAAGTTGCATTTTTGGTGATGCCCAAAGTAATATGCAGTTAGGAAGCGCGACTGTAAGTCGTTTCCAGGGTAGTAGCCCAGTACCGCCCGGTTCCTTACTTCTCATTTCGCTGTACAAGCTTTGGCGAAAAAACTCGACGCAAGAGGTGGATTCGTCCGCCTCCATCCCGGTTCGGAGAGTTCAACATGGCGTGGTACGCGTATTGTCTTACCGAGCATCAAACCCTCCCAAATGGAACCCGCACTCGCCGCCCTTTCCTGCTCGAGGGTGTACAGGGAGTTAACGGCGCAGCGGTTCTAAGTTATCCAAGTGGTGAATTCGCCGTGATCGTCAGCGAATACGACCACACTGCGGGTGAACTGGATCAGAAATCCGCCATTGAGCACGCCCGCGTAGTTAGCAACTGCTTCCGCAATTCCACGGTCCTTCCCTTCAAATTCGGCACAATTTTTGACAGCGATGACGCCCTCCGCCAGGCCGTCCGGGTCAACCGGCGCGCCTTTGGCCTGAGCGTCGCCAAACTCCGCGGCAAGTCCGAAATGCACATCAAGTTGGTCGTCCGCGATGGGTCCCTGCGCGAGGCCATGATCGACATTGAATTGCCAGACACCGTCGGCGGCGACTACCTGTCCAAGCTGAAGGTAAAGGCCTCCCGCGAACGCGAACGCCAGACCAAGGCCCGCGCCCTGTCCGTCCAGGTCCACAAGCTCTTTAACCCCCTCGAAGAAGAAGTCAGCTGTAAGAAGGTCGCTCCCGAGGGCATGCTGATCGACATCGCCCACCTGATCGACACCAAGAGCGTGGAGAAGTACCAGAATCGCTACAGCACGGCAGCCAAGCAGTTGAAGAACTGCGAAGTGTCAGTGAGCGGCCCCTGGCCCCCGTACCACTTCCTCCCCGGCAAGCTGCGCACAGTCGCTGGAAACAGCTAACAGGGGGATCAAGTTAGGTTGACAGAGCGCCGGGAGAGGATTCCCGGCGCTTGCTTTTTGCACATATTTTTCCGTGCTTGGCACGGCTGTGCACCCAATATGCATTGTTCTGCACTTTGGGTTCCCGCAGGGCTCCCACCGAATCCATATTTCGCCCATCCGAAACTTGATAACCACCTTATATCCAGTCACTTATCCTATATTCGGACCCCAATGACCTCGCCATCCGGCTTTGGCGCGGCAAGTGCTTCTTCCTCATGTAACGAAGAGGCCGCAAACTCAAGCACCATGACCTTCACTCTCAACGATAAGCGTCACTTCCTACTTGGCCGTTCTGGCTGTCGGAACGGCATCTACTTTCGCCTTTCCTGACATTGCCCACCCATTCGCCTCTTGAACGTGGCCCCAGTAATGGGGCCATTTTTATTGCGTAGCGCGCAGCGGGATGCCGCACAAGACGCGTGGCCCCGGACGCATTCGTCCGGAGCCGATTTTCCTTCGTGTCCCATCGTGTCCCTTCGTGGTTGGCGACTTCGGGGTGCCCCAGGCTCCACGCATTCCGGTATCATTTGCCCCCCACCGCCAAAACCGCCCGTGGAACGCGCCGTGCCCTGCGCGACATCCTCCTCTACGGCCTGTGCGGCGGCGTCCTCATCACGATCCTCAAACTCACCGAATACCGTTTCCTGGTCGTCGAGCACTCGGTAGAAATCTACGGTGGACTGGTCGCCGCCGTCTTCGCCGCACTCGGCATCTGGCTCGGACTCACGCTCACCCGCAAGAAGGCGCCTCTCGCTGAGCGGGCCCAAGGCGCGCCATTCACCCTCGACGAGACTCGCCTCACCCAACTCGGCATCACTCCCCGCGAACTCGAGATCCTGGGCCTGATCGCCGCCGGACTCAGCAACCGAGAAATCGCCCTCCGCCTCTTCGTCAGCGAGAATACGGTCAAGACCCACTCCAGCCGCCTCTTCGACAAACTCGGGGCCCGCCGCCGCACCCAGGCAGTCCAACTCGGCAAAGAAGCCCGCCTCATCCCCTGATGCCTCCCCCAAAAGTAAGTTTTTCCTCCCCCGCCCTCAAAATCACCCGAAGGTATGACGACAACTCTGCCGCGCCGCCCCACAATCGGCTCCGTGCAACATACAAATTCGAAAGCGAGAATTGAAATGAAAAAGACCGTACTGACCTTCGGGCTGATTTCCGGCGGCATTTCCGCCGTGACCATGCTGGCCACGGTTCCCTTCATGCACAAACTCAGCGGCGACAAGGGACTCATTCTCGGCTACACCACCATCGTGCTGGCCGGACTGCTTGTCTACTTCGGCATCCGCTCCTATCGCGACAACGTCTCCGGCGGCAAGCTGACGTTCGCCCGAGCATTCGCCGTGGGAATCCTGATCTCCCTTCTCTCCAACTGCTTCTACGTTGCGACGTGGGAAGTCGTCTCCTACAAATTCATGCCCGACTTCGCCGAGAAGTATGGCGCCCAGATGGTGGAACACGCAAAGTCGACGGGCGCGAGCCAGCAAAAGATCGACGAGACCGCGCGCCAAGCCGCAGACTTCGTGCGCAACTACCACAACCCGCTCTACAAGATCTCGATGACGTTTCTGGAACCGTTTCCCGTGTTCATGGTCATCTCGCTAGTCTCCGCCGCCATCCTGAGAAGAAAGACAGCCTCAGCCACAGCGTGAGTATGTGAGATGAAACACGTAGCCCCGGACGCATTCGTCCGGGGCCGATTTTTCCTTAGTGTCCCTTCGTGCCCTTTGTGGTTGAAGCCTCTAGCCAGCACCACCCGCTGTCTATTCGCCAGCTTTTCTCTTCGGCAGCGCACTCAGGCCGCTCACCACCACCACTCCCCAAGCCAACACCGTCAAAGCGATCCAGTCGGCCGCCCCCTGCACCTGCCTCACATTTGCATCGATCAGAAAATCGCGATTCTTGACGACTTGCTCGTAGCTCACGCACCCCTTCTGGTTGTAGCTGTATCCCAGAAATCCCAATGCGGCCGCCACCGTCATCGAAATCGCAAGAGCGCGCTTCAGTATCGCGCTCCGGTTACCGGCAATCGTCTCCGCAATCGCCTGGAACGGTCTCCGCAGTATTCGGTACGCCACGAAGCCCATCCCCAGGCACACAACCGCAAAAACGAAATACGAGACGATCAGATACCGATCATTGCTCATGGCTGTCGACGCCGGAGCGCCGCTATCAGGATCGTGATCAGCGCGACATACCCGAGAAGCACTCCGAAGATTCCTTGCAGTACACTCTGCAAATCTCCCGCCACCGACCAGACGTACTCCATGAACCGCGAATCGGACTTGAGGTCACTATGCGTTGAACCAAGGCACGCCGCCGCGGCCACAAAGAAAACCACAATCGCGAACGACCGCAGATAGAATTCGGTCGCGGCCGGCAGTCCGGTGACCTCTTCCAGAAGTTGCCGCAGGCTGGGACGAAGCAGACGATCAACCAAAACAGCGACTACCACCACGACCACCAAGGAACAAACAAATGCAATCCCGCGAGGACTCATGGTTCGCCCCTATCTCGATGCGGCAGAATTATAGTCCCAACCCGGCAAATCCCGCCGTGCTCCAGCGCTCTTCGCGGGTGCCCCATTTCTCGCGCGCCCCTTGCGCGAGAAGTGGGGCTTCTTGCTGGCAGCACCCAAAGGGATGCAGGCAACACGAGATTCCGTCCGCGCCGTTTCTCATTCGCCGCCTCCTCAGCTACACTAATCCTCCGACCATGAGCAAACTCACCGCCCTTCTACTCTCCATTTTCTGCGCCACATTCACAGCCGCCCAAACTCCGCAACCCAAGCCCACGGCACCTCCTCCCTTCTTCTCTCTTCCCCAGATGTCGCAGGCGCAGCAGGAAAATTTCCCGCCGCAACTCCTCGCCGACCTCGAGGCCATCAAGACCGCCGCGCTCGCCGACGACTACGCGTACCGCCAGGTCGCGCATCTCACCGAAAATATCGGGCCGCGCCCCA
Organism: Candidatus Dormiibacterota bacterium; assembly: GCA_035632675.1. Lineage (GTDB taxonomy): Bacteria > Acidobacteriota > Terriglobia > Terriglobales > Acidobacteriaceae > Sulfotelmatobacter. Next base: position 162,685 of record DASQGJ010000024.1, read on the forward strand.
GCGGATCGCTGCAGGCCCGAGCCGCCGAAGACTACGTCGCCGCCGAAATGCGCCGACTCGGCCTAGACGTCCAACTCGAAGAAGTGAAAGTCCCGCACTGGGTGCGCGGCGCAGAAACTGCCGAACTCGTTGAATTCTCCGGCCACGTTCCGGGCACCACACAGAAGGTCGTCCTCACCGCGCTCGGAGGAAGCACCTCGACGCCCTCCGACGGCATCACCGCGGATGTGGTCGTGGTCAACGACTTCGACGAACTGAAATCCCTCGGCCGTGACAAAGTCGCCGGCAAGATTCTGCTGTTCAACGAAATTTTCGACAAGCAAAAAGCCGCCGCCGGACTCTCCTTCGTCGCTTATGGCGAAGCCGTCCGCTATCGCGGCGCCGGACCGCGAATCGCCGCCGAGTTCGGAGCCCTCGCCGCCCTCGTCCGCTCCGTCGGCAGCGCCGACTACCGGCTCCCACACACCGGCTACAGTTTTCCCGCCGGCATCCCCGCCGGAGCCGTCACCGCCGAAGACGCCGACCTCATCGCGCACCTCGCCGCCCAGGGCAAAGTCCGGATGCATCTCACGCTAACGCCGCAGAAACTTCCTGACACGACGGGTCACAACGTCATCGCCGATCTCAAAGGCAGCGAGCATCCCGAGCAGATCGTCGTCGTCTCCGGACATCTCGACTCCTGGGACCTCGGCACCGGAGCGATCGACGACGGGGCCGGAGTCGCCATCGCCATGGAGGCCGCCGAAATTCTGCAGAAGCTGCACCTACGCCCCAAGCGCACTCTCCGCGTCATCGCCTGGATGGACGAAGAGAGTGGCGGCGCCGGCAGTCAGGCCTACTCCAAAGATCACGCCGCGGAATTTTCCCGCCACACCGCCGCCATCGAATGCGATACCGGCGCGGCTCACCCCACTGGATTCGACGCCCGCATCTCCGCCGCTGCCGTCGATCTTCTCCGCCCCGTGCTCTCGGTTCTGGAAAGCTCGGGAGCCAGCGCGCTTCAGCCCAGCAGCTATCCCCCCGGCGCCGACATTTCCGCCATGTCGGAAGCCGGAGTCCCCGCGCTCGGCATCCTGCAAGACGGCCGCACCTACTTCAACTACCACCACACCGCCGCCGACACGCTCGACAAGATCGTCCCCGCGGAGTTACGCGAAAACGCCGCCGCCATGGCGGTGATGGGGTACGCCCTGGCAAATATGAAAGACCCGCTCCCAAGATAAAACACGTAGCCCCGGACGCATTTCGTCCGGGGCCGGTTTCCATCGTGTCCCTGAGTGTCCTTGATAATTGATGCTCCTCTCCGCGTCCTCCGCGAATTCCTCAGCGTCCTCTGCGGTTAAGTTGTTTTCCTGCCGCGGAGTCCACACCTTCAGGATCCCACAGGGGACATTTCTAATAAGCTAATTTAGAGGACATTTCTAACCAGCTTTGACATACGGCCCTTGGTGCGGTTGACGCATCTTAATTCCCGCGCTTATCATTTCCGTTTGGCCTTTATGACTCGGACGCCTCGGTGACGGGGCGTCCTAAAAGTTTGATAAGCGTTTTCGGTTTTGAAATGACGTGTTTGAAGTGACCTATGGATAAGAAGAAGATCGACGCTTTCAAGAAACGTTTGGAAACGCGCCAGCAGGAACTGCGCCGCACGGTGAACCGCAATCAGGCCGACGGACGCTCCGCCGACGAAGACACGGCCCAGGACATCGCGGACCGCGCCGCCAGTTCCTACAACAAAGAGTTCCTGTTCAGCCAGAGCAACAACGAGCGCCAGCTCCTGCAAATGGTCGAGAAGGCTCTCGCCCGCATCCGCGAAGGCAGCTTCGGTGAATGCATCCACTGCGGCAAAGAAATCAACGCCAAGCGCTTAGAGGCAGTCCCCTGGACCCGCCATTGCATCGAGTGCCAGGAAAAACTAGAGCAGGGATTACTGGAAGAAGCCCCGCGCTAAAGAGTTTCCGCTGAGAGCACGCCGCCGAGCCCTCGGCGGCGTTTATGTTTTTGCGTTAGATTTTTTGTGGGGACAGCCGCCTTCGGCTGTCCGCCGGAAGCCAGCATGGCTGCCCGCACCGTTCCGAAAGTTACATACGTTCCGACAGCCTGCGCAACCGTGGAAGAGCGGCCCTTCCAGGGCCGCGTCACAACAGGGAAACCACATCCGGGGCTTCAGCCCCATCGGCCGACCGATAGTCCCCCGTAAGGAATAAGAAACCTTTCTTCCCATAGAACGTCTACCTAAGTATAATCCTCGTCATGGCCAAGAGAGGCAAACCTCCATTGGAAAGCGACATGGTTCAAGGCACGCTGGATCTGCTCATTTTACGCACTCTCTCTGCAGGCCCTGCGCACGGTCACACCATCGCCTACGCCATCGAGCGGCGTTCGGAAGATGTTCTTCAGGTCGAGCACGGTTCGCTTTATCCCGCTCTCCATCGGCTTGAGGATCGCGGCTGGATCGCTGCGTTCTGGGGAACGTCGGAGAACAATCGCCGCGCCCGCTATTACCGGCTGACGGCTTCAGGACGAAAACAACTCCTGGCTCAGACCAATCGCTGGGAGCAACTGGTGCGGGCCATCGGACGCATTCTCCGGCCAGCGGAAGAGTGAGATTTCGGAGCAGAACCCATGAGCATTCGACGGTTCTTCCAGCGCAAACAATGGGACACGGAGCGCGCTGCCGAACTCGAGTCCCACCTTCAAATCGAAACTGATCGCAACGTAGAAGCGGGTATGTCTCCCGCCGACGCTCGCGCCGCTGCCTACCGCAAGCTGGGAAATCCCGCCCGCATCCGCGAGACTATCTACGCAATGAATTCCATCCCGCTTCTTGATGCCCTGGGGCGCGACTTGCGGCTTTCCCTCCGAAGTCTGTGTAAGAAACCAGGGTTCGCGATGGTGGTGGTTCTTTCGTTGGCCTTGGGCATCGGCGCCAACACCGCCATCTTCAGCCTCGTCGATGGCATCATTTTTCGTCCGCTCCCGGTGCCTGATCCGGGTGGGCTCGTGACCATCGATATCGCGGCATCCCGTTTGACCAACTACGGGGCCTCCTCGTATCTGGACTGGGTCGACCTCTCAGCCCGCAGCAAATCGTTTCAAGCGCTCTCGACCCGGCAAGACATGTCAGGAGCGCTGAACCCTGCGGGTGCCGTTCCAGATGGCAAACCCCAGGTGGTCTGGGGGCAACTGGTCTCAGGAAATTTCTTTTCCATGCTGGGAGTGCAACCTGCTCTCGGCCGGGCTTTTCTCCCGGAAGAGGAGCATACTCCAGGCAAGTACCCGGTCATGGTCATCAGCTACTCCCTGTGGAACCGAATGTTTGCCCGCAACCCCGACGTCATCGGCAAGCAGGTCCGGTTAAGTGGCCAGACCTTCACCATCATTGGTGTCACCCCCGAGTCCTTTGCCGGAGTGGATCTTTGGTTTCGTCCGGACTTGTATTTGCCCATGATGATGACCGCAGCAGTGTCGCCCGAAGGGAGTGACTCACTCACACACAGAGACTACCGGGGATGCACCCTACTGGGTCGCCTGAAGCCTGGAGTCACGATCGCGCAGTCGCAGGCCGAAATGAAAGTCATCATGAGTGAACTCGAGCGCGAATATCCCGCCAGCAACAAGGATACCGTTGCCATTGTTCGCAAGGAGATGGACCGGCGTCTGGAAAACGGGGCTGCGACTCCGGGCGTTATCCTCATGGGCCTGGTGGTGCTGATCCTGATGATGGCTTGCGCGAACGTGGCCAGCCTGATGATGGCAAAGGCGGCCTCGCGCATCCGGGAAATCTCGACGCAATTGGCCCTGGGGGCGTCACGCGGAGCCTTGGTGCGTCAATTTCTGACCGAGAGCGCGGTGCTTGCACTCCTGGGCGGCGGTGCCGGCATTCTGCTGGCGGCAGCTTGCATCAGGGGATTCTCGTCCCTCGTACCGTACTCAGTTTCTCAGGCCGGTCCCGACTTTCACCTGGACCTGCGAGTCCTGGGATGTGCCGCGTTGGCTTGCGTGGCAGCGGTTTTCCTGTGTGGCCTCGCACCTGCGTTCATGGCTGTGAAAGAAGCGGTGGGCGCGGCCACAACCCGAAGTACCTTGGGAGGCCGTTCGCATAGCGCTGTAGCCCGCCGGATCCTGATCGGGGGACAGGTGGCTCTCTCGGTGGTTCTGTTGGTTGCGGGCGGGCTGTTCCTGAGGGTCTTCTTGCGGGCGCAGAGCGCCGACCTCGGTTTCAACCCGGACCACATGCTGCTGGTCACCTTGGATCCCAGCCTGCGCGGTTATAAGGACGAGCGGTCCGCTCAGCTGAACCAGAAGATTCTGGAGCGCGTATCCGCTATTCCAGGGGTAAAGTCCGCGACCATGGCTGGCAACGTCCCATTTCTCTCGGGTGGTTCCTGGGATCTGTCCGTCGATGGCTACACTGCCGCGGGTGGCGAAAAGTTCGTGGACACCAACACCAATCAGGTCGGCCCAAATTATTTCAGCACCATGCAGATCCCTCTGCTCAGTGGACGCGAGTTTACGGCGAGTGACACGGCGAAAACTCCGCAAGTCGCCATCGTCAATGAGACCTTGGCGCGCAGGTACATCGTGAATCAGGACAGCCTGGACAAGGCTCTTGGGCATATCCTGCGACTGCGCGACAACGTGCCGATACAGATCGTTGGTGTGGTGAGAGACTCCAGTAATGGAGCGGTCGGCGAACCGCCACCTCCAGTCTTCTATCTGCCCTATCTGCAGCAGGGAAGTTCGCGGGTGACGCTTCAACTGCGCGCCGAAGGGGATCCCACGGCCCTTACCTCCCTCGTCCGCCGGCAGATCAGTGCAGTGGACTCGGAAGTCACTCCCCTGTCGGTGCTCACCATGGTGCATGCGTTTTCCACCAACGGCCTTTTCAGGTTTCGCATCTTCGCAACGTTGGGCGGAGCTTTCGGGCTGATTGCCCTATCGCTGGCCATTGTCGGACTCTACGGCGTGGTCTCTTTTGTGGTGGGACGCAGGACCCAGGAGATCGGGATTCGCATGGCCATGGGAGCGCAACGCAGCCATGTCCTGCGAATGATTCTGGTTAACGGGATTTCGCTGGCCGCAGTGGGCGTCGTGATTGGGATGGTCGTGGCTCTGGCTGCTGCACCTCTCATCCGGAGTATGCTGAACGGGGTCAGCCCGCGGGATCCACTGACGTTTGCGGCCATCGCGGTAATTCTTCTGACCGCCACGTTTGTCGCCAGCTGGATTCCAGCTCGCCGCGCTACTCGCGTTGATCCGAACGTGGCCCTGCGGTGCGAGTAAAAGCCGCAAGTGGCGCAGCCGCCTAGCTCCCGCCTCACGCCAACGAAAACGGCAACTTCCTTACCCGCTTCCCACTCGCCGCAAAAATCGCATTCGCTACCGCCGGCGCCGCCGGAGGCAACGCTGGTTCCCCCATCCCGCCCGGCTCTTCCTCGCTCTTCATTAAATGCACTTCAATCGGCGGAGCCTCGCTGATCCGGATCGGATCATATCCATCAAAATTCGTCTGCTCGACCGCGCCATTCTTCACCGTGATCTCGTTCTTCAGCGCCGCGCTGAGCCCGTAGATAATCGCGCTCTCCGCCTGCGCCCGCACCGACTCTGGATTCACGATCTGCCCACAATCAATCGCCGCCACCATGCGATCGATCTTGAAGCTGCTGCCTTGCACCGTGACCTCGGCCACCTCGCAGATATAGCTGCCAAACGAATGATACGTCGCGATGCCGCGTCCCTTGCCCCTGGGCAGCGGTGTGCCCCATCGCGATTTCTCGGCCGCCAGTTCCATCACCGCCTGCAGCCGCGCCGGATCCGGGTCTTCATCATTCTTCGCCTTCCAGTTCGCCGGCTTCACCAGCAGCGATTTGCGGAACTGCACCGGATCCTGTCCCGCTGCCGCCGCCAGTTCGTCAATGAAGCACTCCACCGCAAATCCGTTGAACGAATGTTCCACCGACCGCCACCACAACGGCGGGACCGCGCTCGCGACGTTGTTGTATTCCAGCCGTACATTCGGGATCGCATACGGCATCTGCTCCGCGCCTCCCACCTCCGACCTCTCGGGCGCCTGATGCTCCGGTGGATCCCAGAACGCTCCAATCGACGTCGACGCGATTGTGTGGGACCATGCCAGCGGACGCCCGTTTGCATCCACCGCCCCCTTCATCTGATGACACGCGGCCGGACGATAGAAGTCGTGCGTCATGTCATCTTCCCGCGACCACACCAGCTGTACCGGCCTGCCCACGACCTTGGCGATCTGCGCCGCTTCCGCCGGATAATCCGCCGTGTAGCGCCGCCCGAAGCCTCCACCCATCAGCGTCGTATGAACCATCACCTTCTGCGGTGGGACGCCGAGGATTTTCGCGACCGTGCGCTGCACCCAGTCCGGCGACTGCGTCGGCGCCCACACTTCCGCCTCCCCCGCACGCGCATGCACGGTAATGTTCATCGGCTCCATGGTCGCGTGCGCCAGAAATGGAAACTCGTACGTCGCCTCCACTCGCTTCGCCCCGCCCGGCAACGCAGTGTCCACGTTCCCGTCATTGCGAATGCGCTTCCCTGGCTTCGCCGCACCCGCATGCAGCGCCGTGTGCAGCGTGCCCGTCGACTCCGCTGCCGCGGCGCCGTTTTCCCACGTGATCTGCAGCGCTTCCCTGCCTTGCATGGCCGACCACGTCGACTCCGCTACTACGGCGACTCCGCCCGCGGTAAACATGTCCCGCCCCAGCGCCGGAATTTCGAACACCTGCTTCACGCCCGGCACAGCCTTCGCCTTCGTCGCATCGAAGTGCGCGTGCTTCCCTCCAAACGTCGGACACCGCGCCACCACCGCGAACAGCATCTCTGGCACCCGCACGTCCAGCCCAAACACCGCGCTGCCGTTGACTTTCGCCGGAATATCCACCCGCGGCGTCGCGTGGCCGATCAGCTCGAAATCCTTCTCGTCCTTAAGTTCCACTTTCTCTGGATCGGGCAGGGGCAACTTCTGCGCCGCGTCGACCAGTTCCCCATACGTCGCTCGACGCGAAGACTTCTCGTGCACCACGCTTCCCTTCTTCGCCGCACATTCGTTGAGCGGCACGTTCCATTTCGCGGCTGCTGCTGTGATCATCAACTCGCGCACCGTCGCTCCCGCGCGCCGCAGCGGCATGAAGTTCTCCATCGTGCTGCCGCTCCCACCCGTACCCATGTGCGCGTAAATATCGGGACGCGTCTCCGCCTGTTCCACACTCACCGCGCTGAAATCAACTTCGGCCTCTTCCGCCAGAATCATCGCGAGCCCGGTCTTGATGCCCTGCCCCATCTCCGATTTCGCCACAATCAGCGAAATCTTCCCGTCGGGCTTCACGTGAATATAGGCGTCGAACGGATTCACCCTCTTCGCCTTCGGCCCCTTCTCGTTTTCCTGCGCGAAGGCATTCCCCGGCGAGAGCCTCACGCCAATTACCAGCCCGGCCCCGGCCAGCGTTCCCTGCGCTACGAATCTTCTGCGGCTGATCGCCATGGCTAGGCTCCTTCTCCGGCGGCCCGATGAATCGCCCGCCGTATCCGCTGATACATGCCGCAACGGCACAGGTTGCCATCCATCGCCGCGTCAATTTGGGCGTCGGTCGGCTTTGGTGTCTGCGCCAGCAGTGCCGCCGCCGACATGATCTGTCCCGGCTGGCAATATCCGCACTGCGGCACCTGCTCCGCGATCCACGCCTGTTGCACCGGATGCGAGTTGTCCGCCGACAGCCCCTCGATCGTCGTGATTTTCTTCGTCCCCACCGACGACAGCGGAGTCTGGCACGACCGCACCGCCTCGCCATCCAGATGCACGGTACACGAACCGCACAGTCCCATCCCGCACCCATACTTGGTGCCGGTCATATTCAATTTGTCGCGCAAGACCCACAAGAGAGGAGTATCAGCAGCGATCTCAACCTCGTGCGGACGGCCGTTGATCACAAGGTGAAAAGCAGGCATGGAAGAACTCCAGGACTGATGTTATGGCGTTAGACGAGGCTACCCCAACAAGGTTTGCGCATGCAAATAGGGATCGACCCAGCATCATGTCATCCTAAGCGGCGGGGTAGCCGGCGCGAAGGACCTTACGTCAGAGGAAAGCCTCGATGCTGCAGACGGGAATGTTCGTAGCGGCCGCCGTGACGATCCTGCTGGCGCCCCTGCCACCGCATGTCCTCGTACGGTCCCTGGGAGGGCTGTTCGCCCTCCGCAGGATGACAACCGCAAGGAACTATTTCTTTTCTTCAGCCGCCTTCTCCGCCCCCGGCATCACATTCTTCAGCGGAGCCTTCCGCTGCTCATCCGTCTCCGGATGCGGCACCGGCTTCCGCGGCAGCATCTGATCGCGCATCGCCGTGTTGTATACGAAGATCGCCTCCACCGTCGCCGCCTGCGCCAGGTCCTCCGGCTGCAGCCGCTCATACGTATCCTGATTCGAGTGATGGGTCCGCGAAATATAGTCCAGCATGTCCTGAATAAACTGGAAGCCCGGGATTCCCACCGAATCAAACGCCTCGTGATCGGTTCCACCCGTGTTCCGCATCGAAATGGTGCTGACCCCGAGATCGCCCAGCGGCGCAATCCACTGCTGGAACACCGAAGCGATCGCAGCATTCTCCTGCAAGTAAATCCCGCGAATCTTTCCCGTCCCGTTGTCCACGTTGAAGTATCCGGAAATCTTCGCCTGTTCCGGCTTGATCACCACCGGACCCGACGGCTTGCGCAGAAAATCCGGCAGCTTCAACTGCTCCGGAGTCTCCGCCAGCGGCACGTACCCGAAATGCTGCTTCACATATCCATACGATCCGAACTCGCCCTGCTCTTCTCCGGTCCACAACCCGACGCGAATCGTCCGCCGCGGCTGCACTTTCAGCGCATTGAGAATGCGCATCACCTCCATCGCCACCACGGTCCCCGCGCCATTGTCGGTCGCCCCGGTTGCCGATGCCCACGAATCCAGATGTCCGCCGACCATCACGACTTCATCCTTCAGCTTCGGATCGGTCCCCGGAATCTCGGCGATCGTGTCAAACCCGTGCTCGTGGTCGCCCGTGAATTCCGTCGCCACATCCATTTCGACGGTGACTGGAACGTTCGCCTTCAGCAGCCGGTACACGCGCCCGTAACTCTCAATCGCCATCACCACGATGGGAAGGGCCTCGGCATGTTCTCGCTTGTAGGTGAACCAGCCCGATCCGCCACTGCTGTCGTCAAAGATCGTTCCGCCCGATCCGCCGTTGTTGCGCCCATCGCGGCTCGGAACCACAATCCCCGCCGCGTGCTCGTCGGAGAAGAACTTCCCCGCCTTCTCCCGAAATTCCACCCGCTTGATGAACGACGCGAAGAAATCTTCCCGTTCGCCCACATGCACCGGATACTCCACCGTCTTCTTCAAGTCCGCGTCGTCCCGCCGCTCCCAGAGCGCCTTCTCCACCGGCTTCACATCGCGCATCGCACCAAAGAAGATGATTTTGCCCGCCAGCTTGCCCTTGTACGTCTCCAGGTCTTTCTCATCCTTGGCATCGATCCAGATGGCCTGCCCACTCACCGCGCCCTTGCTCGAAGGCGACCACGGCAGCGCCTGCGCAATGAACACCGCCGTATCCGGCGACGACATCCGCACCCATGTATTCAGTTGCCGCCATCCCATCCCGAACTCGCCCCAGTCTTCGAGGTGCGCGTTGGTGCATCCCATCGCCGTGAACTGGTCGCGCGTCCACTCATTCGCCTTCTTCAGATTCGGAGACCCCGTCAGCCGCGGCCCGATCCCATCCATCAGTCCGGAGGCAAACTCCATGATGTGCGAATGCCCCAGCCCTTCTTCGCGAATACGCTGGTACATTGTCAGGTCAAGATTCTCCGCCGCAGGCTGCGGCATCTCGTACGAAGGCTTCGCGGCATCTTCCGCCTTCGCGTCTTTACCCTTCTTGTCGGCCGCCGACAGAGAAAAAACAACACATAACAGAACCGCACAAACCGCAAACCACCGGTAGTTCGATCGCATCTTCACTCCCTCCCCAAAACGGAAAGCGCAGAGTAGCAGAATGCTCCGCCAATATGAAAGACCTACTGCATTAGACCCAACTCACCGAACAACGGCTCGTTGTTATGTCTGGCCGGTGGTCCGGTTCACCAAGTGTTCCTCAGTGCCCTCTGTGGTGAGAGATTCGCCTACGCACGCAGTTGTCCCCAACGCTTGAATCACATATCCTCAATCTTCCAAATCGGGCACCTCCTGGAGGAGCAATGCGCGGCAAAGCAACAGCTCTGTTGACGATGTTCGTGTTAGTCGGTTCGCTTGTGGCATTCGTTGGCACGACGTCCGCCAACGCCTCCGACTACAAGCAGGTGACAAAGATCACCCTCGGCGGCGGAGGCGGATGGGATTACTTTGAGGTCGATCCAATCACAGCACACGTTTTCATCCCGCGCGGAGATCATATTCTCGTCGTCGACTCCAGCGGCAAACAGCTGGCCGACATCGGCAACGCGCACGGCACCCACGCCATCGCTTTCGCTCCGGATCTCAAGACCGCGTACCTGAGCGCTGACGAATCGGTTGACGTCCTCGACCTGGAAAAGATGCAGATCGTCAGCGAGATCAAGTTGGCGGGCAAAGATCCGGACGCCATCCTCTACGATGCCTCGAGCAAACGCGTGTTCACTTTCAACGGGGGCGGCACGAAAGACGCGACGGCAATCGACACGACCACCGGCAAAATTGTGGGCGGCGTCCCGCTCGGCGGCAAGCCCGAGTTTGCGCAGGCCGATGGCGACGGAAACATCTACGTAAACATCGAAGACAAGAATCAGATCATCGCCTTCGACGCAAAGACCCTGAAAGTGCTGCACACCTGGCCCATCGCTCCCTGCAACGAACCCTCCGGCCTGGCGATCGACGTCGCGCACAAGCGGCTCTTCGCCGGATGCCACAACCAGATGATGGTGATGGTCGATTACACGAACGGCAAGGTGATTGCGAACGTCCCCATCGGCAAGGGCGTGGATGCGAATCGCTTCGATCCTGCGACCGGCCTGGCATTTGCCTCCTGCGGCGACGGCACCATCACGGTCGCGCATGAAGGTTCATCGGACAAGTTGGCCGCGGTCCAGACCATCACCACGCAGCGCGGAGCGCGTACCATGGCGCTCGACTACAAGAACCACAACGTCTATACCGTGACCGCCGACTACGGCCCGCCACCCCCGGCCACCAAGGAAAATCCTCATCCCTGGCCAACGGTGATTGGGAAGACGTTTACGCTGCTGATTTTTGCCCAATAGGCTTAGGTGGATTTCTTTTCTCAGGCGCGATCCGGCTTTCGTCGAGTTTTGACGACCCTGTTTTGCGCCTGATAGACTTTAAGTTTGTCATATTAGATAGACAGCCCACCACTAGCACCAGAAGGGAAGTCCGTGCGCGCAGAAACCCGCCATCAGCTGAAACAGGACGCATTTAGCCGAGTCACGATTGGAGCGGCCGAAAAGACGGCCGATTGGACAGTCGAACACCGCTCAACGATCATCATGGCCACCGTTGCCGCTGTGGTTTTGATCGCCGGAGCGATCGGCGGCTGGTATTACCTGAACGCCCAGGACGAAAAGGCCAGTCTGGAGCTTGCGGTATCCCTTCGCACCATGGAGACTCCGTTGCGTGCCCCCGGCACGCCCGAGCAACCCGATTTCCCGACGTTTACCTCGGTGAAAGAACGGGCCGAGGCGGCAAAGAAGCAGTTTCAGGCAATTGTCGACAAGTACCCGCACACGCGCACCGCAGACATGGCTCACTATTTTCTGGGTGTGACCTCACAGTCACTGGCCGACAACGCCGCCGCGGAACGCAATTTCAAAGAGGTGGCGTCGGTGGGCAATCGCGAAGTAGCGGCGCTCGCCAAAGACGCGCTGGCTGCTCTCTACGGCCAGACCAACCGCACAAAGGACGCGGCCGCGCTGTATCAGGAACTGATCAACAAGCCCACGGTTTCGGTCAACAAGACGACGGCGCAATTGCAATTGGCGGATCTTTATCAGGGATCGAACCAACCGCTCGACGCCAAGCGAATCTACGAGCAGATCAAGAAGGACAATCCGGGCAACGAAGCCGGCCAGATCGCGACCGAAAAACTTGCTGAACTGAAGTAACGCCAGCATCCCGCCTTCGCACCCGATCATCGCATTACCTTCGTAAGTCCGCCCCGGCCTTTTACCGTGAGTGCGGGCTTCTCTTCGACGAAAATTTAACAGAGTGCAATTCTTGTCTCGGAGTGAGGCCTGACGATGATCTGCCGAACGTGGCATGCGTGTGCCGTACTTTGCCTGCTGGCATTCTCTACGATGGCTTTTGGACAACAGGATTCGTCGCAGAGTCTGGCCGACGTAGCCCGCAAGCTGCGCAAAGAGACTTCCGATGAAGTGCGCATGACGGATGCGGACACGAAGCGGTTGTTCGAATCGGTGGACAAGATCTTTACGTTCGCGTCAGAAGATTCCGGCATGCCCAAGCACGCGTCGGTGAAGCGCCGCCTGGTCAGCAAGGCCGACGTGGAGAAATACGCGAGCGGCCGTCTCGCCAAGGAAGAGTACGCCAAGCAGATGGCGCAGGCGGAGCTGACCATGAAGAAGCTCGGCTTTCTGCCGCGCGAATTCAATCTCAAAGAATTCCTGGTGAAGGCCACGGGCGCTCAGATCGCCGGTTATTACGACGACGAGACCAAGATGATCTCGCTGCTGAACTGGGTTCCGGTGGACCACCAGGAACCGATCCTGGCGCACGAACTCACGCATGCTCTGCAGGATCAGAACTACGATCTGGCGAAGTGGATGAAGGCTGCGGCGAAAAGCAAGAGCGGCAAGAACGATGAGATGGAGAACGACGACAGCGCAGTCGCCCGCAAGGCTGTGGTCGAAGGGCAGGCGATGGTGGTCTATGTGGACTACGTCCTCGCACCCATGGGACGAAATCTCACCGACACCCCCGGCCTCATTTATTCGATGGAAGAGCCGGCGGTAAAGGCTGTGCAGGATTCGCAGATGATGCATGATGCGCCCATGATTCTTCGCGAGGCGGGATCGTTTGCCTACAACGAAGGCCTGATCTTCGAGGGCGAATTATTGCACAAGGGTGGAAAGAAGATGGCATTTGCGGGAGCGTTCGCGCGTCCGCCGCGCAACTCCCACGAAATTTTGCAGCCGGAAGCGTACATCAACGGCGAGAAGCTGGCAGGCGTCAGCGTTCCGGATTTGAAACAGCTGATTGGCGAACAGTATGACGTGTTCGACTCAGGCGGGATTGGACAACTCGACGTGCGCGCGTATCTGAAGCAGTACGGAGAGCGCCGCAATGCCGACGATGTCTCGTCGGCGTGGCAAGGTGGAGCGTATGTGGCGTTTCGCCGCAAGGACAAGGCAGTGACGGATGCCGCGACCACAGCGGACTTGGCCACGATCTATATCTCGCGATGGAAGACTTCACAGGCTGCTGAGCGCTTCGCACGGTTTTACGCGTCCGCTGTCCCACTGCGCTATCACACCGCGACGGCGCAACCTCTGAGCGCTTGCAGCGGCAAGTGCCCGCTGTCGAGCGCGCAGTTTGTGACCGAGGAAGGTCCGGTGATCGTGGAACATTGGGCGGACAACAGCGTCATCGTGTCGGAAAGTTTTGACACGACCACCGCGCTGAAGATCCGCGACACCGTGCGCACCGGAGACCCTGCGGTGCACGCGGAGAATGTGGAGCAGCATGAAATTGGGTTGCGGCTGTATGAGATTCCTGCTTTCCAGAGATTCTCGGAGCAGGTTGGCGCGGCGATTGCGCTGGAGATGACCGCAGGTCGCTAACCAGCGAAACATTCTTTCGAGCTCAACCATTTGCCTTTTGGCACAAGATGAGTACCATGTTGTGAGTTTCCAAACTCCACAATTGGAGCAACATGGCCGACATCACACTCCGCGTTAACGGAAGTGAAAAGAAAGTCTCCGTCTCTCCTGAAACACCTCTTCTTTGGGTTCTGCGCGATACGCTGGACCTCACGGGTACAAAATTTGGCTGCGGCGCGGGACTGTGCGGCGCCTGCACGGTGCACGTCGAGGGCAACCCGATCCGGTCGTGTTCGACTCCGGTGTCGCAGGTCGCGGGCAAGAACGTGACCACCATTGAAGGGCTGGGCGCGAGCGGTTTGCATGTGCTGCAGCAGGCCTGGATTGCCGAGGAAGTGCCGCAGTGCGGCTACTGCCAGACAGGACAGATCATGTCGGCAGCGGCGCTGCTCGCGAAGACACCGAATCCGACCGACGATCAGATCACGCAGGCGATGAACGGCAACCTGTGCCGCTGCGGGACGTATGAACGGATCCGCAAGGCAATTCACCGCGCGGCCGGCAACGGAGGTGCGCGATGAGTCCACTTTCGCGCCGTGAATTCGTCGCTGCCGGAGTCGCTGCTGGCGCTGGACTGGTGATTGGCTTCTACCTGCCGCATGGAAGCAGTTCGAATAAAGAGTCATTCTCGCCGAATGCTTATCTCCGGATCACGCCTGACAGCAAAGTCACGATCGTGGTGGCGCGCTCTGAGATGGGACAGGGCGTGCGCACGGCGCTGCCGATGATTCTCGCCGAAGAACTCGAGGCCGACTGGAAGCAGATCGAGATCGAGCAGGCAGGAGCGAGCACGATGTTCGGCGACCAGACGACGGGAGGGAGCGCGAGCATCCGCACGACCTGGGATCCGATGCGTAAGGCGGGCGCAATCGCGCGCGAGATGCTGATTTCCGCGGCGGCGTTGACGTGGAATGTGCCGCGCTCCGGCTGCACGGCGGAGAGCGGGCACATCAAGCACGCGGCCAGCAGCCGCAGCCTGACCTATGGGGAGTTGGTGAACAAGGCATCGACGTTGCCCATTCCGAGCGATGTACCGCTGAAACAGAGCAAAGACTACAAGATTGTTGGGCAGCGGCTGGCGCGAGTGGATTCTCCGGCGAAGGTGAAGGGCGAGGCGGTCTTCGGGATCGACTTCCGTTTGCCCGGGATGAAGTTTGCGGTTCTGTCGCGGTGTCCCGTGATTGGCGGGAAGGTGTCCGCGTTCGACGATAAGGAGTCGAAGAAGATTGCTGGCGTGAGTTATGTCGGCAAAATTAGCGACTCGGCAGTGGCTGTGGTCGCCGACAGCGTCTGGGGCGCGATGGAAGGACGCCGCGTGCTCAACGTCACCTGGGACGAAGGTGCGAACAAGGATCTGAACACCGCAGCGGTCGTGGCATCGCTGAAGCAGGCGGTGGCGAGGAAAGGGGCGAGCCTTTATTCGGCTGGTGATCCCACGAAGGCAGGCGGGCGCAAGATTTCGGCGGAGTACTCCCTGCCCTTCATGGCGCATGCGCCCATGGAGCCGGGGAACTGCACTGCGCATTATCAGGGGGCGAAGTGCGAGATGTGGATTCCGACGCAGGTTCCGCAGGATTGCCGGGACTCGGTGGCGACGGCAATCGGGCTCGATCCCGATCAGGTCAAGGTCAACGTCACGCTGATGGGCGGAGGATTCGGACGGAGGCTGGAGCACGACTACGCGATCGAGGCGGCTCTGGTGTCGAAGGCGATCAACGGCCCGGTGAAAGTTGTGTGGACGCGCGAGGATGATATGAGGTTCTCGACCTATCGTCCGGCGAGTCTGCATCAGCTCAGCGCCTCGCTCGATGGTTCCGGATCGGTCGCGGGCCTGACGCATCGCATCATCGCGCCATCGATCAGCGGGCAGAAAGGACAGCCGACGCCGAACAACGTCGATCCGGATCTGCCGGACGAGGCCGGACCGGTCTATGGGATTCCGAACTACTCGGTTGAGTACGTTATGAGTGAGACGCCGGTGCCGCTGGGATGGATGCGGTCTGTGTATGCGCTGCAGGCGGCGTTCGCGCTGGAGAGTTTCATCGACGAGCTTGCGGCGGCAGCAGGGAAAGATCCGTTGAAGTACCGGCTGCAGTTGCTGGCCAAGGATCAGGACCTGGCGTACTTCTCGACGACTTGGCACACGGCGCGGATGCGCGGCGTGCTGCAACTCGCGGCGGAGAAGAGCGGATGGGATAAGCCGCTTCCCGCGGGGCGCTACCGTGGGGTGGCCTGCTTCGGATGCTTCGCCTCTTATATGGCTGAGGTGGTTGAGATCAGCATGGAAGGCGACAAACCGCAAGTGCATCGCGTAGTGGCTGTCGTGGATTGCGGGCAGGTCGTGAATCCGGCGATTCTCGAGCAGCAGATTCAGGGCGGGATTGTTTACGGCCTGGGGAACGCGCTGCGGGCAAAGATTACGATCGAGAAGGGACGCGTGGTGCAAGGAAACTTTGACGACTATGCGCCGCTGCGGATGGAGGAGACGCCGACGGTCGAGGTCTACGCGGTGCCGAGCGCGGAAACGCCGACGGGGATTGGAGAGCCGTCGGTGCCTCCGGTGGCCCCGGCGCTGTGCAATGCGATTTTTGCGGCGACGAAGAAGAGGATTCGGGCGCTGCCAGTTTTGAGCTAGGCTCTCTCGCGAGCAGAGTCAAAAGCCCCACTTCTCGCGCAAAATGCGCGCGAGAAATGGGGCACCCGACGAAGATCAGCCGGGCTTGCGGATGGCCGAAAGCGGCCGTCCCCACATAACACTTCAACTTTCATGTCTGAGGCACATTTATGCGTCGAGGGGTTGTTGTCGCTCTTTCATTCTTGATCTGCTGCGTTCCGCTCGTGCTGGCCCAATCCTCTTCCGTGCCTGCGTCACGAGTAGGACATCTGCGGCAGGGGGTGAATCTGAGCGCGTGGTTTGCGCAGGTTTACGATCCCAAAGGGTATACGAAAGAGCATTTCGAGAACTGGACGACTGCCGCCGACATCGCGTTGATCAAGTCGGCGGGATTTGATCATGTGCGGCTGAGCGTCAATCCGGCACCGATCATGGAGGAGCGGCGGCATGGAGGGAGCGAAGAGATGCTCAACGCTCTCGACGCAGCGATGAAGATGATTCTGGATGCTGGGCTGGCGGTCGAACTCGATATGCATCCGGACTCGGATTTCAAGGCGCGGCTCGCGAAGGAGGATGACTTCGTGGAGCGCTTTGCCGATTTCTGGCGGATGCTGGCGAAGCGTTACGCCGGGCATGACACGGAACGGGTGTTCTTTGAGATTCTGAACGAACCGGAGATGAAGGACGCGTATCGCTGGTATGGAGTGGAGACGAAGTTGGCGGCGGCGATCCGGCAGGCGGCGCCGGCGAATACGATTTTGGCTGCAGGCGCGAAGTGGGATGACGATGATGACATGATCTTTCTGGAGCCGTTGCGGGATCCGAATGTGATCTATGTTTTTCACTTCTACGAGCCGCACATCTTTACGCATCAGGGCGCGACGTGGGGCGCGTACTACTGGCATTGGCTGAAGGATTTGCATTATCCGTCGGATCCGAAAAATGCCGCCGAGGTCGCGGCCTCGGTTCCGGAGGCGGTACACCGGTTGGATGTGATTCGCTACGGGCAGGATCACTGGGACGGCGCGCGCGTTGAGGCCGAAATCAATCAGGCGGCGGAGTGGGCGAAGCAGAACGGCGTGCCGCTGGTTTGCAACGAATTCGGCGCGTTTCGGCAGGCCAATCCACAGGATCGCAACGGGTGGATCAAGGATGTGCGGACTTCGCTGGAGCGGCACAGCATTGGGTGGGCGATGTGGGATTATTCGGACAATTTCGGGGTTGCGATTAAGAAGGACGGGAAGGCCGTGCTCGATGCCGACACGGTGAAGGCGCTGGGGATGAAGATGCCGTGAATGGCGTCGGTTCGTGCTGCTTTGCGGCTTGGGTTGGGTTCGCCTTACAACATCGAGCTCAGCGTGAATTTGGTTTCACGCGAAGACCCCACTTCTCGCGCCAAAAACGCGCGAGAAATGGGGCACCCAACACACCACCAACACACATGGAGAACTTGGGATTAGTGCGCGCGCATGTCGGAGGCGAAGTTTTGGAATGCCGCCAGGTCTTCGGGTGGTCCTGATCCGAGGCCGGTCTTTCTTTCGAGCGCATCCTTGGCCGCGGCCTCGGCGGTCCAGTCCTTCAGGAATACTCCTTCGCGGACGTAGCGAAGTTGCTGCAAGGTCGAGTCGGAAGCTCCCGCGTATTTGTCGATTTGCGCGAGAAAAAAATCGAACAGCGGTTTCGGCAGTTCGAAAGTGTCGGGAGCGTCGCGGCGCTTGTATTCGTAGATCGTTTTCTGATGCCAGGCGTTGAACTTCCTGGTAGCAAAGGAGTCGTTCACGGTGAGGAAGACTTGCGAGGTGGGCACGACGACTCGAACCTCCGCGCCATTGGCGGGGTGAAGGACCCAGACCGCGACCGTATGGTTTGGATAGGGCCAGAACAGGCCGACGGAACGCACACCAGCACGCTCCACGAGAAATGCGTAGAGGGCTGAGAGTTCATCGCACTCGGCCGACGCGGTCGGCGCCAGCGGCGAGACCGCGCGCACAGACTTCCACTGGCGCCAGACCTGATCAGAGTTCGGCGGCATGTTGGTGATCGTCCAGTGCATGTTCCATAGGCCGGCATCGCGAGTGGCTTCGTAGAGAAGCCTCGCAATTACAAAATCGGAATAGCTGATGCTTTTGGGAGAAATCTTGTAAGCAGACGTGAATGACTGAAAACTGGAACGCATTCCTGAACTGTTTTCGAGCGCCTTCGCGCGACTACGGACTTCGCGGACGAGGTGGGCGAGCGTAGTATCCGATGTGGAGGCGGCCGGTTTGGGGTCGGCCGCGCCTGACACACCCACTAACAGGATCAACGCACAGGCGCAGCGAAACCACCGTCGCAGCTTCACACACCGATTATCACCGGAATGCCGGGTGAATTGCCGCGGCAGGCGTGAAATAAATGGGGAACTAATTCCGCCGGGGCGGTGTCTGAAGTTTCGAGTTGTCTCCGTTTTTTGGGCTCCGCACTACCGGTCCGCTCATCTCGAGGTCTTACATGCTCGAAGCCTTGCAGCTCACCAAGAAATATTCGTCGATCCCAGCCGTGCAGGATTTGTCGTTCACGTTGCGTCCGGGACAGGTGCTCGGGTGCCTCGGTCCGAACGGGTCGGGCAAGAGCACGACCGTGAAGATGCTGACGGGATTGCTGGAGCCGACGCGCGGCGTGGTGCAGTTCGACGGGCACAATATTCAGGACGACCTGGCATCGTACCGGATGCGGCTGGGGTATGTGCCGGAAGAGGCGCACCTGTATCCGTATCTCACAGGATGGGAATATCTGGAGATGGTGGGGACGCTGCGCGGGATGGGGCAGAACGAATTGAATGTGAAGATCGATGCGCTGCTGCAGCTGTTTTCGCTGCATGGGTCTCGGCACGCGAGCATCGGGACGTATTCGAAAGGGATGCGGCAGCGAGTTTTGCTGATCGCGGCGATCATGCACGATCCGGAGATCTTTATCTTTGACGAGCCGCTCTCGGGGCTGGATGTGACCTCGGCTCTGATTTTCAAGAATCTGGTGCAGGCTCTGGGGCGCGCGGGGAAGCTGGTGTTCTATTGTTCGCACGTGCTCGAAGTGGTGGAGAAGGTTTGCAGCGATGTGCTGATCCTGCGCAAGGGAGTGGTGATCGCGCACGATTCGGTGGCGAATATGGGCAAGATTCTTGGGGAGTCGCTGGAGAACACGTTTCTGCACCTGGTGGACGATGTGGACACGATGAGCGTGGCGCGCGACATCGTCGATGTGATGAAGGCGGCATGAGATGATCCGCGAGATCTTGCAGCAGGAGTGGGAGTACCATCGCGAGCGTCCGTTCGGGCGACTGGTGCAGCTTTTCGTGGCGCGCATTTTTCGCGGTGGAGGAGACACGGACGCGGAAGGGATCGACCTGGGCATCGGGCTGGTGCTGACGCTGCTGGCGCTGCCCGGCGGATTCGTTTCGGTGTTCCTGTTCGACAAGTACGGATCGCTGTTGCAGTGGCTGCGGGGACAGGTGAATGTCGATCCGCTGCTGATTGCGTTTCCTGACGAATATTTCTTTATCGTGCTGTCGATGACGGTGACTGGGGCGGTCGCGGTCTGGCGGTGGGACGCGGTCTTTCCCGACCGGCGCGACTACATGAACCTGGCGCACCTGCCGGTGTCGACGCGGACGATTTTCTTCGCCAATCTGGTGGCAGTGCTGTTGCTCGTGGGGATGGTAGCGGTGGACGTGAATGCGGCGTCGTGTGTGCTGTTTCCCATGGTGGTGTCGGCGTCGCAGATGACGTTGTCGTTCTTTGTGAAGTTTGCGGTCATTCACGCGCTGGGGGTCTTGCTCTCGGGAGTGTTCTCGTTCCTGGCGGTGTTTTCGGTGCTGGGGATGCTGATGGCGGTTTTTCCTGCGCGCGCGCTGCGGCGGGTGTCGGCATATGCGCGCGGCGCAGTCGTGGTGTATCTGGTGACGATCCTGTGCACGAGTTTTGCGATTCCTGACCTCTTGCGGCGGGCGAATGGGCCGGCGCCGGCGTGGACGTTTCTGTTCCCGTCGTGCTGGTTTGTGAGTTTGTGCCAGACGCTGCGGGGGCGCGCGAATCCGGCGATGGTGGAGCTGGCACGGCTTTGTGTGCCGGGGATCGTTGCGGTGGCGGTGATTGCGTTTGCGGCTTACGCGGTGGGATACCGCCGGCACTTTGTGCGCATCGCTGAGACAGCGGAGGGGACTGTGATGGCACACCGTCCGGCGTGGTGGCGATTTGGAATCCTGGATCGGTGGGTACTGAGGACTCCGTTTCAGAAGGGATGCTTCGGTTTTGTGGGAAGAACCCTGGTGCGAAGCGAGGCACACCGGCTTGTCATAACCGGGGTGACGGGGCTGGCGCTGGTCTTGGCATCCCAGGCCTTGATGAACGCTTTTGAGGGCGCGCCGTCAAGGCGGCAGGCGGCGATGACGGCGGAGGCGCTGTCGATTCCATTCATTGTGACGTTTCTGATGATCGTTGGCTTGCGGATTATCTTCGAGGTTCCGGCGGAGTTGCGGGCGAACTGGATCTTTCAGCTGATGCTGGATGCGGATGGGCAGGAGTGTGAACCGCTGGCCCGGAAGGTGATTCTGGTTGCGGTCTTGCCGTGGGTTCTGGCGACCACGTTTGGAACCTATCTGTATCTTGAAGGTCTGGTGATCGCATTTCTGCATGCGACGCTGGTGATGGTCTGGGCGGTGTTGCTCACAAATATTGTGCTGACTCAATTTCGAAAGCTGGCGTTTACGTGCAGCCTGCCGGTATTCAAGCAGCATTCGATTGTGATTGTGATTGCGTTTTGTTTTGGATTTCTGATCTATGCGGTGTCGACGCCGGAGTTCGAGTCGTCGGCGCTGCTGGAGCCGGCGCGCATGTTGAGCCTTGTTCCCGTAGCGCTGGTGGCGTGGTATGTCCCGCGGTATTTGGGGAGGAACACGATTGAGTTGGAGAAGAGGATGATTTTCGAAGAGGCAGCAGTACGGACGGTGGAGGGGCTGCGGCTGAGCGAGTGAAGCGGAGAGCCTAGAAGGCTCCAAGCCACTTTACCGGGAAGTGGGCGGCCAACGCGTTAGCCAAGCGCTCGTCGGCGGTAATCAATTCCGCGCGAGCTTGTACCGCCAAGGCGGCGTACAAGCAATCATAAAGGCTTTGGTCGTGCACGAATGCGATCTTCAGAGCTTCGGACAGCAGCGTTTGCGACGGGACCGTCGTGAAATCGCGATCTGCGAAATCGAGAGCGGCGCTTTCGGCGTCACTACGGCTCCATCGTCCGCGTTGTGCTCCTCTGCATAGGACGTTGCCAATTTCGGCCCAGAATATGTCGGGAACCACAAAATCCAACTCCCCGTCCCGGTAGCGTTTGAACAATCGTAGAGACTCTCCGGTCAATGGCTCATTCGCCGATGGCAGTGCCCACTTCACGGCAACACTGGCGTCCAGAACGAACGTTATCAACGCTCGCGATCCTCGCGAATCATCTCTTCGGCCGAGGGGAACGGACCCGGGGTTAGAGGGGGCTTAGCCCGGAGTTCGGCCATCCGGTCGTAGAATTCCCGCCGCCGCTTAAGCTCGGCTTCGGTAGGAATATTCTCTTTCAGAAGAGAGATTACCTCCGCCGCGATGGATTTGCGATTGGCCTTGGCGCGCTTGCGCAGGGCTTTATAGACATCATCGGGGACGTTCTCGACATAGAGGGTTGCCATAGGGAACTCCTAGGAATAGTCTAGCACTACCCTAGGGTAATTTCCACTTGCTTTCCTTGACACTTTTATGCCTTGGCCTTTATCCTAAGTCTTGCTCCTTGCGGTACTTACGCCTCTTGGCGTGCTTCCGCGGGCCTGGGTTAACAAGACTGGGTTGGCGCGATCGCCGCGGAGGTTTCCGAATGTTCCTCGACATCAAACAATTGGAGCTTCATCCTCTGGATTTTGAGGAGGAGTTTCAGCCCGATGTGATTGATCTAGGGGGCGAAGCTCGCCAGCGGACGCCGCTGCAGGCTTCGGGACATGCCGAGGTGGTCGAGGAGCATCACGGCAAGCATCAGGTAATCAAGGACATACGGCTGCGCGGGCGGCTGTCGGCGGGGCTGGAGTTGCAGTGCGCGCGCTGCCTGGAGCCGGTGCAACAGGACGTGAAGCGGGACTTCGAGTTGCTGTACAGGCCTCTCGGGGCAGACGCGGGGCGGGACGAGCTGTCGGTGACCGACGCGGAAGCCGAGATCGGCTATTATCAGGGCGAGGGGATTTTGCTCGAGGACGTGTTGCGCGAGCAGGTTTTGCTGGCGCTGCCCTTGAAGGTTACATGCCGCGAGGACTGCAAGGGATTGTGCCTGCATTGCGGCAAGAATCTGAATGAGGAAAAGTGTTCCTGCACCGTGCCCATGGAAGATCCGCGGTGGGCGGCGTTGAAGGAAGTGCGGAGCAAGCTGGAACGCTGAGAAACGGCTGTCAGCTTTCAGCCGTCAGCTATCAGAGGTCGAGGGTCCGATCAGTGATCGACCGCGTTCCGGTGGGGAGTCAGTTTTTCATGCGGGTCAGCCGGTGGATCAGCATTCAAGTTTGAGCTGATAGCTGACAGCTAGCTTTTTGATCGATTTCTGCGGCCGGCCCGCGAGGCCTCCGCAAGGGGAATTAAACAACATGCCTAATCCAAAACGGCGACACTCACAGAAGCGCACTTCGACACGGCGCGCGCATGATGCTCTGAAGGGGCACAGCCTCTCGGAGTGTCCCAACTGTCACGAGAAGAAAATGCCCCACCGTGCTTGTCCCAAGTGCGGGTACTATAAGGGACGAGAAGTTCTCGACGTCAAAGAAGCCAGCTAGTTCCTACACAACATGCCTAGCGTGATCGCGCTGGATGCAATGGGTTCGGATCGCGCGCCCAAGCCGGAGATCGAGGGCGCGATTCATGCTGCCCGTCAGTACGGTGTGCGTGTGCTGCTGATCGGTCCGGAGACGGTCGTCAAGGCCGAACTGGACCGCCATCTTTCGGCGGTGCGACTGCCCATTGAAATCGTCCACGCCGGCGAATACATCACCATGGATGACAAGGTGGAGGCGATCCGTGCCAAGCGGGATTCCTCCATGCGCGTGGGGCTGCGCCTGGTGCGCGAAGGCCAGGCCAATGGCTTTGTGACCGCCGGGAATACGGGCGCGGCGATGGCGACGGCGAAGATTGTGCTGGGGGCGATGCCGGGCGTGGACCGTCCGGCACTGGCGGCGGTGTTTCCGACGGCGCCGGGAAATCCGGCGATGCTGCTGGATGTGGGCGCGAACGTGGACTGCAGCGCGCAAAACCTCGAGCAGTTCGCGGTGATGGGTGACATCTACTTTCGCGCGATGTTCCGCGGCATGTTCGGCAAACGGCCGGGCGCACACGGACCGCGCGTCGGACTGCTTTCCATCGGCGAGGAAGAAGGCAAGGGCAACGATCTGACGCGGGAGGCGTTTCAGTTGCTCAAGCAGCTTCCGCTGAATTTCGTGGGCAATGTGGAAGGCCGCGATCTGTATAACGGCAAGGTCGACGTGATTGTGGCCGACGGTTTTGTGGGGAACGTCGCGCTCAAAATTTCTGAGGGTGTTGCCAACCTGGTGCGCACGGCGCTGAAGGAATCGCTCAAGGCCACGATTACGCGGCAGGTGGGAGCTTTGCTGTCACGGAGCGCCTTTATCGAGTTCAAGAAGCGGCTCGACCATACCGAGTATGGCGGCGCGCCTCTGCTGGGCGTACGCGGCGTATGCATCATCACGCACGGCTCTTCAAACGCCAACGCGATGAAGAACGCGGTGCGGGTGGCGGCGGAGTTTTCGCAGCGCGGAATCAATGATTCGATCGAGCGCGGGCTGGCTGCGCTGCGTCCGGCTCCGGTAGAAGTTGCGGCACAATCCAACTAGAAATTCCTTCCATGACTGATACATCCATCGCATTGATTTTCCCCGGCCAAGGCTCGCAGGCAGCGGGCATGGGCAAGGACCTGGCTGAGAAATATCCTGAAGCGCGGCAGATATTCGAAGCAGCCGACGACGCGCTGGGGTACAACCTGTCGAAACTCTGCTTTGAAGGGCCGGAAGACGTGCTTCGAATGACGGAGATCACGCAGCCGGCGATTCTGACCGTGTCGGTCGCGGCGTTGCGCGTGCTGGAGAGTCGGATTCCGAAACCCAGCTTCGTGGCGGGACACAGCCTGGGTGAGTATTCGGCGCACGTAGCTTCAGGGACGTTCAGTTTTGCCGATGCGGTTCGCACGGTGCGGAATCGCGGGAAGTATATGCAGGAGGCGGTTCCGGTCGGGGTCGGAGCGATGGCGGCGATTCTGGGCATGGACCTGGGCAAAGTAACCGGCGTTTGCGCGGACGCGGCGCAGGGGGAAGTGTGCGCGCCAGCGAACATCAATTCGCCCGAGCAAGTGGTGATTTCTGGAAACACGGCCGCGGTGGAACGCGCAGCGAAGCTGGCGGATGAGCGTGGGGCCAAGCGGGCAAAGCTGCTGCCGGTGAGCGCACCCTTCCATTGCTCGCTCATGAAGCCCGCACAGGATCGACTGGAAGAGGATTTGAAGAACCTCAAGATGCAGAAGCCGGTTTATCCGGTGGCGTGCAATGTGGACGCAGAGTTAGTGACGGACGATCAGCGGGCTCTGGACACACTGTTGCGGCAGGTTACGGGATCAGTGAAATGGGACCAGTGCATGCGGTTGCTGATCGCCCAAGGCGCGCTAACGTTTATTGAAGTAGGGCCGGGAAAGGTTCTGTCCGGGTTGATGCGGCAGATTGACAGGACGCGGACGAGTTTGAATGTCGCGGACGAGGCGTCGTTGGTAAAGACGGTGGAGAGTCTCTCCAAGCCGGCGTGAGGAACGGCCTTCTTAGACACGAACAAGCCTGTTTCAGTGCGGGTTAGCCGCCAGTATCAGCCATATCAGCATCAGGCAAGCGCTGCTGACCGCAATAGCTCCTCTAAGACGCGCGGACTGCGGATCTGACCTTCGCCAAAATCCTGAGCATACGAGAGCGCCAGCGCAGAAAAGCAGATTGATGAGTTCCAGTGGTCCCGGCGACACGTTCCTCGCAATGGATTTCGCTTCAGAGTTGTAGTCCTCGAGGATCATGAGAGCGAATACGGCAATCCACATGATTGTGCTGACGGAAACAAGAATCAGGCCCGTTTGCATCCGCAACCAAGCGCTACCCAAGGACCTATCGAGCGCGAAGTACCGAGACCACGCCCTCAGAAGAAGCCACAGAGGAATCCCAAACAGCGCGACGAAGAAAATCAGTTCACTGAATCTCATGTGGGACCGCTTCCCATTTGTCCCTGTGCAAGCCTAGTGGAAGATGAGTTCGCAGGGGGGATAGCTGAGCGTGTGGTCGGACTTCTCGACCCAGACCTGAGCGTGCTGGGCGCGATCGTTGACGATGACGTCGACCAGGATTCCGCTGCTGGGGCCGGGGCAGGTGCTGGCGCCGTTCACCTTTGCAGTGTTGATTGTCCCCCACTCGCCCCCCGGTCCCCAATCACGGTAAAACTCGTTAAAGGGATACTTGGCGTGCTCGCCGGGATGTTGAGGCCAGTTCGGGTCGTGCATCCAGATGCCGTAGGCGGTTTTGAAGTCCTGCTTCTGGAGCGCAGCAAAGAAGTTGCCAACGAGGTGTTCCTCGCGCCAGTAGCGGAACCACCAGCCCAGGCACAGCAGGATCACTACGACCGTGATGCCGAGGATGAGGCGCTTCCTGCGTCTCGATTCTTTTTCGGGGTTAAATTCTTTGGCGTCCAGGAGCGTCATACCTCTCTAGCATAACGGACACGGGCGGGAAGGTAAAAGTTCCCGGTGGGGGTTTGCAAAAGGCATTTGCCACGAAGGACACGCAGGGGCACGAAGGCAATGCCTGGCTTCTATCGCCGGAGTGCGGCGGCTGCCTGTTGCGCTTCGGTGAAGTCGGGTGAGAGTTTCACCGCTTCCTGATAGGCGGCGAGCGCTTCGGCGGCGCGTCCCTTCTGCTCGAGCGCACGGCCAAGCGCCAGATAAGTTTCGGGGGCGGGATGGAGTTCGATGGAGCGGGAGAGGTCGAGGATGGCTTCGTCGAGTTTGCCCTGCTTCAGTGCCAGAGCGCCCAAACCGAACCAGGCATTGAATTGGTTAGGGTTGTAGCGGAGTGACTGCTTGTAATTTGTTTGCGCCCTCTCGTCATCCCCTGAAACTCGGTAAGCAGCGCCAAGATTGGCATAGGTTTGGGCGAGCAGGCCGGGGTCGGAAGTCATTTCGACGGCGGCTTCATATTCCTTCACAGCCTCGCGCATCTGGTTGTGAGTCTGGTAGTACGTCCCCAGATTGCTGTGGCTCATGGGATCTTTAGGGTTGATGCGGGCCGCCGCTGCGAAGTGGGTGTGAGCCTCTTCTTCTTCGCCTGCAAGGATCAGCGCACCGCCAAGGTTGTCTTCCGCGATGAAGTTGTTTTCGGTGACGGCGAGGGCGTGCGCCCAGAGAGATTCGTTGGTCTGCCAGTAGCCGATCTGGCGGTGGGTGGCGAGTACTAGAGCGATCGCGACGGCAACCGCGGCGACTGCCGGAGGCCAGTTCAACTTTTTCTGCTGCGCCCAATCATCGAGGGTAAAGGCGATCATCATGAAGATGCCGATCAGCGGGATGTAGGCGTAGCGGTCGGCCATGGCGGCTTCTCCGACCTGGACGAGGCCGATCACGGGAACGAGCGTGCCCAGGAAGAAGAGCCATCCGACGAGCAGGTAGGGTTTTTCGCGGAATTTCCAGACGACGGCGGTGATGGCGAGCAGAACTACTGCGGCGAGCAGCACTCGCGCGGCGCTGAGAGAGTCTCCGGGATGCGGGTAAAGAGGCGCCAGGCGCGCGGGCCAGAGCATTTTCCAGAGATACATCGCGTAGGCGTAGATGGCGTTGGCGATCCGGACGCCGAAGGAGAATTCCGTTACGGAGCGGACGGCGCCTCCGGCCTGCTGCGCCTGCATGGTGATGATGGCGCTGGCGGCGGAGAGCGCGAAGAGCGGGAGTTTTTCAAGGACGAGGCGGGACCAGGGCGGCATTGCCCGATCTTTGGCCCGATCGAGGGGCCAGTAGTCGAGGAGCAGCAGAACAAAGGGGAGCGTGATCACCATGGGCTTCGAGGCGAGTCCGGCAGCGAAGAGAGTGAAGACGACGAGATAGCGCTTCCAGCCTGGCTTTTGCGCGTACCATCCGTAGGCCCAGAGCGTCAGGAAGAAGAACAGAGTGCAGAGAACGTTTTTGCGTTCGGCGATCCACGCCACGGATTCGACGTTGATGGGATGCAGGGCGAACAGCGCGGCGACGAACAACGCGGGCCCGAGGCGATTGGTGGCCCACATCAGGAGCAGGAACAGCAGGCATGCGTTGACGATATGGAGGAGGACGCTGATGAGGTGGTGTCCGGCAGGATTGAGGCGGAAGAGGGAAACGTCGAGGGCGTGGGACATCCAGGTGAGGGGATGCCAGTTGGCTTGTTCGGTCGACGTCAACGACCACGCGATCGCGTCGGCGGTCAGGCCCTGACGGATGTGGGGGTTCTCGGTGACGTAACGGTCGTCGTCGTAGTTGACGAAGGGGTGACGGTTGACTGGGTTGTAGAGGGCCAAGGTGATTACGGCCAGCAGAAGGCAGACGACCGGATTGCGCTTCTCAGCGGATGTGAATAGGCCCGGCTTTGTCTCGAGTGTTGGTTTTGTTTTCGGGGGCAATACAAAGATTTAACCACAGGGCCACTGGGGAACACAGAGGGAACACAGGTGCGGGGAGCACGGTAGTCACCGGGGATTTCAGATTGGTGATTTTAGATTACAGATTGCAGACCGCGGACTGGCGAAAAAAAAACTTAACCGCAGAGGTCGCAGAGGATTCGCCGAGGGCGCGGAAAATATCCCGTAGAACAGTGCACGGGATGAGCCACTGGCCAATTTTCAAATTGCAATCAACTGAAATCTGGAATCAGGCAGAGGGCTACTTTGAATTTCCTTTCATCCTCTTTGAGAGTGCGACGAACAGGAACCCGGTTGTCTCCAGCAGCAGCGAACCTATCAACTCGCCTTCTCTTCCTGTGCCAAACTTCCACATGGTTGCAAACATTATTGCTACGTATACCAAGCTGGCAACAGCCAAGAAGGCGCGGTCGTGAGCTTCACCTCTTCGCCAGAATAGCCAGATAGCTACCAAAGTGAGAAACGCTATCACGCCGAGGTTGATCGCTGACAGCACCTAGGATACCGCCCTTTCCGTCCCCCGCTCGTGTGGCTCACACAGGGCCACCAAAGTGTATGCCACGTTTAACAGCTGTCTCAAAACGAAAGCGGCTCGCCACCCTGGACTCAGGCTGGCTTCCAGCGCAGGATCGGCTTCCTCGCGGCGGCGGTTTCGTCGAGGCGGGAGACTCGCGTCGTGTGCGGGGCGTCGAGGACTGTTTGCGGGTCTTCTTCTACTTCTTCGGCGATTGATTTCATGGCTTCGACGAAGAGGTCCATTTCTTCTTTCGATTCGCTTTCGGTGGGCTCGATCATCAGGGCGCCGGGGACGATCAGCGGGAAGGCTGTCGTGTACGGGTGGAATCCGTAGTCGATGAGGCGCTTCGCAATGTCCATGGTGCGGACGCCTTTTTTCGCCTGCAGTTTGTCGCTGAAGACGACCTCGTGCATCGTGGGCGTGGAGTACGGAAGATCGAACGCACCTTCGAGGCCTTTGCGGATGTAGTTGGCGTTGAGAACAGCGTCCTCGGTGGTCTGGCGGAGGCCGTCGGGGCCGTTGGCCTGAATGTAGGCGAGGGCGCGAACGAACATTCCGAAATTGCCGTAGAAGGCGCGGACGCGGCCGACCGAGTGCGGTCGGTTGTAGTCGAAAGAAAGTGTGCCGTCGGGCTTGGTGATGACGACAGGCGTCGGGAGGAACGGTTCTAGAGCTTTCTTGATCGCGACTGGCCCGGAGCCGGGGCCTCCGCCGCCGTGGGGCGTGGAGAACGTCTTGTGCAGATTCAGGTGCATGACATCGACGCCGAAGTCTCCGGGGCGGACTTTGCCGACGAGCGCGTTCATATTGGCGCCGTCCATGTAGAGGAGGCCGCCTTTGGCGTGCAGGATGTCGGCGATTTTGTGGATGTCCTGCTCGAAGACGCCGAGGGTGTTGGGGTTGGTGAGCATCAGGGCGGCGACGTCCTCGTTCATCTGCGACTCGAGCGAGGCGATGTCGACCATGCCGCGGGAATCCGATTTCAGATTTTCTACCGCGTAGTTCACCATGGCCGCTGTGGCCGGGTTGGTGCCGTGAGCGGAGTCTGGGATCAGAATCTTCTTGCGCGCGTTGCCTTTGGACTGGTGATAGGCGCGGACCATCAGCAGGCCGGTCATCTCGCCGTGGGCTCCGGCGGCGGGCTGGAGCGTGATGGCGTCCATGCCGGTGATTTCGATGAGGCATTCGCTGAGCGTCTGCATGATGCGCAGCGCGCCCTGAGAAATTTTCTCGGGCTGGTAGGGATGGCCGTTGGCGATGCCTTCGACGCGCGCGACCGCTTCGTTGACGCGCGGGTTGTACTTCATGGTGCAGGAGCCGAGAGGATACATGCCCAGATCGATGGCGTAATTCCACGTGGAAAGGCGCGTGAAGTGGCGGATGATTTCAATCTCGCTCACTTCGGGCATATTGCCGAGGTCTTCTCTTTCGGACGAACCTAAAAGCGCCGTGGTGTCAACTTCAGGGACGTCGAGCGGGGGCAACTTCCACGCAGCTTTGCCGGGGGAGGACTTTTCGAAGATGAGGCCTTCGTTCTGATTGACGTGGCGCGTGGCTTTGCGGGTCATGTGCTTCATAGTTTGTTAAGTCCAATGTCGATTATGTCGGATCCGAGCCCGAAGCTTTTGCCCGAGCCCAGACATTGCGAACATTTGCCAGTTCCGTTACAACTGCGGCATTTAGGTTCCGTTTCGTTCAGATGTGTGTTCGTGCCGCTTCCGTAACAACTTGCACACTCTCCGGTGCCCGCACAAGACGGGCAGGCCAATTCGTTCCCGGTAATCACCGCGCTACCTCTTCCACTTCTTCTTTGGCCGATCGCACGGAGCGCTCGCTCTCGGCGACCAGGCCGACGGCTGTATCGATGGCGCTGCGCGTAGTGAGTTCGGTACAGCACCACAGGGCCGCGTTGCCCAGTTCGGGATAGAACTTCTGCAGAGGCAGGCCGCCGACCATTTTGTGTCCCAGCAAGCGGCTGTTGATGGCGTAAGGATCTTCGCTGGTTTGGACTACGAATTCGTTGAAGCGCGGCGAGGTCGCGAACAACAGTTTGCCGTGTTTGGAGAACTGGCTGGCGGCGTAGGCGGTCTTGGCCAGATTTTGTTTCGCCAACTCTTTCAAGCCGACCTTGCCATAGACGGTCATGAAGATGTTGACCATGAGCGCGACCAGGGCTTGATTCGTACAAATATTCGACGTGGCCTTCTCTCGCCGGATGTGCTGCTCGCGGGTAGCGAGGGTCAGGACGAATCCCCGCTTGCTCTGTTTGTCGACGGTTTGTCCGACCAAGCGTCCGGGCATTTGGCGCACGTATTTTTCGCGGGTGGCGATGACGCCGCAGTAGGGGCCGCCGAATCCGAGAGGGACGCCGAAGGACTGTGCTTCCATGGCGATGACATCGGCCTGGCGCGGCGGCTCGACGATGCCGAGCGAGACGGACTCGGCGATGGAGACGACCAGCATGGCTCCATGCTTGTGAGCGATCTCGGCGATGGCGTTGACGTCTTCGATGGTGCCGAAGAAATTTGGGGACTGCACGAGGACACAGGCGGTCTCGGGGGTGATGGAGTTTTCGAGTTCTTTCAGGTTGATGCGTCCGTCCACGCCAAAGTTCACGAGCGAGAGTGGCATGCCCTGATGGGTCGCGTAGGTCGCGAGCACTTCGCGATACTGCGGATGCAGGCTACGGGCGACGACAACCGAGCGGCGTCCGGTGAGGCGGACGGCCATCATCACGCCCTCGGCGGCGGCCGTGGAACCGTCGTACATGGAGGCGTTGGCGACCTCCATGCCGGTGAGTTCGCAGATCATCGTCTGAAATTCGAAAATGGATTGCAGCGTGCCTTGCGAGATTTCGGCCTGGTAGGGCGTGTAGGCGGTGAGGAACTCGCCGCGCGAAATCAGGCTGTCGATGATGACGGGGCGGTAGTGAAAGTAGGCTCCAGCGCCGAGGAAGCTGGTGTATCCGTCGCCGTTCTCGCGGGAACGCTGGCGGAAGAAGTCGACGATTTCCGATTCGGCCATCTGGCGCGGGATGTTCAGGTCGCGGGTCAGGCGGTATTCGGCGGGGATGGGGGCGAAAAGATCGTCGACTGAGCGGAGGCCGATTGCTTTGAGCATGGCTTCGCGGTCGGCGGGAGATTTAGGTAAATAGCGCATAGGAATTTATATAGATGAGGTTCGCGGTCAATTGGACTGGCGCATGGGGCGTCAGGCGTTGGGCGTCGGGCGTCAGACCTCGCACCTCGGACTTCGGACTACTGCACGGGATGGCTGGGGTCTGCGGTCTGAAAGCTGAGGTCAAGTTCTTAGTGTCCGGCTTCTTCGGCTACAAATTTTTCGTAGTCGGCGGCTGAGAGAAGACTGTCGAGTTCGCTCGGGTTCTTCAGGGTCATCTTGACCATCCAGGAACCGTGGGCGTCTTTATTTACGTTTTCGGGCGAGGTGGCCAGGTCGGCGTTGACTTCGGTGACGGTGCCGGAGGCCGGGGCAAAAAGATCCGAAACCGCCTTCACCGACTCGACCGTGCCGAACGTCTTACCCGCGGTTAGTTCGGCGCCGACTTTCGGAGTCTCAACGAAGACGATGTCGCCGAGGGATTCCTGGGCGTAGTGGGTAATGCCGATCGTCGCGGCGTTGCCGGCAACCTGGATCCATTCGTGTTCTTTGGTGTATTTGCGATCTGCGGGATAGGGCATAAAAGCTTCTAGCTCCTGGCTGCTACCTCAGCGGCTAAAGCCGCGATCATTTTTCGCATCTGACGGCGCGGCTTTAAGCCGCGCCCTTTCAAAACTAGAACTTCTGGCTACTTTCTCGGGCGCTTGTAAAATGGGGTCGGCACTACTGCGGCTCCGACTCCCTGATTGCGAATCTCTACTTTTACTCTTGCACCTACGGCTGAGTGCTCGATTGGCACGTACGCCAGCGCAATGTTCTTCTTCAGGAATGGGGCAGGAGATCCGCTGGTGACGTAGCCGATCTCGGCGCCCGAATCGTTGAGAATCTTGTAGCCGTCGCGGGCGATGCCGCGGTCGATCATTTCCAGGCCGACTAGAACGCGCTTTGCGCCTGCGGCTTTAGATTTTTCTAACGCCTCGCGGCCGATGAACTCGGTTTTTTCCATTTTGCAGAAGCGGTCGAGGCCCGCTTCCCAGACATTGATGGTATCGGAAATCTCGTGGCCATAGAGTGGGAGCTTGCCCTCGAGGCGCAGAGTGTTGCGAGAGCCGAGACCGCAAGGGACTACGCCGAATTCCTTGCCGGCGGCGAGGATTTCGTTCCAGACGCGGGCGCTGGTTTCTTCGTCGGCGGGGATGTAGATTTCGAATCCGTCTTCGGCGGTGTAGCCGGTGCGTCCCATAAGAATGTTGGGCAGGCCGCACAGCTTGCCGCGCGTCACCCAGTAGAACTTCACCGCGCTTAAGTCTTTGTCGGTCAGCTTTTGCAGGAGATTGACCGCTTTCGGGCCCTGGATGGCGATTTGCGTGAAATCATCCGACAAGTTCTCGACTGCGCAGTCGAACTGACGCGTATTGTCGTGCACCCAGTTGAAATCTTTCTCGCGGGTGCCGGCGTTGATGACCAGCAGGTACTCGTCTTCGCCCAGGCGGTGGACGATGACGTCGTCAACGAAAGTTCCCTGCGGATAGAGCAGCGCGGAGTACTGCGCCTGGCTGATGGCGAGCTTCGATGCGTCGTTCATCGAAATGTGCTGAACGGCGGCCAGGGCTTGCGGGCCGGCGAGGCGGATGTCGCCCATGTGGCTGACGTCGAAGATGCCGACACCGGTGCGCACGGCCATGTGCTCGTTGATGATGCCGCAGCCAATCGACGCGGGATATTCGACGGGCATGTCCCAGCCATTGAACTCCACCATCTTCGCGGCCATCTGGCGATGGACGGCGTTCAGCGCAGTTTTGCGGATGGCGGGCGCCTCAACCAACGACAAAATGAACCTCAATCAACGTAGCAGGGCTGGCTGCCAGAGATGGTGTGACTGATTACCGTATCACGCGGTTTTTCGGCGGGTCAAACGACCGGAACTCACCACAGGAGGCACGGAGGAGCACCGGGGAAAACTTATCTGCCGAATTGGACGGTCACGCGCGAGCCGGCGGGGACGTGGGTTCCGGCTGCGGGGGATTGTTGGCGGGCCAGGCCGCTGCCTACGGCTTCTAGTTCGAGGCCGGCGTCCTGGGCGGCTTCTACTGCGCCGCGGAATGTCTTGCCTACAAACGACGGAACTTCGATGCCGCCTTGCTCCACGTCGAGGACTACGGTGCCGGTGGAGGGCAGCTTTGATGGGGCTGCGGGCGCGGGCTCTGGGGACTTCGGCCGGGTTGTCTGAGGGGTCGCAAGTACAGCTTCACGCATTGCCGCTTGGACTACATTCGTTTCGCTTTTGGCAGTCGCGGGCAGAAGTGCCCGCGCCACACTTTGCGGCTTCGCCGATTCATTTACTTCGGCTGTTTCTAACGGCTGTCCTGGGTGGTCCGGCGTGCCTTCATCCAGGTCTTTGTCTTTTACTTTGGCTTGCGCTAGCAAGAGTTGATGCTTGGGCGCCAAGGGGAGGTCGTGCGGGACGTGCAGGTATTCGAGAACCTGCTGCGAGATGCGGCGGAAGACTGGGGCGGAGACCTGGCCTCCCTGATGCAGACCTACTGCCGAATCGAGAATTACGGCGACTACAATCTGCGGGTTGTTCAGTGGAGCGAATCCAGCAAAAGACGCGACATATTTTGTTTTCGAATATGCGCCCGTCGCCGGATCGACTTTCTGCCCCGTGCCTGTTTTTCCGGCCGAGGTGTAGCCCTCGAGAATGGCTTTGCGGCCGGTGCCTTCGAGGACGACCTTTTGCATCATGGAACGCATCTCGGCAGCCGTGTAGGACGAGATGACGCGGTGCGCGGCGCCGGGGTGGAATGCGACCGTCTGCGGCGTGCCTTGCGGCTGCACGGTTCCGGCGACGATGCGCGGGGCGACCCAGACGCCATCGTTGGCGAAGGTCGAAACCAGACCCGATAACTGGAGCGGCGAGATGCCGATCTCCTGCCCCATGGAGATGGCGGCGATGGAGACTTTCGACCAGCGGCTCACCGGCTTGGTGAGGCCGCGGGTTTCGCCGGGGAGTTCGATGCCGGTCTGTTGTCCGAATCCGTAGGCGCGAATGTATTTGTAGAAGCGGTCTTCGCCTAAGCGCAGCGCGATCTTGATCGATCCGACGTCGCTCGATTCGGCAAGCACTCCCCAGACGGGGAGAATCCCGTGCGGCTTGGAGTCGCGGATGCGCATACCGTTGTAGACGATCGATCCCATCTGGCAGTCGAAGAGTTCGTTAGGATTGGTGACCTTTTCTTCCAGCGCGGCGGAGATCGTGACCAGCTTGAATGTGGAGCCCGGCTCGTAGACGTAGCTGACGGCGCGATTGGTGAGAGCACCGGGAGTGATCTGCTTGCGGAGATTTGGATTGAAGGTAGGGCGGTTCGCGAGGGCGAGGATTTCTCCAGTGTGCGGGTTCTCGACGATGACGGTGCCCGAGATGGCCTGCGTATCGTGCATCGCCTGCTCGAGTTCCTTTTCGGCGATGTACTGGATGTTCTTGTCGATCGTTAGGACGATGTTGTCGCCGGGGTCGGGCTGAGTTTCGACGTCGGAGAACCACTGTTTGCGGGCGTCGACGGAGATGAACATCTTTCCGGCGCGGCCGCGGAGCTGGTCATCGAACTCATGCTCGATGCCGCTCTGGCCGGAGTCTTCCATTCCGACAGATCCGAGGACCTGGGCGGCGAGATCACGCGCGGGATAGAAGCGCTTGGGCTCTTTCTGAAAGTGAATGCCTTGCAGCTTCAGGGAATTGATGCGCTCGATGGTTTCGTCGCTGGCCTTGCGCGCGACCCAGCAGAAAGTCTTGTGCGCGCGGCAATCGGCGAGGACGACGTTGTAGTCATCGCCGGTGATGCGGGTGATGAGGGCGACGGCTGTCTGCAGATCTTTGACTTCTGTGGGGACGGCGAAGGCGGAGTCGACCATCACCGACATGGCTAACTCGTGGCCGGCGCGGTCGTAGATGACGCCGCGCTTGGCGGCGAGCGGGATGGCGCGCTGCTGCTGGTGTCCGGCTTGCTTGACGAATTTTCCGTAGCTGAAGACTTGCAGGTAGATCAGACGGCCGCAGATGGCTACGCACCAGAGGGCGAGGATCGCGCCCAGGAGGTAGAGGCGGGAATTCTTGGCGGAAGTGGAGTTAGAGGTCGCCATGATCGCTGCTCTCTACTGCTTGTCTTCCTGAGGACCGCGTTTTTGGCGGGCCGAAGGATCTATGGACTCGTCGGCAGCTCCGCTGCTGCCGGCAGATTGCATAGGTCCTTCGCTTCGCTCAGGATGACAAACTCAAAAAGTCCACAGACAACTTTGGCGGCCTCGTTACTGACAGGCCGCCGCCAAAACCAGCCGAGCGTTGCTCGGCGGGCGGACGAAGGCGTCCGCCCCTACACAAGCCTTATTGCGCTACCACCATCACTGGGGCGGCGCTCGCCATGACTGGGCCTTGCGTTTCTGGGCCGCTTCCCTCCATGCGGATCACCTGACCCGGTTCCGGCGGAACCAGGCCCATGCGGCGGGCCAGGAGATCGATTCGTTCCGGGTCGCGCAACGAAGCGTCTTCCAGGCGCAGGGCGTGATTCATGTCCGTCAAGGTCGCCAGTTCGCGCTTGGAGGATTCGATCTGGTATCCGTATTCGATGGCCTTGAAGTGCTGCCAGGCATAGGTGAAGACGAGTAGAAACAAAAATGCCATGGCGGTGCCGAACTGCTTCATCTCGCGGTTGCGCCGCGGGTCTTCGACTTTCACGAGGCGTGAATTGTCGATGGCCTTGGAGAAGTAGATCTCGGGCGTGCCGGTCCAGAATGGCCGCCGGTCTGCTGCCGGAACCGCGATGCGAATTGTTGCCGCCGCTGCCGCCATTTATGCCGCTCCCTGGTATGCCCGATCGTTTTCGGTGACTGGGATCTGCATCGCAAAAATCTCGTGCAGTTCCTCTTGTATTTTCTGGTCTGCCAATGATCCGACCCGTTCGGCCGTGTTCATCAAATCGCTGATCAGTGTGCCTGTGTACATTTGGTGCAACCTCAAAATGGATTCCTACCACGGAACCCGGTAAAACCTGACCTCGGACCTCCGACTTCAGCCCTCGGCTGTTTCTTGCCGAAGTCCGGCGTCTGAGGTCCGACGCCGCTTTTCCTGCCCGCCCCAGCGGATCTTTGTCCGCATTGGCCCGGTCGTGCTTACTGAACCTGATCTCTAAGGCCCGGCACTGCCATAACAGCTAATGCCGGGAACTCCGGCAGGTTTTCCGGAGCTAAACGTTTATAAGCCGGCTATCGCATTTCGGCTTTCGGCTTCCGCTCATCTCGGGTCCGAAAGCCGAACGCCGAGAGCCGGAAGCCTAAATTCTTTCCGCGGCCCGCAATTTTGCGCTGCGGGAACGCGGGTTGCGATCGCTCTCTTCTTCCGTTGCTGTAACCGGCTTCTTGGTCAGCAGACTGAAGAAGCCTTGTTGAGCCCCTTCGCGGAGAGCATCTTTGACGATGCGGTCTTCCAGCGAATGAAAGCTGATCACCACCACGCGTCCACCGGGCTTCAGAATCTTGGGCGCTGCTGCGAGCAGCGCCTTCAGATCGTCCAGTTCGCGGTTTACGAAGATTCGGAGTGCCTGGAAGGTGCGCGTCGCGGGATGAATTCTGCGTTCAGCCTGATTCATTGGCCGGGCCGCGGCTGATATGACATCCGCAAGATGTGCGGTAGTGTGTATCGGCCGCGACCGGCAAATGGCTCTGGCGATTCTCCGCGACCTCCTTTCCTCTCCGAATTCGTAAATCACATCGGCAAGCTGTCGCTCGTCGAGGTGGTTTACCACTTGTTCGGCGGTGCGCTCCGAGTGCGGGTCCATCCGCATATCAAGAGGCCCATCCGCCTGAAAACTGAATCCGCGCGCCGCGTCGTCTAGCTGCAGGCTGCTGACGCCAAGGTCGGCGAGCAAACCGTCGATAGTCGCTGGTCGTTGGTCGTTGGCCACTTCTGCAAACGACTGGTGCAGCAGCGTGATCTTCGGCCAATCAGGTCTTAGGTCTTGGGTCTTAGGCTGTGGGTCGCCGGCTTTACCGAAGACCGAAGACCTAAGACCTAAGACCGCCCTTGCCCTTTCCAGCGCCGCCGGGTCCTTATCGAGCC